>NZ_AHKF01000001.1 GCF_000252125.1 Flavobacterium frigoris PS1 | reverse complement strand
ATGGTACTGCAGTTATGTGGGAGAGTATGTCGTCGCCTTTCTTTAAAAAACCCTATCCAAATCGGATAGGGTTTTTTTGTGCGTAAAAAATTCTGATATTTTAGAGTATTTAGGGATCAAGTCTAATATTGCGGATTAAGAAATAATATTAGACCATCTAAACAAGAAAAAGGGCAACTTTTCGAACATCTCTAAATTATCTTTTGAATGCTTTGATTTTTGTATTAAAGATTCTCGACAAGAATTTGTACTTCGATTATGAAGGTAGTTTAGTATTCATTAATAATTAACCGTTACGGGATTAGTAACTACATTTTATTTATGAAATCTAGATTTTTCTACTTATGTATCAATGTGCTGATTTAATATAGCTATATTTTTATTGTTGTTGTAGATTTCTCGTAGTTGCTGTGGTAAACGATATTTTTTTGTCAAGATATTGTTGAAATAAAAACTGCGCTCTTTCTTCTTGACTAAGAGTCGATTTGTATCGTGATCTATAGAGTAGTTGTGAGTTCTGGCGAATAATTGCATAACAGTATCACTACTAATCAAAAGTTGGGCAGTACGTATTTCTTTTCTGCTTTAGCTTGTCATATTGATTTATTCTTATCTACTGCAAAGCTTCTTAGGTTAAATTCTGTAGATGAAAGGGATTGGTTACTTTTAGGATTTTTTTTCTTAACCTTTTCTGCAGATTTTATTCCTAACTTTTGGTACGTAGTTTGTCCTTGTTTCATACAAGGATTGGTTGGGATTAAGTTTGTTTTATAGGTCGGCTTTTTAGAATCTAATTAATCACTTTTGAGTAAGTGAATTGGAATTTGTGACCTTAGATTTGTTTGTTATTAATTATCTCTATATTAAGGTTTTGTCACTGTTAGGATTGTCGAGAATTATGTGTATAGATTGTTGTTACGAATTAAATTTTGCATTATTTTAAGATTTATTGCTATACATTAGTTAAAATTATATTAAAATATCATTCGCAGATTGAATTTAAATTTCTATTTTTAAAAATTATTAAGATTAATAGTCGGTATTACGTATTAATGTCAAATAGGATTATATGAAATATAAATTACTTTTATTTTTGCTGGTTAATTTGTTGTTGGTTAATAAGGTAGAAGCGAATAGCTTAGGAAGCCTAGGAGAGTCGTTCGTTACAAAGAATGTTTTGTTTAATAGAGCTGTAAGTGATTCTGTTAGAAAGAATAGGAAGTCATCTAGGATTCTTAGTTCTAAGGCTCAGCTCGCGCCGCCTACCACTGTAGCTGGGAGTAGTTGTGGGGATGGTGTAAATTTTGTGCAGGTTAATTTATATGCTAATAGTTCGAATATTGGTGAGATTGAAGAATGGTTTATTAGTCAAACAGCCCCTACTCCGGTTTTTACAGGGAATGTTTATAGTCCAAGCATTAGAACAACAAGAACATACTACGTTCAAAGTAGGCAAGGGAGTGATGTCAGTACGAGAGTGCCGGTTGTAGCATCGGTATATAAAGCTCCTAGTCTGGTTACAATTGATGTTTCGCCATCTAATAGTCCTTCGGAGTTACTGTGTTTAGGTACTCCAGTTACCTTTTCAGCTGTTGGTGGAGCCGAGTTGTTTGAGTTTTCTGTAGATGGAGTTGTTGCGCAAACGATGTCTAGCAATAAAACGTATACAACTAATACGTTGAGTAATGGTCAAACTGTAACTGTTAGGACTAGAAGGTCATTGGTTTTAGACGGAGATATAAATGAAGACGCTTGGGGTACTGCTCCGTTGGAAGATAATTTCTTAGCTGCTCCATTATCAAATAATGCAAAAGAGGGGTATATCAATTCTGTAAAGATTAGTGCGGCTGAAAGTAAATTAGCTATTGGTATAGCAGGGAAGTTAAATGCAAATAAAAGTATCTTACTTTTTTTGGATTCGAAAAACGGAGGGTTTAATACTGCGAATTTTGGAGATGTCTCAGATATATCAGAAGTAAATGCGTTTAATTATTTTAACAACAACCCAAGCGCGTTCGATTCTTATTTTCAGGCGGACTATTGTCTGGTGATTTCGGCTGATGCAACGGCAACCAATTTTTATGCAAATATTATCGAATTGAAATCTGGTGAATCGATAAAAACTTCGCTTGGTACTGCCTCATCAGGATTTCCGTCAACTTCTTTTGCTGTTAATAATAATAATATTGGGATTACGGATTATAATCTCGGATTTGAAGTTGAGATGTTAAAATCAATGATCGGGTACACGACTGGCGATCTTAAGTTTTTTGGGTTAACAATCCAGGCAAACGATGAAAGTAATTATAGTGTTACTAATTCATTTTTAAGTCCTGAATTGAGTAGTGCTGCGGAGTATGGAAATAGTTCGATTGATTATAACTTAAAAGAGCCTAATCCAGTTATTGTTGCTTCATCGGCTTTAATTCCTTGCTATAGTAATGGTAACGTTACAGTGAGTTTTTATGAAAGTCCTATCGCTGCAAGTGTTGTGCAGCCAACATGCCAAGATACATTTGGTATTATTTCTATTGCGAGCCAAAGTGGGTCAGAATATAGCTTAGACGGAACAAATTATCAAGTTTCAAATACGTTTTCAGGCTTGGCTCCAAATGACTATACTTTATACGTTAGAAGTATCAGTGACAATACTTGTGTAACATTGTCTCCATCGGTGATAACAATAAATGCAGTTCCACTTCCTCCAGTTGTGCCAGCAGCATCAAGTACAATACAACCTAAGATCGGAAGAGCGTCGTGTAGGGAAAG
>NZ_AHKF01000002.1 GCF_000252125.1 Flavobacterium frigoris PS1 | reverse complement strand
AGTTATGTGGGAGAGTATGTCGTCGCCTTTCTTTTGAAAACCCTATCCTAATCCGATAGGGTTTTTTTGTGCGTAATAAATGCTGGGGTGGTTCAAGTAATTGGCTTCAGGGAAATGGTATCTGGAATTATCCATATGCTACGAAATTCAACCTAAATTGAAGTAAAAATCAAGAAGTCAGATTGGTTTAAAAAAAAAGCATATTCTCGATAATTCACATTGATTAAATTGATTCCCTATCAAATAATGTAATAGTAGTCTAAATGAATTCCCTATTTAATTTCGGCGCTATATACCTGTATTGTAGTTTTATTAGAAATAATTGATTGGAGACTTTTTAGATTATTCCAAGATAGGACCTTATTTTCTCGGTGAACAGCAAAAAAAAACAACTATCTCATGAATTAAATGGTTCTAGCTGGATCTTAATGGTGGTATATAAGGTTAAAAGTTGGTTCTTCCGTTCAATTTTTATTCAAGCAAGCAGTATTTTTTGGAATATGGCTATGGTTGTATTGATTAATTACGGCATTGAGACCAATTTCTTTTATTTGGCGAAGAGATTTAGGATGCGTTTTAATGGTTTTGTGTAGCTTGATAGAGCCTTCTGTGCCTGTTTTTATTTTTTATTTAAAGTTAATTGTCTTTTAAATCGAGCTTTGTACAGTTGGTTTGGTGATTTTGTTCGCTGATATTCGTTTTAAGAGGGAATATTAGAGCCAATACGGAACTATAATTTGGCAGTAAGCAACTTTAAATTTATAATGGTTTAGTGGTATAATGGTGATATGGCTTTGTTTTGACAGCGATAGGACAAAATCATTTACAAAAGGAGTGGTTTTAATCATCACGATTTCAACATCTTAAAATTAAAGTTAAAAAAACATCAAAAAAAGGCATTTAAAAAGCTTGAATTATACAATAAAGGTGGTACTTTTGCACCCGCAACAACGAATAAGTTCTTTAACATATT
>NZ_AHKF01000003.1 GCF_000252125.1 Flavobacterium frigoris PS1 | reverse complement strand
CCTGCCTGTCACGCAGGGGGTCGCGGGTTCGAGTCCCGTCCAGACCGCAATATTGGGGAAAGCCTTTCTTAACGGAAAGGCTTTTTTTTTGGCCCATGAAGTATCGGCAGTTAGTTGTGTTGCTTGGTTAGTCTTTGTACGCGAACCAGATTTAGTAGTTAGACTAATGAAAAGCTTTTCGCCTCGGCGGATGGCTTTTTTTTATTTTAGGGTCGTTTGCTAATTAGGGTTGTCGACGTTTGTGATTTCGCTCTATTGTTTGTAATACTAAAACCTAATGAAAGATAAAAGTGAGGCAGGAAGTGTTGGTTCGTCGGAAAAAAGATGGCTCGATGTTTTTTGTTTCTTAAAATTAATGTCTTAATGTTTCTTTTTTTTTTCTGCTATCGGTATGTGATTCTTGTAATAGACCGATGGCTTAGTATTGGTTCTTCGGTTATATTGATTCGTTAGTCGATAATTAAGGGTTTCTTAGTTGTTCAGTATATAGGACTCGCTTTTTTTGTGGCTTTCGAGTGCTGTTTGATTCTGGTTTCTTGGGAAGCTTATAATGGTTTCTTGTATATGTGTGTTTGTGTTACGCGGTTTTTTTGTCACTATATTTCTCTTGATTTTTATTGGAATAAACTAAAGCTCCTTGTATAGGTGTATGTATATATGTATAGTATTTTTCTGTATTGATGATAGGGTATTAATTTAAAAGGATGGACTCTGATTTTAGTGTTAGCGTTTTGTCTATTGAATGCTAATGTTGAGATTTGGGTGTCTGTCGGTAGTATTTTGATTGGAATCATTAATTGAGAACAATTTCGTAGGCTTGTTTCATTTGTAAGGGGTCGCTTTTGAGTATTTCTGATTTTTTATTTGGGATTAGATAGGTTCTAAATGCTGATAGTTGGTTCGCGTATAATGATGGTACTTGTTTAATAGGGTTATGTTGAGGAAATGCAAGAGGAAGTGTGAGTGGATTTTTATTACAGGGAATCTCTAGATGCTGATTGTATATAGTTGTAATAGTCGAATTGCACTGCTTTGGTAGGAGTAGACTAGAATTGTCTAAAAAACATTTGCTTTCAAAACACGGGTTTTCAGTCGCTTAAAGCCGAAGTCAAAAAAACATCAAAAAAAGGCATTTAAAAAGCTTGAATTATACAATAAAGGTGGTACTTTTGCACCCGCAACAACGAATAAGTTCTTTAACATATTGAGTAAGTGAAATAGGGGAAACCTTGTTTATTTAGAAGAAAAAGAGAAACGAAATTTTCTTAAAAAGATTTTAAAAAACACTTGCGAGATTAAAAAGAAGTTGTACTTTTGCAGCCGCTTCGGGAAACACGCTAAGTGTTGTAACGGGGAGGCAAAACAAGATAAGACACGTTCCTAGACATATTGAATTGACAGCCGTTTTAAGAGAGATCTTAAGACAAAAGAATAAAGAGTAATAGAATCGCGAGATTTGAAAAAACCGATAGATCTTCAGTCAAAAATAAATAGAATCAAAGTAATTTGATTCGCATAATATACGATGAAGAGTTTGATCCTGGCTCAGGATGAACGCTAGCGGCAGGCTTAACACATGCAAGTCGAGGGGTAGGAGAAGCTTGCTTCTCTGAGACCGGCGCACGGGTGCGTAACGCGTATGCAATCTACCTTTCACAAAGGGATAGCCCAGAGAAATTTGGATTAATACCTTATAGTATTATAGAATGGCATCATTTTATAATTAAAGATTTATCGGTGAAAGATGAGCATGCGTCCCATTAGCTAGTTGGTATGGTAACGGCATACCAAGGCTACGATGGGTAGGGGTCCTGAGAGGGAGATCCCCCACACTGGTACTGAGACACGGACCAGACTCCTACGGGAGGCAGCAGTGAGGAATATTGGACAATGGGCGCAAGCCTGATCCAGCCATGCCGCGTGCAGGATGACGGTCCTATGGATTGTAAACTGCTTTTATACAGGAAGAAACACCTCTACGTGTAGAGGCTTGACGGTACTGTAAGAATAAGGATCGGCTAACTCCGTGCCAGCAGCCGCGGTAATACGGAGGATCCAAGCGTTATCCGGAATCATTGGGTTTAAAGGGTCCGTAGGCGGTCAGATAAGTCAGTGGTGAAAGCCCATCGCTCAACGGTGGAACGGCCATTGATACTGTCTGACTTGAATTATTAGGAAGTAACTAGAATATGTAGTGTAGCGGTGAAATGCTTAGAGATTACATGGAATACCAATTGCGAAGGCAGGTTACTACTAATATATTGACGCTGATGGACGAAAGCGTGGGTAGCGAACAGGATTAGATACCCTGGTAGTCCACGCCGTAAACGATGGATACTAGCTGTTGGGAGCAATCTCAGTGGCTAAGCGAAAGTGATAAGTATCCCACCTGGGGAGTACGAACGCAAGTTTGAAACTCAAAGGAATTGACGGGGGCCCGCACAAGCGGTGGAGCATGTGGTTTAATTCGATGATACGCGAGGAACCTTACCAAGGCTTAAATGTAGTTTGACCGGTTTGGAAACAGATCTTTCGCAAGACAAATTACAAGGTGCTGCATGGTTGTCGTCAGCTCGTGCCGTGAGGTGTCAGGTTAAGTCCTATAACGAGCGCAACCCCTGTTGTTAGTTGCCAGCGAGTCATGTCGGGAACTCTAACGAGACTGCCAGTGCAAACTGTGAGGAAGGTGGGGATGACGTCAAATCATCACGGCCCTTACGCCTTGGGCTACACACGTGCTACAATGGCCGGTACAGAGAGCAGCCACTGGGTGACCAGGAGCGAATCTACAAAACCGGTCACAGTTCGGATCGGAGTCTGCAACTCGACTCCGTGAAGCTGGAATCGCTAGTAATCGGATATCAGCCATGATCCGGTGAATACGTTCCCGGGCCTTGTACACACCGCCCGTCAAGCCATGGAAGCTGGGGGTGCCTGAAGTCGGTGACCGCAAGGAGCTGCCTAGGGTAAAACTGGTAACTAGGGCTAAGTCGTAACAAGGTAGCCGTACCGGAAGGTGCGGCTGGAACACCTCCTTTCTAGAGCCTAAGTGTTAGCTTATTTATAAGCACGCTTGGGAAAGAGACGAAAAGAGAAATCGGAAACAAAGATTAAGAATTTATTACTCTTGCTGTTAGTTCAAATAATACAATTTAAGAATAAGAGTGTCTCGTAGCTCAGCTGGTTAGAGTACTACACTGATAATGTAGGGGTCGACAGTTCGAGTCTGTCCGAGACAACTATTTAAACTTAAATAAAAAGAAGAAATCTGGAGTTGAGAAATCATGAATCAAAGATTCATGCTTAATTAATTCACAATTCAGAAATAAATTGGGGGATTAGCTCAGCTGGCTAGAGCGCCTGCCTTGCACGCAGGAGGTCAACGGTTCGACTCCGTTATTCTCCACGATTGTTGAATTGTATTCAACAAAGAAGTTCATTGACATATTGAGATAAGAAAAATATTAAAAAGTAGAAAGCATTTTCTGTTAGATAGTAATATCAAGCAGAGAAAGAACGGCATTCTTAATTGAATGTTGGTACAATAAGCAAAATAAGGGCGTATGGGGGATGCCTTGGCTCTCAGAGGCGATGAAAGGCGTGATAAGCTGCGAAAAGCTACGGGGACGGGCACACACCGATTGATCCGTAGATACCTGAATGGGGCAACCCACTATGTTGAAGACATAGTACACCTACGGGTGGGCAAACCCGCTGAACTGAAACATCTAAGTAGGCGGAGGAGAAGAAAACAAAAGTGATTCCGTAAGTAGTGGCGAGCGAACGCGGATTAGCCCAAACCAATGTTGTTACGGCAATATTGGGGTTGTAGGACCACGACATTCAATGTAAAACGAACTAGAATCTACTGGAAAGTAGAACCAAAGAGGGTGATAGTCCTGTATAGGTAAGTGATATAATTGATAGTGGTATCCTGAGTAGGGCGGGACACGAGAAATCCTGTCTGAATTTGGCGGGACCATCCGCTAAGGCTAAATACTCCTGAGAGACCGATAGTGAACCAGTACCGTGAGGGAAAGGTGAAAAGAACCGTGAATAACGGAGTGAAATAGATCCTGAAACCATACGCTTACAAGCGGTCGGAGCCCCTTCGTGGGGTGACGGCGTGCCTTTTGCATAATGAGCCTACGAGTTAACGTTGCTGGCAAGGATAAGTGGTTAAGCCACGGATCCGTAGCGAAAGCGAGTCTGAATAGGGCGCTTTAGTCAGTAGTGTTAGACGCGAAACCGTGTGATCTACCCATGGACAGGTTGAAGCTGTGGTAACACATAGTGGAGGACCGAACCCGTTGACGTTGAAAAGTCTTGGGATGATCTGTGGGTAGGGGTGAAAGGCCAATCAAACTCGGAAATAGCTCGTACTCCCCGAAATGCATTTAGGTGCAGCGTTAGTTATAAAGTTATATAGAGGTAGAGCTACTGATTGGATGCGGGGGCTTCACCGCCTACCAATTCCTGACAAACTCCGAATGCTATATAATGTTCACTAACAGTGAGGGCTTGGGTGCTAAGGTCCAAGTCCGAGAGGGAAAGAACCCAGACCATCAGCTAAGGTCCCCAAATATATACTAAGTTGAAAGAACGAGGTTTGTCTGCATAGACAGCTAGGATGTTGGCTTGGAAGCAGCCATTCATTTAAAGAGTGCGTAACAGCTCACTAGTCGAGCGGACGAGCATGGATAATAATCGGGCATAAGTATATTACCGAAGCTATGGATTTAGAGTTTACTCTAAGTGGTAGGGGAGCATTCTAACAGGGTAGAAGGTGAGTCGTAAGGCCTGCTGGACCGGTTAGAAAAGAAAATGTAGGCATAAGTAACGATAATGCGGGCGAGAAACCCGCACACCGAAAGACTAAGGTTTCCACAGCTATGCTAATCAGCTGTGGGTTAGTCGGGACCTAAGGCGAACCCGAAAGGGACAGTCGATGGACAACGGGTTAATATTCCCGTACTACTGTTAACTGTGATGGGGTGACGGAGTGATGAAAGTGCCGCGAACTGACGGAATAGTTCGTTGAAGTACCTACCTATAAGACCCGCAGGCAAATCCACGGGTTTTGGGGAAATACGATAGTACTCGGCGTCTTCGGACAAAGAGATAGTGCACCTAAGGGCTTCCAAGAAAAACCTCTAAACTTCAGGTTAATAGTACCCGTACCGCAAACCGACACAGGTAGTCGAGATGAGAATTCTAAGGTGCTCGAGAGATTCATGGCTAAGGAATTAGGCAAAATAGACCCGTAACTTCGGGAGAAGGGTCGCCAGCAGCAATGCTGGCCGCAGTGAAGAGGTCCAGGCGACTGTTTATCAAAAACACAGGGCTCTGCAAAATCGTAAGATGAAGTATAGGGCCTGACACCTGCCCGGTGCTGGAAGGTTAAGTGGAGATGTTATCTTCGGAGAAGCATTGAAATGAAGCCCCAGTAAACGGCGGCCGTAACTATAACGGTCCTAAGGTAGCGAAATTCCTTGTCGGGTAAGTTCCGACCTGCACGAATGGTGTAACGATCTGGACACTGTCTCAGCCATGAGCTCGGTGAAATTGTAGTAGCGGTGAAGATGCCGCTTACCCGCAGTGGGACGAAAAGACCCTGTGCACCTTTACTATAGCTTAGTATTGACCTTGGATAAATGATGTGTAGGATAGGTTGGAGACTGTGAAGTGGCGTCGCTAGGCGTTGTGGAGTCATTGTTGAAATACAACCCTTTGTTTATCTGAGGCCTAACCCCGCGTTTGCGGGGGACATTGCTTGGTGGGTAGTTTGACTGGGGTGGTCGCCTCCAAAAGAGTAACGGAGGCTTCTAAAGGTTCCCTCAGTACGCTTGGTAACCGTGCGTAGAGTGCAATGGCATAAGGGAGCTTGACTGAGAGACATACAGGTCGATCAGGTACGAAAGTAGAGCATAGTGATCCGGTGGTTCCGCATGGAAGGGCCATCGCTCAAAGGATAAAAGGTACGCCGGGGATAACAGGCTGATCTCCCCCAAGAGCTCATATCGACGGGGGGGTTTGGCACCTCGATGTCGGCTCGTCACATCCTGGGGCTGGAGAAGGTCCCAAGGGTTGGGCTGTTCGCCCATTAAAGTGGCACGCGAGCTGGGTTCAGAACGTCGTGAGACAGTTCGGTCTCTATCTACTGTGGGCGCAAGAAATTTGAGTGGATCTGATTCTAGTACGAGAGGACCGAATTGGACAAACCTCTAGTGTATCTGTTGTCACGCCAGTGGCACCGCAGAGTAGCTACGTTTGGAAGGGATAAGCGCTGAAAGCATATAAGCGCGAAACCCACCACAAGATGAGATTTCTTTTAAGGGTCGTAGGAGATGACTACGTTGATAGGCTATAGATGTAAAGGCAGTAATGTCATAGTCGAGTAGTACTAATAACCCGTAAGCTTATGTACACTTTTCTCCCCTTCGGCGGGGAGGAGAAACTTTCTAATAAATAC
>NZ_AHKF01000004.1 GCF_000252125.1 Flavobacterium frigoris PS1 | reverse complement strand
CCCGTGACCTCAGGGTTATGAAAATTGAAATATAACTCCTGTTGCTTTATAAAGTGCTGATTATTAATGATTATGTTTTTGAGCATAAATTGGTTTATGTCGTATTTTTCACTTTTCCTCACTCTTTTTCCTCACTCTACCGAGTCGGCCCCAAACAGCTTTTATAAACTCAGTTTAACCTTCATTTAAAAAATAATATGAAACTATTCTAAATTCCCGAAATCACAAAAGGAATCATTTTAAATTAATAATCTTTAGGTAACTAAATCTTAAACTTAATGGTTCCTTTCCTTCTATATGATTGTTTTCATTTGTAAAAATCCACAAAAAATGAAAACCACACTTTCAAATTTATGCGACAGTGAACTGCAACAATATGTAAAAGAAGGCAATAAACAAGCCTTTGAAGTGATTTTTGACCGCTATTGGAAAAGGCTTTTTGCCTATGCTTTTAAGATATATAATGACGAAAAAATAGCTGAGGACATTGTTCAGGAAATTTTCATCAGTTTATGGGAGAAGTCCAATGATGCAAATATTCTAAATTTGGAAGCTTATTTAATAAAATCAGTGAAATATAAAATTGCAAATCACATAAGGGATTTGAAATTCAGCCCTGTGCATATAGAAATCCTTCACAATATTCCCAATACTTTTAAGACCGAAAAAGACTTGGAATATAAGGAGTTTGAAAAAGATATTTTTAATGAAATAAAAAAACTTCCTCCCAAATGTCAAGAGGTTTTTATGCTCAGCCGTTTTGAGGATTATTCTAGTGCTGAAATCGCCGAACAATTAGACATCTCTGTCCGAACGGTGGAAAAGCACATTAGTAATGCTTTGAAACATTTAAAAGCAACCATTGGCACCTATCATCTAGCGGTTCTTATTACGGGAATGTTTCTTTAATGTAAATAGAGATCTGCGATATTACCAAAACGTTATGACTCAGTTTCAGGCTACGTAGATGCTTTGAAAAATGTGACTATCTGTCAAAAGACATCAAGTGCAAAAAGACGAGTTTATACAATTGGCAAAAAAATATGCCCAAAACAAATGTTCTTGGGGAGAGCAACAGGCGGTGGAAGAATTCTTCAAAAAGCTCCAGGACAATGGTCAAGTCATTCCCTATACTTTTACAGATGAAAAAAGGAATTTTCTCTTAAAAAAAATAAACGCCAAAATCGGCAAGCCCAAAAAGAGGATATTACCTCTATATTCCACAGCCTTAAAAATAGCAGCTATAGTACTCATCTTAATAGGGATTCCATTTTTAGGAAACAGTCTATTAAAAAATGAAAATATATCGGTAGTTGCTGTCAAAGGAGAAAAGAAGACCATTCATTTACCTGATGGAAGTCTCGTTTTCCTTAACTCGAACAGCAGTATCAGCTATTTAAAAGACTTCAAAAATAGTAGGGAACTTCAACTTACTGGCGAGGCGTATTTTGAGGTCGTGAAAAACCCCGAGAAACCATTTTTAGTCAAAACAGACAAAATTACAACCCGGGTTTTGGGAACTTCATTTAATATTGAAGCTTATAAAAACAGCAGAACCAAGGTGAGTGTGAACAGCGGTAAAGTGGAAGTGGATATAAAAGAAATTTCAAAAAAAATAGTTCTAACAAAAAACCAACAACTAAGCTTTATAGCAGGAAGTCAAGCTGTGCTTTCAAAAGGCAATAGCGAAGATTTTAACGCCTGGACCAGAAACACAATTGTGCTCAACAATATTAGTTTGGGTGATGCTGCAAAAATCCTTGAAAATTGGTATGATATCAAAATAAATTTTTCTAATAAGAAATTAAAGGAAATGACAATATCTGGAAAATTTAAAGACGAAAAATTAAGCAATGTTCTTAAAAGCATCGCTATTGTAAAGGAACTCGAAATCGATTTTTTAACTAAAAACCAAATCCTTATAAGAGAAAAACAAAAAAAGTGAATTGCCGATTATAGAACAAAAAGCCCAGTTCTGCTGGAACAGAAATGGGCAGATTTAAAAACAGACTACAAATAAATAATTTATAGCCAATTACAATGAATATAAAAGTACAACAATATTTGAGCTTCAAGTCAAAAATGTTTATTTTTCGATTATGCTGCTTCTTTTTAGCTTCTGGAGCATTTGCTTCACCAGTAAATTATTCGATTTCAAATGAAGCAAACCTTTCTTTTGATCTAAAGAATGTCTTGATCACAGAAGTATTTGTGTCGATTGAAGATAAAACCGACGTTACCTTTGTTTTCGATGATAAAATTTCATCTTCAAAACAACATCTAACTTTAATTGTAAAAAACCAGAACCTTACAGCTGTTTTAAGCAGAATAAGTGCATTAACTGGTTTTCGATTTAAAAAATTAAACAATACCATTTCAGTAATTAAAATGGATGTAGCGCAGCAAATTTCGAGAGGTATCGTATTGGATCAAGAAGGATTGCCTTTGCCTGGTGCAATGGTAAAGGAAAAAGGAACCAATAATGGTACTCTTACCGATTTTGATGGTAAGTTTAGTTTAAAGCTTTCTGGGATATCTACTACATTAATTGTCTCCTTTATGGGATTTGAAGATAAAGAGGTAGTAGCCAATAGTTCTGGATTTCAGGAAATCATATTGACGGAAGACACCAATAAACTCGATGAAGTGATTGTAACGGCTCTGGGAATTAAGAGGGAAGAAAAGAGATTGGGTTTTTCACAAGCCACTATTGGTTCAGATATTTTAAATCAAGCGGTTCCCAATAACTGGTCTTCTGGTTTAAAAGGAAAAGTTGCTGGACTTAATATCATATCGTCCGGATCAGGTCCGATTAATTCCCAACAAATAACATTAAGAGGGAACAATTCTCTTAATCCGAACGGAAACAATGCTTTAATTGTAATTGATGGCGTTCCCATAAATAATGAAATGACAACTTCTGGGTCTTCAAGTGCTTATACTGGGGACGATTCTCCAATAGATTATGGGAATGGTATTTCAGATATAAATGCAAACGACATTGAAAATGTCACCGTGTTAAAAGGCCCTGGAGCTACAGCTCTTTATGGGAGTAGAGCGGCCAATGGAGCATTGATTATCACTACAAAATCAGGTAAAAAAACAAAAGGTTTGGGCGTTACTTACAATTCCAGCGTAAGCTTAGATATTATTCAAAGATGGCCCGATTATCAATATGAATATGGACAAGGAACGGGAAAATCTTTTGACAGTAATGGTGATCCTTATTATTCCTACGGAAGTTCTGCAGACGGTGGAAATACAGGCAGTACAAGTAGTGCTTGGGGGCCTAAATTTGAAGGGCAATTTTTCTACCAATATGACCCTGAACTACAAGGTCAATCTAAAGAAAGACAATTATGGCAGCCTTATAAAAACAATAGAAAGAATTTCTGGCGAACAGGAATTACGACTAACAACAATATTACGCTACAAGGTGGTGATAAAAATGGTTCTATGAGAGCTTCTATCGGCTATCAAAAAAACGAATGGATTATGCCTAATACTGGGTTCGAAAGAATCACTGCCTCTATTAATGCCAACTATCAAATTTCTAAAAAAATAAAAATTGGATCAGTCATTAATTACAACAATAGGAATAGCCAAAATTTACCTGGAACTGGATATAATAACGGTTCGGCGGCCTATTTTATGATCTTTCAAAACCCAAATATCGATTTGGACTGGTACCGCCCAATATGGTTAGACGGACAAAAGGACATTCAAAAAATAGCACCTTTTAGTTCTTATATCGATAATCCGTACCTGATAGCATATGAAGCAACAAATCCATTGCTAAGTGATCAAATTGTTGGAAATGTTTTTGCCAATATAGATCTTTCTACCAATCTGAAGTTAATGTTAAGGACTTCTTTAAATACGTATAGTCAGGATAGGGAACAAAAAAGACCATATAGTATCAACCGATATGCTAAGGGATATTATCAATCTCAAGACATCAATAAAGTTGAGGTTAATTCGGATTTCTTACTTACTTATAATAAAGATTTAACCAAGAAATTAGGTTTGTCATTTTCAGCAGGAGGAAATTCCATGACTTATAAGTACCGCCGAACAGATGCTTCTGTTGAAGGGCTAGTTGTGCCTGGAGTTTATAAATTGGCAAATGGGGTAAGCAATGCTATTATTACAACTCACGACAGGAATAAAAAAGTGAACAGTTTGTATGGTTTATTTTCCCTGTCTTTTGACAAAAAAATATTCCTAGATCTAACAGGAAGGAATGATTGGTCGAGCACACTTCCAGTAGAGAATAACTCCTTCTTTTATCCGTCGATAAATACAAGTTTTATTCTTTCTGAAATACTTAATTTACCTTCTGCCGTAAATTATCTAAAATATAGGTTCTCCTATGCTCAAGTTGGTACTGATACAGATCCGTATAAGACAAGTAAATACTACAGTCAAAATGCTTTTCCTAGTTCTGCGACAGTGCCCACCACATTATATAATGCGAATTTTAAACCAGAAATCACCACTAGTTATGAAACTGGTTTGGAATCAAAGTTGTTTAATAACAGGCTAAATTTTGATGCTACAGTATACCAAACGCTTACAAAAAATCAAATTATTTCCGTACCACTTGATATAACAACGGGTTACAGTTCTGGGGTTTTAAATTCTGGGGTGGTTAAAAATCAGGGAGTAGAATTAACTATGACCGGAAAAATAATTAAAGCGAATAATTTTAGCTGGAGCTCTACTTTAACTTGGTCTAAAAACTGGAATAAAGTTTTAGAATTAGCTGATGGGATTAATGGACAACAGGAAATTGGTTCAGGAGGTACAGCAACTCTTATTGCAAAAGTAGGCGGTACAACAACTGCTATTTATGGATATGGTTTTGTTCGGTCTCCAGAGGGTGAAATTGTTTATGACAGTAAAGGACTACCCGCTTATCCTGATGAAATACAACTAATTGGGGATGCTAGTCCAGACTGGAAAGCGGGACTTTTAAATAGTTTTAAATTAGGGAATGTCACTTTGAATGTAATGATAGATGGACAATATGGGGGAATAATATATTCTCAAACGCATCATAAATTAACGCAACAAGGGAAATTAAAGTCCAACTTAGAAGGGCGTGAAGAAGGTGTTATAGTGGGTGAAGGTGTAGTGCTAAATGCGGATGGAAGTTATTCTCCTAATACCACAGAAGCAATTACCCCTGACTGGTATAACCGCTACTATAGAAGGGCAAATATCGAATCGAATTCGTTTGCCGCGTCTTTCCTTAAATTAAGGGAAGTAAGTGTGAAATACAGTTTGCCAAAGCGGTTTTTAGGAAAGTCGGGGATATTGGGTATGGACATTTCTATATTCGGATCAAATTTAGCAACAATTTCAGATTTTCCAATTTATGATCCTGAAACCGCTGCCTTAAATGGAGATACTATTTTACCTGGTATTGAAATGGGACAAATGCCTTCTCCTGCATCATACGGAATGAACTTAAAAGTGAACTTTTAAAAAACATAAAGATGAAAAAAATTAAAATTTTATCACTTAGTCTGACGCTCCTTTTTATGAGTCTAGCTTGTACTAAGGATTTTGAAGAAATCAACGAAGACCCAAACCGAATTGCTCAAATTAGTCCTGGCACCTTGCTTAATCCTATTATTTATGGATTAGCGACTCATAATGCCGACAGAAGCGCAAGTATTACTTTCGATTTAATGCAAGTTTCCTTGCCTTTTCCAAGCGTTTCAGGAGGATTGCACAGATATGATGTCAGTCAAAGTATTGGAAATTCTTCTTGGTACTGGTATTACCGTTGGTTGAACAATATAAAGGAAATGCGATTAGCATCTGTTAAAGCGGAGGATCCTAATTACGAAGCAATTGCTCTCACTTTACAAGCATTAGCATACGCCAATTTAACTGATATATTTGGGCCTGTACCTATGACAGAGGCGGTGAATGGTGAAGAAGGAAATTTTTACCCTAAATTTGATTCACAGGAATTCATTTATCAAACCATTCTTGCCGATTTAGAAAGGGCAAATAATCTATATAATCCTAAAATTGCAATGGTTTATGCCGATGATATTCTTTTTAAAAACGATGTCAAAAAGTGGCAAAAATTCACGAACTCATTGCATCTAAGATTATTATTGCGAATCTCGAATAGAACTGAAACGAATGCTTTTCAAAAACTTGCAAGCATGATTCAGAATCCGACCCAGTATCCTGTTTTTGTAAATACCCAAGAATCGGCAATACTTCATGTAAGTGGTGTTACGCCAAATGTATCTCCTTGGGGAAGACCTCAGGATTTCAGGTTGAGTGTAAAAATAGGGGAGTTTTTTATTGACAACCTGAATCTATTAGAAGACCCAAGGAGACCTATTATTGCGACTATTGCCAGTGATTTTAATAGTAAGCCAATAGGTTACAAAGGAATTCCTAGCGCCTATGAAGGTGCCGAATCTCAATTTAAATATGACGCTTCGACTTTCAATATAGCACAAGTAACAAATCCAATGAAAATAGTTGTTTTACCCTATTCTGAAGTGGAATTTATTAAAGCAGAAGTCGCTCAAAAAGGATTTATTGCAAACCCAGAAGAGCATTACATCAAAGGAGTAAAAGCAGCAATGGAGCAACTGGATGCGGTGGTGCCAGCAGATTATTTTGACAACCCAATGGCAATTTATAATGGAACTTTAGAAAGAATAATGCTTCAGAAGTATTATGCTCTTTATTTTGTTGATTATCAGCAATGGTTTGAATACAGACGAACTGGATTTCCAGTCCTTCCTAAAACAGAGGCAATGGAAAACAACGGTGAAATGCCTTCAAGGTTTATGTATAATACGGATGTTCAAATAAATAATGCTGACAATTATCGTAAAGCTCTAGAACTCTTGGGCGGCAGTGATGCTATTAATACTAAAGTTTGGTGGGATAACTAATATTTTAAAAATAAGTAAATGAAGAAATCAATAGTATCAATTTGCGTTTTGCTATTTTCAATAGGAATTGCAGCGCAATCAAATGTTCAGGGTTATGTTTTTGAGGATGCTAATCAAAACGCCAAAAAGGATCGTAAGGAAAATGGAATTCCCAATGTTGCTGTTACCAATGGTGTCGAGGTTGTCCTTACAGATAAAAAGGGTAAATATGAATTACCCCTTGCTGACGATCAAATTATTTCGGTAATAAAACCATCGAATTATAGAATTAATGTGAGTGAAAACAATTTACCCCTGTTCTTTTACAATTATAAACCTAACGGTTCTCCTGAATTAAAATTTAAGGGTGTTGTTCCCACTGGAAAACTTCCAAAATCAGTAGATTTTGGTTTGATCAAACAGGAAGAAAAGGAGGAGTTTACGGCACTTGTTTTCGGAGATCCTCAGCCTTATACAGAAGAGGAAGTAGCCTTTTTTGCAAAAGGAATTGTTGCGGAGGTAGAAGGAATTAAAAATGTTCCTTTTGGATTAAGTTTGGGAGATTTGGTCGGAAATGACCTGAACTTGTTCAACCCCTATATTCAAACGGTAAAAAAAATAGGGATTCCTTGGTATAATGTCATTGGAAATCACGACTTGAATTTTGATGCAAAAAGCGATAAAATGGCCGATGAAACCTTCGAGGCTCATTTTGGACCTGCAAATTATGCCTTTAATTATGCGAAAACGCATTTTATAATTCTAGACGATATTCTGTATCCTGATCCTCGAGACGGGAAAGGGTATTGGGGCGGATTCACGGAAGATCAACTAAAGTTTATTGAGAATGATCTTAACAAGGTTCCTAAAGATTACCTGATTGTTTTGGCTTTCCATATTCCGTTAACAGAGCCTAGCGAAGAAGATACGTTCAGGGACAAAGACCGTGCACGATTATTTGAAATTTTGAAAGATTTCCCTAACACTCTTTCGCTATCGGCACATACCCATATCCAACGTCAGGATTTTTTCAACAAAAAAGAAGGATGGCAACGGGAAAAACAGCATCATGAGTATAATGTTGGCACAACTTCTGGAGATTGGTATTCCGGAAAACTCAATGAAGCGGGAATTCCAGTTTCGACCATGCGTGATGGTACACCAAAAGGCTATGCTTTTATTCGTTTCAACGGAAACGAATACAGCCTTGATTATAAAGTAGCTGGGAAGCCGAAAGAATTCCAGATGGAAATTTTCGCACCCAAAGTAGTAGCTAAAGGGCGAGGAACCAAAGCGGGTATTTATGTGAATTTCTTTATGGGAAGTAAGGATGATTCTGTAAAATATCGTGTTGACAAAGGCGAATGGAAAGTAATGGAATATATAGAAGAAATAGATCCAACCTATGCGATTGATGTTTATGAATGGGATCTTTCTGAAGAATTAATTCCAGGAAGACGCTCCTCTAATCCTATAGCGAGCAAGCATCTTTGGAGAGGGAAAATTCCAACTAATCTAGAAACTGGTGAACATCGTATCGAAATAAAAGCCACGAATATGTTCGGAAAAACATTCGACGCAAACAGTAGTTATAGGTTGGAAAACGCAAAATAACGAGTAGTAATCTTTATTTAAAGCATTTTTAATAGTTAATCTGAGCCTGTTTAATTTTATATCAGGTTCAGGTTGACGAATTAATTATAAAATCAAAAAAATGAAATTTTATAAAATATTATTAGTCTGTATCATTATTGCAAGCACATCCTGCAAATCAATTACTGAAGACAAAAAAGCAGTCAACGAAAATAGAGTAGATTCTTCTGAAATTGAAGTTCAAGGCCATCGTGGTCAACGCGGACATTCCCCAGAAAATAGTATTTCGGCTTTTTTAAAGGCAATAGAAAAAGGGGTGGATGTTATCGAAATGGATGTAGTGATTTCGAAAGATGGAAAAGTAGTCGTTTCGCATGAGCCTTATATGTCTTCATTATATGTACTAACACCTTCGGGAAAATCTATTTCTAAAGCAGAAGAGAAAAACTTCAATCTTTATGAAATGACTTATGATAGGATCAGGATGTTTGATATAGGGTCTAAAGGAAACAAAAACTTTCCGGAACAAGAAAAAATGAAAAGTTATAAACCCTTACTTTCTGAAGTGATTGATAGCGTTGAAAGTTATGTGAAATCACAGAATATTCCATCGGTAAAATATAATATTGAAATAAAATCAATCGTATCGGAATATGACAAATCGCAACCGAAGCCTTTAAAATTTATTAAAATGGTGATGGATGTTATTCAGGAAAAAGGAATTAAGAAGAAAATGAATATTCAGTCCTTTGATGAAAATATTCTAAATGAAATGAACCGAATTTATCCAAAAGTGGAATTAGCGTATTTAGTCTCTAATGAAGGAATTTCTAAAAATATGACTAAACTGAATTTTACCCCGGAGATTTATAGCCCCAATTTTAAATTGGTGAAGAATAAAGCGTTTGTAGATTCGATAAAACAAAAGAAGATGAGGTTAATCCCCTGGACGGTAAACGAAAAAGAGAACATTAAACAAATGATCAAACTCAAGGTTGATGGGATTATTACAGATTATCCAGAACGGGTCAGATGATTCCATTCTTCATGATGAAAAGATGCTATGTCCTACTTTGTTTGTAAAATGTTTTATTGACGGCGATAATCGCCGTTATTTTTTTTTTTAATATTTCTATTTTGGTACAGTTTTTTATGCCAGATTTCACTCTTTTTTCTTGATATAAAAATGAAAATAAAAAAAGGACTAGTGTAATTTAACCTGAGGTCTGGTTTCGTATTATTCACATTATTAAGGTGGTACCTTAGTGTTTTATTTAATTTCATCACTCTGATTCCTCACTAAGTGTGGAATTTATTCCAAAAACAAACCCTTAAACAATTGATGTTTAAGGGTTTATTTTTGTAGCGAGGACGGGATTTGAACCCGTGACTTCAAGGGTTGTGAAAATTGAACTTCCATTCTTATTGTTTTATAAAGTATTGATTATTAGTATTTATGCTTTTAATTATAAAGTGGTTTTTGTGGTTTTTTGGACATTTTCTCACTCTTTTTCCTCATTCCGCTCTCATATTTTCGTCGGTAATAATTAGACTAGCATTGTCTGACATTTTTTGTTCCAAACGGAGACACCATCATTATAAAACATTAACTGCGCACTTGCATTTGAAGTGGTTTTGCAGCCTTCTAAAGTAATTAATTCCCCATCTTTTAGAGCTATTGGACTAGCACTATTAAAGTCTAATCCTGCATGATTTTCAAAACACCAAATATTAGCTTCGCCTGTGCAAAACGCTTTAAAGAATGGAATAGTATTACAATAAGTAGTTCTTTTTATATTTTAACAAAGTAATTTTCGTAACAACAGACATTTTATCTTACAAAAACGACAAAAATACGTAATGAAATTTATTGTTTCGTAAATGAAGTTCAACTTTATACTTTAAAAAGAAATAGGATTAAAAATGATTGCTATTAAATTGATTTCTGTATAAAAGCTCAAAATAATGGTACGTTTTATTAAAAAAAATAATGATAGTAGAAATGTTTGTGTATGCTCTCATTGTTTCGTTATTATCTTTATTAAAAGATAATATGAATTAATTTGATTGAAAAATGTTTATTTAACGACGATAATCACCGTTTCAATATTGTAATTTTTATTATTTCTATTTAAGTATTATTTTATTTCAGTTTGCTATGTCTAATTTAGGTTTCTAATTATCAATAAGTTAGTGAAAAAATATTGTTATTTGGTAATTGTTCGCTAAGATGAGGAAGGAATAATTTTAATGAACCTGAGATCATGTTGTGTATTACTCAAATTGTCAAGGTAGTATTTTAGTGGTTTTTTAAAATTCGTTACCCTTTTGCCTAACTATTTAGTTTGTTATATTGCTTATGATAAATTATCGAAACTAATATATAATGAATAGGACCTTATTGCTCCTCTGATTTATTTTAATAAATATTCCTTAAGTACTAATCGAGCAAAAGTTCATGAATTTTCTTTGCCAAGTAAATTTATTATTTCATTTTTTTTTTTAACTTAAGGACTACTATGAAACTAGTAGCCGAATTATATTTGTTAGTTAGGTAGCTTTGTAACAGTACTATTAAATTAACAAAGAATTTTATTTCTGTTGAAGTGGTGTTAATAATAACAGTATGTCATTTATTACAGGAATTGGAGTAATTTGTGCTTTAATTTATTAAAATTTCCATTTTATTGATGTTTAATATAGTGAAATTAGATTTAAGCCATCGTGTAGAAAAATATATAGTAAGTTTGTAAATGAATCCAAATTAAATCTAAAAAGTACAATAATGAGTTTAAAAGATCTATTAGACAGTAGTAAAGACAAAAGCCTTTCTGGGCAGAAGTGGCATATGCTAAGACAAACAATCATAAAAAGGTTATTGTCTGTCGGTAATGCTACAATAGCAGAATTAAGTGCTGAACTACAATCTAGTGTTCCAACAGTTACTAAAGCTGTTAACGAGTTATTGCCAGAAGGCTACATCATAGACCTAGGGAAAATTACAAATAGTGGTGGTAGACGACCTTCCTTATATAGTATCAATCCAACTTGTGCTTACTTTTTAGGTGTTGAAGTCAGTATCGCCAGTATGTCTATTGGTCTACAAAATATTAAAAATGAATTTGTCAGTATTGAATTAGGGACCTCTTTTGTATTAGAAAATACGCAAGAATCTCTTTTTGAATTCTGTAATTTGATAAAGTCATTTGTTGAAGATTGTTCTGTTGAAAAAAAGATGATTGTTGGTGTTTGCATTAACTTCTCGGGGCGTATAAATTCCATGGAAGGGTTTAGCTACAATTATTTCTTTAGCGAAAACAGACCATTAACCGAAATTATTTCAGAACAATTAGACATGCCCGTTCATTTAGAAAATGATACCAGAGCGATGACCTTTGGTGAATATTCCGAAGGAGTAGTTGATGACGAACAAAATATAATATTTCTTAATTACAGTTGGGGAGTTGCTATTGGAATGATCACTGACGGAAAACTTTATTATGGAAAATCAGGTTATTCAGGAGAATTTGGTCACAGTACTATCTTTGATAATGGCATTATGTGTCAGTGTGGTAAACTTGGATGTCTAGAGACCGAGATTTCTGGTTGGTCCCTAGTAAATCAATTTAAGAAAGCTCTAAAAGAGGGGAAACAATCAAAAATTTTAGTTGATGATAGCTCGCCTGTATTACAACATCATGCCATTATTGCAGGAGCTTTTAACTTAGAAGATCCTTTGTGTGTGGATTTGGTTACAAAACAGAGCGAGAAAATGGGGCGCTACCTTTCTATTCTTCTCAATATCTTTAACCCCGATTTACTTGTAATTGGTGGCGATTTTTCTCAATTGGGTGATTACGTCTTATTGCCGATTCAATCTGGATTAAAGAAATACTCTTTAGGTTTAGTAAACCGAGATATGAAACTTAAAAAATCAACTCTAGGCCGTCGCGCTGGAGTTATTGGGGCATGTTGTGTTATAAAAGAGAAAATGTTATCCCCATTAATAAATAATTAAAATAACTTCTATAATTTTAATTATTAAAATAATTTAATAAGTACGTTGTGTTTATTAAATTTATTTATATATTTACGATGTGATAATAAATAACGCGGATAACAATTCTATTAAAAATTATTTTTCAAAATCTATTTTATACTTTTTCACTTAAAAGAAATTGAAAAAACTTTAGTTAAAACAAAACGCTGCATAAAATTACTATCACAGAAAAGGATTTCAGTATTGCGCTGTACTATTTTCAACTAAAATAATTGTTTTATAGGTAAAGGAAGTTTCCTTAAAACGAAAGCAGAAATTTATATTCTTAAAGGCAAAAGAAGGTTTTAAGATTGTCAACATACAAAAGCAACAAAATTGGGAATGCCCTTTTTTATAAAATATTCATTTGTTATCCATAAAAAAAAGCCAGCATATGCTGTACACATTGCTGGCAAGTTCTTCATAAAAGAACCGAAGCTGGAAAACAAATAAATAAACCAAGAAGGAAGAATTATTATTAACCTAACCATTACAAAAGTATGTATTTATTACCAAAAAGCAAGCCGAAAAATTACTGGCTTAACCCAAACTTAGGGAAAGCTCTGAAATTAACATCCTTATTTTTAGTAGCTTTTACTTTACAAGCATCAGCTTCGGTAACTAAACCAACCGTTTTTCGTTTAGAAAAAAAGACTGTCGTTACAAAGGAAACAATCAAATTAGGACTAATCCAAAAGAAAATTACTGGAAAAGTTATTAATGAAAAGGGAGAATCTCTACCTGGAGTTAATATTGTTGCAAAAGGAACAACAATTTCAACACAAACCGATTTTGACGGAAATTTTACATTTGAAGTTCCAGACAATGTTACAACATTATTAGTATCCTATATAGGGCTTCAAGAAGAAGAAGTTTCAGTTAAAAATTCGCCACTTACAATAGTTTTAAAAGAAGTAGGGCAGCAAATGAATGAAGTTCTTATTGTAGGATACGGTTCTCAAAACAGAAGAACTTTAAGTACATCAATATCTAAATTAGATAAAAAAGTTTTAGAGAATGTTCCTTATTCAAATGTTACGCAATCATTACAAGGAAATGTTACGGGTCTAGTAGTCCGTACAGCATCAGGTCAGCCTGGAAAAGCATCTAACATTTTAGTACGTGGTGGAACTTCTATTGATAACCCTGCAGGTGCAACACCTATGTACATCGTAGATGGAGTGATTCGTACTCAAATTGATGACATAAACTCCTTTGATATTGCATCATTACAAGTGTTAAAAGATGCGGCAGCTACCTCAATCTATGGAGCTCGTGCTTCAAATGGTGTAATCATTATCACAACATCTACTGGTAAGGCAGGTAAAACTAAAATTACTTATAATGTTTCTACCCAAAATAGTCAAGTTGGCAAAAAATATGATTTCTTAGATGCAGGAGAATACATTAGATTACAACGTTTAGGATTGTATAATGCTGCCGAAATCGCGGGACTTTCAACTACAACTGGTATCGCAAGATTAGGTCAGTTAACAGGAGCTACTCCTGCAGGTACAGGAAATAACTTATTGAACAATACTCCTTTTGCTACATTATTAAAATCAAATTTGGATGCAACTACAATCCAAGGATTACAAGCAAAAGGATGGCAAGAAATGACTGATCCATTAAATGCCAGTAATACCATTATGTATAAAAACACGAATTGGAATGATGTGTTGTTTCAAAATGCAATCACACAAAATCATACTTTAGGTATTAGTGGTGGTGGTGATACTGGTGTTTTTGATTTGAGTTTGGGTTATTTAAAAGGAGACGGAATAACCATCTTTACAGGTTACCAACGCTTTACAAGTAAATTAAACGCCTCTTTGAAAGTAGCGGATAACTTTACTCTAAATGGTAGAGTTTTATACTCAAAATCAAGTAACAATCAAGTTGTTGCCAATAGCGTTGTTTTCAACAGATATTTAGGAAATTCTCCTACTACAAAATTATATTTGGAAGACGGTACATTAGCACCAGGACAAAATAACATTAATGGAAATCCATTATACCAAATGGGTAAAGTGAAAGGAATTAATGAAAACAATAAATTGCAAATGAGCGTTGATGGTGATTTAAAACTTACTAAAGACTTAACTTTTACACCCTCATTATCGATTTATAACGAAAATGAAAATGATAATACTTTTCAACAAGCATTTTTAAGTGGTAGTAATGGCTTAATTGACAATACTCGTACAGCTACAAGATTAAGCAATCAAATAGCTCAACTGCAATACGAAGGGGTACTAAGTTATGATAAAAACTTAGAAAGCATAGGTGATTTTCAAGCGAAATTGGGAGTATCTAAATTCGACAGAACAATAAAAGCATTTAATGCTTCTGGAAAAGGAAGTCCTTCTGACCTTGCACAAACTCTAGATTCATCACCAATACCCGTTTCAGTATATAGTAACAATACAAAATTAGTATTGAATAGTGTTTTTGGTCGTGTAAATTATGATTACAAAAGCAGGTATTTTGCAACAGCTTCTTTTCGTTATGATGGTTCTTCTAGTTTAGGTCCTGATAATAAATATGGTTTTTTTCCAGGGTTATCTGTAGGTTGGAATGCACATGAAGAAAAGTTTTGGAAAGTAATGCCAGAGGTTCTTTCTTCATTCAAACTTCGTGGAAGTTATGGAGTTAATGGTAACTTAGGTACTTTGGGAGATTTTCAATCAGGGGGATTATATTCTGGTACTACAAACGGATTTGCTAATAGCTACAACGGTCAATCTGCAATTGTAAACTCACAAATTGCAAATCCAGGTTTGAAATGGGAGCAATCACAAACTATAAATGGAGGTTTTGATCTTGGTATTAACCATGATAAAATTAGAGTTATTGGAGACTTTTATAATAAACTAACTTCTGATTTATTAACGAATCTAACGCTTCCTTCTAATAGTGGTTTCTCTACTGTTCTAACTAATTTAGGTGGATTAAGAAGTACTGGTTTTGAATTGGAATTGAATGCTAAAGTGTACGATAAAAATGATTGGAAAATTAATGTTGGAGCTAATGTTTCTCACAATACTAATGTAATTGAAAAACTTCCTTTCAATGGAAATGCAAATAATAGAATTGGTGGAACTGAAATTTGGGATGCTGCTAGCGGTTCTTACAAATTTGTAGGTGGCTTACAAGAAGGTCAAAAAATTGGTGATTTTTATGCTCACAAACAATTGTATATCCTTTCTACACAAGCTGAAGCTGATGCTTATAATTTAACTACACATGATACTTATGTAGGTAAAACAAGTGGTGCGGGTGGAAATCCTACCGGTAAGAAATTTGCTGGAGACGCCGTATTTTTTGATGCAGATAACAATGGTGTTATTGATAGCCGTGACAGAACTTACATGGGTAATATGTTTCCTAAATTTGTTGGGGGATTCAATTTTGATGCCAAATACAAAGGGTTTTCATTGACAGTCCGAACTGATTACTCTTTAGGAGCTACAATTTACAATGAAGCTAGAGCGCGTTTTGTAGGGCAATTTCAAGGAAATTACGGATTATTATCTGAAAGTTTACAGTCTTGGCAAAAAGAAGGAGATGTTACTGATGTACCACGTTACCGTTGGGCTGATCAAACGAATCAAAACAACTTATTCCGTTCTGAAGCAAGTGGTGCAGCTTATAATACCAATATGTTCCAAGGAAATAGTCGTTACTATGAAAGTGGAGATTATTTATGTCTAAGAGAAGTAACATTCAGCTATACTGTTCCAAAATCAGTAGTGGAGAAGATTAAGTTAGCATCAGTACGTGTCTATTTAACAGGAAGTAACTTGTACTATTTCACAAAATACAGTGGCTTAAGTCCAGAAGTTCAAGGGATTGACGGTGGTTCCAGTTTAGGATTAAATTCAGCTGGCTCAACAGGGACCTATCCTGTTCCAAAAAACTTTATCCTTGGTTTAAACATTGGATTGTAAATTTTAACACTAAATATCATGAAAAATAAAATTCTATTATATTCTATACTTTTTACTGGTTTTTCATTATTGAACTCGTGTCAAGATGACTTAAACCTTACATCTGAAAGCGTAATAACTTCTGCCAGTTTTTGGAAAACAGAAGACGATGCAAAAGCAGGTGTAAACGGTATGTACTTCAATTTTAGAACCCAAACCCAACAAAATTATTATTTATTGGGTGGTGCAAGAAGTGCTGAACTTACAAATGGAGTTCAATCTCCGCTAACCTTAGCTAACTATTATAATAACAACCTTACTGCACAAAATATTGATGTGGATTGGGCTGGTTTGTATACTGTAATTCATCAGGCGAATTTGGTTTTGAAATATGTTCCTACAATTCAATTTAGTCCAACAACTGTTAAGGAACAAAAGAGATATCTAGCGCAAGCGTATTCTATGCGTGCTATGGCTTATTTCATCATGGCTCGTTCTTGGGGTGGTGTACCAATTGTAACTGCACCAACTGAGAATACAAATCAATCAGAATATATTGTTCCGCGTAATACAATTGAAGAGACTTTTGCATTTATAAAGTCTGATATTGAATCGGCTATTTCTAATTATCCTGATGCGACAAATAATAAAACGCAATTATCACTATCATCTACTTATGCCTTAAAAGCGGATGTAAATTTATGGACAGCAAAACAATTAGGAGGAGGAAATACGGATTTAAATATAGCTTTGGCTGCCATTAACGCTATTCCTACTGCACCTTCTTTATTACCTAATTTCAAAGATGTATTTAGTTACACTAATAAAGGAAATGCCGAAGTATTATTTGCGGTTAGATATTCTTTAGCAGATGTACCGTCAGCACTTTCTGATAATTGGAATTCTTTCATGTTTGTTGGACCAAGTGACTTTGCACCATTAACAGCGGCACAAGCGACTGCAACTTTTGGAACCTTAGGAGTTGGTACAGGAAATGCAGGTATTTCAAGAGTACAACCTGATATTACACATTTCAACTTTTCAGGAACTGATACTAGAAAAACAGCTACTTATTTAACTTTATACAATGGAACAACTCCAGTAGTAACAGGTTTAATGAAATACAGTGGAACTGTTGATGGTACAACCAGAAGATTTGTAAGCGATATCATTATTTACCGCTGGGCCGATATCTTGTTAATGAAAGCAGAAATTAAAAATGCTTTAGGTCAGGATCCTTCTTCAGAAATGAATTTGGTAATGCAAAGAGCCGATGCTTCTTCTTTATTTACAAACGGATCTCAAGTGGCTAATGACGCTATTATTTTGAATGAACGTTTGAAAGAATTAGCATTTGAAGGAAAAGCATGGTGGGATTTAGTACGCTTCAACAAAACAAATCTTGTTCTTTCAATGGCCGGTAAAAAGATATTGTTTCCAATATCTCAAAACACGATTAACTTCAATCCTAAAATCACGCAAAATCCATAGTAAAAAAAAGGATTTAAAGAGTATAGTTTAAATAGTGAGCCGGGAATATTTACATTCCCGGTCTATTTAAACAAAATAAATAAAAGACAATTAAAAAAAATACCTCATGAAAATTCAACATTTACAAGGCCTAATCTCTGCACCGTTTACACCTTTTGATAGCAATGGAAAATTAGATGTTAGTCAAATTCCAGGATATTATGCATTTTTAAAAAGAAATGGTATAACTGGAGCTTTTATCAATGGTTCAACAGGAGAAGGAGTCTCTACAACAGTAGCAGAAAAGAAAGCAGTTGCTCAAGCTTGGGCTGATTGTAGTAATCATGATGCTGACTTCAAAGTAATGGCTTTTTTGGCGGGTACTTGCCTTGCTGATTGTATTGAGTTAGCTAAACACGCCTATGAAATTGGATTGTATGCCGTTTCTTTGACCGGCCCTTTTTATTTTAAACCAGCAAATGTTGATGTGTTAGCTCAAGTTTGTATCGAAGTTGGGAAAAGTGTTCCTAACATGCCTTTCTATTACTACCACATTCCAGTATTGACAGGAGTGAACTTACCCATGTTTGATTTAGTACAAGCCCTAGACGGAAAGCTATCTAATTTTGCAGGAGTGAAATATACACACGAAGATTTTATGGATTTTCAAAGTTGTATGAGTTATGAAGACGGAAAATTCGATATGCTTTGGGGGCGTGACGAAAATATGTTATCAGCATTAGTGTTAGGAGCTAAAGGCGCTGTAGGAAGTACCTTCAATTATGCTGCTCCTTTGTATAATGATCTGATTGCTGCTTTTAATACAAATGACTTACTTACAGCGCGTGCTTTACAACAAAAATCAATCAATATGATCCGCTTATTGGGTAAATACGGTGGGATCTCTGTAGGAAAAGCCTATATGAAAGTAGTAGGGTTAGATTTAGGAGAATTTAGATTACCAGTTAAAAACATGAGTGCAGACCAATTTGAATTATTCAAAAAAGATGTAGCAAGTCTAAATTTTGAAGATTTCAAATCGAAATAATTTTACTCGATTTGTTTAAAATAAATACCATGAATAAACATTTTTATATTCTAATTCTTTCCTTCTTGATTATGTCAACAACTCATGCCCTTTCCCAAAATAAAGCTATAAACCATGTAGAATGGAAAAAAGCAGCGCAACTACAGAATGCTGATGGTTCAACCTCACTAGGTTTTGCAGGTGCTATTAATGGTATTAGTAACGACGTTTTAATAGTTACTGGAGGAGCTAATTTTCAAGATAAAATGCCTTGGGAAGGTGGGAAAAAACAGTATTCAAAAGAAATTCATGTATTACAAAAATGTAATGATACTTATAGCTGGAATAAAAAAATAAGCAGCACTTTACCCGAACCAATCGCCTATTGTGGTTCTACTTCTACTGATTTAGGAGTGGTATATGTAGGAGGAGAAAATGAAAATGGACTTTCGAATAAAGCTTTTATTCTAAAATGGAATGCTACTAAAAACGAGGTTGAAGCCACTTCCCTTCCCAATTTCCCAGTATCTATTGCAAATATAGCTTTAACCCATATTGACAACGTAGTTTATGCCATTGGTGGTGATGAAGCAACTAAATCATCTGATTTGTTTTTAAGTCTTGATTTAAACAATACTAATCCAGAGTGGAAAACATTACCAAAATTACCCATTGCTTTGGCAAATTCAGTTGCAGTGGTTCAGAAAGACAAGGACGCAATCCATATTTACGTAATTGGAGGAAGAACCAAAGCACCTTCTGGAATAAGTGATTTACACAATACTACTTTTGCTTTTAATATAAAAAAACATATTTGGGAAAGTCGTGCTAACATTTCCGATGGAGAAAACACAACCAACTTTTCAGCGGGTGCTGGTGTGGTAGTGGGGAACCATTCCATCTTAATCGTTGGTGGTGATAACGGTACCGTTTTTCATAAAATTGAAACTTATTTATCCCAAATTGCACAAACCAATTCCCCTGAAGAAAAAGCCAAATTAGTTGCAGATAAAAATGTATTGAATACAAATCATGATGGTTTTTATAAAGGAATATTACTGTACAATACCGATAACAATACTTGGTCAAAAATTGGAGAACTGCCTTTTCTTGCTCATGTGACTACAACGGCAACTATGTGGAATGATGAAATTGTGTTATCAAATGGAGAAATTAAACCCGGGATTCGTACTCCTGATGTCATGTTAGGAACAGTCAAATAATTAAACTCAAAATATGATTTTACCCCATTTTCCAGGTTGAAAAATGAAGGTAACATTACAAATAAAATTTTAAAGCATATCAAAATATGAAAAACAAAAAGTATTATCCTTGGGTAGTAGTAGGCTTATTATGGATTGTAGCCTTACTAAACTATATGGACAGGCAAATGCTGGCAACGATGCGTCCTTCAATGCAAACTGATATTCCTGAATTAGTATCTGGCGAGAACTTTGGACGTTTGATGGCTATCTTTCTTTGGATTTATGCGCTAATGAGCCCCATTTCTGGAATTATAGCAGATAAATTAAATAGAAAATGGCTGATTGTTGGGAGTTTATTTGTGTGGTCAGCAGTAACATTTGCTATGGGATATGCAACCACTTTCACTCAGGTATATTGGTTAAGAGCCCTAATGGGAGTAAGTGAAGCCTTATATATTCCAGCTGGATTATCACTAATTGCTGATTACCATCAACAAAAAACTAGGTCCCTTGCAATTGGTATTCACATGACAGGACTTTATGTGGGTTCAGCATTAGGAGGATTTGGCGCTACTATTGCCGCTGCCTTTTCTTGGCATACTACTTTTCATTATTTTGGAATAGTTGGTATTTTTTATGCTTTTGTTTTGGTTTTCTTTTTAAAAGAGAAAAAAACAACCCTAACTAAAATTATTCATTCTGATGTAACACCAATAAAAAATAAAAGTTCGTTTTTCAAAGGCATTGCTTTGTTATTCACTAACATCTCCTTTTGGGTTATATTATTTTATTTTGCCATCATTAGTTTACCGGGATGGGCAACAAAAAACTGGTTACCTACCCTGTTTTCAGAAAACTTAGGTATACCAATGGAAGAAGCTGGACCCATAGCTACAATTGCGATTTCTTTCTCCTCCTTATTGGGAGTGATTTTTGGAGGAATTCTATCTGATAAATGGGTGCAAAAAAATATAAAAGGAAGGGTTTACACCAGTGCTATTGGTCTGAGTTTAACGATTCCTGCTTTATTATTAATCGGTTTTGGACATTCATTATTCAATGTGGTAGGTGCAGCACTTTGTTTCGGTATAGGTTACGGAATGTTTGATGCCAACAACATGCCTATAATATGTCAGTTTGTTTCTTCAAAACACCGGGCAACGGCCTATGGCCTGCTTAATATGACTGGAGTTGGTTGTGGCGCTTTAGTAACTTCCCTTTTAGGCAAATCATCGGATAACGGAAATTTAGGTTTCGGTTTTGCTTTAATGGCGGGTGTAGTTTTAATTGCTTTAGTAGTCCAAATTAGTTTTCTACGTCCAAAAGTAAATGATTTTGTTGACGTTTAAAATCGATTAGCATCATTTACTAAGTTCAATAACTGTTTAAGTTGGTTTTGGTTTTTATCTTTTAAGGCGGAGCCTTGTGTTCCGCCTTAGGGATAATTTATCCCTATTTGCAATGATTTCTGAAAAAATAAAAACATAAATACAATGAAAAAGAATCTATTTCTAGTAGTCTTTTTGATTTCAATACTACTTCATTTTGAGTCATTTGCCCAAAAAGGAATACTTAAAGTGGCTTGTATTGGAGATTCGGTAACAGCAGGATATCTCTTATCTGATGCTGCAAATGAATCTTATCCAGCACAACTTCAAATTTTGATGGGTGAACAATATGAGGTGAAGAATTTTGGGCATAGTGGAGCAACACTTTTGAAAAAAGGAAGCACCCCTTATTTTAATACAAAGGAATTTACGGATGCTATTGCATACAGACCTGATATTGCTATTATCCATTTAGGTTTAAATGATACAGATCCTAGAAATTGGCCAAACTATAAAGAAGACTTTGATGCAGATTATTCTTGGATTATAGACACATTAAAAAAACAAAATCCTGCGGTAAAAATTTATATCTGTCAATTAACTCCCATATTTAATGAGCATCCCCGTTTTAAATCGGGAACTAGAGATTGGTTTTGGCAAATTCAATCTCATATACCCAACATTGCAAAAGCAAATCAAGTGGGTTTAATTGATTTGCATGAAAAGTTATATTCTCGTCCTGATCTTTTTCCAGATGCTTTACATCCAACAAAAGAAGGAGCAACAATTCTTGCTAAAACGGTATATGAAAATATCACTCAAAATTATGGAGGATTAAAACTAGCTGCAGTTTTCACAGACAATATGGTTTTGCAACGCAATCAACCCATTCAGGTTTACGGAACGGCTAACGGTGGAAATGCAATAGAAGTAACTTTTAAACAACAAAAAAAGACAATTATAGCCAATGCTTACGGAAAATGGAAAGCTATTTTTCCCGCGATGACAGAAGGTGGTCCATACGAAATAACGATCCAATCTAAGGGAACAAAGATTGTATTAAAAAACATTCTGGTTGGAGATGTTTGGTTTTGTTCAGGACAGTCAAATATGGCTTTTCAACTTCAAAACTCAGAAAATGGATCGGAAGAAGTAAAAAAAGCTATTGCTAATACTACTATCCGGTTATTCAATGCCAAAGCGATACGTGATACTGATGAAACGGCTTGGGATTCTCTCACTTTGGTTAAAACCAATCAGCTACAATTCTTTTCGGGAAGCTGGGAAGTTTGTGATTCAATAAATGCCAAAGATTTCTCTGCCATTGCCTATTATTTTGGTAAAAACATTGCCCTTGAAGAAAATGTACCCGTGGGTTTAATTCAGGTTGCCGTTGGAGGTTCTCCGATAGAGTCTTGGATTGACAGATACACATTGGAACATGATGACAAAGTAGTTGATGTATTAACCAACTGGCGAAAATCAGATTTTATTATGCCTTGGGTAAGAGAACGTGCCGATTTAAATTTAAAAAATGCTACAAATGCTAAACAACGTCATCCTTATGATCCTAGTTATAATTTTGAATCCGGAGTGAAGGCTTTTACACAATTCCCAATAAAAGGGGTAATTTGGTATCAAGGAGAAAGCAATACACATAATGTTGAATTGTATGAACATCTCATGCCAACGTTAGTACAAAGCTGGCGAAAAGCTTGGGGGGCTAACCTACCTTTCTATTATGTGCAATTATCAAGTATTGAGCGACCAACCTGGCCGGCTTTCAGAGATCTCCAAAATAGATTGCAAAACAAGATTCCAAACAGTGGTATGGCAAGTAGCATGGATTATGGAGATCCTATAAACGTGCATCCAATTAAGAAAAAAGAGGTAGCCGATCGTTTAGCGCTTTTGGCCTTGCGCTACACCTACGAAAAAGCTGTAATTGCGGATGGTCCTTCCGCTTTGAAAGCGATACAAAAAGAAGAAAACATTCAAATCTCATTTGCATTTGCAAAACAATTAACTACTTCGGACAAAAAAGAACTAATTGGTTTTGAATTGGTAAATGACAAGGGAATTCACATTCAAAGCAAAGCAACTATAATAAAAAATAAAGTCCTAATTTCTATTCCGAAAGGGGAGAAAATAAGAACCATTTTATATGCCTGGAAACCGTTCACTAAAGCCAATTTAGTAAATGAAGTAGGTCTACCCTGTTCTACTTTTAAACTGGAACTGAATCCTTCAACTGAAAACTAAAAATAGTCAAATCCATTATTTACTGACTAAACGACATAAAAAATAACATCTACTACAAAATACTAGTTACATAAAATATATTAAAAAAATGAGCTACTCAAAAACAGATCTTATCAGCTTAAAAGATTTTTATCAGAATCAATTATTAAATGATACCGTGCCATTTTGGTTTCCACGCTCAATTGATACAGAGTTTGGAGGTTATTTATTAATGCGTGATCAAGATGGAAGCTTGCTTGATGATGACAAAGCCGTTTGGATACAAGGACGTAGTGCTTGGTTATTGGCTACACTTTATAATACAGTTGAACAAAAGCAAGAATGGTTAGAAAATTCTAAAACGGGTATTGATTTCTTAAACAAACACTGTTTTGATACCGATGGCAGAATGTTTTTTCATGTTACTCGTAATGGAAAACCTATTCGTAAGCGTCGTTATTACTTTTCGGAAACATTTGCGGTTATTGCAATGTCTGCTTACGCAAAAGCTAGTGGAGATGAAGTAATTGCAGACCAAGCCCGTCATTTATTTGGAGAATGTATTAAATATTCAAGCACTGCAGGTTTATTAGATTCAAAATATACTGCTGAACGCCCTGCCAAAGGAATTGGGACTCCTATGATTATGATCAACACAGCACAACAGTTACGCGAAAATATTGGAGATCCGCGTTGTAATGAATGGATTGATACATGGATAACCGAAATTGAAACCGATTTTGTAAAAGATGACATTAAATGTGTGATGGAACAAGTAGCTCCAGATGGATCAATAATCGATCATATTGATGGTCGTACCTTGAATCCAGGTCATGCAATTGAGGGAGCATGGTTCATTTTACACGAAGCAAAATATCGTAATAATGACCCTCATTTAATTGAATTGGGGTGCAAAATGCTCGATTATATGTGGGAACGCGGATGGGATAAGGAGCATGGAGGAATTTTATACTTCCGTGATGTCTATGACAAACCCGTTCAGGAATACTGGCAGGATATGAAATTCTGGTGGCCTCATAATGAGGTAATCATAGCGACACTCTTAGCCTATACCCTAACTGGTAATGAAAAATATGCAACTTGGCACGAAATGGTACATGATTATGCGTATAGCAAATTCCATGATGTAGCTAACGGAGAATGGTTTGGATATTTGCATAAAGACGGAACCATTGCTCAAACAGCTAAAGGAAATATGTTCAAAGGACCATTTCATTTACCAAGACAAGAATGGTATTGTTTGCAATTGCTTAATGAGTATTTAAAAGATAACAAAAACACTGTCAATAGTCAACTAGATTAAATACCTTGAAATTATAAAAAATGAAACAAGCTATTGTTAACGGAATTGTACATACTGGCGAAGAAATAAATAATGACGTCATTATTATAGAAAACGGAATCATTATTTCTGTTCAAAAAGAAGTTCCCAATACTATTCCGCTAATTGATTTGAAAGGGGAACACATTTCTGCTGGTTTTATAGATATTCAAATTAATGGTGGACAACAACTTTATTTCAGTCAATTTCCAACTGAAGAAACTATTCAGGATATTTATGATTCGAGTTTGAAGTATGGTACCACTCAAGTACTTCCATGCCTGATATCGTCTTCCAAAGAAACCATTCTTCAAGGAATTGAAGCCATTCGAAATTATAAAGAAAAACACAATAACGGAGTGTTGGGAATGCACCTAGAGGGTCCATTTTTAAATCCAGTGAAACGTGGTGCACATAGTATTAATCGAGTTCGTAAACCTACCAATGCCGAATTAGAAGAAATTATCCGCTATGGCAAAGAGGTGATAAAAGTAATCACTATTGCCCCAGAATGCTTTACTGACGAGCAATTGGATATGTTATTAGAAAGTGACATTGTTATTTCGGCGGGACATTCGACCATGACATACAAACAAGCACAATATTACTTTTCTAAAGGGATTAAACTAGTTACCCATTTGTTTAATGCTATGACTCAATTTGGGCATCGGGAACCTGGTTTGGTTGGAGCAACATTCGAAAACGAAAACGTATATGCTCCTGTTATTTTAGATGGTGCGCATTGCGATTATGCCGCTGCACGATTAGCGTATAAACTAAAACAGGATAAATTCTTTTTAATTAGTGATGCTGCTTTCTTAGGACGCAAAGTTTCTAGTTTTAAATGGGAAAATTTTGATGCTCATCTCGATAATGGCTTTTACAGAAATGAAGAAGGTAATCTAGCCGGCGCTAGTATTTCAATGAAAGAAGCGGTTCAAAATGCATTTAATCATTTGAATGTTTCGGCAGACGAAGCAATTAAAATGGCAACTTGCCGCGTTGCAGCTGCTATTAATATGGAAAATCAATTGGGTAAAATAAAACCCGGATTTCCAGCAAGTTTTGTCAAATTTAATGGTAGTCTGTCAATTATCGAAACTTTACATTATTAAAGAATTAAATACTAAATGCATAGATAAAATAATTTAAACTATTGTCTTTTTTGGTTAAGCAATATTTCAGAATTAAAACTTTGTTTTTGCTAGACTACTTTTTCTTTTTTTGGTGCTGCACTTTTAACATTAAGAAGTAATTACTGTTTTTTTTTCAGTTATGTTATTGTTTGCTATTTGTCGACATAAGTATAAAATAAGTTTAAGAAAATAAATTAAATAGAAGTAAAAAAAATAAAAAAATAAAGCCATGTTAAATAGTCATATAGATAAAGCCACAGGCTTTGAAAAACGATTTGAGAATATAGGAACTACAGTTTATGAAAATTCAGCTATAGCTTCCAAATCAGTAGCGAGAGAAATAGCTGATTTAATAAAAAAAAAACAAGCCCAAAAACAACCTTGTATCTTAGGGTTAGCGACAGGTTCGTCTCCAAAAGGGTTGTATGCAGAATTAGTGCGATTACATAAAGAAGAGGGTGTAAGTTTTAATAATGTAATCACCTTTAATTTGGATGAGTATTATCCAATGCAAGCAGATTCTATAAATAGTTATGTTCGATTTATGAATGAACAACTGTTTAATTATATTGATATTCTTCCAGAGAATTGTCATGTACCAGATGGGACTTTAACTAAAGAACGGATTTCAGATTATTGTAGTCAATATGAAGCAAAGATAGAAGCTTTGGGGGGTATCGATTTACAAATATTGGGTATTGGAGGAAATGGTCATATAGGATTTAATGAATCAGGATCATTACAAAATTCGAAAACACGGTTAGTTGCTTTAGATCATATCACAAGAGTTGCTGCAAGTGGTGATTTTTCTGGTTTAAGCAATACTCCTAGAACAGCAATTACTTTAGGGGTTAAAAAAATTATGGAAGTGAAAAGAGTGATATTGATGGCTTGGGGAGAAGGGAAATCCAATATCATCAAAGCTTCAGTAGAAGGAACAGTAACTAATTTAGTTCCTGCTTCTTTTTTACAAGAACATAATAATGCCACTTTCGTTTTAGATCAAGGCGCAGCTTCTAAATTGACACGAATCAACACACCATGGTTAGTTGAAAAAATTACTTGGACAGATAGCCTTACTAGAAAAGCAGTTTTAGGATTAGCATTGAATCTAAAGAAGCCTATTTTGATGTTGACTGATGCTGATTATATAGAAAATGGTATGAGCGATTTACTAGCAGATTCAGGTCCAGCTTATGATATTAACATTACCATTTTCAACAAATTACAACACACCATTACAGGATGGCCCGGAGGGAAGCCTAATGCAGATGATACTAATCGGCCTGAGAGAGCTGAACCTGCCAAAAAAAGAGTACTGATCTTTAGTCCACACCCTGATGATGATATAATAAGCATGGGAGGTACTTTTAAACGTTTGCATGAACAAGGGCACGAAGTACATATTGGGTATCAAACTTCGGGTAATATTGCAGTCGCGGATGATGAGGCTTTACGTTTTGCAAGTTTTGTGTGTGATTACAATGATAAGTTTGGGATAGAAAATAAAGAGGCAGATAGTATTTATAAAAATGCAGCGACTTTTCTTAAAAACAAGAAAAACAGCGAAATAGATAGTCCAGAAGTAAGGTATATTAAGGGATTAATTAGAAAAGGTGAAGCAAGATCTACTTGCCATTATGTTGGGATTCCAGATGAACAAATTCATTTTATGAATCTTCCATTCTATGAAACGGGTACTATTGAAAAAAAACCTATTGGTGAAGAAGATATTCAAATCACAATGGATCTCATTGAAAAAATAAAACCACACCAAATTTATGCTGCCGGTGATCTAGCCGATCCACACGGAACACACAAAGTATGTTTAGATGCTATTTTTGAAGGGGTAAAACGCTTAAAGCCTAAAAAACTCATGAATGATTGCTGGGTGTGGTTGTACAGAGGTGCATGGCAAGAATGGGGAATTGATGAAATAGAAATGGCTGTTCCTATGGGACCAGATCAAGTTTTAGAAAAACGAAAAGGTATTTTTAAACACCAATCACAAAAGGATGGAGTAGTTTTTCAAGGAGCCGATAGTAGAGAGTTTTGGCAACGTGCTGAGGATAGAAACAAAGAAACAGCGGATCTCTACGACCAGTTAGGTTTGTCTCATTATGCCGCTATGGAGGCATTTGTTAGATGGAAGTATTAGATGTTGTTTTAATTGGGATAGTTTATAATTATTAATGACAATCCAAAAGTGGTTTTATTTTAAAAGCATTTATGGTAGTCTTTTATTAAAATTAGTATGGATTACAAAATAGACATAACGTATGAAGCTCCCTACTATAAATTGATTCAAAAGAAACCTATTGATTCAAAAGAAATCTATTCAAAGTTAATAAATTGGGTTTCTGGAGAGTTTGATGTATATCTACAGGATGAAACTTCAGGGTTAATAATATATTATCCAAACGGATCTTTTAGCATCGATTGTAATTTTCAACTTAATGATGAAATTATAGAGTTTATAGTTATAAGTAAATCAAAAAAGAGTTGCTTTAATATGTTAGTTAAAGTAATATTTATTTACAACAATATTTGTCAAATATATGGGTTCAATAATCCAATCACTTATGAATTACAATAATAACATCATGATATTAACGGCGGATAGCGGATCTACAAAATGTGATTGGATTTTGTTAAATGTAGAAACAGGAATAATTACTAAAATAAGAACTAAGGGTATAAACCCTAAACTTTTAAACAAAAAGCAAATAATACAAATAATAAAGCAATCTCCTGAATTAATTCAATTAAAAGAATCCATTTCGAAGGTCAACTTTTATGGTGCTGGATGTGGTGATCAAAAAGCTAAGGATGGAATCACAGATATTCTTAAAGAGGTCTTCCCAAATGCTTTCATAAATGTTTATGAGGACTTAGCAGCAGCAGTATTTGGAACCACAGATAAACATGCAGTTATATGTATTGTTGGTACAGGTTCAAATAGTTGCTACTACGACGGAGATAAGATACACAGACGTATAACCTCTTTAGGATTTTTAGTTATGGATGATGGTAGTGGTAATTATTTTGGAAAAGAATTGTTAAGGGCTTTTTTTTATAAGAAAACGCCCTCGATTTTGAAGTACAAATTCTCAAAATCATTTAATCTTAATGAAAATATTATTTTGGAAAATTTATATGAGAAGGAGAACGGTAGTGGATATTTAGCAAATTATGCAGTGTTTCTAATTGAAAATAGATCTCATCCATTCATACAAGAAATGATAAAGAAAGGTGTTTGTCAGATTTTTGACAATTTAATAAATCCTTATGCTTTGGAACTTAAGAAAGTCCCATTACATTTTGTTGGAACTATTGCCTATTTTTTACAGCAAGATATTTTACAAGAAGCTAATAAAAGAGGTTACAAAGTAGGTTCCTTTGTAAAAGCACCAATAGATAATCTAATTTCAAAATTATGTAGTAGTTCAAGGACTCAAATGTCATAAATAATTAAGTTACTTACTTATGGATTTTTTAGTTAATTTGTAATATTTTAACGACTTCAATAAAATAAGTGTTGTGGGTAAGTTACGCCGAGCGGAAGGTTAAAAAACTTATTGCAAAAAAACAATAGTGAATTATCTGTGACTTGTTAGCAACACTTTTAACTACCTAGTGAAACCAAGAAAATTATTTATTGAAGAAGTTTAATTGATTTGATACGATATAAATCAGTATCTTAAGTATAATAATGATGTTGTGTAATATTTATGTTTGTTATTTCAATATCTTATAAAAATTTTATTAGAAATGACTCTTGTTGTTTATTGAGACTTAATCGTTTTTTCAATGCCATATATTTCATCAATTCTAAATCGTAAAAGGCAATAATTAGGTCGAAAATAATGGTTTGATTGAGCTAAATTCAATTCCTTATTATAAACTCATATAGATGTCATCTAACTCTTCTTGTCTTATGCCCAAGTACCTTTTGGTAATTGCTGGTGATGAATGATTAAACAGCCCACTAAGGTAGAGTAATGCTTTATTACTTTCGTCATTATTTGACCACACCTGTCGACCAAAAGTTTTCCTGAGACTGTGGGTTGAAACACCTAATGATTTAGAAGCAAACATTTCTTTGAGTTTACGATTAACATATTGTTTACTATAAACTGTGTTTTGATTTGATAAAAACACAAATCCGTCAATATAAGATAGATTTTTAGTGTGTTATGATTTTGGCGTATGTTAAAGATCGTCAACGGAGAGATCCTAAAGGATGGAAGCGTATTATCAAAAAACGATCAAAAACGAAGTATTGTTTGAATTAATAATGTTCGAGTTAAAAATTATGGTCGATTATAGACCTACCACTAAAGTTAAGAGAAATAAAAGCGATGAGGAATTGTATAAACAGCTTTTGTCATTAATAAGTTAGTCCTTCCCAAAAAAGCATATAAAGGCATGAAGATATTTTGTCGCGTTTGTAATTTAGGCAATAGTAATTATAAGCATTTTGATAGTCAAGTTTACAGGGTTCGGATTCATGTTCTTGGGACTAAAATATTAGAAGCTACTGATTATGCTGATGCCTTAATTGAAGCAATTGCATTTGAAAAAGAATTGAATGCAACTGAATTTACTACAATTGGGAATGAAATAATTGAAAACGTACTAGATGAAGATATAAGAAATGATTATTCTCTTGCTGATGCAGTAATTAGATATAGTCAATATCTCAATGGTGAGAGTAATTATGCCCTTCTTAAAAAAGATATTAGTGTTGGGCATAGAAAAGAGCTGTTACGTTATTGTAAATTTTATTCGCAAAATGTGCATAAAAAAAAGAATATTACAAAACTTCGGGTAAAGGATATAGCTCGAGATGAAGTTTCTGATTTTTTTAAGTGGGCAGATAATAAATATAAAGAAAAGACATTAAAAAAATTTATGGGTACTTTGAAAGGTTTCTTTGAATTTTTAATCGACATTGAGGAAATTGATATGAGGAATCCGTTTCGAACCTATATAGTTAAGGACACTGGTAGTTCTGTAATTAAAACCATAATAAAAGAAGAGTTTCAAACAGTTTTGGAAGCTGTTGATACAGCAGACCCAATATTTAAGTTAGGTGGAAAAGGAGAAAAGAAAAATCTGTATAGGTCATATTTAAAACAGGCTTACAAACTATTTTTATTAACTGGATGTAGAAGAGAAGAATTAGTGGTTATGAAGTGGAATGATTTTCATAATTTTAATAAGAGTGTCAAATTTATGTATATTGATAATATAAAAGTGCAGAGAATTAAAAATAGGTCAAATATATTAAGCCTATTGCAATAACTACCCAATTGATGGAGTTGCTTGGTGAGATGGGACACAATGAAAAGTATTTGACGGATGATTATATTTTATGTCCAGATCGCGATATGAACGTGAATTCTCTGATGGATCTTTTGTCCAAATCTTTTTCGCATTAATGGAAAAGTACCGGAATTAATAAAGATTATAGTTTGAAAAATTTACGAAAAACATATTTTACTTGGGTCAATAGAGTAATGGGTGATGATACGATGATTGTTTCATCTCATTCGTCTAATGAAGTGCTAAAGAGATTTTATTTAGATCCTAAACTTTCGGCTGTGATTGCAAAAGGAGCTCTAGAAATTAAAATATTTGGCTAAACAGAAAAGGCATCCATGAAAAACTATATTTCAATTATACCTTTTTTTCTTAATGATTGGTGATATTTGAATCCCTATTTATACAATTCCTCACTCGAGTTCTTCACTTGACAGATTTGAAGTCTGTATTTTCGAAACATAATTCCAATATAAAACCCTTAAACAATTGATGTTTAAGGGTTTGTTTTTTTAGCGAGGACGGGATTTGAACCCTTGACCTCAGGGTTATGAATACCTTCATATATCGACATTCCACCTCCAATGCCGAATATAAGCAACAATTAGAGTCCAGAAATAAAGTTCCTGCCCGTAGCCGAAGGGATGTGTATTAGCCGAAGGTTTTTTACTTTTATTTATTTATTCCTAAAAGTAGCAGCAGTTGGTTTGTTGAGTCAACTGCATTGTGGATGCCTTCAGAAAGCATCGACGAACTTCTAGTAAACGCTGCAGCAATAAATTTAACGACGGCTATTCCAATATTTGCGCCTAACGCAACATAAATAGCTATTTTAGATTTTTCCTTCATTATAAATTAATCTGAAAAGTTTGAGAAATTAAACTACAAAAAAATATACTTGTATCCATTCTCAATTATTTTATCTGAGAAGCTTGCCTCTCAATATATAATTTGTTTACCAAGGTCATTATAACGACTACTACTGGAGTCGCCAACAATACTCCCCAGAAACCGGCTATTAATCCCATAACTACCTGACCGAAAATAATAAGTGCAGGAGGAATGCTTAACATTCTTTGTTGAATGAGTGGCTGGGTAACAGCACTCTGAATAATTTGAATTAACACATAAAGGCAAGCAACCAACACAGCTATGGAAGTTCCTTGGGTGAGACCAAGAAGTATTGCAGGAATGGCTGCAATTACAGGTCCGAAGTTAGGAACAAAGTTGGATAAGCCAGCTATTAATGCTAAAGTGAGTATGAGCGGTAATCCTAAAATCCATAAACCTAAAGCTGTAAGAACTGCTATAAAAAAGAAACCAAAAATCTGACCTTGTAGCCATTTTTTAAACTCTTCATTGAGCTTGGCCAGGATTTTTTCGCCCTTATCTTTGGCATTTGGCGGTAACAGTTTAATCAAGCCATTTTTATAAAGAGAAGGGCTTGCAATAAAAAAAGCGGCAAGTAACAAAATGATATACAGGTCGCTTACAATTCCAAAGCCCGAAGAAAAAAAGTTTTTTACGAATGCTGTGGTCATTTGTGAATTTCCAGAGTTTTCAAGAAAATTTAAAATTTTATTTCCTAATGGCTGTTGCTCCATTTGGGTTCTTAAATGCGCAATTGTTTTTGGAAGCGTATCAGATAACTCAGTTGCTTGTTGTTGCAATCTTGCTCCTACAAACCAGAAAAAAGCAATCAATAACAAAATATTTATAGCAGTAGAAATCCCAAGACTCCATTTTTTTGAAAAATGTAATTTCTTATGAATAATATTGGCGCATCCATGAAAATAGGATGCGATTAAAACGCCCGCCAAAACAAGGAGAAGAATGCTAAAAATAAATTTAATCAGAACTAACAAAATTATCATTAAAGATAGAATTGCTCCTGCAATCCAGATTTTTTTTGAATAAGAAATAGTGCTGCTCTGATCCTGAGCCGTTCTATTTTCCTTTTCTTTTACCTCAGATACCGTTTTATCTTTTATCTTATCAATTTTTTTAGCTTCTTTCATTGAATATATTTATTACAAATATTTTTATATATTGCTTCCTTATATTTCTTTTATCGTTCTATCTCTCGGCAATTGCATGATATTTGTTGTGTATTTAAAGATAATGAATTTAATCATCTTGACTGCTATGCAGTTAATTTTTTCACTTTAAATAATTGCTCTAAAGGGGTTATTTTATAATAAAAGTTACGTTATTCATACCTTTATTTCAGAAAAAGAGAGTCGAAGTGCAAACTAGAAAAACTCTAAATTTTCACCAGGGACCATCAAAGAGACTACTGCGTTATCTTTGTTATCAGGGAAGCTTTTCGTATTTTTTAAGATTTGCGATATCAGCACCTATATCTCTTTCTTTAAACTTCTGATAAACACAAGCTGAATTTTAAAATTTAGTAGTTAAGAGAGATAGACATTTGCAGATGTCCTCCGTCATATGAAAATACAGCATCAGAAAACGAAGGAGCACTCATTGTGACCTCTGCACCGCTGGAAAAACCATAGCCTTCTGTAGGTATCCCAAACAGATTACTGTCAAGTTTACCGTCTCGATTTTCATCATGGATTACGACAATAGCATATTTTCCTGGTTTAATATCTGAAAACTTAAAACTCGCATGTTTTCCTACTACTTGTGTTAATATGATCGTGGATGCGAATTTTAGGGATTTACTAGGGAAACCTTTCTCGGATTCAAAAAGCGCACAGGCGATAACCCCATTATTGTTAATTATATTCTGGATTTTTACGTTAATGAAAGGGTAATCCATCTGAGCAAAACCTCTTGATGGAAGCAATACTAAACTTATTGCCAACCAAAAAATCAGTCGGGAAAATTTTCGGGAAAAGCTGATCATTTGAAATTGTTCAGCATTTCGAAAAAATAGCCTATAAAAAATATTATTTAGCATTTTACTATATTATTTAGAAAGTTACACGATATTCATAGGGGTCTATTCCATCTTCGATAGGGTTGTATTAGATCCACTATGGGTCTTATTGATTCATTTTTAACCATCGTTTTGATATCATAGAGTTGCTTTGTATTGGGCAGCATCTATCTTTTTAAAAAACTGTATTTTATAGATTAACAATTAAAAGGGATCTTATAGATCGCTTTCGTGCATTGGAATTTTCATAAACTGGGACCTTAATTTACTTCTTTAGTTATTTACTTCTTATTCAATTCCATTTGGGAGAGTTTTTGCCCGCCTTTAATTCCAAAGTCCAATGTTCTAATTGGAAAGGGAATAGTAATATCTTGTTCATCAAATGCTTTCTTAATCGCTTTGATGGCTTTGTTTTTCATCGCGAAGTAGCTGGGTTCACCAGGATATTCTATCCAAAATCGAATATTAAAATTGATGGAACTAGAGTCAAATTCAGAATAGTCAAAAACCGTCAAATCTTTATCTATCGCTCCGTCACAGTTTTTTATTGTGCTCAATACAACATCTTCAACTTTATCAAGATCATCTGCGTAAGAAACTTCAACGGCTATATCAATTCGCCTTTTTTCTAAGACCGAAAAATTGTAAAAGGCATGCTGCAAAAAGCCACAGACAAGCTATATTTTTCTGAATTGTGTTGTGTAACATGAGTTGCCCACCAAAATCGATTAAAATGGGTTAATATATGTGACCCGTATCTACAAAAAATTATTGTAATAATGCAGAGAATGTATGCTCACCATTCGCTTGGGATACTTCACTTAATAACATTATAAAAAAACAGTATAATTCAAAAAAACCTATTTTTAATAAAGCTGAGATGTAAACATTTACAAGACCTATAAATTTGGCCGATAGGGAGTCTAAGCTATTTTAATAATCTTTTTTTTGAATAATGCTAAGAACCCACTCTACTAAGATAAGTAAAATCATTAGTTGCAATTTGAATAATATTCAAATCTATTATTTGATCTAATCGCATTTCAATGTTTGAAGGACTTTCTTTCATCATCTTTTTTTTAAAATAATAATTAAAATGTATATATTAATTTTTATTTTGATTCACTAGCTTAACAACCAGCCAAATAATAAACATAAGAACAACTAGGCCAATAATCCAACCATAACCATATGCCATTCCCCAACCATTATTCATATCATTATTCATTCCATCCATCATAATATTCGTCTTTAAATATACAAATTAGAGCTAAAAAAATCTTGTTATAGAGAGACAATAGCCCGTTCGAGTCTTTCTTTTATTTCTGCTGCTTTTCTGCCAAACTGGAGCTTTGAGTCTTTAGATAGTTCTCTTTTTTATCAAATATTAAGTACCTAAAGAAAGATTAAATACCACCTTGGATCCATCAGGTGCAATCGCAAAGATTTGTATAATTCCTCTTTGAGCAGACAAAAAGGCTAGATCAATATCTTTAGAACTATTGATAGGTTTACCGTTTATATAGGCAATTATGGTGCCGATGGGAATTCCATTATGGTCAAAAAAACCACCCTTGCGAACATTTGTAACGACTATTCCTGAATTAATATTGAAATATTGTTTCTGCCCTTCTGTAAGTGGCGCAAAACTGACACCAAGTTTATCATAAATTTGGTCGAGGGATTCATTACTATTAGATGTTGTCTTTGTTGGTGTTTCCTTTTTTAAAGTTGCAGAAACAGTCTTGATTTTTCCGTCACGCAAATAGCTTAATTTGATTATATCGTCAGGTCGATGTCTAGCAATCCTTTCCGAAAACTCTGTTGATGAAGACAGTTGTATTCCATCTATACTTTGTATAATATCGCCTTCTTTAAGTCCTGCTTCAGATGCTGCGCTTTTGTTCATTACATTGGTTATATAGACACCTTTTACTGTTCCAAGGGCAATATCTTGTTGCTTAAAATAGCGCTCTTCAACTAAAGGTGAAGGAAATGCAACGCCCAATATTCCCCGATTTACGGAACCATACTTTTTAAGATCATCGAGAATTTTCTTAGCCAAATTTACAGGTATTGCAAATGAATATCCAGCATAGCTCCCCGTTTGAGAAGCAATGGCGCTATTAATACCAATCAGTTCTCCATTTGTATTTACAAGTGCGCCTCCGCTATTTCCGGGATTAATTGCTGCATCAGTTTGAATAAAAGATTCAATTGCAGTATTCGTGCTTGTACCGGAGTTACTTTGAGAATTATTAGTCCCTGGGCGGTTTATTATCCCGATACTTCTCGCCTTCGCACTTATAATCCCTGCAGTAACGGTCGTATTTAGTGAGAAAGGATAACCAACAGCCAATACCCATTCACCAACCTGTACATTATCTGAATTTCCTAATTTTACAATTGGAAGTCCTTCTGCTTTTATTTTTAAAAGCGCTAGATCGGTATTCGGGTCACGACCAATTAATGCTGCTGAAAACTCGCGTTTGTCAGGTAATATGACTTTAATATCTGAAGCATTTTCAATAACATGATTGTTTGTTGCTATATATCCATCTTGGGATATTAAAACGCCAGAACCTGAAGCCATTGCAGGAACGTTGTTTCTGGATTCCGTGCGATAAGTTTGTCTAAGATTAGTATTCCCTGTTGTCGGTCTTAAGAGGGTTTTAATATGAACAACGGCAGGTGTTACCGCTTTTGAAGCGGCTACAAAATCTCCAATTCCGTTTGATTTATTCCCCATTTCTGTATTGCCAGCTGAAAATGCTTTCACAATACCGCCACTAGAGACAAAATCAGGTGATTTTTTTTTATCCGAACAGCCCGTGCTAAAGATTTGAATGAGTGAAAACAGAACTATAATTATTAATTTATTTTTCATAAAGTAATTTTTTATATTAAACTTATTAAGGCAAAACGCCATGACTTTAAAACAATATCAACTTTTCATGTGTATTGATGCTATTTTCCAATTCTAGAAGATGTTCTTGACCGGGTATTATTCTTGTTTGTGTATAGCAATTTTTATTAAGTGAATATATTGATTCTATTTCAGCCCCAGCTTTTTTCACAATAGTATGTTGAATAGCGATATATATTCCATTTATGGCTTGTTTCTTCAGGCCTCACAGGTATCCAATGGAGCCTTCCGCCTCTTATAACGGCATTATTTACAGGGCTTTAACTATGACTAGTAATTGCGTAAATGGGTTTCACAGCTGCTTTTACTAGCATTTCTACTGAATAATCTCACACATTTTTCGACATCATTCTTGTAATTTTTGTATTATGTTGTAATCCCTATACTAATTAATAGAGTGTTCAGGGGAATTTATTTCGGCTCATATTTTTCTATTACAGGTTTGCCGGAATAATAATCTTTGCCATAAAATAGAACATATTCGAATCCTAAATTGATGCCGAAAATTCCATTTTTAAGTTGTATTGACATCTTGTCTAGATACATCTTATGCTTATTTACGGTAACATAAATTCTAGCTCCTTCACTTTGATCATAATTGAGATAAAAAAATATTTTTTTCTTGGAAGCAAGTCTTAATTTGAATAAGTTAGGTTTTGAATCTAATATAATCATTCCGTAGGCGAATTTTTTTTGTATCCTTGACAAGGGTTTTTTTATACCATTTTGAGTATAAACTATTCGGTATGAGTTAATAGGTTGAGACGAATCAATAATTCCTGCTTTTATATTTGCATCATAGACGTAAGTATTATGGTTATCACTATGTTGAATGTAAAATAATCGTGTAGGTGTTTTTGCTGGTTCTGGGTAGTCGTTTTGTGAATATCCTGAAAAAAGGCAAATAAACATCACGAAAAAAGAAAGGATAATTTTCATATTGATTGTTATTTCTGGTAAATAGTGGCCTATTTTAAGATATTGCTACATTTCGACGCTAATTAACTTTTTTATAGTATTCAACAAAACAGCTGTTAGTGACTTTGGTTTTAGCGATTTTTTTTGATCTTAACTCTGTTAAAAAAAAACGCTAGCTTAAGGCCACTATTAAGTCTCATCAAGTAGGGAAGTTACAGCGTTAATTATCAAAATGATATTGGTATAAATGTCGACTTATTTAGTCGTATGCTCAAGGATTAGGTCTTCCTTTCAATCGAATATCTATTCTTTTTTTCTTGGTGGTTAACCGCTTCATTATATCCATTAAGGTTGCTTCTTTTGTCTTCTTATAAATTTTGTTGATTGCTAATACAAGTCGTTTTGCTTCTCTTGAAGCTGTCACTCTATCACTATTAGACATATTAGTCATTTTGGCTTTTTCAAATACTTCTGCTTCTTGTAAAATTTCCATAATTAATTTTTTATTTTTCGTAATAGTCATTGAGTGAACGCTCATAGGAATCACTTATCGGTTGCGAAGAATCATATTCGGGACTGTTTTTTACTCCTTCCTTTGAGTGATTAATAGTAACTGTCTGTTCCTGCCATTTTACATCTTTAATCCAACGTGGAGAAATAATCACTCTTTTTCCCGAAAACCAGTTGCCGGTTTCCACAATAAGAAAATGGATTTTCCAGCTTACATCATCAATTATAAAATCTTCGACTTCGCCTATGTCGCCGTCCGTTGCATGAATATCATACCCTGTAACTTCTTGTGTGCTGCGTAGATACGGTTTGTCATTAGTATGCTTTTCCATTTTCCTTTGTATCATTTCCTTTTCTGTTTTCCTTACTTCAACTAACGGATATCCCCACATGCCTAAGCCCATGTGTCCATACATTCCTTTTCCGTAATAGCCTGGCCAAGAGTAGTATCCACGAATCAACTCTTCCTGTTGTTCTGAAACAGGTTTATCTGTTTCAATATCGGGACTGTTTTTTATTTTTTCTTGCGTAAGATTTACAGATAGTATTTTTGATTCGCAATCCAGTTTTTGAATTACTTCGGGCGAAATCAAAACTTTTTTTTCGGAAAGCCATCCTCCCGTTTTTACCACCATATACCTTATGGTTGAGGTCTGATCATCAAAATAGAACTCTTCTACTTTTCCAATTTCACCGTCAGTTCCTTTAATAGTGTAGTTTAATAAACTGTTTATACTTCGTTTCATATTATTATTTTATATTGCTTAAATTATTTAGTTCATTACTACAATTAAGCAGGTTTCATCCGAACATTAATTCAAATTATCAATAAAGAACCCAAGCTTATAACTAATCCTATAGCTTGTTTCTTAGGAATTAGTAGTGGTAGCATCTTGAGCCGAACTGAACTCAACTAACTTTTTTTCCAAATCTTGATCTAATAGGTATAGTACATCACCGTTTGCTGTTTCACCGCCTACAATTTTAATGTATGACTTTAATGCGATTTTAGTGAAGATACTAGCTTAACCTGGTAATGCCATTACACAATTAGGAGGAATAGTTGCATAATTCCCACAACAAGAAAATTGAGGGTAGGAAAAAATTAATACGACCCTTGGTTATTTGTGAAAATGGTTTATGCTTTTCTCATTTCTAGCAATCTGTTTTTGAGTGGAGATTTTCTTCACTTGATGCGAAAGTTTGGTATTTGCGGGTTTGTTTTCCAATCCAGTTTCAACAACAAAAAAATAGAATCAAATATATTCAAATTGTTTTTCATTAACTTCCGCGCTATTCCTTGTCTAAAAAGAAACAGGTCTAAGACTAAAGTTCTGATGCGTATACCTATTTTGAGACTAAATCTTCGAAATAAATATTTCCAAGGCTGTAAATTTTGTCTCGGACAAAATTGAAAAAAGGGTTTGTTTGCAGTCCAGATAATTAAATGCTGCAACACTCCATTTTCAAGGTTCTTTGAAGAGCTGAGGTTTCCCTTGTCATCAAAGATGTCTTTCATTTACCAGCTTCCATTAACTGTATTATGAGTAATTCTATGAACATGCTTGTCCTGGATGAATTAGTCGGCACTGACTTGATCTGTGCTTTCGGAAATAGTTTTTGGGTTCAAACGGCCAAAACCTATGTAATCGGGGAATTCACTGACAGCATCCATAACATAACAAATTTAAAGTTACACTTTTGTTAGGTCTTGAAATGATGATAAGAATTGTGGTTTCTCAACACATTTGGACGACTGTCCCACATACTAAGCCACCTTGTCTTGAGCTGATCGGTTGGCATCCCGATAAATCGGGACTCTTGATCCCAATAGAAAGCATAAAAAATATCTTAGATATGCAACTATTTGACTGATTTTTAGTACATATAAGAGCATAATTATAACGTTCCAAATGAAAGGATGGTATTCGACGAATTTCATTTTGTGCAGTAGGGGAATCAACCACACTAAAGGATTTGCTAAGCACAATTCGGCCATTTGCCTCGGGTGACTGCGTCGAATCTTCGATTTCGTGCGGGAGCGGGTTTAGGGATAGAAGATAGGTTTCTTTTATTTTGGATCAAATCTAAATCATTTTTTATACACTTCTCCTTTTGGGATTAGATAATTTCCATTGATTTTAGTAGGAAGTGCTGGGGTCTCTAAAGCACAAAAGCTAAAACTCGTTCCACGGTAATGTCCAGTGATAATTCGCTCGCAATTGAATAAGGGATGCCCAGTAGTTCGGACAGGAAGTAGTATCTTTGCTGCAAGAAAACTGCTTGCAGAAATCCTGTAAAGTGAACACCGTAAATTGAACACTGAATTTTGTACGCAATACTTGACATCGAAACTACCGGAGGAGAATTCAATAAAGAAGGGATTACCGAAATCGCCATTTATAGATATGATGGTCACCAAATTGTAGATCGATTTATTAGTTTGATCAATCCTGAAATCCCGATTCAGCCTTTTGTGGTACAATTAACTGGGATAAATAATGAGATGTTACAAAGCGCTCCAAAATTTTTTGAAGTGGCCAAACGCATTATTGAAATGACCAAGGATTGTGTTTTGGTAGCACACAATGCCAGTTTTGATTATCGAATTCTTCGCACTGAATTTCTGCGTTTGGGATATGATTTTAATCAAAAAACACTTTGCACGGTAGAATTATCCAAAAGATTATTGCCCAAACAAGCTTCCTACAGTTTGGGTAAATTAGTTCGTGCTTTGGGAATTCCTATCGCAGAGCGCCACCGTGCGAGTGGCGATGCGTTGGCCACCCTGAAATTGTTTAAACTATTTTTGGATACGGATCTCAATAATGAAATAGTAGAAGAGCACATCAAATGTGAAGTCCAAAAAGGAATTGCTCCCAAATTGAAGAACCTTTTAGAAAGTGCGCCTTGCACTACCGGCGTTTATTACATGCACAATCAAAAAGGAAAGTTGATTTATGTTGGCAAAAGCAACAACATTTATAAACGAATCAAGCAGCATTTTACAGGAACTTCCAGCAAATGCAAGAAAATTCAAACTGACGTTTTTGCCCTAACTTATTATGAAACCGGAAGTGAACTCATTGCTTTATTGAAAGAAAGCGAAGAGATAAAAATCAACAAACCCATCTATAATCGTGCGCAAAGAAAGAGTATTTTTCAGTTTGTACTGTACGCTGAGAAAGATGAAAATGGCTATTTGAATTTAAAATTGCAAAAAGCAGATGGTCAAAAAAAAGAAATCACCTCCTTTGCTTCCCTGCAAGAAGCCAAAAACAGCCTGTTCAGCATTACATCACACTACCGTTTATGCCAAAAATTTACCGGTTTATACCAAACAAAAAAGGCATGTTTTCAATATCAAATAAAAGAATGTGATGGTGCCTGCATTGGCTCTGTTTTACCTGAAGAATACAATGAAAGGGTTCAAAAATTTATTGATAAAAGCAGTTTCGAAGCGGATAGTATGATACTCCATGACAGAGGTAGGAATAGTAGTGAACTCAGCGCAGTTTTGATTGAAAACGGAATTTACAAGGGCTACGCTTTTTATGATTTGAATTCCCCAATTTCCCAGATCGAAAACCTAAAAAACATACTTATACCCATGCAGAACAATCGCGATGCGCGAAATATTATTCAACGTTTTTTGCGAAAAGACAAACTGATGAAAATTGTGAATTTCTGATTTTTGAACTTTATTCATCTCCTGCTTGAATGGGACGGCATAATATGCCGGGTGAACGCTAGACGGTATTATTCTGGATGGGGTTTAAAATAAAACTTAAGTACCTCGGGTTCAACTGGAAATAACACGAGCGTAGCGATTGAGGAAGTAAATTCGACGACGTTAATTTATTTAGATGTAATTGAAATGAATTATCATTCCTTCTCGTTTTGTTTAAAAAGAACTTTGCCCGGATATTTATCAGCATAAGAAAGGATTAAATCCACAATGTATTGGTTGCTTTTGTAGGGAGTAACATGATCCTTTATCTCTGAGGGATCCGTAAAACCAATATCCGATGCGATATATCCCATGCCATAAAAGTGACCGTTTTCAACCCAAATGCAACTGCGTTCTTCAGCAGCTCTGCCTTTGTCTATGATGGCAAAGCTTGGCCTGTTTTTTACTAAAAAAGCAATGGCATTTTCGACTTGCTCGTTGTGTTGTTCCACTGCGGGTAAATTGTCCCGATCCGGTTTTGGGATGAATTCTCCGTGGTCGTCCATGCCGTAGTTACAGAATCGGTTATCAATGCCAAATTGTTCAGCCAGACTGCGCAATATATTGATGCCTTTATACAAGCTATTGAAAGATTCAATACCCGCCTGAAATTTCCCCAGTTTTCCGATTGCCAAATACCGATATCCATTACGGGCTTCATATTCATAAAGTCCATATTTAGGGTCAAAGCGTTTGAGTGCCCTGTTGTAGGTGGGCCAGAGCTTTTTGATTTCGCTACACTCAAGCAATAGCGCCATTAATTCGGTAGCACATATTTCAAAGGAAATACTGTGTATGTCTCTCAGGAAATTTTGCCTTTGTGGCGTGATATTATGTCCACTGAAATGGGAGGCTACCCGTTTTTTTACGTTGATAGCCTTTCCTACGTAAATGACTTTCCTTGTCTGATCATAAAAATAATACACACCTACTTTTTCAGGTAATTGCTCAAAATCAGCAGGCGGTAGGTTAGGGGGTAAGCGCTGGTCTTGTGCCGTCTTTTTTATCATTTTTTTGATTACGCCTTCGACGTCCCATTCCAGTAAACGTGAAAACAATATGGCTGTGGCATCGGCATCACCACCGGCACGGTGTTGGTTTATCAAAGGGATATCTAGCGAGTGGCAAAGTTTTCCCAAGCTGTACGAATCTAATCCGGATTTAATCTTTCTTGCGGCGCGAACGGTACACAATTTTGGCGCAGTCCATTTGAATCCGCTTGCTTCGAGTTGGTGGCGAACAAACGAATAATCAAAGTTGACATTATGTGCAACGAAAATGCGTCCGGTAAGCATTTCTAAAACCTTTTCAGAAATAGCATCAAAAATAGGTGCATCACGTACCATTTCATTTTTAATGCCCGTGAGTGAAAAAATGGCAAGCGGTATTTCCTTTTCTGGGTTGACGAGGGTTTCCCAGCGGTCGATTATGTTAGTTCCGTTATGGATTATAATGGCAATTTCTGTAATGCTACTGCCACTGGCATTCCCGCCTGTGGTTTCTATATCTACTATTGCGTATTCCTGTTTTTTCATTTGTTATATAACGTGAACTGTATTGTTATTCTTGTGCAAAATTTTAAAAAAGCGCTGCCGCCTTTCCCAAAAAGAGTCAAAAAGACTCTTTTTTTGCGCCCACTTCCATTTTATGCCTTGGCAGGTTAATTTCATGTTCCTGTAGATACGGTACCGATGGATTATGCTGAGATCTTCCCGAATTTGTTGGTGCACTTAATCTTGCCATGATTGCAGCCTGCATTAATCAAAGGTAGACCCTCCAGTTTTGAATTCCCCAGTCTATCGCAGGACACAAAAAAAGTATCCAAATCCATATGTACAATTGCTCTTTCCATCTTCTTTTCTGTTCTATAGGTTACAAAATTAGTATAGATTACAACAAATTTTATTGTATTTTTTGTTACAAATTATAACAAAATAGGTAAGTCTTTATTTTCCGATAACATCAGTTAAAGTGTATTACTTTAAAACTGTAGTACTTTTTTCTACAAATGCATTAAAACAACGCAGCAGAATTTTGTTATGTTTTTCCTTTGAAAAAAAAGGACGAGTTGGGCTGGACTTGAGGTCTGGTTATGTATTGTTAACATTATGAGGGTTGTACGTTGTTGTTGTTTTAAATTCCTCACTCAAATTCCTCACGGAGTGAGGATTTAATTCCAATAAAAAACCCTTAAACAATTGCTGTTTAAGGGTTTGTGTGTAGCGAGGACGGGATTTGAACCCGTGACCTCAGGGTTATGAATCCTGCGCTCTAACCGACTGAGCTACCTCGCCAAATGTTCTAAGGATAACCGTCCCTGAACGCGGGTGCAAATATAAAAATTATATTTCAGTGTGCAAGCTAATTTGAAATAAAAAAAAATATTTTATAAAAGGTTTTTTTTTAGGCATTATATTCTATATATTCGAGAAAAAAAATAAATGTAGCTCATGGATCAAAAAGTACGTTACGAAATAGAGTTCCCCATCAATTCATCTCCGCAATTATTGTATCAGTACATTTCAACTCCTTCTGGTTTATCCGAATGGTTTGCGGATAATGTGAATTCACGCGGTGAATTTTTTACTTTTATTTGGAATGATTCGGAGGAGAAAGCGAGACTTGCTTCTAAAAAATCAGGTGAAAAAGTGAAATTCAAATGGGTGGACGGTAATGGAAAGGATACCGAGTATTTTTTCGAGCTTCATATTTTAGTTGATGAGCTAACAAAAGATGTTTCTCTAATGGTAGTGGATTTTGCCGATGAAGATGAGGTTGATGAGGCTTCATTATTATGGGAAAACCAAATTTCGGATCTTAAACATCTAATTGGATCTGTATAGTAAAATTGTATTTTATAACTTACCTTTGCCTTGAACAAAATTCAGGGCTTTTTTATGATTAATTTTAATGGGACTATAGTATCTCAAGATACAAATGTGTTGACGCAGAATCGTGCTTTTTTATATGGCGATGCCGTTTTTGAGACGGTTAAGATTGTAAATTCTAAAATCCTGTTTTTAGAAGATCACTATTTCAGACTAATGGCATCGATGCGCGTTATTAGGATGGAAATTCCAATGAACTTTACCATGGAATATTTTGAAGAACAATTGCTGTCTTTGGCAATTGATAATGCCTTTTCAAATTCCTGTCGTGCCAGAATTACTATTTTTAGAAATGATGGAGGGTACTATTTACCGGAAACTAACGAAATATCCTTTTTAATCCATGTAGTAGGTATAGAAAACGCTTTATATGCAATCGCAGATCAGGAATATGAAGTAGATCTGTTTAAAGATTTTTATGTTACGAAGCAGCTGCTGTCATCAATAAAAACTACAAATAGAATATTAAATATTACAGCAAGTATTTTTGCAAATGAAAATGGACTAAACAATTGTTTGTTGTTAAATGACAGCAAAAATGTTGTTGAAGCGATTCAAGGGAATATTTTTATGCTGATGGGGAATAAATTGATTACACCTCCTATATCAGAAGGTTGCCTAAATGGAGTTATGAGGAAGCAAATTCTGGAAATAGCCAAAAACATGGGTTCTCTAGAAGTTGTAGAAGAGGTGATTTCTCCGTTTGACCTACAGAAAGCCGATGAGTTGTTTATCACAAACGTGATTAAGGGAATTCAACCAATCACGAAGTATAGGAAAAAGAGCTTTGATGCAGTTATATCAAAGGATTTATTGGGAAAATTAAATGAAATTGTAACCGCTATTTAGTTTAAATAGGGGTTTTCAGGCGCATTCGACCAAATAAGATAGTCGCCACCTAATTCAATAATTTGTTCTTTCCAAAAGTGAGTACTAGATTTTCCTATAATTTTGTTTTTATAGCTATTTGGAGCAATAATCCATGAATTATCATTCATTTCGGACTCTAATTGCTGTTCATTCCAGCCAGTGTAGCCCAGAAAAAAACGGATATTTTCCTTGTTTATTTTACCGTTGTTTATAAGCCCTTTTGTGCTTTCAAAATCACCACCCCAATATATTCCATTCGAAATTTCAATGCTGTTTGGAATCAATTCAGGAATGTTATGGATAAAATAGAGGTTATCCTGTTCGACAGGTCCTCCATTGTAAATTTTAAACCTAGCATTAATCTCTGGTAGCAAATCATGAATGGTATACTTCAATGGTTTATTTATGATAAAACCCACCGATCCATCCTTATCATGGTCAGCCAATAAAATCACAGATCTGTTAAATGATAGATCTCCGATTATAGAAGGCTCTGCTATAAGTAGTTGTCCTTTTATTAGTTTTTCTGAAATCATAATGCTGCTTTTTCTAATAAATTTAAGAATAAAATTAAAATATAACCAAATTAAATCGTTTAAATGTATAAAAAAACCTTCCATCAGGAAGGTTTTTATTATATTAGGTTTTAAAACTTAAAATTAGTTTACTGCACCTTCTAATTCAGCACCAGCTTTGAATTTCACAACATTTTTAGCAGCGATTTGAATTGTTTTTCCTGTTTGAGGATTTCTACCGTCTCTTGCAGCTCTAGCTGAAACTGACCATGATCCAAAACCTACTAAAGAAACTCTGCCACCTTTTTTCAAAGTACCGCTTACGTTTCCTAAAAATGACTCTAAAGCTAACTTTGCAGCTGCTTTTGTAATTCCTGCATCAGCAGCGATAGCATCGATTAATTCTGATTTGTTCATAATAATAGTTATTAATTGTTGGTTAAAAATAATTGTTAATACACAAATTTAGCAGGAAATCCCTACCTCACAAGTGTTTTCTTTTATTTTACTCTGTTTTGTTGATAACTTATTTTTTTTGTTCATAAAACAAAGGTTTTTTCTAATGATTCGTAAAAAAGCCCCGTTTTTAGTAGTGTTAGTGCGCTTTCGCGAGCTCAGAAAAAGAGATTCCATTTAATAATTCGGATGTTGTCATCTTCTTTTTGCCTGGAAATTGTAAACTTAAAATTTGGATGTAGCCATTTTCCACTGCAATTTTCATTTCCTTTTTGGTACAAAGGAGACTTCCGTTAGCTAAGTTGTGTTCTTCTACGATCACTTTTGCCTCGTAAATCTTAACGTTCCAATCTTCATTTTTATCAGAAAAGAAACACCAGGCAGCTGGATACGGGCTTAGTCCTCGTATTAGATTATTAATTTCCGAAGCTGATTTAGTCCAGTCTATTTTACAATTGTCTTTGTTTAATTTGTATGCTGTTTTTATTTCGGGTGGGTCTGTTTGTATAGTAGTGCTCGCATTTCCTTGTTCAATTAACTCTAGGGTCTTTACAACGGCCTCGCTACCTAAATACATAAGTCTGTCGTGAAGATGGCCAGCATTTTCATTTGGATCAATGGTAGTTTCTGAACTCAGGATTATGGCGCCCGTGTCAATTTTGTCATCAATAAAAAAAGTAGTAACGCCAGTTTTTGTTTCGCCATTAATAATGGCCCAGTTTATGGGTGCTGCACCACGATAATTGGGTAGGAGTGAAGCGTGGAGGTTAAAGGTTCCTAGTTTTGGCATTTCCCAGACCACTTTTGGCAACATTCTAAAGGCTACCACTATTTGTAAATTGGCATTTAGCGATTTTAATTCCTGAAGGAAAGATTCTTCCTTTAGGTTAGTGGGTTGCAACAAGTTTAGGTTATTGGCCAAAGCATATTCTTTAATAGCGGAATACTTTAGTTTTTGTCCGCGACCTGCTGGTTTGTCGGCCGCTGTAATGACGCCGACAACATTATAGTCGTTTTTAATTATGGTGTCTAGAATACCGACCGCAAATTCAGGTGTTCCCATAAATACAATTCGTAATTTTTCCATTATTATTTTAAGGTATATTTATTGTTTGGTTGTACTATTATAAATTCATGTTCTAATAGCTGTTGTATGGCAAAGATAACATCATGTGAGGTATTCTTTGTCCTGTTTTCGATCTCTCTTGAATTTAACTCCTCTATTTTTAATAGGGCAATAATTTTTTTCGAAAGTTTTATTGTATCTGTTTTTATATTTTTTTGAGCAATACAATAGGAACAAATGCCGCAATCATCAGTTGTTTTTTCGCCAAAATAATTTAAGATCAATTTGCTCTTGCATACGTTTTGCTCGCTGATATAATGTAAAACTGACTTAAGTTTTTCTTTTTTTAGTTGATTTTGATTTTCTAGGTATTTTGAAACCCTACTTATTGTTCTTTCGTCCTCGCGTATTTCATTAAAAATCAGGGATGCATCATTATTTTTAGAATGGTATTCTACAATATTCCGTTCTTTTAGTTTTTGTAAAACGGTCTGTACTTGAGTTTCAGTATGATTTGATTTTTTAGCTATAAACGGTAAGTTAAATGCGGTTTCTATATCGTAAATTCCTGGATAGGTTCTGAGTATGGCTAAAACAATTTCTTCGTCATTAGGATTTAAACTCATATAGCGCATCACTTCTTTTGAAGGGATGATGAATTGCAAGCTAATTTTTTCAGAGAATTCTTGGGATAATGTAATGACTCCTTGTCTATCTAGAAATTGCATCGCATTGTAAGTTCTTAAAACAGGGAATTTATATTTCAGACAAAACTGATTTAAATTAAAAGAAAATTTTTCGTCGATGCCTTCTCCGTATGCGATTTGGAAAAAATTGCATAGTTTAATGAATATTTCATTCAAGAATTTTTTGTCGGGAAGTACATGGATAAACTGACTTTCTACTTGTAGAATGTCAGAAGGGCTGGTTAATAATACGGCAAATGCTTTTTCGCCATTTCGACCAGAACGCCCAGCTTCTTGGTAATAGTTCTCTAGATTTTCTGGTAGCTGAATGTGTATCACCGTCTTTACATCTGCTTTGTCAATTCCCATTCCAAAAGCATTTGTGGCAACAATAACCTGAGCTTTATCCTGCATCCAGGATTGCATGTTTTTATCTTTTTCTTTGGAGCTGAGCCCACCATGGTAATAAGTGGATTTAAATCCTAATGATTGTAATTGGGAGGAAATTTCCAAGCATGATTTACGGTTTCGTACATATATAATGGAGGATTGAGGGTTTTTTCTTAATATTTGTTCTATTCGAAAGAGTTTATCTTCTACCTCAAAAACCATATAAGCGATATTTTTTCTAGCAAATGACTTTTCGAAAATTCGAGGTTCATTTAATCCCAATTCATTGATGATGTCTACCTTAACTTCTGGTGTTGCAGTTGCGGTTAAAGCTAAAAAAGGGACTTTTGGGAAATAGGTCTTTAAATTGGAAATTTTTAAATAGGCAGGTCGGAAATCATGTCCCCATTGCGAAACACAATGTGCTTCATCGATGGTTATTAAATTGATGGGTAGGTTTTTTATCCTTTCTAAAATCCAATCTGATTGCAGGCGTTCCGGAGAAAGGTATAGGAATTTATAATTCCCAAATTGACAATTGTCCAAGAGGTCGATCATCTCATCAGAACGTATTCCGCCGGTCAATGCGATTGCTTTGATGTTTCGCTTTTGCAAATTAGCAACCTGGTCTTTCATTAACGCAACTAATGGCGAAATGACTAAGCAAATGCCTTCGTTCATCATGGCAGGAATCTGGAAGCAGACGGATTTTCCACCGCCAGTTGGCATTAAAGCAAAAGTGTCCTCACCGCTTAAAACGGAATCAATGATTTCATTTTGCAGCGACCGGAAGGAATTGTGGTTCCAGTATTTTTGTAGAATTTGTAATGCTTCAGACATCAATTTTGAATTGCAAATTTCGAATTATCAATTTCTGTTCCGTAATTCAAAATTCAAAATTCAAAATTACCTAGAAATTTTGTCTAATATAAAAAGAATTCGGTTAGCTACGGTGTCTTTTGGGACTTCTATAAGATTATAGCCATAACCTTCGTAAGTTTCAACAAGGTGATTTTGAATCAATTTAGCCTGTTCATAATTTTCGTAACGGGCTTCGTCGCTTATATAAATCTCTTCCCAAGGCGGAAGAATGAAGATTTTAGAATAAATATGTTCTCGACAAATAGTGTCAAAAGAAGCAGGGTAGCTATCTCCAATATAGTGCATATAAGCCAATACATCGGGGATTCCACGGTCTATAAAAACGATTTCATGTGGCTCATTTTGAGCGTTTTCGAACTGTTTTTTTCTTCCTTCTAATAGTAGTTCGCTAAACAGTAAAGGTTTTTTAAGAAATAATTGCTCAATTCCTTGTTTCTTTGCCTCTAAAGTAACTTCTCTAGAAATTTCAGGATAGCAACAAAAACCTTTTGCTATCAATCCGTCGATTATGGTACTTTTACCTGTTCCCGGTCCGCCGATAATTATTATGATTTCTTTTTGCACTTTTTTGAAATAAGGCGCAAACTTACTCAAACTAATTGGAATTTGAAAAAATGATTGTCATTAAAATAATCCTTTTCCATAAAAATTAATATTCCATAATTCATAATTTACATTTGAAACCGTATATTTGCTATTATTTTTAAATATAAAATGGATAAGAATACTGAAGAATTTTATGAGAGATTAAAAGTGGAGTTGGATATGAGCAATACCTGGCCCGCTTTGTACTTGTTTAAATTTATTGTGCCAACTGAAAGTGATAATGTAAAGCGCGTTGAATTGGCTTTTGACTGTATGGGTGCTGTTATCAAAACAACAAAATCCAAAACCGGAAAATTCACAAGCGTTTCAATCGATGTTCAGGTTAAGGATGCTCAAGAAGTAATTGATAAATACCAGGAAGTTTCTACTATTAAGGGTATTATTTCACTATAAATATGGGATAGGATATTTGAGGATAAAACAAACTTTAGATTTGTTCTAGCATCATCACGCCTATACTATTTAGAATATAAAATTAAATTCAACTATGAATTCAAAATACAAAAAAGAAAACGCGAACGATGTCGTTCATCATTTGGAATATAATGCTGAAAGATCGCATTTGATTATTCCAGAGTATGGGCGTCATTTACAGAAACTTATCGAGCAAGCAATTGCTATTGAAGATGTCGAAGAGCGAAATAAAGCAGCAAAGTATATCATTCAAGTAATGGGAAGTTTGAATCCTCATTTACGTGACGTTCTTGATTTTCAGCACAAATTGTGGGATCAGCTCTTTATTATGTCTGATTTTAGATTGGAAGTTGAGTCTCCATATCCAATACCATCTCGAGAAGTGTTACAACTTAAACCGGATGTATTAAAATACCCGCAAAATTTTCCAAAATACAGATATTACGGAAACAATATAAAGTACATGATCGACGTAGCCAATAAATGGGATGACGGAGATATGAAAAACGCTTTGGTTAAAGTGATCGCAAATCACATGAAAAAGTCCTACCTGAGTTGGAACAAGGATACCGTGAAAGATGATGTTATTTATGAACATTTATATGAATTGTCTGATGGTAAATTAAATATGGTTGACAGTACAGAAACGCTTTTGAACACCACAGATTTGCTTCGCACTAATAAGCGTATATCTAACAAAATTGCGCCGGTCGGACAACCAAAAATCCAAAGCAATAAAAATCTTAAAACAGGTAAATCAAAACCTTTTCAAAAAAACAATAATAATCAGAAATAGATATATCGGGTTGTCATGTTCTCGAGAAAAGCAAATTGTCTTTTGTAATCTCGCAGACTTCACGGTTAAAAATCTTCAAAACTTAATAAAATCATATGGGAATTTTCAAAATAGAAGGAGGTATTCGTCTAAAAGGAGAAATCACTCCACAAGGAGCGAAAAATGAAGCGCTACAAATTTTGTGTGCGGTACTTTTAACTCCTGAAAAAGTAACAATCAACAATATTCCTGATATTATTGATATCAATAAGTTACTTACATTATTAGAAAATTTGGGAGTAAAAATTCAAAAAAATGCGCCCGGTTCATACAGTTTTCAAGCAGATGACGTAAATGTTGGTTATTTAGAAACGGAAGGATTTAAAAAAGAAGGAGGCTCATTACGTGGTTCTATTATGATTGTTGGTCCACTTTTGGCTCGTTTCGGAAAAGGATATATTCCAAAGCCAGGTGGAGATAAAATAGGAAGAAGAAGATTAGATACTCATTTTGAAGGCTTTATCAATTTAGGCGCGAAATTCCGCTACAATAGAGAAGACCATTTTTATGGAGTTGAGGCACCAAAAGGTTTAAAGGGAGCTAACATGCTATTAGATGAGGCTTCAGTAACTGGAACTGCTAATATTGTTATGGCTGCAGTTTTGGCAAAAGGAAAAACGACCGTTTATAATGCTGCTTGTGAGCCTTATTTACAGCAACTTTGTAAAATGCTAAACTCCATGGGAGCTAAGATAACAGGTGTTGGCTCTAATTTATTAACTATTGAAGGAGTAGAAAGTTTAGGTGGTTGTGAGCACAGAATTCTGCCTGACATGATTGAAATTGGTAGCTGGATTGGATTGGCTGCGATGACAAAAAGTGAAATTACAATTAAAGATGTAAGCTGGGACAACTTAGGGGTTATACCTAATACTTTTAGAAAATTAGGAATTACATTAGAACGCAGAGGAGATGATATATATATCCCATCTCATGTAGATGGATATGAGATCAAAACAGATATTGACGGTTCTATTCTTACTGTAGCAGATGCTCCTTGGCCAGGTTTTACACCTGATTTGTTGAGTATTGTTTTGGTTGTGGCAACCCAAGCAAAAGGGGATGTGTTGATACATCAAAAAATGTTTGAAAGTCGTCTGTTCTTCGTGGATAAGTTAATAGATATGGGTGCGAAAATAATGTTATGTGATCCGCACAGAGCAGTGGTTATGGGACATGATTTTCAATCGCAATTAAAAGCCACTACTATGTCTTCCCCAGATATTCGTGCAGGTATTTCGTTGTTGATTGCTGCGCTTTCTGCAAAAGGGACTAGTACTATTCAAAACATAGAACAAATAGATCGCGGTTATGAAAGAATTGATGAACGACTAAGAGCAATTGGAGCGAATATCGTTCGTGTAGAATAAAGCAAATAAGTCATACTAGTAAATCGTTTAAATAAATCTTTTAGCATTCATCAAAGAGATTTGTTTAAACGATTTTTTTAATTTTAATACAACATGTCACACGAAAAGAAAGCGATAAAAGCGACTTACTTTAGTATTGTAGGAAATACCTGTTTAGCTATTATTAAAGGTTTTGCAGGTGTTTTTGGTAATTCATATGCCTTGATTGCTGATGCCATCGAATCAACAACAGACATATTTGCCTCGTTCTTAGTATTATTTGGAATTAAATATTCAAATAAGCCTGCAGATAAAAATCACCCTTATGGACACGGTCGTGCCGAACCGTTAGTCACTTTTCTAGTGGTAGGTTTTTTAATTACTTCTGCTACAATAATTGCTTATGAAAGCATTATTAATATACAAAGTCCACACGATTTGCCTAAGTCTTGGACCCTTTTTGTTCTTGGTGCGATAATTATTTGGAAGGAATATTCCTTTCGCTTAGTGATGAAAAGAAGTATAGAAACAAATAGCTCTTCGCTAAGGGCTGATGCTTGGCACCATCGTAGCGATGCAATAACTTCTGTCGCTGCGTTTATAGGTATATCTATTGCGTTAATTTTGGGGAGTGGTTACGAATCAGCTGACGATTGGGCTGCACTTTTTGCCTCGGGATTTATTCTTTACAACAGTTATTTGATTTTTAGACCAGCTCTAGGCGAAATCATGGATGAGCATTTAAATGATGACTTAATTGAAGAAATAAGAAGAGTATCTTATCAGGTAGAGGGTATTAAGGATACAGAAAAGTGTTTTATTCGTAAGGCAGGAATGAAATACCATGTAGATCTTCATGCCATTGTTGATGCTAATATATCGGTTAAGGAGGGACACGATTTAGCACATAAATTAAAAGATACATTGCGCAAAGAAATTCCAGAGTTAGGTCACGTTTTGATACATGTAGAACCAGATAATTATAGTTAGTTTAGGTGATTATGTGTTTAATAAAAACGAGTGCGATTTTTGAAATTACACTCGTTTTTTATATAGTAATAGTACGAATTGATCTTATAAAAAAGATACTATTGCTAAGTCATAGCTTTTCAGTCCGAAGCCAAGTATGACACCTTTAGCATTACCTGAAATGTAGGATTGATGTCTGAAACTTTCACGGGAAAAAGTATTTGAAATATGAACTTCAACTACTGGGCTAATTATGGCTTTGACTGCATCACCAATCCCAACTGAGGTGTGAGTGTAAGCTCCCGCGTTGAGGATTATCCCATCATATGAAAAGCCAAATTCCTGGATTTTGTCAATTAATTCCCCTTCAATATTACTTTGGAAGTAAACGAATTCTATGGCTGGAAATTTAAGTTTTAAGCTAGTGAGGTATTCTTCGAAAGTTTGATTTCCGTATACTTCTGGTTCGCGTTTGCCTAAAAGATTCAGGTTTGGACCATTAATAATAGCAATTTTCATATTTGATGTTTTTGTAAAAATAAAAAAACCGTTCCAATTAAAGAACGGTTTTGATAAAATTAGTTTTTGTGATTTCTAAAATGTAAATCCAGCAGAAAGTTGGAATACTGAATTTTTTGATTTAGCATCTTTTGATACTTCTGTAAGGCCTAATACATATCGACCTTGTATGAAAATGTTCTTTGTTAGGTTTATTCCTAAACCTCCTACAGCTGCAAATTCAAAAGTTTCTGCGTCATTTAAATTAAAAGCATTTCTTTCACTTAATAAAAATGAGGCTTGTGGTCCTAGGTCAAGACTCACTGTTTTATTTAAATGAATCTTTGCTAAAACTGGGATAGATAAGTAGCCTAATTCATTTTTAAACTCTGTACCAGCATTTTTGTAGGTGGCACCTTGTGTAGAGTAGAGTAATTCAGGTTGTACTGAGAAACCATCTGTCAGTTTTAATTCAGCAACTAGTCCAGCATGATAACTTGTTATCGCGTCTGTTTGAATATCTGTACCTTCTAAATTGGCATAATTTACCCCGGCTTTAACTCCAAATTTAACTAATTGTGCTTGTGCAGTAGTCGTTAGGGCTAAGAAAAAAAGCCCAATCATAATTGATTTTTTCATAATTTATTTTTTTAATATTATTGTCTATTTATAGGAGGCAATTTATAACTCTTTTGTTTAATAGTCATTGTAATATTCTTCGATTTTGTATAAGAATTATCACATCGTTGTTTTTTACTATAGTAATGTTTTTGTGTTTCAAGCTTAGTTGGTTTTCCGGTTTTGTGCAGTTTTTTTATGTCGTAAAATAGCGTTACTTTGTATTTATGAATTGGAATTCCTATATTAAGAGTTATCAGTCGTATTTGAAAATAGAACGCGGTCTGTCTAAGAATACTATCGAAAATTATTCTTTTGATATTGAGAGATTGTGTCTTTTCTTGGCTACAAATGGAATTGAAGTCTCGCCAATTAAAATTAGCGAAGAGACATTACAGCAATTTGTATATTCAGTTTCTACGCAGGTCAATGCCCGTTCGCAGGCCAGAATAATATCAGGTCTCAAAAGCTTTTTTGGGTATTTGATATTCGAAGATTATCGCCTTGACAATCCCTTAGAGCTGATAGAAACACCCAAAACCGGAAGGAAATTGCCAGATATCTTGTCAGTTGATGAAATTGACAGACTTATTTCGGCTATAGATTTAACTTCAAACGAGGGAGAGCGTAATCGAGCTATGCTTGAAACTCTGTATGGTTGCGGACTACGAGTTACGGAATTGGTGTCGTTGAAAATCTCTGATTTATTTTTTGATGAAGGTTTTGTCAAAGTCATTGGTAAAGGAAATAAAGATCGGTTTGTACCCATTGGAAGAGCGGCGCAGAAATACATTCACATTTACAAAGATAGTATGAGAGTGCATCTGAATATAAAAAAGGAGTTTGGTGATACTTTATTTTTAAATAGGAGAGGAGGGCAGCTCACGAGGGCTATGATTTTTACTATCATAAAAGATTTGGCTATCAAAATAGAATTGAATAAGAAAATTAGCCCGCATACTTTTCGTCATTCTTTTGCCACACATCTTCTAGAAAATGGTGCTGACTTGCGTTCAATTCAATTAATGCTCGGACATGAATCTATTACTACTACTGAGATTTACTTGCACCTTGATAGGAAGTTTTTATCTGAAGTAATTAATACGTTTCATCCTAGAAAGAGTATTTAATAAGGAGCTTTAAATTATAATTTTTGCGGTTAAACATATAGGGCATAAAAAAAGCCTTGTCAATTTTTCAATTAACAAGGCTTTTATATTTATTGTTGATATAAGAATTACTTAGCGATATTTACCGCTCTTGTTTCTCTAATTACAGTTACTTTAACCTGACCAGGATAAGTCATTTCAGTTTGAATTTTTTGTGAAATCTCAAAAGATAAAGTTGCAGCATTATCATCAGAAACTTTTTCGCTTTCTACAATAACACGAAGTTCTCTTCCTGCTTGGATTGCGTAAGCGTTTTTTACACCATTAAATCCGTAAGCTACTTCTTCCAGATCTTTTAGACGCTGTATGTAAGAATCTAATACTTGTCTTCTTGCACCTGGTCTAGCGCCTGATATGGCATCACAAACCTGTACAATTGGAGATAATAAAGATTTCATTTCTATTTCATCATGGTGAGCTCCAATGGCGTTGCAAACTTCTTCTTTTTCGCCATATTTTTCAGCCCATTGCATTCCTAATAATGCGTGAGGTAAATCACTTTCTGCATCAGGTACTTTTCCAATATCGTGCAATAAACCTGCTCTTTTAGCCAGTTTAACATTCAGACCTAATTCAGCGGCCATGATTCCACAAAGTTTAGATACTTCACGGGAGTGTTGCAATAAGTTTTGTCCGTAAGAAGAGCGGTATTTCATGCGTCCTACTACTTTTATTAATTCTGGATGTAATCCATGAATTCCTAAATCTATAACGGTACGTTTACCAACCTCTATAATCTCGTCGTCAATTTGTTTTGCAGTTTTAGCAACCACTTCTTCAATACGTGCAGGGTGAATACGTCCGTCAGTTACTAATTTATGTAGTGCTAAACGGGCAATTTCTCTACGAACAGGATCGAAGCAAGAAAGTATAATTGCCTCAGGTGTGTCATCAACAATGATTTCAACTCCAGTAGCAGCTTCCAGTGCTCTAATGTTTCTTCCTTCACGCCCAATGATTCTACCTTTAACATCATCTGATTCAATATTAAATACAGATACACAGTTTTCAACTGCTTCTTCTGTTCCAACTCTTTGAATAGTGTTGATGATTATTTTTTTAGCTTCCTGTTGTGCTGTTAATTTAGCTTCTTCAATTGTGTCCTGTATATGAGACATGGCTTCGGTTTTAGCCTCTGCTTTCAGTCCTTCTACTAATTGGTTTTTAGCGTCTTCGGCTGATAAACCAGATATTACTTCAAGTTGTTGTAATTGGCTTTTATGCAGTTTGTCAACTTCTAATTGTCTTTTGTCTAGGATTTCGATTTTAGCAGTATATTCAACTGCTTTTGATTCAAAATCATCATTTACTTTCTTAGCTTTAGATAATTCATTTGAAACTTGTGATTCCTTATCCCTTATTCTTTTTTCAACTTCAGCGACTTTTTTGTCTCTACTTAGAATTACTTGTTCGTGTTCTGATTTTAATTCAATAAATTTCTCTTTTGCTTGAAGAATTTTGTCTTTTTTTATGTTTTCAGCTTCAAGATTTGCGTCTTTTAAAATAGATGAAGCTTCTTTTTTTGCACTTTTAATTAAATTAGAGATATTGCTTTTTTCAATTATTTTTGCGATTCCGAAACCCGCTGCTATACCTATAATCCCTGAAATGATGATCGTTACTATGTCCATGTTTGTTAAAATTTATATATAAAAAAAGCCTACATTAAGTTGTTTGTATAAACTCGAAAAGACAAGTTTTGAGCTAACTCACTGTTCAAGTTTCCTCGCCGAAGCGTGGCATGCTTTAGTAGTGATGATTTGCTCATTCTAAAATGTTAGTGTTGAGTTTACCAAATGTGAACTAATGTAGGCAGTATCTTAGTTTCTGTAAAGAACGTTTAATTGTCGAGATATTGATCTAAAAGCGCATTGATTTTTTTAATTCTTTCAATAGTTTCTTCACCATTAATAGAGTTGTCAATTTGTTTTTGTTCTGATTGGGAGGCAAATTGTAAAGCACACATGGCTAAAACATCTTGCTTGTCACGTACAGCGTAATTTTCTTCAAATTGCTTCATCATTACGTCAATTTTTTTTGAAGCACTTCGCAGTCCTTCTTCCTGCGACAGCTCAACCGTTAACGGGTAGACTCTGTCGGCAATTGATATTTTAATTTTAAGCTTATCGTCCATATTTTTTACTAATCAGATAGCTGTGCTATACAGTAATCAATTTCACGAATTAAAGAATTTATTTTTAACTTTGTATCTCTTTTATTATCGTCACTGCCTAGTAGTGAGTTGGCAATCTTAAGTGTTTCATACTGCGATTTTAACGCTTCAATCTCATTTGATTGAGTCTGTATGATGGTTGCAGATTTTGTTAATTCGATCTTTAAATCTTGATTGCTTTTGTCTAAACTTTTTATTTTTATAATCAGTTTTTCAATCTTATTTTCAAGAGTATCAATTATTTCTGCAATTACACTCATTTTATAGCCTATTCATTACTTAATATTACAAATTTAGTATTACTTTTTATTATTACAATATTTTATTTGTTTTTTTATCATAAAATAAGTAAGTTGTTGTAATGTAATTGGTTACGATATCTGTTTTTTTTACAAAGCATAACGAATTAGTTTTTTATCTTAGCAAAAATGTATATGATGAAATATTTTGTTTTTTTTCTTTTGTTTTCAGTTTCTGTCTTTGCTCAAACAGCCTATCCGAAAGACTATTTTAGTCCACCTTTAGATATTCCAATGGAACTGTCTGGAAACTTCGGGGAATTAAGGCCAAATCACTTTCACGCTGGTTTCGATTTTAAAACATTGCAAAGGGAGGGTTTAGCCGTACATGCTGTTGCTGATGGCTATGTGTCTAGGATAAAAATTTCTACTTTTGGAAATGGTAAGGCAATTTATATTACACATCCCAATGGATATACTTCAGTCTATTGTCATCTTCAAAAGACTACGGATGCCATTGATGATTATATTCAGAAAGCACATTATAAGGAACAATCTTTTGAAATAGAGTTGTTTTTAAAACTAAATGAATTGATGGTTAAAAAAGGACAAACGATCGCCCTTACCGGTAATACTGGATCTTCTGAAGGGCCTCATTTGCATTTTGAATTCCGCGATAGTAAAACAGAGAAAATAATTAATCCTCTTTTGTTTGGTTTCGATAAGTATATAAAGGATACTAAAAAACCAACCGTTTCTGCGGTATATGTTTACCCTTTAGATGATAAAACCTCGGTAAATAAATCTAAACGTCCACTATTGCTTAGTTTGTCTTTGCAGAAAGATGGGACTTATTTATCTAATAAGGTTTTGGCTAATGGTAAGATCGGTTTTGGAATTACTGCAGTTGATTATGATAATGTTTCGGGTAATAGAAACGGTGCTTATAAAATTCAAAGTTATTTAAACGGAAAACCTAATTTTGGATATCAATTCGATACCTATTCCTTTGATGAAATGCGATATGTAAATGCTTTGGTTGATTATTCCAAGTACAAAAAAACGTATCAAAGAGTCCAGAAATTATTCATGAGCAATCCGTACAAACTAAGTATAATAAAAACGGATGATTCAAATGGAATTGTAACGGTAGTTCCTAATCTTACATCCGTGTATCGTATCGAGGTATCTGATTTTTTTGGCAATATAAACACCATTTCTATACCAATTGGTTTTGATTCATCGGCTCCTATTGTTGAAAAAGAAGCTATGGTTTCAAATTACTTTGTAAAAGTGAACAAAGACAATAGTTTTGCTAAAGATAATGTCTCTGTATTCTTTCCTGCAGGAACATTTTATGAAGATTTTGACATGAATTTTGATGTCAGAAATAGTGTCTTGTACCTTCATGATGACAGTGTTCCTGTTCATTCTCGTTTTGAAATTGCTATGGAGAGTGACAAATTTACTGATGTGCAAAAAGAAAAAGTTTTCATCGCTGATGTTGATTCTAAAGGCAGGGTTGGGTATAACTTTACTAGTGTAAAAGGAAATGTATATTCTGCAAATGTGAGATCATTAGGTAAGTATACTTTGGCAATCGATACAACGGCGCCAACTATTTCAATTGCAAATTCAATTGAAGGAAAGTGGATAAGTACTCAAAAAAATCTTCAGTTTTCTATATATGACAGTGGATCAGGAATAAAATCTTATAATGGTTATTTAAACGGAAATTGGATTTTATTCGAATATGACAATAAAACAAGAAAATTAACCCATAATTTTAGTGATGGTATTGTTGCTGAAGGGGCTAATGATTTAAAAGTCGTGCTAATGGATAATGTAGGAAATTCAACTATCTTTGAGACTCATTTTTTTAGAAGTCAAAAGTAATAACATATAGACAGCTTGAATATAAAAATAGTAATCTTTGCTTTTATTGCATTTTTGTTAGGTTTTGCTTCCTTTGCTCAATCAGCTCGAGTAAAGGGGATTATTTTGGACATAAATAATAATCCAATAAACAATGTAAATGTTTCGTGCTCTGGCAGTACAAGCCAGTCTAATGCAAATGGTTTTTACCTGCTTAGTGTTCCTGCAAGTCAAAAACTAACTGTTATTTTTACGCATGTTTCTTTTAAAAAAGTGATAGTTAGCCTTACTTTAAAAACTAACGAAGAGCTTGAGTTCAATTTGGTGATGAATGAGCAGCAGGAACAAATTGGCGAAATTATTGTTACCACAAATAATAAAAAGCGCGTTCAGGGAATAACAATTATTGCGCCAGAAGTGATAAGAAAAATACCTGGGGCGAATGCCGGAATCGAAAATATTTTAAAAACCTTGCCTGGCGTCAATTCTAACAATGAGTTGAGTACGCAATATGCGGTTCGAGGCGGGAATTATGATGAGAATTTAGTTTATGTAAATGAGATTGAAATTTACCGGCCTTTTTTGATTCGTTCGGGGCAACAAGAAGGACTTAGTTTTACCAATACTGATTTAGTACAAAATGTCGATTTTTCGGCTGGTGGTTTTCAAGCTAAATTTGGTGACAAATTATCCTCTGTTCTGGACATTACCTACAGGAAACCTTCTGAATTTGGCGCCACCTTTGAAGCAAGTTTACTTGGAGGAAGTTTTTCAGTTGATGCAGTTTCAAAAAACAAGAAATGGACTGCAATAACAGGAGTACGATATCGGAACAACAGCCTCTTGGTAAAAAGTCAAGACACCCAAACCAATTACACCCCAACATTTGCTGACATTCAAACCAATATGAATTATCAGGCTTCCGCCAAATGGCAATGGAGTTTTCTAGGGAATATTTCTCAAAATAAATACCAATACCAGCCGTTAACACGCCAAACTAAGTTTGGTACAATTGATCAGCCGTTGGCACTGTCTGTTTATTATGAAGGCGAAGAAAGAGATAAGTATGAAACTTACTTTGGAGCAATGAAAACGACGTATGAAGCGACTCCTAATTTTACATTAAAATTTATCGCCTCCGGTTTTCATACTTTAGAGCAAGAGCATTTTGATATTCTAGCACAATACCGTTTGGGAGAGGTGGATTCGAATATAGGATCAGAAGCCTATAATGATGTTGCCTATACCAGAGGAATTGGTTCGCAGCTAAATCATGCTCGGAATGATTTGGATGCCTTAATCATAAATGCTGAAGTTAAAGGATTTCACGATTGGCGAAAAAACGAAATTGAATGGGGAGTAAAATACACTCGTGAATCGATTCGTGATCGAGTTGTAGAGTGGGAAGTAATCGATTCGGCTGGATTTTCTATTAATCCTCCCATTATTAATTTACCTAAAAACGAGCAGCCTTACTCTTCTTATGAAGGTCCATTAGCGCCTTATCAAAATATTCGCGCGACTAATTTTAATGTGATCAACAGGTTTTCAGGATATGGGCAATGGAGTAGAAAAGGGAATCTAGGTACTGCTGAAGTTTCGTATAATGCGGGAGTTCGTTTGCATAACTGGGAAGTTTCTGGTGCAAATAGTAAAGGAGATGCTCAGTTTACTTTTAGTCCAAGAGCTCAAATTGCTATAAAGCCTAATTGGGACAAGGAAATGGTTTTTAGAATCTCTGGAGGACTTTATCATCAGCCGCCTTTTTATAGAGAGCTGAGAGCTGCCGATGGTGAAGTACTACCCAATGTTAAAGCGCAGCAATCAGTTCATTTGGTGCTAAGCGATGATTATAGTTTTACAATGTGGAATCGCCCTTTTAAACTAGTATCAGAACTCTATTACAAGTCTTTGACTGATGTGAATACTTACACAATTGATAATGTCAGAATTCGCTATGCTGCTTCTAACGTGGCTAAAGGATATGCGCAAGGATTAGATCTTCGATTGAATGGGGAATTTGTTCCAGGAACCGAATCTTGGATAAGTTTCGGTTATCTTAAAACAGAAGAAAATAGCAATAACAGAGGCTACATCGCCAGACCAACAGACCAACGGCTTAAGTTCGCGCTTTTGTTTCAAGATTATATGCCTAATATACCAACTGTGAAATTGTATTTGAATTTGGTTTACAATACGGGATTGCCAGGCGGCTCACCGTCTTATTCAGATCCTTATTTGTATCAAAATCGATTGAATGATTATCGTAGGGTTGATGTGGGATTCTCTAAGGTGTTTATTGATAACAACTCTGGGAAGTCAAATTCGAATTGGTTTGGGAACTTTAAGGAACTTGCCTTGGGATTTGAAATTTTTAATCTTTTCAATAACCAAAATGCAATTACCAACACATGGGTTCGTGATGTGTATTCCAAAAATGAATATGCAATTCCCAATTATATGACAACAAGGGTTTTTAATATTAAGTTGAGTGCTAAATTATAATAAATAGATATTTGGCTTCTAAATTAGTCTTGTCCGTTTTAACACATTAATTGGGCATTAATATCAGAAGCATTTTTAAAAATGATTACATTTGGATTTATTTTTTAATATTACATCATTATGAAAAAGTTACATATAGCATTATTAGGTATGGCAATTTTACTTTTGGCCAGCTGTAAGGAAGAGGTTGAAAAACCAAAAGTAATTTATGATGCCGCTAATAAGGGTAAAGGAACCGCGAAAATTGATTCAACGCAAGTTGCTATTGCTGACTTGCCAATTCAGATGGAAGGAACTAGTTATTTGATTCATCCAATCGCCGATTTGCGAGTTTATGAAAGAGGCGCAAAGGCAAGATACGGTTCGTCTAGTGTAATCGATTTGAGTTTTACGATTTCTAATTACGGAGAAAATGAAATTACAGGCTATTTACAAAACCTGAAATTCCAAAGAATTGACTCCGATTCGATTAGTACTTTAACGGATAAGCCTGCTTTAATTTTGACCGCGACCTACTTGAAATCAGTTTCGGAGAGAGCCAAAAAACAAGTTATGGTTTATACCATGTTTGATATGGACACAAATAAAGATGGAAAGTTGGATACTAGTGATATCAAATCTTTGTATTTGAGTGATATTAGCGGTAAGAAATTCACCAAAATCTCTACGAATTTTCATGAATTGATTGATTGGAACTTGATTGAGTCAAAAAATCGTTTGTATTTCAGAACTGTTGAAGACACTAATAAAAACGGGCAGTTTGACAAAAATGATGTTGTGCATTATAGTTATGTAGATCTATCAAATGTAGAATGGAAAGTATCTAGCTACGAACCGATATAAATCAAGGAATAAAATTTAAATCAGAATGTCACTTTCAAGATCTGATTTTTCGATCGCAAAATCAAATCCTAGTTGTTTTACTAAATCAATGACTAGGTTTTTATACCAATTCTCTGATTTAGGATGAATGTAAATTTTCTCAATCAGTTGATCGATGTTTACATTAATTTTTAGTCCGTCATTAAGCGTCATTTTGTTTTCGGCCACATCCGTAATGATGCGTACTTCACGTTCATATTGAAAACTTTTTCGCTTGAATAAAAATGGAAAAAACATATCGTCAAAAGGAATGTATTCCTTCTTGTAATCAATATAATTTACTTCCCCTATAAATTGTTTGTAATTATTTTCAGGAATTAAGGCGTTTTGTAGCCTTCCTATTGTCGACTGAAGAGCTATTCCCTCGCTGTTTTGTGTAAAAATTTGCCACATGGCAAAGGATTCGTATTCGTTAATGTGCCAACTGCTAATCGCTACTTTTTCGCGGTGGGTCTTGTAATATTGTAAAAAATCAGGATTATTGATCGAAAGCTTTTTGATTTCCTCAAAAGTAGGTTCGCTAAATGTACCTTCATATTGATCCTCAAACTTATCGGACCTTGACATAAATAGTTTTTTGGACATCAATAAATCTAAAAACTTGGACAAGTCTAAATACTTCCAAACAATAGTGTCTGGATCAGCATTAAGGGTAATATTTGGATTATTAAGGTACATTTTTATAGATTTACAAATTTAGAAACAGAAAATTATCATTCATCAAATATACCTCAAATCTACAACCTTAACCCATTATTCGAATGATTGCATTGTTACTAATTTATTATACATTCCATTCAATGTAATTAATTCGTCGTGCGTTCCTTGTTCAACAATTTTTCCTTTTTGCATTACTACAATAGAATCAGCTTTTTGAATGGTCGAAAGACGGTGCGCAATGACAATCGATGTTCTGTTTTGCATCATGTTTTCTAAGGCGACTTGCACGAATTTTTCGCTTTCAGTATCCAAGGCAGAAGTTGCTTCATCCAAAATCATGATTGGAGGATTTTTCAATACGGCACGGGCAATTGATAATCGTTGTTTTTGACCGCCAGAAAGCTTGTTTCCGCTATCTCCAATGTTGGTATGGATTCCTTTTGGTAAGTCTTTTACAAACTCATACGCATTAGCTATTTTTAGCGCCTCAATGATCTCGTCATCTGTTGCGGTTTCTTTTCCTAATGAAATGTTCGCTTTTATAGTGTCGTTAAATAAGATGCTGTCCTGTGTCACTAATCCCATCAACCCACGAAGAGATTGTAAATTGATGTCTTTTATATCGGTTCCGTCAATACTGATCGTTCCATCATTCACGTCATAGAAACGAGTCAATAGATTAGCAATAGTACTTTTTCCACTACCTGATTGTCCTACAAGGGCGATTGTTTGTCCCTTTTTAACCTGAAGTGAAAAGTCTTTTAAAACAGTTTCTTCTTCGTATTTAAAGTTGACATTTTTGATTGTTATATCTGAATCGAAAGTGTTTTTGTCAACGGCATTTTCTTTAGAAATAATTTCGTTTTGAACTTCCAGCACTTCAAAAACACGTTCAGCAGCGGCAAGTCCATTTTTTACGGAATAGGAAGCTTTAGAAATTGCTTTTGCTGGTGTAAGAATATTAAATGCTAAAGTAAGGTAAACAATGAAGGCGGATCCATCTAATGTTTTTTCTACTAACACTAAGTTTCCTCCGTAAAAAAGCAAAATGGCAATTGTTGTAACCCCTAAAAACTCACTTAAAGGTGTTGCTAAATTGTTTTTACTTCCTATGCTGTTTGTCAAATTTAATAAACGGGTTACTGAATCGTTGAATCTGCCTTTGAAAGTAGGTTCAGCATTATAACTTTTAATGACTTTCAGGCCACCTAAAGTTTCATCTACAATAGAAATCAGGAAGCCGCTCTCTCTTTGTGCTTGTAGCGATTTTGCTCTCAGATTTTTAGCGACCTTTGAAATAATCCAGCCAGATATTGGCATAAAAATCAAAACAAACAAGGTCAGTTTCAGACTGATGATAAACATGGTTACTAAGGCAAAAATAATGGTAAGCGGTTCTTTTACAACTAATTCTAGGATAGAGAAAAAGGAGTTTTGAACTTCATTAACATCGCCAAGCATACGCGCCATAATATCTCCTTTTCTTTTTTCAGAATAATAAGAGATAGGTAATTCTACAATTTTTTTATACATTGATTTTCTCAAATCTCTTAAAACACCATTTTTTAGATGCATTATATGGTGTGAAGCCAGATAATTAAATAAGTTTTTGAATAAAAACGTCGTAATCACCATTAAAACAACAAACAAAAGAGCGACTTGAATGCCATTGTCTTTTGTTAATTCTGAAATTTTATAATACAAAAAATCAGAACCAAATTGCTTTAAGTTTCCTATTCCCGTATATACAGGTTCTTTTAGTATGACTTTGGTTTTTCCAAAAAGTACTTCAAGCACCGGGAAAATGGTTAGCATAGAAATAGTGCTAAACAAAGCATACAAAATGTTGTAGATCACATTCCAGACAATATGGGTTTTGTATGGTTTTGTGTAGGGAAGGAGTTTTATTAAATTTTTGTCCATTAGTTCAATTGCATTGCAATAATAATATTTTTAATCTTTTCATTTAAAATAGCTTCTACTTCTGTGAAATCTTCAACAGATTCTAATTCTGCATTCACGCTGATGTAGAATTTTATTTTCGGTTCCGTACCGCTTGGTCTGGCACAAATTTTAGATCCGTCTTCTGTGTAGTATATCAAGACATTAGATTTTGGAATATCCATCACAGTTTCCTCGTCGGTAAGTAAGTTTTTAGCAGTAGAAGATTGATAATCTTCTACTATTATGACTCTTTGTCCGTTGATTTCTTTTAATGGGTTTTCACGTAAATCAACCATCATTTGGCTGATTTCCTGTAATCCTTCGATTCCTTTTTTGGTTAGTGAGACCAAGTGTTCTTTGTAAAATCCATTGTCTACATACAGTTGTAATAACTCTTTGTACACTGAACTTCCTTTTGCTTTAGCTTGAGCTGCAACTTCGCATATTAATAGAGTAGCTGCAACAGCATCTTTATCACGAACAGCATCACCTACCATGAATCCAAAGCTTTCTTCTCCGCCACCAATGAATTCCAATTCAGGAAAATCTTTGATCATTTTAGCAATCCACTTGAAACCAGTCAGGCCTACTTTGCATTCTACATCGTAATTTGTTGCTAGTTCCATCATCATTGGAGTAGAAACTATAGTAGAACCTACAAATTGTTTTCCATTGATTTTTCCTGCTTTTTTCCATTGTTCTAATAGAAAAGCAGTCATCAAAATCATAGTTTGATTTCCGTTTAACAAAGTCATTTGACCTTCATTATTACGAACAGCAACTCCTAAACGGTCGCAGTCAGGATCAGTTCCTACTACAATATCTGAATTGGTTTTATCTGCTAATTCCATTGCCATGGCTAATGCTTCTGGCTCTTCTGGATTTGGTGATTTCACAGTAGGAAAATCTCCATTTGGAACTCTCTGTTCTTCTACGATATGCACATTGGTGTAACCTGCTTGAGATAAAGTTTCAGGAACTAGTGTTATAGAAGTCCCGTGCAATGAGGTAAACACAACGTTTAAGTTTTCTTTTGCGGCAGTAGGCGTGTTAAAGCTTGCGTTTTCAATAGATGATTTTATAAATGCCTTATCTACGTCAGTATCGATATAATGAATTAAATCTTCGTTTGCATCAAACTTGATTTGATCAAAGTTTAACTTTTCAATTGTATTAATAATTTTTTCGTCTTCTGGTGGTACGATTTGTCCTCCGTCTTCCCAGTACACTTTATATCCGTTGTATTCAGGAGGATTGTGCGAAGCCGTAAGTACAATTCCGCATTGACATCCTAAATGTTTAACCGCAAATGATAATTCAGGTGTTGGTCGTAATTCTGAAAATAAATAAACTTCAATGCCATTAGCAGAGAAAACATCAGCAACTAATTTTGCTAGAGTGTCACTGTTGTGGCGGCAGTCATAAGCAATAGCAGCTTTTATAGGTTGGTTAGGAAATGCAATATGTAAATAATCAGATAGACCTTGAGTGCTTTTTCCAAGAGTGTATTTGTTGATACGATTGTTCCCAACGCCCATTATCCCGCGCATTCCACCAGTACCAAATTCCAAATCTTTATAAAAGCTTTCCTCTAATTCTTTAGGGGATGTAGTCATCAATTCTTTAACTGCTTGCTGTGTTTCTTTGTCAAATGTAGGAGTGAGCCATACATTTAATGCGTCTAAAATGTTTTGTTTAATTTCCATTCTATATATTTTTAGTTTAAGTTTTTAAAGTGGGTCGCTTTCTCAGGAGCTAAGTCCTGCTATTCATTACAATCTTATAGTCCAAACACTGGCCTATAAGGATTTTCATTACTATCAGGGCTAGGCTGTATTATAGATTAACCTGAGTCGAAATTTTATAACGCTCCTCGTTGTTTTTAGTGCGCAAAATAATTTCGCCTAGAAAACCGGCCAAAAACAGTTGAGTTCCTAAAATCATTGTGGCTAGCGCAATAAAAAACCAAGGATTGTCAGTAACTAAAGTATAACGCATGTTGTTGTACATATGATATAGTTTTGAAACTCCAATGTAGCCTGCAAGGATGAAGCCAATGATGAACATTAGTGAACCCATAGCTCCAAACAAGTGCATTGGTCTTTTTCCAAATCTGGAAAGAAACCAAATGGTGATTAAGTCAAGGAAACCATTGATGAAACGTTCCATTCCAAATTTAGTTTCACCGTATTTTCTGGCTTGATGTTGTACTACTTTTTCGCCAATTTTTCCAAAACCGGCATTTTTAGCCAATACAGGAATGTATCGGTGCATTTCGCCCGAAACTTCAATGTTTTTTACAACAATATTTTTGTATGCTTTCAATCCGCAATTGAAATCGTTCAGTTCCACTCCAGAAGTTTTTCTGGCAGCCCAATTGAATAATTTGGAAGGCAGATTTTTAGCGACAACGGAGTCGTATCGTTTCTTTTTCCAACCGGAAACCAAATCAAAATTTTGACTTGTAATCATATTGTATAGTCCGGGAATCTCTTCGGGACTGTCTTGTAAGTCCGCATCCATAGTGATAATGACATCACCTTGGGCTTTTGCGAAACCGGCATGCAAAGCTTGGGATTTTCCAAAATTCCTCATGAAACGAATTCCCTTTACATTTGGATTCTCAGAGGCAAAACCTTCGATAATCGACCAGGAATTATCCGAACTTCCGTCATCTAAAAAGATAACTTCATAAGTATAATTGTTTGTCTGCATTACCTTAATAATCCAAGTGTACAATTCTTTAAGCGATTCCTCTTCGTTAAGAAGCGGTATAAGTATGGATAGATTCATTAATTACAGGCTTTGTGGATTTTCGTTTTTTACAATTGCACCAACAATCAGCGAATATATTAATCCAAAAAAGGAATACATAGCAAGTGTAACAGGCAATTCAATTAATGGATTCATGAATTTTTTCATCATTGCAATTCCCATTTCCATTTCTTTACTCGTTATGTTAGGGTTTTGCTTAATCATATTATCTCGTGCAATTGAAATCATCTCATTGATAAACTCCGGATAAATAAGATTAAAAACGATATTAAACAGTCCATATATTAACGCCGCAATAAAGGTAATAGAAACTCCTACTTTTAGTGCTTCGCCAAAGCTAATGAAGCCGTTGTTTAAGTTTTTCTTGTAATTGATGCATCCTAAATAGATGAAGAGCAGAGGTAGTACTAAATAGTTCGCGATATTAACAATCACTCCGACGCTGGAACCTACTAATGATCGCATTCCTATTATGTACATAATCACGAATTCTAAAATCATTATAACGCCAAACAATACGCCATATACTAGTCCAGATTTACCTGGGGATACACTTCTTTCCATAAAAGACTTTTTTAATTAATCCACAAATATAGCAATTCCCAATTTATTGGACTACAAAAAACAGTTTTTACGATTTAATAAAAAAAATGAAACAAAGATTTGTTTATTGGAAAATAATTGTAAATTTGCACACTCAAAATAATAGTGTAAAAACAAAAAGTTATAGTGAGTTTATACCTTTTCCGTTAAAAGAAAAGCTTCAAAACAAATTATAGCCAAACAAATAAACAAGATGAAAAAAGGAACTCACCCAGAGAATTACAGATTAGTTGCATTTAAAGACATGTCGAATGAAGACGTTTTTATCACTAAATCTACAGCAGATACAAGAGAAACAATTACAGTTGACGGTGTTGAATACCCAGTTGTGAAAATGGAGATCTCTAGAACTTCTCATCCTTTTTACACAGGTAAAAACAAACTTATCGATACTGCAGGACGTATTGACAAATTTAAAACTAAATACGCTAAACACGTTAAGTAATCTTAACTTGTTTGTTGATATAGTAAAGCCTTCCTTTTGGAAGGCTTTTTTTATTGATTTTAATCGGGGGTGTTAGGGAGTAAACTTGTTAATGAAACAAATAAAAACTTTGTAACTTTGGCCCTTTGTAACTTTTGAAACTTTATAAAATGAACTACATACTTTTTGATGGCCCTGCCAGAAATGCCTTATTGCCTTTTACCTTCACACGTCCTGTTGCAGACATCCTCATCGGAATTATGACAATTCGCCAAAAATGGGAAATGCATTTGGGTTCTACCACTACGACTTTGACTGAGGAGTACTTGTCTGATAAATTCCCGATGGTAGAATTAGAGAATAATGTAATGATTAATGCTTCTTTTCTGCCTAATGCAGTTTTGGCTGAAATGGTTGGTAATTTAGAGCCAAATCAAGTTATCTTTAAAGGAGAAGAAGTAGTTGCTTTTTATACGCAGGAAGATCAGGAAGAAGTAGATTTTGATTCCTATGAAATTATCGAGTATAACGAAGACTGCTTGACGGTCATGAATACTTGGGATATTTTCTCTAAGAATGCCGCTGCGATTCAGGAAGACTTTGAGTTTTTAACTGAAGGTAGAAAATCGCAAACAATACCCAAGAGTGTCAATGTAATTGCACCAGAAAACATATTTATTGAAGAAGGAGCTAAATTAGAGTTTGTAACGCTAAATGCATCTGCGGGTCCTATATATATAGGTAAGGATTCTGAAATCATGGAAGGATCTGTGATACGTGGTCCATTTGCCTTGTGTGAAGGCGCTGTAGTTAAAATGGCCGCCAAAATATATGGGGCAACAACTGTTGGTCCAAATTCTAAAGTAGGAGGTGAGATTAATAACTCAGTCTTGTTTAGCAATGCTAACAAAGGCCATGACGGTTTTTTAGGAAATTCTGTTTTGGGTGAATGGTGTAATATTGGTGCCGACAGTAACAATTCGAATCTAAAAAATAATTATGAGGAAGTGAAATTGTGGAGTTATGAAACCGAAGGCTTTGCAAAAACCGGACTTCAGTTTTGCGGCTTGATGATGGGAGACCACAGTAAATGTGGAATCAATACTATGTTTAACACCGGAACGGTTATTGGTGTAAGTGCTAATATTTTTGGTAGCGGGTTTCCTCGTAATTTTGTTCCTAGTTTTTCATGGGGAGGTGCTGCAGGATTTTCTACTTACATCACTAAAAAAGCTTTCGAAACTGCCAGACTGGTTATGAGCCGCAGGAATGTAGCTTTTGACGAAAAAGAAGCAGCCATTTTAGAACATGTCTTCGAAGAATCAAAAAAATGGAGAAAAGAATAGTCTTTTGCTAAATAATTTAAAGCAAAAAAAAATGGTCTTATTAATTTAATAAGACCATTTTTTTGTGCTCTTGTTTAAGATTTATTATGAAAAATATGTTTTTAAGTGAAGTATTAGTGTTAAAATCTTTTGTTATGTAGAATAATCAGGATTCTGAATAGAGCTTTGTTTTTAGATGATTAATCAGTTTTTGCCGTTTTTTATAGGCTCGCATTAGTTTTTTTTAACTATATGTTTTAGTTTTATAAAAAATTATGAGTGAAACGATTGTTTTATTGGTTTTTTAATAATTATTAATGTAAAATAAATTTATGGAAGAGATTATTGGGGTATTAAATGATATTGTTTGGAGTAACGCATTAATCGTTTTGTGTTTGGGCACAGGACTTTACTTTACTTTACGTACCCGTTTTTTACAAGTGCGCCACATCAGAGAAATGTTTCGTTTGTTGTTTGACGGGAAAAGTTCTGAATCTGGAGTCTCTTCTTTTCAAGCTTTATCTATGTCCTTAGCAGGAAGAGTGGGTACAGGAAATATTGCGGGTGTCGCTACAGCTATCGCTTTTGGAGGACCAGGAGCTATGTTTTGGATGTGGATGGTTGCTTTTTTAGGAGCAAGTACCGCCTTCGTAGAAGCAACATTGGCGCAAATTTATAAAGAGAAACATTTAGGGCAGTTTCGTGGAGGCCCGGCATTTTATATCGAAAGAGGATTGGGAGTGAAATGGTTTGCCGTTTTGTTTGCTGTAGTGTCCATAATTTCAGCGGGTTTATTACTGCCAGGAGTACAGGCAAATTCTGTGGCTGACGGAATACAGAATGCCTTTAATATTGATACTTGGATGTCTGGAGTTGCTGTCGCAGTAATCTTTGGAGCCATTGTATTTGGAGGTGTAAAAAGGATTGCCAAGTTTACAGAGTATGTGGTGCCTATAATGGCTATCGCATACATTTTAATTGTTTTGGTTATAATAATAATTGATATTGATCAACTTCCAGGGGTTGTTGCTTTAGTGTTCAAAAGCGCTTTTAATATGGAAGCCGGTTTTGGGGCTGTATTTGGTCTAGCGATTCAATGGGGTGTAAAACGTGGAATCTATTCTAATGAGGCGGGACAAGGAACTGCTCCGCATATTGCTGCTGCAGCTAATGTTTCGCATCCTACCAAGCAAGGTTTAGTACAATCGTTTTCGGTTTATATTGATACTTTGTTGGTTTGTTCAGCAACTGGGTTTATGTTATTGATAACTGGGAGATATAATGTTCAGGATCCTGTATTAGCGGCAGACGGAACAACTAAATTTTTATATGAAGGTGCAAAAGGCGTAACTGTAGGGCCAGGATTTACTCAAAGTGCTATGGACAGTGTCTTACCAGGTTTCGGATCTTATTTTGTTGCGATTGCTTTGTTTTTCTTTGCTTTTACAACCATTTTAGCCTATTACTATATTGCCGAAACAAACATTTCATATTTAACTAGAAACTTAAAATCTCCAGTTTATAATCATTTGTTAAAAGTGGTGATGATGTTGGTTATCATGTATGGTGCAATTAATCAGGCAAAATTAGCTTGGAATATTGGTGATTTAGGAGTAGGACTTATGGCTTGGTTTAATATCATTGCGATTATTCTATTACAGAAACCAGCCTTAGCCGCATTAAGAGATTATGAGAAACAGAAGAAAGAGGGTAAAGACCCCATTTTTCATCCCGAGGATATTGGGGTTTCAAATGCGCATATTTGGAACACCATAAATAAAAAGGAAAAGGAATAAGTTTAGGAAAACTATTTCTTTTGAAAGCTTCCAGGAACAGGATTTTTGATCTCTGTTGCTGGAAGCTTTCATTTTATATTATACCAATTGCTTAATTAATCTATCTTTGCACTTTTTAAAAACAATTCGGCTTTTGGAATTGTCGAATGACCGAATCTACAAAACAACACTACAATGATTACAGTTAATGATATTTCCGTGCAATTTGGTGGTACATCGCTTTTTAGTGATGTTTCCTTTGCTATTAATGAAAATGATAAAATTGCCCTTATGGGTAAGAATGGAGCGGGGAAATCAACTCTTCTTAAGATAATAGCTGGACAGAGTAAACCTTCTACCGGTAATGTTTCTGCGCCCAAAGATGCAGTTGTTGCATATTTACCGCAGCATTTATTAACTACTGACGGAGCTACAGTTGTTGAGGAAACTTCAAAAGCATTTGGCGAGATTTTCAGTATGAAGGCTGAGATTGATGAAATTAATGAGCAGTTGACTATTCGAACTGATTATGAAAGTGATGCATACATGAAATTAATCGAAAGAGTTTCGGACTTGAGCGAGAAGTTTTATGCTATTGAGGAGGTGAATTATGAGGCTGAAATAGAAAAGATATTATTAGGTTTGGGTTTTGCTCGCGAGGATTTTACACGTCAGACATCTGAGTTCTCAGGTGGTTGGAGAATGAGAATTGAGTTGGCAAAAATTCTTTTGCAAAAGCCAGATTTGATTTTGCTAGATGAGCCTACCAATCACATGGATATTGAAAGTATCCAATGGTTAGAGGATTTCTTAATCAATTCAGCAAAAGCTGTTGTGGTAATTTCCCATGATAGAGCCTTTGTAGATAATATTACAAATCGTACCATAGAAGTAACTATGGGCCGAATCTATGATTACAAGGCTAAATACTCGCATTATTTGGAATTGAGAAAAGACCGTCGCATGCACCAACAAAAAGCATATGATGAGCAACAGCGTATGATTGCTGATAACAGGACTTTTATTGATCGTTTTAAAGGGACATTCTCTAAAACTGATGCGGTACAATCTCGTGTAAAAATGCTAGAGAAATTAGTGATAGTGCAGGTGGATGAAGTGGATACTTCAGCTTTAAAATTGAAATTTCCTGCTGCTGCTCGTTCTGGACAATATCCTGTAATTGTAAAAGATTTAGGAAAGACGTACGGTGATCACGTCGTTTTTAAAGATGCTAATATTGTTATCGAAAGAGGGCAAAAAGTGGCGTTCGTAGGAAAAAATGGGGAAGGAAAATCGACGATGATCAAAGCCATTATGAAACAAATTGAAATCAATAGCGGAAGCTTAGAGATAGGTCACAATGCACAAATTGGTTATTTTGCGCAAAATCAAGCCTCATTGTTAGATGAGAATGCCACGATATTTGAAACTATCGATGATATTGCTGTGGGTGATGTTCGTACGAAAATTAAGGATATACTAGGAGCTTTTATGTTTCATGGAGATGATGTAACTAAAAAGGTAAAGGTGCTTTCAGGTGGAGAGAAAACACGTTTAGCTATGATTAAATTATTGCTGGAGCCAGTGAATTTATTGATTTTGGATGAGCCTTCAAATCATTTGGACATGAAAACCAAAGATATTATTAAAGATGCATTGCGTGACTTTGATGGAACTTTAATATTAGTTTCTCACGATAGAGATTTCTTAGACGGATTAGCAACCAAGGTATTTGAATTTGGGAACAAGCGCGTAGTAGAGCATTTTGAAGATATTACAGGATTCTTGGCAAACAAGAAAATGGAGAGCATGAGAGAAATAGAAAAATAATTTTTTATATAATTATAAAAAAGGCATAAGTTGATTCTTGTGCCTTTTTTTTGTTAAACTCGACATTAGTAAAAAAAAAGCGGCTGAACATACTAAATGATACAGCCGCTTTTTTTTATAGTCTAATTCCCGGAGGAAGCAGTTCTTTGTAGGCTGGGTTCTTTTTAAAAAAGACAACGATTTTTGGCAGTATTGGAACGACTTTTAATTTTCGCTCAATTGCAATTGCCATAATTTCACTTAATAGTTGAGAAACAAATTCTTCATTGTCAAATTGATCTGGAGTATTAATCTTTGTCAAAAATATTTTTTTTTCCTGAAAAGAGTATTCAACTGAAACTAATCCTTCTTCTACTATAGTTTCAAATTGTCTTGCGAAAGTATTGTCTGTGATTTCCATGTTGATAGGTTATTCTATATGTTTTATTTAAAATAGTTGTAATGAAGATAGGTAGTATGTATAGTTTTTTTGTGATCCACGGTATTTCGACCAAAAGTGTTTTTGAATTGCTTTTAATCTTAGTTCAAAATGGATCAAATTTAATTATTCTCGGGCTGTCTTCTATTGCTCCGAATGCTTGAGATGGTCTGTTTTAATTTATCGTTGATAAGAAGTGGATAAACGTCTTTTTTTTGGAGCTGTATTTTGTGTGTTGTTTTTGCGTTACTTTTGAAGATCACTAAATGCAAAAACATTTATTGACGTGACCACAATACAGCTTCATTGTTTTTTTTGCCAGAAAAACATTTGCAAAGTTAATGAATTGATTCCCAACGTCAAATTGTTTTTAACTGTATGTTACTGTAATCTCTTCTTTTTCAGTAAAGATCCGCCATAAGCTGCCATTTGTGAGGATCGAAACTGCTGCGAATTATTCTGGTAAAACCCCAGAGTTACTTCGATGCTAAGCTCACTTAAAATCTATGGTTTGCCCAATTGTATGTCTTGCCAACTCACGAAAGGTTCGAATGATAAAGGTAGAATAGATCTTCGGATATTCAGAATTGGCTTTGTCTATTCTTTGTGATTTTTAAGTTCCAATAATCATAATTTATTGATAATATAAATTAAGAAACGAAGTTGGTTCCAATAAAAAAATTAATTTTATACGAAATTCAGTATGAATAGACGAGAAGCAGATATTAAATAGTTACAACAATTATGAATAAATTACCAGTTTATTTTATGCCAGGATTGGCGGCCAGTGCTGCAATTTTTGAGAGAATTGCGTTGCCAGAAGACGTTTTTGAAATACACCTCTTAGAATGGGAAATTCCCCTAGCAAATGAATCTTTGGCTGAATATGCACAACGAATTACAAAAAAAATAAAACATGAAAAACCAGTTTTAATTGGAGTTTCTTTTGGAGGCATTTTGGTACAGGAAATGGCAAAGTATATTGATGCCAAAAAAGTAATTATCATTTCAAGTGTAAAAAGTAATTTGGAATTCCCTAGAAGACTTAAAGTTGCAAAAGCGACCAAAGCATACAAGCTGATTCCGATGAGCTTGATTTTGAATTTAGAGAATCTGGCGAAATTTTCTTTCGGTGAAAAAATTAACCATCGATTGAAGTTATACGAGAAATTTTTATCGGTTCGAGATATTGGTTATCTGGAATGGGCAGTAGAAAAAGTGATTCTTTGGGATAGAACTGTGGCGGATGATCAGGTTGTCCATATTCATGGGGACTTGGATGATGTTTTTCCAATAAAGTATATCGCTAATTGTATTGTGGTAAAAGGAGGGACGCACGTCATGATTTTGAACAAATACAAGTGGTTAAACACGAATTTGCCCGCTATTATTTTAGAAGATAAGGCAATTGCGGAGTGATTGTTGCTGCTTGTGAAAACGAATTAAAAAAAGGAAAGAATGAAAAGGATAGAAAAAGTAAGTTTAATTCTCGGACTCGTTTTAATAAGTGGTCTTTTGATTTTTGCAACGACATATGAATCGAAAAGTAAAATAGAAAAAACTGTGGTCTCTAGTTATTTTCCTGTCAGTGCCAATTTTGCAGGAGAAAATACGCCTTTAAAAATTTCAGATGTAAGTGAACGCTTAGATCGAGAACTGATAGTTAACATCAACTTGCATTCTTCTACGATTCTAGCGATAAAAAGAGCAAATCGTGCTTTTTCCATTATTGAACCCATTCTAAAAAAGAACGGTATTCCAGACGATTTTAAATATCTTGCTGTAATTGAGAGCGGTTTAGTAAACGCAGTATCCGCTGCAGGTGCTAGAGGAGTATGGCAATTTATGCCAGAAACGGCTAAGGAAAGAGGAATGGAAGTAAATGATATAGTAGATGAGCGCTATGATTTGGAAAAATCTACCCAAGCGGCTTGTAGTTATTTTTTGAGTGCCAAAGCAAAATTTGGTAGTTGGACTCTTGCTGCAGCCTCTTATAATGGCGGAATGACCGGCGTAAACAGACAAATGGAGAGTCAAAAAGAAACTGATTATTATGATTTGCTTCTTACGGAAGAAACTTCGCGTTACGTTTTCAGGATTTTAGCGCTGAAGGAAATCATGAAAAATCCAGATAAATTTGGATTCTCATTAGGTAAAGAAGAACTTTATAGTAATTTGCCAACAAAAAAAATTGAAGTAGATAGTTCTATTACTGATTTGGCTGATTTCGCAAAAGCACAAGGAATTAACTATAAGATTTTAAAAATTCACAATCCTTGGCTCAGGGATAAAAAGCTGGATATTACCAACGGTAAAAAATATTCAATAGAGATTCCTTTGAGCGGTTATTAATTTAAAACCTATGAAAATGTCTATCCAAACAATCGTTTTATTAATGTCCATAGGGCTAATTGCAGGAGTTCTAAGCGGATTGATAGGAATTGGAGGGGGAATCATCATGGTTCCGCTTTTGTTGCTTATGGGGTTTACGCAACAGCAGGCTCAAGGAACAAGTTTAGCGGCTTTGTTGCCTCCTGTTACTTTGCTAGCAGTAATCAATTACCATAAAGCAGGTTTTGTCGATTGGCGTTATGCGATAATAATATCTTTGGTCTTTATTGTGGGCGGTTTTTTCGGCAGTAAAATAGCAATTCACGTTGATCAGAAAACTTTAAAGAATATTTTTGCTGGTGTTCTTGTAATAATAGCTGGCTATTTGTTTCTGGAGAAATAGTTTCTAGATAAAAAAAATCCGCAATTGCGGATTTTTTTTATTCAACTATGAAATTATATTTTTTTCATCTGACCTTTCATCATGGTGATTTGTTCTTTCAACATACCTTGTTTGTCTAGTCTTTTTGCTTCGTTCAACAAGTTAGTAGCTTCCAGCTTTCTTCTGCGAGACATAGCTACTCCGGCAAGATTCAATTTGGCGACAGCCAAATCCATATCCATAGACAATCCTAATTCGATTGCTTTCTTGAAATATTTTTCAGCTTGGTTGATATTGGTCTGCGAAAGCATTATTCCGTGCAGGTAATTAAAGTATCCTTGTTGTTTTTGTACCAATGCGGACTCAGGGTTTTTAATCCATGACAGCCACTTTTTTGCTCCTTCAAAATCCTGTTTTCTTAGTTTTAAGAAAGCAAGTAGTATAAATTCGTTTTTAAAGTATAAGAAAACAGGAATTGCAGTCAATAATAAAAGGAAAATCCCGTTACCAATATTGTTTTCCGTAAATTGCCAAATGCCAGTAATCACTAAAAGTCCGGCGATAATAAGTTTGATATTCTTGTGAAACATAATGTGTGTATATTTAAGATTGCAAAGATAGTAAAAGGAATTAAAAATATTTTTATAAAACTACTTGCCAGAAAAAAAAGTCTTTGTATATTTGCACTCGGTTTTAGAATAACAGTTATTCGAAAATAGAAAGACATATAAATAAGATTTAAAGATACAAAGCAATGAGCAAAAGAACGTTTCAACCATCGAAAAGAAAAAGAAGAAATAAGCACGGATTTATGGACAGAATGGCTTCTGCGAATGGAAGAAAAGTTCTTGCTAGAAGAAGAGCTAAAGGAAGACATAAATTGACTGTTTCTTGCGAACCAAGACACAAAAAATAATGTTTGTATAAACATAAATAAGGCGTTACTTTTTTTAGTACCGCCTTTTTTTATATCTAATCGTTAAAAAATATTTAATCATTAGACCCAAAGGTTTAAAGTTCAGTAACTTTGGCCTTGTTGAAAACAACTACACAACACATTAACTACAATAAAATGCCGAAAGATACCTCCATTAAATCAGTACTAATAATAGGCTCAGGTCCTATTGTTATTGGTCAAGCATGTGAATTTGATTATGCCGGATCACAATCTGCACGTTCCATTCGTGAAGAAGGAATTGAAGTTATTTTGATAAATTCAAATCCTGCTACAATTATGACCGACCCTTCAATGGCTGATCATATTTATTTGAAGCCATTGACTACTAAATCGATAATTGAAATCCTAAAAGCACATCCTCAAATTGACGCGGTGTTGCCTACAATGGGTGGACAAACGGCTTTGAACTTGTGTCTGGAAGCAGATGAAAAAGGGATTTGGCAAGATTTTGGGGTAAAAATGATAGGTGTAGATGTTAATGCCATCAATATTACTGAAGATAGAGAGCAGTTCAAACAATTGCTTAAGAAAATTGGAGTACCATCTGCTCCAGCAGAAATATGTACTTCTTACCTTAGAGGTAAAGAAATTGCACAGGAATTTGGTTTTCCTCTTGTTATTCGTCCTTCGTTTACTTTGGGAGGTACCGGAGCTGCAATTGTTTATAAAAAAGAAGATTTTGATACTCTTTTGACCAGAGGTTTAGAGGCGTCACCTATTCATGAAGTTTTGATTGACAAAGCTTTAATGGGTTGGAAAGAATATGAATTGGAGCTTTTGAGAGATAAAAATGACAATGTTGTAATTATCTGTTCTATCGAAAATATGGACCCAATGGGGATTCATACAGGAGATTCAATTACAGTGGCGCCAGCAATGACTTTGTCTGACACGACATTCCAAAAAATGCGTGATATGGCAATTTTGATGATGCGCAGCATCGGAAACTTTGCAGGAGGTTGTAACGTGCAGTTTGCTGTTTCACCAGATGATAAAGAAGATATCGTTGCGATTGAAATCAATCCTCGTGTATCTCGTTCTTCTGCATTAGCATCTAAAGCGACTGGTTACCCAATCGCGAAGATTGCTACTAAATTAGCTTTAGGATATAACTTGGATGAATTGCAAAACCAAATTACTAAATCAACTTCTGCCTTATTCGAACCAACTTTGGATTATGTGATTGTAAAAATTCCACGTTGGAACTTTGATAAATTTGAAGGAGCTGATAGAACGTTAGGTCTTCAAATGAAATCAGTAGGTGAGGTGATGGGAATTGGACGTTCGTTCCAAGAAGCCCTTCATAAAGCTACGCAGTCATTAGAAATAAAAAGAAATGGATTAGGAGCTGACGGAAAAGGATATACAAACTACGAGCAAATTATAGAGAAACTAACTTTTGCGAGTTGGGATCGTGTTTTTGTGATTTATGATGCTATTGCGATGGGAATTCCATTAAGCCGTATCCATGAAATCACTAAAATTGATATGTGGTTCTTGAAGCAGTATGAAGAACTTTATACTTTAGAGAAAGAAATATCCACTTATAAAGTAGATACTTTACCAAGAGAACTTTTGCTTGAAGCGAAACAAAAAGGATTTGCTGACAGACAAATTGCACACATGGTGGGTTGTTTAGAAAGTCAAGTGCATACTTTGCGTATGGATATGAATATCAACCGTGTCTTTAAATTAGTGGATACTTGTGCGGCGGAGTTCAAAGCTAAGACACCTTATTACTACTCTACTTTTGAAGCTGAAATTGAAAAAGCTGACGGAACTCGTTACGTAGATAACGAAAGTATTGTTACTGATAAAAAGAAAATAATTGTTCTTGGGTCAGGCCCAAATAGAATTGGTCAAGGTATCGAATTTGATTACTCCTGTGTTCACGGGGTGCTTGCCGCAAAAGAATGTGGTTATGAAACAATCATGATCAACTGTAATCCTGAAACGGTTTCTACTGATTTTGATACAGCTGATAAATTATACTTTGAACCTGTTTTTTGGGAGCATATCTACGATATTATCAAACATGAAAAACCAGAAGGTGTTATTGTACAATTAGGTGGTCAAACCGCTTTGAAATTAGCTGAAAAATTATCTAAATACGGTATAAAAATTATTGGAACTAGCTTTGATGCTTTGGATTTAGCCGAAGACAGAGGCCGTTTCTCTGATTTATTAACCGAATTGAAAATTCCTTTTCCACAGTTTGGAATTGCTGAAACTGCTGATGAAGCTTCTGCTTTAGCTGATACTTTAGATTTTCCTTTATTGATTCGTCCTTCTTATGTATTGGGTGGTCAGGGAATGAAAATTGTGATCAACAAGCAAGAACTCGAAGAGCATGTCGTGAATTTATTGAAAACGATTCCTGGAAACAAGTTACTTTTAGACCACTATCTTGATGGTGCGATAGAAGCAGAAGCTGATGCCATTTGCGACGGTGAAAATGTGTATATCATAGGGATTATGGAACACATCGAGCCTTGTGGAGTACACTCTGGAGATAGTAATGCGACATTGCCTCCTTTTAATTTAGGGGAATTAGTAATGCAGCAAATAAAAGATCATACTAAAAAAATAGCGCTGGGTTTAAGAACTGTTGGTTTAATCAACATTCAGTTTGCAATAAAAGACGAAATCGTTTATATTATTGAAGCGAATCCTAGAGCGTCACGTACGGTTCCGTTTATTGCGAAAGCATACGGAGAACCTTATGTGAATTATGCAACGAAAGTAATGTTAGGACACAATAAAGTAACCGACTTTAATTTTAATCCGCAATTAAAAGGATATGCTATTAAACAACCGGTTTTCTCTTTCAGTAAGTTCCATAATGTAAACAAAGCATTAGGACCAGAAATGAAATCAACAGGAGAAAGTATCTTGTTTATTGATGACTTAAAAGACGATCAATTCTACGAATTGTATTCTAGAAGAAAAATGTATTTGAGTAAGTAATACTTGAATTTATTATATTGAAAAAGCCCCGTTTGGGGCTTTTTTCATGGGGTTAGTTTTTAGATCACCACTATTGGGTATTTTATTAAAATCCCTAGTATTATAAATAGTATAGCTACCACAATCCTTTTTCTATTCTGTCTATCAGGGCTGTTATTTATTCATTAGTAATAATAATTTTCAACGCTTTTTCTTCTGCAGCATTCAAAAACACTTGATATGCATGCTCAAGTTCAGAGAGAGGAAAACGATGTGTGATCATTTTCTTTAAATCCATACGATTAGCAGAAACTGCTTTCAATAGCATTGGAGTTGTGTTTGTATTCACTAGTCCAGTAGTTATAGTTAGATTTTTAATCCATAGTTTTTGAATATCAAAATCTACTTTTACACCATGAACTCCTACATTAGCGATGTGAGCTCCTGGTTTAACTATTTTTTGACAAATATCCCAAGTTGAAGGAATTCCAACTGCTTCAATAGCTACATCTACACCATCACCACCCACTATTTCTTTAACGGCTTCTTCAACGTTTGTAGTTCCAGAATTAATGGTATGTGTAGCACCTAATTCTTTGGCTAATTTAAGTCGGTTGTCATCTAAGTCAATCATGATTATTTTAGAAGGAGAGTAGAATTGCGCTGTTAAAAGTACAGACATCCCAACAGGCCCCGCTCCAACTATTGCAATTTCATCGCCAGGTTTTACTTTTCCGTATTGAACACCTATTTCATGACCAGTAGGCAAAATGTCGCTTAATAAAACGGCGATTTCATCATCAATACTTTCAGGAATTCTATGTAAGCTATTATTAGCATGAGGAATTCTAACATATTCTGCTTGAACTCCATCAATCATATACCCTAAAATCCAACCTCCATCTTTACAATGAGCGTACATTTGTTTTTTGCAGTATTCGCAAGACCCACAGGAAGTAATGCATGAAATTAAAACTTTTTCTCCCTTTTTAAACTGTGATACACTAGTGCCAACTTCTTCAATAATACCTATACCTTCGTGACCAAGGATGCGTCCACTTTCAATTTCGGGGTTTTTACCTTTGTAAATGCCTAAGTCGGTTCCACATATGGTTGTTTTTAATACTTTTACAATTACATCTGTTGGTTTTATGATAGTTGGTTTTGGTCTTTCTTCTAAAGCGATTTTATGATCGCCATAATAAACTAATGCTTTCATTTTTTTTTCTTTTTTAGGATTTAAAGATTATTTAAATACAATATGTATTTGTTAATCAATAATTTATGATCTCATACTCAAATTTAGACTATTTTATTTACATATCATGAAAAGGGACCTTGTTTGTTTAATTTGAAATTTAGTTTCAAATAATCCGTTAATTGAGCCTAATTAATTGAATTCATATCGATATGATTGAAGGCCCATTCTTGTTGATTTTAAGCTTTTTTACGGCAAAATGAAAATTTAATGGCAATATTATTTTTTGAGCCTGTAACTTTTTATCAGATGGATTAAATGGTAGAAATATCTGTAACTTTTGAAACCAAAGCATCAAATAATATTCGGGTGAGTTACACTCAATTTTATTTTTGGCAAGGATTGGAATTGGTTGTCTTACTGAATTTTTGAACTTATTATTTATAAATCATTGATAATAAAAGTTTTATAGTTGTAAACAGGTATGAAAGGTTGCCTATTCTCAAGTATACCTAAATAAAGTACTCTTTTATTTTTGTGCAATATTTTCTTTAAAAATAAACTAAACATAAAACAGCCTCAATCAGTGGACTTATCAAGACTTCAGCTATTTCTTTTTCAATTTTTCTCTAAAAAAGTCAATTGTGCGTGTCCACGATAAAGTGGCGGCTTTTTCATCGTATCTGGGTGTGGTATTGTTGTGAAAACCATGATTAACTTCTTCATAGAAATATGCAGTGTGTTCTACTTTGTTCTTTTTGAGGATGGCTTCATAAGCAGGCCAACCTTCATTTACTCGGATATCTAAACTGGCATAATGCGCTAGGAGAGGTGTTTTTATTTTTTCGGCTTCTGCTGCTGTGGGTTGTCCTCCGTAATAGGGAACGGCGGCGTATAAACTTGGGATTTTGACCGCCATCATATTGGCAATCCAACCACCAAAACAAAATCCTACCACACCAATATACCCATTGCAATCTTTATGTGATTTTAGGTATTTGTAGGCTGCAATGAAGTCTTCGAGCATTTCTTCGCGGCTCCGTTTTTTTTGTAATTCTCTTCCTTCATCGTCATTTCCGGGATAACCGCCCAGCGGTGATAAAGCATCCGGTGCTAAAGTGATGAATCCTTCTATAGCGGCTCTTCGTCCCACATCTTCAATGTACGGATTCAGCCCGCGGTTTTCATGTACCACGATGATTCCGGGTAATTTCTTATTGGTTTCCGCAGGCTGTGATAAAAGTCCTTTGATTTTTCCACCGCCTTTAGGGGAATCGTAGGTAATGAATTCTGATTTTAGCCTAGGGTCACCGGGTTTTATCAAAATAGAGTCTAAGTAATTGGGTGTCATAAAACTCAGTAGCGACGGAAGCGTAAGCGTTCCTACTGCAAATAGCGATAGTTTTTCAATGAATAGCCTTCTTTCTATTTTATTATGCGCGTAGTCATCGTATAGGTCAAAGACTTCCTGACTGATATCTTCTTTGGTTAGTTTTTTCATAGCGGTTATTTATTTCAACTAATTTAAGGAAAAAAGCCATTGTTTCAATCTCTTAATACAGTAGTTATTTCTTATACACTAGCCGCTATTTTTTATATCCAATTTATTCCTCAGTTAATTCTACAGGAAAACGATCTGCTACTAAATTCAGTTGAATATTATGTTCTAGGTAGGCTTTTAGTCCAGCTAAAACTAAAGAAAAACCTTCGGTTGTATCTCTAATTTGGGCGCACATCTCCTCCGTACTTCCTTGAATTCCGTTATAGGTTATTGTAACAAAGGTTTTGGAATCGCCTAAATCATTAAATTCCCATTCGGCTAGAGCCTTTTCATCTTCTCCCCATTGTATTACAATGGCTTCGTTTGCTTTAATGGCAAGTACTTTGACAGTTACCGTATGGTTGCTGTACATTTCCCAGGTCCAATCAATATATTTGCCTTCCTCGAGCTTTCCTGAGGATTTTGTAAACCAGAACTTGGTCGTGATTTCTGGATTGATAAAGGATTCAAATACTTCTGAGATTGGTTTTCTAATTAGCATTGCCGCTTCGGCGTAAGAAGTGTTGTCTATATTCATGATATCTTTTTAATTATCTAAATTAATTCTCATATGATAATGCTGAATTCCCACTTCCACGAAAGGTTCATCATATATTTCAAATCCTAAGTTTAAGTAAAAAGGCACTGCATTGTCTCTGGAATGACAAACCACTTCTTTAATCTCATTAGATATAGAAAAAGCCAGTAATTCTTTCACTAGCAATTTGCCAATTCCTTTTCCCTGCTGATTGGTTTCCACCGCCATTTGCATGAGTTGGGTTTTAGTTTGTTCTTGGTTCAATGGAACCAAAACTACACAGCCAATTACACTATCGTTTTCAACGGCTACAAAGTGCCAAGATTTTTCATCGTGCATTTCCCAAGCATGGTCTAGAATACCTATGGGACGTAATAAAATTTTGTTTCGAAGTTCCCTTTCTAATTGGTATAAATCATTTTTCGTGTCTATCAATTGTATCGAAATCATTGGACTTTATTTATTTCTTTTTAATGATTTTTTTTAAAAGCAAAACGATACCTAAAACGATAATGCCACCTATTAAGCCTAGTATGAATTCTTTTAAAATATCAGGGAAGCTAGTTAAAAAATGATGTAAGAGTTCTATTTCATGAGCAAATATTCCTCCAGCTACTAATAATAAAGCTATTGTCCCTACAAAGGCTAAGGTTTTTATGACTTGTGGCAATGCTTGAATTAATACACCTCCTGTAAATTGTGCTGTAGAACTTTTTCTTTTTCTTAATGCTAATCCTAAATCGTCCATTCGTACTATAAGGGCAACAATTCCGTAGACTCCTATTGTTGCTATGAAAGCAATAAAAGTCACTACGATGATCTGGTTTAAAATAGGTTTGCCTAAAACAGTTCCCAGCGCAATTATTACAATTTCTATAGATAGTATGAAATCAGTTACAATAGCTGATTTTATTTTGCCTTTTTCAAGAAGTAAGATTTCCTCTTCGGTTAGCGGTTTCGTTTCGATTTTGCTTTCTGAATGATGAGGGAATATGTATTCGTAGATTTTTTCAGCTCCTTCATAGGCAAGATAAACAGCTCCTAGGATTAAAATGATAGTAATAGCTAAAGGAGCAAAGGCACTTAGTAAAAAGGCAAATGGCAAAATGATTAACTTATTCAATAAAGAGCCTTTGGTGATAGCCCATAAAACTGGAATTTCTCGTGAAGAAACAAATCCAGAAGCTTTCTCTGCATTAACAGCCAGATCATCTCCTAATATTCCTGCCGTTTTTTTTGTGGCAACTTTACTCATAAGCGCAACGTCATCCATAAGTGCTGCAATATCATCTAGAAGGGCAAAAAATCCTGAAGCCATATATTTGATTCTTTTTTGTTTGTAATTTTTTAGAGTACTATGTTTTTTTTAATGTTTTATTGGAATGGTTGCTAGATGAAGCCAAATTCGTTTAATAAAAAACGCAAATATCTTCTAGTTCTTTTCGTCGTATGTCCGGAACCCAACATTCATCTGCGGGATAACCCACAGGAATCAGTAGAAAAGGTTTTTCGTTTTCGGGACGATTTAAGATTTTGCTAATAAAATTCATTGGGCTTGGAGTATGTGTTAGTGAAACTAAACCTGCGTCATGAATGGCAGCCAATAAAAAACCACAAGCGAGAACTACGCTTTCTTGAACGTAATAATTGTTTTTCTTTTTTCCGTCTGCTCCAAATTCATAAATGCGTCTAAAGACAATTATCAGGTAAGGAGCAGTTTCTAAAAAGGGTTTGTGCCAATCCGTTCCCAATGGTTTCAAGTCTTCCAGCCAATCGCTCGACATTCGGGATTCGTAACTTTCCAGTTCCTCTTCTTCGGCCGCGATGCGTATTTGTTTTTTGACTTCTGGATTTTCAACTACACAAAAGGTCCAAGGTTGTTTGTGTGCGCCAGAAGGAGCTGTTGAAGCAGTTTTTATTAAGTTCTCGATTACTTTGCGCGGAACTGGCTTATCAGAGAATTCACGAACAGAGCGTCGGTTATCCATAAAATCATAAAAAGATTTGGAACGTTCTAACATTTCCTTATCAGTCAATATGGGTTTGCTGTAAGTAATATAGGGATGATCTTCGATGTGTTTTTTGTCTGGCATTTTTAATGAATTTTGGACTGTTCGCAGATCCAAATATAATTAAATTTATCTATGTTAGTGGTAACTTTTATTCTTCGAGAGCTAAAGCACTGTAATGCAGGCCCTCATCTGTTACTGCGGTCTTTTCAGTAGATTAGGAATCGTAGTGGTCTAGTATTTTAAAAACAAGTAGTTGTAAGTCAATAGCCTAAAAGAGATAGGATAAACAAAAAAAATACATGGAGAAGGGTTTTTTGATTTTGATATTTTATTATAGGTTATAATCAAGATGACATTTCTTTAATGACTAAATATTTTTTGTACCAAGTAATAGCTAAATCTGCGACTTCTAATAATTTTCCGGCTTCGTCAAAAAGATGGCTTGCTCCAGTAACAATTTTCATCTCTTTTACGGTATCTAATTCATCAAAGGCCATTTTGTTCATTCCTATAACAGGAACATCCATTCCGCCTACAATCAATAAAGTAGGCGTTGTTACCTGATGCAAGGCGCTTAAAGCTAAATCAGGTCTGCCGCTACGAGAAACTACCGCTTTTATATTATCTCCAAAATAGGCTGCCGCTCGCAGTGCTGATGCGGCACCAGTATTTGCTCCAAAATAACCAATGTGTAAATCTTTTGCAGAATCGTAACCCATAAGCCATTCAGTAGTTTCTATCAATCGGCTGACTAATAAGTCAACGTTGAATCTATTTGCATAAACTTGATCTTCTTCTTCTGTAAGCAAATCGAATAATAGGGTGCCAATGTTTTGTTTTTGGATTAATTCAGCAAGCATCCTGTTTCTGTTGCTGAATCTACTGCTACCGCTTCCATATGAAAAAACAACAATAGCAGTTGCATTTTCAGGAATGACTAAATCCCCTTTCAGTGTGACTGAAGTTAAGGGAATGTCTATTTCTAATTTCTTCATTTTGGAATGTTTTAAATAATATTATTTTATTCCTATTTTCTATTCATTTGGTTTGCTGTCGCTGAGCATCTTAATCACTTCATCGTCTTCTATCTGATAAAATTTCTGATAGAAGCCGCCAACTCCCCTAAAATTTTTGGAAGCATCCAGATAGATCAATTCATCTGTATTCTGCTCGAATGTGTTCAAGGTGTCATAAGGTAAAACAGGTACCGCAACTATGATTTTTGCTGGACTTTTTTTTCGCAACATGGCAATACTTAGTAGTAGGGTGTTTCCGGTTGCTATACCATCATCGACAATAATTACATTTTTGCCTGTAACAGCAATAGGCTCGTGATTACTTCTATAAAGTTGGTATTTTTCAAGTAACAATTCTCTGAGCATGATGGTTTTCTGTTCTATATGTTCTTTTTGGACGTCTGGGCGTTCGTCAACTATAACGAAATCTTGGGATACAGCTCCAGTAGCAAATTCTTTGTTTGAAGGATTTTCTGTTTTTTTAGAGAGGACAATATCTAGTGTAAGATGTAGTCTTTTTGCAATCTCATGACCTACGGGTACGCCACCTTTGGGTACGGCGATAATAACCGAATTACTGTCTTGATATCGTTTTAATTTCTCCGAAAGTAATAAACCAGCCTCTATTCTATCTTTAAAAAGCGATTCGTACATGACTATAAGTTTTAATTAACAATAAGACGACTATCTGTGTAAAGATACTGATTTTAAGATAGTTATGATAAGTATTCTATTGTTTATTTAAGGTTTTTGCATGAAATATGCTTTGTTTTGAGTTCTGTGTGAATGAAGTTTTAAGCAATTAGAAACTATTCTTACAAAATATTTTAGCCACTCCTCTATCTTTTCAAAAACCATACTTTTAAAATATTGGCAGTTATAATATATGTTGCTACGATAATTAGCATTGCGGTAAAATTGATAATGGGTAAGGGAGACAAGCCAATTTCATTTGCGAAAGCCATATAAGCTAATATTATGGTAAGCAAAAGTTCAAAAATACTGAGCTAGAAAAGGTATTTACCCAGTTTGCTTTTAAATTTTTTTTATGTGTTCGAATGATAAAATGGATAAACAGTTCTGTAAGCATGGATTCTACAAACCAAGCGGTCTGAAAAGCAGATTCCTTTACTCTTAAGACATAAAAAAGAATATGAAAGTGTGTAGTCCACAATCAAATATTAGTTTCGCTTGTTTGTGATTTTTATGTAATTTTACTTTTATATAAGAATCAATAAATGGCATTGTTAAAAAGAGTAAATCAAAAAGCAAAAGCAGACAAAAATACTGGTTTCGGTACAAATGCGAATAGTTATGGCGGCCGCTTTATCAATAAAAACGGGACAGCTAACATAGAAAAACGGGGGATGCACGTGTTGCGTCGCACCAGCTGGTATCACACCATGATTGATATGCCTGTTTGGAAATTTATGATGATTATTTTGTCTTTCTATGTGGGAATTAATTTTGTGTTTGCCTCGATATACTACGGAATCGGAGTAGAACATCTTGATGGAATTGCAGGTTCAGATAGTGAATGGGTTAAATTTGGGCAGGTGTACTTTTTTAGTGCCCAAACCTTTACAACTGTTGGTTATGGACATATTAGTCCTACGGGTTTTTTGACTAGTGCGCTATCTTCGGCAGAGGCTTTGATTGGTTTGTTGAGTTTTGCCATTGCAACGGGTTTGTTTTTCGGAAGGTTTAGTAGGCCTAAGGCATTTTTGAAATTTTCGCATAATGCGGTCATTGCACCTTACGGTGAAATCAGTGGTTTGATGATAAGATTGACGCCTTTTAAAAATACCAACTTTACAGATGCCGAAGCTAAAATTACGCTCGGGATGAGTATTGAAGAAAACGGGAAATTGGTGAATAAGTTTTATTCATTGGATTTAGAATTAGAGAAGATTAATGCACTTTCCTTAAGTTGGACTTTGGTTCATCCTATTACTGAAGACAGCCCGTTATTTCAATTCAATGAAGATGATTTTGCCAATACTAACGGTGAAATTGTTGTTTTTGTAAAAACATTTGATGATATGTTCAGCAATACAGTCGCCATCCGTACCTCCTATACTTTTGATGAGGTTGTTTATGGAGCTAAGTTTGAGCCCATGTATACTAGAAGTAATGACAGCTCCAAAACTATTTTAAATTTGGATAAATTGAATTCTTACGATAAAGTGACTCTGGGGTAGTACAATATCATTCGATTTTTTGTTAATTTATATAGTGGATACTGTGTGTTTTAGTTCTTTAAATAACCTTATTTGAGGATGTTATGCGCCGCTTATTTTTGTTGTAGATGGATACTAATAGCAATCATGTTTAATTAATTGAGATTAATTAATTTATTTATTTTACATTTGTTTAATAAATAGTTATAAATCATGAACAATGTAAAAAGTGTCTTTAGTATAAAGGATCTCGAAAATCTTTCAGGCATAAAGGCTCATACGATACGAATTTGGGAAAAAAGATACAATGTATTGCAGCCCATGCGAACAGACACCAATATCAGATTGTATGATTTAGCTAGTTTGCAAAAACTGCTAAACATCACTTTGTTACATGAATACGGATATAAAATTTCAAAAATCGCATCCTATTCTGAAGAAAAAATCCCTTCACTTGTTAGAGAAATAATATCTTCAAAAAATGCTAAAAGTCATGCTATTAGTGCTTTTAAAATGGCAATGATGAACTATGACGAGGAATTATTTCTCAATACTTACAATTGGTTGATTGCAGAGAAGTCCTTCAAAGAGGTCTTTCATGAAGTTTTCATCCCTTTATTGCAAGAGTTGGGTGTGTTATGGCAGACAGATACAATCACTCCTGCACATGAACATTTTGTTAGTTACTTGATTAAACAAAAGTTGTTGACTAACACGGAAAAACTTCAAGGTTTTAAACGTACAAAAGTGGATACGGTCTTTGTACTTTCGCTTCCAATGAATGAAATACACGAATTAGGTTTGATGTATTTGAATTACGAGATTCTATTGCATGGTTACAAGACAGTCTATCTTGGCGAAAGTATGCCAATTGATAATTTGAAAGATCTAAAGAAACATTTTCATTCTATAGTTTTCGTTTCTTATATGACGGTACAACCAGAAAGAGATGTAGTTAATGAATATGTTCAAAAAATGGCAGAGGAGCTTCTTGATGACAATACGGAATTGTGGTACTTAGGACGGTTAACTGAATTTATTGAAACAAAAGGTATTTCAGATAAAATCTCTGTTTTTGATTCGATTAATGAATTAGTGGGAAAACTGTAGTTTTTGTTTAAACATTTATTATATTTGCTAAACAAATGAAAAAGAAAATTACAATTATAGGCTCAGGATTTTCAGCATTGTCTGCTTCATGCTATTTAGCTAAAAGTGGTCATGAAGTAAGTGTTTTTGAGAAGAATGCATCAATAGGAGGAAGAGCACGACAACTAAAGAAAGACGGATTTACGTTTGATATGGGACCCAGTTGGTACTGGATGCCTGACGTTTTTGACCGTTTTTTCGCTGATTTCGGTAAGAAAACATCCGATTATTATGAGCTCATCAAACTCTCTCCGGCTTACAGGGTTTATTTTGGCGAAAACGAATTTATCGCTATTGCAGATAATTTAGAAGAAATCGAAGCCACTTTTGAATCCATAGAAAAAGGAAGCGGTAAGGTGCTGAATAAATTTATAACTGAGGCCAAAAGCAATTATGATATTGCTATTAAAGATTTGGTATACCGCCCAGGTGTTTTAGCATTAGAGCTGGTCACTGTAGAAACTACAAAAAAAATAGGACAATTTTTCAGTAACATAAGTCGGGACGTTCGCAAAAAATTTAAAAACGAAAGGTTAATCCAGATTTTGGAATTTCCTGTTTTGTTTCTTGGAGCAAAACCGTCAGATACGCCATCATTCTATAGTTTTATGAATTATGCTGATTTTGGTTTGGGAACTTGGCATCCTAAAACTGGAATGTTTGATGTAGTTCATGCAATGGAAAGTCTTGCAAGAGAATTAGGCGTTGTTTTTCATACTGATTCAAATATTGAGAAGATCATTGTCGAAAACAAGTCCGCTAAGGCGATAATTGTCAATGGTCAAACCATATTTTCTGATATAGTTTTGAGCGGTGCTGATTACCATCACACAGAAACCTTATTGGATATTGAACATCGGGTGTATTCAGAACAATATTGGAACAGCCGCGTATTTGCTCCTTCGTCATTATTGTTTTATGTGGGGTTTAACAAAAAAATAGAAAACATCTCGCATCATGCTTTGTTTTTTGATGTTGATTTTTATCAGCACGCGAAGGATATTTATGATGCTCCGCAATGGCCAAAGGACCCTTTGTTCTATGCTAACTTTCCATCGTTGACCGATAAAACGGCTGCGCCAGAAGGTATGGAATCAGGATTTTTTCTCATCCCACTAGCCCCTGGTATTAATGATACTGAGGACTTAAGAGAGGAATATTTCAATAAAATAATAAGTCGATTTGAGGTTTTAACGCAACAAAGTATAAAAAATAACATTATCTTTAAAATATCATTTTGTAAAAATGACTTTGTGCAAGAGTATAACTCCTACAAAGGGAATGCTTACGGAATGGCTAATACTTTAATGCAGACCGCATTTTTAAGACCCAAACTGAAAAGCAAAAAGGTGAATAATTTATATTTCACAGGGCAATTAACCGTGCCAGGACCAGGCGTCCCTCCGGCATTAATATCAGGAAAATTAGTGTCAGATTTGATAAATAAGCAATTTTTAGAACAATAATTATGAAGCAATTATTTGACGATGTATCTTTCAAATGTAGTAAAATAGTCACTAAAAACTATAGTACTTCATTCTCTTTGGCAGTATATATGCTTTCGCCAAGTATTAGGGATGCGATTTATAGCGTCTACGGATTTGTGCGTTTTGCCGACGAAATTGTAGATTCATTTCATGGTTACGACAAAGAGGATTTAATTAACGATTTTGAAAAGGAGTATTATAAAGGAATTGACAGGGGTATTAGTTTAAATCCAATTTTGAACTCGTTCCAGCAAACAGTAAAAAAATACAATATTACTGATGACATGGTTCAATCTTTTCTGAAAAGTATGAAATTAGATTTATTCAAATCAGATTACAACAATAAGGCGGAATATGACGATTATATTTATGGTTCAGCCGATGTTGTAGGTTTAATGTGTCTAAAGGTTTTTGTAAACGGAAACGATCAAAAATACAATCAGTTAAAGGACGAGGCCATGCGTTTGGGTTCTGCCTTTCAGAAAGTTAATTTCTTGCGCGATCTTAAGGATGATAATTTGATATTAAACAGGAATTATTTTCCGGGCGTAGATTTGAACTCATTTGATGAAAATGCGAAACACGAAATCATAAAAGAAATCGAAGAGGATTTTAGAGTGGCCTACCAGGGAATCCTGAAACTGCCTATCGAAGCTAAATTTGGTGTTTACACCGCATTTGTCTACTATAAAAAGCTGTTGAAAAAATTAGAAGACACACCTTGTCATGAGATTGGAAATGAAAGGATTCGGGTTTCTAATTATACCAAAGCTGGATTACTAGCACAGTCTTTCGTGACCTACAAGTTGAGGTTAGTATAAAAATCGCACTTATTTTTTTAATGTATATCTGTAAATAAATAAAAAAATGATTTCCTTCTTAATATTTTTAAGCGTTTTCCTTTTTATGGAATGCGTGACTTGGATGACACACAAGTATTTAATGCATGGATCTATGTGGTATTTTCATGCTGATCATCATCAACCCAAATATGCTAATGTTTTTGAGCGAAACGATATCTTTTTCGTGATTTTTGCACTACCCAGTATGGTGCTTTTCTACTTTGGAGTAGAAGGAGGCATCAACTATCTCTTTTTCATTGGACTGGGAATCACGTTTTATGGTTTTTGTTACTTCATGATACATGACGTCTTGATCCATCAACGATTTAAGTGGTTCAAAAAAACAAATAATAAATACCTGATTGGATTGCGTAAAGCGCATAAAGTACACCATAAACATCTTGGTAAGGAACACGGAGAGTGTTTCGGGATGTTATTTGTTCCTTTCAAATACTATAAAATATAAATTTCACTTGGGTCGTGACCCGCAAAAAAAGCGGGTAGGGCTATCCTCTCCCGCTTTTTTATATCTAGCAAAAAACCAGTTATAAAAAGAGCTCCAATACTATCCCTCACGCAAGCCTTGCTCCCTTGTATCTTTGATTGAAAAACCCAAAATAAGACAGATGAAACTCTATAAAAAAGAAAGCGTTCAGTTCGTAAATGCTAGTTTAGAAGAATGTTGGACATTTTTTTCCAATCCAAAAAATTTACAGAAAATAACGCCTGAAGAAATGGGTTTTGAAATTACTGATTTCGATAATAAATCCATGTATGCAGGGCAAATTATTCAATATAGAGTATCTCCGCTTTTAGGCTTAAAATTATCTTGGGTAAGCGAAATTACTTTTGTGAAGGAAAACAGCTATTTTGTAGACGAACAGCTTTCTGGACCTTATGCATTTTGGCATCACAAGCACTTCTTTGAAGCTACGGAAAACGGCACTAAAATGACCGATGTAGTGCACTACGCATTGCCTTTGGGCTTTATCGGGCGAATTATGAACACATTGGTTGTTGAGAATAAATTAAAAGGTATTTTTGAACACAGACGCGTCATAGTAGATAAAATGTTTAATACTAAATAATGAACAAACAAGAAGTAACTTTTTTTTGGTTCAGACGTGATTTGCGCCTAGATGATAATGTGGGTTTGTTTCAGGCTTTGCAATCAAATTATCCTGTGATCCCCCTGTTTGTTTTTGATGATCTGATTTTAGATAGTCTGCCTAAAAACGACTCTAGGGTTAGTTTTATCTACGATTCCCTTTCGGAAATAAATGATAAACTACATGAAATAGGCAGTTCTCTTTTGGTAAAAAAGGGAAAAACTGCAGCTGTTTGGGAATCACTTATTGAAGAATATGATGTCAAAGAGGTTTTTTTCAATAAGGATTACGAGCCGTATGCGATAGAGCGGGATACAGTGATTTGTGAATTATTGGAGGTAAATAAGACAGTTTCCTATTCCTTTAAAGACCAGGTGATTTTCGAAGAGAAAGAGATCACTAAAGCAGATGGTCTTGCGTACACTATTTATACGCCTTATAAGAACAAATGGTTAGATAAATATAGATCAAAGTTGCCGGTAGAGGAATTTGACACCAAAGCCAGATTTTTCAGCTTCTATAAAAGCGACTTTATTTTTCCAAGTTTGGAAGCAATAGGTTTCGAAAAAAGTATCATTAAAGTAAAGCCGCACAACTTAAAATTTGTTGTGGATTACCAAGACATAAGAGACTTTCCGGCGATAGACAAAACCTCGTATCTGTCACCCCATTTACGTTTTGGTACGGTAAGCATTCGGAAATTAGTTAATTGGGCATTTCGTAAAAACGATGTCTTTTTAAGTGAATTGATTTGGAGAGAATTTTTTATGCAAATTCTGTTCAGTTTTCCAAAAGTAGTTACTAACAACTTCAAACCTGCTTATGATGGTATCCAGTGGCGCAATGATGAGGACGATTTCAAGCGATGGTGTAGTGGAACTACTGGTTATCCAATGGTTGATGCGGGAATGCGTCAACTGAATGAAACGGGATATATGCACAACAGAGTCCGTATGGTCGTAGCGAGTTTTCTCTGCAAACATTTATTGATACAGTGGCAATGGGGCGAAGCTTATTTTGCAGAAAAATTATTGGATTATGAGATGTCCGCAAATGTAGGGAATTGGCAGTGGGCAGCTGGAACAGGTTGTGATGCTGCGCCTTATTTTAGGGTTTTCAATCCTGAGATACAACAAAAGAAATTTGACAAAGATGGTGCTTATATCAGAAAGTGGATAAAAGAATTCGATTTAGGGTATGGGAAACCTATGGTGGAGCATGCTATGGCTAGAGACAGAGCGATCGCTACTTATAAAGCTGGAATAGTCAAATGATTATCGTTAAACATTAATTTATTTAGGTTAAAAAAAGTAACTGTTGTATCTATCAAAAATGGTAGCGAAGAAATTAATTGGAATCTTCAAGAAACATTAAGCTGTAAAAGCTTAGATGACTTATATGTTGTAATTATTTATTTATTTAATCAATTTATTCAGCATTCCATTAAATATAAATCCATGAAACGGTAAAACGGAATACCAATACAATTTACCCCATATCCCTTTTGGTTTGAAAGTGGCTGCCTGATATAAGTCGTTATTGATAATTTTAAATTCCAACCAGGCCTCTCCAGGTAATTTCATTTCGGCAAATAGAACTAATTTTCCTTCTTCTTTGTTAGCATAAAGAACACGCCAAAAGTCTAAGGCGTCGCCGGCATGTATCTCTTTTTTATTCGTGCGTCCTCTACGGGAACCTACACCGCCATACAATTTATCGATAAATCCACGCAATCCCCATAGCCAATCTCCGTAATACCAACCCGTATCTCCACCTATCGACCAGATTTTATTTATGGTATATTCTCTGTCGATTAGTTCCATTTTGCGTCTGTCAATGAAGCAATCTTTTTTTGGTATTTTAAGGTATTCAGACATATTGGTGTTAAAACGTCCGCTAACTAGGGAGTCTTTCCAGCTCGATGCTACTTTATCTTCGTCTACTTTTATTAATGCCCTCGACAAAGCTTTTTCGTAGATCATGGGTTTTAGTTGGAGCAATTCATTAATGCGATGATCTCTGCAAATCACTTCCACTTTCATGCTGCTTACTAATGCTGCTGCTAATTTGTAGGATGTTGATGTTACGAAATACAACCAATAGGAGGATAATTTAGGTGTCATTACAGGAACGGTAACAATCCACCTTTTTAGGTTTTTTGCTTTTGCAAAGCCCAGTAGCATCTCTTTATAACTAAGAATGTCTGGTCCGCCAATATCAAAATTTTGATTGTATGTTAGAGGATTAAATAATGATTTAGACAAAAAATCCAGCACATCATTGATAGCGATGGGCTGGCATTTTGTATTTAACCATTTTGGAGTAATCATTATTGGGAGTTTGTTTACTAAGTCCCTGATGATTTCAAATGATGCACTTCCGGAGCCAACGATAATACCTGCTCGAAGTGCGGTTATTGCATAAGTGCCTGAACTTAAAATATCCTCTACATTTTTTCTAGAGGATAAATGTTTCGAAAGTGATTTATCATTGACAATTCCAGTTAGGTAAATTACTTGTTGGGCCTTAGTTTGATTGACGCGTTGGATAAAATTTTTAGCCGAAATACTTTCTAATTCATCATAGTTGTCTGATGAACTCGACATAGAATGAATTAGATAGTAAGCCGCATCAATATCTAACGGTATCGCTGATACCGTTTCTTCCTCTAAAAAATCTACTTCTATTACTTCAATATTCTTTTCAAATTCTTTTGGTGTATAAAATCTGTTTTTATCCCTAACGCAACAGATGATTTCATGTCCTTCTGCTACCAAAATTGGTAATAGTCGTTTCCCGATGTAACCTGTTGCGCCTGTCAAAAGAATTTTCATAGTGAGATTTTATTAAAGTACTTCAAGTTAACTAAATTTATTCGAAATCAAGCTAATAAATTCTTTTCTGGTTTTGTCTTTTTCGAAGGCGCCAGTGAAAGATGAAGTAGTTGTAACTGAATTTTGTTTTTGAATGCCTCGCATTTGCATACACATATGCTGTGCTTCAATCACAACAGCAACACCAAGTGGGTTTAAGGCTTCTTGAATACAGTTCTTTATTTGGTCGGTCAATCTTTCTTGTACTTGCATTCTTCGTGCAAATGCATCAACGATTCTAGGAATTTTACTTAAACCTACAATTTGTCCGTTTGGTATGTATGCCACGTGAGCTTTACCAAAAAAAGGCAACATATGATGTTCGCACATAGAATATACTTCAATGTCTTTTACTACGATCATTTGTTTGTGATCCTCTGTAAACATTGCTGATTTCAGGATCTCTAGTGGGTTCAATTCGTATCCATGTGTGAGGTATTGCATTGCTTTTGCTATGCGTTCCGGAGTTTTTAGTAGTCCTTCTCTATTTACGTCCTCGCCTAAATCAGCTATTATTGTTTTGTAATTATCAGCAAGCGATGCTGTTAACTCTTCGTCATATTGCTCAATTTTTTCGTAACTTTTGGTTTGCTTGGCTATCATTTTTTATTATTTAGGTAATGTTTTATTATATTTTTATTTTTAAATTTTGAATGTGACGATGCCATAGTCCATTTCAAAAACTTGACCTGATATTGATTTGGCTTTTTCTGAAATTAGGAAATCAGCCATATTGGCCACTTCCTCTGGTTTTAGGTAATTTTTCATTGGGTGACGTTCGACCATATTTTCTTTCATTCTATCATTTCTCAAAATACCTGCCGAGAGTGAGGTTTCTGTAATAGTGGGAGCAATAGCATTAACGCGTACTACTGACGCTAATTCTGCCCCTAACGATTTTACCAATCCTTCAATACCTCCTTTTGCGGTGGCAATACTGGCGTGAAAAGGCATTCCTAGTTTTACGGCAACTGTACTAAACAATACAATCGAAGGGTCAATTCCTTTTTTTATGACGGGTAAATATTTTTGGATCGTTTTAACTGCACCAATAACATTGATTTCAAAATCGTTTCTGAAATCGTCGATACTCAAACTCCCAATAGGCTTTAAATTGATCGAACCCGGGCAGTAAATTAAAGTATCGATATTTTCTATTTGAGGAAGTTCGTCTTTTAATACGTCCAGTGAATAATGAGTTAGGTTAGGATGTGAAACTTCCGGTGGATTTCTACTGATGTTATGGACCATATTAGTCTCTAATTGCTGCAGTAAAATCGCATTTCCGATGCCTTTGCTTCCGCCAATAATTACTATATTTTTCATGTTATTTATTCAATCGGTTATTTAAAATCTATCTCTTCGAAATTTTGTTGTTGTTGATCTGCCTTTGCATCGTGCATTTAAACCTTCCTTCGCTAAATGCTCTTAATTTTGCGTGTTTGGTTTTTCTTCCCTGAACCCGTTGACGCCACATTCTAAAGCTTGATGGTTTCATTTCAGTTCGCATTAGGTCAATCACTTCTTGTTCTTTCAAACCAAATTGCAAAGCTATTGCCTCGAATGTAGTTCTGTCTTCCCAAGCCATTTCTATAATGCGATCCTTTTCTAGATCTGTAAATTCTTTTTTCAATTAGGATATGTATTTTTGATATTGATTTACCACAATTTTCGCTTTCAAATCGAACATTAAATTATATAGTCCAAAAAAGGTCCTATTCATATAGATGAAGTGCTTTGAACCTCTATTACCATTCATTTTTCTAAGATTTGTGTCTTTTGAAAAACGCTCTCCTAATTTGGCTATGTTTTCAAAGAAGGTTTCGTCTGAAAAATCGAAGGATTCTTCTTGAAACGGTTTTGTAAATAACGAAAGCAAATCATGAAACATTTCAGTGAAGTAGGTAATCTCTTCCTGAGAATCATCAGAGCGCAAAATTTCTAATTCAAATAATTTTGTATTAAATATTTTGGGGTCATTAATTACTTTTCTGTCAATCAATTCAAAATAAGGAACGTAAAAATCATTTGGTATTTTTTTCATACAACCAAAATCCAAAGCAACCAATTCGTTTTTTTTGTTTACTAGAAAGTTACCAGGATGTGGATCAGCATGAACTTTTTTAAGAACATGTATTTGATACATATAAAAATCCCATAGTGCTTGGCCAATGATATCAGCTGTTTGCTGGTTAGTATTGCTTTTTGTAAATTCCGAAAGATGAACGCCATTCATCCAATCCATAGTAATAATCTTCTCAGATGAAAACTCAGGGTAATATTCAGGAAATGCTAAATTTTCTATTTTTTTGCAGGCTTTAACGACTTCCACACTTTGTTCTAGTTCTAACAGGTAGTTCGTTTCTTCGATTAATTTATCTTCAACTTCCTTAAAATACTTATCTGAATCCTTTCCTTGAAGGTTGAACATTCTAATGGCCATAGGTTTTACTAGTGCCAAATCAGATGAAATACTATTGGCTACACCAGGATACTGGATTTTTACGGCTAGCTTTTTATTGTCTTTTACGGCAAGGTGAACCTGACCAATACTTGCTGCATTTACAGAATTTGCGTTGAATTCGTCAAATATTTCATAGGGAGTTTTTCCGAAATTTGCTTTAAAAGTTTTCAGCACTAATGGGCCTGATAGTGGGGGTACAGAAAACTGGGATAAAGAAAATTTTTCTACGTACGCCTGAGGCAAAAAGCTTTTGTCCATGCTTAGCATTTGTGCCACTTTTAACGCACTACCCTTCAAACTACTAAGTCCTTCATAGATATCCTCTGCATTGTCTACGTTCAGTTTATCGCGGGTCAAGTCTGAATTGACCATCTTTTCTCCATAGTACTTAATATAGTTGACTCCAATTTTCGCTCCGGTTTGAACTAGTTTGGTAGCTCTTTCAATTTTACTTGTTGGTATATAATCTATCGTTTTCATTGTTTGTTTTGTGTTTTTTCTTTGAAAATAAATTTTCCAAAATCTATTAAACTGTCAATAGGAGCCATATTTATTAGTTCGAAACTTAGTTTTACTGATTTTTCAATATAAATATCCGTTTTTTCAAAAGCAGGGGATTCATCATCTAACCAAAATTTAAGGGTAAATAAAAATTGTACCCAGGCACTTTCTTGAATTGCTTTTTCTTGTAACTCCTGAGCTTTCTCTTGCTTTATGCGATAGTCGTCTGTTAAGATTTCTCCGATATATTTTTTAAAGTTATTTCTCAAGCCAGAAAGTAGCATCAGGTTCTTTAGCTGATTGTTATGTTCTTTTAAGCTCATCGTTACATAGCTTCTATTGGCAGATAACAATTCGAAGAATGTAAAATAGAAACTTAATAGTTTACTTTTCATATCATACTCAGGGTAGTTCTCGTCCTTGTGAAGTAATGCAACAGTTTTTTCGAAGAACATCTTGTAGATTTCTTTCTCAATACTTTCAATTGTTCCAAAAAACGTATAGAACTCCGCTTCTGGAAAATCATTCAATTTTGCAAAGAGGTATACTGATTTTGGTTTTTCGCCCTTTTCCAATGTATAATCCATATACATAGAAACTATATTTTCCTTTGTGATTTTATTTTTCTTAGTTGCCATTTCTTAGACTTTTTATATTAGGGTATAAAGGTAGTAAATGTTTAACCAAATCATCATAATGTTAAACAAAAATTATTTAGTATATTTGTTAAAGTATTCTAAATCAAAAAATATAGCTGTCATGAAGAAAAATGTATTAATAACTGGAGGTTCTGGATTTGTTGGCAAACACCTAAGCCATCTATTAATTGATAACGGATATACCATTTCTATTTTGAGTAGAAGCAAAAGAGCTGATACGGCCAATATTTTTTATTATACCTGGGATGTAAAGGGTCAGATTATAGAGGAGGATGCAGTTTTAAAAGCGGACTATATCATACATCTCGCTGGTGCTAATATTGCGGGAAAAAGATGGACCAAAGAACGTCAAGAAACCATTGTTAGCAGTAGGCAACAATCAGCGCAATTAATTTTTTCGGTTTTAGAAAAACATAATAAAAAATTGGAAGCTTTTATTTCGGCATCGGCAATCGGTATTTATGGTGCGGTAAATGGGCAAGCAATTTGTACTGAAAATACACGTCCGGCGAATGATTTCTTAGGTAGAGTTTGCCAAAATTGGGAGGCTGCAGCTGACAAATTTGAACAATTTGGCATACGTACAGTAAAAGTGCGTACAGGACTTGTACTAGGTATGAATGATGGCTTTTTGGATAAACTAACTCCCATTTTTAAAATGCGACTGGGGTCGGCATTAGGTTCAGGCAAGCAGTATATGCCTTGGATTTATGTTGATGATCTGTGCTCTATATATCTTGAAGCGTTAAAGAATCCAAATATGAGTGGGGCTTATAATGCGGCGATTAATGACGATACCACCAATAGCATTTTTTCTAAAACACTGGCTAAGGTTTATGGTTACTCCATTTGGCTTCCTAACGTACCTGCTTTTTTACTAAAATTAATGATGGGGGAAATGGCTAAGTTAGTACTTACAGGAAGGAGAATCTCTTCTGAAAAAATAGAAAGTACAGGATTTAATTTTAGGCACAAAAATTTAGAGGACACCCTTAAAATTTGTTTGTTCAAATAGAGTTATTGTAAATTGGAATAAACGCTAACAGCCACTTTTTTTGATATTTTACTTCGCACGATAAATGGGATTTCGATATTAAAATCATCAGTGTTGAGCGTAAAATTTGATGTGAGTTCTATTCCTTTTATTGCTTTCTTAATTTGGGCAACTATACGAATGTTTCTTGATTTTCCATGAATTGTCATTTTTCCTTTAATGTAATAGTCCTTTGGGGTGGGATCTATATCTTTTAGATCAAACTTTTCAATTAAACCTTTAAAGGCCGCCTTTGGATAGCGATCACTTTCTAAATAATTTTCATTGAAGTGCTCTTCCATCAGAGCTCGCTTAAAACGAAAAGTCTTAATAGAAGTTACAAATGATATAGTTCCCTTTTTCGTTTTCAAAACACAGGTTAATGTTTCATTTTTTGCTGCTACCGCTTCAAAAAAAGGAATAGATGCTTCAAAAATAATAACGCCATTTGTGGTAGTCATTTTTTCTTGTGCATTAATTGTGTTTGAAAGAAGCAATAAAAAAAGGAGTAGCGTTTTTTTCATATGTAATGAGAATTGTACTACTTAAAGTTACGGAAATTATTCCATAACGGATATGCATTACAGGGTTTTATATGAAAAATAAGCCTAAAAAAAATATTCGTTTCAGCTCTTTTGATCTGAAGCGAATATTTGTAATAGAATAGGTGTTATTTAACTGATTTGAACCAATACGTTGTATTTTGCCAAGCTGTCTAAAGTTTCTATTGAACTGTAATTAAAATTTTCTTCATGACGGTCTTTTTCCTTTTTCAATGAAATTTGTTTGATGCAATTACAAAAGCGACGGACTTCTTCTAGGTCGGACAATAGGAGTCCTGGCACCTTTGCATTTGTTCCATCTTTGTGCTTGGAGACCATGGTAAAGTAAGAAGAATTGCAATGGTTTATTTTACCGGTTTGTATATTTTCTGATTCGACGCGAATACCAATAATCATGGAACTATTACCCACGTAGTTTACACTGGCTTTCATTGTCACCAATTCTCCCACTTCAATAGGTCTTAAAAAGTCAACAGTATCAACAGAGGCGGTAACACAGTAATTCCCTGAGAATTTAGAAGCACAGGCAAAAGCAATCTGATCTAGTAAGGAAAGAATGTAGCCACCATGTATTTTACCACTAAAATTGGTGTGAGAAGGCAGCATTAGCTCTGAAATAGTAATATTTGAAGAGGCAACTGTTTTGAATATCGAATTCATGTTTATTTATTTTGAAATGGTGAGTTTTCTTTTTTTACGGCAATTAGGTAATATTTGGTATCACCCCACCAAGGAAATGTTTTGTAGCGTTCTATGTAAGATACTTTTACATATTGGCCTTCGAGTTCTTTCAAATTGGAAATCACTTGCTTGTCCTTATCCAATACAGAAAAAGCAAAAATTTGTGATCCCGACATTCCTTGACTTATTTCGCCTTCCCAAGTTTTGAATGCCACTCCTTTGTGGCTAAATTTTATTAAATGTCCTGATCGAACGCCTTCGCTATAAGTGGCGTAGTATACAAAAGTAAAATAGCACGCTATAGATAATATGATGACACTTACTAGAATTCCTAAAATTTTTTTCATGGTACTCTTTAATTTAATAATTGGTTTTCGTCTTTTTCAGCTCTGGATAATATGTTTTCGGGGATCGATTTTTTAGCTTTGGCTCCCATCTTTTTCAACTTCTCGACGCTTACAATCAAATTTCCTTTTCCTTCGACCAGCTTGTTCATAGCGCTACTATATTCTATTTTGCTTTCGTCTATTTTCTTTCCAATTTTTATCAGATCAGAAACAAAACCTTCGAATTTATCATATAATGCACCTGCCTGACGTGCTATTTCAAAGGCATTTTCTTGTTGTTTTTGATTCGCCCACATGCTGTCAATAGTCCGTAATGTAGCTAATAATGTGGCGGGAGTAACGATTACAATGTTTTTTTCGAATGCTTTGTTGTACAATGTAGTGTCCTCATTCAGAGCCATGGCAAATGCGGGTTCAATTGGGATAAAAAGCAAAACAAAATCAGGACTTTCTATCTGGTATAAATCCTGGTAATTCTTATTTCCTAGTTGTTCTACGTGACGTTTTATGGAATTGACATGTTCTTTTAGATAACCGTTTTTTAAATCGTCCTCGTCCTCGTTGATGTATTTTTCATAAGCAGTCAAGGATACTTTTGAATCGACAATCATTTTTTTGCCATCAGGCAAATTGATAACCACATCCGGAAAAACACGATTTCCTTCCTCTGTAGTAAAAGCCTGCTGCACTTCATACTCACGACCTTTTTCTAATCCTGATTTTTCCAATACACGTTCTAGAACGAGTTCACCCCAATTCCCTTGCATTTTACTGTCTCCTTTTAAAGCTTTGGTCAGATTGATGGTTTCCTTACTCATCTGGATATTCATTTCGCGTAAGCCTAAAATTTGTTGGCGTAAAGCTGCATGATAATCGATACTCTCTTTGTGGGTGTCTTCGACTTTCTTTTCGAATAAGTGAATCTTATCTTGCAAAGGCGTCAAGATATTTTTCATATTTTCTTTATTCTGTTCAGTGAATTTATTCGACTTTTCGTCTAATATCTTATTGGCTAAATTTTCGAATTCTTTTGTGAATTTTTCCTGTAGTTTTTCCACCTCGTTTTTTTGCTCTTTGTTGCGCTCCCAAAGATTCTCAAAATCAACTTCTTTTTTTGAAAGTTGAATCGCTAGGCTGTCTTTTTCATTTCGAATCGTTTCTTTGTCCAAATTAGCTGTTTGCAATTGTTTTTCGAAAACTACTTTGTCATTTGAAAATTGCTCCTTCAGCTGGTTGAATTGTGAATTTAGCGCAATTAATTTTTCTTCCAAACTTATTTTCTCCGACTGAAACCGAGCAGAAAAAATAAGTTTACCAATGAAAACCCCGATGGCGAGTGCGATAATAAATAGGATTAAAAAGGGAAGCATATTTGACATGAAAGGATTTCTTTGTGAGTAGTAAAAGTAAGTAATAATATATCTTAGTGCTAAATTTATTAAAAGGAAAACAAAAAAAGCCAATAAAAACGATTGTTCTTATTGGCTTTTCAAATTATTAAAAAGTCTTTATTCTTCATCTAATTCCATATTCCCTCGATTTTTGTGATTATCAGGATGTGAGGCTGGATATCGCTTTGCAGTGATATCGGAATTGAGATCCTCATTTTCAATAGTTTTCATAACTTCTTTTTCGGTACTTACGCCACGACTTGAATTTTCATTATCACTCGAAGTTATTTCTGTAGTAGTAGGGTCAACGGAGCTATTTAAATTTCTTGCTCTTTGAACTATTTTTTTATTGCCCTCGGCATCAATTTCTATTTCGTCAATTAGAATAGATTCTTGAGAATTGGTTTTTGAATCTATATTTGTCTCTTTACTGCCTTCATTGCTATTTTGTTTTTCTTTATTTTCCATGGTATATTTTTTTTTCAATAATATAATGATACTGATTATAAATGAACTATTTATATTATTTAACATTGCTTTTAGAAGAATGAAATTTGGCTTGTTGCTGTTTGATGCTGATAAAACAACGCTATATTTGCATCCCAATATCATTTTAACACAACTAATGTCCCATCAAAATTTTATCCTCCACAAACCCTACGGCTATCTAAGTCAATTTATTTATGAATTGAAAAGGAAGAAGAAGCTACTGGGAGAATTGCACGAATTTCCCAAAGGAACAATGGCAATAGGACGATTGGATGAAGACTCCGAAGGTTTATTATTGTTAACCACTGATGGAAAGATGAGCGAAATTATTCGTTCTAAAAAAGTGGACAAGGAATATTATGTGCAAGTGGATGGTATCATTACCCAAGAAGCAATTGATAAAATGAAAATGGGGGTTGAAATAGGTTTCAATGGTACTAAATACATCACTAAACGCTGTGAATCTTTTCTAATTGAGGAAACACCTAACTTTGGACTAAGAGGAAAAAAGATTCGGGATGAGCGGCATGGCCCAACTTCGTGGGCGTCGATTATCGTCAATGAAGGGAAGTTTAGACAAGTCAGGAAAATGACTGCGGCAGTAGGTTTTCCTACTTTACGATTGGTGCGCGTCCGAATAGGAAATGTACATCTTGACAATTTGCAATCAGGGGAAGTAATCGAAGTGAGTGATTTTCAAATCGAGATGTAATAGATTGGGTACAATTCTTTTATTTCTCAATCTTTAAAATAAATAAAAAATGTTGAACATTGTTTTAGTTGAACCGGAAATACCAAATAACACGGGAAATATTGGTCGATTGTGTGTAGGCACCGAAAGCCGATTGCACCTAATACATCCTTTTGGGTTTGTGATAAATGATAAAAACCTGAAACGTTCGGGCTTGGATTACTGGGTGCATCTTGATGTTACGGAATACCAAAATGTAGCCGAATGGAAATCAGTAGTTCCTGATACCTCTAGAGTCTTTCTTATGAGTTCCCATGCCGAAAAGTCGTATTTAGAAATTGAATTTCAAGATGGAGATTGGTTGGTTTTTGGAAAAGAGAGCAAAGGCCTAAGCGAAGAAGTATTAGAGCAGTTTGAAAACCATTTAAAGATTCCGATGTCAGCCAATATTCGTAGTTTTAATATAGCCAACTCCGTCGCTTTTGTCATTGGAGAAGCCAAAAGACAAATCCAGTTGAATGGGTAGTTAAAAAATTAGATTGTAAAGAGGGAATTCATTGTTAGGGCGGAATTTTATATATTTGGGTATGGTTGTTTGATTTTATTCGAATGCCACTCACTTAAAAAAGCTTGTTTATGATTGATAAAGTTTCTCTCAGAAGTTCGATTTTTAGACATTTGGATGGATTAGTAACGGCACCTGTCGCTTACGCTTTACATAAAAAAGGGGTGTTGTCTTTTATACTCGATAAAAAGGAGTGTACGCTTAGTGAATTGACTTCTCAATTTGAGGCAAACGAAGGTTATCTCAATGTTGGTTTACGCGTTTTATGTTCGCAAGGATTCCTGAAGTACTATATAAATAATGGGACTGACGAAATAAAATTTGGCTTGACCGAAAAAAGTGAAGTTGCCTTTTCGCTTTTTCATCTCTATGAAGATGTAGTTGATTTATTGCACTTTTCGATGCAATTCCATCCCAGACTATTTGAAGAAGCCCCTTTTGAACTCTTGAAAGGAATTTTTGAAAAGTATAAAAAAAATTATGGCATCGTATTTTCGGATGATTCTATAATCAATGAAGTAAAACAACAAATATTAACTCATATTGAAGGTGCATTAGTTGGCCCAACTTTAGTCCGACTTGGCATGAGCGGCATGTTTCATAAGTATTTTATGGAAATTTCCTTCCGGCCAGAAGAGTTTCACAAGTCTCCTGAAAATTTTAAAATCATTTTGGATTTCTTGGCGCATTTGGGTTGGTTTACTCAAAAGAACGGTAACTATCAATTTACGGAAACAGGACTCTTTTTTGCCAAAAGAGCATCTGCTTACGGGGTGACTGTTTCCTATATGCCTACATTCAGTAAAATGGATGATTTGCTTTTTGGCAATTCTAGTGTATTACGCAATGTTGCTGAAGGCGAGGATGAACTTCATGTGGATCGCGAAATGAATGTATGGGGTAGTGGCGGTGCTCATGACGGTTATTTTAAAGTTGTGGATGAAATTATCGTCAGGCTGTTTAATCTTCCCATAGAGAACCAGCCAAAGGGGATTTTAGACATGGGCTGCGGTAATGGCGCTTTCTTAGAGCATATTTTTGATGTTATCGAAAGGCAAACTTTACGAGGCAAAATGCTTGATGATTATCCGTTGTTTCTTGTTGGAGCTGATTACAATCAGGCCGCGTTAAAAGTTACCCGCGCTAATTTGATCAAAGCCGATATTTGGGCTAAAGTCATTTGGGGTGATATTGGGCGTCCAGATATTTTAGCAGATGATTTAATGGAAAATTATGGCATAGATTTAAAAGATTTGTTGAATGTGCGTACTTTTCTGGATCACAACCGCATTTGGGAAATACCAAAAAACACCACAGCGGACAGGGTTAGCCTATCCACGGGCGCATTTGCACACAGAGGAATGCTAATTAGCAACAATCTCGTAGAAGACAATCTATTAGAGCATTTTTACAAATGGTCACCATATGTTAGAAAATTCGGCTTGTTGATGATTGAATTGCACACGATTCCTCCAGTCTTAACGGCAGAGAATTTAGGCAAAACGGCTGCAACTGCTTACGATGCGACTCATGGATTTTCAGATCAGTATATTGTAGAAATATCGGTGCTACATAAAATGGCAGCAGAAGCCGGATTGTATCCAGACACCCTATTCTTTAAGCGATTCCCAGACTCGAATATAGCTACAGTAAGCATTAATTTGCTAAAAGGGAAGTGAAAAAAAGTATAAAAATAAGGAAGTACTAGCGCCCTCATTTTTATTTAGTCTCGCATAACAAACTCGCTTAATGTGATGAACGTGCCGCCAGTTTGAACATCATGATAAATATTGTATTTCGTTGGATAATTGCCCGCTTGTACGAAATGCTCCGGTTGGGAATAGTTAAGACTGACTTCTTCAACATAAATCATGTAAAAGTGTACATCAAAATGTGGTGCATCAAAAACAGCTATTGCTTTAAGATATAGCGATAGTAGTGCCTTGCGAAGGCGAATTCTTTTTATCTCCCTCAGGGCGTAGTACTAATTTACGAGTCATTTTAATTCCGATTTGTTTTTTATTTCCATTTGAATGAATACTAATCATTTCGTCCTGAATACAAGAATAGAGAAAAACTAAGCTCCTTAGTAGAACTAATTTTTTGAGGAAAGAAAACAACTTTTCCATAATTAAAAGTTTTAAAAAAAAGTTTTACTCATAGTGATAAGTTTAGTTTTGGGGAATAAGAAAAGGGTATACTAAATTAAAAGATAAACGAGTCTTTATCTTATAAAGAGGGTGTTTTTGATGTGTTATGATGATTATCTTCTTTGAAACTGGATTGTCAGTTTTTTGAAAAATAAAGATTAGGTTATGACAAATTTCCCTTTGTGGCTATCAAAAACAATATGTTCGTCATTAAATAAGGTATTAAAGCTACCTTTCGAAATAAAATTACATGGCTGGTCCTGAACAACAGTTTCTGGTGTCATAATGATCATTTCATCGCTAAGTTGAATCGCCATGTCAATATCATGTGTTGAAAACAGAATGCATTTTTGCGTTTCTTGGGTGAGTTTTTTCAAGAGTTTAAACAGCGCTACTTTATGCAATAGATCTAAATGAGTAGTGGGTTCATCTAAAATAATTAGCGGAGTGTCCTGTGCCAAAGCACGAGCAATCAATACTTTTTGCAATTGCCCATCACTGATTTCGTAATGTTTTTTTGCAGCCAATTCACTAATTTGTGTTTGCTCCATGGCTTCGTTGACTTTTGCAATATCCAATTCTGTTAACTTTCCTATCCAATTGGTATAAGGCTGTCTCCCCAAAGCGATGAGCTCAAAAACAGTCAGATTACTGGGAGGTAATTTCTCGGTTAGAACGACACTTAAGTTTTGGGCTAAGGTTAGCGAATCCAGTTTATGAATGTTTTGGCTATTAAGTAAAACCGTTCCAGAAAGGGTTTTTTGGATTCCTGTTATTGTTCGTAGAAGTGTTGATTTTCCTATTCCATTAGCACCAATCAAAGAAATGAGTTTCCCTTTTTCCAGAGTTAAATTAATATTCGCAGAAATAAGGGTATTCCCTTTTTTATGGGTGTAACCAATGCTGATATCCGTAGCCTTTAAGATCATCTTGTTTTCCATTATCCGATCATTTTCTTTTTTCGAATTAATAACCAAATAACTATTGGTGCCCCAAAAATTGAAGTTACGGCATTAATAGGTAATGTAATATCTCCGCCTGGAACTTGTGAAATAGTATCACAGATTAACATGATGCTCGCTCCAAAAAGCAAGGTGCTCCAAAATAAAACAACATGATTGCTGGTTTGGAAAATTAATTTAGCGATATGGGGAACCGCAAGACCGATAAAGGCAATTGGTCCGGCAAATGCTGTAATACTTCCTGCCAATACACTAGTAGCAAATATGATGATTAGCTGAGATCTTTTATAGTTTAGACCCAGACTGCGGGCGTAATTTTCTCCTAAAAGCAAGGCGTTCAAAGGCTTTATGCTGAATAGACTCAAAAGCAACCCTATCAATACAGAGATAAATAAAATTAATATGGATGTCCATGATAAGTTGCCTAAATTACCCAAGGACCAGAATGTGAATTTTTGCAGCTGCTCTGCAGTGCTGAAATAGCTCAAAGTTCCCACAATAGCACTTGTCAAACTGCCAAACATTAACCCAACAATCAAGATAGCCATGGTGTCTCGTAATCGGTAGGAAACGACTAATACAGCCATCAAAACTAAAAAACTACCTAAACTAGAAGCCAAAACTACCCCGTAAGACGAAAGTAAAATAGAAGCTACAGATGCTGGAAGAAATGCCGCTCCAAGTATTACTATTGCTACACCTAAACTGGCTCCTGAGCTCAGCCCTAAAACATAAGGACCGGCCAGTGGATTTCTAAATAAAGTTTGCATTAACAAACCGCTAATTGAAAGTCCCATTCCCACTAAAACTGCGGCAATAGCCTTAGGCAATCTATAATTAAGGATGATGTATTGCCAAGTTTCTTTGCTGGAAGTTCCGCCTAAAAGGCTATGAAAGACTTCTTTTAATGGAATAGAAACAGATCCTAAGCTGATGTTGATTATAAACAGGCAAACCACTCCAATGGTTAGGATCAGGAAAAGAACGGTATTTCGATTTGTTTGATTCAATTTATTCTAATTTCTGAAAGAAAAAAAGTTTGTGATTTGGCAGTAACTCGGGATGAAATATTTTAATCAAATCTTTCAAGACCCAGTCAGGACGGGTAGGAGACCATTCAAAATATAAAATTCCTCCTTTCGCCCCTTTATTTAGGGCATACGAATATACTTTTTTATTTTTAAATGAATCAAATTGCGCATAATGCGGATTACTGTCGCTCATTTGCTTCAAGGAAGAAAAATCTCCGGGTGCGATCCAGAATTCTGCTTTCTGCGCCTTTTCTAATACCACTTCAAAAGGAAGGGAAAGCCCGCCTGTTCCTTTAGTATCAGACCATAAATAATCAGCCTGTGCATCTTTTAGAAATAGTGAAGCCCAACTTTCTCCCTGTGGAACATACCATTGATCTTGAAACATAGCTCCACTAAGAACCGTTGGTTTCTTTGTGACCTTTTTTGCTAAAGCCAAAGTAGTGTTGTATTCTTTTTCGATATCAGAAAAAATGGAATTTGCCTTGGAATCTAGTCCGTACAAAGCACCGAAAAACTTAATCCATTCTGCTTTTCCTAGAGGAGACTGTTCAGTCCAATCGCCGTTTAGCATTACCTTTAGACCACTTTTTTGTAAAAGCGTTAAGGAAGGATTACTGCTGTTAAGACTGAAACCCACAATCACGTCAGCTTGCATGTCTATTAAAACTTCAGTGTTGAGGTTTTCATTTTTCCCAACCTCTCTGACTTTTCCCGCATCAATTCTTTTTCTGGTTTTTTCTGATGAAATATAATCAGTATTAGGGAAGCCCACTAAAGTGTTTTCGACTCCCAACATTTCCAACGACGGAATATGTGTGGTTGAGGTCACTACAATTGTTTTTATAGGAATTTGAATAGTAGTAAAATGCATCAAACTATCTGGAATGATTGCGTTTTTTTGTTTCAAAATATAGCTGAAACTTTCTTTGGCCGCGGGCCAAGGATTGGTGATTTTTACTACGGAATAGCCGTCATATTTGTAGATTTCAAAGCCTTTAGCATGTTGGATTTCATTTTTAGAAGAAGCTAAATAAGTATTAGAAACCTCCGTTTTTTGTTTGCATCCAAAAGCAAAAAGGATATGTAATAAAAGAATGAATTTTAAAGATGTTGATTTCATAAAATGATTTTCAAGTGCTGCAAAGGTATATTTAATCCTTTTTAAAAATCAAATTTTATTTTTTATTCGCAGGATAAAGTTATATTTGCAGCCGTATTGAGGTTGCTGTTTTTAATATTAAAGACAAGCATTAAAAGGGAAGTGAGTGATTGAAATTTGAAGATTTAATAATCAAATTCAGAAATCGAAAATCTTGCGCTGTACCCGCAACTGTAAGCTAATAAGCTTGTTGTTATCTACAAACCATTGTCTGCTACCGCGGATGAGAAGGTAAACAACAAGACGCAAGCCAGGAGACCTGCCTAATACAATTTGTATCAAACTTTCGGGAAAAAAGGTTTGGGTATGGGTTATTTCATACTTTTCTCCCATTTTTAGTCATGTAGCAGTAAATAGCTGTTATTAAAAATGTTTTATTAAAATGAACAACAAAATCGTTCGTATTAGTGCGTTATGCGTGCTGATGACTTCTTGTGCTTTTGCGCAAAAAAAAGAAACTGTTTTACAACAAAACGAGTTGAATGAAGTGGTAATTTCTGATTCGAAATTTGCTTTAGCAAAAGAAAAATCTGGAAAAGTGATTGTGAAAATTACCGCCGAAGAATTATCAAAGAGATCAGGTCAATCTTTAGCCACTGTTTTGAATTCAGTTGCAGGGATGGAAATTAATGGAAATCAAAGTAGTGCGGGAAAAAACCTAGGGTATTATATCCGAGGGGGACGCAATCGTCAAACATTAATCATGATTGATGGGATTCCAGTTACTGATGCTTCGGGAATTAATTTAGAATATGATTTGCGCTTGATTCCTGTAGATCAGGTAGAAAGTATTGAAATTTTGAAAGGAGCAGCAAGTACTTTGTATGGTTCAGGAGCTGCTGCAGGAGTTATTAATATTACTTTGAAAAAAGCAGGGAAAAAAGCAATTGCGGGAAATGCACATATGAGTGTTGGTACACAAACCACTGCTGACAGAACGAATTACCGCCCACAGGATTATAATCAAGGACTTTCTGTAAATGGAAAATTAGATAAATTTAATTATTATGCTTCTTTAAACAGTACAGAAACAACGGGTATATCTGAAGCTGCTGTTCCTGAGTCTGCAAATTTTGAAGCAGATCGTTTCTCTAGAATTAACTCATTAGTTAAACTTGGATTCACGCCAACAGAGAAATTAAGCTTGGACTTTTTTGCTAATTATGACCGACTTAAAAATGATTTTGACGGTACATTTGATAACTTCAATAATCCTGACACCCCTTTAAATGTTTCAACATCTGAACAATTTCGTTTGGGATTTTCACCTAAGTATAAATACAATAAAGGAGAATTCGTATTGAACACAAGCTTTAATACAATTGAAAGAAATTATAATACTTTTAGTTCTTATTCAAATTCTGTTGATGTAAGTGATTATAAATCTAGAAGTATAAATGTAGATGCTTTTAATAAATATGAGTTCAGCAAACAATTTTTTGTAGTCTTGGGTACTCAATTTCAGTTTCAAGAGATGGATTCAAAAACAGCTTATGATGCTATCGCCGCTGAAACGGCAAAATTTAATACAGTAGATCCTTATTTGACTGCAGTTTATAATTCTGATTTTGGTCTAAATCTTAATGTGGGTGTTAGAGATAATATGCACAGCGTTTATGGAGATCATTTTGTGTATAATGTGAACCCATCTTTCTCTTTTTCTGAATTACCATTGAAAGTATTGGCTTCATATAGCACCGCATATATCACCCCAAGTTTGTATCAGTTGTACTCTCCTTATGGCAATTTAGATTTGACTCCTGAGGAAAATAGTACTGTAGAAGCTGGCTTTGAAGTGGCTTTATTGGCTAAGAAGCTTACTTTTAATGCAGTTGCTTTTCATAGAGAAGAGGAAAACTCTTTTGGGTTTTATACTAATCCAGCAACCTATGTTTCGAATTATATAAATATAGAGGGAAGGAATAATGCAAAAGGTGTGGAGACGATGGTTTCTTATGCTTTTTCAAAGGATCTAAAAGTAAATGCAAATTATACTTTTACACAAGTAGAAGAGCCTTTGAGTCGGTTAATTCCAAAACATAAAGGAAATATTTCTTTAGATTATCAAGCTACCAACAGAGCTTTCTTTTCTGTAAACTATCAATATGTGGATAAAAGAAAGGATGCGTTTTTTGATGGAGGAACCTATGCAACAATACCACTTATGTTAGATTCTTATCAACTGTTTAATGGTACAGTAAAATACGACCTTATTAAAAACAGAATGAGTGTGTTTGCTGCAGTAAACAATATTTTAAACGAAGAGTTTGTCGAATCTGTAGGGTATAGTACGAGAGGAAGAAACTTTAAAATTGGATTAAACCTTAATTTTTAACCCATTCTTTGATAACAAAAAAAAGGGCTTTCAGTGATGAAAGCCCTTTTTTTTGTTATGGAGTTGGTCTTACCTCAATTCAGAAATACATTCTATAATTTTTTTTGCTATTTGATTTTGCTCGTGGTTGTTAGCAAGATTCTTTTTGTCAGATTCATTGGTCAAATATCCAAGTTCCATTATTACGGCTGGGACTTCTGATTTATTTAAAATATAAAAATTAGCATTTTTTATTTCAGCGACTTTATAATTTGAATTTAAAAAGCTAATCTGGAAATTTTCAGCTATTAGATTTGACTTTTGATAAAAATTGGACTCTTTAGAAACATAGAACTCCATCCCAGAAGTATTGCTGTTCAAACTTGTATTTACATGTAGGGATAAAACCAAATCTGGCTTGATTGTATTTATAAAATCAGTTCTGTCTTTAAGTGGAATAAACTTGTCTGTTGATCTGGTATAATGAATTACGATATTTTTATTTTTGTTGAAAATCTTAATTTTAGTAATAAGCTGTTCTACAATTTCTTTTTCAGTTATTTCATCTTGAGTAGCACCAAAATCTTCTCCACCGTGACCGGCATCAATAACCACATTAATCAATTTTGGTTCTGATTTTTCAGGGCTGATAAATGCAAAACAAGTCAAAGTAATCACAATCAAAAATAACTTAACTGAATTTTCCATAGGTTACATGTTTATTAAAATTTGAGGCTAGTTATTGGTAACGTGTTGTAATGCAATTCATTGTGAGTTTGTGATTAGTCTAGCGCTTTTAAAATTCCTTCTGGCGCTTTCTCAATATACATTTGGTTTTGCATACCATTCAACGATTTTGCATCTTTAAAATAGTTGAAATCTTTTTCAGGGCTTTGTTTGAGCATTTTTCCTGTTCCTGTAATTTTTCCAATTGCAGTACTTAACAAAGGCTCTGCGGTATTGCCCAGAACATCTAGATTTCCTAAATTTTCTTTTAATTGGTAAGTGGGAGTAAGCCCATTAAAATAATCCCCAAAACCGGCAGCATTGACAATTTTCAAAACGATAGGCTGCATAGCGTAGCGATGATTAGGATTTCTATTATCTTTTCCAAAGGTTGGAGAGTCATATAAAGTAACGGATCCTACATTTTTCCCTGTAGTAATGTCGCCTATCTGAACAACATCCAAATAGGGTTTTAAGCCATTTATGACAAGCTCGCTTGCTGAAGCTGAACTTTTAGTGGTCAGAATATATATTTTCGATAATTTCAAGCTGTTAATTGATGTGCTTCCTATTTTATCAGTAAAATTATTTTTTAGCGCTTCTGGATCTGATGACTCAAAAAACGCGTTGATTTTATCATTCCATTTTTGCTTCGCAAAAATTTGTCCAGTGTACTGTCCTGTAATCATACTAGCCAATCGGGTCGCTGTAAGTACTGAACCACCTGAATTATATCGCAAATCAAGTACTAAATCCGTAACTCCTTGTGATTTAAGAGTGCCGAAAGCATCGTTTAATTGAGTGTCATATTCAGCATAAAATCCATTGTACATTAAGTAGCCAATTTTATGTGTTCCTGAAGTAATGACCTTATTAATGAAAATTGGGTTTTCAGCTAAGATAGTTTTGGTCAAAGTAACTGATTTTTCATTTGGCGTTATAGCTCCTCCGTCATAGGACGCTAGGTTTAAAGTATAATTATCGGCTGCTAATAATGATTGGTAATTGTTTACAGTAAGTGGCGTTCCGTTCACTCCGTAAAAAATGGAACCTCTTTGAATGTCTTTTGTTGATGCATCTGAATTCGGTAGGATGTAACGAATATATCCAAATATATTGGTAGTGCTTGCTGGTTTGTAAACTAAGCCAAATTCAGCACCATGATTTTTTGATATTCCTCCAAGGGCTTGTTCTAGTTCTAAATAATCAGAAACAATCCAGCTAAAACGATCAATTGATTTGTCTACTCTTAGGGCATCAAAAAGATCTTCAGGAGTAGGATAGCCAGTAAGGAAGACGTTTAGTTCGTTTTGGGAAGCAAAACGATTGTCAGACAAATTAGGTACATCTGCTTGCCACAAATAGTATTGATTTAGTCCTTTCCAGATAAAATCCTGAACTTCTAGGTTTATAGGTGCCGCAACATCATCCTCGTCTTGGCAGCTTTGGAACAAGAAAATGGCGAAAAAGAATAAAATCGTAAACTTAAAATTGGTTTTCATATAGTAGGTTTCAATAGATATAGGTACGTAAAAGTAGTGACTTTAGTTTTATTTTGTATATTTTGTAACAAAATTAACGTTCTTTCGTCTTGATAATATAAGCCGAACTAATAATTTCTTGATTTATGAATCAAATAGAGTTCCTGCAATTGACCTCACCGTTCAAAGACAAAGTATTCCGCTTGGCCAAGCGTTTGCTTGTAAGTACAGAGGAAGCAGAAGATGCAACTCAAGAAGTGTTAGTAAAATTATGGAGTAAGAATGAAAGCTTGGTTGAGTTTAATAGTGTAGAAGCTTTTGCGATGACAATGACTAAAAATTATTGTTTGGATCAGCTGAAGTCTAAAAGGGTTCAAAACCTAAAGATGGTGGATAATAATTTTACTGATAATTCGGATTGCTTAGTTAAAAAGTTGGAAGATGGAGACAGCCTTAATTGGGTAGAAAAGATAATTAATCAATTGCCCGAACAGCAGCGGTTAATTATTCAGATGAGAGATATCGAACAGTATGAATTTTCAGAAATAGCAATAATAATGCAGATGAATGAAACGGCCATCCGAGTGGCGCTTTCAAGAGCAAGGAAATCGATACGGGAATGTATGACAAAAATCGAAAATTATGGAATTGAAAAATATTGAAATACTATTAAAGAAATACTTCGATAGTGAAACCAGTATTTCAGAAGAAAACGAATTGCGGAAATATTTTTCGTCGGCAGATGTTTTGCCACATTTAAAGCAGTACCAACCAATGTTTGGTTATTTTATAGATGCGGCAGCCCAAAAAATGGAGAGTAAAGTACCAGTAAAATCTAAAATAGTACAATTGCCCTGGTTTTCTATCGCGGCTTCAATTGCTGTTTTAGTTGGTGTTGTGAGCTATGTCGAATTTCGCGATGAAGCAGTCAATACAGATTTGGGCACTTATGATAATCCTGAGGTTGCTTTAGTAGAAACGCAAAGAGCATTAGCAATGTTGTCAAATCACGTAAATACTGGCATAGAAAGTGTAATGTATATTAAGGAGTACAAAAAATCAAAAAATTTAATTTTTAAACAACAATAAAAAACAAAAAAATGAAAAAAATTATAATCACACTAGTAATTGCTTTAATAGCAACTCCATTTTTTGCCCAGTCTGCCTTCGATAAATTTGATGGTCAAGACGATGTGACTTCCATTGTGGTGAATAGAAAAATGTTTGACCTGATGAGTAAGGTAAAAGTTGACGCTTCGGATAAAGAAACGCAGCAATATATGAACTTAATAAAAAAATTAGATAATCTAAAGGTTTTTACTACTAGTAACTCAAGAGCTACTGGTGAAATGAAATCTGCTGCCGAAAAGTACGTAAAAACGGCTGGTTTAGAAGAACTGATGCGTGTTAATGACAGTGGTAAGAATATAAAGATATTAGTGAAGTCAGGTGCAACTGATTCTCAGATTAAAGAGCTTTTAATGTTTATCGAGGGCGGTAGCAGATCTAACGAAACGGTTTTAATGTCCTTGACGGGTAACTTTGATTTGAATGAAATTTCGATTCTAACCGATAAAATGAGAATTCCAGGTGGGGATGAATTGAAGAAGGCCACAAAAGGAAAAAAATAAAGTGTTGTTAGCCAGATTGTAAAATCAGGATAAAAAACCTATTGCAAAATTTAAATAGTATGTTAATATGAAAGCAATTTATAGTATCTCAGTATTTTTATCCTTGTTTCTAATAAGTTGTAATTCGGAACCTACGTTGCAAAAGTATTTTGTTGAAAATACTGAAAATAAGAATTTCATTGCGATGGATGTTTCGCCGAGTATTTTGAATGTCGATGAAAGTAAATTGTCAGTAGAGCAAAGCACTGCTTTAAAATCTTTTGACAAAATGAATATTTTAGCTTTTAAGCTCGATGAAAAAAATAAAGGGCAGTTTGAAACGGAACGTGCCAAAATTGATGGTATTCTAAAGGATCCTAAGTACCAACAGCTGATGAAATTTGGCTCTGGAAAGGAGAGTGCCTCCATAAGCTATGTTGGCTCTGACGATCATATTGAAGAGTTTGTTTTATTTGCAAACAGAAAAGAAATGGGCTTTGCGGTAGTTCGAGTTTTAGGAAAAGATATGAATCCCACAAACGTTATGACAATGCTGTCAGTGTTAAAAGAATCTAAAATAGATTTAGAACAGTTAAAGCCACTTCAGCAATTGGTGAAATAAATTATTACTCTTATCATTTAAGCGTCTCGGTAGTCTATCGAGGCGCTTTTTTGGTTAGGGGAATTGCTTGTTAATTTTTAAGGGATAACTATAGTATTTCTTTTGTATGATGGTATTACGAAGTTGTATTTGCGCAAAACAGGAAATGTAGCGCGACGAAAGTTATTTTAAAAATAAGCAATCTAAGCAACTGACGAAAGAAAAAATAATCGAAATATCACTAAAAGTAGGTATTGTGTTGATGGCGTAAAACGCGTTACTTTGTATAGCGATAGGTCAGGTATATCGAACTAGATTGGAATTGTTTAAAAGTAAAGAAATAGTATTATGATAGGTTATGGAAGCAACGGATTGATAAGAGAAGGAGATAGAAACAACAAAATGTTTTTCTATATAGGTGGCTCTTTTGTTGTTACCTTGTTTTTGTTGGGGCTTTTTATTTTAATATTTGTTTTAAGAAACCACAATAATTTTTAATACAAGAAGATCTTTGCTAAATAGCTAAGAACAATCGTTATGATTTAAGTGATTGTAATGTGAATCTAAAACAGTAGGATGTCGATTCGATTAAATAATAATGCGATACTAGAATAATATGAAGGGTAATTGTAGCGGTTGCTCTTTTTTTTATTGTTGATTTTGCTTAGCCAGCGGTTTAAAGTAACCTAGTGGCTTTAATTATTTAAGCATGTTCGAATCAATAAATTTATTGTTAGAACTACTTGAGAACTGATATTGGGACTATACCAAAGTTCAGCAATGCAGATTGGATTGTTTAAAATACATTAATCGTTTTAATCATCAATATGGTACAGTAGCTTATTTGTCGAGCTGTTCAAAGCACCTTATAAGTAGGCAGAGCGTAGAGTAATACATCTTGACTACAATCGCTAATTTGCTAGTGGTTTAGGTAATCGTATTTTTAGCTAAATAGTAATCGTGGCGGGCTATTGTAAATTTTAAAGTATCGTTGAGGTAATTAACAGCGAGTTAACAGTGGGAAAGCCGGAATACCTGTCTAAAAAGCTTAAATTACATTTTTAGATAGCACTATAGAGCGAAATTGTAAAATCTGTATTGATTATATTACTTTTACTAGAAGAGTAATATTCATAGACAAACAATAGTTATCGGCTTGAAAAGAGTACTGAATTATTTACTTAAAAACAAAAAATGAAAAAAACGGTAATGATATCAATTCTATTTATTGGATTGAATGTATTTGCACAAGATAATGTGAAGATTTTGTTTCACAAGGGCGTAATGACAGATAAAGAATCTATTTATACTAATGAAAGTCTTTTGAGTCTAGACGGGAAGAAAGTGGGTTTTGTTGTTAAGCCGTCTTTTGAAATTAAAAATGGTGTTTTTGCATATAGTGGGATAATCGTTGAGTCTGTTGGGATTGGTACTTGCTTGGAAAAAGATGACTTAACTATACTATTCGAAGATAGCACAAAAATTACTCTTAAGTCTTGGAGCAAATTTAATTGTAAAGGTATAAGTCAATTTGATTTATATGGAACTGATTTGAGTAAGCTTACTAAAAGAATTAAAGCTGTTCGATTTGAAAACGGCCGAAGCTTTGAGGCGTTAACGATATTGTTAGACAAGGACAAGGACAAGACTTTTTTTATTGATGTCAAACGAGCAATTGATAAACAAGCGTATGAAGTAGTTGATGAAATGTAAAAATGATATTGTTGTTGAATATAAAAAGGGGATAGCCGTAGCGGATGTCCTCTTTTTCTTTGTTCAGTTAGTCGGATACTAATAAAGGAGTGAATAGTAGTAAGTTTAGTTATTCCTTATCGCTTAGCCAATTTTTTTTAAGGATAGCGAACTTGCTTTGAAAATAATCTTGTATGTTGTCAAGTCATAGTCTATTGGCTTAAACAGAGTAGGGCAGTTTTAAAGAAAGAAAAAGGTTTTAACCGACATTAAGGAAGATAATTAAGATTATCGGCTAAATATCGGTTAAAACCTTTGTTAAAGCCCTATAAACAGGCTTAATTAGTGACCACGGTGGGATTTGAACCCACACGCCCTTGCGAGCACCAGCCCCTCAAGCTGGCAAGTCTACCGTTTCTCCACGTGGCCTAAATGAAAAAAAGGCCAAGTAATAAATTACTCGACCTTTTGTGACCCGACTGGGGCTCGAACCCAGGACCCCATCATTAAAAGTGATGTGCTCTACCAACTGAGCTATCGAGTCAATGCTTTCAAGTAACTTATATGTTGATCACATAAATTGTGACCCGACTGGGGCTCGAACCCAGGACCCCATCATTAAAAGTGATGTGCTCTACCAACTGAGCTATCGAGTCATATATTGTTCGCTTGAATGCGGGTGCAAATATAAGGACTTTATTTGATGTTTTCCAAGCAATTTTATTATAAATTTGTCTTTTTTTGACAATAAATTTTAACGTCTTAATTTACAAGGTTTTATTCTATGAAAAAAATTATATTATTAGGCTATATGGGTTGCGGGAAGTCGACAATTGCCAAAACACTGTCGAAAAACATTGGTGTACCATTTGTAGATTTAGATCAATATATCGAGAAAAAGGCAAATTCCAGCATTAATGCTATTTTTGAGCAGCGCGGAGAGATTCATTTTAGGAAGTTGGAGCATCAGGCTTTTGTTGAATTGTTGAATTCTTCAGAGCCAATGATTATTGGACTTGGGGGAGGGACTCCTTGTTATGCCAATAATCATGAATTGTTGATAGGGGAAAATGTGTTGTCTGTATATCTGAAGGCATCTATACAGACTTTATTCGACAGGCTATCTTTAAATAAAAGTAAAAGACCTCTTATAGCTGACAAAAGTGACGATGAATTGAAGGAGTTTATTGCAATGCATCTCTTCGAAAGGAGTTTCTATTACAATCAGGCGCAGTTTACGGTCCCTGTAGATGATAAAACCATAGATCAGACAGTTTTGGACATAGTGGCTACATTAGCTTAAATAAGCATAGCTATTGTCGTTTTTATCAAAAACCACCTGAACATGTTCTAATAGTGATGTTGAAAGTGAGATTCCTTTGAAATCGGCTTTTACTGGGTATTTCTTGTGATTACGATCTACCAAGACTGCTGTTTTAAATTTTTTCAAAGGAACGTCTAGAAAGTGTCTTATAGCATAGATTAATGTCGTTCCTGAGTTTAGCACATCATCAATAAGAATAAGACCTTTATTTTCATATTGTTCTTTTGACAAGGATGTGTGTATAGGTAATTCGGGATTTTGTTTATCTATTTGAACTTCACAAAGTGAAACTTCAAGCGGGGAGATTTTTTTTAGCTCCTCTGCGATTTTTTCTGCAAAAATGAACCCATTTGTAGCAATTCCAGCAAGAACGACTTCCTTTTCGTCTACAAAGGTTTCGTAGATTTGGTAAGCAATTCTTTTTGTTTTGTGCTCAATTTCTTGATTTGTCAGGATGATATTTTTACTCATTATTATTTAGTGTTTCAAGTTTAATGTTTCAAGTTATTCTTTGTCATCGTCATCATTAATGATGTCGTTTCCAAATTCGTCAATATCTCTTCTGTCTTTTTTGGTCGGTCTACCGGTACCATTTTTTCGATAATGTTCTTTCGATAATTTTAATAATTCCAAATGCTGGTAAGTTTCTGCAGGTGTGTCGTTTCGTCTGTAGATGTCAACTAATTTCGCTCCCACACGGCTCTCTGGTATGTCTAGTACTGTTATGATTTGTGTAATTTGATCCTTCCTGAACGTGATTTTATCTGTAGCAAAAACTTCCTTAGAAGGTTTCGCTACAAGCCCATTTACGGTAACATGATTTTTTTTGCAAGCCTCTGTTACCATATTTCTTGTCTTGTAATACCGGACACACCATAAAAATTTATCTATTCTCATAAAAATTCTAAAATCAGAGTTAAATAGTTTACAAAAATCAATCAATATTGTATCTTGCGCACTTAAAAATCAGCTATAATGAACAAATTTAAGTATTATTTTATTTTATCAATTACAACCCTGTCTTTATTTTCATGTTCAAAGAATAATGATACTCCAGATATAACTCCGCCTAGAGAATATGCAGTACAATACGCTACAGATATCACAGATATTGAAGAATATTTAAAAACAAACTATATAACCGTTGTGGACCATTCTGGTTTTGTTGATGATCAAGATGTAACCATTACTAAAATCCCTCAAGGAGGTACTCAACAATCGATTTTTTCTTATCTAAATAGTGCTACTTATCCTAAACTTTTGGTTAGGGAAGTTAGTAAGGGTTTACTTATTCATGATGTAGCTTATAAAATTTATTATTTAGTTTTAAGACCTGGAGTAGGTCAATCACCCTCTAATGTTGATGGCGTTTTAGCGGCTTATCATGGAGAATATTTGCAGCGCACCGTTACCACTGGAACTGAAACTGCACTTACTTCAACTTTTTTTGAGGATGTAAAATATCCACAAGATTTTTTTAATTTATATACAATTCAACCTATTCCACTTAGAGCTTGGAGTGAAATTTTTCCACAATTTAAAACAGGAAATTATTCGTCAAATGCTGACGGTACAGTTACTCATACTAATTTTGGAGCAGGAGTTATGTTTATTCCTTCCGGATTAGGATATTATAGTTCTGGATCGGGTTCAATTCCGGCCTATACACCTCTAGTTTTTAGTTTTAAATTATTTGAAATAAGGAGATTAGATCAAGATGGCGATGGAATTCCTTCATATTTAGAAGATTTGAATAATGATGGATATATTTATGATTACAGGAATACTGCTCATTATTCTTCAGCAGCTGGTGTAATAAATCCTGATGATACAGATGGAGATGGGATTCCTGACTTTGCAGATGTGGATGACGATGGAGATGGTTATAGCACAAAAAATGAAATTAAAAATCCTGCAACAGGCTTGTCTTACCCTTTTGCTTCCATTCCAAGTTGTGATGGCGGTACTACGGATCCAGCAAGATTGAAAAAACATTTAGATAAAAGCTGTCACTAATAGAATTTGGCGATAAATAAAAAATCCCATTCGCATAGCGAATGGGATTTTTTTTATGATAAAAAGTCAAATTATTTTCTTGCGATAACTCTTTCTACCGCTTCAACAATTGCTTGGTTGTTCAATTTGTATTTCTCCATTAATTTAGCAGGAGTTCCTGATTCACCAAAGCTGTCATTAACAGCTACAAACTCTTGTGGAGCTGGGTTGTTTAATGCTAATACTCTTGAAATGCTCTCTCCAAGGCCTCCAAGGATGTTGTGCTCTTCAGCAGTAACAACACATTTCGTTTTAGCCAATGATTTTAGAATTGCTTCCTCGTCTAATGGTTTGATCGTGTGAATGTTTATTACTTCTGCAGAAATCCCTTTTGCCTCTAGTGCTTCAGCAGCAATAAGCGCTTCCCAAACTAAGTGTCCTGTAGCAACAATAGTTACATCAGTACCTTCGCTAAGCATAATCGCTTTTCCTATTACGAAAGGCTCGTCAGCGGGTGTAAAGTTAGCAACAACTGGACGTCCAAAACGCAAGTAAGCTGGACCGTGATGGTCAGCAAGTGCTAATGTAGCTGCTTTAGTTTGATTATAATCACAAGTGTTGATTACTGTCATTCCTGGCAACATTTTCATCAATCCAATATCTTCAAGGATTTGGTGAGTCGCTCCATCTTCTCCTAATGTTAATCCGGCGTGTGAAGCACAAATTTTTACATTCTTGTCAGAGTAAGCAACTGATTGACGAATTTGGTCATACACTCTTCCTGTAGAAAAGTTAGCAAAAGTTCCTGTGAAAGGAATTTTTCCGCCAATGGTTAATCCAGCTGCAATTCCAATCATGTTTGCTTCAGCAATTCCGATTTGGAAAAAACGTTCTGGATGGTTCTTTTTGAAATCATCAAATTTCAATGAACCAATTAAATCAGCACAAAGTGCTACCACGTTTTCATTCTTTTGACCTAATTCAGTCATTCCTGCTCCAAAACCCGAACGAGTGTCTTTGCTTCCTGTATTTGTATATTTTTTCATCTCTTTGGTTCTGTGATTGTGTTTTTTAAAATTAATGTAAAATCCGTCTTCTGAATTTCCTTTAGGATTCTTATATGTAGCACTTTTTTATTTTCTATAAAATAAGACTTTGTAATTAATTCATCATTGATTAAATGGAATTTATTGCACCATAAAGGACTTGCTAGAATAGGGAAATTATAATGTTGATTTTTCGATATTTCGTTAAATTTTGTTTCAAAAAAGCTTTCTCTTATCAGTTTTGACTTTCTACTATTTTTGTATTGCTTAATGTTGATACTGTGGTTCCCCTTTTCTGTAATATAATTTACATCATAAAAACTAGTTTTTGAGTCTAAACAGTATTCGTAATTCACTTTTTTGCTTTCGGAGAACTTAAATAAACTATCATTATTAATTTCTTTTGACAAAAAATCTTTAAAATGGAAAATGATTCCTTTTTTATGATCAACTAAAATGACATTAAAAATTAAGTCACGTTTCACCTTATAGCTTAAATAGTATTCAGTGTCAGCTGAATTGGAAAACGTCATTTGACTATAGCTTGCTTTTTCACCTTCTTTTTCATGATAATCATATGAAGTGAAATAATCAAAATGATATTTTTCTTGCGAATAACTATTTTGAAAAATAAAAAAGATTAAAAAAAGACAAACATGTTTCATTATTCTTAATTAAAAAATTCAGCAATGAATCTGTTATCTAATTTAGTAGTCTAATTGACCCCCAACATTATAGTTTTGAGCTAATGCATTTTCAAGTTGCTCATCATTTGGTGCTTTACCGTGCCAAGCGTGAGTATGCATCATGAAATCTACTCCATTACCCATCTCTGTGTGTAATAAGACACAAACTGGTTTTCCTTTTCCTGTTCTTGATTTTGCATCTGTCATACCTGCAATAATAGCTTCGATGTCATTTCCTTTTACTATGTCAATCACGTCCCAATCAAAAGCTTCAAATTTAGCGCGGATACTTCCCATAGCTAAAACCTCGTCAGTAGTTCCGTCAATTTGTTTACCGTTAAGATCAATAGTTGCAATAAGATTGTCTACTTTTTTAGCAGATGCATACATGATTGCTTCCCAGTTTTGACCTTCTTGTAATTCACCATCACCGTGAAGTGTGTAGATTAAATGATTGTCATTGTTCAGTTTTTTAGCCTGTGCTGCTCCAATGGCTACAGATAAACCTTGTCCAAGTGAACCAGATGCAATTCTTACTCCTGGTAAATTATCGTGAGTAGTGGGATGTCCTTGTAATCTTGAATTGATAAGGCGAAAAGTCGCTAATTCAGAAACTGGAAAATATCCGCTTCTTGCTAAAACGCTATAAAAAACAGGAGAGATATGACCGTTTGAAAGGAAGAAAAGATCTTCTCCAATTCCGTCCATGTCAAAACCTTCTTTGCGTTCCATTAAGTTTTGGTATAAAGTTACCAGAAATTCGGTACAGCCAAGAGATCCTCCTGGGTGTCCAGAGTTTACGGCATGTACCATTCGAAGAATGTCTCTTCTGACTTGGATAGTTAAATCGCTTAATTGTTGTGTGTTAGGCTTCATTTTGTGTGTAAAAGTTAAACTGTTGCAAATGTAATTTTTATTTTGGCGTAAGACAAATGATTTTTGGAATAGTTGTTTTTTGATTTTTAGCTAAATACGATTGAAAAATGGCCGCTTGAGATTGAAATTAAGAAAAAATACAATCATTTTTTGAGTGACTTTTTTTTAATGATTCAGTAATTATTACCTTGCACCTATGTATGAACAATTAGCAAAGAGCATTGGCGAAAAAGTGGCGCTAACCACTGAAGAGTTTGAATTATGTAAAACATTTTTTATACCTAAGAAAATAAGGAAAAAACAAACCTTACTACTTGAAGGAGATATTTGTACGTATAATGCTTTTATTGAGAAAGGAGTCTTACGCTCTTATACTATTGATGATAAGGGAAATGAACATATAGTGCAATTTGGTTTTGAAGGTTGGTGGGTTACTGATTTGTCCAGTTATTTAACGGGTGCAAATTCTATATATACCATAGAAGCAATTGAAGATTCAGAATTATTGTTATTAACCGCTTCAGCGAGGGAAGAATTGATGATTCAGTTGCCTGCGTTTGAACGGTATCAAAGACTATTATTACAAAATGCTTACATCGCATTACAGACAAGGATTAATTCAGCTTTGAATGAAACAGCAGAAGAGAAATACTTGAAATTAACTGCTTCTTACACTAATATTATTGCCCGAGTACCGCAGCATATGGTGGCATCTTATCTTGGACTTACTCCAGAGACACTAAGTCGCGTAAGGAAACAAATCTCGCTTCGTAAATAAAATTGATTTAGATCAATGCCATTTCTTGTTCTAACTCAATGGAGCTATGCTGCTTCTTGCAGTAGTTTTGCATAATAAATTTGGAAACAATGCAAAACGTAAAAACAATCGCCGTTATCGGTGCATCTGATAAAAGAAATTTCACTGTGCTTAGAGAGTTATCTGAGCGATACCAGATGTTGTTATTTGACAAAGATCCAGTAGCGCTTTCAGAAATCTATGATTCTCTTTTAGCAAATAATCGCAATGTCACTATCGAAAAAATGGCTTGTGCTACTGATGCGAGTTGGGAAGCAGATATCATTATTCTTTCTGGTTTTTGTATTAATGACGAAGAAACTATCCAAAGAATTAAGAAAGTCGCAACGGCAAAGATTATCATTATTATGGAAAATGATGATGAGTTTACTAAGTCAATAAACAACAAACTGAGCTTTGACCTTGTTTTCCCTCACTCGAAAATTGTTGAGATTATAAATCTCAATGTGGACGAAAATGCTGAAAAAGAATTCCTTCTGGAAGGCCATGACTCCTATGCTTTAGATAGTGTTTCAGCGATTTTTGAGAGAATGGGTTTCAATACTTACGTTTCCCAATTAAATTAATAAAAATAGAAAATATATATTATGAGTAATTCAACATTATTACGTCCTTTTCAATTCAAGACTACCAGCTTTAGTAACCGTATGGCCATGGCCCCAATGACTCGAAGTCGTGCCGGAAACGAGGGGAACTTGGCTACTGAACAAATGGCAATTTATTATGCAGATCGTGCTGATGCTGGTTTGTTAATTACTGAAGGTACCGTTGTAAGTAAAAAAGCAGTAGGATTTATAAATGTTCCTGGAATATATAGCAAAGAGCAAACAGAAAGCTGGAAACAAGTAACGCAAGCGGTACATGACAAAGACGGAAAAATATTTGTACAGCTTTGGCATACTGGTCGTTTGTCACATCCTGAATTGCATAACGGAGAACTTCCACATGCGCCATCAGCAATCAATCCTGAGGCAAAAGCCTATGTAGAAAGTGGTTTTGTCGATACTGTAACTCCAAAGGAGATGACGGTAGAAGAAATTAAACAAACTGTTTTAGATTTTAAAAATAGCGCTGCAAATGCGGTTGAAGCTGGTTTTGATGGAGTCGAAATACATGCGTCAAACGGATACTTGTTTCACCAATTTTTTAATGGAGCATCTAACACACGTACTGATGAATATGGGGGAAGTATTGAAAATAAAGCACGAATTTTATTTGAAACTCTAGATGCATTAAAAGATGTTATAGACTATTCTAGAGTAGGTGTTCGTCTAAATCCTTCTATGCATGGAGTGCAGGGAATGACGGTTGATCAAGACACGATTCCTACCCACGAGTATATCGTAAACCGTTTAAATGATTATGGATTAGCCTATGTGCATTTTTCGGAACCCTTTACTGATGTAAGCGCAGTGCCTTTTGCTGTCACTGAAATTGCTAAACATTTCAGACCTATATACAAAGGTTTATTGATGATTAACAAAGGATTTACTAAAGAATCTGGAAACCAAGTAATAGAAGATGGTTATGCAGATATGGTAGCGTATGGAGTTCCATTTATTGCCAACCCTGATTTAGTAGCACGCTTCGAGAAAGACGCTCCGCTAAATGCTGCTGACCAAAGTACTTTTTATACTTTTACAGCTAAGGGATACAATGATTATCCAAAAATGGACGCCTAATTTAATTGATGAGAATTTAATTTGTGAATAGGGTCTTGCCATTTTTATTATTCAATGCTAATGATGCAATAGAGGTATTGTTTTTAATATTGATTGGTAAATCCTAATAATTGAAAAAGCCCCAATTGGGGCTTTTTGATTTTATAAGTATTGAAGGTTTCAATACTGTTATTTTGATCTTATTTCTTCATATGTTATTTCCTCAAATTCAAGGTCTTTCGTGGTATCAGTATTATTTTTCTTTTTTGGTATCGCACAACCATTCGCAACACAGCAACCAGTATTGGTAGCTACTTGATATAGTAGGAAAGCAGCTAAAAGAGCTGAGAGTATACTCTGGGTTTCGTAGGCCTGGATGCCAATGTAAACGCCTAATGCAAGACGGACAAAACGCATGACGTTCCAATCACTTAGTAAAGTTTGTAAATTCATTATATTTTGTTTTGTAAGCTACTCCAGCCTCCGCCATTATGCACCTGAGTAAAACCATTTGATTTTAAAATGCTTTTTGCTGATGCGCTTCGCATACCTGACGCACAACAAGTGATCACGGTACTCTCTTTTTTTAGTTTTGAAATGTGTCTAGACAAATCGTCTAACGGAGCGTTGATGGAGCCTTTAATATGTCCTTGTTTGTATTCGCCGGGGCTGCGCACATCAAGTATTACAGCTCCTTGTTTTACTAATGCCGCATAATCAACTTTAGGACCGAAGCCAAATAAATTTTTTAGTGTATTTATCATTTTATTTTGTTGCTTGAGATTTATAATAATTTACGTCTAACCAAGAACCACCATTATAGCACTCAATTCCATGTTGGGAAAGAAAATGCTGGGCTTGGCCACTTCTGTTGCCAGATGCGCAACAAAGGATTAATGGTGCTTTCAGGTTTTTCAATTCTTCGATTCGTTCCGGAATTTCATTTAATGCGATATTTATAGATCCTACTACGTTGCCTCCCATGAATTCAGCATACGAACGCACATCTACTATAGTTCCTTGGTTTTCTTTGATTATTTGTTCTATTTTCATTTCTTTACTTTTTTAAATTTGATTTATATTAAAAAATAATGCTTTCGTTGTATGATTTTATTAATGTTGATTTGCAATGAAAGTATTTTTACAATACAAAAGTACCACAACTAAAAAGCTTTTACAGTAACTTTTGTTACACAAGCATATTTATTGGTTAGAGCTTTATTTTTTTCACGACTAAGATTCCAATTTCTTAATAGGAATACAGAGGAACTTAATTTAGTACATAAAAAAGCCTGTTCAAGACAGGCTTTTAATTAACTGATTTGAGCAAATGCTTACATTCGTTGGTTTGTAAGATTATCAGCTTTGAAGGCATTTATATTGATTGACCCCATAGCAATTCCCGTTAGGACTGCATCCGCTTTTTTCTCTTCATCCAAAGTTATAGCGAGTAAATTGGCCGCTTTATTTTCGCCAAGTGTTTTTGCATAAGCGTGTAAAGTACCATAAGTTGCTATTTCGTAGTGTTTTACTTTTTGTTCTGATGCAATAATACCAGCATCACGAACTACGCCAATGTCAGTTTTATTGATCATGTCATTACTTTCTTTTAATATGCCCTCCATAGCCTCACATTTTTTGGCGGCAGGTTTAATTCCTGTTGCCTCAAATATTTTTTCCAATCGAGAAACATGTTCGTTTGTTTCTGTCAAGTGATTTTTTAAAGTGTTAACCAACTCTGGTGTTGAGGCATTTTTCATCATTTTTGGCAAAGTTTTACTTAATGTTTTTTCTGCATAGTAAATATCTTTTAAGCCAACTTCAAATAAATCTCTCAATCCATGCGCCGCATTTGCTTTTGCTTGTGGTGTCGCTTTACTTGCTTCTTGTTTTTTTGTTGTAGGTGCCATAATAGTTTGTTTTTTAAAGATTAATTTTTTTTAAGTAACACAAAAATGGTTAGTATCTTTTTAAGGGCTCACCACTTTGCTTTTTTTATTAAAATTTTAAAATCATACGCAATAATTTTACCGTTTATATCTCTTATAAAATTAGGTAAAATGTTTTGTAAATCACTGTTAATTAACTTAATAGGCTTAATATGAAGCTTATTTAACTATAATTAATTAGGACGTTTCTTTATAATAACAAATTTTTGGTTTTGATATGGAATAACTACCTCATATTTAATGTATAATATTTTAATTCAATAGAATTTAGTAAAAAAATATAGCTAATAATTTTTGTTCTATTTTAAATGTAAAAATCCCGATCGTCCCTAATTTAAAAGGGGGTGATCGAGATTGTTTTTTGTTCTTATACCGAGGGATGTGTAAATAACACAACACTCCTGCTTTTAGCAGAATATTATTTTTCCATTTTTTCTAGCATTTTAATAATCTTATCTAGCTTATCAACCTCAATATTATTTAGTTTCGTAGCCAAAGCTTCGATTTCCAGTTTTGCCTCTATATTAGTCTGGTAATCTGCTTGTGCATGTATTCGATCTCTTTCATTTTGTCTGTTTTGCGACATCATGATGATTGGTGCTGCGTAAGCCGCTTGGGTTGAGAAAACTAAATTTAATAATATAAAGGGGTAAACATCCCAATGCTGAATAAAAGCCATTGTGTTCAGGCCCATCCACAGAACAACCAAAACGGTTTGTACGATTATGAATCGCCAAGATCCCATACTATTGGCCACAGCATCTGCTAGACGATTACCAAATTCCAATGTCTCATGATGTTTTTCATGCCAATTTTTTCTGTTTAACATTTTACTTTGTTTAGGTTAGGATTGCATTTTTAAATATTATTTCTTTTTTATGATAATTGTAAAAACAGCCAGAACTACAATTGCTTCTTATACATATTGCTATGCGATCGTATAATAAGTAAGCTCATTACTATTAATGAAACTACAGAAGCACTTAAGGTTCCCAGATCTAAGCCGCCCTTAGTGATAGGTTTTGTTAAAAAATCACCAAAGGTAGCACCAAAAGGTCGACTGAAGATGAAGGCTATCCAAAAAAGAACAATGTGATTGATTTTAGTAGTATAGTGCAATAGAACAACAATTAAGATTATAGCAGCAGTAACCAAAGCACCATTCAAATAGCTGAGACCAATAACATCACTCAAATAATCTCCAAAAGCAGTTCCTAAGCTATTTGAGAAAAGAATAGCGATCCAATAATAAATTTCCTTGTTCTGATTCGTGATGGGGTATACCTCTAAGGACTTGAATTTTTTAAACCAAAGCAGTAAGGTCAAGACTAAACCAGAAAATAATAAAAGGCTCCCGATCGTATATCCTAAATGCAAACTTCTATCAATGAAATCAGAGATTTCAGTTCCTAAAGTGGTCGTGGCAATGATAACCAGCCAATAGAAGACAGGAATGTGCTTTTTAGCATGCAACTGAACTGCTAACACTAACATAAAGAATATTGTTGTTACTATTAGACCTACTGTATAGCCTAGATGTAATGTTTGAGCTATATAATCACCCAAAGTCTCTCCCAATGTGGTTGCGACAATTTTCATTAGCCAAAATAGTAAGCCCACTTCAGCTACTTTATTTATTTTTTCCATCGAAAATTGTATTTGTTTTTTTAAGTGTATTAGTTGCGTACTCTATGACTACAGTAACCGTCTGCCAATAGGTAAATATAGTTTAATCTTAGTGTCCTTAACTTAATTTTTAATTAAGTTAAGGATGATGCTCATCGAAGGATAGTTGCTATTAATCTTTATTAAAATGTGGTTCGTCTAAAATATCTTTATTAAACTCGCTAGTCGTTCTATATTTGTGTTATAGTTAACGCTAGGAGAAGAAAAAAATAATATTTATTATAATTGGTTATTATGTTAAGTTAAAAAAGCGTCAGTAAAATAAGTGTATCTGTAAATGTAGCAGCTTGAGATAAGAATAAATCATTTAGCAACACTTTGAAAAAATACAGAACTGACATGTTTTTTTGTAACTAGTTGTTGATTTTAAGATTAAATTAAATTTCCCCATTTTAATTTACGAATAACAGTCTTAGCCTTTAACGCTGAGGCTGTTATTCATTTAGGGGCTATTTTTCAATTATGGTTAGTAACGATTGCAAAATACCTTGTCCTTCTTCCCAGTATCCCAATTGGGAGTCTGAGTTTAGATGGCCTTTTAGGCCAATGTTGACGAAGGCACTTCCCCATTGTTCTGCCAGAAATTGGGCTCTTTCCGTTGAAATGTAAGGGTCGTTTGAGCTCGTTACCACTATAGAAGGATAATCTAATTTTGATAGAGGAATTGGAGAAAAATTCCAAGTTTCCTCCGGTGTATGATTTATGGAATCTACGTCAGCAGGTGCCACAAGTAAAGCCCCAACTATTTTTTGAGTATTGTTGGTTTTTGACCAATGGGCTACTAAGGATACTGCCAGGCTGTGCGCGACAATAACGATTTTGCCGTCAATAGCTGAAATTGCAGAATCGAGGTTGTTTAGCCAAGCGGACAAAAGAGGTTGGTTCCAATCGTTTTGAATTACTTTTTTAGAGTTGTCAAACTTAGTCAGCCAATAATTTTGCCAGTGTTCCTGTCCGGAATCCCCTAATCCAGGGACAATCAAAAGAGTGTAGTTCATGTAATTTTTATTTTATTTTAATTGTGTGTTTTGTTTAATGCAACTATTTTGAATTGGCATTAATGTAGTTTTTTTATTCGAATAATTCAGACTGGGGAATGGCTAATTTTATTTGATCCAACAACAGTTTGTTTTTGGTAGCTATTTTAATTTTTAAGGATTCAAGTAGAGTAATTTCTTCTGTATTAATTTTAGCTTTTTCGATTGTTTTTTGTAGACGTCCCGCTATAACCGCGCCGTCATTCCATTTGCCAAGCAGTTCAGTTAAATTCTCTTTCTTTGCAGTAGTTTGCTTTTGGTTTTCCAAGGACTGACTCATCTGATTGTAATAATAGATCTTGAGTAATTTTCGCAACTCGTGTAACTGACCTATATCTAAATAGGGCTGACGTAGAACATCTTTTATTTTTGCGGCCTTTATAAGCAAATGCCTATTTACTTTTTTGCAGTCTATTTTAGAAAGGAAAGGATTGGTCTTTTTGTATTTCTTTTTTAGCAGCCTAGTCGTCTTGTCGTTTAGCAATGAAAAATAGAGCTTTTTTTCTTTACCCTGCTGTTTGTTCAATTTAGTTCTGTATTCTAAAAGTAAATCATCTTGTATGTACTTTTTAAAGGTGGCTTCTTCAATCTGAAGATCGCGTACTTTTCCAGCTTGTCGAAAAATAATTTTAAAAGGTTTGATCATTTTTTTTCGTCTAAATTTTTTAGAGGAAGAGTCGATTAAATCAAAAAGAGCATTCAGTTTTTTAATTTCAACACGAAGTTGATGGAAAGTCTCTGGAGTATATTTTTTTTTAGGCTTTCCCAATTGAGACAGAAGAGCCTTTTTTCGAGTTTTAAAATATGTTTTGAGTGCTTTCATCAGTTAAAATTCATCTCTTTCCTAAAGGGATAAGGTGTTTACAGTGTTTTCCGAATCAAATGCGACTCAATACGATTGGGGAAAGCGTTGTTTATTGCAAACAATTTTCAGTCACTACCAAATTTAACCAAATTTAAATATCAAACCTAAAAATTCGACCAGCCTTTTAACACCAATATTTTATAAAGATTCTATCGTCAGAATTATTTTAAAAATCATACATTAGTAAAAAAAAATGCGCTTCACATTTGCCGTACTCGTTTTGTTGTTAGTGAGCTGCAGCTCAAAAAAGATAAAGGACGTTTCTTATTTACAGACCACCGTCTCTGGTGTTTCTGATAGTCCGCGTATGAATATATTTGTTCCCAGAAATCCCAAAGCAGCACAAAATCCCGTTTTGATTTTTGTACATGGTGGGAATTGGAACAGTGGCCGTAAAGGTACTTATGATTTGTTAGGGAGGAATTTTGCAAAAAAGGGCGTGGTTACAATCATTCCAGATTATACTTTGAGCCCAGATGCAGACTATGACGCCATGACTAAGCAGATTGCTGCTGTGATACAGTGGGCAAAAGACAGTGTTAGTAAATATAAAGGAAACCCGAATGAAATTTTCATAACAGGTCATTCTGCTGGGGGACACTTGGGAGCTTTGGCGGTTATGAACCCGAAGTATGGGATCAATTCGGCAGCAATTTCTGGTATAATATTAAATGATGCTGCAGGACTGGATATGAAACACTATTTAGAGGAAAACCCTCCAACAGCTACAGATGACTATTTAACCACTTGGACGAAGAAGCCAAACAATTGGCAGCAAGCCTCTCCAATTTATTTTTTAGATAAAAACACACCGCCTTTTTTAATCTATGTAGGTGATAAAACATATACATCTATAAAAATTGCTAATAGCCGTTTTGTAGATGCATTACAACCCTACCAACCCAATGTTACTCCTATTCGATTAAACAAAAAACATGTGCCTATGGTTGTGCAGTATTTTTGGCCTTGGAGTAACCGGTTTGATGAGGTTATTAAATTTATGGATAGTAATAGAAGGTAAGGCCCTTCTATTTTTCAGCGATTTTAGTTGACTTTCTAGTTTCTTGTTCTTTTAGGATATCACTTAGGAATGGCTTTGTAATTTCATCCATTTCATTTTCTGTGATTTCTAGGGCTTTTGGATTTTTAATTAATTGCAACCATGGTTTTGCAGCGTCAAAATCATAAGAACCAAAAACAATTACCGGAGTTCCTTTTACTTTTACATTTTCCTGATCTGCCAGCACCCATTGGTCAGCCCAGTCATAAAGGTAACGGGCATCCGTTTCCTGAAGTCGTAAACAGGAGTGCGAGGCCGGATAACCTGGTAAGCTGTATTGGTGCCAACCCACACCTAATTTATTCTCTACATTAAAATTCCAACGTAAATCCCATTCGTCATTGAATGTACTAGTAGTTTCTTCTGCTTTCCAGTTAGTAAAGAAAAGCCCCGTTGGAGTAGGGTCTTTTTTTCTACCCATATTTGTTGGCCCTGTATAGATCAATTCCCCATTTTCGTAGGCAGCAAACGTTTGAGTTGGATACGAGAAATAAATAATCTTGTCAATACTCTCAAGAGAACTAACATGATGAGGGAACGGCAAGTAAAATTCAATATCGCCACTCATATCACCAGCGACAACTACAGAATCCATTTGTGTAAAATTTGCTTTATCGGTTCTGTTAAGTGCAAGAGCAATTCGCATTTTAGAATTGTCTTGTGCATTTGTTTCTAACCACTGCTTGGTATTTTCTAAGGTGTAAGAAATCGCTTTTGGTTCTTTGCGTACTTTGCGCACGGGAGCTTTCTTAGTGGCCTCAGCAGATTCATTTTGCTTACAAGAAAATGACACTGCCATAATCGTAAAGAGGATAATTAATTTTTTCATATTCAATTTATATACTACAAAATTGGCTTTTTTAATTAGCTAATGTATTATACAATTATTTCAATATGTTATTTTATTTACATATTCCGAGAACTATTGATTCAGTTTTAACACTTTAAAGTTAATACACTCTACTGGCTACAAAATGCCTTTATTACTTCAGAACATAGAACGCTGTTTGTGAAAATTATTATTAATAAAGGTAGGGTAAACTACTTTATAGTTGTCTTACTGTTGAAGTCAAGAAGACAAACGATAGTGTACTATCATTAAAATTTAAATTATGAAAGCAATTAAAACTATATTGACAATAGTATTATTTGGAGCTGTAGCTACCGTAAATGCTCAGGAAACCAAAGTGAAAAGTGAAGCGAAAATAAGCACAAATCAAGAAAAATTGTCCTATTACGAGCAAAGAGGTGCAGAAGATGCGAGTTACGAACTGAAGTTTAAAGCAAAAAGTAAAAGTGATGAAGAATCATTTTGGCAGGAGCAAGAACAGTATGAAAAAGAGTTAAAGAAGGATAATAGAAGAGCATACAGAGTGTATATGCAAGGAAAAAAAGATACTTATGCTGAACATCATCATCATTGTGATGACCATTGTTACCACAGTGATTCGTTCTATCATCATGCAGGATTTTATTATTACGAATACGACCAACGTAATTACCAAAGAAGTCCTAGTAGAACCTCAGTTAAAACACAAGTAGGGGTACGTGTGCCAAGTGTACGCTTAGGAGTTTTTTAAATATGTGAAATTAGTTGAAAAAACCGTTCTTTCTTAGGTAGAAAGAAGCGGTTTTTTTTTATGTGAAATGATCTTTTAAATAGCGATTTGCCCCTTGAGTTTAGGAGTTCTGTTCCTAATTAGTAATAGATTTGTTAGTATTGTTTTAAACCGGAATCAACTAATAGCTTTCTTAAGCTACGTTTCTCCAAGTCAGTTAAGTTTTCAAATACAAACTGCAGTAAAACTGCTTCGTAGTCAGTAGGAGAAATGATATCCATTCCTAGATTTTTTATTTGCTGAAAATCATTTTCTGTGGGAACCGAAAAATAGTTGCCTTCTTGAAGGTTTTGTTTCTTAGTTTTTAAATGGTCTCCCCTTTGTAATAATTGGATAGCCTGTATTAAAAGAGCTACTCCTAATGGATAGAGCTGAATAATGTGCCAAAACAATGATTTTTCAGGGCAAACATCTAGTTGCGCAATTTCGATTATTTCGCCTGTATCGATGCCGGCATCGGGAATGGTATGAAGTGTGCAGCCTATCGTTTTATTTTGTTCTTTGATAGCGTGAAGCGTTCCCATAATTCCTTTGTAGTGGGGCAAAATAGCTGAATGAAGGTTTAATAAACCTAATTTTGGAACTTGGATAATGGCATCTTTAAATATTTTTCCAAAACGAATCGAAATAAATAAATCGGGCTCATACAATTTCATCTCAGTAATAAACTCTTCCGAATTTACATTAGTTGCTTTTTCAAATGGGAAAGAATTGAATGTGTGATCAAAAAACTCAAACGAATACCTGAGTTTAGTGTTTTTAGTAAAATTGGCTATTTCATTATGAAAATAATGTTTTTCATAGTGTTCTAATCGAACTAAATCAGCGGCTTTTCCGTCCGGATTCCCTACAGATTCTGAATAATATATTCTTAAGGTATGATGCCTCAATTCTTGCTTAAGCAAATTATAGGCAATATTGGCCTGAAGATCCTTGTTAAGGAATAATACTATTTTCATTTAAATAGATGTTGTTGTTCATAATGGGGAGCCGTGCTGCTGTTTTATTTTCTTGTCATTGTGAGCAAAGTTTGTAAAATCGCACTAACTATTGTGCATATCCGAGCGATCGGGTTTTTTGAGCGTTAAAATTTTCCTTGTTTTGATACTATATATTTTCTTAAATCAGAGGTCAGAATATCATTTAATTCTTTTTTATTACTGGCAGTACTTTCAATAAAAGCTAATCCAAATACAGGATATTTATTTATATCTAATTCTCTAATTAATATCGGTTTTTCAAAGTCTTTAGCAAGATCTGAATAGTTAAATCTTAAAATATCCGAAGGGATTATGCCCGAATTATTATCCAAAATAATGACACTAAATATTTTATTCTCTTTTCCTTTAAATATGGTATCCCAGTCTGGTTTTTTATTTTCACAAAAGCATTTGTATTCATTAAATCCTAAAGTTACTCCCATAAGGTCAGCCGTAGTGCAAAACCCACCAAATCGTAAAGGGTTTACTTCGATAGGGATTATTTTCCCATTTTCATCTATGCGGACTTCTGCATGAGCTGGGAAATTTTTTAAATGTAACTCTTTACCAATTTTACTTAAAAAATATTCAAGATCAATTTTATACTTTTCAATGATTGCTTTGGATGTTGAATAAACCCGATCACTTGTATCTGTTCCGGAGGAGAAGAGGTGATGTAAAACGTTTAACAAAACAGCATCTCCATTATTGTCGTAATAATAATCGATTGCATATTCTTCTCCTCGAATAAATTCTTCGATAATAAAATTACTGGTGTTTAAAACATTTTCAGGAAATATACTTTTAAGTTTATCAGCTTGTAACTCACTTTTAGCTTTTATCCAGTCTTTTTCATTTTCTACGATATGAACTCCTATGCTAAAGAAACCAACAGCAGGTTTAATTACAAATGGGAAACGTATTTCATCATCGGACAATCGTTGGATTTCTTCAATACTTATTTGCTTGAAATAAAAGTCGGGAAATAACTCTTTTATAAGTTCTCTAAACTTTACTTTATTTTTTAAAACATGTAATTGGCTTGATAATTCACTTTCTCCATAGTATTGATCGATCCAAGCTAATGCGTTCTCTGAATTGCTATAAAGAGAAATTTCTGGATCGTTTTTTAGTAAAGCGAGTGCTTCCTCTTCCGGTATCCATGCCAAAGAATCATCTTTTACCAATTCTTTGGCTACTTTGGTTGCAATTATTTTATAATTATTGTCTTTTATTGTTTCGATAAGAAAATCGGAAACAAAGGGCTTGTCTATTAAGAACATACTAGTTAGTTGTTTTTTACTTTTTTACTTCAATAGTTAAAGCAGGACGTTTGGGACTAAATTAATCCCTATTTTCGGATTTGCCAAATCATAACAAATATAAAACCTCTTCCCATTTAGCCAATTGCCCAGATCCGTTGTAGTAGCTGTTAATGGCTGACTATTTAGGTAAAAAGTAATTATTAAAAACTCTTTTTATCAAGTCCCAAATTGCATTTGCATTTTCAGGTGTGACATTTAATTGAAGTACAACACTTATAATTGTACCGATAAATAAATTTATCCAATCAAATTTCCCTAATTATTTAGCTGTTTCACTTAAATGGTCAAGTCTTAAAATTATCTCATTTTGCTGATTTAAAATTAAAGGAATTGATGAAAGACTACTTTTTAAAACATCTATTTTTTCTGAAATTTCAGTATATTCAGAAAAAGAAAACTTTTGGTTACTAAAGTTATTAATATATTTTATTTCGGAGATTTCAGTTTTAAATTGTTGCCAAAGATTAGGAGATGTAACTTCTCTTTGTAAATAATACAGCCAATTGTCAAAAATATTTAAAGTTTCATCCCAACTTATTTTAGAACTTGAGTCCATAATTTGTTGGTCACCTGGAGAATGATTTACAAATAGTGAATTTGCATAATTTGAATCAATAAATCTGAAATAAAAGTCTTTATTTGCTTTATATTCAACGTGAGTATCACATACTCCCATAATATCTTTTTCTATTAATTCAAATTGATTATGAGAAAAGAAATCAATTTGTTGTATTAATTCAAAAAGAGAATTCTTTTGAGATGTTAGTAATTTCATTTTTCTTTTGGTTATAAAATTGCGTTAGATTCTTGACTCTACGTTGAGTTTGCTATTAACTAAGATATACGGCTAATAAAATCATGCTTATCATCCCACTTTAGGGTAGATAAGTCTGACTAGAGTCAGACTTATTCTATTATCAAATATATAATAATTATCTTATAAATCATCAAATGGACTTTTTAGTTGTTGTAGGCTTTTCGTAATTACAGGGGTACATACTTTGATCGTATTGTTCATGCATCGCTAATCAGTTTTAGTATTGTTCTTGTGGCAACGAAACTATTGTTTTGCGTGAGGGATAGTAGTGAAAATCCTCCCGATTTTTTTTCGGGAGATTGTAACGGATAGCCCGACCTTGTTGCTATCTAAATTAGGTTTTGGAACTGTGTTTTCTGCAACAAGGTCACGCCCAAATAAATAATTTTTGAACGCTGACTGGATTTATAAAGTGCTTTTGAATCCCTTATTAGCTGCGAATTCCCAAATCTTAATTAATTTTTTGAGATATCTAATTATCTAGTTTTCAAATTAAGCTATCTTTGCGCGCCGAACAATCGGAAGAAATACGACAATATGAAGTTTGATTTATTAAAAAAAGACCCGCAGTCGAAAGCCAGAGCGGGAAGCATTACTACTGATCACGGTGTGATTGAAACACCAATTTTTATGCCTGTGGGTACTGTAGCCTCAGTAAAAGGGGTGCACCAGAGGGAATTAAAATTAGATATAAACCCGGATATCATCCTGGGAAACACCTACCATTTATACTTGCGTCCGCAAACCGAAATCCTTGAAAAAGCAGGTGGATTGCATAAATTCATGAATTGGGACCGTAATATTTTGACGGATTCAGGAGGATACCAAGTGTATTCGCTATCAGCAAACCGAAAAATAAAGGAAGAGGGAGTGAAATTCAAATCGCATATTGACGGTTCATACCACTTCTTTACACCTGAGAATGTAATGGAAATTCAGCGTACTATAGGTGCTGATATTATCATGGCATTTGACGAGTGTACACCTTACCCTTGTGATTATAATTATGCAAAGCGCTCTATGAAAATGACACACCGATGGTTAGACCGTTGTGTGAATCACTTGGAGAAAGTGCCCGTTAAATACGGTTATGACCAAGCTTTTTTCCCTATTGTTCAAGGAAGTTGTTATAAGGACTTGCGTCAGCAATCAGCAGAATATATTGCCAATTCAAACCAAGTAGGAAACGCCATTGGTGGACTTTCAGTAGGGGAGCCTGCAGAGGAAATGTATGCTATGACGGAAGTGGTTTGTGAGATTTTGCCAGAAGACAAACCGCGTTACTTAATGGGCGTGGGAACTCCAATTAATATTTTGGAAAACATTGCCCTTGGAGTTGATATGTTTGATTGTGTGATGCCTACGCGTAACGCCAGAAACGGAATGTTGTTTACCGCTAACGGGACAATTAATATCAAGAATAAGAAATGGGAAGATGACTTTTCGCCTATTGACGAAATGGCTATCACTTATGTGGATACGGAATACACGAAAGCGTATTTACGTCACTTATTTGCTGCTAATGAATACCTAGGGAAACAAATTGCTACGATTCACAATCTTGGGTTTTATATGTGGTTGGTTCGTGAGGCTAGAAAACATATCTTAGCCGGTGATTTCAGACCTTGGAAAGAAATGATGGTGAAGAATATGAACCAGAGATTGTAAAAAAATGTTGATTTGCTTATTCGGTTATGTGTTTAATCGAGTAAGCAATCATAGGTTTTGGTTCTAAACAAATAAACGATTAACCGATTACACTTTTATGTTAACAATAATAGATAGATACATCCTGAAAAGATACTTAGCCACTTTTGCGGCTATGTTATTGATGTTTATACCTATTGGAATTATCATTGACGTATCAGAGAAGGTGAATAAAATGATAGAAAACAAGATTCCAATATTGGAAATTGCGATTTATTATTATCATTTTACCATCTATTTCGCCAATTCTTTGTTTCCCATCTTTTTGTTTTTGTCCATTATTTGGTTTACTTCAAAACTGGCTAATAATACAGAGATTATTGCCATTTTAGGTTCAGGGATATCTTTTACACGGTTTTTAAGGCCTTATATTATTGGTGCGTCAATTGTGTCAGTATTTGTTTTATTGATGGGTTTTTGGGTTGTTCCTGCATCCAGTGAAGGTTTCAATAACTTTAGATATACCTATCTTAAAGGAGGAGGAAAAGAGCAGATGCGTGGAGATAATACTGACGTTTACAGACAGATTAACGACAATGAGTTTCTGTATGTGAACAGTTTTAATCCGGTATCGAATGTCGCCTTTAATTTTGCTTTGGAGAAATTCAAGAAAGACCAATTAGTCTCTAAGATTACAGCCAGCAGGATAAAATGGAATCCAGAAGACAGTACCTACACCATGTATGATTTTACAAAAAGAACTGTAGGTATATTAGGCGACAAAATAGAGAAAATGCCAGAGAAAAAGACAAAGTTCAGTTTTGAACTGGAAGATTTGACTCCTGTGGTATATATTGCTGAAACGTTGAGTTTAAGTGAATTATTAGATTTCATTGATAAAGAAAAAAAACGAGGTTCCTCTAATATCAACGTCTACATGGTCGTTTTATATAAGAAATTCAGTGTGCCAGTTTCGGCCTTTATCTTGACCATAATTGCTGTTTCTGTTTCTGCGATGAAGCGCAGGGGAGGAATGGGAATGAACCTTACTATAGGAATCGCACTGGCGTTTGCTTACGTATTTTTTGATAAGATTTTTGGCGTACTTGCTGAAAAATCTAGTTTTTCACCTTTGATTGCGGTTTGGTTTCCAAATTTTGTTTTTGGAATTTTAGCGATCTTTTTACTACGAAATGCAAAACGATAAATTTAAAAGTTATTTAAACCTTCATTTAATTGTTTTTATCTGGGGTTTTACAGCCATTTTAGGCGCATTAATCACTATTTCTGCAGATGCTATCGTTTGGTATCGCATGTTGCTTGCGGGCGCTTTTTTAGGAGCGTTTATTGTTTTCAAAAAGAAATCATTTCGAATTCCTGCAACTGCACTACTGAAGTTGGTTTTTGTAGGCTTACTAATTGCCCTGCATTGGATTACTTTTTTTCACGCCATTCATGTCTCTAATGTTTCTATAACACTTTCCATTTTTTCATTAGGTGCTTTTTTTGCATCCCTACTGGAACCGCTTTTTTATGGTAGAAAAGTGCTGTGGTACGAAGTGCTCTTCGGGTTGGTTATCATTGCCGGACTGGGAATGATCATGAAAGTTGAAATTAGCTATCTGGAAGGAATGATATACGCTTTGGTTTCCATCATTCTGGGAGTGTTGTTTACGCTTATGAATGGGAAGCTGATAGAAAAGCACGATTCCTCAGTGATTTCCTTTTATGAGTTTATGTCGGGAGTTTTCTTTATTTCGATTTATTTTCTATACCAAAATAAATTCTCAGCTGACTTTTTTGTTTTGAGCGTTAATAACTGGATACTGATTTTGATTTTGGCTTCTATTTGCACCGCCTATGCATTTACCGCATCTGTAAAAGTTATGGAAAAGTTGAGCCCTTATACGGTGATGCTGACGACTAATTTAGAGCCGGTTTACGGTATTATTTTGGCCTATTTCATCATTGGAGGAAAGGAAAAAATGAGTACTTCGTTTTATATTGGAGCCGTAATAATCTTAATCACGGTAATCCTAAACGGAATTATCAAACACCAAGACAAGAAAGTCAAAGCATAGTCTTCTGTAATTTTGGGTTTTATGCCAAATTAGAGCAGTAGTAATAATTAATTTTGCTTGCTAATTCAGCAATCAAATTCCCTTGATTTTTTCTTCATTTATTCAACTTATCATGAAATGAACTATTGTTGTATGACTTTGTTCCAAGTGATTAAATTTCAGTACTTTTGGCACTCATTGTTGCATAATCCCACAATTGAGAAATGAGTAAAAAAGCAAAAATAATAGGACTTTCAATATTCGGTGTCCTGATGATATTGGTGTGTAAGTATGTTTACGATATGAATATCAACCATAATTTTGAAACTATTACTGAAGGCAAAGTATATAAATCGGGCGTTATTCCTCCAGATCAAATTGCTAGTTATGTCAAGGAATACCATATTAAATCAATTGTTGATTTGCGAATGCCTGGGACAAATGATTTGGTTTTAAACCCAGAAATACCTGGTGAATTACAGGCCGAAAAAACAGCAGTGGCAAAAATAGGAGGGGTGAACTATTTTAGTAATCCATCAGAGCAGGTGCCCAATAAAGAAAATATAGCGGTTTTTACCAAAATAATGGATAACAAGGACAACTATCCAGTATTAATACATTGTTACCATGGCACAGGTAGAGCCGAAATGTATGCTGCGCTATACCGAATAGAATATGAAAGTTTTACTAACGAGGCCGCACGGCAAGGGGTGAGGACGTTGATTACATTCAGTTCATTTGATGACGGAACACCCAAAGGAGAATATTTAAAAGCATACAAGTCAAGAAGTGAGTTGGCGAGCAAACAATAGTGAAATACTAAATATTGTGGTTTGATAGTCCAAATATGAAATCACTTTCCATACTTATCTTTAAATGAGCTAATGCATTTGTTTAGAATTATTTAACAGTTTTAAATATAGAAATACGCCCCCGTTTTTGAAATGTATTTAACTATTTTTGAAAGTGTTGGCGCAGGGTTTTGAGACTTAAATAGAAAATATAGCATTATGAATGATTTAATATTTTATATTTGCACTTCCAAATTAAAAACGAAAACGCACAAATCCTATGGAATATTTAGATTTTGAGCTTCCTATAAAAGAACTAGAAGATCAGTTAGCAAAATGTCAAGTGATCGGTCAGGAATCTGATGTTGATGTTACCAATACGTGTAAGCAAATCAACAAGAAACTAATAGAAACAAAAAAGCATATTTATAAAAACTTGACAGCATGGCAACGTGTACAATTGTCAAGACATCCAAGTAGGCCTTACACTCTAGACCATATTAGAGCTCTTTGCGGAGACACTTTCCTAGAGCTTCACGGAGATAGAGGCTTTAAAGATGATAAAGCCATGATAGGTGGTTTGGGTAAAATTGATGGACAATCCTTTATGATTGTTGGACAACAAAAAGGGTACAATACAAAAACGCGCCAGTACAGAAACTTTGGAATGGCAAATCCTGAAGGATACCGTAAAGCATTGCGCTTGATGAAAATGGCGGAGAAGTTTGGTATTCCTGTTTTAACGCTAATAGATACTCCAGGAGCTTATCCAGGATTAGAAGCAGAAGAACGCGGACAAGGAGAAGCGATTGCAAGAAATATATTTGAGATGGTTCGTCTTAAAGTGCCTATTATTACTATTATTGTAGGTGAAGGTGCTTCAGGTGGAGCATTGGGAATAGGTGTAGGAGACAAAGTATATATGTTGGAAAACACATGGTATTCTGTTATTTCACCAGAATCATGTTCTTCTATTTTATGGAAAAGCTGGGAGTACAAGGAACAAGCTGCCGAAGCTTTGAAACTGACTTCATCTGACATGAAAAAGCAAAAGTTGATTGATGATATTATTCCTGAGCCATTAGGAGGAGCGCATTATGATAGAGAGACCACATTCAAAACTGTAGAGCAATATATCACTAAAGGATATAATGAATTGAAAGACTTATCAACAAAGGACTTAATTGCCCAAAGGATGGATAAATACAGTCAAATGGGTGAGTATAAAGAGTAAAATCTTACAAACATAGAACTAATCCGAAGCCTCGCCGTTTCGGATTTTTTTTTGGTTATAAACAAAAAAGAGTTACTTATCAACAGATATTTGTAATAAGTCAACAGCAATATTTTTTAATTTTATGTTACTTTCGCTGTATGGAAAACTTCAAAAATGTAAACCCAATTAAGGTTGATAAAACGACAATAATAAACCTCGAAAAGGGGAAGTTACCACCACAGGTATTAGAGCTGGAAGAAGCAGTTCTGGGTGCCATGATGATTGATAAAAAAGGAGTAGATGACGTAATTGACATTTTACAGCCGGATGCTTTTTATAAAGAAGCACACAAACATATTTTTGAAGCAATTGTACAGTTGTTTACAGAGACTCAGCCTATTGACTTGTTGACAGTCTCTGCACAATTGAAAAAAAATGCCAAATTAGATTTAGCAGGTGGAGATTTCTACCTGATTCAGCTTACGCAAAAGGTGTCCTCATCAGCTCATATTGAATTTCACTCTAGGATTATTCTTCAGAAATTTATTCAACGCAGTTTGATCCGTATTTCATCAGAAATAATTGAGGATTCTTATGACGACTCAGCCGATGTTTTTGATTTATTAGACAAGGCGGAATCTAAGTTATATGAGGTTACTCAAGGGAATATTAAACGTAGTTCTGAAACGGCACAGAGTTTAGTATTGCAAGCAAAAAAGCGTATTGAAGAAATTGCCGGTCAAGAAGGATTGAGTGGTGTGGCTACCGGTTTTGAAAAACTGGATAAAATTACATCTGGATGGCAGCCAAGTGATTTAATTATTATCGCGGCAAGGCCAGCGATGGGAAAAACCGCTTTTGTACTATCTATGGCCAGAAATATGGCAATAGATTATGGAATGCCAGTAGCGTTATTCTCTCTTGAGATGGCATCAGTTCAGTTAATTACTCGTTTAATTTCGTCTGAGACCGGTTTGTCGTCTGAGAAGTTACGTACAGGTAAACTGGAAAAACACGAATGGGAACAATTGAGTACCAAAGTTAAAAATTTGGAAAAAGCACCTTTGTTTATTGATGATACGCCTTCGCTCTCTATTTTTGATTTACGTGCCAAAGCAAGACGTTTGGTTTCACAACACGGAATCCGAATCATCATTGTAGATTACTTGCAATTGATGACTGCCGGAGGAAATGGTAAAGGAGGAGGAAATAGAGAACAAGAAATCTCTACTATTTCTCGAAACTTAAAAGCATTAGCAAAAGAATTGAATGTGCCAGTTATTGCACTTTCCCAATTATCGCGTGCCGTTGAGACTCGTGGATCTAGTAAAAGACCTTTGCTTTCTGACCTTCGTGAATCGGGTGCGATTGAGCAAGATGCGGATATCGTGTCCTTTTTATATCGTCCTGAATACTATAAAATTGATGAGTGGGATGATGATGAAGCTTCACCTACCGCTGGTCAGGCAGAAATTATGATTGCAAAACACCGTAATGGTAGTATTGAAAACGTTCGATTAAAATTTATTGGACATCTTGGAAAGTTTGATAACCTAGAGGATCATTCTGGTGGTTATGATGATTTACCTTCGTCAATGAATCAGGATGATAATCCGTTTGTAACAAAAAATCTTCCTTCGCCACATGAAGCCTTTGGAAGTAATTTGAATGACGACGATGATGATAGTGATATGCCATTTTAGATAATATAAAAGCCTGTTTTAACAGGCTTTTTTTGGGCCTTATTTTTTAAGTGAATTTTTTGTAGAAGTATGCCAAGTGTTTTGCGTCGTTTTTCAACTAATAAATTGCAGTATTTTTATGTTAAAAACGTAAAAAATACTACTTTAGCGGTATAATATATTCTTTGATAACTAGATTTTTAAGAACTGAAAAAATAAATATTAATGTCTAAAGAAAACACATTGGAAAAATTATCGGAAAAAGTGGGATTTGCAATTAACTCAATTCCATTAAAAACCGCTCAAAAATGGGCGAAACGCTGGACTCAAAGAGAAGGTAAATACAATAAACATCATGAGTTAAACGCTTTTTTAATTCCAGCAGTTGATTTAAAAGAATTATTAGAAGAAGGGGGAACTCATGTTCGAGCCTATATTGGTGTTCAAAAAGTGAAGGCTGAGCAGAAAGGTGATAAACCAACTTATATCGAAAAGTTAATGTTTGTAGGGACAAAATATAATCCTGAAACAAAAATATACGAAGATCTAATCACTACTCCTGGTAAAGATGTAAGTGTTGGGGAACAAGCTGATGATATCTATGATTTTACAAAACCGTGCCCTCCTTATAATGACCCTAGTAGTCCTTTAGAAGTTTAAGTATGAGCTATATTTGGGATTTATTGGCTAATATTGGTTGTTTTCTTCTATTTGTAAATTTTATTTTATTTAGTTTAAAATTTATGATACAGGGCAGAGCTTTTAAAATATTTACGATTTATCTTTTAATTATTTTAGTTGTCCAGTTGCCATCTTTCTTTTTACAAAGTTTAAATATTAACAATCTTTTTTTATCTCATTTTTATTTTTTAGGCCAATTTATAGTGCTAAGTCTCTTTTATAAATCACTTTTTACCAATTCTTTACAAAAGAAAATTATAAATATTGGTTTTATATGCTGCTTTTTTATTTTAGGGATTCAATACAGTTTAGATACTAGTTTGCTTTTTAAATTTAATTTGTTCGAAATATTTTTAACCTCTTTCCTATTAGTTATTTATAGCGTTTTTCATTTTTACAATATGTTAAGTGGTAAAAAGGAATTCTATTATTTAAACATTGGTATAATGCTCTATTTATTTGGTAGCACAATTCTGTTTTTTGTAGGTAATCTTACTGCTTTAATGAGTGCTGAAATGAGTAAAATAACTTGGGTAACCAATGCTTTATTGTATGTTATTTACCAGCTATTTATTGCTTTTGAATGGTATAAGACTTTTTCAAAAAAAGAACAACTTACCATAGAATAATGATAAGCCAATCTTTGTTAGTTGCCTAAATAGCAGTATGCTTTTGTGTTTTAATATTTGGAGTAGTTTTTTTAATTAACATTAATGGTAAAGGAAATACATTTAGTAAATAATAAAAAAAACTCGAATTGCACGAAAGATTATTGGTCAGCTGGTTTTCTAAATGGAAAAGCTGACATGTTGAAGGTGACAATGCTGTGAGAGCTTATATTGTGGTTGATGATAATAATGTGAAGAAACTTATGATTGTTGGGACTAAATATAATCCAGATAGGGGAATTTATGAAGATATGATTACTGTTGGTGTTAGCACTAATGAGGAAGAGCAAGATGATATTTATGATTTTACGCGACCGTGTCCAACTGATTGTGACCCATCAAGTCCTTTATTAACTTAAACCGCATGAATAAAATATTGGCATTCATAGGATACTTTTTTTTATTACTGAATTTCATCCTTTTTTTTAAAAGCATTGCTCATAGAGGGAAAGCTTATAGATTGTTTGTTTTTTACTTAGGATTGATTCTTATAGTACAAATTTGGTCTGAGCTTTTAATTCGACAGAAGACAAATAATTTGTTTTTATCACACTTTTATTTCATTGGTCAATTTGTGATATTGACCCTATTTTATTTCAACCTACTGAAGAAAGTAGATTTGCAGAGAAAAATAGTTAAAGGAGCTTCGATTACAGTTTTATTAATTTTGGGATGGCAGTATTTTAATAACCCAAGTTTGTTTTTTGAATTCAATTTGCTTGAAATATTCGTAACTTCTTTTGTGATCATTATATATGCCGTTTTTCATTTTTTTAATCTATTAAATGAAAAGAAAGAGTTCTACTATATTAATATAGGTGTAGTCATGTATTTATTTGGGAGTACGATTTTGTTTCTTGCAGGAAATTTTATGATTTCCTTAAATCCGGAAATAAATCAACTGCCTTGGATTTTCAATTCCTTTCTATACATCGTTTATCACGTATTCATATTTGTAGAATGGAAAAAAAGTTATTCAAAAAAGAAATTAAATAGTTAAGATGAAAATAAATCCAGCTTATGAAAAAGAATTAGTATTGATTATTTTATACAGTTCTCTTTTCTTTATCGTTGTCGCAATAGTTTTAGTTGTCTTTTTCTACTATTCTCGAAAAAAGATTATCCAAAAGGAGGTAGAGAAAAGAAGTTTAGTGATTCAACATCAAAGAGAGCAGTTACGAGCTGTAATTATTACTCAGGAAGACGAACGAAAACGAATTGCGCAAGATCTACATGATGATATTAGTTCTAAATTGAATATTGTTTCTTTAAATAGCTATTTGTTGAATACGCCAAATTTATTGGATAATGAGATTTCAGAAATCACGAAAAATATTATTGATTTGGTAGGGAAAGCACTGGAGAATACCAGAAGGATTGCCCATGATTTATTACCGCCGGTTTTTGATCAGTTTGGTCTTGATGCTGGTGTAGAAGAATTATGTTTAGAATTTATATGTAGTAAAGCCGTGCAGGTTAATTACAAGAATGAAGTGGAATTTGACAAAGCGGATAATGACAGACATCTACATGTTTTTAGGATTTTACAGGAGCTTATGAATAATTCTCTGCGACACGGAAAAGCTAAGAACATAAGCGTTTTATTCGAAAATATAAATGGAGGAGTTAATTGTAGATATTCGGATGATGGTGTTGGTTTTGATGTCAATTCCAAGGAAAATAAAAATGGACTTGGGATGAAAAATATTGAAAGTAGAGTAGATTTGTTAAATGGAATGATAACCTTTGAATCAGAATTAAATAAAGGAATACAAGTTGTTTTTAATTTTTAAACTATGGATGATCGTATCAGAATAATGTTAGTTGACGATGAAGTACTGTTTAGGAAAGGGATATCCTTTCTTTTGGGCAGGGAAGAAAATATCGATATTATTCAGGAAGCTTCTAATGGGGCGGAGCTTATCACTTTTTTGAACGAAAACGAGAGTCATCCTGACATTATTATTATGGATTTAAAAATGCCATTATTAAATGGTGTAGAAGCGACTAAAATTTTACACAAGGAGTTTCCAGAAATAAAAATTATTGCATTGACCAGCTACGATACGCCTTCTTTTGTAGCGAATATGATTAATGTGGGTGCAGTATCTTATTTGGTAAAGAACACCACACCTCAAGAACTCTTGAAAACCATTAATCAAGTTGCATTAAAAGGTTTTTATTATAATGAAAAGGTTCTTAAGGTAATTAAACAAACAGACTCCATTTCTAAAAATAATAAAAGTACGCTGGATAGTAATTTTCTTACTAGCAGGGAAATAGAAGTACTGCAATTAATTTGTGAGCAAAAGACTAATTTAGAAATTGGCGAAATACTTTTTATAAGTCCAAGAACTGTAGAAGGGCACAGAAATAATTTACTACTTAAGACCGGGTCGAAAAATAGTGCGGGATTAGTCGTTTATGCGATGCAAAATGATATCGTAATTATTGAATAAGGGATATTCCATTTTTAAATGGGATAATTTTAAGGTTTCGGTATTACTGCATTATGTGTTGAATTGAAAGGACATAAAATGTTATAATAGTGATTATCAGTAGTAAGAGCCCTAGTTTTTGCACTAATTTTAAGCTTTTGAAGGGGTTTTTTTCTTCATCGTGGTTCATAAAGACGTTTTTTTAATTTTTATGTCCAAATTTAATACTAGTATTTAATATGGGCATACGTGTTTATACCTGTTTCTAATTTCTTTTAGAAGTGTATTTAGGGAATACTTTTTTGTGACTGACCACATTTTTTAATTACATTGCTTAAAAGCGAATCTTAAGATAGAGGTATTTTGTGGTCGTATGTTTAGTAGTATTTGAAATTGCTGGTTTATAGATTTTTGCCCATGAAGAGTTTCATGGATAGATCATGAGATTTCAATCAATAAAAAAAAAGGATTCTTTTCAAAGTATTAAAAATCATGAAAGAAGAAAATTTATTGACAAAGCGTAAAAAGCAATAATAAGGGTTACGAGCACTAAGGCACCTACTTTTTTAAGGATGTTGAAACTATTAAATGTGCTGGGATTGTTGTTGATATTCATGGTGGCTTTTCTTTATGATTACTAATAACTTAAACAAATTTAAGATTTACAATCTAGTTATGTGCGCGTGTTTTTACGTGTTTTTTATTGTTTGATATATTCTTTATAATTCAGTTTCTTTTTAAAGCTAGTTTTAAGTAATTTAAAGCTTTTCCTTTTCTATCTTTGATATAAAATAGTTTAAAATGTTGTCCAAAAATATAGTGTGTTTCTTTTTCTTATTAATTTCAATGGGTACAAAAGCTTCTTTTATTTTGTTACCTATGGATGATAATTCGCAACAGAATCATCTGAAAGCGTATGGGATTACATTTTGGTGTTTAGAAAAAAATTACAAGGCCAGTTGGTTACTCAATTATCGTGGTGGGTCATTTTTATTACCAGATGTATCAGAAATACGAAAGGAATGCCAGATTCGCGGAGTGAGTTTTGAAATTCTTTCAGATAGTGAAGAAGAAAAGATTCTTGCAGTAATTTCTAGTCCATCGCAAAATATGGAAACCGTTATTCTTGAAAAGGCACCAAAAATTGCCGTTTACACTCCGAAAGGCAAAAAGCCATGGGATGATGCGGTTACTTTAGTTTTAACATATGCCGAAATTCCATTTACAGCAATTTATGATGAGGAAGTTTTAAGTGATCAGTTAGTGCTTTATGATTGGCTGCATTTGCACCACGAGGATTTTACAGGACAGTACGGAAAGTTTTTTGGTGCGTATAGAAATGTGCCTTGGTATATTGAGCAAAAAAATGAAGCAGAGGAACTAGCTATTAAATTAGGGTATAAAAAAGTATCCCAAGAAAAATTAGCTGTTGCTAATAAAATTAAGAATTTTGTTATTGGTGGTGGATTCATGTTTGCGATGTGTTCTGCAACTGATAGTTTTGATATTGCTTTGGCAGCTGATGGAGTTGATATATGCGAACCTATGTTTGACGGGGATCAAAGTGAAGCAAATTATCAGTCGAAGATGAATTATGGTAATTCCTTTGCCTTTAAAGATTTCATATTGGAGAGAAGACCAGAGAAATATGAATTTTCGGATATTGACATGACCGAAAAGAGAAGAATTCCGATGGATAAAGATTATTTTACGCTGATGGAATTTTCTGCAAAATGGGATCCTGTTTCTAGTATGTTGTGTCAAAATCATACTCAGTTGGTAAAGGGGTTTATGGGGCAGACGACTTCTTTTGATGCTGCGTTAATAAAGTCTAATGTGTTGATTATGGGAAGTTGCGAACTTAATGGTGAAGCACGTTATATCCACGGTGAAAAAGGCAAAGGAATGTTTACTTTTTTTGGAGGTCATGACCCCGAGGATTTTCAACATCATGTGGGAGATAGTCCTACTGTTTTGGATTTGCATCCTAATTCGCCAGGCTATCGATTGATACTGAATAACGTGCTATTCCCTGCTGCTAGAAAGAAAAAACAAAAAACCTAATGGTAGATTTTCTATCATGAATTAATTTTCAATTTTATTGAGCAAATGGATTTCAAAACGATTTTACAAGAAATAGTACAGGATTCAAATACATTTTCAAGTATAGGGAATGTAACCGTGACGATACCGGAATTAGCTAAAGTCAACCCAAACAAATTTGGAATTCATTTGACAACTATAAGCGGAGAAGATTTCGGAATAGGTGATAGTGAGGAAAAATTTTCTATTCAAAGTATCTCTAAAGCACTAACGGTGGCTTTGGCTTTTTCTTTTTTAGATGAGAAAATTTGGAAAAGAGTTGGGGTGGAACCGTCTGGAAGTGCTTTTAATTCCCTTATCCAATTAGAATATGAAAAAGGAATCCCAAGAAACCCATTCATAAATTCTGGTGCTATCGTTATTGCTGATATGTTAGTTTCATGTCTGGATAATCCAAAGGATGATTTTCTAGAATATATTAGGATGATTTCAGGAAGTCCAACTATTAATTATAATTTAGCTGTGGCCCAATCCGAGAAAGACACGCGTTTTAGAAATGCAGCTTTGGCCAATTTCTTGAAGTCTTTTGGAAATATCGAAAATGATGTTGACGAAGTGCTGGATTTTTACTTCCATCAATGTTCGATAGAAATGTCATGCAAAGAGTTGGCGCATTCTTTCTTCTTTTTTGCTAATGAAGGTAAAAGTAAAGATGGAAAACAAATTTTGACCAAAAGTCAAGTCAAGAGACTCAATGCTCTAATGCAAACCTGCGGTTTTTATGATGAGTCTGGTGAGTTTACTTATAAGGTAGGGTTGCCGGGTAAAAGTGGAATCGGAGGTGGTATTGTCGCTTTATTCCCTAAAAATTTTGTAGTTGCCACATGGTCTCCCAAATTAAATAAGAAAGGAAATTCAGAATTAGGTATGCATGCTTTGGAATTATTGACTACAAAAACCGGAATGTCGGTATTTTAGTAGATGTCAATTCAACGAAAATTCAAACCAGATTGGAATGTGATCAGATATTTTTCTAGCTTCTTTCAACGTACTGAAGTTTTTGTAAAATGAAATAATTCCCGATTTAAGTTTCTTAGTTTTTGCAGTTTTGTAATAGATATTGTCAAATTCAGAGGAAAGACATTTATTGTTCTTACATTTTTGTTTCAGGGAGGTTTTTTGCCCAACTAAAATTGACTGATACCCCATTTTTTTTAGTGGATTGAATACCGTATGGGATTGTGGACAATTAAAATCACCAGTAAATATTAAATTCAAACTAGGATATTCAGCAGGTAAATACTTGAAATATTTTATCTCACGCTCAGGTTGCTTGGTTTTGGTTATCGCATGATAATTGACTAAAGTAAATTGCTTGCTGTTATGTTGAAACGTACAGTAGTAGGGTTCTCTTTCAATCTCTAGATGGTATTTGTTTTCAAGCCAAGCGCGGCCTATTTTTTTAAGCTTGTTTGCTTTCCAAATAAAAGCATACCGTTCTTTTTTATACGCATTTCCGCTTGTTGGATTACTGATAACATAGTCCCATTTGGCCCCTTTTCGATTGAGTTCATCAGCAAGCTGAGCAACAGCTTGCGCGCCACCGTAGCCTGCAACAACCTCTTGGATTGCAATAATGTCATAGTCACGAACTGTTTCTACAATGAATTCAATTTCAATTTTGGACTTTGATTTCCCGAAGTTTTCTAAATTCCAAGATAGAAGTTTGGTTTGGGAGTGAAGAACGGAACAAAAAAGAAGTATGAATATCGAAATGAATTTTTTCATTTATTTGGATAGAACAGGAGGTGTAATATGGTGCAAATTAATCAAATATTTATGATAATTGGCTTTACGTACAGCAGTTATATTGTACTAGCAAAAATCTAGGGGTGTACTATAAAGTAAGTGTTAATAATCGTCTAATTTTAATTGATATTCATATCCATGTACGTCCGTGGCTAGTAACGCCTTGCGACTGGTGCGTTCCCCAACAATTTCTATTCCCTTCGCCTCATAGCTGCGAAGCATACCTATTCCCGCTTTACCGTCCATAGTTATTGTGCCGGTGACTTTATTACCATCTTCATCAGTACCATGAACATGGTAATTGTTTTCTATTTTACTAAATCGCTTTTTATTAATTTCATAGTCAAACATTGAATCAATATGGTTCTTATTAGGTTCTGGCAAAATTTGTTGGTCGTAATTTTTAGACTCGACTGTATTATGGCTTTTATTTTTGAATTTATTGTCGTTGGTGCAAGTCATGAAAGCGATTGACAGACTTAGGACAATTAAACTAACGGGGGTTATACTACGAATCATTACGTTTATTTTTAAAAAAATTAGGGTGGTCACTTTTTTGGTTACGGAAAACCTCCTTTGAAGAAGACTTTTTTTATAGATTGGAATGCAATATTTATTATAGTAGTACTGTTTTTGGAGTTAGGTATTCATGGTGCTATTGTAAGGCTAATTAGCTATTTTTATCTAGTTGTCAAGCACTATCTAGTGTACTGCTTGCTAGAGTATATTAGATTTTTCTATTTTACTGTTATAAACTTTTTTTTTAACTTCATTTACAAAATCGATAGTATCGTTTTTTGATTTTAGGGGTATGCGTTTTATGATAGATATTCCGTTCTTTAGATTTATCTTTATTCCATATCGCTTATAGTTGTTCGTTTTTACTATTGTCAGGATAATCAATAAAGATGAGATAATTAAAATGAGGTTAGCTTGTAAGTGGAAAAATGCAAAAAGAGCTATAATTATTGAAGACATAATTATAGCAAACTCATAAAGGGGGTTGATTTTGTTTACAGTAATGAAGATATCTTTTAAGTCTGAGATCAGTATGTCGTTTTTCGTTCCTGATTTATATGTGATGTGTAATCGGTCATTGTCGATAACAATTTGATCTATTTTTGAATTAATGTACATGGGGCATTTTTTTTGGGATTGTTTTAATTTTTCGGTTATTTTTTCACATTTTTATTTATTCAATTTTTTTAGGTTCTAAATATAGAAGTGAATTATACATAGTTGTGTATTTCGTTGGCTGTCCACTTAGTTGTGACAAACGTACTGCCAATAATTGGCACTTCTTTACGGTAAACCCCATTCGACGAAAAAAAAACAGAACTCGAATCAGTTAAAGTGACAGGATTGAATTACAGCTTTAAGTATTATAGTTGTTTCAGAATGTATTTATTTAGTAGAGCTGGTATGACTGTAAATACTGTTAGGCTAATAAATAAGCTCTTGTAAGAACAATAAGTGATATAAGAACTGCGAATGATTTAGCTTTTTTAAAGTAGATTTATTCACAACAAGCATTGGCTATTTTTGTTTTTATCTTCGAAAACTTTTTGATTTGTTTCGCGTTTAAAATAGATTTATCCTGGGCTTTTTGTAGTCGTTTAGCTAATAGCTCAGATTTTATTTTCATGTACGGATATTTCGCCAGTGAAATTGGATTTCCATTCAATGACTTCTTATAGTGTTTGATATATTCTTTTACATAATTATTATAGTCATCAAGACGTGCGGTCCATTTTGCAGTTTTAACTTGATTTTTGATATCTTCAATTGTGATGATTATTGTGTCGTTATTTTCCATGTCTAATGATATATGAAGTTAAAATCACGCAAACATAGAAACATTAAGTACGCTTTCCTTACGGTAAACCGTAAAGAAAATAATAAAGAGAATATTTAAAATCAAGTGACATGTTCAAGTGGTTAGGCTTACGTCTTTTGAAGGAATAATAGAGGCGACTTATACTAAACCTAAATCTTTGGATATAGCGATAAGATGCACATTGTTATTCGCTTTGAAGTATATTTTAAGTTTATTGATGCGTTTTTCTATGCTACTACTACCATTTGGTATGATGCCTGAGTTTTTAAGTTCTGAAGAAATTTCATCCAGGATATATCCTTTAGATAGTAATTTTAATAGAGTGATGTCATACGATTCGATTTCGAGTAAAGAATTATCTCTTAAAGCATGAGACAATTCTGCAGATAGTACTTTCTCATCAGTGGAATAAATGCTTTGAATGGCTTTCTGAAGCTGTGGAATACTGTTGCGACCTTTTGAAACATAGGCATTAATTCCTAAATTGTTAAAAAGAGATTTTATTCTATAGGACTTATCTTCAATCGAAAATACTATTGTTTTAATATTTGGTTGTATTTTTTTTACCGCTTCAATGAGTTCGTCACCGCAAGTCAGTTTGTTTTCTCGATGGTCAGTCTTGAACGATAAATCGCTAATTAGGAGATCATAGGGAACTTTGTCTTGGAGTGCCTTTTTTATTTTTAATAAAGCATCATCGCAGTATCTTGCATGATCTATCTCTGTGATAGAAAGGGCTATTAATGCTTGCTCGACAGCGTTGCTTATACTGTCTAAATCTTCGGCTATTAGAACTTTTTTAAACATGAGTGAGCTATTATATTTGAAAGTGATAAGTTTTTTTTTAAGTCTTCGTTTAATCTGAGATCAAAAGTAATAGTTCCTTTTATAGGATGTATACGGTTTTCCACATTTTGAGGTCGTTTTTCGCTTTTTTTGCTGAAAGTGTCTTATTGGTTGGTAACAGTTTGATACAGAAGTATTTTTGAAAAGAAAACTAGATTAGCTTTGGTACGCTTAAGCTAACGAGAAGTGAGGCGCAGTAGGGTGTAGTTAATTATTACGCTAATGGGGTATGCAGTTTGTAGGCCCTTGAGTATAGGCTTTTTTAATATATCAGAATATTTGAAAAACAAAAAACCCCATTTGCCGTGGCTAATGGGGTTTCTTTATAAGTAAGTAAGCTAAATTGAGTTGATAAAACGTTTATTTTACTTTATTAAGTACAGCTTTGAAAGCTTCAGGGTGGTTCATAGCTAAATCAGCAAGAACTTTACGGTTCAATTCGATATTATGCTTTTTTACTTTACCCATGAATTGTGAGTAAGACATTCCTTCCAATCTAGCTCCAGCATTGATACGTTGAATCCATAATGCACGGAAATTTCTTTTGTTCACTTTTCTGTCACGGTAAGCGTAGCACATTGCTTTCTCTACCGCATTCTTAGCTACTGTCCAAACGTTTTTACGTCTACCAAAGTAACCTTTGGCTAGCTTCATTATTTTTTTTCTTCTTGCTCTTTTTGCAACTGAATTTACCGATCTTGGCATAATTTTATTGTTTTTTTGTAGCAGGCGTCCCGAATTGAATCAAGAGAACTTAAAGGCCATACTCCAAGGTTATTTTAAATTGTTTTAACCTAAAGAATTTCTTTAGTCAAATGTTTTTAAAGTCAAATATCAAAAGGCACGTGGCTTAGTGACGGTATAACTCTAAGACGTCCGACTAATTATATAATTCTTAATTGTTGTTTGATGCTTTTCATATCTGATTTGTGAACTAGCGCTGAATGTGTCAAAGCTAATTTACGTTTTTTAGATTTTTTAGTCAAGATGTGACTTTTAAAAGCATGCTTTCTTTTAATCTTTCCAGAACCAGTAACTTTAAATCGTTTCTTGGCGCTAGATTTGGTTTTCATTTTAGGCATTTTTTCCTAGTATTTTAATTTATTCTTACTTACTTATTTTCTAGTCTAAAGTATGAATATCTAGTGCCTGATGTCAGTAGCTGACTTTTGACCTTAGACCTTCGACTTTACGACTTATTTCTTTTTCTTAGGAGCAATGAACATAATCATTCTCTTTCCTTCTAGAACAGGCATCGCTTCCACTTTACCAAATTCCTCTAAATCCGTAGCCAATCTTAATAATAAGATTTGACCTTGATCTTTATAGATAATAGAACGTCCTTTAAAGAATACAAAAGCCTTCAGCTTAGCACCTTCTTTTAAGAATTTTTCAGCATTCTTTCTCTTAAATTCATAATCATGCTCATCAGTTTGAGGACCAAAACGAATCTCTTTTACAGTTACCTGTGTAGATTTTGCTTTTAAGATTTTATCACGTTTCTTTTGTTCGTAAACAAATTTCTTGTAATCCATAATCTTACACACTGGCGGTTCAGCATTTGGTGAAATTTCAACTAAATCTAGTTCAAATTGATCCGCTAAACGTAAAGCTTCTGAAAGTTTAAAAACTCCAGGCTCTATATTTTCACCTACAAGACGTACTTCTTGTATACCACGAATATTGTTGTTGATTCTGTGGGCATCCTTTTTTTCTACGCGAGGTTGGTAACCTCTGTTGCTTCTTATTGCTATGACTTTATAATTTAAGTTAAACTGTAAATACTTTTAATGTTTTTTTAATCTCTTCATCAATTATTGCGGCAAATTCCTCTATTGTAATAGTGATATTACCTTTTCCTTCTTGTCCATGACGACGGATAGAAATGGTGCCGTTTTTTTCTTCTTCTTCTCCTACAATCAGCATAAACGGGATCTTCTGCATTTCAGCATCCCTAATTTTCTTACCAATAGTTTCGTTTCGGTTGTCAATCGTGGCGCGAATTTCGTGATTTTCTAGCAAATCTAAAACTTTTTTGGCATATATTTCATATTTCTCGCTTAAAGACAATATAATAGCCTGTTCTGGCATCAACCAAAGTGGGAAATTTCCGGCAGTGTGTTCTAGTAAGATTGCTATAAAGCGTTCCATTGAGCCAAAAGGAGCTCTATGAATCATAACTGGTCTATGTAATTCGTTATCAGATCCTTTGTAAGTCAAATCAAAACGTTCTGGTAGGTTGTAATCCACCTGAATAGTACCTAATTGCCATTGTCTACCTAGAGCATCTTTGACCATAAAATCTAACTTAGGGCCATAGAAAGCGGCTTCACCATATTCAACAACTGTATTCAAACCTTTATCGGCAGCAGCATTGATGATTGCATTCTCTGCTTTCTCCCAGTTTTCATCTGTTCCTATGTACTTTTCTCTGTTCTCTTTATCTCTAAGTGAAATCTGAGCGGTAAAGTTTTCAAATCCTAAAGAACCAAATACATATAGTACCAAGTCAATTACCTTTTTAAATTCTTCGTCCAACTGCTCTGGAGTACAAAAAATATGTGCATCATCTTGAGTAAAGCCACGTACACGTGTTAAACCATGAAGCTCTCCGCTTTGTTCATATCTGTAAACAGTTCCAAACTCAGCGTAACGTTTTGGTAAATCTTTGTATGACCATGGTCGTACATTGTATATCTCACAGTGATGAGGGCAGTTCATAGGTTTCAGTAAAAACTCTTCTCCTTCATTTGGAGTTCCTATTGGTTGAAAGCTATCTGCTCCATACTTAGCATAATGCCCAGAGGTGACATATAATTCTTTTTGACCAATATGTGGAGTAACTACTTGCTCATATCCTGCTTTTTTCTGTGCTTTTTTCAAGAATTGCTCCAGTCTTTCTCTCAAAGCAGCCCCTTTTGGCAACCACAAAGGCAAACCTTGACCTACTTTTGCTGAGAAAGCAAACAACTCCAACTCTTTTCCTAGTTTTCTATGGTCACGTCTTTTTGCTTCTTCAAGCAATAATAAGTATTCCGTTAAATCCTTTTGCTTTGGAAAAGAAGTTCCGTAAACGCGAGTCAACTGTTTGTTTTTCTCATCACCTCGCCAGTAAGCACCGGCAACACTCATGATTTTCATCGCTTTGATTATCCCGGTATTCGGAATGTGACCACCGCGACATAAGTCAGTAAAAGTATCATGATCACAAAATGTAATAGTCCCGTCTTCAAGATTGGAAATCATCTCCGTTTTGTAAACATTATCCTTATACAGGTCTAATGCTTCTGCTTTAGAAACAGGACGTAATTTGAATTCGTGTTTGCCTCTCGAAATCTCAAGAACACGATCTTCTATTTTTTTAAAATCAGCATCAGTGATCTTTTGGTCTTCAAAATCGACGTCATAATAAAATCCGTTCGAAATTGCAGGTCCAAGTGTTAATTTGATACCAGGGTACATTTCTTCAAGAACCTGTGCCATGACATGCGAAGTCGAATGCCAAAAAGCTTTCTTCCCTTCTAAGTCATTCCAGGTATATAATATAAGACTGCCATCCGTAGTCAAAGGAGTCGTTGTTTCAACTGTTGTACCATTAAAGGAAGCCGAAATTACATTTCTGGCAAAGCCCTCACTAATGCTTTTAGCAACTTCCATAGGAGTTACGTCTGACGCGAACTCTTTAACTGACCCATCGGGCAAAGTAATCTTAATCATTGTTTGTTAATTTAAGCTTGCAAATATAGTCTATTACAAAAACAGATACAATATATATGCAAGGTTTGTTCCATATATAGGTATGAAATCAATTTGTATGCTTTTCTTTTTAAGTTTTTTAGGAGCTGTTTCCTGCTATTCGCTACAATCTTATATGTCGAAGCCCGGCATATAAGGATTTTTGCTTCTATCAGGGCTAGGGAAATGGTGCTTAATAGTGTATTTGCTGTAATCGATGAATTAAGTACTTGTGAGAAAGAAAGAGTGTTGTGGTGAAATTGAGTTCAGCTATCTTTCATTTTATATAGATGTAAAATGTAGCGGCGATAAAGACAGTATTTGTCTTGTAGCATAAGACTGTATTTATAGGGATACAGTTAAACCACTTCTTTAGATTTTTTTTTTTCTTGAAAGAGTTCTGAAAATTAGTTACCGTGGCGGAGAGTTTGTATACTTATTATAGTATAGAGGGTTAAATCGCTTTTGTGAACTATGTCTTTCCTTTGAGGATAGCTTAGTAAGGGAAAGGTTATCTATTTAATTAGGTAGATATGGATAAATGACTTTTGTAACGCTCTCTTTCTTTTAGACAGGGAGGGAGCGCAGGATTTGTGCATTTATATAGTATGTATAGTCAAGGCAATTCCGGCAGGGCTTTCTTTTCGTCGGGTGGTTTTGTGTCTGTACTTCAAAATCGGGAGGGCTGAAAAAAACTTTCGTGTTCAAAACACGGGTTTTCAGTCGCTTAAAATTAAAGTTAAAAAAACATCAAAAAAAGGCATTTAAAAAGCTTGAATTATACAATAAAGGTGGTACTTTTGCAC
>NZ_AHKF01000005.1 GCF_000252125.1 Flavobacterium frigoris PS1 | reverse complement strand
TGTATATTTGCACCCGTAATGAGACGCCAGCGTAGCTCAGTTGGCTAGAGCAGCTGATTTGTAATCAGCAGGTCGTGGGTTCGAGTCCCTCCGCCGGCTCATCGTAAAACCACCGAACTTTTGTTAGGTGGTTTTTTATTTTAAACCAGTTCAGAAATTGGTTTTTACTTCTTGGACCAAAAAAAAAACGTCTCGATTTTCACGAGACGTTTTTGCATTTTGACAAACAATCGAAATAGAGTTTCTAATCGATTTATTTTTGTTTTTTGATATTAGCTACATATTCGGTTAATTTCTTCCCGTAAAGCGATTGTGCTACTTTTGGAGTCATTGATTTTTGAATTGTATCCAGGTATTTAATATTGATGTCATAAATCTCGGATAAAGCTATATAAGGGGCTACCTCGTAGTCTTTATTGTTTATGGCAAAGTTCGTCGCAAATAAATACTTTCTCTTTATGTTTGAGTCTTGTTTTGCATTTAAGCTGTCAATTGATTTTGTATTATTGCTTTTGATGGCATTGAACTTTTTTTCAATTAAGGTTAGTTTTTCGTCTGTAAAACGAGAATTGATTTTTTTATACTCTTCGTATAGATCGTGATTTTTAGAACCAGTGATCTTTGCGTCTGAAATATAGGATTCTAAGTCGGTATCTATGTTGATGATTCCTGGTTCAGCAAAAAACACCAAGTTATTGTCTAATGAGTTACTTGTTCCTCTATCTAGAAACAAATACAACATTTCAGGAGATTTTAAGTCAATGTCACTTTCAAATTTAGAGCTGCCGTCAATAGTAATTGTGTCTATTGCCACAAGAGCCGTATCGACAATTCTTTGGATGTATAAAGTTCCTTTCTTTAGGCCCTTGATATTTCCGGTAATATGCAAGTTTGCTTTTGATTCATTTTTATCACAAGATGCTAGTAGCACAAGTGAAACGAATGCAAGAATTATTTTTTTCATTGGTTATATATTTTGCTGCAAAATAAAGAAAATAGTTGGAAAGTTAAGAGACTAATTTATCGAAATTTTATAAAAAAAATCCCGATATATTTCTATATCGGGATTTTTAAACTTTTATTTGAAATTAAGCTTTTAACCAAGCTTCTTTTAATTGTGATTTTGAAGTGTCAGTTTCCTTTAGCAGTTGTTTTTCTTCATAAGGTAGTTTTACTTTTCCTTTAATGGTTTGCATTGTACCGTCGCGTTTTATTTTAACGGTTATAGCATCGTTTTCTTTCCAGTTTTGACTTGCGCCAATCATGTCATATATGTTTTCCAATGAGTACGCTTTGTCGTTTACAGCAAGTATTACATCACCGCCTTTTAATCCTAAAGAAGTATAGAAGTCATTTAGTTCAATATTTGGCAAAACAATGATTTCTTTTGTTTGTGGATCGACCGTGATGTATGGTTTTTGACCCTTTAGAAAAACATTAGCAGGAGTTTTTGTTGTAGACCTTGATAATCCTACTTTTGCGAAATAGTCATCGTAAGGAATCGGAGTTGTTCCGGCAACATAAGTGGCTAAAAATGCACCTACTTCTGGATAAGTCAAGGAAGTTATTTTTGCAAAAAGTTCATCGTCGTTAAATGGTTTTGAAACACCATATTCAGTGGATAGTTTTTGCATCAAATCAAGAATTCCTCTTTCTCCATTGCTTTTTTCTCTAATGATAATGTCTAAGCACATTCCAATTAGGGACCCTTTTTGGTATACATTTATATATTGATCTTTGTATGGTTGTGTTAATACGTTGGCACTCATAGTTGTGAATGACATGGTATCGTCCATTGCGTTTGCTCTTTCAATCTGATCTGAAATACGGCTATAGAAATCGTCCTCAGTAATTAGTCCTTGGTTGATTTGAAACAGATTGGCAAAGTATTCTGTAACTCCTTCATACATCCATAAGTGTTTTGACATTTTTGGATCGTTATAATCAAAGTCTTGAATTTCTTTAGAGTGAATGCTCAGTGGTGTTACGATATGAAAGAATTCATGCGAAACCACATCTTTCATCGATTTTACTAATTCTTCTTTAGGCATTACTTCAGGTAAAACAACGGTAGTTGCAGTTGGATGTTCCAAAGCACCAAAACCTTTTGCATCATCCTCTTTCATTGTCGATAGATACAATAATACACTGTATTTTTTGGTAGAATTTATTTTTCCTAAAAAATGTTTTTGTGCTGTCATCATTGTTTTCATCTCTGGCGTTATACTTTCGGCTGTAACTTTTCCAGTAGGAGAATAAACGCTGATATTAATGTCCATTCCGTCAACAATAAATGAAGTATGGTCTGGCTTTGAGTACATGATTGGGTTTTCAACTAATTCTGCGTAACGAGAGGTTATAAAAACATCATTTGTGTCACTTGCATCTATATCAGTCATTGAAGTTGCTCCCCACATTTCTGCTGGATGCGAAATGGCTACTTTGTATGGTGTAGACATGAAATTAGTGAAGTAGCCAACAAAACAATGAGTATTTAACATTATGTTTTTACCAGCATCTATGTTTGAGCCTGCAGGCGAAAAAACATCGTCTTGACCAAAACCGGTCCCTTTTTCAGTATCAAAGGAATCATTTACTAAATAAGTGATTTTATCTAGGTTTTTCGCTTTTGATATGGACCAAGAATTAGCATCTATATTTTTTACTACTAATAAATTTCCCTTTTTGTCGTAAGCTTTTAAGTCATCTACAAATCTTCCGTAATTGTCCTCTGAATAAGTTCCAGGAACTGTTTTTGGGATATGATACGTAATTTCATCTGTAGTAATTGATGGGGCTTTTACCGTAACCATCACTTTATCGTCTTTAATGTCAATGATGTTTATTGCTACCTGAACCTGTTCTTTGATTGAAGTCGCTGTTGTTATCGAGCCGACTGACTTACAGCTCCATAAAACGGATGCGAATGCAAATACGTAAATTATTCTTTTCATTTTTGTTAGTTTGATTTACTGGTTAGACTTTCAAAACCTAGAATTGTTACAGTCTATTGAGGAATTTTGACTCTTTAAATTTTTACAAAAAAAAACACTCTTATTAAGAGTGTCTTTTAATTGGTTAATCCAATTTATTTTTTATGTAGTACTTACCGTCCAAATCTTCATCAAAATCATCGATTTTAATTGGTTTCGGTTTTGGTTTGTTTGCGGTAGCTTTCTTTTTCCACATTTCAAATTTTTCTGCGGGCATCTTCTTTTTCATTATTTCCAGAATCTCTTTTTCGGCTAGACCAAATTCTTTTTTGATAATTTCAAAAGGATTCTTTTCTTCTAAAGCCATTGTAACAAGTTTTTCTGTTTGTTCCCAGGTCAATTCTTTGCGGTTACTCTTTTTCATCAGGTGAAAATTAATTCAATTTGTTTTTAGTGATTAATATAATTGATTCTAAATCAGACACCAATATTAATAAAAAAATATTTACTTCTCACCTAAATAGCAATTTTTTTTATAGTATTTATAACTTTTTGAAAGTGCATGGTTTTCTACAAGGTATTTTTAATAGATTCTGTGATTGATTCGTTCTTTCATTTTTATATGAGTGTCAGCTTCATAGATGATATTCTATTTTGAAAGCTTTTTAAATGTTCCAAAAAAGGGAATCCAAATCGAAAAGATACTGTTGTAATTACAATCTGTAGAAAGTAATTTGTCATAGCATTTTGACAGTGACTTTTAATTCTGCAACTCTAATTTCGATAGGTATTCTGGATGCGCTTGACTGCCACGTTTAATTCTTTTAGGTATAGATATAAGCCCAGTAAATCAAAGCCAGTTGTAATGGCATACGTAAAAGTAAAACGAATTTTGGCAATTTCATTCCTGCTTTTTCATTTTGGTACATATAGACATGAGTAGGAAATACAGCAATTAGTAATGCGATAGTTCCCCAAGCAGCATAATTTGAAAGCATTGGAATCATTAGCGATATTCCCAGTATGATTTCAGCAAAACCACTTATTAAATTCAATAATTTAGGATTAGGAAAATAAGGAGGTATTATCCTTTCATACATTTTAGGACTTCTAAAATGATTGAGTCCCGCAACGGTATAAATCAAAGCCATTAAATAAAGATGCCATGGTAAAGTCATAATGTAGTAATTTGAATTTGGTACAGTTGCTAATTTAGGAATATTAAATGAATATGTTTTTAATTAAAAACGGTAGTTAATTCTTTCGTTTTTTAAAATTCACATTCATTATTACTATGGCCAAAACAATTAAAATGATACCAAGCCATTGTGTTGCTACTACATTTTCGCTTAAAAGGAAATAGGCCATCATTACTGAAACCGGAAGTTCTAATGCCGAGACAATGCTTCCTAGTCCGATTCCCGTAAGTGGAAAACCAGCATTCATCAGCATAGGGGGGATGATGGTACCAAAAAGAGCTAAAACGATTCCCCATTTAAGGAATATATCAAAGTTGTATGGAGCAACTTGTGTCGCGATCGAAAAGGAAAACACAATAACTGCACCACCTAGCAACATATATAGACTACGTTGCGCCGAAGAAATTTCAGTAGCCACGCTGTTTGCCGTAAACATTGTTGTGGTGAATGAGGCTGCTGCCAAAACTCCCCACATGATACCATGCCAGTCTAATTGAACTTCATTTTGAATAAGGTTAGTGGCTAGAACAGTTCCAATCAAAACGATAACTACCGATATGATTTTCTGGTTCGAAGGGATTTTTTTCTCTAAAATCATTTCGAGTAAAACGCCCATCCAAACGGTTTGCATCAATAAAACAATACCAATCGAAACGGGAATGTACTTTACAGCCAGATAATAAAAAACACTGGTCATTCCTAAAGAAGTTCCTGCTAGCATTAAATGGAAAATATTTTTTTTTGATGCCTGTACTACCTTCTTTTTGTTTTTTGTTTTTTGAAAGAGATTGATAATCAAAATCCCCAAAATTCCAAGTATGAATTGCGAAGAGGTGACTTCGGCCGTGGTGTATCCTTCGTTATAGGCCATTTTTACAAAAGTCGCCAGCATACCATAACTGGTCGCTCCAAATGCAACTAAAAAAACTCCTTTTAACACTCTATTTTCGATCATTGTTTTAATTTTAGAAGCCGGCGAAGATAAGCTTTAGTTATGAATTACAAGTAAAGACCGTCTTTCTTTTGAAAAATAGTCCTGAAGGCATTTGGTTTTTTGGTCTAATTCAGCTGTATTTACCGTTCTTTTTGGATTAGTGTTACTTATTTTAAATGCGCCTGTAACAATACACTTAAAGTTTGGACTTATGGTACATCTTATAAAATAGACATGAAAAAGAACATACTGATTGCCCTAATGTTGTTAGGAGGAGTTTTTACCATTTCGGCTCAAAATAATCCAGAAAAAAGTGTTGAAAAAACAACGGAATTAAATGAAGTTGCTATTATCAAAACCAAAAAAGCCATTGAGCAAAAAGCAGATAGAACGATCTTTAATTTTGCTGACCAACCTAGTTTAAATACGGGATCAGTATTAGAAGGGATTAAGAAGTTGCCGGGATTAATAGCCTCTGATATTGCCGGGATGATGTATCAGGGAAAACAATTAGACGTTTTTATGGACGGTAGGCCGTTGAATATTTCTACTAATGAATTGAACTCATTCTTAGAAGGAATGCCAGCGAATGCTATCGAAAAAATCGAAATCATTACGCAACCTGGTGCTGAATTTCCTGCTACTTCCGGAGGTGCGATATTAAATATTATTACCAATAAAAATGCTAAGAATTACCTGAGCGCTACTTATACTAACAGCACGAGTTTTACTAGCTACGATGATATAAGATGGAGAATGAATAACAGTCTATTGTTGAGTGCTAAGAACAAGTATTTTGGATGGCAGTTAAATCTAGGTCAGAATTATAGAGAAAGCGCGGTTTGGACCTCTCTGGAGAAACAAGAAAATAATACTATTTCCTTATTGTCAAGTACAGATGCTGATCGAGTAGGGCGCAATAATTATATAAAGTCGGCATTGACGTTTGATATTGGAAAAGACCGTTTACTGTTAAACTATGATCTAACCCAAAACAACAATGATAGCTATGCTATAGGTAAGGGGCCTAATTTTAGTACTAATGATGCCTCAGTAAGTACAGGTTTACGACAAGACGCTGTAGTGACTTACCAAAAGAAATTTGACAACACAGCTAAGAAGTTAGAATTCAAATTTAATTATAATAGTAATGAAAATAATTTTGAACTGAGCCCGATAGCTAATTCGTCTGCGACATTAGATAACTCATCAAATCAGAATTTGTATAATTTTAAATTCGATTATTCACAACCGCTTAAATTTTCTGATGAAGGAAAACTGAGTTTTGGTAGCTTGTATGAGGAGCTGCTTTTTGATGCACAAAGCAAAGGAGTTAGAAACTTAGATTATAGACGAAGAACGGCAGCATCTTATTTAGAGCTGCAAACCAAGTTTGATAAAGTGAATTTTATTGTAGGAGGTCGAGCCGAAGATTATAATATTACAGGAAATACAGATACTGCTGAATTAACGGCCTTCAAGCAATTTCGTTTTTTTCCAAATGCGAGTGCGCAGTATAATTTTAATAAATCGATCTATTTTAATCTGAATTATAATAAAAAGATCACACTGCCTAGTACATCAGCATTGAATCCAAATAACACCAATTATCAAAATCCAAATATTGACTATTCAGGTAATCCAAACCTGCAACCTACTATTTTTAATAATTATGAGGTGAAGTTAAGCGCCTTTGACTATGCTTTTATTAGTTATAACATTAGCTCTGCTAAAAATCAAGTTATTCAAAGAGTGACTCTTACTGATGATGTAGTAGTGAATAGTAACGAGAACATTCCCGAGATTAAGATTCATAATTTTAGTGTTGGAATGCCAATTCCCTATATGTTGTTTACCAAAGGACTGGAAGAAACGATGAAAATGAATGTCAATCCAGATACAATGAACTTTTTATATGTTTATGCAGGCTACCAATACCACCAGATTCCCAATGTTGACACTAATGGATTCTGGATGTTTAACTTCATGTCGCAGATTGTATTGCCAAAACAAATTAAGTTTGTCGCTAACTATAATTACATTATTCCAAAGGGGAATTATTTTTACTTCATAGCTGTTAAGCCTTTTAGAAATGCATTAGACCTGACTTTTTCTAAGAAGTTTTTAAAAGATCAGCTAACACTTTCTATTTATGCGGATGATATTTTAAATGGAAATAAAAATGCTTTTAGTTCCTATGAAACACCGTTGCTAATTAGTAATAAAATGGACTCTAGAAAATTTGGCTTTAGCTTAAATTACAAAATTCCAACTAAAAATAAGTTGGCTAAAGAGAATCCTAATTTGCTGAATAAAGACAAAAAAGAGGATAGCGGAATTTTAAACCAATAATTTTTAGGACAATAAAAAAGAGCTGTGAATAAATGTCACAGCTCTTTTTCGTTAATCGCTTTTTCTATTCCATGGAGATTTTCATTTTAAAGCTAGGAGATTAAATCACTAAGATGTACTTGTAGGGCTTTGACAGAAATACTGATTTCCCAAAAAGAGAGTGCTAATGAAATAAGCAAGCTTAGTAAGCTAAAGCCAAAGAAATAAAGACCACCTATTTCGAAATCAAAGAAAAGTAACAACATGGCAAAAACAGAAAGAAACAAGCTTAATACTCCAAAAAGCTGCATGTAACGGATTAGCGTTAATCGCAGGTTGAGGTTTTTAATTTCGATTAAAATACTCTTGTTTTCTTTTTCGTCATAGGTTTTCTTTAGACTTCTAACGATGGTTGCAATCGTTAAAAATCGATTCGTGTATGCTAGAAGGATTAATGAAGTAGCAGAAAATAATAGTGCAGGAGTTTCTATATGTAAGGTCATCTTTGTGTTGTGAAATTAAAGTTCATCTGAATTGATGAACCAAAGTTCGATAAAGTTTGCGGGATAACAGTTTTTTTATAAAAAAATCCACGTCAAGAAGTCTTGGGAAAAAAAGTAATGTTGGGGCTGTAGAGAATGCACTAGATAAAGAGGGTGTACGAGCACTAGCGCTGTTTATTAGTTATTAAAATAAAACTCTCTTTAAATGTTTAATTCGTCTTAATAAGCCACTATGCAAACGCTAGACTTTAATCGAATAAATCGTCGCAGACAAGTCCTAATTCATAAAGAAACGAGCGCAAGATGCGTACAATAGCTAAACTTTGGTAATAGATCCCTTATATCGTTATGGTAAGCTATTTCGTATTGTATATATCCACGTAATCAGGAAGAATAACTTAATTTAAGATTTTAAAATCAAAGCCCAATTTTTTAGTATGAATTAAGGTGCGCCAATTGATGAAAAATAAGCAAAATAGCATTACAAATCCCAAAATAAAACTAGCAATAGATTGCCACGAAAAAATATCATCAATGATATTTTGTTGATTTTCGGATGCAAATTTCCCTAAATGTAAGACAATCGAATCACTAGTAAATTTCCCTACCAAAAAAGGAGCAATGATATAAATAGGCTTTATTTTTGAAATACCTCCACCTAAGAAAAGGGGTGTGGTAGGAAGCGGCAGCAAAGAATAAGCAAGCACCACTAAAACACCCTTCCATTTATTTTGGTTCATTTTATCTCCAAGAAACTTAATGTCTTCATTTTTAGAAGCCTTTAAATATTTGTTGGCCATTAACGGAGCATATAAAAGAAGAATAAACCGACCTAAAACCGACCCCAAAACTCCAATGATAATCACGGCCCAAACATTTAAATCAAAAAGAATTTGAAGAAATACCATTACTGTAAATGCTGGTGCAAACGGAAAAGGGACTATGTCAAATAATAGAGCGCCAAAAAAAACTAATAGATATTGCCACCACATGTGTTCGGAAATTTAATTTTATTGACAAGTTAATAAAGCAGATAGTGCTCATTTTTTGTGCCTAATCAATGAACGTTAAAATTACAATTAAATTTGTGATATTGAAATAGTTTTTCGAGGTAGCAAGTCATCGCTGTCAAGGTTTTCTTTTATTTGGTTTGGTGTTATAGATTGTGGCAGCAGAATTGCCTTGTTTTTTATATCAATGTTTGGTTTGAAATGTTTTTCTGTAATTTCATTTGTTTTTAACTTGTACATTTTTTAATCTTGTTAAGATGTATAAAAAAAAGTGCAAAATGACTACTGTACTTTCTAAATGTCATCGTAAAAGAAAGCTTTCTAATTAGCCCCGATAGCAGCAAAAATCCTTTGCTGTGGCGATAGCCAAGAGCAAAGATTGTAGCGAATAGCGGGAGGGAAGTTCTTGTGGGAATCATTAGTTTTGCTCCAAAAAAAAAGCTGTCCAATGTAGGACAGCTTTTGGTGTAGCGTGATGTTGCTATTATTTGATCATTTCGAAACTTCTTTTTACAAAAGCAGTTAATGCTTCTCCTTTTAGTAAGTTTTGAGACAGTTTAGCTAAATCTAAGGCTTGTTTTACTAAGTGTTCTTGGTCTGCTTTGTCTTTGGTGTTCAGAATGGTTGTTGCTAATGGTGAATTTGTATTGACAACTAAGTTATACATTTCTGGCATATTGCCCATTCCAAACATTCCGCCACCGCCACCTGACTGGCTCATTTCTTTCATTCTACGCATGAATTCTGGTTGCGTGATGATGAACGGAGCTGACTGACTGTCCATGGCTTCTAGTTGTACGCTATAGTTTTCTTTTGGTACAATTGTTTCTACAACTGTTTTTAAACCTGTTTGTTCTTCTTCTGATAATTTAGAAATAGTAGTTTCGTCTTTCTTGATTAAATTATCGATATGATCTGAATCGACGCGTACAAAAGTTAAATCACTATTGTCTCCTTCAATTTTTTGGATTAAATGAGAAATAATTGGAGAATCTAGAAGTAAAACTTCGTATCCTTTTTCTTGTGCTATTTCGATATACGAATGTTGCGCTTCTTTATTTCCTGCATAGAGAACAACCAGCTTACCGTCTTTGTTTGTTTGCTTGTCTTTTAAGTTTTCTTTTAACTCTTCCAGTGTATAGAACTTATTGTCAACTGTAGGATATAAAACGAAAGCACTTGATTTTTCGTAGAATTTATCTTCAGAAAGCATTCCGTACTCTAAAACGATTTTGATATCGTTCCATTTTTTCTCAAAATCTTCACGGTTCTCTGTGAATAATGATTTCAATTTATCGGCAACTTTACGTGTGATATAGTTTGAAATTTTCTTAACAGCAGCATCTGCTTGCAATCCTGAACGAGATACGTTTAATGGAATGTCTGGAGAGTCAATAACTCCTTTAAGCATTGTTAAGAATTCAGGAACAATTCCTTCTACATTGTCAGTTACATAAACTTGATTTTGGTACAATTGAATTTTATCTTTCTGAATTTGTAAATCAGAACCCAATTTTGGGAAATACAAAATACCAGTTAAGTTAAACGGATAATCAACATTTAAATGAATATGAAATAACGGCTCTTCAAACTGTGATGGGTACAACTCATGATAGAAAGATTTGTAATCTGCATCAGATAATTCAGTTGGTTGTTTTGTCCAAGCTGGATTTGGATTATTGATGATGTTATCTACTTCAACAGTTTTAAAGACTTCGTCTTTGTCTTCTGCTTCAACAGATTCTCCCTTTTTTTGTTCGATTTTTTCAGATCTAGTTCCAAATTTAATTGGAATAGGCATGAACTTATTGTACTTATTTAGTAACTCTTTTATTTTAGACTCTTCTAAGAATTCTAATGAATCCTCAGCGATATGTAGAATAATTTCAGTTCCGCGTGTAGTTTTGTCAGCAGGTTCTAAAGTGAATTCTGGACTTCCGTCACAGGTCCAGTGTGCTGCTGGTTCGTCTTTGTATGATTTGGTAATGATTTCCACTTTTGCAGCTACCATAAAAGCAGAATAGAATCCAAGGCCAAAGTGACCGATAATCCCAGAATCTTTAGTAGAATCTTTGTATTTTTCAAGAAATTCTTCAGCACCAGAAAAAGCTAGTTGATTGATGTATTTCTCCACTTCATCAGATGTCATTCCTAACCCTTGATCAGTAATATGAAGTTTTTTACCTTCTTTGTCAATTTTAACTTCAATAATAGGATTGCCATATTCTACTTTGGCTTCGCCAATGTTGGTTAGGTGCTTTAATTTTAATGTAGCATCTGTACCATTCGAAATCAATTCACGCAAGAAAATTTCGTGGTCACTATAAAGGAACTTCTTTATTAAAGGGAAGATATTTTCTACCGAAACGTTTATTTTTCCAGTTGTCATATTTATATTTTTAAGGGTTTTACAATCTGATACAATTCTTTCAAATAGAATACCAATACTTATGCAGATGACAAATTGTCGCAACTGTTAATTTTGAAACAAAATTGTTGAATTTTGAAACCATAGCCATCAATTCCCTTCGTATATTTGTATAAGTTTAATATAAAACGATAGAACATGAAAAAAATATTTTTTTTAACTGCTATGGCTTTGGTGTTGTTTTCATGCAAAACGGCTTCAATCACGAACGCAAAGACAGACAGAAGCGCTCAAGTTGCTTTAAAAGGAAATTGGGTAATTAATTCAGTTACGTATCCAGGGTCAGAATATATCAAAGTAAACTCCTTCCAAATTGCGGATTCGCAATGTTTCGTAGGAAGTGCTTGGAAATTTGTTTCCAATAACAATAAAGGAACTATGGCTTTGACAAAATTCGATTGTCCTGCATTTAGTTCACCAATTACTTGGTATATAAATGCGAATGGAGAGTTCGTATTGAAAGTTTTGGATGCTGGTGAAAAGGCAAAAAAGGTTAGAGATGGTTATATATTGTATGTAGCTAATCAAACTGAAAGTTCATTTCAATTGATAGACAAGATTGAAGTAGGGGGAAAATTAACAGATGTAGTTTACCAATTTCAAAGAGCAAACTAATTTTACAATTAAATTAAAAAATATAATTATGAAAAAGATTTCTATAGCATTGGCTTTAATGATGATGTCCATGGGGACAGTATTCACAAGTTGTGAAGCTTTAAAAAACACGAATAATACACAAAGAGGAGCTGGAATTGGAGCAGCGAGTGGTGCTGTAATAGGAGCAATTCTTGGAAACAATCTTGGAAAAGGTGGAAAAGGTGCTATGGGAGCTGTTCTTGGCGGTGTCGTTGGTGGTGTTGCTGGTGGAGTTATTGGAAACAAAATGGATAAACAAGCCAGACAAATTGACGAAGTGCTTCCGGGAGCTGAGGTAAAACGTGTAGGTGAGGGGATTCAATTAGTGCTAAATGAAAATGCAGTACGTTTTGATACTAACAAATCTACTTTGACAGCCACTGCCAAAGCGAATTTGGATAAATTAGTTCCTGTGTTTTCAGAATATGCAGACACTGATATTACAATATTTGGATATACAGATAGCACTGGTCCTGCAGATTTTAACCTAAAGTTATCTGGAGAAAGAGCAGCTTCTGTTAGAAGTTATTTAGTAAGTAAAGGAGTATCTTCAAGCAGATTTAATGTTACTGGGTTAGGTATAGCCGATCCAATTGCATCAAATGAAACTGTAGAAGGAAGAAGCCAAAACCGTCGTGTTGAGTTTGCGATTACCGCAAATGATAAAATGAGGGAAGATGCTAAAACGGAAGCGGGAAACTAAAAGTATCGCTTGCTATACTATAATAAAAAGAAAGCCGTTCAAATTATTTGAACGGCTTTCTTTTTATTTTTTTTTAAATATTAATTAATTACTATCAAAAGTATATAATATTCCTGCTGCTGCGTTGTAGTTAGTTCCCGTAAATTTGCTAGCCCTTTTATTAGGAAGATCATAATCAATATCATATCGGTAGCTTTGTGCGATGTTAAATAACAGCGAAGCATCTAATGTTAGAGCTATGTTTCTGGATAGTTTATATTTAGGAGTAATCCCCATAATTACATTGACTATGTGGTCATTAATTTTTTTTGTTGAAATAGGCTTAGCAAGTGTGTATCCCAGACCGCTATGAATTAAGACGTTGATTCTGTCGTAATAACTTCGTTCATTAATTAAATTAGAAATGTTGCAGACTGCCTGTAAGCTTAATCTGTAAAGATCACTTCCTAGTTCTTTTCCTGTATTGTTAGTGCGGAATTTATCTAAACCAAAATCTAATTTTGCTCCTAATGTTGTGTTGGGGTCCATATAACCAAAGCCTACGCCAGTATGTGCTAAAGAGTGTGTCGTAGGGTAAATAGAACCGTTAAGTCCGTAGTTTACTTCAGCAAAATATTGTCCGTGACTGAGTTGAGTGAATGTTAAACAAATTGCTAGTGCAATGACAAATTTAAATTGAATAATCATTTTGTAATATTTTTTTTATAAATCAGATTTAAGCAATGATAACCAATTTTATGCGTTAAAAAAAACAACACTAAAATTTCAGATTTTTTTGTCTAAATATTTTTTTAAAAAAAGAGTACTTTACTAATTTCAATTTACATTTGTATAAAATATAATAATAATGCTTCAGGTTAAAAATATCTCTTTCGGTTATACCGAAAAAACAGTACTTCATAATATAGATTTCACGATAGAAAAAGGTCAGAATACTGCTATAATTGGTGAGAGTGGTTGCGGAAAAAGCACACTTTTAAAATTAATTTATGGCTTATATGATTTAGAAGAAGGGAATATAGTATGGAATGAAACGGAAGTGTTGGGGCCAAAATACAATTTGGTTCCCGGAATGTCCTTTGTCAAATATTTATCTCAGGATTTTGATCTTATGCCTTACATAACCGTTGCGGAGAATGTAGGTAAATTTCTTAGCAATGTTTTTCCTGATAAGAAAAAAGAACGAATCCAAGAACTCTTGGAAATTGTTGAAATGACGGAATATGCAGATGTTAAAGCTAAGTATTTAAGTGGCGGTCAACAGCAAAGAGTAGCTCTTGCTCGGGTATTGGCACTGGAGCCAGAAATCCTTTTGTTGGACGAACCTTTCAGTCATATTGACAATTACAGGAAAAATGCGCTTCGCCGTAATTTATTTAGTTATTTGAAATCAAAGGAAGTAACTGTTATTGTGGCTACGCATGACAGTACAGATGCACTTTCCTTTGCTGACGAAACTATTGTTTTGCAAAAAGGAAGAATTATTGACAAGGCAGATTCAGAAAGTTTATACAGTAATCCGATAAATAAATATGTAGCCTCGCTTTTTGGTGAGGTTAATGAACTAAGGTTGTCTCAGTTAGTGGCTGTAGATGGCGAGGACGAAATCCTTTTGTTGTATCCGCATCAATTGAAAGTGGTTGATAATGGTTTGATGGAAGTCGTTGTCAAACAATCTTATTTTAAAGGAAGTCATTATTTGATTAAAGCCGTTTTTGATCGTAAAGTAATTTTCTTTGAGCACGACAGTCCGTTAGAACTAAATCAAGAAGTTACGTTGATGATAGCGTAATGAAAAAGTAAAACCCCGAAACTGATAAAATTTCGGGGTTTTACTTTTAAGTTTAAAGTGAACTTAATTCTTTAAATATTTTTCTAAGAATTGATCCTGTTCCCATAAAAGGTGTAAAATATTTTCTTTGGCGGCATATCCATGAGCTTCTTTTGGTAAAATCACCATTCTGGCAGGTGCTCCTAATCCTTTTAAAGCTTGGAAATAACGCTCCGTCTGTAAGGTGAAAGTTCCAGGGTTATTGTCGGCCTCACCATGAACTAGTAATAATGGGGTTTTCATTTTGTCAGCATTCATAAATGGCGACATTGTATTGTAAACTTCTGGCACTTCCCAGTAATTACGTTGTTCTGACTGAAAACCAAATGGAGTTAAAGTCCTGTTATATGCGCCACTTCTTGCAATTCCGCAGGCAAAAAGTTTAGAATGTGTCAATAGGTTAGCAACCATAAATGCACCGTAAGAATGGCCACCTATAGCGACTTTTTCCTTATTGATATATCCTAAAGCATCTACGGCATTAATTGCTGCTTCAGCATTGTCGACTAATTGAGTGATAAAATCGTCATTTGGTTCTGTTTTTCCTTCTCCAATAATAGGGAAAGAAGCATCATCTAGAACTACATATCCTTTAGTTACCCAATAAACAAATGAACCATAATATGGAAATGTAAAACTATTTGGGTTTTGATCGCTTTGTCCTGCTGAATTCTTGTCTTTAAATTCTGATGGATATGCCCAAATTAATAAAGGTAATTTTTCTTTTTTAGCCTTATTATAACCAGCAGGTAAATACAAAGTTCCAGATAATTCTACTCCATCTTTTCTTTTGTATTTAATAACCTCTTTGCTCACATTTTTGATGCTTTCAAATGGGTTTTGGAAGTTGGTAATTGCCGTTAGCTTATTTTTTTGTTTGATGTTTCTGAAATAATAATTGGGATACTCACTTTTAGATTGTATTTGTACCAAAACTTCCCCTTTTTTGAAATCTTCAATAGATAATAGATCTTCTTTTTTACTAGTGTCTGTAGACGTATAAAGACGGGTTGGTTTTAATGTTTTTAAACTTAACTCATCAATAAAAGGGAATTGTCCTTCTTTAGTGAATCCATCACCGATTAAAAATAAATTGTTGTTTTCAATAGCTAATACACGTTTCCCATATTGGTTTTTGATGGTTTCAAAATTACCGGGATCAGAATAGATATCTTGAGAATTTCTATCTGAAATCACCTTTGGAGTTTGACTTGCATCAGATGGGTTGAATATATACGTTTTTGTGTTTCTTGTGTCATACCATTGGTCAAATGCCACAGCAGTAGTTTCATTTCCCCACATAACACCGCCATAGCGTTGCTTGGTTTTCATTACTGATGTTGGAGCAGTTGTAAATGGAGCATCCCATTGTGAGATTGCATCTCTAAAATCGACTTTGTTTTCAGGATTGCCTTCGTCTAAGGCTTCCACAAAATACAGAGTGGCTGGTTTGTCATTTCTCCAGTTCATGTTTCTTTTTCCGGTGCGGACTGCCATGAAGCCTTTTGGCATAATTTCGAATAAAGGAACTTCATTAACTGTTTTTATAGCAGTACCACTCTTGTCGTAAACTATAGTTTTTGAAGGAAAACGATTTAATGGTACTACGTAAGAAAATGGTTTTTGAATGGTAGAAATCATTAAGTAGTTTCCGTCTGGTGAGAAATCTTCTCCAGCATACATATCAGCATTTTTAAATAATGATGCTGCCCCGTTGATATTTACTTTGTATAACTCGGCAGTAATACTATTTTCAAAATTCGTCTCATCAGTTTTGTTTTTTAATAAATCCTGATAGGTTCTGTTTTGTGATTTTGAGCCATCAGCATTAGAAATAATTGGACCTAAGGGTAAATCTTTTTTTGCATCTAATAAAGCAGCTCTATTTTTAGGCAGCATTTTTACTAATATGTTTTCATTGTCATTGAACCAGCTAAATGGATTGCCAAGGTTAGCATTGACATTTGCTTCTGTCAGCTTTGTCGCTTTAGCGGTAGCAACATCAACAACCCAAAGTTCTACTCCTGTATTTGTGGTATGGGAGAAAGCTATTTTTTTTTCATTGGGTGACCAACTGATATTAGTAATTCGAGGATTAGTTGGCAAGCCACTCACTTGTATCTCTGTGGTGCCTTTTATTTTGCGTATTTTGATGTTGTTAGTATAGGTTATTGTGCTAGAGATGTTAGTAATCGGGTTGATTCTTAAACCACCTAAACGCAATTCTTCTTGATTTAAATCGTCTAATGTTTTATAGGTATTTCTATAAGTTAAAAGCATGTATTCTTTTTTAGTATCCATAGATACTGAAGGTGCTCGTTCATAATCAGCTAAATCTAATATTGATTTAGATGGTTTCTGATACGTCAGATTTTCTTGCGCTACAGCATTTAAGCCTATACACAGAAAAAATAGAATGCCTATTTTTAGTTTCATAATTGGGGTTATTTTTTGTTAGTACAAACCTAATTTTATTATTTGTCTGCTAAAGTATTATCTTGTTACAGTTGGAGTAATTTTTTTAGAGGATAAATCCTAGCCCTGATAGCAGTGGAAATCCTTTTCTGTTTTTTTTCTTTTAAAAAATAGAAAAGATTGAAACGAATAGCAGGATTTAGCTCCTGAAAATTATAAATTGCTATTTGCTAAAAAATTAGTAATTTGTGAGTCAATATTTTAAAGTATTTCTAAATTTGCAATCTTATTTTAATAAAACAACAATATGTACCATTCAAAAATAGCAGGATTAGGATATTATGTTCCTTCCAATGTTGTGACTAATGATGATTTATCGAAAATTATCGATACTAATGACGAGTGGATTCAAGAAAGAACGGGAATTCAGGAGCGAAGACACATTATACCTGGCGAAGATACAACGACTTCAATGGGAGTGAAAGCGGCTGAAATCGCGATAGAGCGGGCCGGTGTTGCCAAAGAAGACATTGATTTTGTGGTTTTTGCCACATTAAGCCCCGATTACTATTTTCCTGGGCCCGGAGTTCTAGTGCAACGTGATTTGGGATTAAAAACTGTTGGTGCATTAGATGTCAGAAATCAATGTTCTGGTTTTATCTACGCTTTGTCAGTAGCTGATCAATATATTAAAACGGGCATGTATAAAAATGTTTTGGTAATTGGTTCTGAAGTACATTCAGCTGGTTTGGATATGACTTCTCGCGGACGTGGAGTTTCTGTTATCTTTGGAGATGGAGCTGGAGCGGCTGTCTTAAGCAGAGAAGAAGATTTGACAAAAGGAATTCTTTCAACGCACTTACATTCAGAGGGGCAACATGCCGAAGAATTGATTGTAAAAGCGCCAGGAATGGGAGGCCGTTGGGTAACTGACATCCTTGCAGATAATGATCCTAATGATGAAAGTTATTTTCCTTACATGAATGGACAGTTTGTATTTAAAAATGCAGTAGTTCGTTTTGCAGAAGTTATAAATGAAGGGCTACAGGCCAATGATTTGCAAGTATCGGATATTGATATGTTGATTCCGCACCAAGCTAATTTAAGAATTTCTCAATTTATTCAGAAGAAATTTGGTTTAAATGATGATCAGGTTTTTAACAACATTCAGAAATACGGGAATACTACTGCAGCTTCCATTCCGATTGCCTTAACTGAGGCATGGGAATTGGGTAAGATAAAAACTGGAGATACAGTTGTTCTGGCAGCCTTTGGTAGTGGATTCACTTGGGGAAGTGCTATAATTAAATGGTAAAATCATATTTTTTTTAGTCCACAAACAAGCTGTTTATTTTATATAAAAAACCCGGAGTTGGCATACTCCGGGTTTTTTTGGGTAACAAATTATCTAAACTAATTCTTATAAAAGTCCACCACCACCTTGGGTTTCATTTTTGTCTCTTTGTTTTCTTTGGATAGCTTTATTTTTTCCGCTTCCAAAACGGTAATTGAATCCTAAATAGACGGATTGACTTTCCCAATTGAATTGTCCGTTTGATTTATATGGTCGATCACCTGCAAAAGCAAAATGCATAGAGTTAAAAATATCGCTGAATCGTGCGCTTATTGTTCCGCTTCCTTTTAAGATATTGTAACTGCTTCCAACATCCATTTTCCACATTGCTTCTCGGTTGAACTGCAGGCTTAAGTCACGCCCTCTGTACATACCAAATAATTGGAAACGAAGGTCTTTTGTGGCTTTGAAAGTATTGTTTATGCGAGTATTAAATGTACTTGCGTTAACTTCTACAAATTCATATATGCCAGGAGAGCTTTCAATAGTTCCTTTTACTTTTTTCTGATAAGCATCTACACTTACGTTAGCGCTCCACCATTTTTTAAAATCTAAATTACCAGAGACCTCAATTCCATAAGCATTGTTGTTATTGAAATTGTCAAAAGATAGGATTTGCTTGTTTGGATTCTCAGGATTTGTAAAGATAACTCTAGTGATTTCGTCTTCTATTCTTCTATAAAAAATTCCTGAAGTAATAGATCCTATTTTCGTTTTTCTAGTGTAATTTATTTCATATGAATTCGTAAACTGTGGAATAAGATCTGGATTTCCTTGAGAATCTAATGTCGCAGTACTCCATTCTCTAATAGGATTTACTTGCCCAATACTTGGTCTGTCTACTCTTCTTGAGAAACTTAGATTAAATGAATTATTATCACTTGGGTTATAAGTCAAGAATGTTGAAGGATATACGTTTAATAAGTCATCTTTAAATGATCCATCTGCTTTCGATACTTCTTTAAATAAGGCTTCAATATTGTATTGTTCTACACGTGCTCCAGCTTGAAAACTCCATTTTTTCCATTGCTTTCCTAAAGTGGCGTAAGCCGATGATATTCTTCTGTCGTAGTTGAAATTTGAATTTGGGCTACTATCTCTAAGTAAACTATTATCTGTTGTTTCATTTCTATGTTCTAATCCTAATTCTGATTTTATCGTTTCTGATAGAGGATTTACATAGTCAAGATTTATAATTGTGTTTTTACCAATAGTTTCTACATCATTTGTAAAAGTACTGTTCAAGGCTGCTGTATCTCTGTTGTAATTAGAATAAATGGCGTTTTCTGGCCCGTCATTTTTATTGTAATTCATTTCTAATTCTAAACTATGTCCTTCTTTTTTAAATTTAACTTTATAATCGAAATTGTAAGTTTGTGAATGCTCATCATTTCTGTTTTCGAATAGTTGCAGCAGATCTGTATTGGAGGTGTTGTTTAGGTAGTCTACATCTGTGGTCGCTTTACCATTTCCTTTAAAGAAACTTTGATTAGTATAGAATGACAAAGTGTTTTTATCATTGATAGTGAAATCGAAACCTACTTTTGCTAAATGAGAAGTATTATTGTTTATAAATGAGAAGATTTGATTGTTTTCCTTAGTAACTTCTTCACTTTTTATAAATCCATTATTAGATTGTTTTCCAGTATTTAAACCATAATTCCCATAGAAATTAAATTTACCACTTCTGTAATTTAAGTCAAATGAAGAATTTAGTTTTGGTGTTTTTCCAAAAGTAACACCATTATTAATGCTACCATTAAAACCAATTTTACTGTTTTTATTTAAAACAATATTAATAATACCACTCATTCCTTCGGGGTTGTATTTTGCAGATGGATTAGTGATTAACTCAATTTGTTTAATTGAAGAGGAAGGTATTTGTTGTAATAATTGGGAAGCGTCAATGTTGGAAGGTTTTCCGTCAATTAAAACTCGTACGTTTGAATTCCCTCTTAAACTAATAGCGTTTGTTTGTGGATCAACACTAACAGAAGGAATGTTATTCATGATTTCCCCCGCTGTTGCTCCGGCAGAAATTAGGTCTTTCCCTACATTGATAATCTTCCTGTCAATTTTTTGCTCGATTGTTGATTTCTCACTGATAATATCAACGCCTTTAAGTTGTATTGCATCTTCTTCGATGGTAATGGTCTTCAAGTCGACATTTTTATTGTCAGCGGACAATGTAATAGATTGTGTTGCGGTTTTGTAACCCATAAACTGTATTTCAACAGTATAATTTTTTAAGTCTAGATTTTTGATGTAAAAAATCCCTTTGTCAGAAGTAATTCCTCCAGTAATAAATTTGTTCGCTTCCTTTACAATGACATTTACGTAGGGAAGTGGTTCATTACTTTTTTTATCTACAACTTTTCCCGTTATGCTTCCAGGACTTTCAAGAGGTGATGGTTTAACCGAAGTTTGGCCTTGCATCGAAAACATCGTTCCGAACAGGCAGATTAAAATTAATTTGATTTTCATGATTGTGATTTTTGATTGAATATTTGATTGATGATGCAAAGGTATTGTATTTATCTCAATAGTGTGTATAGCATAGTACTATTTTTAATAAATTATACTTTTGAAGATATCTAATAGACTATCAGCTCTTCATTTTGTTACATTTTTTTTCGGTTTTTTATATAAAAAAAGACTTTCGGTAAGGAAAGTCTTGAGTTGAAAGAGATTTTAAGGATTATCTTTTTAAAGAAAAATGAAATCGATGTTCTTTCGCAATTCCACTTTCAACGTAAGATATATAAAACCAGTAATCATCTGCGGGTAGCGGATAACCATTAAATGTTCCATCCCAACCAGCACCCTGTGGAAACAGTTGTTTTAATAATTTTCCGTACCTATCGTAAATATATAGCTTTAGGTTATCTTGATTTGGCAGTTCTGTAACATTCCAAGTATCGTTAAAGCCATCCCCATTTGGCGTAAAAAACTTAGGGGCGTTTATAAGTTGTATAGAAATTGGTACTGAAGACCCACAACCGTTAGCATCGCTTACACTTATCTCATGGATACCAGAAGTTACATTTGTGAATGTATTACTCGTTTGAGGAAAATTCCCATCTATTGAGTATAGGAAATTACTTCCATCACCTGTAGTTGGAACCGCATTTACAATTATGGTTTGATTATCGGAAAACCAGCCTTCGGTAGTATACGTTATTGTTAAAGGGGGAAATATTTCAACAACGGTAAATGGAACCGGATCTGATGAGCAACCAATTATGGAGAGGTCTGTTACAGTTAAACTATAGTTTCCGGCTATGTTTGTTGAAAAATCACTGGCAACTCCTAGCAGGGTTCCGTCTTCAGACTTCCACTCAAACGCATATTGAGTAGCTGTATAATTAGTTGTGTTGTAAGAATTAGTTAAGTTTCCGGTACTAAAATCATGACAAATAGGCGAGCTGGTGATAATAGGATCTGGCTTTGGTGTGATTGTAATTTCTATTGGTTTTTCATCATAACATACTTTTGTGGTAGCTGTCCCAGTTTGTGCATAGGCATATATGGTTGATGAGGTAGTTATTAGGTCACCTGGAAATTTTTCTACATTGCTTGGAGTTGGGCCGCCTGCTTGTGTAAAGTATCGGGTAACGGGGGCTACTAAAGCTGGGAGGGTATATGAATCACATCTTAGTATCGGAGCGTATGCAGTGACAACTGGTGTGTTGTAGATTGTTACTGTAAAAGGATCTTCATCAGAACATGAAACTCTACTATTGTCTTCCGCGTAAACAAATAAAGTTGTCGTACTTGTTATTGGTGCGTATGGAGAAGATAATTTTACTCCCGTACCATTAGGACCTCCAGATTCAGTATAATAATCACCAAGGCCTACAATAGGTGCTAAGTTGTAGGAGTCACAATTATATTGATCTTCAATAGGATTAACTTTAGTTACATATATATCTATGCTGTATTCTCGTACACAAGTGTTTGGTGCAGCAGCAGCAGCGTACATGTATATTTTTTTTGATTCTGTGATTAGTGAGCCAGCAGGTAGAATAGGATTTGTAGCAGAGGGGCCTCCTGCAAATTCGTAATATTCACCGTTGACTAAGTTATCTAAAATAAAATTATCGCCGCATTTTATAACTTCTATAGGTCTTGCATCAATTGCCGGTGAAGGATTAACCGTAATCAAAAAGCTATCTTCTACATAACAAGTCCCTACTGCAGCTTTATCATAAAAATACATTGTTTGAGTTTTGGTAACTGGATAGCCGACAGCGAGCTTAGTTCCAGTTCCTAATGGTCCAGTAAAATAATCGCCACTGTGAGCCACTGCTGGAAGAAAATAAACATCGCATTGTGGTAAAGTATCCTGAAATAGTGGTAGTGGGGCTATGTTGACAGTAATGGTAAATTGTAAGTTATCTGTACAGTTTTCGCCAGGGACATAAAACCATAAAGTTGTGCTAGCATTGATTAATGTTCTCGGAGGAACTACGTTACCACCGCCTGCAGGGGCAGTTCTGTATTCTCCAATGTTTAAAGTTGGTAGAGTGTAAGCAGAGCAGGAACTAACATCAGATGGAGGATTGATATTTGCGACACCTATGTATACGGTAAATGTTTTTTGGGAGGTGCAATTTACCGGGGTTGTTACGGATTCTTTATATACAAATATGGGAGTGTTAGTTGTGATAATCGTCCCAGGAGCAAGAATAGGTAATCCTTTATTGGTTCCTGAATAATAAATAGCTCCATTAGGATCAGCTGGCAAAGTGTAAGAGTTGCAAGCAAATTGATCTGAATAATTAGGTAATGATGTGAACGGAATTATGTTTATGGTAAATAAACTCTCTTTTGTACAAGACGGAGTTACCGTAGTGTCTTCAAACCAAATGTAAACCGTATTAGGTCCGGCCGTATTTATTATAGTTCCGGCTGCTAACTCTACGTTACCAGTTGTATTAGAGCCTCCGCTTTGAGTGAAATATTTTGCATACGGCAGCGACGGCAGTTTGTATTGTGAACAGTATGAAGCCGAGTTTGGGGAGATTGCATTCAAATCGGCCACTGTGATTAAAAAAGAATCTTGATTTGTGCAGGTTCCTGATTGATTGAAAACATAGAGCGTAGTTGTTGTACTAATACTATTTCCAGCAAAAAGTGGCGTACCCGTCCCGTTTGAACCCGTCCAATATTGTGCTCCTGTTTGAGTCAATGCGGGCAATGTATAGGCCGAACATACATATACATCTGGTAGTATGTCTACTGGTGGCAAAGGAGTTACAATTAGTTCTATACTTACCGTAATGTAGCAACCTATATTAGAAATATTTTGAATTCTGGCCCATATGGTTCGACTCGCAGATAGGACTATATTGCTACTATTTACAGCTAAAACAGCAGTATTGTCATTTGCTCCAGCTAGGGTTGAATGAAAAGTAATGATATTATATGCAGGGTCCTGCGACCCTAGAATAGAATTTCTTGTATTGGTTAGGTTAAAATTAGATTTTGGTGGATTTTCAGAGGTGTTTCTCGCACATAAAGTAATGTTGCTAGGGCTAGTCGCGATTGTTGGACCATTGACAATTTGTAATTGGAAAGGACGTATTTCAAAACAACTAGTGTTGGGATTTTCAATTCTGGCATAAATAGTTTTACCATTTTCAGCTGTTGAAATGGTGTGAGGGCTCGAAATCATATTTACATTAGCTACAGCATCTCCATTGTTTATGTAGTAGGTTATGATTGTTCCTGCTGCTAAGTCATCTAAAGCTCCTGTAGTTGTAGTGGCTTGGTTTTTTCCTGCCAGAAGTATTGCAGTATTTTTTCCTAAATCAAAATCATAGTTTGATGCTCCGGAGTTACAGGCATAAATGGCAGGTACGGTTGTCATTACTCCAATTTCAGGATAAATTTCAATCGTAATGTTATCCGTTACTGCACTACAGCCTGGCTCAATATAAGTTACGCTGTAATTATGTATTCCGGAACTAATAAGCGGTAGAACGATATTTAGGTCTAATGTAGATCCCGTTTGTGTGGGCGAAAATACATTTCCTTCCTTTTTCCATTCAAAAGTAGTCCCCGGACTTAAGCCCGACGCAGTTAATGTTGGTAATATTTCTGAAGGACATATCGCTCGATTAGTGGCAGCAGTATAGTCTAGTCCTAATACATCTTGTCCAATATTAAAACTATTAGCTTCTAGAAATATGGCTGAGTCGTATCCTGTATTATTACTACCGTCTGCAATCACTAATTTGATTCTGTAAGTATGTGTGATATCTAGCCCTGCTGCCGAAACAATCATTTCTACAGTTTGACCATTAAAATTGATTGCTGGACCAAAACCGCTGGTATTATATGCTCCAAAATAATTAGGGTTTGCTGACGGACAATTTGAGTTATAGGTGTTGTCCCGAATGGTTTCTACGGAAACTGGAATATTAGTATTAGGAATAACTGCAATATTTATATTTGCTCCTCCCGCGGTTACATCTTTTAATAAAAAGGCAAATGCATCTGAAAAATTACATTGTGATGTACCATATTCCTCTGAAGCAAATAAGAAGGAAAAATTAAAGTTGGGTGTTTTGGGTTGAAAATCAAATTCAATGTAAGTTGCATTAATAGAATTAATAGAGATTCCTGATTGCGATAAAAGATTGTTTTCTAAATCAGTATCACCAGTCCAGGAATTATTTCCATCACTTAGAATAGTGTTGTTTGGTGCAACTGCTTTGGCAACATCTCCTGTAGATAATAGCACACCACTTGCAAAGGGGAAATTTGTATTGGTGTTTTCAAAGTAACCAATACTATTTGTTGAACCAAATTGTGAACCTGATTTAAAGTTTATATTCGAGGTATTTACACATGGTGAATTAATCAATATTTGATTAACTAGTTCATCCGTGGTATATAAGTTTGTATTGACAGTTATAGATTGGGAAAAAGAGGAAAAAAAAACGATCAACATTCCAAAAATTAAGATCTTTTTCATGTGTATAGATTTTATATGATAAACAAAAATACCATTTATAAAACGAATATTTTAACATTTAGTATTTTTTGTAATTACTTAATTTGCAATATACTAAAAGTAGTGTTTTTAGCTGTTTTATCATTTAAAAACGATTAGATTTTTTTTTGTATCCATATTAAGGAATTAGAATTATCTTTGCACGCTTAAAACCTTTACAAAATGACATTATCCCAAATTCTTACGCCATCAATCGAAAAAGCTATTAAAGCTTTGTTTGACATTGCTATTGACAAAGTTGAATTTCAGTCCACTCGGAAGGAATTTGAGGGGGATATTACCATGGTTATTTTTCCTTTATTGAAAGTTGTAAAGAGCAATCCCGTAGAATTAGGGAATAAAATCGGGAATTATCTAGTTGAAAATGTAGCGGAAGTAGGAAGATTCAATGTGGTGTCTGGTTTCTTGAATATTGTGATTTCAGATGAGTACTATTTGAATTTCTTCAATGAAATTAGAGACGATCTGAAATTTGGGTTTGTTACACCAAATCCTGACGATAAAGCAGTGATGGTTGAATATTCCTCACCAAACACAAATAAACCACTGCATTTAGGTCACGTTCGTAATAATCTTTTGGGTTATTCTGTAGCGGAGATTATCAAAGCTTCTGGTAAAAAGGTGTATAAAACTCAAATTATAAACGATAGGGGAATTCATATTTGTAAATCAATGCTGGCTTGGCAGAAATTTGGAAATGGTGAAACTCCAGAATCAACAGGATTAAAAGGAGATAAATTAGTTGGTAACTATTATGTGGCTTTTGATAAAGCCTATAAAGTAGAGATAGCTGAGTTGATGAGCGAAGGAAAAACGGAGGAAGAAGCTAAAAAGCAATCGCCAATAATCTTAAAAGCACAAGAGATGCTTTTAAAATGGGAAGCGGGTGACGAAGAAGTGATTTCACTGTGGAAAAAAATGAATCAATGGGTTTATGATGGTTTTGCTATCTCTTATAAAAATCTAGGGGTTGATTTTGATTGTTATTACTATGAAAGTAATACTTATTTGCTAGGGAAAGATGTAGTTCAAATTGGACTTGAAAAAGGAATTTTCGAAAAAGACCCTGATGGATCCGTTTGGATCGATTTGACTGATGAAGGCTTAGATCGTAAAATTGTATTGCGTTCTGATGGAACCGCAGTCTATATGACACAAGACATCGGTACTGCCATTCAGCGTGTAAAAGATTATCCAGATGTGGGAGGAATGGTTTATACTGTTGGTAACGAGCAAGATTATCACTTTAAGGTCTTGTTTTTGATTCTGAAAAAACTTGGTTTCGATTGGTCCAGAAACCTTTTTCATTTATCGTATGGAATGGTTGATTTACCTTCTGGAAAAATGAAAAGCCGCGAGGGAACTGTTGTTGATGCAGATGACTTGATGCAAGAAATGACGGAAACAGCACAAAAAATCGCAGAGGATTTAGGTAAATTAGATACTTATTCTGCTGAAGAAAAAGCAAAGCTATACAATACAATAGGTCTCGGAGCTTTGAAATATTATATTTTGAAGGTAGATCCTAAAAAACGAATCCTTTTCAATCCTGAAGAGTCAGTAGATTTTGCTGGGAATACTGGTCCTTTTATACAATATACTTATGCGAGAATTCAATCGATAATTCGTAAAGCTAATTTTGATTTTTCAGGTAAATCGGAGATCCTTACGTTACATGAAAAAGAGAAAGAGTTATTGAAACAGTTGGAATTATTTCCAGAGGTAATACAGAATGCGGCTCAAAATCACAGCCCTGCGTTATTGGCGAATTATACCTATGATTTAGTTCGCGAGTACAATTCATTTTATCAAACTGTCCCTATATTAGGATCAGAAGTAGAAAACGATAAAATATTCAGGGTTCAATTGTCCAAAAAAGTGGCAGATACCATTGCTTCTTCTTTTAAACTTCTAGGGATTAATGTTCCGGAAAGAATGTAAAAAATAAACTTAAGACATAAGAAACGACCTCCATTTGGGGTCGTTTTTTTTGTTAAAAGAGGTGGGGTTAAATTTAAATCTGCTGGTCTACACTTTTTGTAATTTGGTGGAGTTAGGTTTTTTACTTTTCTGTTCTGTAAGAAAGGTTCCCTATGAAGTTTTTCAGATGTAATGAATGACATGCGCCGTAATAGCAGGTGTTAACTTTTTTTTAATAATTTTTCTCAAAAGTTGTAATATAAAGCCAGATTTTCCGTTATTATATCACGAACAAATAGATAATGACATTATGAAAAAGATACTGATTTTAGCTTTACTTGTCATTATGATAAGTTCGTGTACAGATAATTCGTCCACATCCAAAAACGGGAACGTTACCTTAAAAGCATCTGCGGTCTCGACTTCAGGTTTAACTTCTTCTAGTTCGCGTATGGCGTCAACAATAGTTATTACTGATTTTAAGATTAATATAGGGAACATTAAATTTGAAACTGATGAAGATGACGATAGGTATAATGAAGAGCCTAGCCATGAAGATGTCAAATTAACGGGGCCTTTTTTATTAGATTTATTGGATGCAAATAAAACACTGAGTCAAACGATTGCTTCTTTGGTTACTCCAAATGCCAAATATGAAGAAATAAAAATTAAGTTCGAAACGGGCATTGAGGTTGGTGATATGTTTGGAAAAAGTATTTTAATTAAAGGCACTATTGACGGGAAGGAATTTGTTTTTTGGAGTGATAAAGATGTTGAGTTAGAATTAGATTTTAATGAACCATCTAAAGATTTTACTGTCAACAGCAACGATGTCTCACTTAATATTAAAATACAGTTGGATGCCCTTATAGCTAAATTTGTCTCTCTAGCCAGTCAAAATCTATTATTAGATACAGATGGTGACGGTCTTATCGAAATTACTACTAACAATGATGATGGGCATCATGATATTGGAGAGTCAATAAGAGACTTATTGGAGCAGCAAATACATTTAGACGACAAGTATTGACCAAAATTGGAACTAAAATTATTAAAAATGAGGCTGTCTTAAAAAGATGGCCTCTTTTTGTATGTAATAGTATTTAAACTTCAAAATCAAATGCTTAAATTTGCAATTCAATAAATAAAAAATCATGTTCGATAATTTAAGCGATAAACTAGACAAAGCCTTTCATATACTTAAAGGGCACGGGAAAATAACTGAGGTAAACGTAGCCGAAACTTTGAAAGAAGTTCGTCGTGCTTTACTTGATGCCGATGTGAATTTCAAAATTGCCAAGGACTTTACCACTAGGGTGAAAGAGAAAGCGCTTGGACAAGACGTTTTAACTACACTTCAACCAGGACAATTGTTGGTGAAGTTAGTGAAAGATGAGCTTACCGAATTAATGGGAGGTGATGTTGCAGGAATTAATCTTTCAGGTGCACCAACAGTTATTTTGATGTCAGGTTTACAAGGTTCTGGAAAAACAACTTTCTCTGGAAAATTGGCTAATTATCTGCAAACAAAAAAGAATAAAAAACCTTTATTAGTTGCCTGTGATATCTATCGTCCGGCGGCAATACAACAATTATACGTTGTTGGAGATTCGATAGGCGTTGAGGTATACTCAGAGCCAGAAAATAAAAATCCTGTTGAAATTGCTCAAAATGCAATTAAACATGCCAAAGCGAATGGTTTCAATGTTGTGATTGTCGATACAGCGGGTCGTTTGGCTGTTGATAAAGAGATGATGGATGAGATTGCTCGTGTTCATAAAGCAATTGAACCTCAAGAAACTTTATTTGTTGTGGATGCTATGACAGGTCAAGATGCAGTGAATACTGCTAAAGCTTTTAATGATATATTAAATTTTGACGGGGTAATCCTTACTAAGTTAGATGGTGATACTCGTGGTGGGGCTGCATTATCTATTAAAACGGTAGTTAACAAACCAATTAAGTTTGTAGGTACTGGAGAAAAAATGGAGGCTATTGACGTGTTCTATCCTATACGTATGGCTGAACGTATCCTAGGAATGGGAGATGTTGTGTCTTTGGTGGAAAGAGCTCAAGAGCAGTTTGATGAAGATGAAGCTAGAAAAATCCAAAGAAAAATTGCTAAAAATGAATTTGGTTTTGACGATTTCTTGTCTCAAATTCAGCAAGTGAAGAAAATGGGTAACATGAAAGATTTGGTCGGAATGATACCAGGTGCTTCAAAGGCGATGAAAGACGTAGAGATTGAAGATGATGCTTTCAAGCATATTGAAGCTATTATTCATTCGATGACTCCAATCGAAAGAACAAAACCATCGGTTATAGATGTAAAAAGAAAGGCTAGAATTGCTAAAGGTTCTGGAACAAAAATAGAGCAAGTCAATCAACTGATGAAACAGTTTGAGCAAATGAGCAAGATGATGAAAATGATGCAGGGACCAGGAGGGAAGAACCTTATGAAAATGATGGGAGGAATGAAAGGAATGCCAGGCGGAATGCAAGGATAAAATATACTTAAGGTTTAAAGTTTCCTGTTAATGGATATTTTAAACCTTATTTTTTTATATAATAAACAACTACTAAACCTTAAAGTGTCTGAATTTTAGATTCTTTTAAATAATTTGAATAAAATGCAACTACTAGACGGAAAAAAAACAGCAGAAGATATCAAAAGCGAAATCGCTGTTGAGGTTCAAAAGATAAAAGCTGATGGAGGGAAAGTTCCACATTTGGCTGCAGTAATTGTAGGGAACGACGGGGCAAGTCTGACTTATGTGGGAAGCAAGGTGAGATCTTGTCAACAAATAGGTTTTGAGTCTACCTTAGTTAGTATGCCTGATACGATTAGCGAAGATGAATTATTGAGTAAAATCAAAGAACTAAATGAAGATGACAATCTGGATGGTTTTATTGTTCAGTTGCCTTTGCCAAAACATATAGACGAGCAAAAGATTTTGATGGCTATTGATCCAAATAAGGATGTCGATGGTTTTCATCCTGCTAATTTTGGAAAAATGGCTTTAGAAATGGAAACGTTTTTACCGGCAACTCCTTTTGGGATAATGCAATTATTAGAGCGTTATAAAGTAGAAACATCAGGTAAGCATACCGTAGTTATTGGAAGAAGCCATATTGTAGGCCGACCAATGAGTATCTTGATGAGTCGCAAAGGATATCCTGGTGACTCAACGGTAACGCTAACTCATAGTAGAACCAAAAACATTGAGGAGTTTACAAAAAATGCTGATATCATTATTACCGCTTTGGGTGTTCCAAATTATTTAAAAGCAGATATGGTAAAAGATGGTGTAGTAATTATTGATGTTGGAATTACTCGTGTTCCAGATGATTCAAATGCTAAGGGGTATGTTATTACTGGAGATGTTGATTTTGAAAATGTAAGTAAAAAATCCTCTTTTATAACTCCAGTACCAGGAGGAGTTGGACCAATGACCATTGCAATGTTGTTAAAAAATACGCTGTTGGCAAGGGAAATGAGAATCGCCAAAAATAACTAAAAATACACAAGCCTATCTCACCACGGATAGGCTTTTATCATTATGAGAAATACACAAGCAACGGAATTTAAGGCTGTTCATGAATTTCTAGACTATCTTCCTGCTGACGAACTGGAAATAGTTGTATTTCTTCGTCAAATCATTTTGGAATGTATGCCGGACTGTAAAGAGAAATTAGCTTATAATGTTCCTTTTTACTATCGTCATTCTCGAATTTGCTTTATATGGCCCGCCACAATTCCTTGGGAGAAAATCTCAAAAGGTGTTGCCATAGGTTTTTGCAAAGGGGATTCTCTTTTAGACGAAACTTTCGTAAGTGCAAAATTCACTTTCAACTCTGTCAAAGAAATTGATGTCGCTTTTGTAAAACAAAAAATTCAGGAAGCTATACTGATTGACGAGAAAATCGTCAAAGCAAGAAGACGAAAAATACAATAATTAGGAATCTCCTCTTTTTTAAACCTAGAGTCATCCGTTTTGACGAACTCGTTTGTCCTTTTTTATAGGTTGTGTTTTGGTAAGCTCGTTTCTCCCATTCTAATCGAATATTCGAAAATTTATTTAAGTTTTAAGATGCTAATAGAGTAAGTTGGGTTCTACTTAATCATCTATGACATTAAAAATATCTTAAAATTTCGGCGAATTTATTTCCAGTAAAAAATAATGGATACTTTTGCAGCACTTAAAAAAGAGAATTATATAATGGACGATTATTATTCGGAGATGTTAACCTAATTATAGCACTTGATACTATTTCAAAATGTTATATATAAACCTATAGAATTTTGAAATGAGAGCTTTTTACACAAACAATAACGGATTAATTGCTACTGACAAATGGTCGGAAAACTGCTGGATAAATATTGAATGTCCTACCGAACTAGAAAAAAAATACTTACTAGAAGAACTTCAAATTCCGGAAGCATTTTATAATGACATTGAAGATATTGATGAAAGGCCTCGTATCGAGATTGAGAATGGTTGGACTTTGATCATCATGCGCATTCCTGTAAAAAGTAATGATGTGAAGTTACCTTTTCATACGATCCCAGTAGGTGTAGTTTTTAAAGGAGAAGTTTGTGTCACTTTAAGCTTTCATGAAACTGAAATATTGACCGACTTTGTTAGTTATACCAAAAAAAAGCGAATTGATATTAAAGATAATTTTGATTTAGTACTTAGGTTGCTATTGTCATCTAGCGTTTGGTATCTTAAGTATTTGAAACAGGTCAATCAAAAAATCAGATTGGCTGAAGATAATTTAGAGAAATCAATAAAAAACGAAGAATTGCAAGCTTTGCTGCAAATAGAAAAGTGTTTGGTGTTTTTTATGACTTCCTTAAAAGGGAATGACATATTACTTCATAGAATAAAAAATATAAAATCGCAAAGGGTGCATTTTGATTTAGATCTGTTAGAAGATGTGGAAATTGAATTGCGCCAAGCTCAAGAAACTACAAATATTTATAGCGATATTTTAACGGGAACAATGGATGCTTACGCTTCCGTTATTTCTAATAATATGAACAACATAATGAAACAGATGACTTCTATTTCCATTATTTTGATGATTCCCACTGTAATAGCTAGTTTCTATGGTATGAATGTGCCAAACGATTTGCAGAATAATCCATTTGGATTGTGGATTATCATTTTAATCTCGATTTTATTATCCGTATTTGGAGTCTTTTTATTCAAAAAAAGAAGATGGTTTTGATCACAAAAAGCCCGTGTAAAAATATTTGCACGGGTTATTTTTTAATAATCTCCTCTTTTCTTAAATCTAGGATCATCCCTTTTGATGAACTCGGTTCTTCTTTTAGGAACCTCCTCTTTTGGAAAACTTGCTTCTTCCGTTTTACTTGAAGGTTCAATAAGTTCGCTTAGTTCTTTTATTTCGGCATCAGTCAAATCGCGGTACCTTCCCATGGGAATATCAAGTGAAATATTGATAATACGGATGCGTTTTAGCGCTGTTACTTCATAACCTAAATATTCACACATTCTACGAATTTGGCGGTTTAAGCCTTGCGTTAAAATGATTTTGAAAATGTATTTGCTGATTTGTTCTACTTTACATTTTCTGGTTACTGTATCTAAAATAGGAATCCCATTTCCCATTCTTTCAATGAAGCGATCCGTAATTGGTTTGTTAACTGTTACGGTATATTCCTTTTCGTGATTATTTCTTGCTCGAAGTATTTTATTGACGATATCGCCATCATTGGTCATAAAAATCAACCCTTCACTTGCTTTGTCTAGTCTTCCAATTGGGAAAATACGTTTAGGATAATTGATGTAATCAACTATGTTGTTGCGAACATCTAAATTAGTGGTACATTCAATTCCAACAGGTTTGTAGAAAGCTAGGTAAACGGATTTCTCGTTCTTTTCACGGATTAACTTGCCGTCAATACGTACTTCGTCGCTTGCTGAGACTTTTGTACCTAGTTCAGGAACGACACCATTAATAGTCACGCGACCTTCTTCAATGATTTTGTCAGCTTCTCGACGTGAGCAATATCCAGTTTCTCCTATGAATTTGTTAAGACGTTTCAGATTTTCTTCCATACTGCAAAAGTAAGACTAAATTGTCTAACCGTTAATAAGCTACTTTGATTATTTGCGCAACAGTGGAAAAAGAGGGGAATTTAGCTATTAAATGAATTCTTTTATTCAGTTTCGAATAAAAAACGAGCGATTTTTGTGTAAAGTACGTCATCGTGTAAACTATGTCCTAAGCCAGTTGTTTCAACGAAAACGGAATTTTTCCAGCTACTGGCAATCTTTTTTCCTTCTTCAAATAATACGATGGTATCGTCAGTGTCATGAGCGATAAATCCTTTTGTTTTAATTTTGGATGCAAATAGTTTTCCTGAAAAGTGCTCTAATTTAAGATTGAAGTTTTTTAAATAATGTTTTTCTAATCCTTGAGTAACTATGGAATTCAAACTCAGTAAGTTGATATAGTTGTTCAGGATGATATTAAAATCACTTGGAGATCCTAATATTACCATTTTTTCGAGATCATCATTTTGATAAACGGATTGGTAGTACAAACATGTTTTTGCACCTAAAGAATGACCTATAAGATGTTTAGGATTGTATTTTTGGAAAAGAACATGTATGAATTCAGCATATTGAGGAATGTTGAATTCTTTACCACTTGATAAACCATGAGCAGGTGCGTCTATGGCAATAATCGTGCTTCCTGATTTTTGTAAATAAGGCAATATACTTTCCCAGCGGGCTGCGTTGCTTTCCCAACCGTGGACTAATAGAATAACATTGTCATTTCCTTTCCAAGTATAGGATTGAAAATGATGTTCATTATGTTGTAAAGTTTCACTGTAAGTCTCTTGAAGTACCTTGGGAAGACTACTTTTTGATAATCGGCCATCTCTGGGCTCGCTAAAAAGAGAATAAGCAATTTGAGTTGCTTTTTTAGGAAATACAAAACTCAAAATGTTAATGTATAAACCAGCAGATTTGGTATAAAAGAAATAGAGTAGTTTTTTCACATGTTGATATTTACTGACTTTTATCGGTCATGCTGATTTTACAAAAAAAAGTCCCGATGTGAATCGGGACTTAGATATAATTAAAATTTAGAAAATAACTTTTCCATTTTTTCTTTTTCTTCTTCAGCTAATACGCTGTCAACTAGAATTCTTCCTGAATGCTCATCAATGATGATTTTCTTTCTTGAAGCAATTTCCACCTGTGTTTGTGGAGGAATTGTAAAGAATGATCCTGCAGAAGCACCTCTTTCGATAGAAACAACTGCTAAACCATTACGAACGCTTGTTCTGATTCTTGTGTAAGCAGCTAATAATCTTTCTTCAATTAAGTTTTGGTATTCACCAGATTTCTCTGTTAAAAACTCTTCTTCTTTAGCAGTTTCGGCCATGATAGCGTCCAATTCTAGCTTTTTATGTTTCAAGTGATTAGATTTAGTTTCTAATCTTTCTTTAGATTGAGCGATTGTATCTTTTTTGTGTTCAATAGAAGCTTTCATTTCCTTCATTTGCTTTTCAGCTAATTGGATTTCAAGTTCTTGAAACTCAACTTCTTTTGTTAAAGAGTTGAATTCTCTATTGTTACGAACAGTTTCCTGTTGCTTCGTGTATTTTTTGATAGCTTCTTTGTGCTCGTCAATTCCACTCTTTTTTGATTTGATAAGATCCTCGATAACTTCAAGTTCACTTTTCAATTTTTCAGAACGTGTGCTTAAACCCGCAACTTCATCTTCTAAATCTTCTACTTCTAGAGGAAGTTCACCTCTTACGTTTCTGATTTCGTCAATTCTAGAGTCAATAAGTTGTAAGTCGTAAATTGCTCTTAACTTGTCCTCAACACTTAATTCTTTCGTATTCGCCATATTCTATAAGTACTTAACTGGATTTGTATTTTCTTCAGATAAAATGATTGCAAAATTAAGGATTTTTTTCCGAAGATAGTCAACAATATAATTTTTTGTATAGCGTTCGCTTTCAAAATGTCCAATATCGGCTAAAAGTAGTCGGTTTTCTGCTTCATAAAACTGATGATACTTTAAATCAGCAGTCAAAAAAGCATCGGCTCCAGCCGAAATTGCATTTTTTATCGCGTAACTTCCAGATCCACCTAAGACTGCAACTTTTTTTATTGGTCTTCCTAAAAAAGAGGAATGTCGGATGCCTTCAGAAATCATTTTTTCCTTGACAAATAATAAAAAATCTTTTTCATCCATAGGAGTTTGAAATTCTCCTATCATTCCTAGGCCTATATTTTGATGTTTGTTTTGCAGTTCGTAAATTTCATGAGCAACTTCCTCATAAGCATGATTACTAAAGAGTGCTTTCAGAATTTTGTTTTCCAAATGCTTTTCAAAAGTGACTTCAATTTTAATTTCATCGCCTTGTACAAATTCAAAACGTTCTCCTAATTGCGGATTGGAGTGTTCATTACCCATATAGGTTCCAATCCCTTTAGAGCTAAAGCTGCAATCTTCATAATTACCTATATTCCCTGCGCCGGCATCAAATAGTGCATTTCTCAGTTTTTCAGCATTTTCAGCAATAGTATAGGTAACCAGTTTTCGGATGAAGTTTTCTTTTGGGATTAGAACTTTGGTGTTTTTTAAACCTAGGGCGTCACAAAATATTTTATTAACACCATCTTGGTGATTGTCTAAAGCAGTATGGACTGCGTATATGGCAATGTCATTTTTAATTGCTTTTATTATGGAGCGTTCCACATAATTTTTGCCCGTTATTTTTTTTATGCCAGAAAATAAAATGGGGTGAAAACAAACGACCAAATTACATTTTTTGGCAATAGCTTCTTCTAATACATTCTCAAGGGCATCATGACAAACTAAAACTCCTGTAGCTTCTGTGTCGGGGTTTCCAACCAGTAAACCGACATTGTCAAAATCTTCAGCATAAGCGAGAGGAGCCATTTCTTCGAGTACGGAAAGGATTTCTTTTATTTTCATGATTTTTTAGTTTAGAGGATAAAAGTTTAAAGTTTGATAGTTGGGGAACTTTAAACTTTAAACAAAAGAGACAAAATATTTAATTCAAAGATAATTTATTATACTTTCGTATTATGATTTTACTTCGAAAAATACTCTTTCCTTTTGCTGTTTTATATGGTTTAATTACGAGTATTCGGAATTTTCTTTTCGATAATGGGATTTTGAAGTCGTATACTTTCGATTTGCCAATTATTGCTGTAGGGAATCTAAGTGTAGGAGGTACCGGGAAAACGCCACAAATAGAGTATTTAATTCGATTGCTTTCTGATACCTATAAAGTAGCTACTTTAAGTAGAGGTTATAAGAGGAATTCGGAAGGTTTTATATTGGCTGATACAACCTCAAATGCTGAAATTTTGGGAGATGAGCCATTTCAGTTTTATCAGAAGTTTGATAATATTCAAGTTGCGGTTGATGTTAATAGGAAAAACGGAATTGAACAATTACTGTCGCAAGATCTGAAGCCAGAGGTTATTTTGTTAGATGATGCCTTTCAACACCGAAAAGTTAAGGCTGGGTTTTATATCTTGCTTACTTCTTATGGTGATTTGTATTCAGATGATTTTATGCTTCCAACAGGAAATTTGAGAGAATGCCGCAGCGGTGCTAAAAGAGCTAACGTAATTATAGTAACAAAATGTCCGTCAGAAGTAGCTATTAAAGAGCAAAACCTAATTAGAAATAATTTAAAAATTGCTAAAAATCAAGAGTTATACTTTACAACAATCGTTTATGACGATTGTATTTATTCTGAGAATCAAACGCTAAAAGTAAGTGAAACTCACAATATGGATAAGATACTTTTGGCAGGGATTGCAAAACCGGAACCGTTTTTCAATTTTTTAAAGCGAAACAATGAAGAATGTCTAACTTTTCCAGATCACCATCATTTTACTGAAAAAGATATTTTAGACATTAAAAATAAAGCAATAAATAAAATTATTGTCACCACAGAGAAAGATTATGTGCGATTAAAAGATAGTATTCCTAGTGAACAACTCTTTTATTTACCCATAAAAAGCAAGTTTCTTGTAGCTGACAATGCATTTAAAAAAACAATACTAAATTATGTGGGATAAAGTACAACAAACAGTTAGTTGCATTAAGGAGAAAATAGATTTCACTCCAGAGTATGGTGTGATTTTAGGATCTGGTTTAGGAAGTTTTACAGAGGAAATGAATATTGAGTTTGTTCTACCGTACAATGAAATTCAAAATTTCCCTGTATCGACGGTTCAAGGACACAAAGGAGCTTTGGTTTTTGGGACAATAGGAGATAAAAAGGTAGTTGCGATGCAAGGAAGGTTTCATTATTATGAAGGTTACTCCATGAAGGAAGTTACTTTCCCAGTTCGGGTGATGAAGTTTTTAGGAATAAATAAATTGATTGTATCTAATGCTTCAGGTGGTGTGAACCCCAATTATAGAGTAGGTGATATAATGATAATTAAAGACCACATCAATTTTGCACCAGAACATCCTTTGCGTGGAATAAATGACGAACGTTTTGGACCTCGTTTTGTAAATATGAGTGAGCCTTATTCTAGAAAAATGATTGCAAAAGTAAAAGAACTGGCGGATAATCTCAATATTGAAATTAAAGAGGGGGTTTACTTAGGATTGCAAGGACCTACTTTTGAAACTTTGGCAGAGTACAAAATGGTAAAAATTCTTGGCGCTGATTGTGTGGGAATGAGCACTGTTCCTGAAGTTATTGTGGCGCGCCACATGGATCTGGAAACTTTTGGGGTTTCTGTAATTACGGATATGGGAGATGAAGATAGTATCGAAACGATTTCTCACAATGAAGTGTTGGAAGCTGCTCAAAAAGCAGAGCCCAAAGTGAGAACTCTAATTAAAGAGTTGATTTTAAAGTATTAGCTTTTTTTATGTTTCGAGCGATTACAGTATAAAATTCTAAGGGAGGGAAAGGTTTTGTAATTACGTCATTCATCCCATAGGACAATAACATTTCTCTATTCTCATCTAGTGAAATAGCCGTTATGGCTACTATAGGCGTAGTGGGGTCGAACTCTCTGATTTGCTCTGTTGCTATGGTACCATTTATTCCTGGTAAATGTACATCCATCAGAATTAAATCGTAAGTATTAGATTTGGCAACCGCAATTGCATCTTCTCCATTATCGATGATTTCACAAAGAATTCCTTTATTCTCGAGCATCTTTTTGGTGATCATTTGATTTATTTTATTGTCTTCTACAACAAGTATTTTTTTATCTATTAAGATTGCTTCATCGTATGGTTTTGTTTTTTCTTTAGTAACTAGATGCAGCTCATCAACCTCAAATTTTAAATCAAATGAAAATTTAGAACCTTTGTCAACGATACTTTCGAGCTTAATTTTACCTCCTAATAGTTCGATTAATTTCTTGACTATTGTTAAACCCAAGCCTGTTCCACCGTATTTTCGATTAATTTCTACGGAGCCTTGGGAAAAACTTTCAAAGACGGTTACGAGTTTGTCTTCAGGAATACCTATTCCTGTATCTGTTATAGCAAAGGATAAAGTTGCTTTGCCTTCTTTCAATGATAGAAGTTTAACGCTAGTGCTGACATGTCCGTCTTTCGTGAATTTTAATGCGTTATTGATTAAATTCATGAAAATTTGAGATAGTTTAGTTGGATCCCCAAGTAGATACTCAGGTATGTTTGGATCAATCTCTAATGTAAAAGCGTCATTGTTTTTTAGGGCAATTGCCTTTAAAGAATTTTGAATGTCTTCTAGTAGCTCCTTTAGATTGAAATTGATGTTTTCAAGCTCTGTCTTATTAGATTCTATTTTGTTAATTTCTAGAATTTCATTAATAAAAGTCGTTAAATAATTCCCTGAAAATTTTAATGAAGATAAATATTGCAATTGGGATTTTTTAGGGTTTTCCTCTAATAGCAAATGGGTGATTCCGTTTATGGCATTTAGTGGCGTACGGAGTTCATGACTAACAGTAGATAGAAATTCAGACCTTGCTTTTGACGCTTTCTCTGCTTTTTCTTTAGCTATAATTAATTCGTTGTTTTTATCCCATAATAATAAATTAGATTTTTTTCTAATAATATTGTTTTTATAAAGAGATAAACTCAGTAGTGATAAAATTGAAATTAAGGCAATGGCCAAGATATTAATGAGTTTAGAGAATTTATTAGTTTTTGCTTTCTCTATATTTTGTTTGTTTAGCTGTTCTAGTTTTTTTAGACGTTGGGATTCCTTAAAAGACTCGTAGTCGTCGATTCCAAGTTTTTCGTTATTTAAGATAGAAATACGTTCTTTTAAATTCAAGTGCTGCTTTAAATAGGAATAAGCAGAATTCTTATCTAGCATCTTCTCGTAAACTGAACTTAATGCAAATAAGATATTAGCTTTTTGTTCTAGGTTTTCATTTTTAGCATTTAAAGCTAAAGCTTTGTTGAAGTAGTTTAATGCTAAGTTATTTCGTTTGTTTGTTTCTTCGATTAGACCAATTTGATATAATGCTTCCGCTTTTGTGTCAACGGTATCAGGACTATCGGCTAGGGCAATTATACTATTAAAGATTTGAGAAGCTAAATCGTAGTGCCCTTTAGATTTGTGAATAATTCCTTTTTGAAGATTTATTAATTCATTAAAACCTGCAGTTTGCAGCTCACTGTTGCTGTCTTGTGCTTTGTCAAAATAGATCTCAGCGGTCTCATACTGTTTTTTGCGAATATGGGTTAGCCCTAAATAATAATAGAGATCGGTATAGGTGGCTGAGTTTTTTAAGTTTTCGAGTAGGTCGATGCTTTCAGAAAAAGCTTCCTTCGCATCATCATACTTTTTAACGGCAAAATAGATTTTACCTAGTTTGTAAGTTTGAATTCCTTGACTTTCAATCTGATTGTTTTCGATGCAATAATTTATTGCTTTTTGAGTAGATAGGAGTGCGTTTTTGTAGTCGTTTTCTTTTATGTTAGAATCGGCAAGCGTGGTGTAATAAGCAATGCTGTCCATGTTCTCTTTTTTTTGAGAATATAGCAGTGAATTAAAAAAAATAATAAAAACCAAGAGGTATTTCATTTGAAGTTTTTTAATTGTTCATTTTATTTTTTTGTCAAAAGTATTAAATCAATTATTCGGGAAGAATATCCAATTTCATTATCATACCAGCCTACTACTTTGACCATTTTGTCGATTACCGAAGTCAGTTGCGCATCAAATACACAAGAATTCCTGTTCCCAATAATGTCAACTGAAACAATGGGGTCTTCAGTATAGTCTAAGATTCCTTTTAGATTTCCTTCAGCGGCAGTTTTGAAGGCTGTGTTTATTTCGTCTATTGAAACAGAACGTTTTACATTGAAGGTTATATCGGTCAATGAACCGTCCGGTACCGGAACACGAATACCGCAACCTCCTATTTTGCCCTCTAATGTAGGGAATATTTTTGACAATGCTTTTGCAGCTCCAGTTGTTGTAGGTACAATTGACTGACTTGCTCCGCGTGCTCGACGTAAATCTTTGTGCGGTTGGTCATGTAGGCTTTGATCAGTAGTGTAGGAATGTATTGTTGTAATATAGGCTTGTTCGATACCACAAAGTTCGTCTATCACTTTCATCATAGGAGCGGCATTATTCGTTGTGCAGCTTGCATTCGAGATAATGGTTTCCGTTCCGTCAAGAATAGAGTCGTTTACTCCTAGTACAACGGTTTTTATCGTGTCAACCTCAGAAGGCGCTGAAAGAATTACTTTTTTTGCACCAGCAACAATGTGTGCATTCAGTTCTTCGTACGTCTTAAACTTTCCGGTGGATTCAATAACGTAATCTATGTTTGTGCTTTTCCAGTCTAAGTTTGAAATGTTTTTTTCGTGAAAAAACAAAAAGTGCTTTCCATCAACCAAGATTCCTTTCTCATCGGAACTTATCGTGTAAGGCAAAACTCCGTGAATACTATCGTATTTTACCAGATGTGCCATGGTTTTAGTATCGGCAATATCGTTTATGGCAACAACTTCAATACTGGGATGGTTTAAAAGCAAACGAAATAAATTGCGTCCAATTCTTCCAAAGCCATTAATGGCAACTCTTGTTTTCAATATGTTTTGTATAAAGTCTCAGGTTACAAGTTTAAAGGCGCTTAATTAGAACCTTTAAACTTGAAAGCTGAACTGTTTTTTAAAGAATGTGTTTCTGTGCTTTATAAGAAGAACGAACTAATGGGCCACTTTCTACATGACGGAAACCTAGTTCCAGTCCAAATTTTTCATAAATGGCAAATTGATCAGGCGTGATAAATTCTTTAACCGGCAAGTGCTTTTTACTTGGTTGTAAGTACTGTCCTATTGTGACGATATCCACATTAACTGCACGTAGGTCTCTCATTGTTTGAAAAACTTCCTCTTCTTGCTCACCAAGACCAAGCATAATTCCTGATTTCGTTCTGTTGATTCCTTTTTCTTTTAGGTATCTCAACACTTCTAAACTTCGGTCGTATTTGGCTTGAATACGCACTTCACGAGTTAACCTGCGCACAGTTTCCACGTTATGAGAAACTACTTCAGGATTAGCTTCTATTATTCGATCTATGTTTCTTTTTATATCCTGAAAATCAGGAATCAAAGTTTCTAAAGTAGTAGTAGGGTTCATCCTACGAATTGCTTTTACGGTTTCGATCCAAATAATTGAACCACCGTCTTTCAAATCATCTCTGTCCACACTGGTAATCACCGCATGTTTAATATTCATGATTTTTATAGAGCGCGCCACTTTTTCAGGTTCATCCCAGTCTACCGTTTCAGGTCTACCAGTTTTTACACCGCAAAAACCGCATGAACGGGTACAAGTGTTTCCCAGAATCATAAACGTTGCCGTACCTTCACCCCAGCATTCACCCATGTTTGGGCAACTTCCAGAGGCGCAAATCGTATTCAAACTATATTTGTCGACTAAGCCTCGAAGCTCAGTATATTTTTTTCCTATTGGTAGCTTTACCTTCAACCATTTTGGCTTTGCAGTTGGTAAAGTATTTTCTAAAGCAGTTTCCATATATCAATTTTCAAAGTACAAATATAAGGAAAGCGGATTTAAAACAAAGGGTTTAAGCACCAAGCTTTAGTATTGATTTGCCACAGAAAAAATAAGTGGAGATATTAGAAGCTATTTCTAGCTTTACGCTTCCATATTGTATTTAGAAATGGTTTTTCCTAGGACAGTAATGGAGCTTCTTTCGGTCGCTCATTTTTGTCAGGAAAATAGTCCATTTCTACACACAAGGATGGTCACTGCAATCTGGGCTAGGGCAGTCCTAATACTATTGTATTTGTGGTTTCGAAAGGAAGCAAAAAAAGCAGAACCTCTCGACTCTGCTTTATGTGTTTAAATTTAAAATTAGTTCCCCTGCACCATAATAGGTAAATTATAAGAGGTTCTTACTGGTTTTGAACCAATCATTCCTGGTGCCCAATTAGTTTTCAAGGATTTCAAAACGCGTATGGCTTCATCTGCTAAGCCATAGCCTGGATCATTTTTTACTTGAATACTAGTCATACTGCCGTCTTTTTCGACCACAAATGAAACATAAATACGTACGGTTCTTTCGCCATTTATATCTGGAGTCTCAAAATTTCTACCAATATAAGTGTAGAACTTAGCAATGCCTCCTGGGAATTCAGGCAGTTTGTCTAGAATGGCAGTTGTAACAACAGTATTTCCATATTCGATTGGCGTGGTTATCTCAGTACCATTTCCTACTGAAGAATTGGGATTTGCTAATCCGATTCCTGTATTGGTGCTTTCTATTATCGCGGGATATTCATTATTGGTCGCAAGATCAGGAGTTGCAAGTGGTGCTTCTACTATGACAGGATTCACTAATTGCTTTTTTAGATTAACTTCTAGAGATTTTTGCGCAAGCGTTTTTACAGGAATTTGAGCTTCGATTTTTTTTATTAAAGGTGGTGCAATAGTGGTTACTTGAATTATTCTGTCTAATGGTTCCTGAATTTCAGCGGGGCTGTTGTTTTCAACATTAAAAAAACTTAAAATTGGTGGAATGCCCATCAAAGAGGCACATAGTAACAAAGCTATAAAAAGGGCAAATAAGGAGGTTCTGGAACTTTCCTGACGAAGTTGATAAGCGCCATACTCTTTGTTCTTGTTTTCGAAAACTAGATTAATCCAGTCAGTTTCGTAAATGCTTAGTTTTGACATATTTCAAGGATTTAATGGTTAGGTATCAGTTAAATCATAAGCAGATGTTATTTTAAATAACAACGTAAATAACAAGAAATTTAGTATGTAAAAGATATCTTTTTATTTGTAAAAAAAAGAAGGGCGGATACAGTTTGCTAAAGCAAGCTGATTTATGTGTTTAATAAAGCTGTAGATTAAAAATAACTATCTTCTATTCCTAATGATTTCTGCCAATAACTTTTTGGCACGAAGTAGTTTTATCTTCACATTACTCAAGGGTTCATCAATGGAATTCGCAATTTCCTGATAACTCATTTCCTGAAAATAACGCAATTGTATTACTTCCTGGTAGTGGGGTTTCAATTCCTTTATGTATCGTAGCAATTGCGAAAGGTTTTGCTCCGTAATTAGTTCGTCTTCTTTAGACGGTGTAGTGTCCGCAATGTTATAGGCTTTCTGGTCTTCCTTATCTGTAATTTCAACAAAAAGACTAGATTTCTTTTTGCGTAATAAATCAATATGAACATTTTTTGCAATACTGATTAACCACGTATTAAACTGAAATTCGGGATTGTAAGTTGTTAACTTGTCGAAAGCTTTCGAGAAAGTCTCAATAGTGATATCCTCAGCAGTAGTTTCATTTTCTACGCGCTTTAACATGAAGCCATATACCTCATTCCAGTAATGATTCAATAGAAAAGTGAAGGCGGCTTGATCCCCTTTTTTTGCTTTTTCTATTTGTGTGTTTATTTCCAATGTACTGGTTTTGAGAAAATATTGGTGATAAAGATATTAATTTGTGTGAATATAAGTACTAACTCTACAACAGGAAACCAATATTTCAAATCGTTCTCTTTAAGTTTGCCCGCAGAAAATCCAACAATAATCCAAGCGCACAAATATCTTAGTGCTATTAAGGTCAAAACCAATATCCATTGAAATTGAAAAGACAATAGCACTATAGGAAGCAATATGAATAACAATTGAGAGCAATAGAAAGTTCCCAGTTGCAGTTTGTCTAATTTCTTGTAATGGTTTGCAGTAGCAACATGTCTTCTTTTTTGTGTAATCCACTCCTTAAAAGTCCTTTTAGGTTTAGAGTACGTAAAGCTTTCTGGAGTGTAGCTGATGGCTGTGTTTTTTCCTGTAGCTGCCTCGTTAATGAATAAATCATCATCTCCAGAACGAAGCTGAATGTGGCTAATAAATCCATTTACATTAAAAAATTCTTCTTTTTTGTAAGCTAAATTTCTTCCTACTCCCATGTAAGGAAGTCCTGCTTTTGCCCATGAAAAGTACTGAATTGCGGTAACTAAAGTCTCGAAGCGAATTACTTTATTAAGAAAAGAATTGGCTATTTTTTCATATCCGCCATATCCTAATACAATTGTTTTTTGCATGGTAAACTGAGAACTCATCGCTGTAATCCATTCTTTGGAAGTAGGGTAGCAGTCAGCATCTGTAAACAGTAAATATTCTTTTTTAGCTGCTTTTATCCCTAAGGTCAAAGCGTATTTCTTGTTTCCCCAAAAGGCTTCATTGTTTTGGACTTTTACCAAACGAATATTAGAATATTGTTTTTCGAAATCCTCAAATATTTCTAATGTATTGTCACTAGAAGCATCGTCGATCAATATGATTTCAAAATCCGGATAGTTCTGTTCAGCTAATAGCGGGATAAAGTTAGCTACATTTTCTTCTTCGTTTTTGGCACAAACAATAACAGATATAGACAGTTTTTTGGGAGTTATTTTTTGCGCTTTCGCAAAAGCAAATTTTCCAAAAACACCTAAATAAAAGGAGAGCTGAATGGCAACTACAACAATGAAAAAGTAGAGAATTAGTATAAGCATCGGAGTTTTATGAGTTATTAAATCGAGTGCAAAGGTAATTCGCAATTGCCAATTATCAATAGGTAAATTTCAATTACTTTCGGCATTTTTTCATTTCATCAGCGACGGCAATAGACTGGCTATTTTCCGTTTTTTCTAACTCCAAAATTATATTTTTATAATCTGATTCGCCGCGATTTTGCGACATCTTTTTTGTAGACTGAATATCTTGAATCTCGATTTCAAAAGCGACAATTCCTCGGGTTTGCATCATAGTTTTCTTAGACAGATCTTCTACTCGAATAGGACAATAGGAATTTTGTTCGTATTTGTCAACAAGTTTTTTAAGAGAATCAATTACTACTTCGCCTTCTACAACTTTAATTTTTCCGTAAACATGGACCGCAATGTAATTCCAGGTTGGTACATTTTCGTGATCATACCAAGAGGACGAAATATAGGAATGCGGTCCAGAAAAAATAGCCAGCACTTCGTCATTATCAGCAAAGCCTTTCCATTGTGGGTTTTCTTTTGAAATATGACCTAATAAGACTTCTTTGCCCTCTTTATTTGTGTCTAATTCAAGTGGGATATGAGTTGCGCATAATTTTCCGTCAGTTTGATTGACTAGAATACCAAAACTATTCTGGATCAGAAAAGTTCTGATTTCTTCTTGATTTTCGTTCTTGTAAATATCAGGAATGAACATATCTTAGGTGTTAAGGATTTTACAACTAAATTAGATGACATTGACTTCAGCTTCAATTTGAATGCCAAAAGTATTTAAAATTGTTTCTTGGATATTCTTTGAAATGTTTAAAATTTCTTGTCCCGTAGCATTGCCGTAATTTACTAAAACCAAAGCTTGGTTTTTATGGATTCCAGCATTACCAAAACGCTTTCCTTTAAATCCAGCTTGTTCAATAAGCCAGCCTGCCGGAACCTTTACTTCGGTTTCAGAGATGTCATAATATTTCATTTCAGGAAACTGTTGGTGAATTTTTTCGAAATCGGATTTTAACAGAATGGGGTTTTTAAAGAAACTGCCGCTATTTCCTAATTCTTTTGGATCGGGCAATTTACTTTGTCTAATGGCAATTACGGCATTACTTACGTCTTTTAAAGTAGGCTTACTAATACTGTTTTTCGCTAATTCGGCAGTAATGTCGCCATACGAAGTGTTGATTTTGTGATTGTGTTTGGTCAATTTAAAAATAACTGAGGTGATAACATATTGGTCTTTAGCCTCGTTTTTAAAAATGCTTTCTCGGTACCCAAAATGACATTCGTCTTTTATAAACTTTTTTGTTTCTTGGTTTGCTATAGATAGTGCTTCACATGAAATGAACGTGTCTTTGATTTCAGTTCCATATGCGCCTATGTTTTGAACCGGAGTAGTGCCCACATTTCCTGGGATAAGAGACATGTTTTCTAATCCGCCAAAATTCTGTTCTATGGTCCAAAGCACAAATTCATGCCAGCTCTCCCCAGCTTGACTTTCGACCCATACAAAATCTTCATTTTCCTCAATTATTTTTTTGCCCTTCAAATCGATGTGAATAACCAAAGCTTCTATGTCTTTCGTCAGAAGCATATTGCTTCCTCCACCAAGGATGAATTTTTTCTCTAATTTGTTTTGTTTTAAAACGGTTTTCAATTCGGCCACAGAGTGAACTGCAATAAATTGTTTTGCTTTGGCTTCTATACCAAAGGTGTTGTAGTTTTTTAAAGAGAAATTATTTTGCATTTCCATAAAAGGGCGTTCTTTTTATTGTTGAATTCGAGTTCCAAAAGTAAGGATTATAATTTATTTGTATATTTTTTCATCTAGATAAGTATCCAAAATAAAGTATGATATTCGCAATGATTTGAACACCTCCTTATTGCAAAATCTTGATGGGTTTATTGTAAATCCCGTTATTTACGCACGTAGCTAAGCTAAATGCTACTATAGCTATTAATTAAGTCGTGGTATTTGTTGGCTATGATTTTCATATTGATTTTGTAATCGGCATTTTTCTCAACAAATTTTCGGTTTGTCATTACAGCTTCTGCTCTATGGGTTTTATTTTCAAATGACCATAATAGTTCTTCAGCGAGCATCTTGGAATCATCCAAAGCGATAAGTTGCCCATTTTTACGGTGTTGTATCCAACTTTGATTTCCTGCAATATCTGTTACGATTGGGTAACAATTGGATGCCATAGCTTCAAATAATGATGCTGATACTCCTTCTGTTATGGGAATACTGATGTAAAAACTAGAGGCCTGTAATAATTGGGGTAATTCCGTATTGGGTATCCTTCCGGTAAAATGGACTTTGTTTTCTATGTTTAATTGTTTAGCTAAATTCTTCAAAACGGCTAGCTGCGTTCCGTCACCTACTATGGTAAGCGCAAAATCAATTCCTTTGTCCTTTAAAATTCCAAAAGCTTTCAAAATCACATCATGGCGGTATTCAGGCAGTAATGAGCGGGTTACTATAGCTGAAATTTGGTCTGGATTCGTTGAGTTTTTATTTTCGAATTTTGTCAAGTCAATTCCTTTTGGCATAACCAGAACCTTTTGCATATCAACATTGACTTTTGCCATCGAAATAGCCATAACAGGTCCCCAGGCGTGGATTAGAGTTGCTTTTTTGAAAGCGTAATTCTGTAATATTTTCTTGAATGGTAAAAAAGGGGAGTTTTCTGGCCACAAATCAGTTCTTCCTTGTTGCGCTATGGCAGTGGGCTTAACTCCGGATAGGGCAGCCAAAAAGCCATAGCTTGTGGTTCTTTCTGCGATAATCATATCAGGTTGATGCAGTTTTATTATTTTTTTAATTTTGAAAAGAGCGAATTTATATTCTAAAATTCGCTTCAATTTATTGAAATGGGTATTGCTTGGTGTTTTTAATTCCCAACTGATGATGTCAAAATCACCAAACTCTTTAAGGCCATTGGTCCAAGTAATGGCGTCAGCTCTGTAGGATTCTCCAAGAAAAAGGATCTTTCTTTTTTTCATGGGTTGTATTAAAACTCTTCAGAAGTTAGCGCTCTATTAATGAATTCGTTTAAAGGTTTTAAAAGAATTAGTTTTTTGCTCATTTTTGAAACAAAATCTTTTTTGGCAACTTCAGAAATGTCGAATGGTTGAGAAGTCTCAAAACTTTTAAGTTTTAAAAGCTCAATCGCGGGATGGTCTTTTTCATAATCTCTAGGAGCATTTTTGAGGATGCTTTTTTCGTTTCGATCAAAATCACCAAACTCTTTTTTGAAGTTTTTTTCATTAAGAATTTTTTCTAAATCCTCATGAAAATAAGCAATTTCTTTGCGTACTTTTTTTAAGTCGGCCGCTTCAGGAGCATAAAAACCTCCGGCAATGAAACTTGCTCCTTTTTCGATATGAACGTAATAGCCGGCGCGATTATGACCTTTGGTTCCCGAAGAAAGCCAAACGCCCAAGTGCGACTTATAGGGGGACTTGTCTTTTGAAAACCGAATGTCACGATTTATTCTGAAAGTACAGTTTTTTACTTCCAACATTTCTAATGATGGATCTAAGGGTTTCATAGTATCAAGAAAATCAGCAACTAATTGCTGATAGTCTTTTTTGAAAACTTCGTATTTTTTTTTGTTTTCCAAAAACCAATCCCTGTTGTTATTGTTTTTTAGATCTTCTAGAAATTCTAAACTGTCTTTTGAAAGCATTTGTTGACTATTGTTACAGTGTTGTTAACTTATCACTTTAATTTTATGTTATTTTTTAGAAAGGCCTTCCGCATCCCATTTCATAAATCCACCATCTAGCTCATAGATGTTTTTAAACCCTAGTTCTTGCAGTTTTTCCGTTGCTTTTTTACTTCGACCTCCACTTTTACAATAAACAAATACAGGTTTTGTTTTGTCATATTTTTCGGAATCTTTAATAAAGTTGTCTCCAAGCCAATTTACGTTATTCGCATTTGGGATATGATCTACATTGAACTCTTCTGGTGTACGGACATCCAGTATTTGTGGATTGTCAGTCGTATTGATTTTTTCGGCAAAAGTTTTTGCTTCAACAGTTTTTATATCTTTTGACGTTTGTCCGTTGCAGGATAAAATGACAAAAGATACTAGTAAAAAAAATATTGAGCGAAATTTCATTTTAGTTTCTTTAGAGGTTCAATACGCTAAATTAAGTAAATTTTGAGGACTTAAATGATTTATAGTCCTATTTACAAGTTAAATATTTTATAAGACTGATGTGTCGATTTAACGATGGCTTCAGTTCGTTCTGGATGTGTATCAGAGATAAATAGCTGTCCAAAAGTGTCGCTGTTGACCATCTCAATTATTTTTGCAACACGACTTTCGTCTAATTTGTCAAAAATGTCATCAAATAATAAAATGGGTTTTACACCACTTTGCTTTTTAAGGAATTCAAATTGAGCTAGTTTTAAAGCTATTAGAAAAGACTTTTGCTGTCCTTGAGAACCAAACTTCTTAATAGGGTGTCCATCTATTTCAAAAGAAAGGTCGTCTTTATGTATGCCTACACTGGTATAATGTAATGCGCGGTCCTTATTGATATTTTCTCTCAAAAGAGTCAGTAGATCCTTTTCGTACAAATGACTTTCGTAAACTAATTGAACTGTTTCTTCAGAACCTGTTATCGCATGATGATGTGTATTAAAAATAGGTAAAAATTGCTCGATAAATTCTTTCCTTTTTTCGAAAATATACTTTCCAAAACCGTCGAGTTGTTCATTATATATCGATAGGGTGTCATTTTCGAAAACGTGGTTCAATGCAAAATATTTCAGCAAAGCGTTCCGTTGACTCATTACCTTCTGGTACTGTATAAGTTGCTTCAGGTAATGGGAGTCCAATTGAGAGATGACGCTATCCATGAATTTTCTTCGGGTTTCACTTCCTTCCACAATCAAATCCCGGTCTGCGGGGGAAATAATAACAAGTGGAATAAAGCCAATGTGATCTGAAAATTTATCATATGATTTACCATTGCGTTTCAGTACCTTTTTCTGGCCTTTCTTCAAACTGCAAACGACTTGTTCGTTTCTTTCGTTTTTAATAAATTCAGCATCTATAACGAAAAACTCTTCGCCATGTTTGATATTCTGGACCGCCAAGGGGTTAAAATAACTTTTACCGTAGGATAAATGGTAGATAGCATCAAGTACATTGGTTTTTCCAATGCCGTTTTTACCTACAAAACAAATTATTTTACCCTCAAATTCGAAATTAGCCTCCGAGAAATTCTTATAATTGAACAGTGAAATCTTTTTTAAATACATCTTTAAGGCTTGCTGGTATTGAGGAGTTTGTTGTTTTTGATTGGCTTATCTAAAGTGGGTGCAAATTATTGAAAATTATCGATATAATAGGCTTTTGAGCGTTTTCTATCATTTTTTTTTTATGTTTAGAAGGGATGGGGGCTAGGCAGAATATATATTTTTTATTATTATCTATAAAATCCTAATTTTTTTGTGTCGGTTTGAATAAAAATTTTATTTTTGCGGTTCACTAAATTAAATTTAAATGGCTACTTACAGTAAAAGAGGATATAAAGCACCAAAAGAAAGAGTAAATGATGACGCGGTTGAAAACTTAAACATTGATGAAAAAGACAGCACAACTGCGGGTGTATTTTCAACATTAGATGAAACTGCCTCAAAAACAGAAGATTTTGTAGCTAAAAATCAGAATTTCATTATTGGTATAGTAGGTGCTGTTGCTTTAGTTACTATAGGTTATTTAGTGTATCAAAAGTTTATCGCTGAGCCAAAACAAGTTGAAGCGGCAAACGAAATGTTTGTAGCACAACAAAACTTTCAACAAGCTACTGACGGTGTTGCGAGTGATTCATTATACAAATTGTCTTTGAATGGTTCTGAAGGTAAATTTGGATTTGTGAAAATTGCTGATGAGTATTCAGGTACTGATGCTGGGAATTTAGCTAATTATTACGCAGGGATCGCTTACCTAAATACAGGTAAATATACTGAGGCGATTGATTATTTAAGTAAATTCAAATCTGAAGATATTGTTCTAGGTGCTTTGGCAAAAGGAGCAATTGGAGATGCATATGCACAAAGCAAAAAACAGCAAGAGGCTTTAGATAATTATCTTAAGGCAGTTGCAGCAAATAAAAATGATTTTACCACGCCACGTTTCTTATTAAAAGCAGGTAAAACGGCTTTGGAATTAGGTAAGAAAGAAGACGCATTGAAATATTTTACAGATATTAAAGATAATTTTGACGCAAGCCCAGAGGCTGCTTCGGTAGATGTTTTGATTGGATTAGCACAATAGTTAAAATGATTTAAAATTACTGATTTTAGATTTTAGATTGTTGATTCAAAATTCTATCTTTAACATCGGAAATCAATATTTAAATCAAAAAATTACAACCAAATGGCAACTGTAAATAAAAACTTATCCGTTTATGATAAAAACACTGTTCCAAAAGCGAAAAATTTTCGTTTTGGGGTGGTTGTTTCAGAATGGAATGATACTATAACTGAAGGCTTGTACAATGGGGCAAATGAGGCTTTTTTGGAAAATTCAGTTCCCGCGGATAATATTATTCGATGGAATGTTCCTGGAAGTTTTGAGCTTGTTTATGGCTGCAAAAAAATGCTGCAAACTCAAAATGTCGATGCTGTAATTGCTATAGGTTGCGTGATTCAAGGACAAACAAAGCATTTTGATTTTGTTTGCGAAGGAGTAACGCAAGGAATAAAAGACTTGAATGTACAGAGTGACATACCAGTGATTTTTTGTGTTCTTACAGATAATACGATGCAACAGTCCATTGATAGAAGTGGGGGAATTCATGGTAATAAAGGCACAGAAGCTGCTATTGCTGCTATCAAAATGGCTTTCATTCGTCAACAGGCATCTTTGACACATCAAAAACCTACGGGACCTTTGCTATCTGCAGGTGCTATGCAGTTGGAAGAAGGTTCGCCTTTAGAGTTAAAGGAGTAAAGTTTAAAATTCGCTTATATTTTATAATATTATAATAAACCTATTCCGTAAATTGGAGTAGGTTTTTTTATTGTGATGCTAAGTAATTTATTCTTTAAAAATTTGATCTTTATATCCTTTGTGGTTTCAGTGGGTTAGAGGAAATGCTCAGTAGTGATTTTTTTTTGTGATTGTAAAATGCTTTTCTATCATTTTGTAGATCAATCTAAGCTATAAGATAAGCCGTTCTAGATTTGTATTTGTGTAATGCAAATAGTGCTTGTTTCAGTGGTTTTTTTATTTTTTTTAAATTGTATTAATAATAAAACCCGATAGAATTTCATTAAATTTGTACACTTTTGCCTTTTAAAAATTTTAAAAATATTTCTTTTAATGTCGAGTATAATTCAATTACTTCCTGATCATGTTGCCAACCAAATTGCTGCTGGAGAAGTCGTACAAAGACCGGCTTCAGTTGTCAAAGAATTGCTTGAAAATGCAGTCGATGCAAGGTCAACGGATATTAAATTAATTATAAAAGATGCCGGTAAGGCATTGGTTCAGGTTATAGATAACGGTTTAGGAATGAGTGTTACTGATGCTCGGCTGTGTTTTGAGCGCCATGCGACATCTAAAATACGTAAAGCTGAGGATTTGTTTTCTTTGCATACTAAAGGGTTTCGTGGGGAAGCATTGGCTTCAATTGCTGCGATTGCCCATGTAGAAATGAAGACCAAGCAGGACCAAGAAGAGCTCGGTACTCAAATTATCGTTGAAGGAAGTAAGTTTGTGTCACAGGAAGTGGCTGTTTTACCAAAAGGAACCTCTTTTGCAGTCAAAAATTTATTTTTTAACATTCCTGCTCGTCGTAATTTCTTAAAGTCGGATACAGTTGAACTCCGTCATATAGTAGATGAGTTTCAACGCGTGGCTCTAGCCCATCCCAATATTTATTTTACGTTTTATCATAACGGCAGTGAAATGTTCAATTTGCCAGGCTCTAGTTTGAGACAGCGAATTGTCAATATATTTTCGGGTAAGACCAATCAAAAACTTGTGCCAGTACAAGAAGAGACTGAAATAGTAACTATTCAAGGCTTTGTAAGTAAACCTGAGTTTGCCAAGAAAAATAGGGGAGAGCAGTTTTTCTTTGTTAATGATCGCTATATAAAAAGTGGTTATTTACATCATGCCGTGATGGCGGCTTACGATGGTATTTTGAAAGACGGCGCGCAACCGAGTTATTTTTTGTACTTGACTGTTCCTCCAAATACAATTGATATCAACATACATCCCACTAAAACGGAGATAAAGTTTGATGATGAGCATGCTTTATATGCTATTCTAAGAGCTTCTATTAAGCATAGTTTGGGGCAATTTAATGTGGCACCCGTTTTAGATTTTGATCGAGATTCTAATTTAGATACACCGTACCATTATAAAGATTTAAAAGGAGCGACGCCTACAATCCAAGTTGATGGTAGCTTTAATCCTTTTTCGGATGATAAAGTGAATAAGCACTATTCAAGTTACAAGAAACCGGAACCCACTTCAAATTGGGAAAGCCTGTATGTAGGACTAAAACAGGATTCTGAATTTAGTACTGGAAGTGCTGATTTTTCTTTTGAAAGTGAAGAGGTTACTGGCTCTCTATTCAATGACGGAGAAGTTGAGCAAACTGTACATAGTGCATACCAAATTCATAAAAAATATATTGTTTCCTCGATAAAATCAGGAATGGTTATAGTCGATCAACAGCGGGCACATCAGCGCGTTTTGTATGAACAATTTTTGATCAACATGACCGTTAATCAGGCTTCAAGTCAGCAATTGCTATTCCCTCTTGATTTGTTCTTTTCATCTGTTGAAATGGAGCTCATTGAAGAGTTGAAACTTTCACTAGTTAATACCGGTTTTGTTTTTGAAGAGACAAAGAAAGATCATATTGTTATTTCCGGAATTCCGGTAAATGTGACGGAAAGTGAAGTTTCTTTAGTGTTGGAACAATTATTGAGTGATTTACAAGATGGTATCCCTGAGAGTAGTTTTAGTCAAAATGATTCAATAGCAAAATCTATGGCCAAAAGTTTGGCTGTAAAAACGGGAACACCATTAACAGTAAAAGAGCAGGAGAACTTGGTAAATGGACTTTTTGCCTGTAAAGAACCTAATGTTTCCCCTTTTCAAAAACCCACTTTCATCACCATGCGTGTGGAAGATTTAGATAAAAAATTCGCAATATGAGAAATGTAACCGAAACGGTAAAACAATTAATTATAATTAATATCCTATTTTTTATAGGAACACAAATTGTGGGAGATGGCGCCTACAAAATGTTAGCTATGTATTTTCCTGAAAATTCTGGTTTCCAATATTGGCAGGTTATCACACATATGTTCATGCACGGAGGATACATGCACATTTTTTTCAATATGTTTGCCTTGTATTCATTTGGTTCTGCTTTAGAAAGTATTTGGGGAAGCAAAAAGTTTCTTTTCTTTTATATTTCTTGTGGTTTAGGTGCTGCCTTACTTCATACGGGAATAAACTATTATTATTTCAGTGAAGGAATAAATACACTGGTTTCAAATGGATTTGCCAAAGCAGAGGTTTTGCAACTTCTAAATGAAGGTAAAATCAATACACAATGGCAGGAAATCATGACGGTTTCTCAGTTTCAGGACTTTACTAGTGCTTATTTAGGAACAGTTGTTGGTGCTTCGGGTGCTATTTATGGTGTAATCGTTGCATTTGCTTTTATGTTTCCTAATGCTGAACTTGCTCTAATGTTCATTCCAGTTCCAATTAAGGCCAAGTATTTTGTTCCTGGTTTAGTATTGGTAGATTTGTATTTAGGGATTTCTGGTCAATCTATTTTTGGTGGTGGTGGAATTGCCCATTTTGCACACGTAGGAGGGGCATTATTTGGTTTTTTAATCATGTGGTATTGGAAAAAAAACCAGTTCAATGATAATCGTTGGAATTAAATACAATTAGAAATATATTTGAATGAATTCTAAACTCAAAATATGAATATTTTAGACGACTTAAAATCACAGTACAAACTAGGCGGCGTTGCTCATAGACTGATCTATTGGAATGTAGGTTGCTTTCTGGTTTCATTGGTATTTTTCTATCAATTTAGTTTAGGATCGTTTAATTTCCCAACTTGGGTTGCTTTGTCAACGGAGCCTTCAAATTTTATTGTAAAACCATGGACGTTCTTGACCTACTCGTTTTTCCATGATGGTTTTTTTCATCTGCTTTTTAATATGGTAATTCTCAATTTTGCCAGCTCCTATTTTTTGACTTTTTTTACACAAAAACAGTTTTTTGGATTGTATGTTTTGAGTGCGATTTTTGCAGGAATTTCATTTGTAGGAGGTTATTATATTTTAAATTTGAGTGCGTCCATCGTTGGAGCATCGGCTGCAATTATGGGGATATTAGTGGCAGTTACAACATATCAACCTTTGATGAACGTCCGATTGTTGCTTATAGGGAATGTGAAATTATGGCATATTACTGCAGTAATTCTTATACTTGACTTAATGCAATTTCGTTTAGACAACACAGGCGGGCATATTTCGCATTTGTCAGGGGCTTTATTTGGGTTTGTTTATATTAAATTATTGCAAAATGGCACTGATTTGAGTAAGATTGTCACTTGGATAATTGATTTTTTTGCAAGTTCATTTAAGAAACCGACATCAACTCCCTTTAGAAAAGTGCATAAAAATTATAGTCAACCAATAGAGAATAGAGTTTCTAAAATCATAACAAAAGATAAGGCACAGCAACAAATAGATGAGATTTTGGATAAAATAAGTAAATCTGGATATGATAGTTTAAGCAAAACAGAAAAGGAATTTTTGTTCAAAGCCGGGAAGTAAGGATTTACAATCCTTTTCTAAAAGATAATAATAAATAGGAGTTAGTATTTTAACTGAATATAAAGCAATATGAAAAACCTTTCATGGTTCAACAGAGGGATGTTTAGTTTGAACGTTCTTCTTATAGTGGTTACGTTTGTTGCTTACGTTCTGCCTTTTTTGGCACCTAAAATATTTCCTATTTTATCTGTTCTGACCCTCTTTATGCCGTTGTTTTTTCTACTAAACGGATTGTTTTTTTTGTATTGGGCCATTCAATTTAAAAAACGAATGTTCTTATCGGGATTGGTGCTTTTGATGGGTATTACATTCATCAATAAATTTTATAAATTTTCATCAAAAGACTATCCAGAGGATGACAAGGACTTTGTTGTAATGAGTTATAATGTGCGACTATTTAATTTGTTTAAATGGTTGGATAAAGAGGATGTACCGGGTGTAATTCTTGGATTTATCAATGAGAAAAATCCGGATATTTTATGTATTCAAGAATTCTCCTCATCAACTGATATTGACTTGAAAATATATCGCCATAAATATATTTTGATGGAAGGGAATAAGATTAAGACCGGTCAAGCTATCTTTTCTAAATTCCCAATTATTAGTCAAGGTAATATTGTGTTTCCAAGTTCTAACAATAATGTAATTTATGCCGATATTAAAAAAGGTAAGGATATAATCAGGGTTTATAATATGCATTTACAGTCGATAAAAATCACTCCGGATGTCAATGAGATTTCTGAAAATATTGATGTTATCAATAAGGACAAGTCTCAAATGTTACTTATAAGAATCAGTAAGGCTTTTAAGCAACAACAACAACAAGCAGAGATTTTTAAAGAGCATGAGAAAAAATGTGAATACCCGATCATTATTTGTGGTGACATGAATAACAGTGCGTTTTCATATGTATACAGGAGCATTAAAGGTACGCTTAAGGACAGTTTTGAAGAGGCTGGGACAGGATTTGGGGAGACTTATAAATTCAAATACTACCCAACTAGGATTGACTATATTTTTGCTGACGAAAAGATGACTGTCAAAAAGTTTGAAAGCTTTTCTAACTTCGAAAATTCAGACCATTATCCCATTATGGCTAAAATATCATTAGAGTAAAGAGTTTTTCAAACTCCTAAAGTGGCTGGTTTTTTAGATAATCAACGGTAAACTTACCTTCGTTGAAGAGTACGTCGAGAGTGCTTAGGTTGTTAATGAAACCATGTTTGTCGTCAAATACTTGTATGTATCTTTCAAATGAAGAAGTATCTTTTTTACCATCTGCCAGATGTCTAAAATCTGAAGTAAGTGAGGGGTCGATATCTTGTATGTATTCTGTGCTAGTGGTATATTCTAATTTTATTCGCAAACAATTAGTTATAATGTCTAAAGTCTCAAAATTAAGATCTAGTAGGAACTTGTGTTTTTTCTCAAAAAAAGGACGAATATCGTCTTCAAAAAATTCAAAAAATGGCGAACTTCTGTATGCTGTTTCCAGTGATTTGTAGTGTTGTTTTTGCCAATCAAAATCAAAATCTATCTGAATATCCTTCGTTTTTTGATGCGCCCCTTTCGTGTGTTTAACGGGTATATTTAAAAGCTGAATCCCATTTGGACTATAGATATAAGCTCGGTTACGATTGGTTTGTTTCTGAAAATTATCCTCTATTTCAAAAGTGATTTTTTCTGCCTGTAGCATAGCTGCAAAATGGCTTATGGAGGGGAAGTAGGTGGGCTGGATTAAAATTTCCATAGCTATCTAAAGTTTTTAAAGCCATAAGGTCAAAAGTCATAAAGGATTCCTACGGGTAGGGGCTTTATGACTTTCGACTTTAAAAGTTGTGACTAATTTTTTTTTGCTCTGCTTTTTTTCCATAAGAACTCACCTAAGAAATAGGCTGCAAGGAAAAACAAAAAGTATTTGAAGTAGGATTGTGGTTGTCCTTCGCCGCTTACGGTGGTGAAAACTCTATCCCAGCGTACTTTATTCAGGCCTTTTCCGTTAGTATCCCAACTCATCCAGATAAATACCGGCTTCCCTACAATATGGTTTTCAGGAACGTATCCCCAATAACGACTATCTTCAGAGTTATGACGGTTATCTCCCATCATCCAGTAGTAGTTTTGCTTAAAGGTGTAGTTTTTGACAATTGCACCATTTAATCTAATTTCGTTTCCAGTTACTTTAAGGTCGTTTTTGTTTCCATCATCATTCATTTCATAATCGGTGATTATCCTTTTGTAAAATGGTAATGTTTCAGTCGTAAGAGCTACAGTAGTTCCTTTTTTAGGAATATAGATAGGGCCAAAGTTATCTCTGTTCCATTTGTTAATATTCGGGAATATTCCATCTTCAATTCCTGTTGATATTTCTTGTTTTACATCAGTAATTCCGGGAACATTTTTTAATCTTGCTGCTCCCGCAGCTGTTAGTGCTCTAAAAAGTAAAGTATCTCTTTTGTCGTTATTTTTAAAGTATACCTGATCTGTTATATCAAGATCCTTTAATAGGTATTCAAAATCGATAGGTGTTTTTCCATCTATTGCCACCGAGTAAGAAAATTGAGGTTTCGCTCTTTCAGGTAATTGCAATACTTTACCATCTATATATACAAGTCCGTCTTTGATAGATAGACTGTCTCCGGGAACTCCAACGCATCTTTTTACGTAATTGGATTTTTTATCTACAGGTTTTATGACTCCAGGCGTTCCTTTAGGTTCAAAGAAATAATGAACAGTATCGACAGGCCAATTGAAAACCACAATATCCGTTCGGTTTATTTCTTCAATGCCGGGCATTCTTAAATATGGTAATTCAGGCCAACTAAGATAAGATTTGGTTTTAGCAAAAGGAATTGAATCATGTACCATCGGCATAGCAATAGTTGTCATGGGTACTCTAGCGCCATAATTAATTTTGCTAACAAATAAGAAGTCACCAATCAATAAAGATTTTTCCAATGAAGATGTTGGAATAGTGTAAGGTTGTACGAAATAAGTATGAACTAATGTCGCTACTATTATTGCAAAAAGCAATGAGCTCAGTGTACTAGCCGCTTTGTTTTCGGAATTTAAATTTCTCTCTGCTACGTAAGTTAATTTTTGAGTGTAATTTACATAGTATATGTACAGACCAAAAGTCGCTATTCCTAAGAAAGTGTCTAAATTTGATTTTTTCCCAAAACTTCTCAAAGTTTCGATCCAGATTACTGGAAACATAATTAGATTAATGATCGGTATAAATAATAATAGCGTCCACCAAGTAGGGCGTCCGATAATTTTCATCAATACAATGGCATTATAAACTGGTATTCCTGCCTCCCAGGCTTTTCTTCCTGCAGCCACATATAATTTCCAAGTTCCCAAAAAGTGAACTATTTGTATGAATAAGAAAAATACAAACCATTGATATAGTGTCATAATTATTTGATTAAGGTTTGAAGTTTAAGGTTTTCCAATTGGAGTTTTATCCTTAAGCCGGAAAAAGTTTATTTTAAATTTAATACGTCTTTCATGGTAAAAACACCGTGTTTACCTATAATCCATTCTGCGGCAATTACAGCACCAAGAGCAAACCCTTCGCGGTTATGTGCCGTGTGTTTTATTTCTATAGCGTCAACGGCTGAATTGTATTTTACGGTATGGGTTCCAGGAACAGTTCCAATTCTTTTTGCTTCGATATGGATCTCATTTTCTTTAGCGTTATCCAATGTCCAATTAGTGAAGCTGCTGTTTTCAATTACTCCTTTAGCTAATGAAATAGCAGTTCCGCTTGGCGCATCTAGTTTTTGAGTATGGTGAATTTCTTCCATCTCAACAGTATAGCTGTCTAATTTAGACATCATTTTAGCCAGGTATTCGTTAAGTTCAAAGAAAATATTAACACCTAAACTAAAGTTGGAACTAGAGATGAATGCTCCGTTTTTTTCTTTGCATAAGCTTACCATTTCATCAAAGTGTTCTAACCATCCAGTTGTTCCTGAAATTACGGGAACATTAGCATTAAAGCAACTAGAGATATTACTTACAGCGGCAGTTGGAATGCTGAAGTCAATCGCTACGTCAGCATTTGAAAGGCCTTCGTAGGTATTGTGTTCGTCTTTTTTTAAAACAATTTCATGACCTCTTTCCAGTGCAATTCGCTCAATTACCTGGCCCATTTTTCCGTATCCTAAAAGCGCAATTTTCATTTCTTTAGTTTTTATTTTCATTTCAAGTCACCTTTTGAGTACGAGATTAGAAATTGTAATTAAACGTTAGACCCACATTTGTTCTTAATGTTACATCATTTGGATAAACGACAGGTCTGACTGATAAGTTTTCATCAACATTGAATTGCAATAGGGCCGCGTCAACATTAGCATCTATAATGTTTAAAGCATAAAAAGCTACTACAAATAAAGCAGATAAATCGCGATTACGTTGGTAAAATTTTTGACCAGCAATTAGACGAGAATCATCAAGATAGGTGTAGTCATCATCGGAGTATCCCTCTAATCTACGTTTATAGGCGTCTCTATATTGATGGTATTTTTTATTGCTGTCCAAATAGAAGTAAAGACTGGTACCTATTGCTCCATATACAATGGGTATTTTCCAGTATTTTTTATTGTAAGCTTGTCCCAAACCAGGAAGTATAGCAGAGTAAAAAGCGGCTTTTGCTGGTGTTAACGGATCAATGTTATTTGATTTTAAAGTGTCTTTTGCAATAAGAACGTCGTCGTTTTTTGCTTGTGCAAAAACAGACGTGCTTCCTAACACAAAAAAAAGTATTCCTATGGAAATAATTTTATTCACTATCCCTTTATTAATTCGACGATTCTTTTTAAATCTTCTTCCGATTGAAAAGGAATCGTGATTTTTCCTTTTCCATTTCCAGCTACTTTTACATCTACTTTGTTTCCAAAATAATTAGAAAACGCCTTTTTTTGCGATTCATCTATTTCAAATGAAGCCGGCCTTGGTTTTGTAGCCGCTTTTGGTTTTAAACTTTCATGGTAGTTTTTTACCAAGGATTCTGTATCACGAACAGAAAGGTTCTGACTGACAATTTTTTGATAGATATCTGTTTGAATGTCCAGATCTTCAATATTGATAATTGCTCGACCATGTCCCATGGTAATGAAACCGTCACGAATACCAGTTTGGATAATCGGATCAAGTTTTAAAAGTCGTAAATAGTTCGCAATTGTTGAACGTTTTTTTCCAACACGTTCGCTCATTTGTTCTTGTGTTAATTGAATTTCGTCAATCAAACGTTGGTAAGACAGTGCAATCTCAATAGGATCTAAATCATGACGTTGAATGTTTTCAACTAATGCCATAACCAATGACTCATTGTCATTAGCAATTCGAATATATGCTGGAACCGTAGTCAATCCCACTAAAGTAGAAGCACGTAAACGACGCTCCCCCGAGATCAATTGGTACTTATTAAAATCTAGTTTTCGTACTGTAATCGGTTGGATTACACCTAATTCCTTGATGGAAGTAGCTAGCTCTCTCAATGATTCTTCATTGAAATTACTTCTGGGTTGAAATGGATTTATTTCAATTGCTTCAATTTCAAGCTCAATAATGTTTCCTACTACCTTGTCTGCATTTTTATCGTCTACCGATTTAATATCGTTTTCCGGATCTTTTAATAACGCAGATAATCCTCTTCCTAAGGCTTGTTTTTTTATTGCTTTTGCCATAAAACTATTTACTGTTTTTCTTTATCACTTCTTGGGCTAAATGCAAGTAATTAGCGGCCCCTTTGCTCGTTGCGTCATAGTTTATTATGCTTTCGCCAAAACTAGGAGCTTCACTCAACTTTACATTTCGTTGAATAATGGTGTCAAAAACCATGTCGTTAAAATGCTTTTGAACCTCTTCGACAACTTGGTTTGATAATCGTAATCTAGAGTCAAACATTGTCAATAACAATCCTTCTATATCTAAATCCGGGTTATGAATTTTTTGAATACTTTTTATTGTGTTTAGTAGTTTTCCTAAACCTTCAAGTGCAAAATATTCACACTGGATAGGAATGATTACTGAATCTGCAGCAGTAAGTGCGTTTAATGTCAGAAGTCCAAGCGATGGAGCGCAATCAATGATGATAAAATCGTATTCATCTTTGATACTTTCTAATGCTTTCTTCAGCATATACTCCCTGTTTTCTTTATCGACCAATTCGATTTCGATCGCGACAAGGTCTATATGTGATGGAATTACATCAACATTAGGAGCAGAACATTTTATGATTGCCTCTGCAGGCGTATTACTGTGTTCCAGGATTTGGTAAGTTCCAATTTCGACATTATCCACATCAATTCCAAGTCCAGAACTTGCATTTGCCTGAGGGTCAGCATCTATCAGTAGCACTTTTTTTTCTAAAACTCCTAAGGAAGCGGCAAGGTTTACTGATGTTGTAGTCTTTCCAACTCCTCCTTTTTGATTAGCAATCGCAATGATTTTGCCCATTATATTTTATAAATTTTGAACCGTAAAAATACAATTAATTATGGTTTCTAAAAATCTATTTTGTTAACATTTGTTAATGCTTGATTTGTTGCTAATTGACTCTGTTGCTTTTTTTTACTACTTGTTAATTTTATAGTTCAATCTTAACCGCAGTTTTTAAGCTAGGGGAGCGCAAAGTTTTTTAAAATAGTATAAAATTAGTTGCTCATGATCGCTCTTCCCTGTCACATGCAAGCAATTTTTACGAAAGGCGAAACGACATATGGTATTTGAATGTGAAAAGAGTTTTTCGAAGAAAAAATAGATTGTAAATGCAATTGCTGTTTTGCTCTATTGGTTCTTGCTGAAATAAATTTATTTCTTATTTGTAAAATAGTTTTGGTGAAGCAAAAAAACAATTGTATATTTGCAGCCGCTTACGGGGTGTAGCGTAGCTCGGTTATCGCGCCTGCTTTGGGAGCAGGAGGCCGCAGGTTCGAATCCTGCCACCCCGACTAAAAATCCTTTCTGTTTTTACAGAAGGGATTTTTTTTATTATACAATAACTAAAAGTGATTATCCAAGTTCTATAATCCAGTAATTATAACTTACTTTTGTTCTTTTTAAAATTATAATATTATCTTATTATGTCTGATACAATCGAAAAAATTAAATGTCTTATTATAGGTTCTGGACCAGCAGGTTATACTGCAGCAATATATGCAGCCAGAGCAAATATGAATCCTGTTTTATACCAAGGAATCCAGCCTGGTGGACAATTAACTACTACTAATGAAGTAGAAAATTTTCCTGGTTATGTGGATGGAGTAACAGGACCCGAGATGATGGTTCAACTTCAAGCACAAGCACAACGTTTTGGTACTGACGTACGTGATGGTTGGGCTACCAAAGTTGATTTTTCTGGAGATGTACATAAAGTTTGGATTAATGACACTAAAGAATTGCACTGTGAAACAGTGATTATTTCAACTGGTGCAACAGCTAAATACTTAGGATTACCTTCAGAACAACATTATTTAAAGATGGGTGGTGGAGTTTCTGCTTGCGCCGTTTGTGATGGGTTTTTCTATAGAAACCAAGAAGTGGTAATCGTTGGAGCTGGAGATTCAGCTTGCGAGGAAGCACACTATTTGTCTAAGCTTTGTAAAAAAGTGACGATGTTAGTGAGAAGCGAAAAATTCAGAGCTTCAAAAATTATGGAAGAACGCGTTCGCAAAACAGAGAATATCACTATTTTGATGAATCATGATACCGTTGAAGTATTAGGTGACGATCAAGTAGTTACTGGGGTAAGAGCATTGAATAAAACTACAAATGAAACTTTTGACATTGAAGCCACAGGTTTCTTCGTAGCAATTGGTCATAAACCAAATACAGATATTTTTAAGGAATTTATTACTTTAGATGAAACCGGATATATCATAAATATACCTGGAACTTCAAAAACTAATGTAGCTGGTGTTTTTGTATGTGGTGATGCTGCAGACCATGTGTACCGTCAAGCAATTACTGCTGCTGGTACAGGATGCATGGGTGCTTTAGATGCTGAAAGATATTTGGCAGCCAAAGAATAATCAGAATTATAAAGTTACAATATATAAAAAGTCCCGATTTGTCAAAAATCGGGACTTTTTGTTTTGAGCTATTAAGTAACAATGTAAATAGTCTTTTCTATTTTGTTTTTTTAATTAATTTGGCCTCATCTGTAAACTTTTTCATTTCTATTTTTGGATCACCATAAAGTTCAATTTCCGATTTGCCTGAAGCAACAATAATGATATTGGTTAGGGCATTAACTGAGCAGTTAGAATCTCCTTCGGCAGTAATTTCAATATTTTTTACGGTTAAATTATTTGCCGTTAAATTTGAATTGCTGTCAATTCTGAACAATCCAACTGTGGCAGTTCCTTCAATTTTAGCTTCTGATTTTTGATATAAATCGGTAATTAAATCAGTGGTTGTAATTAAGGCTTTTAAAGATGCGTTCTGGCTTAATACAATTTTTGATTTTTCTGATTTAAGGTTAAGTTCCACCTTTGATTTGTCATTGGACTCTAGCTGAAAATGTTTTGAGTTGACATTTAAAAATAATTCAGATGCATCAAATGATTTAAAAGTAATGGAATCTAATTGAACTTCTTGAATCGCATTGATTGTTGCATCATTTTTTGAGCTTACTAAGTTCAAATCTTTTGTATACGTAATTTTCACAATTAACTTTTTAAAGCGGATGGCTTCTTTTAAAGTTTGTACATTTAGTTTCTTGTCTTTTATATCAATTGAAATAATATTTTGAAGGTTATCATCTGCTTCAATTTTTATTTCTGGTTTTTCACCTAATTCAAGATATACCTCAATATTATCTTCAATTTCAATGCTGCTAAACGGCCCTATTTCTCTTTGTTCTGTAGTAACCTTTTTTGAACCTTTAATTTTTTCTTTATTTTGGGCAAATAGCAAAGTTGTTGTTAAAAATAGGAGGGCTATCGTGGTGTGTTTTTTCATTTTTTTTAAATAATGGTTTTTACAAATATAAAAAAATCATCCGCTTTAGGGGGATGATTTTAGTAATAATTTCTATTATAGAAAAGCTATTCTTTGTCAATACTGCCTCCAGAACTGGATTTTTTTTCTAATGATTGAGGGGTGTTGTTATAGTCAATAGAGCTACCACTAGATGCTTTAGCTTTTAAACTCACTATTGGATGAACATTTATAGAGGATCCGCTGGATGATTTTGCGGTCACTTCATTTGCTAATAATTCAAAAGCATCGATTGTGCTTCCGCTTGAGGAAATAGCCTCTAATGTTAATGCCATACCGTTCATAGAGATTGTACTTCCGCTACTAGCTTTACTAGTTATATTGTCTGATTTTATGGTTACATTTATAGTTGCGGCACTTGAAGTTCTCAGGCTGATGTTTTCTCCTTTTAAAGTGTTAATACTTGTAATTGATGAAGCGCTTGAAGCTTGTAACTCTTCTATAAAGGGCATTCTAACAGTAACTTTTTTGGACTCAATGTTAATAAAGGAATTGTAATCGCAAGCTACGATCAGCACTCCGTTCTCTACCCTTGTAGTAATGCTGTTTTGTAAATTATCATCAGCCTCAACAATAATTTCCTTTTGGTCTGATTGTTCAATTACCAGATCAATAGCGTTGCTAACTTCAATATTTTTAAAGTCTCCTGCTACAGTTCGTTTTTCAGTAGTAACATGACCGCTGCCTTTTATTGATTTTGAATTAACCGTATAGTTGCAGGATGAAAACAATAATGCGGTTAATGCTACCAATATGAATTTCGTGATGATTGTGATGATTTTTAGCATGATTATTTAGTTTTTATGATGATCCCGTCTTTGTTTATTTTCAATTCTTTGATATCACTATTGGTATTTATAATAGTATCATTTGTAATTGAAACACCATTTTTATTTATGGTTACTGATGTGTGTTGGTCTTCATTGTAGTCAATATCGTCATAGTCATTTTCATCAGCTGGACAATCCAAACATTTTACATTAGTATCCATCATTTGGTAAAGATATTTATCGGAACTATCGTGTAAGTTGAAAAAATCGTCATTAGACCTGTCATAGTGTTGTACACTTGAATCAACCTTAAATAGAGTTCCTTCAGGCAAATATAGAGTAATTTCAATTTCTTGATCTCTAAATTTATTTTTCAAGTCAGACACGAGATAGTTATCTAAAATCAATTGATTTCCAATTATTTTATAGCTATATCTAATTTGTTGTGCTCTTTGTTTTGCTTCTGAGAGTGATTTTCCTTTGGCCTCTTTTTCAATTTTTATATATGGTAATTTCTCGTTGGTTTTTTTAATTTCAAAACGCACTTCATTTGAATATATAACATCAGTATTCGCTGAATCTTGTGTTATTCTGAAATTATTTCTGTCGTCTACATTTTTGGCATAATAGTCGTTATGTATGAACTTAATATGCAATGTGTCTGTAGTTTGTAGTGCAATATTCTCCTTTTGAACAACTCTTCCGTCAATAGCAAAGGCTGACGCTTGTTTTATTCCTATTGAGATTGCTAATGCAACAGCTATTATCCAAAGTGCAAGTAAGGTGTATTTAGCAATGTTTCCTATAGACTTCATATTTGGAGACAATAGTTTGAATCCCAAAATGCTTAGAAAAAAGAAAGGAATACCTACTGCAAAGAACATTAATAAGCCAAAAGTCCAAATTGGATAGTCAGTAAAGTTTCCCGCTTCAACAAAATCTTGCCATGGGAAATCAATAAATGTTGATGAACCCAAAGTGAAAACTCCAATAAGCAAAAAGATTAAGGTAGTTAGTCCTGTTATGATTAATATAATCCCTAAAAACTTAGCAAATACCTTAAAAACTGAAAGGATAAAATCTCCAAATGAACTTCCAATCTTTCCAGCTCCAGATTTAATTTGGTTGCCATATTTGTCATAATCGGCATTCTTTATTTTGTCAGAAACATTTTCAAATTCCTCTCGAACTTTTTTTTCTATGTTCGAAATGTTTACTGGTTCCCCTGTCATTTCTAGTTTTTCGGATGTTGTTATAGCTTCAGGCATTACAATCCATAGAATTATATATGCTAAGACTCCTGTTCCAGCGCCCCAAACTAATAGAATTAGTATCACTCTAATCCAAACAGCATCAATTCCAAAATAATGTCCAAGACCTGCTGCAACACCACCTATCATTCCTTTTTCTTTATCTCGGTACAGTTTTTTTGATTTTCTGCTCATGTTATCGTTAAAGGATTGATTTTGTTGGTTGTCTTCTTCGATGATATAGTCTTCTGGTTGTCCCATGACAGCAATCACCTCGTCTACGTCTTTTAAACCTACAACATGTTTTTCACTTTTTTGTTTCTCGTTTAGTAATTCTGAAACACGCATTTCGATATCTTTTATGATTTCGTCTTGTCCGGATGAATTGGATAAAGATCGCTTGATGGCGTCAAAATATCGGGTAAGTTTTTGGTATGCATCTTCATCTATATGAAAGAACATTCCGCCTAGGTTTATATTTACAGTTTTGTTCATGACTCTTATTTTTGGTTTGTGATTAGATTTACGGCGTCAGATAGTTCGGTCCACGTGCCATTTAGTTCGTTTAAAAATGTTTGTCCTATTTCAGTAAGGCCGTAATATTTTCGTGGCGGTCCTGATGTGGATTCTTCCCAGCGATAGCTAAGTAATCCGTCGTTTTTTAATCGGGTTAGCAGTGGGTAAATAGTACCCTCTACTACGAGTAATTTTGCGTTTTTTAAGGTGTCTAATATTTCCGATGTGTATGCATCTTTTTCTTTTAATACAGACAAGATGCAAAACTCGAGAACACCTTTACGCATCTGTGCTTTTGTGTTTTCAATGTTCATAATTTCATTTTTGTTTTTTGATTAAACAGTTCATTTTTTGATTGATGATTGATGATGATTTTTATTAGAAGCTATACCCGCTGTCCGCTATATTCCCGATTAATTAAAACTACGACTGAAAAAGCCTTGTTTTTCTAATTCGGGATATGCCACTTCCAGCAGGGCTACGATTTTTATTTTATAAATGGAATTGTTATAGGATATTTAAATCGCTCTCCGTTAGATGTTTTGATTGCTGCATATATGATTAAGAAAAATTCTGATACTTTTAATAGTCCAAAAATTAGCACTGCAATTATTCCTATAGTCAATAAGCCCATGTTGTTGTCAAAATTAAAGTTATTGATAACGAAGTTGTCATCATGTATTATCGCGTTAAAAGGAATGTTACTAAAAATCGTGATGATGAAAATAGGAATTGCTATTGCAATAAGTACTAAAGAATACAGTAGCAAACTCAGTTGAAAATTAAGTACTTGTTTTCCATTGTGATCTACAAATTCTGATTTGTCCTTTTTTGAAGTCCAAATTAGTATTGGAAATATATAATTTCCAAAAGGGAAAAAATATTGGGTTAAAGAACTTAAGTGTGTAAAAGTAGCTGCATTTTTTTCGGTGATTGTTTCCATTTTTTTTGATTTTGATTGATGATTGAAAAACCATAACTAATTCCGCTTAGCTTACATAGTAATTTCTTATACAAATATATGGCCAAAAGACAGTATCTTGTATCGCATAGTAGTAAATGTTAACATAATTTTAACAAATATATTTTATATGTACGCATAGTATATTTTTGTATATTAGCAAAAAAACCAACGAAAATGAATCTTACAGCATCTAAACTTAATAAATTTCTATTTTTCAAATTGCCTTCAGCATTTTTATGTGGAGTAAGAGTAAAGGAAGTAGGAGAGAATAAATGTGTGGTGTCTGTTAAGCACCGCTGGATTAATCAGAATCCATTTAACTCCATGTATTTTGCTGTTCAGGCAATGGCTGCCGAACTGTCGACAGGAGCTTTGGTAATATACCAAATTCAAAAAAGTGGAAAGAAGATTTCGATGCTAGTTGCCAATAATAAATCATCTTTTACAAAAAAAGCAACGGGAAGAATAACATTTGTTTGTAATGATGGACACCTAATAGAAAATGCGATTCATGAAACCTTGACAACAGGAGAGGGACAGACCTTCTGGATGAAATCTATTGGGACAAATGAAAAAGGAGAACAGGTTTCCGAAATGGATTTTGAATGGAGTGTAAGAGTTAAATAAAAAATAAATTCAAGTTTTACTAAAACTAGAATTCAATAAATAAACGCCGCTAAATTTAGCGGCGTTTATTTTATTAAAAGTAAATTATGCTTTCTTAGCGCAACACTTTTTTTTTTCAGTTGCCACCATTTTCGCATCGCATTTCTTGCCCTCGGCTTTGCATTTTGCCTGGCATTTGGTTAGCTCTTCAGCAGTCATTGCTTTGTGATTATCAGCTTTTATAGCACAACAAGATTCTTTTTTAGCTTCCTTTTTAACGGCTTTTTTTTCGTCTTGTGCATTTGAATTAATAGTAAATAAAACAAATGTAGCAAGTATAAGTATTCTTTTCATTTTTCATTTTTTAATTGGTAACTAAATGTAAATAAAATTCGAATGTGTTTTACTTAAATTAATGTTGCTTTTTAAATCCCAAATAGAATTAAAATCCAATTTGATTACCATATTTTCTAGTTAGCGAATAATTATTTTTTTGCTAAAATCTCCCTTAGTCGTTTTGAGCTTCACAATATAAACGCCCGACGGAACATTTTTTATTGGAATTTTGATACTGGTTTGTTCTCTTTCTTTAACGTCCCAATTAGAAATGTTTTGCGCCAATATGTTAAAGAGGTATATTTTATTTACTGTGCGGTCTATGAAGTTGTTTTCTATGTTTAGGGTTTTATCCTTATTTGTAAAATACACCGATATGCTATCCGGTAAATCATAACTGTTCACATCAAGTGTTTTATTGGCAAAACGTATAGAGAATCGGTTATCGTATCTTCCAACAGCAAGTGAAATTGGGAAAACATTATTTCTTATGTCATGATAAATTCCAGTTACATTGTCATATAAATAAATTTCGAGATCATTAGGTATGTTTTCTAACGCATCAATTTTTATAGTGGCGTCACCTGCTTTAGTGGCGTTAATGCCAAAAGGAATTATTTGGTCAGCGTTGAAATTGGGAACTGCCTGAATAATAAACTGACGATCACTAAACTGCCAGTACATGTCATTGGCATTCGTGTCAAGCATTTGTGCGTCATATCCAATATCAAATTGATTCGTAGTGTTAGCGTCTGCTCCAAGTAATAATTGACGATGTGCACCAGCAGTGGAGTTGAATCCCAGCCTTATTTTTAATCTTGTGTCTTTTTTGGCGATACTTGATTTGTCGGTCGCTTTTTGTTTCATAAAGAGCGAACTTGCAGCTGCTTCTCGTTCAAATGTCCTTTGACTATTTTTAAAGCTGATATCTCCGCCATCAACTGTCGCAGTTGTTCCTTTTATTCCAGGGTCTAAAGATGCAGTAACAAAGAAACCTTGGCCCACAGCGATATAACGTTCAGGTGCTTTAAGTCCTTGCGCAAGGTTATTTGATGTTAATGGACTATTATTAATTCCTGCAACACCCCCCATTAGTGTGTAGGTGGAATAACCTCCTTCATATTGTGCTAAATTATGATTATTTGAAGTTCCAAAATGGTCCCAAAACAAAAGTACTCCATTAATTACGTTGTGACCGGCTCTTCCTTCCAAATTATCTTTTATAAATTCATCAGCATCTAGAGCTGATGGATAGGGATTTCCCAGCAGATAGGTTTGCCCTATTGGAATATATCGAGTTATAGTTCCGGAGTTTGGTTTCCCTATAAATGTATAATTCTGTGTTGCTAAAATAGAAGCAGGTCCGCCTGTTCCTTTCATGGTAAATCCTTCTCCGACCTGTAATGAAACACTATTTCCAATATAATTCCAGAGGTAGTAATTTTGCAAAGCCGTATTGGAACCCGGGGTCGGCGAATTATAAGAATATAGCCATCGTTTACTTATTTTTATAGGGACAGTTACCGGTCCGTCTGCGAAATATGCTCCGTCGCCGAAATTTATTGCTTTAGGAGTCGCGGAAGCTGTACCGTCCCTTAAAACTTCTGCAATTGAGTATGCTGCATTATTTGCCCGTTTTTGTTTAGTAACTGGTGAAGACCAGTAATTGTAATTGAAACTGCTCTTTTTGCCTTGTTGATCGCGCTTGATATAACCCGAACTGCTTTCATCTAATATACTTTCACTAGACTGAGTCAGGGTGTATCTTTTTTCAACAAGTTGAGATTCTCCAACCAAATCGATTGCCCCGTTTAATTTTAAGTAATGGGTAATCCATAAACCTTGACCATTGTTTTTTTCGTCTAAACCTTGATTGGGATCGGCTATTGTTAATTTTTTATCGGAATCTATTATCAAACCTAATAAAGTAATGTCTTTATTTCCAGATTTTACATTGTGGGATAACTTTACAATATTCCAATCTATGGGATCTCCATTTACACCTAAGCTATTTGGATAATTCCATACGGGATAATTTGTCCAAGTTTCGTCTGTACTCCAGTCTTGGTCATCTGCTCTTGTTGTATAAGGGAGTGGAGCCGTTTGTTCTTGAGGTTGTGTCATTTTAAGTAATCTTCCGGAAACAAAGCCTGTCCCATTTAATTTTCCTCCAAGAACATCAGAGGTTCCTTGATTCATTTTATAATAACCGGCCAAATTAGTCCAAGTTAAACCTGAAATTGGTAAAGGGATAACAGCCCCGTCTACATTATTCCCATTTTTGATAATCTCCTGATTCATCATTTGGCGAATTTGTTCATTGGTTAAACTAATATTCCAAATTCTTAATTCGTCTAATGAACCATTAAAATAATTTATGGTTTTGTTACCTGATTTATTCATTGCCCCAATTAGAAATTTGTAGTTATTTGTAATTGGAACAGCTCCGTTTTTAGAATCCATTTCGATTCCGTCAAAATAAAGCTTGTACGTAGCTCCGTCAAATGTTACGGCAATATGATACCATCGGTCGCTGTTGATTCCGTTATGGGTTAGCACTTTAGAATTATTGGAATAAAATGATATGGAGTTGTTTTCTAATCTTAAGTCATACCCAGTACTCACGTCAGTTATATCTTTCTTTGAAAGTATTGTTTTAGTAAATCCATTAAGAGCATTTGGTTTTGCCCAAATTTCAAAGCTAAAGGTATTGGTTAAATTAAAATTATTGCCAAAATCTATATTGTCGTCTACCCCATCAAAATAGATATTAAGACAATTCGCAATTGTGAAAGTTACAGTATCTACAGAAGGAGGGCACGGAGAAAGGTTTGTTATTGTCCAAGATAAAGTATAAGTCTCACCACTTTCCCCGGTAAAAGTTGAAGTCGGACTGCTTGTGTTAGAAAAACTATATGATCCAGCTGCTTGGCCCGAAGTTACCGCCCATTGGCCAATAGCGCCGTTTGCGGCTAGTGTTACAGTAGTATCGGCACAATTCAAAGTTGTGGTAACTGTACCTGCATTAGCAGCAAAATTTGGGGTAATGATAAGGTCTACGGTGTCAGAAACAACTAGACATGGTCCCGCGCTATCAGGATCATTAGTAGTGTACGTTAGAGTAACGGTTCCAGTATCTCCGGCGCCAAGTGTGTAAAGTGCGGTTGGAGTATTATTGCTAAAACTACCTGTTCCACCAGTCCATATTCCAGAAGTTGCACTTCCTCCTAATGTTGCTGCCATAGGAACATTTGTTGTGGTAGAACATAGAGCAATGTCTGTGCCTGCATTTACAATTGCTGCGGGATTGATTGTGATCGTTCCTGTTGCGGTTAGGGTACCACATGATCCAGTTGTTTTGATTTTATAAAGATATGTGCCTGGAGAAGCGGTTGGTATACCTGTAAATAGAAGAGTAATTCCGTTAAAAGATGAAGTTATACCGGAAGGTAGGCCAGTAACATTAGGAGCACTAATCCCGCTACCTACAGAATAGGTAATATCTGTAATCGAATTGTCTTGACAGACAGTTTGAGAGTCTGTTCCAGCTGCGGAGGTGAGTGTTAAAAATGGAGATAATGTACCGAAAGAGATGTCATCTAATCCAAAATCATTACCTGAAGCCGCACTTTGTAGATCTCTAATGTTAACATCAGCAGTAGTATTTGTTCCAGATGTCCAAGTACCATAAAAGCGGGTCCAATTATCTGTAGAGGAATTACTTTGACCATGATTCGCTAAAACAGCAGTAGTTCCTACTAGAGTTCCATTAACTTGAAATCGCAATTGAGCATTATTTCCTGCACTATTTAAACTCATGGCATAGGCTGAAAAATAATAAGTGGTATTTGGCTGAACAGTTACCGTTTCTTTCCATACTACTAATGTGGTTCCATGACCGTTTACTGCCATGAAATTTCTATTTCCAACTGAATTATCGGTGTGGTCTTCTCCCCAGAAATTATTATGTACATTTTGACCATTTGTTGTAATGGAATAACCATTTTTACCTGTGTCATCTACTAATTCGGTATTACCCGGGCCATCTGGTTTATAATTATAGTCAGATGTAAAGCCAGTGTTTCCTTCTGTGAAGCTTCCATTTGTCACTAGTTCTTGAGCAACTTCTAAAGAAGCAACATAAGTACAACCTTCAGGTGTGGTTCCAACAACTTCAACATATTGTGCAGTATCTACAGTTATGCTTGGGCCTGTTTCCCCTGTGCTCCACACTAAATTACCAATTGGACTAGAAGAGTTGGCGTATAATCTCACTTGATTTGGACCATAGCAATAATCGGCTGTTATTTCCAATTTAGGGTCTGGATAGACATTTACAGTAACTTTTTTTGTTTCTATACACCCGTCAGTATTTGCTACAGTTACAGTATATTCTGTAGTAACTGTAGGGTAGACAGGTATCGTTTTGTTGCTTACAGATGGTACGCTCGCATTGGTTGGAAGTCCAGCCGTAGCAGTTGGAGATCCAACCCATGAATATAAATAACTTGCTCCCGATTTAATTCCTTGTATTTGAAAATTATCGATTCTAACATTATCTTTCCCTTTTCCTGAAATGTCCAAAGTGATTTCTAGATTAGTAGGATTAGCTGCTCCCGCAAGTAATGTAAATGTCCCTACATACCATCTATTGTCGCTATTTAAGGATACAGAACCAATAATTACAGAAGTAGTACCTCCATTTTTCATATAGGAGACTGTGACTTTTTTTGTATTTTTAGTATCTTCTCTTTGCGCTTGAAAGTATATTTTAAATGAAGTGTAGTTTGGTAAATCAGTGCCTCCTAGACTAAATATCCAAGATTTACCTGGGGCATCTGCATTTAAATAATTACCAGCCGTATTAGGAACAAATGCAGTTCCAGTTGTGACAACTCCACCGTTATTAAGGTCAAAAGGAATGGTTAGACTAGTAACCGAACTCGTAATGCCTGCTACAGCATTTGAGACTAAGGCTCCATAGTTGTTTCCAGAATTAAAATTATAATTTACAAGAGTTGTTGAGGTACTAGTAGCACCTTGAACAACAGCATCTAAAGTACTTTGTTCTCCACTGCAAACCGTGGATGGAGTTGCACTAGCAGATAAAATTACAGGAATTGCTTTTACTGATACTGAAGTTGTTGTGCGACTACAGCCTGAAATACCATCTGTAAATGTAAAAGTTGCATTTCCTACAGCAACTCCACTTATAACACCAGCATTATTAACAGTAGCTACAGAAGTATTGCTACTAGTCCAAGTTCCTCCTGTTGTAGGAGAAAGAACTTTTGTTTCGTTAACACAAACTTGTGTTGGAGAGCTTACAATGGGTAGAGCATAAATAGTAACTGGAATCGTTGTACTACTACAAGTTGTTGAGGTTTTGGTGTATCTAAAAGTCGTTGTACCAGGTGCAACTGCTGTGATAACTCCGCCATTGGTAACAGTAGCAATTAATGTATTGTTGCTGACCCAAGTTCCACCAGTTGTAGGTGATAGAGTACCTGTAGAGCCCATGCATATTTTTGAAGGGGCACTAACAATTGGTAAATCATTAACTACAGCTGTAAATGTATTACTGGTAACATAGGTGGAACATGGGCCAGATCTTAATTCGACATATATTGTTTCTCCATTTGACAAAGTAGTATTAGAGTATGTAGCGCTATCAGTTCCAACTGGAGTTCCGTTTTTGTACCATTGGTAATGCGGGTTAATTCCAGCATTAGTAGGAGAAGCAGTGAATGTAATATTCGTTCCTACGCATATAGCGGTATTAGGTGAAGCAGAGATACTAATAGTTGCATTTGCTGCAGGATTTGTAATTGTCACTGTTGCTATGCAGCTAGCTTTATTACCACTGTTATCTGTAACTGTTAGTGTTACCGAATTGTTGCCTAGGTTTCCACAATTGAATAGTAATTTTGAAGCTACTACAGAAGAGATTCCGCAGTTATCAGAAGAATTATCATTAATTTGATCTACAGTAATTGAAGCGTTACCGGTATTATCTAAGACAATAGAAATGTTTTTGCAACGTGCAATTGGAAGAATGTTATCTGTTACGGTTACCAATTGAGTAGCTGTTTTTGTATTTCCACTTCCATCCGTTGCTGTCCACGTCACGGTGGTGTTACCTATTGGAAAAGCAGTCGGGGCATCATTGGTCACAGAAGCAACGGAGCAATTGTCTCCAGTTGTTGGAGTTCCAAGTACTACACCAGTGGCTGTACAAGCTGTGTTAGTTGTTGCGCTTATGTTTGTGGGAGCAGAAATAGTAGGTGCAATATTATCAATTACCGTTACAGTATACGAACAAGTAGCAAAATTGCCTGCAGCATCTTCAACTCTATAATTTA
>NZ_AHKF01000006.1 GCF_000252125.1 Flavobacterium frigoris PS1 | reverse complement strand
GCCGTTCGCCTTTCAGGCTCCACTCGTGGATTGCTGCTAGCTAACTGCCACTGGCAGTCCTCCTTTTAATTTCAAATGTTGTTTTCCTATGCTTTTTCTTTAAGGCCGCTGGTGAGGAAGGGCGCTAGCGGGTTGGTTGTCGGCTGGGGATTAGATTGTGTCACTTCCAGTGTTTTTGACTTGTGCCTTGTGCCGATGCGTTTAAAAATATGGACTCAGTAAGTAAAAAATGTATGGAGAAGTTTAGCGAGAACAATTGCTCTCGACACATTTTTTAAAGCTGTCTGTTTGATTCAATTAGGGATTTTATCTTTGTTTTAAAAATAACTCAAACGTTGCCTTCCTCGATAAAAAATCAATTCAAACTACTGATTGATCATGTCAAAAACAAATGAATAGGGATTCTCTAGATGAAAGTTGTCGTTAAGTTGTTAATTATTGCTATTATTTATAAAGGAATAGTATATTCGCTGCATCACAACTCTTCTAAACAAAGGCATTGCCTAGTACTGTTAGTAAGAGCCGCGGAGCGCATCCAGAAGTTTCGTTTTGTGCTTGTTTACGATGTTGTGTGACAATCAAGTAGCGGATACTGCATGGAAATAATAGGCATAGGATGCTGTTTTTTGATGTAATAGCTGATACAATTTATTTATATTTGCTTGCAATAACTAAAGTGTTTTTTCTTTTGACATCGCTCGATATGATGCGTACAAGGATGAACTCAACCTAAAAATACGATGTAGCATAAACTAATGAACCAGCAAGAAAATAATACCACGGAATGGCTGTTTGAGATAACACCTAAAAACAATTTTTTCTCCCTAAATCTCAAGGAGGTATGGCAGTATAGGGATTTGCTGATGCTTTTCGTGAAGAGGAACATCATTACTGCATACAAACAAACGGTTCTCGGGCCTTTGTGGTATTTAATTGAGCCTTTGTTCACTTCGGTAATATTTACGTTGATATTTAACAATATGGCCAATATTTCAACTGGAACAGTGCCGCCATTTTTATTCAACTTGGCAGGAATTACTATTTGGAATTATTTCACGGCTTGCTTTTCAGGTACTTCAAACACCTTTTCTGCTAATGCGGGAATCTTTGGGAAAGTCTACTTTCCTCGGTTAATTATGCCACTTGTTGCGGTGATTTCAAATTTGCTGCGGTTCGGGATTCAATTCTTTATTTTTATGGCATTTTTTGGCTATTACTATTATAAAGGGGCCAACATCAGTATCAATGAATATGCCTTTTTGTTTCCGGTCATGGTGTTAATTATGGGGATGTTAGGTTTAGGATTGGGAATGATTATTTCCGCAATGGTCACCAAATACAGGGATTTAAATATTTTAGTGGGATTTGGAATGCGGTTATTGATGTATATTTCGGCAGTAATGTATCCTGTTTCCTATTTTGTGGAAAAATTGCCAAAATATGCCTGGGTAGTGCAATACAATCCGTTGTCGTTTGTCATAGAATCTGTTCGTTATATGCTCTTAAACACGGGTGTTTTTAATCTTAGTATGTTCATTTATACCTTAATCACCACCGTAATCATTTTGTTTGTGGGTATCATCATCTTTAATAGGGCTGAGAAGAGTTTTATAGATACGATTTAGTGGTCAGTGAGTAGTGATCAGTGAGTAGTGAGTAGTGATCAGTATTTAGTAATCAGTGTTCAGTGTGCAGAATCAAGTTCTAGATTAAAAATTTATTATTAAGGAAATTGTTTATTAATTGATTAGATGATTAATAAAATAAATAAATACACGATTAACCTATTTCAACTTTGGAAAAAGATATTATACTAAAAATAGAAAACCTCTCCAAGCAATACCGTCTAGGTGTCGTGGGTACCGGTACGATGGGCGACGATTTAAAACGCTGGTGGGCTAATTTAAGAGGTAAAGAAGACCCGTTTTTGAAGATAGGCGACGTAAATAACCGCGCAATAAAAGGCAGCTCCGATTATGTTTGGGCATTAAAAGACATTAATTTTGAAGTGCAACAAGGTGAAGTGCTGGGCATCATAGGCAAAAACGGCGCAGGAAAATCTACTTTGCTAAAAATACTTTCCAAAATTACCAGCCCTACAACTGGAAGTATAAAATCTAAAGGACGCGTGGCCTCGTTATTGGAAGTAGGCACAGGCTTTCACGGTGAAATGACCGGTCGCGAAAACATATTTTTAAACGGTGCCATTTTAGGAATGACCAAAAAAGAAATAACTGACAAACTGGACGAAATTATAGAGTTCTCCGGTTGTGAGCGATATATAGATACGCCAGTAAAACGCTACAGCAGCGGAATGACTGTGCGTTTGGCCTTTGCCGTGGCGGCATTTTTAGAGCCCGATATTCTAATTATTGATGAAGTTTTGGCGGTGGGCGATGCCGAATTCCAAAAGAAAGCCATTGGCAAGATGCAGGATATTTCTCGTCAAGGTGGCAGAACGGTTTTGTTTGTAAGCCATAATATGGCGGCGGTGAAGAGTTTATGTACGAGAGGAATTTTATTGGAGAATGGTAGAATAAAAGACATAGATAATATTAATAAAATAATCTCCAATTATTTATTAATGAATTCAGATTCTAGTGCTGAATGGAAAAGAGAAGTTGAAACTGATAGTGAATTATTTTTTGATAGAATTTATGTCTCGAACTCCGATTCAAAAATTACAAATCAAATTGCATCAGGTGAAGATTTTACAATAAACATTTTTTTGAATGCCCTTAACAATATAAGTAAGTCTACAGTTTCAATTAAGATTGTAAATGCTGAAGGCATTGCTGTTTTTACAACGTCTTTACACGATTTTGATAATGATTTTGAAGTCATTGAAAAAGGTAATTATGAATTAATTGCTAACATATCTAAAAACATTCTCATACCTGGAAGTTATAATTTGGTTATTGCTTGTTTCATTTCAAGAACCAAACTTTTTGATATTATAGAAGATAAAATATCAATTAAAATTGAGGATTTAGGTGTTAATAAAAGAGATTTAGACAGAGAAGGGTTTGTCGTGCCAAACTACAAATGGGATTTTTTAAAATTAGAATAACTTAGAAATGAAAATTAGTATCTATCATAGTATTATTTATAATTTATTATTAAAAACATATAAATTAAGAGATAGTAAAGGAGTTTTTGCAAAAAAATGGCTACTTCTTTGGAATTATTCAACTAATATTTATTCTGGGGCAGTATCAACTGTCATTCATGGTTTTAAAGTTAAAGTTAATAATGGCAATTCATATGCACTTTATGCAAGATTGTTTCCAAATTATAACAATCCATTATTGCAACTTGTCGATTCGGTTTATAATTTATATAATCGAGAACTCAATATAATAGATATTGGTTCTGCTGTTGGCGATACTAATTTATTTTTGATAAAGAATTTACCTAATAAAATTGAAAAGTTTTACTGTGTAGAGGGTGATTTTGAGTTTTTTCAATATTTAGAAGAAAATAAAAAACACTTTCCAAAAAGTCACTTGTTTAATGCCTTATTAAGTGAATCCGATAATAATAAAATAAATAGTTTGGTAAAAACTCATTTAGGAACGGCTAGTGCCATTGGTAAAGATAAAGTTCAAACAATTAGTTTAGATACGCTTTTATTTGATAAATTAATTAGAGGAGTTGACATAATAAAAATAGATGTCGATGGCTTCGATGGAAGAATACTAAAAGGGTCTGAGAAAATTTTAAAGTATTATAAACCTTTTGTTATTTTCGAATGGCATCCGATTATGATAAAAAAAACTCAAAATGATTTTCATGAACATTTTGAAATACTTTACAAATGTGGATATAATAGATTCGTATGGTTTAATAAGTATGGTGATTTTAGCCATTTTGATTTAAATGAGAATTATTTAAATCTAGAAGAGTTAATTAAATTGTGTTTGAGAAATTTACATGATTTTGATTGGCATTATGATATAGTTGCGATAAATTCTGAATCAGATATAGATATTTTAAAAATTGCAGAGTTAAAAAAAGCGAAATCAAAAGAATCAAGTTTTTAATTTAATATTTGAATATGAATGTATTGTTCGATGCTACTTGGATTGGTACTCATTTTAAGCAAAATGCTATGCATGGAGGATTGAGAGTAATTTATGAATTAACTAAACGGCTTGAAAGCGCTAATGAAGTTGATTTGTTTTACTCATCAAACAGATATGATAGAGTGATAATTAATAATTTACATTCATTTATTAAAGAAAATAATTATTCGAATCATCAAAATAAAATAGCAAATAATCAGACTGAAATATTTAGAATAATTAATTATTTAAATTCAAATCTTAAAAAGCCAATACTATTAAATCATTTTGATAAGCATAAATTAAAAATGATAAATGTTTATCATTCTCCTATTGAAGCGATACCGGAAGCGATAAAAAATTATAAAAATATTAAAAGAGTTTTTTCTTCTCATGATTTGATGCCTTTTACTAGGCCAGATTTAGCACCTGTAAATTTCGCGAAACTTTTAAAACCAGCATATGATTCAATAGATAAAGAAACAAAAGTTATATGTGTATCAAAGTTTACTAAGTCTGAATTATTAAATTATAGGAAAGATTTAGATGAAGACCAAATAGACGTTATTTATTTAGGTGCTGATAAAAACACATTTTTTCCAAATTTATCCACAACAAATTATTTAGTATTAGCCAATAAATATAATTTTAAATTTGAAAAATATTTATTGTGTTTGAATAGAAATCAGAAATATAAAAATACAGAACATATTATTGAAGCCTATATTAGGGTAGTTAATGAAAGTCAAAATACTGATTTGGGATTAGTTTTAATAGGAAATTTTGACGATATAGAAACCAAAAAAAAGTTTATGCTTAAGTATGGTACTTACAAACATATTCATTTCATTGAGTATGTTCCTGATATTGAATTGTCAGTTTTTTATTCAAATGCTTTAAGTTTTGTTTATATGTCACTTTATGAAGGTTTCGGTTTGCCTATAATTGAAGCAATGCAGTGTGGTACACCTGTAATATCATCAAACCAAGCCTCTTTGCCTGAAGTTGTAAATGGATATGGAATTTGTATTGATCCCTTAGATATTGAGTTATTAAGTAATCAAATATACTTAATTTTAAAGGACTCAAAATTATCTAAAAATTTATCAACTAAATCCCTTGAACGATCTAATTTTTTTTCTTGGGAAAAGAATTTAGAAGAGACTATTCAGGTTTATAAAAAAGCAATTAACAATTAAGATGCAAGTAAAAATAAAAGCGATAGCAATCTATTTGCCACAATTTCATCCTATACCAGAAAATGATGAATGGTGGGGAAAAGGTTTTACAGAATGGACGAATGTGACTAAAGCCAAGCCTCTGTTTAAAGGGCATTATCAACCTCATTTGCCTGCTGATTTGGGGTTTTATGATTTGCGATTGGAAGAAGCAAGACTTGCTCAGGAGGCAATGGCTAGGGAATATGGTATTCATGGTTTTTGTTATTACCATTATTGGTTTAATGGAAAAAGAATTTTGCACGAACCTCTAGATAGAAAGCTTCAGAATCCTGAGGAAGATTTTCCATTCATGATGTGTTGGGCTAATGAGAACTGGACTAGAACTTGGGATGGAGCAGATCATGAAGTATTATTAAAACAAGAATATAGTTTAGAAGACGATTATAATCATATTCTGGAATTGATTACTGCTTTTAAGGATGATAGGTATATAAAAGTGAATGGAAAACCTGTTTTTATAATTTATAGACCAAAGTTTTTTCCAGATATCCAAAAAACAATTGAAATATGGAGGAAAGAAGTAAAAAAGGCTGGTTTTCCTGATTTGTATCTTGGTTTTTCTCAAAATTTTGAACATCTATTCGAGCCAAAAACGAAAGGATTTGATTTTGCATTTGAATTCCAACCTAATTTTTCGAATACACCTGCGAGTATACAGTACCCAAGAACCATTTTTGAGAAAGTAATCCGAAAGATTAAAAAGAGTATAAAAAGTAAAGTAGTGCATTTAAATTATTATTTTGGATATTGTGCTTTTGTTGATAAACAAATAAAGGTAGGATTCAAAAAAGATGTTTTTCCTGGAATTACTCCCATGTGGGACAATTCGGCTAGGAGAAAAGAAAATCCATTTATTTTACACAAATCGACTCCTGAAAAATATAAAACGTGGTTAAGTCACATCAAAGAAAATTATCCTTGGGATGCTGTTCCAGAGCAATTTTTGTTTATTAATGCTTGGAATGAATGGGCTGAAGGAAATCATTTGGAACCTTGTCAAAAATGGGGTAATGCTTATTTGGAAGTTACCAAAGAAATATTAAAATAAATGCTTGCAATCATAATTCCATATTTCAAACTCACCTTCTTTGAGGAAACGTTACAATCACTAGCCAATCAAACTGACAAACGCTTTAAAGTCTACATCGGTGATGACGCAAGTCCAGAAAATCCATTGGAGTTACTTGAAAGGTGTAAGGGGAAATTGGATTTTGTGTATCATCGGTTTGGAGAGAATTTAGGAGGAACTAGTTTAACTCAGCAATGGGAACGCTGCATCGAAATTACTGCAGATGAAGAATGGTTAATGATCTTGGGTGATGATGATGTTTTGGGGGAGAATGTGGTGGAGGAGTTTTTTAAACAATATAATACTTTCGAAAATAAAACTAATATTGTAAGATTTGCTACAGTCAGTCATGATTATAAAAAATCACAGACATCAAAAGTTTTTACGCATCCTAATTGGGAAATGGCGGCTGATTCCTATTTTAGAAGGTTAATAGAATTAACTCGAAGCTCTCTTTCCGAATATGTTTTTAAAAGATCAATATATGCAGAATATAAATTTTATAATTATCCTTTGGGTTGGCATAGTGATGATTGGGCATGGCTCGAATTCTCAAATGGAAAGCCTATATTTACAATAAATAAGAGTATAGTAAGTATTGGTTTTTCGGAAATTAGTTTATCTGGTATGGATAATAATAATGAATTAAAAAATGAAGCAAGTTTAAAGTTTTACAGCAATATTTTTAAAAAAAAACTTTCTCTTTTTTCAAAAGAGCAATCATTAGAGTTGTTAATGAGATATGAAATTCTTATAAAAAAAAACAGGAGCTTAACAGTAGAGGAATGGAAGTTATTAATGCATAAATACAGCTTAAATTTTAAATTAGTTCCTTTTATGAAGTTGATAAGGAGAGTCTTGTTTTTTATAGTCAAAAAATGAATCCTTTAGTGTCTATAATTATCCCGACGTATAACCGTGCTCATCTAATCAGTGAAACGCTGGATAGTATTCTTGCGCAAACTTATATTAATTGGGAGTGTATTATAGTGGATGATGGTTCTGTAGATGATACTAAATTAGTTTTACAAAAGTATCTTGATTCAGATATTCGATTTCAATACTATATAAGGCCTGAAAATATGAGAAAAGGTCCTAATTCATGCAGGAATTACGGGTTTAGAAAAAGCAAGGGAGAATTTATAAATTGGTTTGATAGTGACGATATACTTTTCAAAAATTCATTAGAATTAAGGATTAAAAATTTTAATAGTAATAGTGATGTTGTTGTAGGTAAATGTGAAATATTTGATTCATTTATGGGAATTAAAATAGCTGAAAATACAATTTTGTCCTTTGGGAATATTATAAAAGATTATTTCGTGGGAAATATAACATATTATGTTTCAGGTCCCATTTGGAGAAGAAGTTTTTTAGAAAAGCAAAAAGAACTATTTGATGAAAAAATTAGATATCTAGACGATTGGGATTTTAATCTTAGAATGATTTATCAAAAACCAAATATTAAATTTTTAGACATACCAGTTTTTAAATATAGGTCTCATACCAATTCTTTGTCTAAACAAATTGAGTATTCGAATATTGAAGAATTCAAATCGGAATGCCTTGCTAGAAATAAACAGTTAAAATTACTTTCAAAAGTTCTTATTAAAAATACTCAAATAAGAACTTTTATTATAACTAGGCACAAAGTTTTTCTAAAGGAAGCATTAATAAAAAAAGATATAAGTAGTTTTTGTTTTTTTTGGAGATTAATTATGGTGAAAATAAGGTTTGGTAAATTAATATAAACGGTAGGAATGTTTTTGGGTTTCGCTATTTATTATAAAAAAAAATATAAAATTTGACATGTTGATGAATGATACTAATATGACGATTCCAAAAATTATCCATTATTGTTGGTTTGGTGGTAAAACGAAGCCAAAGTTGGTTAGAGATTGTATTAAGTCATGGAAAAAGTATTTGCCAGATTATGAAATTATAGAATGGCATGAAAAGAATACTGATTTAAGTCATCCTTTTGTTAAACACGCCTATGAATCACAAAAATGGGCTTTTGTAAGTGATTATATAAGACTAAAAGTTTTGTATGAAAATGGGGGGATATATTTAGACACAGATATGATGCTATTAAAATCACTTGATGATTTTCTGGAAAACGAATGTTTTTTTGGTGCAGAAGAGGAGAATATTGTAAGTTGTGGTATAATTGGAGCTGTTAAACAAAATAAGTTTATTAAAGAATGTATAGAGCATTATGATTTTATCGATTTAGAAAAAAAAACTAATTGGCATAAAACTGTAGTTACAATTATCATAACTAAATTGTTTAGAACAAAATATCATTTTTATGGAGTTTTTGATAAAAGGATTAATTATGATACGATTACAATTTATCCAATTAACATTTTTTATCCATTCCCTTATGAAAAGAAAGAAGATATTGTCAATTATAAACAGTACATCAAACCAGATAGTTATGCGTTACATTTATGGGTAGGATCTTGGATTGTTTACAACGAATTTAAGTTTTTAAGAAATGGGGAATACTGGAAAGGCTTTAAAATTATATTTCAAAAAACATTATGTAAAAATTTGAATGTTAAATATATAAGAAAAATAATTTCGGCAATAAAGCAGTCATTGACTAAATAATAAATGAATTTAATTATAATAGATGAGGTGTACAAAATATGACATTACGGTTGTTCTGTGTTGTTACAATAGTGCAAATAGATTACAGCCAACTTTAAAACATTTGTTTAAGCAGAAATTAAATTCTGATATTAGTTGGGAAGTTTTACTTATCGATAATAATTCTAACGATAATACGGCAGAAGTAGGTACCGATATTTGGAAAAATTTTCATTCTGAGATCAATTTAACAGTAATTTCAGAACCTATGCCAGGTTTATCATATGCAAGAAAAAAAGCGGTAAGTTCAGCTAAGGGAGAATTGTTACTTTTTTGTGATGATGATAATTGGCTAGATGAGAATTATTTGCAAATTGCTTTTGATTTTATGAAAAACAATCCCAATGTGGGAGTTTTAGGAGGTAAAGGCATTGCCGTTAGTTCAATAGAGTTTCCAGATTGGTTTACCACATATCAAGGAGGTTATGCCGTGGGTGTTCAAAATATAGGAAGTGATAAAATAAATAATAGAGGTTATGTATGGGGTTCGGGAATGGTGGTAAGAACAGGAGAAATTTTGTCATTATATAATTCGGGATTTATTAGTTTACTTACCGGTAGAAAAGGAGTTAATTTAAGTGCGGGTGATGATTCTGAAATATGCAAATGGTTTTTGTTAGTAGAGAAAGATTTGTTTTTTAACGAACAGTTGATTTTCAAGCATTATATTGAGCCATTTCGTTTAACAGTTGAATACTATAAAAATATGAACAACGGTTTTACACTCTCACAAAGAGCTTTAAATCAATATGATTTTATTTTGTTTTTATTGAATAAAAAGAGAAAAGCATCTTTTTTCAAGATTATATCTCTTTTTGTGATTTTTCTATTCGAGAGAAATAGGTTGAAAATCAAAATTCTTTTAGAATTTATAAATAAAACTCCATTGACTTTTCATAGACAAACAAAAAATATTTTGCAATCAAGAAAGCTTTTTATTGAGAATGAAAGCGAAGCATAATTTATTCTTGAAAGGCGAGAATTATAAAATCAATTAAAGTTCTTAATATTAAGAATGGGAATTACGAAATATAGTTACAATATGTTTAAATTATCAATCATTACTATTAATTATAATAATTTGGGAGGTTTAATGTCAACTATTACTAGTGTGCAAAATCAAACTTGGCAAGGGTTTGAGTATATTGTAATTGATGGAGGTAGTAATGATGGTAGTAAAGAATATTTGCTACGCCACAACCAATATATTGATTATTGGGTTAGCGAACCAGACAAAGGGATTTATAATGCCATGAACAAAGGAATAAAGGAAGCCAAAGGGACTTATTTATTGTTTTTAAATAGTGGAGATCATTTTTTTAATGAAAAAGTTTTAGAATTAAATCATGCTGTTTTGATTCAAAATGATTTGATATGTTTTAATTTACAAATGGTTAGAAACGGGATTTCTAAAATTGCAAAATCACCAGCAAATCCATGCTTTTCAGATTTATATACTACTTCATTGCCCCATCCAGCTACTTTTATAAAAAGAGAATTGTTTAATAAAGTCGGTTTATATGATGAGAACTTAAGAATTGTTTCTGATTGGAAATTTTTTCTTTTGGCTTTATTTAAGTTTAATAGTAGTTACCTTAAAGTTGAGCAGACTCTTAGTACTTTCTATTTAGACGGAGTAAGTACTTTGGAAGACAATTCTCACGAAAGAAAGTTGGTATTGAATCAATACTTCAATAAATTTATATCAGATTATGAATGCTTAATTGAAAGTAGAAAATGCGTAAATTCAAATCGCTTTAAAATGCTACAAGAAATCGAAAGAACTGTATTTGGGAAAAAAATAGTTTCATTGTTTTTTAGGACTTATGTCGTAATGTTTTCCAAAAAGAGATTGAGAGATGTGCTAGTTTCTAAAAAATCTTTATAGGTAATTATATTTAGCATTTTGTTTTACTTTTGTAAATACATTCTAATAGAAAAATTAAGTGGAAGATATAAAAATTGATTTTGTAGACTTTTGGCCAGATTTAATAAAGACCAATAATTTTTTTTATAATTTATTATCTGAATTTTATAGGGTGGTAATTGATACTGCAAATCCTGATTTGGTTTTTTATTCTTGTTTTGGTTACGACCATCTCAAATATAATTGTAAAAGAATCTTTTATACAGGTGAGAATATAAGGCCCAATTTTTCTGGATGTGATTTTGCATTTTCGTTTGACTTTAATAATAAAAAGAATCATTACAGACTACCACTATATTTATTTTATATTGATGATCATAAAATGATTAATAAACTAGAAAATTTAAAGGTTAAAGAAGAGTATAGGGAGATTTGGTCTAAGAAAACAAAGTTTTGCTGTATGGTTGTGTCAAATCCTAAAGCCATTAAGAGAATTGAATTTTTTAATACTTTATCTAAGATAAAAAGAGTAGATTCTGGAGGGGCTGTTTTAAATAATGTAGGAGGCCGAGTAAAGGATAAGATGGAATTTATAAATGATTATAAGTTTGTTATTTCTTTTGAAAATGAATCACAAGATGGCTATACTACAGAGAAAATTTTAGAACCTATTTTTAAAGATTGTATTCCTATTTACTGGGGAAATAAATGGGTTCATGAGGATTTTAATCCTGCTAGGTTTATTAATTATCATGATTTTAACTCGGAAGAGGAATTAATTCAAAAATTAATTGAGATTGATCAAAATTTCGATTTAGGTGTCGATATGATATCTCAGGCTGTTTTTGCAACAGAAAAACAAGATTGGAATATAGAAAGAAAACATATTCTTTTAATGATAGAAAGTGTTTTGAAACTAAAGAAAAAACCAATCGCAAAAACTTTTACAGGAAATTTTTATTATTTAAAGATAAAATTGAAAAGTGTGAAAAAGAAATTAAAAAATACACTTGTAAAATAATGATTAAAAAAAGTCCAAAAGTTACCGTAGTAATTCCCTGTTTTAATGACGGAAATTTTATTCAAGAAACAGTGAATTCAGTCTTTAAACAGACTTTTCAGGATTTTCAAGTAATTATTGTTGATGATGGTTCTAATGAATCGACAAAAGAAGTTTTAAAAGCTTTAAAAAATGATCGGGTTAATATAATTACACAAAACAATAGAGGACCAAGTTCAGCTAGAAATACCGGTATGAAAAACGCAAATTCAGAATATATTTTAATAATTGATTCTGATGATACATTTGAAGTTTCTTTTCTTGAAAAAGCAATAACTATTTTAAATGAAAATTCTGATATTGGAGCAGTTTCAAGCCATTGTACTGTTTTTATAAATAATGATGAAGTTATATCAGAACACAGGCCAAAAGGTGGGGGAATAAGCGATTTTTTATTTGATAACAATAGCGTTTCATTTGCCTTGATACGCAAAAAAACTTGGGAAGAAGTTGGCGGCTATGACGAGAAAATGATTAATGGTTTTGAAGATTGGGAATTTTGGATTGCCCTAACAAAAAAAGAATGGAAAGTAGGCATGATTCCAGAACTGTTGTTTAATTATAGGATTAAAGATGAAAATTCTGTAAATCAAAATGCCAAGTTGAATTATAGAGAATCTAATTTAAACTATATTTACAAAAAACACCACGATGTTTATGTCAATCATTTTTCTGAAATGGTAGATTTTTTAACGAATTTAGCCCAACGAAACAAACGAAACGAGATTAAATATAAAAATTCAATTGATTATAAAATTGGTAGATTTATACTATGTCCTTTACGTTTTATTAAAAAATCACTTAAGTAATGGTAGATCCCTTAGTTTCGGTAATTATTACAACATATAATAGACCAACCTACATAAAACAGGCAGTGGAAAGTGTAATTAAACAAACGTATGACAATATTGAAATTTTAGTTGTAGATGATGGTTCTGAAGAAAATTACGCAAAAATTATTTGTGATAAATATATAATATGTACTTATCATTACAAAAAGAATGGGGGGTTGGCTTCCGCAAGAAATTTTGGAGTTTCTATAGCTAAAGGAGAATATGTTGCTTTTTTAGATGATGATGATTTTTGGAGAGAAGATAAAATTGAAAAACAAGTTGAGCTGTTAGAAAATTACCCTAAAATAGATTGCGTTCATTCATCAGCTATTATAGTTAATGAAACCGGACAAGAAACCGGACAAATTATTGGCGCATCACAAAACAAAATTCAAAAAAGATCAGGTTATGTGTTTTGGGATGCATTAGGAGTTTGGGTTGTGAAATCTCCAACACCGCTTATTAGAAAAAGTGTTTTTAAAACCGATATGCAATTTGATGAAAATATAAAAGTGGGTGAAGACGTTGATTTTTACCAACGAATGTTTTATAGGCATATGGTATTATACATTAATGAGCCACTGGCTTATTACAGGGAATATAATAATAATGAAAGGTTATCAGTTCAAACAGAAAAATATGTAGGAATTGAAAGGACGATGTATGAAAATTTTCTAAAAATGGGGATTTGGAACCCTTTTTATTTATGGCTAATAGCCATAAAATTAGCTAAATCTTCTTTAATAAAACAACATGATAAATCAATAGTAAATAAAATAACGAGTCTGATTTCACCTCTTTATTTTCTTAAAAAATATTCATGTGAATTCAAGTAAAGTAGATAATTTGTTATTAAAATAAATGCACATTTTTTTTCAAATAATTCATAAGGCGCTAAAAAAAGAAACTATAAAATTATTGATTTATATTATTATATGGAAGTTTCTAGAATTCCTAAAAATAAATTAGAAGCACTAATTGAAAAATTACAACCATATCAAACAGATAAGGGACTTGTGAGACTTGGTCCAAATGGAGATGGAGGGTATTTAGTTCCAAATGATTTGGAAGGTATAGTTGCTTGTTTTTCTCCAGGGGTAGATTTAACAAGTGGTTTTGAGGAAAATAGTTGTAAATTAGGAATGGAAATATATTTAGCGTCTGTATCAGTTATAAAACCTAATCTAAATTTGCCTGATGATATTTATAATTTTTTGAGCAAATATATTGGTTGTACCAATAACAAAGATTTTTTAACAATTGACGAATGGGTTAAATGTGTAAAGATAGAAGAACATTTCGATTTGTTATTACAAATGGATATTCAAGGGCAGAGTATTGTACAATTTTAAATATGTCAGATTCAATCCTAAACGAATTTAGAATAATAGTTATTTAATTTCATCAATTACAAAATTTATGGAATAATCAATTTTTCGTCATGGCAGAAGAAGTATTTAATAAAATTTTACAATCCCATACTTGTGTACATTTTCATCCAAATAATTGTATAGGAATTGATGTTCAGATGGGAATCGAAATTCCGAAGATTGCTGAATCTACTTTTTTGAGAAAGGATAGAATTCAATATAAAAAACATCAAACTGTGTTTCCTCATGAATTGGATTATGATAATACTGATAGAAATCACATTGTTGTACCTAAAAATTGGCATAAATAATTTTAATTCATGAGAATAGGTTTCAATCCAAATAAAGATAAAATAATTGAAAGTACCGATTTTTTTCATCAGGTGATTCTACCTGTTTATATCGCCAATGAAGAAGGTTATTTCAAAGACAGTTTTACTATTTTGCAATATTGTTTAAATTCCCTTTTTAAAACTAGCCATGGCAAAACCTATTTTACAATAGTTAATAATGGAAGTTGTACTAAGATTGAGGACTATTTAAACCAACTGTATGAAGAAAATAAAATTCACGAACTGATCCACACCACAAATATTGGTAAATTAAACGCCATTTTAAAAGGATTGATTGGTCATCAATTTCCTTTAATAACTATTTCAGATGCAGATGTGTTGTTTTTAAATGATTGGCAAAATGAAACCTATATTATTTTCGAAAGATTTCCCAAGACAGGTGCGGTTTCACCAACTCCCAGCTCTAAAATGCTGCGCCATTATACTTCAAATGTATTATTTGAAAAAGGATTGTCAAAACACTTGTGTTTTACTGAAGTTTTAAATCCCGAAGCAATGAAAGCTTTTGCCCGCAGTGTTGATAACCAAGAATTATATAATGAATGCCACTTAAAAAAATACCTGACAATTTCAAAAGGAAATGTAAAAGCGGTGATTGGGGCAGGTCATTTCGTAACCACATATAGAGGGGCTATTTTCGAAAATTTAAAACAACGAAATTCAAATTATGGTTTAGGAGGAAATAGTGAAGACGAAATTTTGGACAAACCTGTTTTTGATCAGGGATATTGGAGATTGTCCACCCAAGATAATTACGCTTTTCATATGGGAAATATTAAAGAATCTTGGATGAAAGTTCAAGTTGATGCCCTTAAATTAAACTTGGAAATAAATAATACCCTGCCTATTTTAAGGAAAAAAATAGACGCTAAGTTTAAGATAGCCTTACAAAGTTTTATTTTAGCAAAATTATTTTCAAGAAAACCGATTTGGAAGCTGTTTTTAAAATATAAAGGATTAACTAAAAATGAAGCAAATAAGTATTAGCATGAGAATTCTTATAAAAAAAACACTTCTTTATTTTTTAAATTCAGTTGAGGTAAAAAATGAGGTTAGGCTTTCCGGTTTCTCCAGAGGGCTGAAAAATGTTAACTTTGAAGGTAAAAATGCAGTACCTGATCGATGCAATTTTTCGGGTACTGTAATTATTGGATACGCAACAACTTTAGGATATAACAACTTTTTTCATGGAGATATTGCGATTGGTAAATATTGTCAAATTGGTTCGGATGTGGCAATACACGCATCCAATCATCCTACAAATTATCTAACCACCTACATCAATAATAATTTGTTCAATGGTGAATTAAAAAAATTGAAGGAAACCAAAAAAGTAATAATTGGTCATGATGTGTGGATTGGGCATAATGTAATGATTGTTGGAAAGGTTACTGTTGGGAACGGAGCCATCTTAGCAGCGGGTTCTGTGGTAACAAAAGACGTGCCCGCTTATGGCATGGTTGCCGGTGTTCCTGCCAAAATTGTTAAAAATAGATTCTCTGAAAAAATTGTTCAGGAAATAGAAGCGCTTAAATGGTGGGATTTGTCGGAAGCAGAATTAGAGAAAATTAAACCATTGTTTTTTAAGAACTTTGAAAACAAAGAAAGTATTTATGACCATTAAACCTTATTTAATAGCAGAAATTGGCCAAGCCCATGAAGGCAGCTTAGGAATTTTACATTCCTATATCGATGCTGTTGCTTCCACAGGCGTTCAGGCTATCAAATTTCAGATGCACATTGCCGAAGCAGAAAGCAGCGAACGCGAACCTTTTCGGGTGCAGTTCTCTTTTGCCGATAAAACCCGTTTTGACTATTGGAAACGAATGGGGTTTACTTTGGAACAATGGCACGGTATCAAAAAGCATTGTGATGAAGTTGGGCTGGATTTTATCTGTTCCCCCTTTAGTAACTTAGCAGTAGATTGGTTAGAGGAAATAGGGGTACAGCAGTATAAAATTGGTTCGGGCGAAGTTACAAACCTACTGCTGTTGGAAAAAATATCCAAAACTGGCAAACCCATAATTTTATCTTCCGGGATGAGCAGTTATGCTGAATTGGATGCCACCGTACATTTTTTAAAAGGCAGAAACGTCTCGTTTTCCCTATTGCAATGCACGACAGCCTATCCTACGCAACCCGAGAATTATGGATATAATGTCATCCGTGAATTGAAAGAACGCTATAATGTTACAGTTGGATTTTCAGATCATTCGGCTACAATTGCTGCCGGTATCGCTGCTGTCGCTTTAGGAGCTGAAGTACTGGAGTTTCATGTAGTTTTTGATCGGAGTATGTTTGGACCTGATAGTAAATCGTCGTTAACACTATCTGAAGTTTCTGAATTGGTAATTGCTGCCAATGCTATTTACAATGCTTTACAGCATCCAATGGATAAAAATAAAAACAATCAGTATATTGCGCTAAAAGCCATTTTTGAGAAATCACTGGCAGTGAATAAGGATTTACCCAAAGGGCACGTAATAACATTTGATGATCTTGAAACAAAAAAGCCCAAGGGTTATGGAACGGATGCTTTGCGGTTTGAAACTGTTTTAGGTAAGACTCTAAAAAGGGATTTAAAGCAATGGGATTTTTTAAATGAGGAGGACTGGGTATAATGAATTATTGATTGTTTGAAAACCAATATAGAATAGGGTGTATCGAGTCGTCCCTTCGAGTGTTTTTGGCTTGAATAGTCCTGTTTTAAAAATAGAGAGTTCAAAAAGCCAAAAATGTATCGAGAAGTTTTAATTGCACAGGTGATCTTGATACAATTTTTAAAGCCAGCGTATTTCGTTTTTAGAAAGTGGGTATTCGGTTAAAAAATACTCGAACGGAGTGAGTTTTGTAACGATTTAAAAGAATAAAATATGAAGCAATCCTATGTTTATATATTAAAATGTTCTGATGACACTTATTGTATAGGAGTTACAAGTAATTTGGAGAGCAGAACTTTTAAGCATAAAACTGGATTCTATCCTGATTGTTATACTGCAAGCAGGCGCCCACTACTATTAGCTTTTTATTGTGAGTTTACAGATGTAAATTTGGCAATTGAAAAAGAAAAGCAAATCAAGAAGTGGTCTAAAGCAAAAAAAGAAGCATTGATAAAAGAAGATTTTGATGCTTTAGTTAATTTGGCAAAGAAGAGATTTGATAAGTAGGTTCTCGATACAATTTTTAAAGCCAGTGTATTTGCTTTTTAAAAAGAAAGCATTTATTAACTTTAAAAATCACTCGAACTGGCGGTATGAAAATTACAGGCCAAAAAGTATCGATACTTTTTGCTTGTTTAAACTTTTCCCATTTTCCCCTTTTTTTTGTCTACTTTTAAACCCAAGAATAAAAGTAAAAAATGCCAAAAAGAAAAATAACCGTTGTCATTACTGCACGTCCTTCTTATAGTCGTGTAAAAACAGTTTTATCCGCGATTCAAAATCATCCTGATTTGGAATTGCAATTGGTGGTTGCCGCATCTGCCTTGTTGGATCGCTATGGGTCGGCGATAAATTATATTGAAAAAGATGGTTTTGCTATTGCGGCACGCGTGTTTAATGTATTGGAAGGAGAAAATTTAACGGCTGCTGCCAAAACTACCGGTATAGGTATTTTGGAGTTGTCTACCGTATTTGATAATTTAAAACCCGATATTGTGGTCACTGTAGCCGATCGATTTGAAACCATGGCCACGGCAATTGCGGCTTCCTATATGAATATTCCTTTGGCGCACATTCAGGGCGGCGAAGTAACGGGTAATATTGATGAGAAAGTGCGTCATGCCATTACCAAATTAGCCGATTATCATTTTGTAGCCTCAGCAAGTGCGCAGCAGCGGGTGATTAAATTGGGTGAAGACCCTAAAATGGTTTTTAATACGGGCTGCCCGTCTATCGATTTAGCTGAAGAAGTGTTGCTCAGTAAAATGCTTCCTTTTAATCCGTATGAAAAATATGGAGGGGTTGGGGCACAACCCGATTTGGAGAAGGGGTATTTAGTAGTCATGCAGCATCCCGTAACCATAGAATATCAGGATTCCCGTAAACATATTGAAGTTACGCTGGAAGCCATTTACAAATTAAATAAACCCACCCTTTGGTTTTGGCCGAATGTGGATGCAGGAGCCGATGGAACTTCCACCGGAATTCGGGCATTCAGGGAACATCATGAGCTACCCAATGTTCATTTTTTTAAAAATATGGAGGGTGTCGATTTTTTGCATCTGTTGCAGCATAGCGATTGTCTGATAGGCAATTCAAGTGTTGGCATCCGGGAATGCGCCTATTTGGGTGTTCCGGTAGTCAATATCGGCTCCCGACAAAACAAGAGGGACCGGGGTGGCAATAGTGTAGATGTCGAATATTCTCAGCAGCAAATAGAAGAAGCTGTTTTGCAAGCAATACAAACTGGAAAATCAGGTTCTTCCTCCCTTTATGGTGATGGGAAATCAGGTCATCAAATAGCGGAATTGTTAAGACAATTGCCCTTACAATTCCATAAAACCATTATGTATTAGATGAGAATTTTAGCGATAATCCCTGCGCGCGGCGGTACCAAAGGTGTTCCGGGAAAAAACATCAAAGTATTGGGAGGGAAGCCGCTTATTGCCTATACTATTGAAAGTGCATTACAAAGTGCATTGCTCACGACAGTGATAGTTTCTACTGATAGTTTAGAGATAATGGAAATAGCCCAACAATGGAAAGCAGAGGTTCCATTTCAGCGCCCGCCTGAATTAGCAGAGGATGATACTGCATCATTAGCAGTAGTGCAGCATGCCCTTGGGTTTTATGAAGAAAAAGGAGAGGTATTTGACGCGGTTTGTTTGTTGCAGCCTACCAGCCCTTTTCGTGAAGGGGGGGGTATAGACGCAGCCATTCAGCAATTTATGTTAAGTAATGCAGACGCGCTAGTGAGTGTTTTGCCCGTGCCGCATGAGTTCAACCCACATTGGACATTTGAAACTAATGACAAAGGTTTTTTAAAAATTGCAACGGGAGAGAATGAATTAATTACAAGAAGACAAGAATTGCCAAAAGCATTTCATAGGGATGGTTCCATATATATAACAAAAATTGAAACAATAAAGAAAGGCTCTTTGTATGGACAGAAGTTAAGTTACATTGAAAGTAATCCAAATTTCTATGTAAATATAGATACTGCTGATGATTGGATTAATGCAGAGAATTTATTAAAAAATTATTAATGATGGAAGAAATAAATCCTGTTATTTCGTTTGTTAGCCCGGTGTATATGGCAGAAAAAATAGTAGATAAACTTGTGGTTGAAATTCAAAAGGTTATGATTACGATCAACCAGCCTTATGAAATTATTTTGGTCGATGATAGAAGTCCTGATAAAAGCTGGGAAAAGATGAAAGCGATAGCAAACAAATTTTCAGAAGTTAAGAGTGTTAGGTTGAGCAGAAACTTTGGACAACATCCAACAATTATGGCGGGTTTGTCTATGGCAAAAGGAGAATGGATTGTGGTGATGGATTGTGATTTACAGGACCAGCCTAAAGAAGTAGTGAAGTTATTTAACAAAGCCAAGGAAGGATTTGATGTGGTTTTGGCCAAAAGGAAAAATAGACAAGATGGTTTTTTTAAAAAAACATCTTCCTTTATTTTTTCTAAAATATATGGTTATTTTACGGATACTAATTATGATAACGAAATCGCTAATTTTGGTATTTACCATAACAAAGTAATTAAATCAATTTTAGAAATTTCTGATTCTATTAAATTTTTCCCCTTATTCATTAAATTTGTAGGGTACAATTCAACTTCTATAATCGTGGAACACGCAAAAAGAGAAGAGGGAAACTCAAGTTATAATTATATCAAATTGGTAAGTCTTGCTTTTAATTCAATAATTTCGTTTTCCAATAAACCTTTAAAGCTTTTTGTTAAGTTTGGATTGATGATTTCTGCAATATCATTTATGTTTGGATTGTATAATATTTATTTAACGCTAACCAATCAAATAGATGTTTTGGGATATAGTTCCATTATTGTCTCTATATGGTTTTTGTCGGGTATTATTATTACAACTACTGGCGTAACTGGAATTTATGTTGGAAAAATATTTGATCAGACAAAGAATAGACCTGTTTTTATTATTGATGAAATAAGATGAAAGTTAAAGTATTAGAATGGGATTCAAATTTTTTTAATAAGAAAATTGGAGTAATTGAGATAGAAGAAGAAATTGGAATTCTTTTAGATTTTGAGGGCCTTGATTTAATATATGTCAAACAAATTGAAAACGAACACTTTGAAGCTAAGGGTTTTAAGGAGGCCTATGCCGATACAAAAGTTGTTTTTTCTAAAAGTATCTCAAAAAGCAACAATCTCTTAAAGGGTTTTATTTTTTCAGCTTTCGATACAGATATAAATAGAGAGCAAATTTATAAGTTGGCTTATGAAAGTGGTAAGTTTAGTAGATTTAAATTAGATAATAATTTTCAAAAACATGAATTTGAAGCACTATATAAAAGGTGGGTTGATAATTCTTTTAGTAAAGAATATGCAGATGCGATTCTAGTATACAAAGATAATAGCGCCATTTTAGGATTTATTACCTACAAAATTTTTAAAAATTACGCAACTATCTGTTTAATAGCTGTTTGTGTAACCCATCAGGGAAAAGGAATTGGAAGTGCACTTTTAAAAGCAGTAGAAAATGAGCTAGCCAATACGTTTGTTAAAGAGTTAAGAATTCCGACCCAATTACAAAATGAACAGGCTTGTGGATTTTATACAAAATTAGGATACAATATAATTGAGAAAACAATCATTAAACATTATTGGAGGCTATGATTCCATTTAACAAACCCTATTTAACAGGCAAGGAAACGCTATACATTGAGGAAGCCGTAAAGTCAGGTAAAATTTCAGGAAATGGCATGTTTACTCAAAAATGCCAAGCCTTTTATGAAGAAAAATATGGTTTTAAAAAGGTATTGTTAACCACCTCGTGCACTGACGCATTGGAAATGTGCGCCATTTTAGCGAACATTCAACCGGGAGATGAAGTGATAATTCCTAGTTTTACTTTTGTTTCAACTGCTTTGGCATTTGTTCGTCAAGGCGCTAAAATTGTTTTTGCTGATTCTTATGAAGATAATCCCAATATAGATGTAAGTAAAATTGAAGCGTTGATCACGCCTAAAACAAAAGCCATTGTGCCGGTACATTACGCGGGCATTGCCTGTGATATGGATATGATTATGCAATTAGCAACACAATACAATTTAATTGTCATTGAAGATGCAGCACAAGCTATCGATGCTTACTACAAAGGAAAACCATTGGGTTCTATTGGTCATTTGGCCGCTTTTTCTTTTCACGAAACTAAAAACATTATTGCTGGAGAGGGTGGGATGCTCACCATTAATGACGAAAGATTCTGTAATAGAGCAGAAATTATTTGGGAAAAAGGAACTAACAGGGCTGAATTTTTTAGGGGAGAAGTCAATAAATATGGTTGGGTAGATACAGGCTCTTCTTTTTTGCCTTCCGAAATAACCGCGGCTTTTCTTTGGGCGCAAATTGAAAATTTGGAAAAAATTCAAGAAAAGAGATTGGAACATTGGCGTTATTATAATAAGCATTTAAAAGGCTGGGCTGCACAGCGTCATATAAAAACAATGATAATTCCAATTGATGCAACAAACAATGCCCATATGTTTTATTTGGTTTGCGGATCGCAGGCACAACGTGCACAAATTATTGAGCATTTAAAAAGTCATGATATTTTAGCTGTTTTTCATTACATCAGTTTACATTCCAGTCCTTATTATTTAGAAAAACATGATGGAAGAATCTTGGTAAATAGTGATAACTTTACTGCCAGATTGGTTCGGTTACCCATGTATTATGAGTTGAATGTTGCGGCTGTTGTAGATAAAATAGTGAATTATGGAGAGTAAAATATTAAAGCATGTAAAAACTATATTTATTTGCTGTACAGTATTATATAGTATGATTGCGGTCTTTTATTTTTTAAAAAAGCCCTTTGGAGGTGGGGATGAAAGCTTATTTATATCAGATTTAGAATTGATAAATAACGAAGGTTGGATTGCTGCAATTAAAAAAGGTATTTCAATACCTTTTATGGCAATAGCATATCCGTTGTCACAGTTTATGAAAAATTATCTGGCGCTTCGGTTGGTTAATATATTGCTTTTAGCAATATTATTCTTTTATTTTTACAAACAAAAAAACAATTTTTCGGGTTCATTTTACGGCTATTTACTTTTCTTTATAAGTACGGCAGGTTATTTCTATTTAGGCACAAATGACACACTTTTTTTTGTGGGTTTAATTATTTTTATCAACGAAGTAAATAATTTGCAAAAAGAAAAAAATTGGAAGGGCACTTTGGCATTTTCGGCATTAATTATCGCTTTTTTTACAAGAGAGTTGGTAATTGTATACAGTCCGGTAATTATCTTTTGTTTTTATGTCATTTATAAAGAGAAAGGATTTGCAATATTAAGAGTTCCGTTAAGTCTGCTGCTTTTGTTTTTAGTTCTTAATATCCCTTCATTTATTGCCAATGGTAAAATTTCTTACGATTTAAAAGCGCCTCCAGCCTCAGCAAAGGCGACTTGGGCGCAACGGCAATATCTTGCCCAATTGAAAGTGAATATAGGAGAATTGGCAAATTATAACCATCCTTCTTGGGAAGAAACAGATGCTTATTTGAGTAAGTATGGCGAAAAATCATTGCCTAAGGGGATTTTAGGAGGCTTGTTTTTTGATATTGGATTGACGATTGAGGAATTCTTTAAAGATTTTTACTTTTGCATTATTTTCGGATTTAGGCAATTGGCATTTATGCTCTTATTTCCTTTTTGGTTTTTGGCTAAAGATGTTTACCGTGCAAGAAAAATGAATACCACAATGTTAATTCCTATCTCGTTAATTATGATGATGACAATATTCTCACTGATCATCATTTCGTTCGTTGAATTAAGATGGCTGGGACCGGTTTTTATATTGAGTATTGTTTATTATGCTAACTTGCAAAAAAGGGAATTGATTCCAGATCGTTTTATGATTTTAAATTATGGTGTTTTAGTTATCATGAGTATTTACGGGAGTTTCAATATCATAAACAAAATGGGATTATTTAATCTTTAAACTAAATTTTGCGTAAATTGACAATTCAAAAAGATAAAATTTTATTGCTTTTCCCCGATGGAGTAGGAATCCGGAACTATTTATATTCGGATGTGTTTCAAGGGGTCGAAAAGGACTTGGTTTTATTCCATGCCTTTGATGCCCCAGCGGCAGTAGCTGTACAAAACATCACAAAAATTGAAGAAGCATTCAGTATCCCCAATTACAAGGAGTCGGTGAAGGAAAAATTTTTCCGCGAATTGATTTGTTTGGCGCGATTGAAACATAACGCCAAATTAGTGGACAATCCTATTATTTTGTCTAATTGGAAAACGGAACATAAAACGGTTAAAAATAAATTATTCTACAAAACAATAGCATTTTATGTAAAAGCAATAACCCAATACACGCAAATAAGTAAACTAGAAAAAAAGTACCAAAAAGCCATACGAGGGAATTCTTTTTTCAAGGAAATAACAGTTTTACTAAACCAAATTCAACCTACTCAAATTTTTTGCTCCCATCAACGAGGCGTGCAATGTGCTACAGTTTTTGCAGCAGCAAAAGACCTAGGAATCAAGACAAGCACGGTCATTTATTCGTGGGATAACCTGCCTAAAGCGAGGATGGCACTGCAGGCAGATCAATATTTGGTTTGGTCCCAATACATGAAAGAAGAATTGAATTTGTATTATCCAGAAATAGAAGAAAAGCAAATTTTTATAACGGGAACCCCGCAATTTGAGTGCTACCAGCAAGCTGAAAAGATAATCCCAAAAGAAGTGTTTTATAAGCGATATGACTTAGATATCAATAAAAAAATCATTTGTTTTTCAGGTGATGATGTAAAGACATCTCCAAATGATTCTCAATATTTAGAAGATTTAGCATCGGAATTGATGAAAAGTGGACTTGCAGCAGAATATCAAATACTGCTGAGACGTTGCCCGGTCGATGTTTCAGGAAGATTTGAACCGGTAGTGGCAAAATACCAGGAACTCATCAAGCAAGCGCCGCCGTTGTGGAATTTTAAAGCCAACAGCAGTTGGACCACTATTTATCCTTTGCCGGAAGATGTTTCGCTTTTAGTGTCCACAGCCTATTACAGTGATGTGGTGGTCAATGTTGGCTCCACTATGGCTTTTGATTTTGCGATGTTCCAAAAACCCTGTATTTATATTAACTATGACCAGCAAAATAAAGTAAATTCCAATTGGTCGGTCAAAACAATTTATCAACTACAACATTTTAGGAGTATGCCCAATAGAGAGTGCGTAATTTGGTGGAATAAGAGGGAAGAAATTTCAAAATTACTCAAAAGCGGCACTTTTTCACCAGCTATGGACCAATGGAAGTCAGCTATTTTAGCAGAGTATGATAACGCTTCAAATAAAATTAATAAAATAATCACAGCATGCACATCTGTCTCCTAACCAATGAATACCCAAAAGAAGGTTTTCCACATGGCGGCTTGGGAAGTTTTGTAAAAACATTGGCAGAAGCCTTGGTGAAATCAGGCGTAAAAGTTTCGGTAATTGGACTCAATTATACGCCAAATGAAGAAATACAAATGCTTGAGGGGGTAAAAGTGTACCGTCTTAAAAGAAGCAAGTTGAGAGGGTTGGCATGGTTCTTTAATTCCACTATGATTAATGCAACAATAGCGTCATTAAACAAAAAGTACCCCATAAACATAGTAGAATCGCCGGAATTAGGATTGGCATTTATCAATAAAATAAAAAACATCAACTATGTAATCAGACTGCATGGCGGACATCATTTTTTTGCCGAAGCAGAAAAGAGAGGGATCAATCGCTGGAAAGGGTTTCAGGAAAAACGTTCCTTTCAAAAATCGGATGCATTTATAGCAATTTCTCGTTATGTAAAAAGCCATACCGAAACCTATTTAAGCTACCTTAACAAGCCAGTGGTCTATATTAACAATCCGATAAACACAAAGCTTTTTACCCCCGTACTTGGTAATGAAAAAGAAGGCCAAATTGTTTTTGCAGGAACCGTATGCGAGAAAAAAGGAGTACGACAGTTAATACAGGCTTTTCCATTAATCAAAAAACAATTTCCCAAAGCGACATTAGAAATCTACGGCAGAGATTGGCTTTTCCCGGATGGGAGTTCTTATATGCAAATGCTAAAAGACAAAGAGTTACCGCTATTAGGAGTAATAGCCAAAGACCTTCATTTTAATGGAGCAATTCCCTTTACAGAGATTCCTTCAATATATGCACAAGCCGAAGTCTGTGTTTTTCCTTCTCATATGGAGACATTGGGATTGGTAGCACCTGAAGCTATGGCGATGCAAAAAGCGGTTGTTTTTACCAACAAAGGCCCAGGCCCCGAAATTATCATCGACGGTAAAACAGGATTGTTATGCAACCCACATAGTCCAAGAGACATTGCCGCTAAAATTATTTGGATGTTAGAACACAAACAAGAAGCGCAACAAATGGGTGTGGAAGCCGGAAAAGCTATTTTGGAACGCTTCGATCTTGAAGTTTTAGTTCAAGAAAACATCTGCTTTTATGAGCAGATCATAAAGAGTTAAAAAACAAAAGAAAAACTCCGTTTTAAAATCATATCTAGAACATCTTGCCATCCAATAACCAACCGTCAAAGAACCTCTACAAGATTCAAAGTGGTAAATGCACTATTATGCAAAACATACTGCGTTGCGTTGACGACCTGAAAAAATCGATTAGCAGCACATACAATTGGTTTCCGATTTATGCTTGGCATAGCGTTACGCATTAAATGCACCAACGAAGAGGCATTTCTAGCAAGAAATACTATATTTACCACACTATAAATGTTGCTTGAATGATGACTGTTTTCCAACTGATTGCCTCAGACTATAAAAAATATAAAAAATACGGAGGTCATTTCGTCGCCATTGTGTTTTTTACCCAGGGGTTTTGGGCATTACTGCAATATCGTATCGCCAATGCAATTTACAGGAAGGTACGTATTCCTCTGATAAGGCAAGTTTTTTTGCTTTTGTGTTTATTCTGGCAAAAAATAATAGAAATTACCACGGGCATTTCGATACCTGCTTCGGTCCAAATCGGACATTCGTTTTACATAGGACATTTTGGGGGTATTATTCTGAATGGAAAAGCGGTTATTGGAAATAACTGTAATATCTCGCAAGGGACCACAATCGGAGTTTCGGGAGTTGCAAACAGTAGAGGAGTTCCAGTAATTGGGGATTATGTCTATATCGGAGCGAATGCTATTGTCGCTGGAAAAATAACTATTGGTAATAATGTGTTGATTGGCGCCGGTTCACTGGTCACTACCGATGTTGCAGCCCATAGCATAATGCTGGGAGTGCCCGCATTGTTTATTTCAGATAAAGGATCGGAGGGCTACATCTAATGAAATTACTAATTCTATCATCGGCTCCTTTAATCCCCTCCGAGAACCAGTGGAAGGCCTACGGCCCGTATGTTAAGGAAATTGAGATTTGGGCTAGGCATGCCGATTCCATTCAGTTTTGTTGTCCTATTTGGAAAACTGACAGGGGGGTTTTAGTACAAACCATTCCGTTTGAAACCACAAAAGTAATTAGCTTGATATCATTCGACATCAAGTCAGTCGGTCAGGGATTCAAAGCGCTGTATGCAGTTATTATTAATAGTATAAGAATTGGCAAAGCCATGCGTCAGGCAGATCATATTCATATACGTTGTCCAGGAAATATAGGATTATTGGGGTGTTTTGTTCAAATATTTTTCCCTAATACACCTAAAACAGCTAAGTATGCCGGAAATTGGGATCCTCAAAGTAAACAACCTTGGAGTTACCGTTTACAAAAATTGATTTTAAACAATACATTTTTGACCAGAAAGATGCAGGTTTTGGTCTATGGTGAATGGCCCAATCAATCTAAAAACATAAGGTCTTTTTTTACGGCCACTTACAAAGAAGAAGATAAATCACAATTTGAAGTAAAAGAGTTTAATTCGAAACTACAATTTATTTTTGTTGGCACATTAGTGAAAGGAAAGAATCCATTATATGCCATTCAATTGGTAGAAGTATTAATTAAAAAAGGTCATCAAGTATCGCTATGTCTATATGGAGAAGGGGTAGAAAAAGAATCGTTACAAAAATATGTTTTAAAAAACAATCTAGAAAGTAACATAATATTAAAAGGTAATCAAAATCAAGAAGTCCTAAAAAAAGCCTACCAAGAAAGTCATTTTGTAATCTTAGCTTCTATAAGTGAAGGTTGGCCCAAAGCTATTGCTGAGGGAATGTTTTGGGGATGTTTTCCATTAGCAACACGGGTGTCCTGTGTGCCATTTATGCTAAATTATGGGAAAAGAGGAATTCTATTGGAAATGGATTTAGATAAGGATTTAAAACAAATAGAATTGCTGTTGCAAAATCAATCTGCTTTTACCTCCGCAAGTAAAGGAGCCTTGACTTGGTCTAGAAAGTATACCGTTGATGTTTTTGAACAGCAAATAAAGCAGTTTCTGCTTCAGGAATAAACCAAGACTTAGCAGTTAAAACTGCTATCTTGTTGTTTTTCAGGGTGTGTGTTGTTTTTTTAAGCCAATATTTTAATGTTTTCAGTTGTTTTTTATTACTATTAGCATCTAAGACCCAACGTCGTTTAATGACTAATTTTTTTACTAAAATTAATATAAAAAAAGATTTCGTTGCACCAGCGAAGAAATACAAAATGATAAAACAAGAAATGCGTATACTTCAATTAATAGATAGTTTAGAAGCTGGTGGTGCCGAGCGTATGGCAGTAAACTATGCTAATGCCTTATCGGAGAATATTCCCATGTCGGCTTTGGTAGCGACAAGGAAGGAAGGTGTTTTGAAAAAACAATTGGATGAGAAAGTTTCCTATATGTTTTTGAATAAAAAACATACAGTTGATTTAAAATCAATTTTCAGATTACGGTCATTTGTTTGCAAACATAAAATAAATATAGTTCACGCACATGGCACTTCATTTTTTATAGCTGTTTTACTAAAATTAATATATCCGCGAATTAAAATTATATGGCATGAGCATTACGGGGCAAGAGAAACTCAATCCAGAATAGATAATGTAGTGTTATTTTTTTCTTCTATTTTTTTTTCTTCTATTTTTGTAGTAAACCATCACCTAGAAGTTTGGGTAAAGAGAAATTTATTTCCATCTACAGTGTATTTTATTCCCAATTTCGCAATATTTGATGCAAAACAGAATGAAACAACTTTTTTAAGAGGTAATGATGAAAGGCGTATTGTTTGTTTGGCAAATTTAAAAAGACCGAAAAATCATTTTGCAATATTAAGCGCTTTCAAAAATTTGAAATTAAGTAATTTAGGTTGGTCAATGCATTTAATTGGCAAAGATTATAAGGACCATTATTCAAGTGTCTTGAAAGATTTTATTAAGGAAAATAATTTGGATAGTTCTGTTTTCATTTATGGGTCAAAAAATGATATTCAACATATTTTAAGACAAGCTACAATTGGAATTTTAGCTTCAAGTGCAGAAGGTTTTCCAGTAACCATATTGGAATATGGATTAGCAAAATTACCGGTAGTGTCAACTAATGTTGGATATTGCTCTGAGATTATCCAAGACAATGTTGGTGGTTTGTTATTTGATCCTTCAGATAACCTACAAATACAGAATCAAATTCTCAAAATAATTATGGATAAGCAGTTAAGAGATGAAATTGCTTTGGAATTGCATAAATCAGTTTCAAATAATTATTCTAAAGATAAAATTATAGCTTTTTTGTTGTCCTGTTACAAACAGATACTTTAAAAGATTAAAACTATTATACATGAAAAAAGAAGAATTAAATTATCTCTATTTAGTCCTATTCCATGTGTTTATTGGGTTTGTTATTTATTTAGCCCCATTTGCTGCAAAGCTATATGGTTACTCTATTTTTATACTGGGGGGCTATTTCGTGATAAAGACCCAAAACAGAAATCATGAAGCCTTGATAGTGGCAGCTTATATCGTAGGTAGTGAAGTGCTACTGAGGATGACCGGCGGAAACATTAGTTATGAGTTTTCGAAATACGCAGTGATAATTTTTGTGCTTTTTGGGATGTATTTTAGTGGATTTTCAAAAGGGGCGACGCCTTATTGGTTTTTCTTGCTGCTGTTAGTGCCTGGTGTCATCCTATCAACCTTTGTTTTGAATTATGATACCAATATCAGGACGACAATTGCCTTTAATATATCTGGACCAGTCTGTCTGGCGGTTGCCTCCATATATACCTATAAGCGTAAAATAGCTTTGGAGCAGGTGAATAACATGCTTCTCAGTATGGGGCTACCTATAATAAGTTGTATGGTTTACCTCAGTTTGTATACTCCGAACATAAAAGATGTGATTACAGGAACGGGGTCTAATTTTGAAACTTCCGGTGGTTTTGGTCCCAATCAGGTAGCCACTTTTTTAGGGTTGGGAATGTTTATTTTTTTTTCCCGAATTATTTTAGAATCAAGGTCTAAGTTTTTGGTGGTTCTAAATTTGATCATAGTTTTCAACATTAGCTATCGGGGAATGGTCACTTTTTCCCGCGGTGGTATGATTACCGGATTTTTGATGATTGTCTTGTTATTACTTTTTCTTTATTTTAAAATGAATTATCGAGGTAAAGTGAAGTTGAACTATGTTATTGTCATTATTGGTCTGACTATGATGGCAATTTGGGGTTATGCCTCCTTCCAGACAGGAGGGTTGATTAATAAGCGTTATGCTAACCAAGATGCTGCTGGAAGAGCAAAGGAAAGCCGGTTTACAGGAAGGGAAGATGTAGCCAAAACTGAAATTAATATGTTTTTAGAAAATCCTGTTTTTGGAGTTGGAGTTGCAAAGGGATTAGAAATAAGAGAATCAGAAACAGGGATTTTGATTGCTTCACATGATGAAATTACTCGGATGTTGGCCGAGCACGGTAGCTTTGGTATTTTGGGGTTAATGATTCTCTTTTTTACTCCGTTAATTTTGTATCTGGAAAACAGTTTCAATATGTATTTGTTGTGCTTTGTCGCTTTTTGGTTTTTAACAATAAACCATGCGGCAATGCGAACTGCGGTTCCTGCCTTTGTGTATTCGTTGTCTTTATTGAATGTACAGTTGGGTACGAATAGGAAAGTGAGTGATCAGTGACGAGTGTTCTGATTTCAGATTTCAGATTTCAGATTTCAGTGGTTAGTTTTTAGTAATCAGTGTTCAGTAATGAGTGTAGAAGACCATTGATAGCTATTTCTCCACTACTACAGAGATTAGATCTTTTAAAAAAAAGAATCTTCTTAAAATATTTAATATTTTTTAGAATGATATGAGCTCAAAAGGACTAAATTGCGCAGATAACCACGAAACATAAGATGTCCAAAAAAAAAATACATTTTGAAATCTCAGAACGAAAAATGATTCTTCGGCTGTTTGATGTTTTTTTTGTTTTGGCAGCCTTATACTTGATAGGTAATGGACTCGAATTAAGTTATTTGAAAGCGTCGGTTTCTAATGTTTATTTGCTACTTGTTTTGGCTATTTACATTAATGTTTTTGGAGCGATTTTCGAGATGTACAATCTGCAGGTAGCCAGTAATGAATTTCAAGTTTTAAAAAGTACACTACTTACCGTTTCCACCGTTGTTTTGGTGTATTTACTGACTCCCATTTTTTCACCAGAATTGCCTAAAAATCGGCTTCAGATTCTGGCTTTTTATGTGGTCGTATTCGTGGCTTTGATCTTATGGAGGCTTTTTTATGTTAAGTTTTTGGCGTCTAATCGTTTTCTTCAAAATGCGGTATTGATTTGTGAAAAGGAGCAGCTAGAAGAATTGGTTCTAGGTTTGGAAAATATAGATCCCCATTACAAAATTATTGCTTACGTTAGCGCAGATCCTGTTGAGAACGATGCGCTTTCAGGTTACCATTATGTACCACATATTAAGAGGGATGATTTGACTTCTTTTGTAAAGGAAAATGGTGTTTCCGAAATTGTAATCGCGTCAAAAAATACCCAAGGAATTACTTCTGGATTATACCAACAGTTACTTCAACTTTTAGAATCTGGTAAAATCATTAGGGAATATACACAAGTGTATGAAAGTAAGACTCAGCGGATTCCAGTTCAACATATGGCAAGGGATTTCTATAGTTTTTTTCCGTTTAGCAGAAGTAACCAAAATAAATTGTATTTATCGGTAGTACGTTTTTTTGAAATTGGCTTTTCTTCCATAGGATTGGTTATCGGGGTTTTATTGTCGCCATTGATACTATTAGGAAATGCTTTGGGAAATAAGGGGAAATTGTTTTATACCCAAGAGCGAACAGGAAAAGATGGTGTGGTATTCCATATTTTGAAATTCCGTACGATGGTCAAAAATGCAGAGTCAAACGGTGCCGTTTTTGCCACAATCAATGATTCCAGGATAACTAGTTTTGGTAAATTTTTAAGGAAATCAAGAATAGATGAAATCCCACAGTTTATCAATATTCTTAAAGGAGAGATGGCAGTTATTGGTCCACGGCCCGAACGGCCCCATTTTGTTAAGGAAATTAGGGGACTTATGCCTTTCTATGAGACGAGACACGTGATTAAACCGGGACTGACCGGTTGGGCTCAGGTGAATTATGCATATGGCGAGACAATAGATGACAGCCTAATTAAACTGCAATACGATCTCTATTACATCAAGCATAGGAGTTTCTATCTGGATTTGAATATTGCGCTAAAAACTATCACTACCGTTTTGTTTTATAGGGGACAGTAGGATACTTTATTCTTTACTTAAATGTAATAATTGTATAAATACAAATCTAAAGGAGTGTTCAATTTTTAGTTATGAGTTATAAATGAATGTGAAATTTTCGTTTTACCCCAGCCCTAAAGGGAGCCGAAAATTAGAACTTGTAGGATAAAGTATTGCTATTTTCCTTTTGTCCCCACCCTAAAGGGAACTAAAAATTGGGAGTCTCGACAAAGGAAAGATCACAGAATAAAGAGCAGATAATTCTGGTAGATCGGAATTGTTTTTAATTAACGTGATTTTTTTATTAAGATATCTTTTTCTTTTACCTTGATGCAAAAGAAACAAAAGATCAAGCCTGATCCCGATAGTTATCGGGACAAAAGCTTGAAAACTAGCTTGAAGTGCCGCTCCGCAGCCCAAGCCGTTCGTCCTTCGTCCTTAACTCGCGGACTGCTGCTACCTGACTGCCACTGGCAGTCCTCCTTTTAATTTCAAATGTTGTTTTGCTGTGTTTTTTAATTAAGGGCGGGTTGGGAGTATTTAGTGCTCAGGAAGTAGTGTTCAGTTATTGTTCGTTTTGAGGAGTAAGTTTTTCTTTGAAGAGGTTCTTTTCTTTTACCTTGATGTAAAAGAAACAAAAGATCAAGCCTGAAAATTAAAAGCTTGAAAACTACCTTGAAGTACCGCTCCGCAGCCCAAGCCGTTCGTCCTTCGTCCTCAGCTCGTGGACTGCTGCCGCTTTACTTCTTCATCGTTTTACTATGCTTTTTATTTAAGGGCGGTATGAGCAGTGGTGAGTAGGAGTGTTCAGTGTTCAGGAAGCAGTATTCAGTGTTCAGCTATTGTTGGTTTTGAGAAGTAAGTTTTTCTTTGGAAAGAATCTCTCGATTTTCGTTGCCCGTTTTTCGATTTTCGTTGGAAAAATGGTGTAAACGGTGGTCGGGACACGAGTTTTGATTGACGTTAATGGATGTCAGATGTTCGTTCGAAAAAACGTAAACGATGGACTATAAGCGATGGAAGGTTAGGTTAACGAGCAACGGTCAACGGTGATCGATGTTCGTTTGCTTCCGATTACCAATCTCACTAATACAATTCCGCTCGTTAAAATCAAAGGTAGCACAATCAAAAGATGCGCTTTGTTGATTAGAATAAGTAAGTAGACGACCAATGCAGCCAGATTAAATAAAGACAGTGCATACACCCATTTCTTGTTCTTTATGAAACAGAAATATAACAAAGCTAGCGCGACTGGATTAAATAACAGTACGTTGTAATTGTATCCCAATTCCAGATGGCTTGAATAGAATCCGACTGCCAAAAAGAACAAACCTAACAATCCCATAATCAGAAGATAGAGCTGGTTGCTGAACTTTCTGTTTGCAAGAACAATAGCGCCTAGTAAAAGCAGGTAGGAATAGCAATTGTTCCACCAAGAAATCGGAGGGGTTTCGTTGAACTCGAGTAAGGTCTTGTTTTCTTTTGCCAATAGCTGGTTGTTGTATTGTACTTTTTTTAAACTTTTTTGTAACTCAAACGGTAAAAAAATCTTTATTCCCAGTTGATCTACTTTTTTTCCAAAAATAATGCTGGTTCCCAGTTTTTCGTAAAAATGATTGTCAAAATAGGGATACAGGATCGTTCTATATGTGACATTGGTATCGGTGTTTTTTACTATGGCGACAGTATCTAAGGTTTTGTTAATGATGTCCACCACCATAGACGTACAGTTCTTGTCGATAAATTTATAGGTGTAATGGCTTTCCCCAGATGCCAAGGAGGTGTTGAGGTTCTGAAATAGTTTTTGTTTAAGAGCATACGGCATAGTTAGTTCCTGCTCATATACCGATCTTTTTTCATAGTTATATTCATTCATAAAGTCAGTAAAAGGATGGGCTACAGCAAAATATTGTAGGTCTCCTTTTGTGAATTTTGCAACGAAATTTGGCGTATTAAAATCAAAAGCACCATAATTATAAACGAGATCGATAAAATGATCTGGATCGGTGATTCGGATTGCGGTATGTCCAAACAGCGAATAGGATTCGTTACCAGTACCACAAGTCAATACACTAACCTTTGCGTTTTCTGACAATATGGGGTTTTGTCCAAAGCCTATATTCGCACTGGATAGGAAAATGGCAACTAGGATTATTTTTTTTAAAACGGAAATGTTCATTTTTATTTTATTAAAGAGTAAAATCAGTTTCTAAATAGGGATAAATCTACTTTTACCGAAAAAATATTGGAATATACAGCTGCGCTTTGATTGCCTAAATCGGTCAAAGCGTAATCCACTTGAATGCCTTTGTATTTAAATCCCAAACCAATATTGGGTTGAAAGCCTATTTTTTCGGTACTATCCAATTGCTGTATGTTTTGAAAATTACCTACACCAGCGCGAACAAAAACTAAATCAGTATATCCAAATTCGAGACCAACGGCCGGATCAACGCTAACAAAATCAGTCGAAATCAAATCATTGGTTTTGGTAAATCGCATATTGACATTGGCTGCAGCCAAAAGACTATAGTCATACCGAATGATGAACTTTTTAGAAAGCCCCAATTGGGCTTTGGGAGCGGTTATCTCTGTGCTTTCGGGTAGTTCTTGATTTTGTCCGGGTACTGCATCAGCAATTTTTTGATATTCCTGCTCGTCTATATTCCACACATTATAGGTGGTAGTGATATCGCGAACCATCAATCCAAATTGCCAGTCGTTTTTTTCGAATTGTAATCCCACATCAAAACCAAATCCCCAAGAATTAGCAAACTTACCTATAATACGTCTGATTAGTTTGGCATTGACACCATATTGAAATCCTGGAACGGCTAATTTTCGGGCATAAGAAAAAGTAAAGCCATAGTCAGCAGTAGAAAAAAGGCTGATCCTATTGTAGTCAATATTACCCTGGCTATCGATCAATTCCGTTGTATTGAGGATGTCATCGACTCCAAAACGGATTAAAGAAATTCCCCACGCACTTCGGTCGTCTATAGGGCTTGCGTATGCGATATAGTCGTACTGCGCGATATTAGCAAAGTAATTGGCGTGCATTAAAGAAATCTGATGGTCTTCCAGTTGTGTTAGACCAGCTGGATTCCAGTAACCCGAATTGACATCGTTACTAGAGGCTACAACTGTGTTTGCCATGCCCAAGGCCGCCGCATCGACACCAATATTCATGAATTCATTGGAATACTTTCTAACGGTTTGCCCATAATTTAAGGAGCAAATCAAAAGAAATATTAAGAATTGAACTTTTTTCAATCGTATTGTTTTTACAAGCTTGAGAGCTGTTTAATTTTTATCAAAAATATAATTTTTTACTGAGCTTCCTTCGGTCTAGCAGTAAATAAATGACAATGGGAAAAGAGCTGTTAATAATCTCTATGAAAAACGGCTGTTGCATTCACTTATTATATTAAATTTGTCAGCTAAGACTTAAAATTTGATTTGCAATGAACATTAAAAAACATATCCCTAATTCAATAACATTACTGAATCTTCTATGTGGATGCATTGCGATGGTCTTTGTCTCTAAATCAGATTTTGAAATGGCTTTTTATTTTGTATGTCTTGGAATATTTTTAGATTTTTTTGATGGTTTTTTTGCCCGATTATTGAAAGTCTCCGGTCCTCTGGGTTTGCAATTGGATTCTTTGGCTGATATGGTTACCAGTGGGCTAGTGCCTGGATATGTGATGTTTTTTCTGCTTTCCAATAGCCAGCATGAGATTTCTGCCAGTCCAATATTGCCGTACTTGGGATTTATTATTACTATGGGGTCCTGTTATCGTTTAGCTGTGTTTAATATCGATACGCGTCAGACCAATTCTTTTATTGGTTTGCCTACACCCGCTAACGCTTTGTTTATATTGAGTTTGCCTCTGGTGTTAAAATATTCTGATTCCTTATTTATTTTGGAAGTCCTGACAAATCAATGGGTTTTATTAGCCATTACACTTTTTAGCGCATACATTTTAAATGCTGAGATTCCGTTGTTTTCTTTGAAGGTCAAAAAGTTTAGTCTTAAGCATAATGCACTTCAGATTGTGTTTTTGTCGTTTTCTTTCTTGTTGTTACTTTTTTTCCAATATGCTGGGATTCCATTGGTGATCATTAGTTATGTGTTGCTATCAATAGTAAGCAATAAATATTTATTGGATGAGAAGAAAAAGCGTTAAAAGAAAGCCTGCTGTAAGACGTAGAACTAAAAAGAAAGCTTCTTTTTTTTCTGGTAAAGTATTACGGTTCAATATACTTGCTTTTTTTGCACTTCTTTTTTTGGGACTGGGTTATCATTATCGAAATGGTCTTGCCTATTATTTTAGTTTCAAATCAAATCATGTTTTACAACAGCAGGCCGAAGACAAGCGTATTTCAGATGTTCGTAATTACCAAGTTTTAGACAAACACGAAGGAAAGGCAATAGGACTAGATGTGTCTGAGTACCAAGGAAGGATCAGCTGGGCTGAAGTTGATACTTTAGAAAATAAATATCCCGTTCATTTCGTATTCATTCGCGCAACAGTTGGTGATGATAGACTGGATACTCAATTTAAGGAAAATTGGCTTGGCGCCAAAAAAAACAAACTTTTAAGGGGAGCCTATCACTATTATCGCCCCAACGAAAATTCACTGGAACAGGCGGAACTTTTTATTAAGACGGTTACTTTAAGCAAGGGCGATTTACCTCCAGTTTTGGACATTGAAAAATTGCCTGAGAAACAATCTGTGGAACGATTAAAAATTGGACTAAAGAGATGGCTAAAAAGAGTGGAGGAGCATTATAAAGTAAAGCCCATCATTTATACCGGAGAGAGGTATTACGACGATTTTCTGAAAGAAGAGTTCAGTGATTATCTTTTTTGGATTGCCAATTATAATTTTTACCGAGAGGAAATTGATGAGCAATGGTTATTCTGGCAATTTACGGAAAAAGCATCTGTCAATGGAATTAAAGGCAATGTGGATGTCAATATTTACAATGGTGATTTACAACAGTTACGTTATATTACGGTTGAGTAGTTAGTGATCAGTGATCAGTGATCAGTGATCAGTTTTTAGTGTTCAGAAATCAGCATACAGTGTGTAGTGTGTAGTGAGCAGTGTTCAGTTTGCAGGAATCAGTATTCAGTGATTCGTAATTAGTGATCAGTATTAAATAACAATATAAGTAATGAAATTTCAAGATTTATTAGCATATCAGAAATCATTTTCACTGGCGATGAAAATTTTTGAAATAACGAAGCTATTTCCGAAAGAAGAAATGTATTCTTTAACGGATCAAATTAGGCGTTGTTCAAGAAGCGTCCCCGCTAATATCTCAGAATCCTATAGAAAAAGAGTTTATCCCAAGAATTTTCATAGCAAATTAACCGACTCAGATGCCGAAAATTCAGAAATTCAAGTTTGGCTTGAGTTTTCATTTAAATGTAATTATATCACTGAAAGTGTTTACAACGAATTGCTAAATGAAAGTAATGAAGTTGGCAAACTGATTAATTACATGATTTTAAATCCGCAAAAATTTGGTGTGGCTCTTTAGTGATTAGCTTGCAGTCATCAGTGATCAGTGTTCAGTAGTCAGTATTTAGTTTTCAGTAATATTATTTTGGAAGAAACAAGGCTATCCCAATTATTATAATAATAACAATAACAAAAAAGGCAACTGAAATAGAATTGGCAAAATTAACTGTCCAGCCGGCCCAAGCCATTCTTTTAGGAGGAAGTATGCGTTTGTCTTCTTTATTGTAGTAAAAGATACCAAGCTTCCAATTATTGGGATCTTTGTGCCATTTCTTAAGCGTTTCTGTAGATGGTTTTTCTTTTTGGCTCATAACAAATTGGTTTAAGTGTTGATTTAATATTCTTTAATCTTGGAACAAAACAAGGGCTGTTTCCAGAACTGAGCACTCTTTTTAAACTAATTATTGAATAGTAAACAGTTTTTTAAAACTCCAGTTTTTTCTTTCTCAGCTCAAAATTTTGTCCTAAATACACTCTACGTACCATTTCATCTTCCACCAATTCCTCTGGAATTCCAGCTTTCAAAATACCACCTTCAAACATTAGATAGGTTTTATCAGTAATTGCAAGAGTTTCCTGAACGTTATGATCAGTAATTAGAATTCCTATGTTTTTATTTTTTAATTGAGCTACAATTCTTTGTATGTCCTCAACAGCAACAGGGTCAACACCGGCAAAAGGCTCATCGAGCAAGATAAATTTGGGATCAGTAGCCAGGCAACGAGCTATTTCAGTACGACGTCGCTCTCCACCAGATAGTAAATCCCCTCGATTGGTGCGAATGTGCTCTAGGCTGAACTCAGCAATCAAACTTTCCATTTTGGCCTCTTGTTCTTCTTTTGATAGAGTAGTTAGCTGCAAAACGCTCAATATATTGTCTTCAATACTTAGTTTTCTAAAAACAGAAGCTTCTTGTGCCAAATAACCGATCCCGTGCTGTGCCCTTTTGTACATAGGGTAATCGGTAATGTTCATGTCATCAAGATAGATGTTTCCTGAATTTGGTTTAACCAAACCCACAATCATATAGAATGAAGTTGTCTTTCCAGCGCCATTTGGTCCTAAAAGGCCAACGATTTCTCCTTGGTTTACTTCAACCGAAATGCCTTTTACGACACTTCGGCCTTTGTATTTTTTTACTAAATTTTCTGCTCTTAAAATCATTTCGTTTCGTGTAATTGTTTGATGAAAGTTCTGCTTAAACGTTACAAATAAACGAATAAACAAATAAGAAAATCAAGCTGTTAACAATTATTTAGTTTCTTTTCAAATGAAATTGCCTTCGCAAAAAAGGTCTAGACGATTTCTATTTTTAAAGGAATGTTATTTTGTAGCCTCTTCTTCAAGGGCTTCCCAGAACTCATAAGCTCTACGTAAATGGGGTACAACGATAGTTCCGCCAACTAGTGTGGCAATTCCCATTGCTTCCATCATTTCCTCTTTGGTAACGCCTTCTTTATGGCTTGTTTCCAGATGGTATTTCACACAGTCATCACAGCGTAAAACGGTTGAGGCAACTAGTCCTAGAAGTTCTTTTGTTTTTACGTCAAGAGCACCAGCAGCATAAGCATTAGTGTCTAAGTTGAAAATGCGTTTTACTATTTTGTTGTTGTCAGATAGTAATTTTTCGTTCATTCTAGAACGATATTCATTGAATTCTTCGATTATTGCAGCCATTTTATTTTTTTTCATTTTTAGAAACAAATACCGAAATGAAGATACTTGCTTCAAAGATTAATAACATTGGAATCGCAACAATAGTTTGACTCACCACGTCTGGTGGGGTTACTATAGCTGCTATAATTAGTACAAGGACAATTGCATATTTTCGATTGTTTCTTAAAAAAGAGGGGGTTACAAGTCCCAGTTTTGTTAAGAAATAAATGATAATTGGTAATTCAAAAAACAATCCACTTGCTAGAACGGATGTTTTTACCATTCCTATATAGGAGTCTAAAGTGAACTGGTTTAGTACGACATCACTGACCGTAAAGGTCGCTACAAAGTTAACGGACATTGGAATTACTACAAAGTAGCCAAATAAAACGCCCATAAAGAAAAGCAGCGATGAGAAAAAGATAAAGACTTTGGCGTTTTTCTTCTCTTTTGTGTATAAGGCAGGACTGATGAATTTCCAGATTTCCCACAATATATAAGGGAAACTCAAAATAAATCCGGCTAAAATACACACCCAAATAAAGACATTTACTTGGCCTTCCATCTGTGTATTTTGTATGATGAATGGCATTTCAGTGATACAGATGTTGTCTGCAAAACCTAGTGAATGTGATAACTCACAGAAGAACTGATAGGTAAAAAACGTAGGTCTGGTGGGGCCAAATATTATCGTGTCAAATAGGTAGTCACTGATGAAATAAGTGACGAATGCCATTAGGATTATCGCTACTGTACTTCGTACTAACAACCATCTTAAATCTTCAAGATGATCTAAAAACGACATTTCGTTTAAGTTTTTCTTTGCCATTATAGTATTCCTTCTTTTAAAATATCATGTAAATGTAAAACACCTTTGTACTCTTCGCCGTCTACCACGACCAGTTGTGTAATGGAAAAATCTTCTAGAATATTAAAAGCATCTACTACCATGGCTGTTGATTGAATCAATTTTGGGTTTTTAGTCATGATGTCTTTTGCGGTTAAATCGGTAAAAGAGTCCCTTTCGTTGAGCATTCTTCTAATGTCACCATCAGTAATAATCCCGATAACTTTTTCCTGATCCACAACTGCAGTTACACCTAATCGTTTTTCTGAAATTTCAAAAATCACTTTCTTTATAGAAGTGTCTGCTGAAACCATAGGTTTTAAGGTGTGTTCTAGCATATCTTGTACCCTGAGTAATAGTTTTTTTCCTAGAGCACCTCCTGGATGGTACTTGGCAAAATCTTCTGGTTTGAAACCGCGAATTTCCATTAAACATATTGCTATTGCATCGCCCATAACTAATTGGGCAGTGGTGCTATTTGTTGGAGCTAAATTGATTGGATCGGCTTCTTTTTCTACCGTAGTATTTAAAACAAAATCAGAACCTTTTGCCAAAAAAGAGGTCGTGTTTCCAGTAATAGCGATTAAAGTATTTCCAAAACGTTTTAAAAGTGGGACTAAAATTTTTATTTCAGGACTATTTCCGCTTTTAGAAATACAAATGATTATGTCATCATTTTGTATCATGCCTAAATCTCCGTGAATTGCTTCAGAAGCATGAAGGAACATTGATGGCGTTCCGGTTGAGTTGAAGGTAGCCACCATTTTTTGGGCTATGATAGCGCTTTTTCCTATGCCGGTGACTATTAATCTTCCCTTTGAATTGTAGATTGCTTGTGTTGCGTCTGAAAAATTATCGTCTAGTAAGTCCGTTAACTTTGTAATCGCTTCGCTCTCAGATAAAATGGTTTTTTTGGCGATAGCCAATATATTTTCTTTAGATATCAAAACAGAATATTTAAAATTTGTATGTGTAAAAGAAATTTGTATCTTTATGTGGTGCAAATTTATACAAAATACCACGTAATACCACATCATAATACCATATAATAAAGAATGAATTCAAACGAAATTGACATACATAAAGAATTAAAGAAATATTTTGGCTTTAGCCAATTTAAGGGCCTGCAGGAACAAGTGATAAAAAGTTTGCTCGACAGGCAGAATACATTTGTTATCATGCCCACTGGTGGTGGGAAGTCGCTCTGTTATCAACTACCAGCTTTAACTCAAGACGGAACGGCTATCGTTGTTTCTCCTCTGATCGCTTTAATGAAAAATCAGGTAGATGCGATTCGAAGCTTGTCTTCAGAGAATGGTATTGCCCACGTTTTAAACTCTTCACTTACAAAAACAGAAATTACGCAAGTTAAAAAGGACATTACGTCCGGACTGACAAAACTGTTATATGTTGCGCCAGAGTCGTTGACTAAAGAGGAAAATGTCAATTTTCTTAAAACAGTCAAGATTTCTTTTGTTGCTATTGATGAAGCGCATTGTATCTCTGAATGGGGGCATGATTTTAGACCAGAATACAGGAATCTTAAACATATCATTAAGCAATTGGGAGATTTACCTATTATAGGCCTTACTGCTACTGCAACCCCGAAAGTTCAGGAAGATATCCTGAAAAATTTAGATATGTGTGATGCTACTACTTTTAAGGCATCATTCAATAGACCTAATTTGTATTATGAGGTACGCACAAAAACAAAAAATGTAGAATCGGATATTATCCGTTTTATAAAACAACATAAAGGGAAATCTGGGATTATTTATTGTTTAAGCCGAAAGAAAGTGGAGGCAATTGCTCATGTTTTACAGGTGAACGGTATTAGTGCTGTTCCTTATCATGCTGGACTAGACGCAAAAACACGTGCCAGACATCAGGACATGTTTCTTATGGAAGATGTAGATGTGGTGGTGGCTACAATTGCTTTTGGGATGGGAATTGACAAGCCTGATGTGCGTTTTGTGATTCACCATGATATTCCAAAATCGTTGGAAAGCTATTATCAAGAAACGGGTCGTGCTGGTCGAGATGGTGGTGAAGGTCATTGTTTGGCTTACTATTCTTATAAGGACGTAGAGAAACTAGAAAAATTCATGTCGGGAAAACCCGTTGCAGAGCAAGAAATCGGCTTTGCTTTATTGCAGGAAGTGGTGGCTTACGCCGAAACTTCAATGTCTAGAAGAAAATTTTTGTTGCATTACTTTGGTGAAGAATTTGACAATGCAACCGGTGAAGGTGGTGATATGGATGACAATGTCAGAAATCCAAAAGTAAAAATCGAAGCACAAGACCAAGTCGTTAAGTTACTGGAGATAGTTAGGGATACTAAACATTTGTACAAATCCAAGGAAATTGTTTTTACTCTGATAGGTAGGGTCAATGCCGTTATAAAAGCGCATAGGACAGACATTCAGGCTTTTTTCGGGTCAGGAGCTGCCTTTGATGAAAAATATTGGATGGCCTTATTGCGGCAAGTCCTTGTAGCTGGGTATTTGACTAAAGATATTGAGACTTATGGTATCGTTAAAATTACTGATCAGGGATTAGACTTTATAAAAAACCCAAGTTCTTTTTTGATGTCTGAGGATCATGAATACAATGAAGCAGGAGACGAAGCCATTGTAACCGCTTCAAAATCATCTGCAGTTATTGATGAGGTCCTGATGAATATGTTACGAGATTTACGTAAAAAAGTCTCTAAGAAAATAGGAGTTCCTCCTTTTGTGGTTTTCCAAGATCCATCATTGGAAGATATGGCTTTAAAATACCCTATTTCTGTAGAGGAATTAATCCATATTCATGGAGTTGGAGAAGGGAAAGCAAAGAAATATGGTAAGGAGTTCGTTGAATTGATAAGTAAATATGTCGAAGAGAATGAAATCCTGCGTCCCGAAGATTTAATCGTAAAATCAACAGGGATAAAATCAGCCAATAAACTGTATATCATTCAAAATGTTGATCGCAAATTATCTCTTGATGATATTGCTAAAGCCAAAGGGTTTACAATGGATCTACTGATGAAAGAAATGGAACAAATAGTCTATTCTGGTACCAAGTTGAATATCAAATATTGGATTGACGAGATGTTAGATGATGATCAGCAAGCGGAGATTTACGACTATTTCATGGAGTCCACCACAGATAAAATAGAAGATGCCTTAAAAGAATTTGAGGGCGATTATGATACTGAAGAATTGCGTTTAATGCGTATTAAATTTATTAGTGAAGTAGCAAATTAGTCTTAAAGTTGTAAAGTCATAAAGTATTAAAGTCTGTTCTATAATTTTAATACTTTATGACTTTTGAGCTTCAACATAAATTTCTCCACGATGCGGTTTCAAGGCATCACGTACCTGAATCATATGCTCGTCCGTAACTACCATATAAGCAATAGCCACCATTTCACTCTGAATTTCAAAACCCGTAATGTTTAGCGGTAATTTTTCGATGGCAATGTATTCCTTTAGGTGGATTTCATGATGTTCAGCTGTTTTTGCTGAAGCAGGTCCACGGAAATCCCATATTAATTTTATTTTTCTAGACATTTTTTGATGAGGTTATAAGATTTATACGGCTCAAAGTTACAAAGTCTATTTTGAAAAATAAGCCGTTTTGAAAATGGATTCTTCTTTCCATACCAAGAGTTCGTTACAAAATACTACTTTTGTACCGGATTATTTTGACTATTTCTAAAAGTCAGATAATCTAAAAATCGAATAATCTAAAAAAATGCCGCAAGAACACCTGTTACAAGTATCTCCAGAAATAGCCGCAAATGACTTGCTGCTAAAAGATTATCTTGGAAAATTACTAAAGATTTCCCCAAAGGAAATTCAGCATGTTTCCATATTGAAACGTTCGATTGATGCTCGTCAAAAAACGATAAAAATCAATTTGAAAGTGGCTATTTATTTGAAAGGGGAGCCTTTTCAGGAGAGAAAAATGGAAATTCCAGATTATCCCAATGTCGCCACTGCACAAGAGGTTATAGTCGTAGGTGCTGGTCCTGCAGGACTTTTTGCTGCTTTGCAATTAATCGAATTGGGATTAAAGCCAATAGTAGTTGAACGTGGTAAAGACGTACGCGGTCGTCGTCGCGATTTGAAGGCAATTAATGTCGATCATATCGTTAATGAAGATTCTAATTATTGTTTTGGCGAAGGCGGAGCAGGAACTTATTCTGACGGAAAATTATATACGCGCTCTAAAAAAAGAGGAGATGTGACCCGAATCTTGGAGTTGCTAGTCGCTTATGGTGCAACACCAGATATATTAGTTGAGGCGCATCCGCATATTGGTACAAATAAATTACCTCAAATTATTCAGGACATTCGTGAAAAAATAATCGAATGTGGTGGGCAAGTATTGTTTGAGACTAGGGTCACTGATATCTTACTCAAAAACAATGAAGTGGAGGGAATTGTGACCCAAAATGGAACGACTATTCTAGCGAACAAATTAATTTTGGCAACAGGACATTCTGCCCGAGATATTTTTGAGTTACTGGATCGGAAGCAAATATTTATCGAGGCGAAAGCTTTTGCCTTGGGCGTTAGGGCTGAGCATCCGCAATCTTTGATTGACAGTATTCAATATAGCTGTGATTATCGCGGAGAACTTTTGCCGCCCGCTCCTTATAGTATTGTAAAACAAGTGGGAGGACGTGGGATGTACTCTTTTTGTATGTGTCCTGGAGGTGTAATTGCCCCTTGCGCAACTAGTCCGGGGGAAGTGGTTACTAACGGTTGGTCTCCATCAAAAAGAGATCAGGCTACTGCCAATTCAGGAATTGTTATCGAACTGAAATTGGAAGATTTTAAGCCTTTTGCCAAATTTGGTGCTTTGGCTGGAATGGAATTTCAAAAAAGCATCGAACAAAAAGCATGGCATTTGGCAGGAGAAAGTCAAAAAGTTCCAGCGCAACGCATGATTGATTTTACTCAAAGTAGAGTTTCTTCTGAAATTCCGAAAACCTCTTATGTTCCAGGTACTACTTCCGTAGAAATGGGGCAAGTTTTTCCAGGCTTCCTAACACAGATATTACGTGAAGGTTTCTCTGAATTTGGAAAATCCATGAAAGGCTATTTGACCAATGAAGCTATTTTGCATGCTCCGGAATCCAGGACATCGTCGCCTGTTCGTATACCTAGAGATGCGATAACATACGAGCATGTTCAAATTAAAGGATTGTATCCTTGCGGAGAAGGCGCAGGTTATGCAGGAGGAATTATATCTGCTGCCATTGACGGTGAAAAATGTGCTTTAATGATTGGAGAAAGTCTACATAAAAAAACCTCGAATCAGTAAAGAATCGAGGTTTGGTATAAATTCAAAGATTTCTTATTTTATGGGATAAGAATTATTTTTCCTGTGCTTTTTTGCTTCCGAAAATTTAAAGATAGTTAGGTCAATGATTTTTTAAATATAAAATTATATTCTTGCTGTTGTCGATTAGTAATCGTTTCTGTAAGGTTAAAGTATTTTGATACAGATACATGTTAAGAGAAATGTTCTAATTTTTTTTCTGTTTTGAAACTAATAATGTCTTGTTATTTTCAAATATAGAAAAAATCTATTGGCTTACATTTTAATCAAAATCGCCTCCCTTTTTTTAATTTAATTTACAGATGTGTCTATTGATCTTACTTAATAATGATTTTTCATCGATAGGTTTAGAAATATAATCATTCATGCCAACTGCTTTACATTTATCTACATCTGCGGTAGTCACGTCAGCAGTAAGAGCAATAATTGGGGTTTCAGATTTTAGGATGTCGCGGATGTAGGAAGTAGCTTCAAATCCGTTCATTTCTGGCATTTGTAAATCCATTAAAACGATATCATAATTGTTTTTTTGGAATTTTTCAATGGCAATTTTACCATTATCAGCTACGTCAATTTCGTACCCGAAGTCCAATAATATAATCTTCAATAAGAGCTGATTCAATGTCATGTCTTCTACAACCAAAACCTTAATTTTTTCAGTCGTTGACTTATTTTGGGGAATTGGAAGTAGTGGGATGATGTCTTCTTTAATAGCTTCTTCTTCGGAAATTGATTTTTCAAAACTCATAATGAAACCAAAGGTAGATCCTGTGCCTTCCTCACTTTTTGCAATGATTGATCCTCCTTGAAGTTCTACTAACTGTTTGACGATTGCAAGACCAAGTCCTGTTCCTCCATAAGAACTACTAGTGGCTTTACTTGCTTGTTCGAAATTATTGAAAATTTGTCCCAGTCTATCTTGAGGTACACCAATTCCTGTATCTGTTATTAAAAATTCAATGGTGGCTTTATTGTTGTCTTGATTTAATAATTGAATAGTTACGCTTATTTTACCTTTTGAAGTGAATTTTATCGCATTGCTCATTAAATTTAAAATAATCTGACGCAAACGCATCGGGTCTCCTATTAAAAATTTGGGAATGGAGTCGTCACATTCATGAAAGAATTCTATATTTTTTTCTTTTATTTTTTGTTCGAAAAGGTGAAGAATTGTCGTAATGGACTTGGATAACTTAAATGGGGTATGGTCAAAGGTCATCTTTCCAGCGTCAACTTTAGCGATGTCTAAGATGTCGTTAATTAAAATTATCAATGCATCCCCGGATTCCTTAATGGCGCTAATATATGCTGTTTGGGATTCGTCTAAATTAGTCTTAAGAATCACATTCGTAAATCCGATAATTGCATTCATAGGTGTCCTTATTTCATGACTCATATTTGACAAAAATTGCTGTTTTGATATTACGGCTTCTTCTGCAATTTTTGTTTTTATTTCTGCGTTAATTTTTGATTCGACCAGCTCATTTTTTACTAATACCTGAGGCGTTACGTCATAAGCAATGATAGTAACTCCTGAAATTGTTTCATCGGCTTCATAATATGGCTGATACACAAAATTAAAATAAGCATCTCTTAATTCTCCATCATGTATAATGGGTGCAAGAAGTTCGTTTCCGAAAAAAGGAATACCGGTAGTAAAAACATTGTCTAGTAATAAAGGAAATTCTTTATCTATTAGTTCAGGTAAAACATCGTTGAATCTTTGACCTTCTAAATTTTGACCTTTGCCCCACATTGCTTTGATGCTATCATTTGCGAGAGAAATAACCATGTCTTTACCTTTTAATATAGCTATTGCAAATGGGGACTGCAGCAGTATCATGTTAAATCGTTTGTTGCTGTCTTCAATCTCTTTCGATGCCTTTTTTTGTATCTCAAGTAGTTTTTCGAATTCTCTTTTTTCTTTATTTTGAAGTTCTAGTGATAAGCGTCTTACTTCGGAAACATCTTGTATAGCTAGTAGGATTGTTTTTTCATCATGTGTTTTTTGAAAAATATAATTTGCGCTAACTACAATTGTTTGTGGGGCAATAGTTGAAATGTCATAGGCTATTTCTACTTTATGAAAGTTGATGCTTTTTGAAAGCATTTTGTTCAAGAGGTCTCGTAATTCAGGTAAGTCCCATTTTCTATTGTCTATGTCAAAAACTGATATCCCTTCAATTTCTTCTTTGTATATAGAATACTTTCGGCAAAATGAATTGCTGGCGGATTTGATTTTAAGGTCTTCATTGAGAACCAACATTGGCTCCATCATTGTAGCAATGATTTCTTCGGAAAATTCGTATGATTCCGCCAAAAGTTTGATATTCTTTTTTAGTTTAATATTATTAGAAAGTAGCTTCTTGTTGTTGGTTATATCCTCAACAACTTGGATTATATGTGTGACATTATTATCTGAGTCAAGAATAGGGGAGTTGATAATTCTCCAATAACGGCCTTCAAAGCCGCCTCCTTCTGATGTGGGTTTTTGTATGTCGTATTTTATATCCTCCATTCTCTCCTCCGTTTTGTTTTCCAAAACTCGGTTTAATGAAGCTCTCAGATTAGTCGTGGATTTGGCTAGCTCTTCTTCTGGATTATCAGGAAATATATCAAAAACATTTTTGTCAATAATGTTTTCCCGTGTAGTCATCGTGACTTTTAAATAACTATTAGTTACGGTTACTATTTTGAAATTAGTATCCATTACCAGCGACATGGCAGGAGATTGCTTAAAAAAGTCAATATAATCGTTACTAGTCATAGACGGTAAGAAATTAATGGTTGTATTTCTGATTTTAAAGCGGTTATGCTTTTAAAACTTTATGGTGAACGATTTATTCGACTCTTTTACAATTATCGGTCAAATATACATAAAAAAGCATTTGATTCTCGCTGAGCAAATTTCATTCCAAAAGATGGCATGTGTTTTTGATAGTAGTCTTTAATAGTGGAATTAGGCCTGAAAGAACGAGATGTTTAAATTGAAAAAAAAGGATAGTGTGCTTTATTTCAATAGTATGTGCTGCTATTTAAATAGATAAAAACAAGAGTAATTGGTGTAGGAACTTCATTGAAAAAAAACAAAAAAACCGAAAATTGCTTTTCGGTTTCAGGATCTATTGTTTTCGATTAATCAACTCTTATTTAAATGTTGCTTAAAGTTTTGGCACATATAAATAGGGTGATCGCTGGTGCCTTAGATTTGTTTTGGTCTTTGGAGCGTTGTACAAACCTGGATGGCGAAGTTGGTATGTATTTAAAAAAAATTTTATGCTATTTGTTATCAGGGATAAAGTCAAGCGCGATAGAATTCATACAGTATCTTTTTCCGGTTGGTGCTGGGCCATCATCAAAAAGGTGGCCAAGATGGCCGTCACATCTGCCACAAAGTGCCTCTATTCGCACCATTCCAAAGGAGTTGTCTTTTTTATAAATAACGCTGTTTTTGTTGTCTTGTTCAAAAAAACTAGGCCATCCGCAACTACTTGAAAACTTAGCGCCAGATCGAAATAATTTGTTGCCACAAGCAGCGCAATAATAGGTTCCTTTTTCATCTGTGTTCCAAAACTTCCCGGTAAATGGTCTTTCGGTATCAGCATGTCTCGTGACTTCATAGACGTCTGGGGATAAGATTTTTTTCCATTCGGAATCAGACAGATGTAATTTTGTGTTGTCGGTATTGGAGTAATACGGATTTTCCGGTTTGTTGATTTTGTTTTCCATAATTGAAGATTTATTAGGGTTGTTCTTTTTTTTTATTGCTTGGCTGTAAGCTGGAACCACGAATAACGAAAGGAGTACTAACAGACTAAATAATGATTTTGTTTTCATAAGTAAACATGGTTTGATGCTTGACTGTACAAAGGTAAGAAGCTATTGTGCGATGTAATGTCTAACGTTTGCAATTAACATGCATTTGTATTTATGTTAACTAATGTTAGTTGAGAATAAATGATGCTTCTGGTTTTGTCAGCGTTTTTTTTACAGTCCTGTTCTCATATTGATCAAATGTTTTTTGAAGCCTGCTTTTTCATAAGCTTTTATGGCTGAAGGATTGTCATTATAGACGTCCAAACGGAGTTCGTATATGTCGAGTGAATGGCACCAGTTTTTTAGTGCTGCTATAATTTTTGAATTTACCCCTTTCCCTCTATGTTTAGGATCTGTAAACATAAAACCCAAATAACCATAGTTTGGATGTTTTAAGTAGGGTTTGGCGGCTGTTATCCTCGCATAACCGGAACCTATGATAACCGCATCAATTTCAGCGACTAGGACTTCGATGTCAGTGGCTAAAATCATTTGTTCAACATCATAATAATGAATTTTATCTTCTTTTAAAGTGGGATCGTACGGACGTTCTGCGGTAATGATACCCTGTTCGAATTCGAGTAGTGTTTTGAGGTCGTTCAGTGTGGCTTTTCGGATTTTTATCAGGTTCATTTTGAGTGATCGTTAGGTCTATCAAAAGTACGAAACAATATTTGAATGGATTTATAAGATTCGATTAGAATTTGAATGGGTCTTTAGGAGTTCAACAAAAAGAAACAGAACGTTAAAGGCCACCCTGTTGTTTATCTTTTTTGTATTTTTGTGACGCTAAAAATAGATATGATAGAAGAAAACGTAATATTAGTTAATAAAGACGATGAGCAGATTGGATTGATGCCTAAATTGGAGGCACATGAAAAAGCAGTTTTGCATCGCGCCTTTTCTGTTTTTGTTTTGAACAGTAGAAATGAAATCATGCTGCAGCAGCGTGCACATCATAAATACCATTCCCCTTTGCTTTGGACTAATACCTGTTGCAGTCATCAGCGGGAAGGCGAAACCAATATCCAAGCCGGAAGTCGAAGACTATTTGAGGAAATGGGTTTTAAAACTGATCTCAAAGAGCTTTTTCACTTTATTTACAAAGCTCCTTTTGACAATGGTTTGACAGAACACGAACTAGATCATGTGATGATTGGTTATTATGATGAAAAACCAGAAATAAATCCAGAGGAAGTGGAGGCTTGGAAATGGATGAATATTGAAGAGGTTAAAAGCGATATGTTATTACATCCTGAAATCTATACAGTATGGTTTAAAATCATATTTGACGAGTTCTATCATTTTTTGGAAGACCATAAAGTATAAAAAATACAGTTCTGAGATTTTAGTAATCTTTTAAAAAAAAAGACATTACCATGAGAGTAACAATAAGTAGAAAAGCACATTTTAATTCGGCACATCGCCTATATCGTAAGGATTGGACTTTAGAAAAAAACGATATGGTTTTTGGCAAGTGTAATAATCCCAATTTCCATGGTCACAACTATGATCTGATTGTTAGTGTTACTGGAGAAATTGACCAAGAGACGGGTTTTGTCATGGATGTTAAAATTTTGGCAGACATTATTAAAGAAGAAGTGGAAAATCAGTTTGATCACAAAAATCTAAATCTGGATGTTCCGGAATTTGAAAATCTAAATCCGACTGCAGAAAATATTGTCGTGGTGATTTGGAACAAAATAAGAAAAAGAATTGAATCCGAATTTGATTTAGAAGTGGTTCTTTATGAAACCGCGCGTAATTTTGTAACCTATAAAGGAGAATAATGGAATTAAAAGTAGGAGATAGGATTCCGAATTTTACAGCAAAAGATACAGATGGAAATGTCTTTGACAGCCGGGATTTTGTTGGAAAAAAAGCACTAGTTATTTATTTTTATCCTAAAGACAATACACCGGGATGTACAACACAGGCATGTGGTTTTAGGGACCAATATGAGGATTTTAAAGATTTGGGTGCTGAGGTTATTGGTATAAGCGGTGACGATGTTAGTTCACATCAAAAATTTGCCAGACAATACAAATTGCCCTTTATACTATTGTCCGATAATGATAGGAAGATCAGGAGATTATTTGGAGTTCCATCTAATATGTTTGGTTTGTTGCCTGGAAGGGTTACCTATGTTACGGATCGAAATGGGGAAATAAAAATGATCTTTGACAGTATGATGGCTAGTAAACATATTCCTATAGCCCTAAAGGCAATTAAAAAATTAGCATTATAAAGTAATCAGAATGGCAGATGTGATTTTAAGAAATTGCGAAATTGTTTGCTGGAAATAAAGAAAAGACAATGATGATAAAAATATACCCTTTACAGTTTGCGCCTATTTTAAAAGAAAGAATCTGGGGAGGTGAAAAGCTTAAAACAGTTCTGAATAAACCCATCAGCTCAAAAATTACTGGAGAAAGCTGGGAGTTGTCCACTGTAGAAGGTGATGTTAGTGTTGTTGCTAACGGAGAATTAAAAGGGAAATCATTGACGGAAATCATTGATGAGTCGCCAAACGAAATCTTAGGGACAGCTGTTCATGCTAGATTCGGGAAGCAGTTTCCGTTACTTTTTAAATATTTAGATGCACGTGAAGATTTATCAATTCAAGTACATCCTAATGATGAATTAGCTAAGAAGCGTCATAATTCTTTCGGGAAGACTGAAATGTGGTATATCATGCAGGCAGATGAAGATGCTAGAATCATTGTTGGTTTCAAAGAGAAATCAAATTCAAATGAATATTTAGAAAATCTAAAGAATAAAACATTGCTTTCTATTCTTGATGACGTCAAAGTAAAAGAAGGGGATGTGTTTTTTCTAGAAACAGGTACCGTTCACGCTATCGGTGCTGGATTAGTTGTTGCCGAGATTCAGCAAACTTCTGATATTACCTATAGGATCTATGATTTTGACAGAGTGGATGCCCAAGGGAATACAAGGGAATTACATGTCGATTTGGCTCTCGAAGCAATTAATTATGATAGGGTAGATACATACCGTGCCTATAGTAAGGAAACGAATCAGTCGAATGAGATTGTGGACTGTCCTTATTTCACTACTAATTTTATACCATTAGATGGTATTGATGCCGTTAATAAGAAAGGGGATAGCTTTACTGTTTATATGTGTATTGACGGTGAATTTGAGTTGGAATACAACGAGGTTACTTCCAAGTATAAAAAAGGAGACACTATATTGATACCTGCAGCAATGAATAATTATGTACTAAATGGAAAAGCTTCTATTTTAGAAATTTACATTTCATAGCGAGTAATAGAAAGATTATATGTACTTTTGCAGACGCAAATTAAAATTAAAAATAAAATGGCAAATATTAAGAATTTAAAAAAAGACATCAACTACGTTTTAGGAGATATTATTGAAGCAGTTTACTTGTTTGAAATTTCAACTACAGGAAAACCAACAACTGAAACTAACAATTTAATTGATGAAGCTATTGCTGCATTTGACGAATTGATCATAAAAGTGAACGCAAAGAACGTTGAAAACAAAAAAGCACACTTCAAACAAATCAATGTTGAATTAGAACAAACTGCAAATCAATTGATTGCTAAAATCAACGAATTGTAGTCGAAAAAAACGATAAAAAAATGCAGATTTGTTTTGGAGAAATCGAATTCATCTGTATATTTGCACCCGTAATGAGACGCCAGCGTAGCTCAGTTGGCTAGAGCAGCTGATTTGTAATCAGCAGGTCGTGGGTTCGAGTCCCTCCGCCGGCTC
>NZ_AHKF01000007.1 GCF_000252125.1 Flavobacterium frigoris PS1 | reverse complement strand
TCAGAACGTGATTTTATCTAGACACTAAAGGAAGCTGAAAATCGAGAGCATAGTTGTAACTAAAATGTGGTGCTAATTTGAATTGTAATTTTGTGTTTCTTTTTTGCTCCCGCCGCGGCGGGTAGGGGAAATAAAAAAGAAACTGACTAAAATTTATTGTAAACTCTTTTAGGATGAAAAAGAATCCGTTACTTTCAGATAATATGTGGAAAGATGCTTCGGGAATTATTTTTTTCTAATGCTAAAAAATTAAGAGAAAACCCTACGCAAGCTGAAGAAGTAATGTGGTTGTCATTGAGCAATAACCAATTGGATGGGTATAAATTTAGAAGACAACATCCATTATTAAATTATGTAGCCGATTTTTACTGTCACCAATTAAAATTAGTTATCGAAATAGATGGAGAATACCATCAAACTGTGGAGCAGAAGAAATTAGATAAGGAACGAACTTTAAATATTGAATTTCAAGGATTATATGTAATCCGTTTTACCAATAGTGAGGTGTTGTTAGATATTGATTCAGTCTTAAGTAAAATAAAAGAATTTATAAAAATAGAAGAATAATGTGTTCATGAAATTTTCGGTTTGCCCCAATCCGCCGCGGTGGAAGCCGAAAATCCAGAACTTGTACCATATTAAGATATGGATTTAGGGAACTTGTTAAAATAAATTGAAAATATAAAATAAAAATGAAAAAAATATTAATCACAGGTGGAGCCGGTTTTATTGGGTCTCATGTCGTGCGACTTTTTGTAAAAAAATATCCAGAATACCAAATATTCAATTTGGATGCCCTGACTTATGCTGGGAATTTGGAGAATATAATTGATATCGAAAAAGAGCCTAATTATACTTTTGTAAAAGGAGATATTGTTGATGCTGCTTTTATAGATGCATTGTTTGCAGAGCATCAGTTTGATGGTGTTTTGCATTTGGCTGCCGAATCGCATGTTGATCGGTCTATAACTGATCCTTTGTCTTTTGTGAAAACAAATGTAATTGGGACAATGAATCTATTGAATGCGGCAAAGACGATTTGGAATGGAAATTACGAAGGGAAACGTTTCTACCATATTAGTACCGATGAGGTGTATGGTAGTTTAGGTGCTGAAGGTTTGTTTACTGAAACTACTGCCTATGATCCTAATTCACCTTATTCTGCTTCTAAAGCAAGTTCCGATCATTTTGTGCGTGCGTATGGAGAGACTTATGGTCTGCCTTATGTATTGACCAATTGCTCTAATAATTACGGTCCTTTTCATTTTCCGGAAAAATTGGTTCCATTGTTTATCAATAATATTATACAAAATAAACCTTTGCCTGTATATGGTGATGGAAAATATACTCGTGACTGGCTTTTTGTTGAAGATCATGCCGTTGCAATTGATTTGGTTTTTCATGAAGGAGTAAACCATGATACTTACAACATTGGAGGATTTAACGAGTGGCAAAATATTGATTTAGTGAAGCTGTTGTGTAAAATCATGGATGAAAAGTTAGGAAGAACTGCTGGGACTTCTGAGCAATTAATCTCCTACGTAAAAGACCGACCAGGTCATGATCTGCGTTATGCTATTGATGCTAGTAAGATAAACAAAGAATTAGGGTGGAAGCCTTCGGTCACTTTTGAGCAAGGATTAGAGAAAACAGTAAATTGGTATTTAGAAAACCAAACGTGGTTAAACAATATTACTTCCGGAGAGTATGCCACTTATTACGAAAAACAATACGCGAATTGAAAACGAATTTAAAGCGAATTAATCCGAATTAATCCGAATTTCACTAATGGATTCTAGCAATAAAATACTTTACAAAGAGGAAAGCTTTGGTGTTATTGGGGCTTGAATGAAAGTAAGGATTACTTATTTCTAAGATTATAATTTTCTTTTTTGCTTGATCAAGAAAGAAACAAAAAAATATTCATGGGCTGTTATTTTTTTTGGCATTCATGAATCTTCGATTTCAAGTCTCCACATCCTCGTCGGTCAAATTTATTTTCGAATGCTAAAAGAAAAAAACTCTCCGCCGCGGCGGATCAAACAGCTTTTCTTTTTACGCATTCTTCAAATATTTGACGCGCTACTGCGGATGTTAAGGACGGTTAGTTCTCGCAAATAATAGCAATTTGGATTACATTTAACAAATAGATTTAAAACTGCAAAACTTCAATTAATATCGCTTTGTTTGCTATGATTACTATTATTGTAGAAATAAAAGCAGTATCACAAGTACCAGTTACATTTTACGCGCAGTTGACAAATTATTTAAAATGTACAAAATTGGAATTGGGTATGTTGATTAATTTCGGCACGTCTTCATTAACTTATAAAAGAATGATTAATTTGAAGAATTCGAATTAATTCGTAAAATTAGAACTACTATGAAAGGAATTATTTTAGCCGGAGGTTCTGGCACTCGTTTACATCCGTTAACATTAGCGATGAGCAAACAAATGATGCCGGTTTATGATAAGCCGATGATTTATTATCCATTGTCGACCTTGATGACAGCGGGAATAAATGAAATTTTAATTATTTCTACGCCACATGATTTGCCGAACTTTAAAAAATTATTAGGAGACGGTTCTGCAATTGGATGTAAATTCAGTTATGCAGAACAACCACTACCTAATGGATTAGCGCAAGCATTTGTTATCGGTGAAGAGTTTATAGGCAATGATAGTGTAGCTTTGGTACTAGGTGATAATATTTTCTTTGGTTCTAATATGGATGAGTTATTGCAATCTAATAAAAATCCTGAAGGAGGAGTTGTGTTCGCTTATCATGTTTCAGATCCAGAACGCTACGGTGTGGTGGAGTTTGACAAAGATTTAAACGCATTATCAATAGAAGAGAAGCCACTGGAACCAAAATCAAATTATGCTGTACCGGGTTTGTATTTTTATGATAATTCAGTAGTTGAGATTGCTAAGAATATTAAACCAAGTCCTCGTGGTGAATATGAAATCACTGATGTGAATAAAGTATACTTAGAACAAGGAAACTTGAAGGTTGGTATTTTAAGTAGAGGAACTGCTTGGTTAGATACAGGGACTTTCAATAGCTTGATGCAGGCGGGACAGTTTGTTCAGGTTATTGAAGAGCGTCAGGGCTTGAAAGTAGGTTGTATCGAAGAAATTGCTTGGAGGCAAGGTTTTATCAATGAGCAACAATTAAAAGACCTTGCTGAGCCTCTGAAAAAATCGGGTTATGGCGAGTATCTTTTGGGATTGCTGAAGCATAAGGTGTAGTTCAGTGTTCAGTGTTCATTATTCAGTTTTCAGTGATCAGTATTCAGAGTTTTCAGTGATCAGTATTCAGTGGTCAGTGATCAGAGTGTTTAGTATTCAGATTGATTAGTATGCAGTGATCAGTTTATAGATTAGCTATATTTTAAAATATGATATATATTGCGTTACTTGTTTTATTGATTGGGATTGAATTGGTTTATTTCAAAATTGCCGATAAATTTAATATTATCGATAAACCCAATAGTAGATCCTCACATACATCCATTACTTTAAGAGGTGGCGGGATAATTTTTCCAATTGCATTAATTACAGCTTATTTTCTAGGATATGCTTCATTGGAAATAACATTGGCAGTGGTTCTTGTAGGCATAGTTAGTTTTGTTGATGATATTAAACCTTTGTCACAATTACCTAGGTTTGCATCTCATGTCGTTGCCGTGGGTTTGGTATTTCACGACTTAGGGTTGTTTGCAGAGTCATTATGGTTACTCCCCATTGTATTCGTTTTGCTGATTGGCTGGGTTAATGCCTTTAATTTTATGGACGGTATTAATGGAATAACCGTTTTGTACGCACTTACGGCCATTATGAGTTTTTCTTTTCTGTCAATAAACAATTCCAGTTTACCGCTGTTGATTACCATGGGATTGTCTTGTTTTGTTTTTGGATTATTTAATATCAGAAAAAAAGCAAAGACTTTTGCTGGAGATGTAGGTAGCATAAGCATGGCTCTTTTTTTGGGTTATTTTATGATTAAGACCATAATGGAAACTGGGCAGTTAGGATATATTCTTTTCTTTTCAGTTTACGGTATCGATGCCATTATCACTATTGTTATTCGATTAAAGAAAAAAGAAAATATTTTCCAACCACATAGGTCCCATTTATACCAATACATGGCAAATGAAATGGGTTACTCTCATGTTCTGGTTTCATCTATTTATGCTGGAATCCAGCTATTGATAAATGGGCTTGTTGTTTATATGGAAATAAAAGGAAATCTAAGTTATCTAATTATGATAGAAAGCTTAGTAGTTTTAACCGTAATTTATATATTGATACGCCGATTCGTTTTTCGTAAAATTATCCAACATAGTTTTTGATTGATTTCTTTTGATATTTAAATATTTTTAAAAAAATATGGGAAAGCGAGTTTTTGATCTTGTCTTCGCGCTGATTTTAATCCTGCTCTTTTTTTGGGTTCTAATAATTTTGTGGTTGATCGCAATTGTTGATACTCGAACAAACGGTATTTTTATACAAGAACGAATTGGTCAATTTGGAGAAAAATTTAAAATATATAAACTACGAACGATTCAGGTTTTTATGGCTGAAAGTAGTGATGTTACTCAAGTAGGTCAATTGTTACGTAAATATAAGTTAGACGAACTTCCCCAATTGTTCAATGTTCTTAAGGGGGAAATGAGCTTTGTGGGACCAAGGCCTGATTTACCGGGTTATTATGATTTATTAGAAGGTGAGAACCGAAAGATAGTAGAATTGAAGCCTGGCTTAAGCAGTCTCGCAGCTTTAAAATATTGTAATGAAGAGCAGCTTCTGGCGCAGCAAAGAGATCCTTTGTGGTTTAACGACAATGTTATTTTTCCGGATAAAGTACAGTTAAACTTGAACTATTACTATCATCACAGTTTTTTGGGGGATATAAAGATTATCGTTAAAAGCGTTGCTTTGATTTACAGCAAATGAGTAAAAATAAAATTTGGCTTTCATCGCCTCATATAGGTGGGCTTGAAAAAAAATACATACAGTAAGCATTTGACACTAATAGGATTGCTGCATTTGGCGCAAATATTGATACTTTCGAGCTGGGTTGGCCGCACTAAATTCCGGAACCGCCGTTATACATCTGGAATTAATTCTTTTGTGAGTTAAGGCTCATGACCTAGTAAATCTGTTAAGGTATGATTTTTTTGGCCTCTGTAAACCCAATTTTAATCAAGGAGTCATCCCTATTTTTATTGATAGTGAATCTGACACTTGGAATTTATTTCTGAAGGCAGTTGAAGAGGCCATCATAGATAAAATGAAAAAAGGCGTATCGCCTAAAGTAATAATAGCTGTTTCCATTTATTTTGTTCCTTACAAAATCGAACAGAGAAGCATAATTGCCAATACGTATTCAATCCCTATTCTGGAAGATAGTGCGGAAGTAGTAGGTATAAAGGGCGGCATTGTGGTACTTTTGGCAATATAAGTGCTTTATAATTTAATGGGAGTAAAATTATTACGACTTCTGGTGGTGGTGCAATTGGTACATTGACACAAGAGCTCAAACAGAGAGCTATTTTCTAGGTACTTTGGCCAGGGAGAATGCACTGCATTATCAAGATTGTGAAGTTGGGTATATTTATAGATTGAGCAAGAATAAAATTTATTTTTTATAATTTATTAGCAAGACACAAGTAGGAAATGAATTAATAATAATAAAAATAAAGAAACAATCCCTTTATTTGAAGTACGGAATTTTAAATGACTTAAGGATTTTTTTTTAAATTCTTTATTTGTTATTTTTGTGATAATTAATAGAACAATGTTAATATAAATAGATATTTTGAATAATAGTACAAAACCATCTGCAAATACTTTTAGATCTGATTTCTTCTCGAGAGAAAATCTACGATTAAATATTCATAATTTAAGTTATTTGCCTCGTTGGATCATTGTTATGATGGATTTTGCGGTTTTAATATTGGCTTTTTTCTTCACGTTTTTATTGTTTAGCGGCACGGGCCTAGACTATATCTTAACGACACATAGCATCTTGTTCATTAATTTATTACTTGGTGTAAATATATTTTTCTTTTGGTTATTTCGAACCTATTCCGGAATTATCAGACACTCCTCTTATATTGACGCAGTTAAGCTATTGTTTTCACAAATGGCTGTACTAATCGTTTTTCTAATATTGAATTTTTTATTTGAAGTACTCTTTGGACATAAGGCATTTTTAAATACTGCACTTTTTATGAATATGGTGTTGTCTTTCTGCGGTTTGTTTTTATATCGGGTGATCGTAAAACAAACATTCGAACATTATTTTCAGGAAAAAAGCGATGTTAAATTGATTAGAACCATTATTTATGGAACTGATGCCAATGCAATTTCGGTGGCTAATGCTTTAAGATTGGAGACACCTAGTCGTTTTAAAATTGTGGGGTTTGTAGATAGAAATAGTCAAAACGAGTCAAAACGAATGTTGGACTTACCAATATTAGTATTAAAGAAGAAATTGCCAACGTTGATGCGGTCTGTTGGCGCAGAAGGAGTCATTATAGCTGATAAAAGTTTATCAAAAGAGGAGCGTTTAGTTATTGTAGATCAATGCTTAGAGTTTAATTATAAAGTGTATATCGTCCCTGTTATTACGGACTGGGAAAATCAAAAAGAGATTTCCCGAAAAGTGAAAAACTTACAAATTGAAGACTTACTTGAAAGAAAGCCTATTGTTTTAGATAACAAGTCAATTTCTATGCAGCTGAAAGACAAAACCATATTAATAACCGGCGGTGCTGGCTCTATTGGGAGTGAAATAGTACGACAGGTAATGGGTTTTAATCCTAAAAAAATTATTATTTTAGATCAAGCCGAGACCCCTTTACACCATCTTAGTTTAGAGACATTAAGCATCATTTCAAATGCTAAAATACGTACTGTAGTTGCCGACATCAGAAATAAAGACGCATTGAACAGGGTGTTTAAATTATACAAGCCTCAGGTGGTATTTCATGCTGCAGCATACAAGCATGTGCCTTTGATGGAAGAAAACCCAGCGCAAGCAATTCTTACCAATATAGAAGGTACTAAAAACTTAGCTGACTTGTCATGTGAGCATAAAGTGGTGAAATTTGTTATGGTATCTACAGATAAGGCTGTCAACCCAAGTAACGTAATGGGTGCCAGCAAAAGGATAGCCGAAAAATACGTGCAATCCCTCCAATTGAAAAGCCGGAAAGAAAACAACAGCAAATCGACAAAATTCATTACTACCCGTTTCGGAAATGTTTTGGGTTCCAATGGTTCTGTTGTACCATTATTTAGCAAACAGATTGCCGATGGCGGACCAATAACCATAACACATCCAGAGATTATCAGGTATTTTATGACCATTCCAGAGGCCTGTCAATTAGTTCTTGAGGCTGGAGCAATGGGTAATGGAGGTGAAATTTATATTTTTGATATGGGTAAGCCCGTTAAAATTATTGATTTAGCAAGAAAGATGATCAAGTTGGCCGGATTTATACCTGAAAAAGACATCCAAATTAAGATTGTAGGCTTACGACCAGGTGAAAAATTATACGAAGAATTACTGAATGACACGTCTAAAACAATCCCGACACATCATGAAAAAATCATGATTGCTGAAGAAATTCAGGATGAGTATGAAAGCCTGCATGCGGATATAGAAGAACTTATTGGAATTGCCAACTTTTATGAAAATGATGATATCGTTGCGAAAATGAAGAAAATTGTTCCTGAATTTAAAAGCATGAATTCTACTTATCAAGTTTTAGATAAGTAGGGGTTTAAATAAATGTAATGAAAAAGGTTTATAATGGAGATGTTCATTATAAACCTTTTTTTTTAGGGTTAAGTTAAGGAATATTTAGTGGGGTGATTGTGGTTTTTTTGCTTTCAAGGGAGCTTTTTTCTTTTAAGAGGTTCTTTACTTTTTTGCTCACTTAACTTTTATTCTAAGTGGTCTTCGCTGAATCTGCGATTTGTCTTGATGAAAAAAGTAACAAAAAAATATTCATGGTTTAATATTGTTTTTTTGTATTCATGAATCTTCGATTTCAAGCCTGATCCCGATAGTTATCGGGATTATAAGCTTCAAAACTACCTCAAAGTGTCGCTCCGCAGTCCGAGCCGTTCGCCTTTCAGGCTCAACTCATGGATTGCTGCTACCTGACTGCCACTGGTAGTCCTCCTTTTAATTTCAAATGTTTATTGCTTTGAAGAGTGTTCTTTTCTTTTACCTTGATGTAAAAGAAACAAAAGATCAAGCTTATAATCCCGATAGTTATCGGGATTATAAGCTTGAAAACTACCTCAAATTTATCTCACAGATCCCTTATTGTTATTGGTGTTCGATGGACCTCACTTCGTCTCGGTCTCCCTATCGCGACCCCAGGCGCTCGTGCTGCGCACTCGGCTCCGGGGTCACTCCCTGCGGCCAACGCTGAAATTCTTACCGTGATTTTTTTGGTTTAAAAATATAAGGGCGGTGTTAAGAGGTTATGATTGACGG
>NZ_AHKF01000008.1 GCF_000252125.1 Flavobacterium frigoris PS1 | reverse complement strand
GTAGATGCGACCTGTGTGACTTTATCAGCATTACCTACGACTATCAACGTCTTGCCAGTTGTACTTGTTCCAACTGCATCAAGCGTAGCACAACCTACATGCGCCGTGCCATCGGGAACAATAGTAATAGCAACGCAAGTAGGGGTAGAGTATAGCTTGAATGGGACATTGTACCAAACTTCGAATACGTTTTCAACTTTGGTCCCAAATAATTATACGTTATATGTTAGAAATATAGTTGACCCAAGCTGTATGGCAATCTCAGCATCTGCGACGAAAATTAATGCAGTTCCTGTCCCACCTCTCGTTCCAACAATAGCAAGTGTGATTCAACCTTCTTGTGCGACGCCATCTGGAAGTATTAACATAGTATCTCAATCGGGAGTAGAGTATAGTTTGAATGGAACGACGTTTCAAAGTTCGAATTCATTTTCAGGTTTGGCTCCAAATAACTATGTTTTATATGTTAGAAATGTGGACGATAACAGCTGTGTGACTCAAAGTGTATCAAGTACTAAAATTGATCCACTTCCTGCTTTACCGATAGTGCCTACAGTGGCTTTATTAGTAAATCCTACATGCGCTGTACAAACTGGAACGATTAGAATTACTGCTCAAAATAACGTTCAGTATAGTTTAGGTGCTGGTTATCAAGACAATCCTGAATTTAGTAATTTAAGTCCTGGGGATTACACTATGAGTGTGCGATTCACAAGTAGTATCGCCTGTATAACTGTAGGTGCAAAAATCACTGTAAAACCTGTTCCTGCCCAAATTCAATTTGAGAGTGTGGGTGATTGTATTAGCAAGGAATATATAATTACGGCTTCACCACTGGCAAGTTCGTATGATCTGAATAATGTTGATTACCAATGGAAAGATAATTTAGGGAATCCTGTGGGGACAAATACTAACACTTTAAATGTATCAGATATTGTATCATCTAGTATTTCTGAAGTTGCTTTTCCTTTAAATTATTCCTTGACAATTACTTCAACTGCTACAGGTTGTGAAACAACAGAAAATATATTTATAGAATCGGTATTTTGTAATATTCAAAAAGGAATTTCTCCAGACGGAAACGGCTCAAATGAGTATTTTGATTTGAGATTAATGGACGTCAAAAAACTTACGATTTTTGATAGATACGGTATTAAGGTTTATAGCCAAATTAATTATACGGATCAATGGAAGGGCCAATCTGATAATGGGAACGATCTTCCAAGTGCAACTTATTATTATGTTATGGAATTTAATAACGGGAACTCCAAAACAGGTTGGATTTATCTAATCAGAGAAAAATAGTTATTTAATAAACTCATGTTGGTATTTAATATCAACAAAATGAAAACAAATTGATATGAACAAAATATTTTTGGCGACTCTTTTAGTTCTTATTACTTACGTAGATGTAATAGCGCAGCAAAATCCGCATTATACTCAATATATGTATAATATGAATGTTATTAATCCGGCATATGCTGGTTCAAAAGAAAGTATTTCTTTTGGTGCTTTATATAGAAAGCAGTGGGTAAATATTGAGGATGCACCTACTTCGTTTACTTTTTCTGGACATGCTCCAACCGGTAATAATGTTGGTTTAGGATTATCTTTCATATCTGACAAAATAGGTCCAGTTACAGAACAAAACGTATATGGTGATTTCTCTTATACGTTAAAATTAAATGATGAGCATAGACTTGCACTGGGTGTTAAAGCAGGTGTTTCATTTCATAAGGTAGGACTTAGGGATATACAATCTTCCTTGCCAGATCCTACTGAAGGAATCTTCGGAGAGGATATCAACGATGCTTCATTAAATTTAGGTGCTGGAGCTTTTTATTATACTGATAGGTATTATGTCGCCTTTTCAATCCCTAACTTAATGAAATCTGCGCATTTGGATTATAATGGGCGAGAATATGGTTCTGATGTATCACATTATTTCTTAACTGCGGGATATGTTTTTGATGTTAATTATGATTTGAAATTTAAGCCTTCTTTCATGTTAAAATCAGCATTTAATGTATCGCCCTCTTTAGATGTCTCTGCAAACTTTTTATATATGGAGAAAATCGAAGTTGGAGCTAGCTATCGGTTGGAAGACAGTTTCGGTGCCATGGTTAATTTTGCTATTACACCAGAGTTACGAATAGGGTATGCTTATGATCATATTGTTTCTGACTTGAAGGTGACAGCACCTTCATCTCATGAGTTTATTATTCTGTACGATTTGTTTACAGCAAAAAAGGTTTCTCGTTCACCTAGATTTTTCTAATATAAATTTGTAATTGATGAAAAAATATACAACAATTTTGTTTTTTGTGCTGAGTAGCATGGCTATCTTGGCACAAAGTAGACAAACTAAGTCTGCTGATAAATTATTTGACAGATATGAATTTGTTAAAGCGGCCAGCGCTTATGAAGTATTAGTCAAAAGCGGAAATTCTGATTCTTATGTTTTTAAGCAACTGGGGAAAAGTTATTACTACATGAATGACACTTCTCAATCTGAAAAATGGTATGAGAAGGCAATGCAAGTAGAACAGGATGCAGATACTCATTATAGATATGCGCAACTTTTGAAATCAAATGGTAAGTATGCTGATTCAGATACACAAATGAAAGTATTTGTTTCAATGCAGCCAAACGACCCAAGAGCACAAGAATTCGTAAATAATCCGGATTATTTATCTAAGATTTCCGGTATAGAAAAATTGTTTGACATAAAGAAGCTAAATATAAATTCTACTAAATCTGATTTTGGAGCGATTCAGTACAATAACGTATTGTATTTTGCTAGCTCAAGGAATGAAATTAGGAAGATATACGGTTTAAATAATGAGCCTTTCCTAGACCTTTATCAATCTGATTATACTGAAAAGGAAGCAACTTATTCTGAACCTACTCCAGTTTCTGATTTAAATTCTATTTACCACGAAGGTCCTTTGACTATGAGTCAAGATGGGAAAACAGTTTATTTTTCTAGTGAAAGTTTTAATGAAAAAATATTTAAGAAAAATAGGCAGAAAAACATAAAGGATGGTCAAGTAAATTTATATAAGGCGACTAAAGAAAATGGGAAATGGGTAAATATTACTCCGCTACCTTTTAATAGTAAAAACTATTCGGTTAGTAATCCATCTTTATCTAATGACGGGAACGTACTTTATTTCTCTTCTAATATGGTTGGGACGATAGGTGGTTTAGATATTTGGAAAGTCGCCGTTCATACTGACGGAAGTTTTGGAACTCCTGAAAATTTGGGTAGCAAAGTAAATACTAGTCAAGATGAAAGCTTTCCATTTGTTTCAGAAGAAGGGATTTTGTATTTTTCATCAAAAGGATTAACTGGTTTAGGTGGCTATGATATTTTTTCAATTGATTTAATTAAAAATCAATCTGCAAGTAATTTAGGAAAGCCTATTAACTCTGAAAAAGATGATTTTGCTTTTACTTTTGATAAAAAGAATAAGTTAGGGTATATTTCTAGTAATCGTGATGGTAAAGACCAGATATACTCTTCTGCTCCGGTGATTAGTAATGGAAAAATAAGTACTGTTGTTACTAATTCTGTAAATGGAGACCTCTTAAGGAATGCAAGAATAGTTATTTCAGATATGGATAAGACGATATTGGATAAACAATTAACAAATGAGATTGGATCTACTGTTTACAGTGCAAAAAATGATAAATCTTATTTAGTAGAGATTAGCAAAGATGGATTTGTTTCGAAATCATTTCCGATAACTGTTAGTAATGGTGATGAATTTAGGGTCGAGGCTAAACTTGATCCTATCGATGTTGTTGTTACTGATACAGAATTTATTTTTAATCCTATTTATTTCGAATTTGATAAAAGCGATATTACTACATCAGGTGCAGTTGAACTTGATAAGTTGGTGTATATAATGTCGCAAAATAGCAAACTAGTTATTTTTGTTAGGTCACACACTGACTCAAGAGGTAATGATAATTATAATTTAAAATTATCAGAGCGACGTGCTAAAGCGACTGTTCAATATATTATTTCAAAGGGAATAAGTAGTGATAAAATTTCAGCAAAAGGCTTTGGAGAAACAGAGCCAATAGTTGATTGTCATCAGGACTGTTCTGAAGAGCAACATGCTTTAAACAGGCGTTCTGAGTTTATAATTAGACAACAGTAGTTTTATATGAAAAAAAAAGAGCACATTAAGTGCTCTTTTTTTTATTCAAGTATTTTAAGAATTGAAATAAGGTTATTTTTCTAATTCCTATTAACCATGAACGGTTTCGTTCTTTCCGTAATTTGTGATGATTGAAGTTTCAAATTCAATCCATTGCTTCCAGCGTTTATCGACATCTATATTATCAGCATATTTTTTCGCAAAACCTAAGAAAGTAGTGTAGTGTCCAGCTTCGCTAATCATCAAATCACGGTAAAATTTAGCTAGTTCTGGATCTTTTATGTTTTCTGATAAGACCTTAAATCTTTCACAGCTTCTAGCTTCAATCATAGCCGAAAATAGCAAACGATCACATAGCGCATCTTTCCGGCTTCCATCTTTCTTCATAAACTTAAAAAGTTCGTTTACGTAATGGTCTTTACGCTCTCGCCCTAAAGTTAAACCTTTACTTTTTATTAAGTCATGAACCATTTGCAGGTGATCGAGCTCCTCCTTTGCAATAACTAATAGTTCTGTGACTAAGTCTTCTAATTCAGAATTATATGTTACTAGGCTTATCGCATTTGAAGCTGCCTTTTGCTCACACCAGGCATGGTCCGTCAAAATTTCTTCAATGTTTGATTCAACTATATTTACCCATCGTGGGTCAGTGGCTAATTTTAATCCTAACATGTTAGTGTGTTTTATTATTGCAAAATTAGTGTTTTCTTTCTGATTTATCATTGAAATGATGGTAATGCGCGGTAAATAGCATTATTTTGCAACTCAAATTATAAGTTATGAATCAGGTGAAAATACTTTTGATAATAGGTTTTGTATGGCCTGAGCCCAAATCATCGGCTGCCGGTGGTAGAATGATGCAGTTGATCTCCCTGTTTAAAGAGGAGGGCTATGATATTACTTTTGCTAGTCCGGCGATGGATAGTGTTTACATGGTAGATCTTTCCGCTTTGAATGTGAGAAAAGAGTCGGTTTTATTAAATAGTTCCAGTTTTGATGTTTTTATAAAGGAACTAAATCCATCAATTGTTCTGTTTGATCGTTTTATGATCGAAGAACAGTTTGGCTGGCGCGTTGCCGAAAGTTGTCCTAATGCCTTACGGATTTTAGATACAGAGGATTTACACAGTTTAAGATTAGCACGTCAAAGAGCTTTTAAGGAAATGCGTAAATTTGAATTAACTGATTTATTAAAAGAAGATGTCGCTAAAAGAGAAATTGCAAGTATTTTACGTTGTGATCTTTCTTTGATGATTTCTGAATTCGAAATGGATTTGTTAAAATCTGTATTCAAAATAGACAAATACCTATTGTATTATTTGCCTTTTTTATTAGAACCCATTGATGATTTACAGCTAAATGATTTACCAAGCTTTGAGGAAAGAAAAGATTTTGTATTTATTGGCAATTTTCTTCACGAACCCAATTGGAATGCAGTACAGTATTTAAAAGAAACAGTTTGGCCGTTAATTAAAAAGGGATTTCCAGAAGGGAAATTGCATGTTTATGGTGCTTATCCATCTCAAAAAGTAATGCAATTGCATAATACAAAAGAGGGTTTTTATATTATGGGTCGAGCGGCAGATGCACATGAAGTTGTCAAGAAGGCTCGGGTTGTGTTGGCTCCGCTACGTTTCGGTGCAGGATTAAAGGGGAAGTTGGTAGAAGCAATGTTGTGTGGTACGCCAAGTGTGACGACAAATATCGGGGCGGAAGGGATGTTGGGTAGCTTTTCGTGGAATGGTGTTATTGATGACGATCCTCAAATGTTTGCTAAATCGGCGGTTGTATTATATCAAAATAAAGAGAGGTGGTTGAAGTCACAGTTAAACGGTGTTAGAATTGTTAGTCGACGATTTTCAAAAGAGTTATTTGCAGATGATTTTAAGAAAACTATACAAAGTTTAATAATTAATTTAGAAGAACATCGGTTGGGAAATTTTATGGGCGCAATGTTACAACATCATACATTGACAAGTACAAGATATATGTCACGATGGATTGAAGAAAAGAATAAAATCAGATAGTTTAGTTATGGTCAATAAAAAAATCCCATTTTGAAATTTCAAAATGGGATTCTTATTATATAAAAATAGAAAGCTTAGTTTTATGCAAGCATCGTAACTGGGTTTTCTATAAATTGTTTTAATGTTTGCAAGAACTGCGCTCCGGTAGCTCCGTCAATTGTTCTATGGTCGCACGCTAAAGATAACATCATTGTGTTTCCTACTACGATCTGACCATTTTTGACAACTGGCTTTTCTACAATTGCTCCAACTGAAAGGATTGCTGAATTTGGTTGGTTGATGATCGAATTGAATTCAGTTATACCAAACATTCCAAGGTTTGAAACAGTAAAAGTGCTTCCTTCCATTTCTGTAGGCAATAACTTTTTGTTTTTTGCTCTTCCTGCAAGGTCTCTTACGTTTCCTCCAATTTGAGATAAACTCATAGCATCTGTAAATCGCAACACAGGAACCACTAATCCATCCTCAACTGCAACTGCAACACCAATGTTTACATGATGGTTGATAAGGATTGAATCTTCTCTCCATTGAGAATTGATTTTTGGATGTTTTTTCAAAGCCATTGCGCAAGCTTTTATCACCATATCATTAAACGATACTTTTGTATCTGGTACGCCATTAATGATAGATCTTGATTTCATCGCTTCGTCCATTGTTACCTCAATTACTAAATTGTAATGCGGCGCAGTGAATAATGACTCTGCCAAACGTTTAGCAATTATTTTTCGCATTTGCGAATTCTTGATTTCTTCGGTGAAAACTTCTCCAGCAGGGACAAATACTTTTGGAGCTGCTACTGGTTCAGCTTTTGCTGCTGTTGGTGCAGTTGCACTTGCTGCTTGTGGAGCAGCTGCTGTTGCAGGAGTGAAATTTTCAATATCGCTTTTTACAATACGTCCATTTTCACCTGAGCCTTTAACTTGAGTCAGCTGAATTCCTTTGTCATTAGCTATTTTCTTTGCTAATGGAGACGCTAGAATACGTTGACCATCTGTTGAAGCCTCTTGTACAATTGGTTCTACTTTCTCAGCTGGTGCTGATTTTGCGTCTTCAGTTGCTGCTTCTGGAGTACCTCCAGCTGTATAATTTTTAGCAATTCCACTAATATCAGTTCCTTCAGGACCTATGATAGCTAATAAGCTGTCAACGGGAGCTGATTCTCCATCTTGAATTCCTATGTACAATAAAGTTCCTTCGTTGAAAGATTCGAATTCCATTGTTGCTTTATCAGTTTCGATTTCAGCAAGGATATCACCTTCAGCTATTTTGTCTCCTACTTTCTTCAGCCAAGTAGCTACAGTTCCTTCCGTCATTGTATCACTAAGACGAGGCATAGTTACAACGACAACTCCTTCAGGTACTGAAGTTGTTGATGGAGTAGCAGTCTCTTCTTTTTTAACTTCGGTTTTTTCACTAGTTTCCTCTTCTACTTCTGCTGTAGTAGTTGCTGGTTTTTCGGCCAATAGTGCAGATATATCTTCACCTTCTTCACCTATAATTGCCAATAAAGAGTCAACTGATGCAGTTTCACCTGCTGGTATTCCAATATATAAAAGTGTTCCTTCATTAAAGGATTCAAATTCCATTGTTGCTTTGTCGGTTTCAATTTCTGCAAGGATATCTCCTTCGCTTATTTTGTCTCCTACGTTTTTAAGCCAAGCCGCTACAGTTCCTTCCGTCATAGTATCGCTCAAGCGAGGCATTGTTATAATTGTTGCCATAATTGATTTATAGTTTATGAGGGATGAATGGATAGTTTTCTTGTTCGTATACTACATCGTAAAGTTGTTGCACCGGAGGATATTCAGATTCTTCAGCAAAATCTACACATTCTTGAACTAAATCTTTTACTCTTTTGTCGATGATTTCAATTTCTTCGTCAGTAGCGTATTTCTGATCCTTAATCAAATCTAAGACTTGTGTGATTGGATCGATTTTTTTGTATTCTTCAACTTCGTCTTTCGAACGGTAAAGTTGGGCATCTGACATAGAGTGTCCTCTGTAACGGTATGTTTTCATTTCAAGAAACGTTGGTCCGTCACCACGTCGAGCTCTATCAATTGCCTCTGTCATTGCTTCAGCAACTTTTACTGGATTCATTCCGTCAACAGGTCCGCAAGGCATTTCATATCCTAGACCTAATTTCCAAATGTCAGTATGGTTTGCTGTTCTTTCTACAGAAGTTCCCATTGCATAACCGTTGTTTTCAACGATAAAAACAACAGGCAGCTTCCACAGCATAGCCATGTTAAAAGCTTCGTGCAAAGAACCTTGACGAGCAGCTCCGTCACCAAAGTAGGTCATCGTCACGCCGCCAGTTTCAAAATACTTATCTGCAAAAGCGAGTCCAGCTCCTACAGGAATTTGTCCTCCTACGATTCCGTGTCCACCATAAAAACGGTGTTCTTTTGAGAAAATGTGCATTGATCCACCCATTCCTTTTGATGTTCCAGTAACTTTTCCTAAAAGTTCCGCCATGACGCGTCTTGGATCAACTCCCATTCCAATTGGTTGAACGTGATTTCTGTATGCAGTAATCATTTTGTCTTTTGTCAAATCCATTGCGTGCAATGCACCTGCAAGGACAGCCTCTTGACCATTGTATAAATGTAAAAATCCACGGACTTTTTGTTGTATGTATAATGCTGCAAGTTTGTCTTCAAACTTTCTCCAAAGTAGCATGTCTTCATACCACTTTAAATAAACCTCTTTTGTAACTTCTTTCATCTCAATTGTTCTTTTGCTAAAGTTTTTAGTGTGTTATCAACTAGTACCTAAATGTCGCAAAAGAGTTTTCTTTCACAAATTTGCGAATTGCAAAAATATGACATTCCAACTGAGAAGTAAAATTAAAAGGATACTTTTTAGTTTTTTTACAAGAAATTTTTATCAAACATAAAAGGAAGTAAGTTTTTTAGGGACTCAGATTTATAGATGTCACCTAGTTCTCCCATAAAATATATTTCAATAGGGGTGTCTTGTTTTGTTTCGTACTCAGCGATTGACTGTCTGCAAGCGCCACAAGGAGGGATGGGACTCGTAGTTTTGTTTGTGTCTGATGCCGCAGTAATTGCCATTTTTATAATTTTAGCATCGGGATAAATGGCTCCTGCCTGAAAGATGGCGACGCGTTCAGCACAAAGTCCAGAAGGGTATGCTGCATTTTCTTGGTTCGAGCCTAAAACAATTTTTCCATTGTCTAGTAAAAGTGCAGTTCCTACCCTGAATTTCGAATATGGTGCGTAAGCATTTTTTCTAACAGCAATAGCTTGTTCCATAAGATTTTGAATGTCGTTTGGTAATTCGTCAATTGCATTGTATGCAGAGAATCGAGTGGTAATTGTTATTTCTTTCATTATTTTTTTGGGAAAAAAAATCCAAATTTCAATAGTATGAAATTTGGATTTTTAAATTAAATATTTATTTGTGACTAGTATTGATCGTATTTGTCTCCAAAGTTAAAGGTTAAAGAGAAACGTAAGGTGTTTTCTAAAGGGTTTTTTACTTTTGATGCCGAAAATAAATAGGATAAATCCACTTTTACTACATTGTATGTAAAACCAGCGCCAAGAGAGAAAAATTTGCGAGCTCCCTTTAAATCACTTTCATTAAAATAACCTAGGCGCATAGCGAATGAATCTTGATATGAATATTCAGCACCCAATGCGTATGTAAATTCTTTAAGCTCCTCACTAAACCCATCAGGCGCATCTCCGAATGATTTGAATATGCCGGAAACCCATCCTATCGAACGGTAGTTGTCTAAATTTTGCGATCTTTCCTCAGAAGTAATCGTTCCATCTCCGTTTAAATCTGGGGTTTGAGGTGTTGGTACCAATAGTTTGTTGAATTCTAAGTTTACGGCTACTTTATTATAATCGTCAAGAATAAAATCAAATCCGGTTCCTATTTTTAAATTTGCGGGTAAAAAGTTAGTACTAAACTCATCGTTATCATAACTTATTTTTGGACCTAAATTCTGAATGTTGAACCCAGCTCTCCATCTCCCATTAAATTCGCTGTATGCCATTTCTTCTGACTGGTAGAATCCAGCAACATCTATTGCGAATGAATTTGCTGCAGATGCATCACCATTATCTGTAACGACTTTTAGGTTAGAGCGAATATATCTTCCTGCTACTGCCATGGAAAAGGTTTCGCTTAGTTTTAATGAATAGGAGCCGTCTAATGCAAATTCATTTGGAGCTACAGTTCGTGGAACTTCAGTGGGGTCTCCGGTTTCACGTAATTCAATATCGCCAAAACCAAAATATCGAAGGCTAGTTGCAAATGCACTTCGTTCACTGATTTTGTTGTAATAGGTAATTTGCCCTAAGGATATATCATTTGCTAAATCTGTTAGGTAGGGAGTGTAGCTTATAGAAAAGCCTTGTTTGTCAATGGCAAATGCATATTTTGCTGGATTCCATTGTTGCGAAAAAACATCACTTGAAGTTGCGACGCCCACGTCAGCCATACCCGCAGCTCTTGCATCAGCAGAAACTAATAAAAACGGAACCGCTGTAGTTATGACTCTATCTTGAGCATGCGCAAAAGAAAGGCCAAGTAGGCAAGCCGTGAAAAGCATTAATTTTCTCATTTTATTATTAAAAATTGATTAAACAAATATAGTATTTTATTAAAGTATCACAAGTTTTTCAATCTTTTCAGCTTTACTATTTGTAAAGCTAGACTTGACAGTTAGTTTGTAAATGTAAACTCCTTTTCCAATTTTATTACCAAAATCATCTCTACCGTCCCAAGTGATCTCTTTTGATAAAAATCCTTCAGTTGATATAATTTGGTTTTTTGTCCAAACCACCTTTCCTGTAATGGTGATTACCTGAATCTGAACTACCAAAGGTTCGAATGGTCTGTTGTGTGAAAACCAAAATTGAGTATAATTGACAAATGGATTAGGGTAATTTAATACATGTGTCAAAGTTATTTTGTCATCTCCCATTACCACAAACTGAATTTCAGCAGTTATTGGGTTGTTATATACGTCCCAAGCTTTAAAAGTAATGGTGTGTAATCCAGCTGTTATATTTCGTAATGGAAATCGGAGGCTTCCACTTGTATAATCGTCTAAACTGGTTTGGTAATAATCATTTAGTAAGTAAGGATTGCTCACATCGCCATCTAAAACAGCGACAATATCATGACCGATTCCACTAGCTGTGTTGATCCCGTTTTCATCTTCGAGAAATGCCAGTAAAAAGGGTGATGTATTGGTTATACCCCCTGAAACAAAAGTCTCGTCATTCATATATAACTTTACTTTTGGACTAATATTGTCTGCGACTGCATTTTCATTGATTCCGCCTATTTTTATTTTTGTATCAAAACCTGTTTGATTTTCAAATAATTGGTTTTTTTTAGCGTAGAAGCTGATTTTTCCATTAGCTACAGGAATGCGAATGTCTCGAGGGACAACAAAACTAAATTCAAATTTTCCGTTTGTCACAGTTGCGTTTCCTCTAAATATGGTTTCGCCTGAAGTGCTAAAATTTATAGGCGGACTATTTTCATCATTATTATATGTTATTCTGGGGATTATTTTGTCAAAAATAGTCGTGTATAGCTCTCCGTTATAATTAGAAAGAGTGTTTTCGTTTTCGTCAGTTATTTCGCCTGTTAACTTGATGCGCGCCAAAGATTTGAAGTCGTCAATGGTTTGTGTTATTGGAACGTCATTGACCTTTGTTAGTCGTATTTTAGGCTTTGGTATTGCAAGAAATAAGGCAGGATCGCCAATGTAAAAAACTACGTTAGTAGCTGAGTTAGGGTTGCTGTTTTTTGAGATCCGTAATGTTTCAGCAATAGATGTATATTGGTTCGATCCAAAAGACAGTAAATTTTCAGTTAAAGTGTCATTAAAATTCTCGGCACTAAATTGGCCGATCGCTCTAATTGTTGTAATCATAGCGATAGCGCCACCTCTAGGATTCCAATAGGTGTATTCGCCGGCAGTGGGTCTACTAGGGTTGTCAAAGCGGGAGAATTCGCAGGTGATTGTAATGAATAAGGGGTACTTATATTGATTGCTCAAGTTTTGGCCATCTGATTTTTCCCAAATGCGTTCTGATGATAATCCGTCTTCACCTCCGTGACCAAGATAATTAAAAACTAATGCTCCTTTTTCGAAAGCATTGAATAAATCTGTCCGTGCTTTCGGATATCTGAAGCCTCCTGCTGACGCTTCTTGAGTATAAGAGTCCAAAATAATTTTGTTTACATTAAAAAAGGGTTTTTCAGTTGTGATTTTGTCGGCTAAGATGTTTTGTCTGTTTTGTAGACTTGCGTCAGATGTTTGGTCAGAGTCATCACTGATCATGACAAAATTGTTTCTCCAGCTGCCATATGATTTTTGGTCATGGTACTCTATAACTTTGTTTACCATCTCTTCGGCCTGTTTAGGATTGCTTACCAGCATTCTTCCCACCGCGATGTCAATACCTCCAAAAAACGAAATAATATTACCCTCGTTATCATCCATTAGTCCGAAAAAATCATCAGAGGCAAAGGAAGCTTCTCCAGTTGAATTACTGTTTAATGCATGATAAATAGGTACTATATTGGTGTTGTTGATTGTTTTGTCTTTATAATCATATGAAGCGTCCCCAAAAAGGTTTACGTATTTTATTGTGCTTGCTGAAGAAGAGGCATTTTCATAGATGTATTTAATGCAATTTCTTATGGCGGCTATGTCTTGTTTTCCAGAAGAAAATTCTTGGTAAATAGATTCGATGGTAATGACTTTAACGTTGAGCTTGGAATAGGAACGATGAAAATTAGCTAGTTTTTCAGCTTGAGTAATTAAGGAATTTGGAGTTATAATGACATAGTCAATGTCTTGAAAGCTTCCTTGGTTGTTGTTGAAAATGGTGCCTTTTATGTTTTGGTTGATAACTTTAGGATTATTGTCCTTTAAAGGAGTAAAATAATCCGCAGCATCTAAAGCAATGTATTTTCTAATTTCTCCTAAACTTGCTTTAAATGAGAATGAGGCTTGGTTAGGATTTTCAACTTTTGTGATATTGTATAGGTCGGTAACATCCCAAACTTGCGAAATTTCATTGGCATTTGATATAGTGTAGTTGACAATTCCTAAGTTCGAATTAGACAAGTCGTATTGAAAATGGAATTGTTTTCCGTATCCTTTAAGTTTGCTTTTGGCAGAGAGTCGAATGTTGTCCAGAAAGCCTTTCGAACCTGGTACACCACTATTATTATAAGTTAGTTTTATTTTTATATTTTCGGAAGCAGTTAAAGTAGTGTTAGCGGGTAAATATCTTACGTTAAATTCCGTGTCTGAATTTGCATTGATTGCAGGAAATGAAATTTGACCAATAGCTTGTCCATTTGAGCTCACTTGAAACGAAGTGGGGGTATATGCGGCAGAAGCCGCTGTTGTCATTATTTTTATTGGTGTGGTAGGATCAATGTTGGGAAAGTTGAATTCAAACTCTTGTTCTTGGTTAATGTCAAATGACTCGCCAAACCACTGTCGTCCCAGATGTGCAATGTTGGTTAAGTCTAATTCATGGTATTTGTGATCGTCAAAAGTCGTTAGGTTTATGGTGTTGACTCCTTGTGGCTGAATCATTTCATTTATTCTTTTTCCATTATCTCCTTTTATGGTGACATAGTAATAGGATTTGGAGTCATAAAGATTGCTGTGGGTTTGACTTTCTTCGTTCCAAGTGTCTACTCCTTCGGCATAAAATAAAATGTAATCCTCATTGTCAAATGTTCCGTCATTTTCTCCAAAAACTTGGATTGCATTTTCGGTCAGATCCGAAGGGTAATAAGTGGCATTTGACAAAGGAAGCATTTTTCCTCCATTACCGTAAATTTTGATTTTTTTTGGATCAATATTGCTTACATTAAGGCCTGTTTCTTCTAAGAATTTTTTGGATATTTTATATACTCCTGATTTCTCAACGTAAAAGCGATACCAATCTCCAGTAGCTAAAATAGAATTAGAAATGAGATTTGAGATTTTGTTTTGTTGTGAGGTTTTGTTAGTCTTATTATCTAAAGTATAGGAAAAGGATATGATCTTTTTAAATCCGAATTCAGTATTTATTATTGGCGATAGCGTAAGAAAAGATTGTTTAGTGCCTCTTGAGTTGGAGTTTTTTAAAGAACTGGTTATGGATTTTGGAATGTTCCTAATGTCTAAATTACCGAGTTCTGACGCGGAAATGGATTCGGATACTACATTGTTGATTTCAATGTTATTCTCTTCAAAAGATTCTGGTTCATTGATGTTTAATATGAAATAAAGGGCTTTGTCGGATGCATTATAATGATATTCGTTACCGGAAAATTGAGGGATATTAATTTTAAAATTCCCGTAATCCATTTCTGTTTTTTCCATCCATTGAATAGTAATGTTGCCTCTTGTTTGGGCAAATGTGGTAAAGGAAATTAGGAGTAAATTAAAGAAAAGAATTTTTCGCATTATTTTATAAAAGGCTATTAATAATCAAATATTATAATGAGTAAAAATATGTCATTTAGTATAAAAATAAATAATAAAAAGTATAAATTTGCGTTTGTTTTATATAATTCGTTGTATATAATACATCACAGTAAATTTATTAAATATGGTGTTGCCTGTTAATGGTTAATTATTATATTGCATCACTTAAAATTATTACCTTTAAAAGAGTATGAAAGTAAACAAAATTATAGCCTTGCGATTAATGTTATCTATGATAATGATTATAGGTTTTGCTAGTTGCAGTAAAAAGTCTAGTTCGAAAAGTGCTTCAAGGGGTACTGGTTGGGACGTCGATAGTAAAAGGGTTTCCAATGCTAAGAAACAAGAGGCTGGTCCTGGATTAATTTTCGTTGAAGGAGGAACTTTTACAATGGGTAAAGTGGAAGATGATGTAATGCACGATTGGAATAATACTCCAACTCAACAGCATGTACAGTCATTTTACATGGACGAAACAGAAGTAACAAACTTTATGTATAGAGAATACTTAGATTGGTTGAAAAATGTATTCCCTCCTACAGAAGATATTTATGAGCATATTTATGAAGGTGCATCACCTGATACTTTAGTTTGGAGAAATAGGTTAGGTTATAATGAAACTATGACTAATAACTACCTAAGGCACCCAGCATATGCAAGTTACCCTGTTGTTGGTGTGAATTGGATTCAGGCAGTTGAATTTAGTCAATGGAGAACAGATCGTGTGAACGAAGCTATATTAGAGAAAAAGGGATACTTGAAGAAAAATGCAAAAACACAAGATGTTACTGCAGAAGCTTCTTTTAGTACAGAAACTTATCTGAAAGCGCCAACTATGACGTATGGCGGAAATGAAGAAATTGTATTGAAAGGTGCGAAAGGGGCTAGAAAAAGTCCTAAGGCTGGAAAAGACGGAAAAGTGACAGAGCAAAAAAATGTCTATGCACAACGTTCATCAGGAATTCTTTTGCCAGAATACAGGCTTCCTACCGAAGCCGAATGGGAATATGCGGCAGCAGCTGATGTGGGACAAAGAGAGTATAATATCTATAAAGGACAAAAAAAATATCCATGGTCAGGAAGCTATACCCGTTCTGGAAAAAGGCAAAGTAAAGGCGATCAGTTAGCCAACTTTAAACAAGGAAACGGAGATTACGGAGGTATTGCAGGTTGGTCTGATGATGGAGCTGATATAACGAATGAAGTAAAGAAATACCCAGCTAATGATTTTGGTCTCTATGATATGGCAGGAAATGTTGCGGAATGGGTACTTGATGTTTACAGACCAGTTATAGATAATGAGTCAAATGACTTCAATTATTTTAGAGGGAATCGCTACACTAAAAATAAAATTGGGTCAGATGGAAAAGTGGAGATCGTTACTTTAGAAACGATGAAAAGAGATACTTTGAGTAATGGTAAAGTAATTGTAAGAAGTTTTCCTGGTCAAATTGCTCAAGTTCCAGTTGATGAAAACGAAACTTATTTGAGACAGAATTTTGATAAAAGTAATAATATTAACTATAGAGACGGTGATAAGCAATCTTCTAAGTATTATAATTTTGGTAATTCTGAGTCAGATACTGAGAAAGAAAAAGACGATAAAAAAATGTATAACTCACCTAAGCATAATGTAACTACTGACAGTTTAGGAATGATGGTTAGAAAATATGATGTGTCAAGCAAAAGAACAACTTTAATAAATGATGAAGTAAGAGTTTATAAAGGAGGTTCTTGGAGAGACAGAGCTTATTGGCTAGATCCGGCGCAAAGAAGATATTTTCCGCAGGATATGGCTACTGACTATATTGGATTTAGATGTGCAATGTCTAAGGTTGGGCCAAAAGCGGAAAAAAGAAAATCTGCAAGAAATTAAATTATTAATATATTATATATACGAAAGCCCTTTGATTAGGGCTTTTGTTTTTTTAAATCGTTTTTAAATGGATATCAAGTACATTCATAGTTTGTTTTTAAAATGCAATGCGGTTTCAATTGATACGCGAAAAATAGAGTCTAATTCACTATTCGTTGCGATAAAAGGGGAGCGTTTTGATGCTAATACATTTGCTGAGGAAGCTTTAATCAAAGGCGCTTCTTATGTTATTATAGATGACGAGTCGTTTTACATTGACGAAAGAACAATTTTAGTAGAGGACAGTTTAGTTGCTTTGCAAGAGTTGGCTCAATTTCATAGAAAATATCTGAAGTTGCCTATCATTGCGCTTACAGGGAGTAATGGTAAGACAACTACTAAGGAATTGATACATGTGGTACTTTCGAAGAAGTATAATACAAAAGCCACTGTTGGTAATTTAAATAATCATATTGGTGTTCCTTTAACTTTATTGTCCTTTAATTCAGAAACTGAAATTGGGATTGTAGAAATGGGGGCTAATCATAAAAAGGAAATTGAATTTCTTTGTGAGTTAGCAAATCCTGATTATGGTTATATAACTAATTTTGGAAAGGCACATTTGGAAGGTTTTGGCGGCGTTGCAGGCGTTATTGAGGGTAAAAGTGAGATGTATCATTTTTTGTCTCAAAATGATAACTTAGCGTTTGTAAATCTAGAAGATTCAATTCAAGTTGAAAGATCTAAGAATTTAAGATGCTATTCATTTGGATTAAATAATAAAAATGCTGATTTGGAAATTAGATCGATAAAAGCAGATCCATTTGTTGAATTGTGTTATTCTAATATTACCATCACATCTCATTTAATAGGGCTTTATAACGCTAATAATGTTAATGCAGCAATCGCCATAGGAAAGTACTTTGATGTCGAAGATAAGTCCATTAAAGAAGCTTTAGAAAGTTATATTCCAGAGAACAATAGGTCGCAATTAGTTTCAAATGGAAATAATGAAATTATATTAGATGCCTACAATGCAAACCCAAGTAGTATGGCTGTTGCAATTGAAAACTTCTTGCAGTTAGAGAAGCTTAATAAAGTGATTATTTTAGGAGATATGTTTGAGCTTGGAAGTGAAAGTCAAAAAGAACATAAAGAGTTAATTGAATCCCTTATAAAGGAAGATACAGTTCAATGTTTTTTTATTGGTTCTGCTTTTTATGGCAATAGAATAGATAAGAACAATTTTCAGTTTTACGATTCATTTGATGCTTTTTCTGCGTTTTTAAAAGAGTACAAAATAGAACAGAGCACAATTCTTATAAAGGGGTCAAGAGGAATGGCGCTGGAGCGAACGTTAGAATATCTGTCTTAGAGTTAAGTTTTAAAAATAAAAAAAGCACTATTGATTAAATATCAATAGTGCTTTTTTTATAAATCGATCGGAGAAATTGTTTGTTTAGCTTCTGCTTGTTGTATTCATTCGGCGTAATTTTACATAAAAAAACTCCATTATTTCTAATGGAGTTTTTTGTGGGCGATGAGGGGTTCGAACCCCCGACCCCCTCGGTGTAAACGAGGTGCTCTGAACCAGCTGAGCTAATCGCCCTAGTGCAATTTGTTAATTTTCATTTCCTTATTGCGAGTGCAAATATAAGCCTCTTTTTTAGATATACAAGCAAAAAACAAAAAAAATTATAAAATTTCTGCAACAACAAATGTACTCCCGCCAATGTAGACAAAGTCAGTGCCTTTTGCTGTTTGTTTTGCTTTTTTGTAAGCAGTTGTAATTGAATTAAATACTTCTCCTTTTAGGTTAAACTCTTGCGCTTTTTCATATAAGGTTTGAGCATTTAATCCTCTTGGGTTATTTGGTCGGCTAAAATAATAAATTGCATTTTTGGGTAATAAAGGCATAATCTCCTCTAAGTTTTTGTCATTAACTACCCCAAAGACAATATGTAAAGTATCAAAAGTTTCTTTTTCTATTTGATTTAGTACAATAGATAGGCCTTCTTTGTTATGAGCTGTATCGCAAATTATTTTTGGTGAATCTCCTAGTTGTTGCCATCTCCCTTGAAGGTGCGTGTTTTTTACGACATTTAATAGCCCAGATTTTAATTGGTCTTCAGATATAAGAAATTCTGTTTGAGTGTTTAGAATATTGATTGTCTGTAGCACTGTTTTTTTATTGTGGATTTGATAATCCCCAATTAAGTCAGATGGATAGCTTTTTGAAATTAGATTGGAAGCAAAATAAATTTCAGAATTGCATTCTTCGGCTTTAGCCAAAAAAACCGGTTTTGTTTCAGCAGTGTATTCGCCAATAACAACTGCTATGCCTGGCTTTATAATGCCTGCTTTTTCAAAAGCAACCGCCTGCAGGGTATTTCCTAAGAATTGGGTGTGGTCTAATCCTATATTGGTAATTACGGATACAAGTGGTGTGATAATATTGGTTGCATCAAGTCTTCCGCCCATTCCCACTTCAATGATGGCAATATCTACTTTTTCTGTCGAAAAATAGTCAAATGCTAAGCCAACACTCATTTCGAAAAAACTGATATCCTTAGATTCAAAAAAGCTTTTGTTAGTATTGATGAATTCACAAACAAATTCTTCTGAAATATCTGCTCCGTTAATTTTAATTCGTTCTCGGAAGTCTTTTAAGTGAGGTGACGTGTAGAGGCCCACTTTATAACCAGCTTCTTGTAATATGGCTGACAACATGTGCGAAGTGGAACCTTTTCCATTGGTGCCTGCGACATGAATGCACTTTAAATTTTGTTGTGGATTATCAAGATGATTAACCAATAGGTGGGTGTTTGTTAAATCCTTTTTATAGGCAGATGCACCCTGAAGTTGATACATAGGAAGTTGATTAAACATCCATTCTGTAGTTTCTTGATAATTCATTGTTTTTTGATGTTTTGATAACTAGATAGTGTCTTGAATTATCAATTGGATATTATTCCCCTAGTTTAAAATTAACGGTAATGAAACCTATTTGGGTTTCAGGGGCATTTGAATCAGCCTGCCACTTGTATTTTCTGGCTGTTGCCAATGCAGGTTCAACAAGACATGGGTTTGTATTTGTAGTTCCCTTAGTATATTTGGCCGCAACTACATTTCCGTTTCTGTTTACCGTGATTTGAACCACTACAGTACCAAATTCATTGCATTTTTGTACTTCTTTGCCTCTTGTGCTGATACTTCTTCCGTTCAGCCCCCAGCCGCTTCCATTTCCGGTCCCGCTTCCAGAACCATAATAGCTGTTTGCGTATGGATCGCCATTTAAGCTCCCTTTATCGCCAGCAACATTGTCGTTTCCTTCACCTCCTTTTGCTTTTCCGTCTGATTTAGGACCGTTAATTAAGCTGGACAGTGCATCCGAGGTGCTTTTTGAAGGTTTTGGGCTTTCTTTTGGTTTTGGTTTAACTTCTTCTTTTGCTACTTCTTTTGTAGGTTGGGCTTTTTTGACTTGCTTCATTACCACTGCTTCCTCGATGTCTTGAGAAAGAATTTCCTCCTCACTTGAGGCTGCTTGTTTTGCGGCGGTCGTCTTAGGTGCTGATTGAATCGCTTCAGTAGGTTGTATTTCTCCAGAGCCAAACTCAGTTGTTCCAAAGTTAATGGCGATTCCGTTTTCAGGAGGAGGGTCTAAAGAAGTTAATCCTAAATAAAAAAACAAAACCAACATGATCACAAAAAGAACTGATGTGATGACAAATGATTTTTTTTCTTCTTTTGTTTCTAAATATTTCATGTAGAATCTATCTTTTTTTGAAGGTCAACTGAAATTATTTTGGCCTTACGGCTAAAACAACTTTGATTTGGTTTCTGTTTGCGATATCCAAAACATTGACTGCTTTCTCAATTGGGACACCTTCTTCTGCTCTTAAAATGATCGCTCGCTCCTTGTCTGCAGAAAACAGTGTTAATAGTTTTGCCTCTAACTCAGTTTCTGATACAGGCTCTTTATCAATGAAAAACTCTAGTTTTTTATTGATGCTCACTGCGATATTCTTATTGCTATCTGTTTTTCCTTTTGCTTTAGGGAGTACTAAATCCAAAGCATTTGTGGTTACCATGGTAGATGTTAGCATAAAGAATATTAGTAATAAGAATACAATATCTGTCATGGATGACATATTAAATTCAGCACTAACTTTATTTCGTCCTCTTAAATTCATAAGTAGATTATTTTTTTGTTGGAATCCTAAATATTAAGCAGGGTCATTTAATAAATCCAAAAAGTCAACCGCATTGGCTTCCATTTGATGAACAATTTTATCCGTTTTTACAACTAAATGATTGTAGCCCACATAGGCGATAATTCCCACAACTAAACCAACTACTGTTGTTGTCATTGCGGTGTAAATACCTTCGGACAGTGCTCCAACCTCAATTTGTCCTCCAGCAGTTGCCATTTTATGAAATGCTTGGATCATTCCCACAACCGTGCCCAGGAAACCGGTCATAGGACCTGCTCCAGAAATAGTGGCTAGCATACTTACATTTTTTTCAAGCTTGTATATTTCTAATTTTCCGGCGTTTTCAATCGCAGTATTAATGTCTTCAAGTGGTCTGCCTATTCTTGAGATTCCTTTTTCAATTAATCGCGCAACAGGGGATTTAGAATGTGCGCATGCAATTTTTGCGTTGTCAATGCGGCCATTTTTAATGTTTTCTCTGATTTGTCCCATGAAGTTGGGGTCAATTTTTGAGGCAGCATTTATTGCCATTAAACGCTCAAAGTATAAATACAATGCGGCAAAAAACATCAAAAACAAGGCGGTCATTATAATCTGACCCGCTAGTCCTCCGCTTGTTAGTAATTCAATAATTGATAATGTTTTCTCAACAGGAACAGCATCGGCTAAATTTTCTTGTGCAACAGATAGGGTATCTGCTTGTAACAATATACTCATAGAAATTTTCTTTATTATGGAAACGCTAATATATTATAAAAATTGTTACTTTTTTGAGATAATAATATCAAACAAAAAAGATTCTTAATTGTCGCTATAGGCTTCAATATTCGGGCCAACTTTTAGATTTTACAAAAAAAATCAGTTCGATAAATTCACGTTACGGTGACTTCATCAAACTGACTTAAGTATTATTGTGGACTATCAAAAAATTGAAGCGACCCAAAACTGATTTGTTACACTAATTGTTTTAGGGCAATTTCAAAAGCAGTAGCGCTTATGTTTGTTTTTGAGCTATTTAATGCATGTGCTTTTTTAATAGCATTTTTAATAGTTGTTGAAGTATCCTGGAATATGGCTTCATCAGTCATTTGAACTTTCTTTTCCATAAAATAAGCAAAAACTCTTGCCATACCACAGTTTGAAATAAAGTCGGGGATTAAGCTCACTTTGTGATCAACATCTTCCATTATTGAGCCAAAAAATATCTCTTTATCAGCAAAAGGTACATTAGCGCCACAAGAAATAACTTCTAGACCATTAGCAATTAAACTGTCGATTTGAGATTGTGCAACTAATCTTGAAGCTGCGCATGGAGTAAATATTTCAGCACCAATTGTCCAGATTTTTTGGTTGATTTCCTCAAAAGGAATCATGTTTTCTGCAACTAATTTATTACCATCCTTAGAAAGGAATAATGATTTTATTTCTTCAAAAGAGAATCCTTCTTCGTTTATTAATCCACCATCTCTATCGATTATACCAATTACTTTAGCACCCATTTCGGCTAAATAGAAAGCTGCTGCTGAACCTACATTTCCAAAACCTTGCACAATCGCTTTCTTTCCTTTTACATCTCCACCATAAGTAGAGTAGAAGTGGCGAACTGCTTCTGCAACACCAAAACCGGTGATCATATCAGCAATTGTATATTTACGAGAAACATCTGGTGAGAATTTTGGATTTTCGATTACCTTAACAACACCTTGACGCAATTGACCAATTCTATTGATTTTGTCTGCTTCTGTAGGTTTAAAGTGACCGTTAAAAACACCTTCTTGTGGATGCCACACACCGCATTCTTCCGTCATTGGGATTACTTCGTGAATTTCATCAACATTTAAATCACCACCTGTTCCATAATAACTTTTCAATAATGGAGATACCGCTTTATACCAACGTTGTAGAACTCCTTTTTTTCTTGAGTCATTTGGATCAAAGTTAATTCCAGATTTAGCACCACCAATAGCTGGTCCAGATACAGTAAACTTTACTTCCATGGTTTTTGCCAAAGACAATACTTCATTTATATCTAAGCCTTTTCTCATTCTGGTACCACCACCAGCTGCACCGCCACGAAGCGAATTGATCACTGTCCATCCTTCGGCATCTGTTTCGGTATCTTTCCAGTTAAAAATAATTTCAGGCTGTTTATTTTCAAATTTCTTTAATAAATCTTTCATTTAGTTGCGATATGTTTAATTTGTACAAATATAAAAAATAGAATATTGTGAATAGTGTATTTTTATTTTTATTTCAAGTGGTGAATTACACCTGAACTATGGTCTTTTTTTGCTCCAGTTACACTGCATAATACGTTGTTTTCTTCTCGTAATTTTAGAATTCCTAGTAATGCAAAAATCAAGGCTTCTTTAAATTCCAGAATTTTAGCTGATGGGATTATTATTTTTATTTCGGGAAGGTAGCTTTGCACTGTTTCGATAAAGAAAGTATTATAGGCGCCACCACCAGTTATAAAAAGACTGCCTTTTTTATTTGGCAACGCTGATGCTATTTGAATGGCCGCATGCTCCGTGAAAGTCCTTAATTTATCCTCAATATTAATTTCGAAATTTTCAATCAAAGGCATAACAGTTTCTTTTACAAATTCAAACCCCAATGATTTAGGGTATTTTGTGTGGTAATAAGACAAGTTGTTTAGCTTGTCTAATAAATTTTGGTTGGTTTTTCCTGATCTTGAAATTGTCCCTTTATCGTCATAATCCAATCCCAATTGGTTAGCATAGAAATTTAATACCGTATTGACCGGAGAGATATCAAAGGCAATGCGTTTTCCGTTTTCCTCAAAAGAAACATTCGAAAATCCACCTAAATTCATGCAATAATCGTATTCTGGAAATAAAATACGATCACCTATAGGGACCAAAGGTGCGCCCTGTCCTCCTAACTGCACATCTTGTACTCTAAAATCACAAACGACAAGTTGTTGAATCAAGTTTGAAATTTCGGGTAGGTTTCCAATTTGAAGTGTTATTCCGTTTTGGGGTTGATGTAAAATGGTGTGTCCATGTGAACAAACAGCGTCTAGATTTTTAATTTTATGCTTATCTATAAAACTTGAAATAACGAAAGCCAGAAGTTTAGTGTATTCTTGGTTCGTCTTTTTTAGATCGTCTTCAGAGAAATCAACTGCTAATTTTAGAATATCTACCCACTCTTTACTATAAGGTACGGTTTCGCTTTCAAGGATTTTAAAATCCCATTTTTCGCCCTTTTTTTGGAATTCAATATGGGCCAAATCGATTCCGTCAAGTGATGTTCCTGACATAACTCCTATAACGTTGTAATAATCCTCTTTCATGTGGCAAATTTACAAATCAAAATTGATAATTTCACAAGAATAAAGTATCTTTGCCTACTTTATTTAAACAAAAAGCAGGATAAATTAAACAATGTAAAATAATCGTCAATTCTTCAGTTGAATAATAAATAAATTAGGTTCTAAATTTAAATCTAAGTTATGGATTTATATTTTTGTTTTCTAAGAAGAGTTTGCAAACTAATAAAAAAGTTATATCGTTATGGATTTTAATCTAACAGAAGAGCAGTTAATGATTCAACAAGCCGCTAGAGATTTTGCTCAAACCGAATTGTTGCCGGGAGTAATTGAAAGAGATGAGTTTTCGAAATTCCCAACCGAGCAAATTAAAAAAATGGCAGAGCTTGGCTTTTTAGGAATGATGGTTGACCCAAAATACGGGGGGTCTGGATTGGATAGTGTTTCTTATGTTTTAGCTATTACGGAAATCGCAAAAATAGATGCTTCTGCAGCTGTTATTATGTCTGTGAATAATTCTTTAGTTTGTGCCGGATTAGAGAAATACTGTAATGAAGAGCAAAAAATGAAATATCTAGTTCCTCTTGCTACAGGGGAAGTAATAGGTGCTTTTTGTTTGTCAGAGCCAGAAGCTGGTTCTGATGCGACTTCGCAAAAAACAACGGCAATTGATAAAGGAGATCATTATTTGTTAAATGGTACGAAAAACTGGATTACAAACGGATCTTCAGCTTCTACCTATATTATCATTGCACAAACGGATATCGAAAAAGGACATAAAGGAATCAATGCCTTTATAGTAGAGAAAGGTTGGGCTGGATTTGATATTGGTCCAAAAGAAAAGAAAATGGGGATTCGTGGATCAGATACACACTCTCTACTTTTTAATGACGTAAAAGTACCAAAGGAAAATAGAATTGGTGAAGACGGATTTGGATTCAATTTTGCAATGGCCGTATTAAACGGAGGAAGAATTGGAATTGCTTCCCAAGCTTTAGGAATAGCAACTGGTTCGTATGAGTTAGCATTGAAATATTCTCAAGAACGTAAAGCTTTTGGAAAAGAAATTTTCAAGCATCAAGCGATAGCTTTTAAATTGGCAGATATGGCGACTCAAATTATGGCAGCCAAAATGTTATGTTTGAAAGCTGCAGTTGAAAAAGATGAAGGAAAAGACATTTCTCAATCAGGAGCGATGGCGAAATTATTTGCCTCTCAAACAGCTATGGATACGACAATTGAAGCAGTACAAATTCACGGTGGGAATGGATATGTGGCAGAATACCATGTGGAACGTATGATGCGTGATGCAAAAATCACCCAAATATATGAAGGAACTTCAGAAATACAACGTATTGTGATTTCTAGAACTTTAGTTTCTTAAATAAAATTTAATAACTTTTTTAAAACCCTTTCAAGTTTCGATTTGAAAGGGTTTTTATTTTTTATTCGAATTTTTAATACATTTACCAAAACACATTTATGTACGAAGATTTAAAATATTGGTATTTGCGCGATCATAAATTGTTTAGAACTTTAAGTTTTGGACAAATAAAACAATTGTGTATTATCATGGGTTTTAAAAAAGCACAAAAAGGAGAGATTATCTATTTCTCTGCATCAGATGTACCTAGGATTTTTTTATTGAAAAAAGGGAATATCAAAATTGTTGCTGTTGATGAAGATGGGAATGAAACGATTAAAGATATTATTCAAAAAGGGGATCTCTTTGGCGAATTGACTTTAGAAGTAGACAGTCAGGCTAATGAATACGCAAAAGTGCTTTCGGATGATGTGGCTATTTGTAGTTTTCTACTTTCAGATTTTGAAGATGTTTTGTTGAAAAATCCAAGCTTAGCCTTATCTTATACTAAATTTGTTGGCTTAAAAATGAAACGGATTAAGAATAGTTATTCTAATCTGATTTCAAAAGACTCTAAAACTAGACTGTCTTTGTTTTTGAAAGCTTGGGGAGAAACGGAAGGGATTAGAACAGAAAACAAAATAGTTATCGAGAATTATTTGACACAAAATGATATTGCCCAGATCATTTGTACCTCGAGACAAACTGCAACCCAATTACTAAACGAAATGGTGGCAAACGGTATTATTGGATACAATCGAAAAGAAATAATTATAAACGATGTTTGCAGTTTCTAATTATTTTATAGGAACTGCAATGTAGCTGACATTTCTCTTTAAAATACTTAAGTAGTTTTGCATTAATCAAATATAACACTATGAAAAAAGTAGCAATCATTATTTGCGTATTATTTAGCCTTAATGGATTTTCGCAAAATGCCAATAAGCTAACTTCTGAATTTAATTTAGAAAAGAAAGTCGCCATTCAAGGATATGATCCTGTTACTTATTTTAAGCAGTCTAAAGCAGTAAAGGGTAATAAAGAACTGAGTGCTGTTTTTGAAGGAGTAAATTATTATTTTTCATCTTCAGAAAATAAAGAAGCTTTCCTAAAAAAACCATCCGCTTATGAGCCGCAATATGGTGGTTGGTGTGCTTTTGCGATGGGAGATTCTGGCGAAAAAGTAACAGTAAATCCTTATACTTTCAAAATTATAGATGGTAAACTATATCTTTTCTATAATGCTTACTTTACTAATACCTTGAAGAGCTGGAATAAAGACCAGGATAATTTAAAGACTAAGGCTGATGTAAATTGGAGAAAGATTATTAATTGAAACTAAAACACATGAAATCATCATTAGTATCCTGGATATTGCGTGTTGTTGTTGCCACAATATTACTTCAGACTTTGTATTTTAAATTTACGGGAGCTGATGAAAGTATTTATATTTTCTCCATTTTGGGTATGGAACCTTATGGTAGAATTGGTTCTGGAGTAGCAGAGTTAATCGCTTCTATTTTAATACTAATACCAAGAACAACTTTACTGGGTGCCTTGATAGGATTAGGAATTATGGCTGGAGCTATTTTGTCACATTTGCTTGTTTTAGGGATTGAAGTACAGAACGATAGGGGTGTCCTTTTTATTATGGCGCTAATTAGCTTTCTTTGTTGTTCTGCTTTAGTGTATCAAAATAAGAATGCAATACCCAACTTATTAAAATTAAAGTTCTAATATGCTTATACTATCTATAAAAAATAGCTTAAACGAGTTGGGTGATTTGCTCAATCAAATCTCAAATTCAGAGTACTCAAAGCAATGTGCCGCGTTGAGTAATTCTACTATCGGAGAGCATTCAAGACATATTATCGAAATGTTTCAATGCCTTCAAAAAAATTATGATTCGGCTATTGTCAATTATGATAAACGGGAGCGAAATATACTAATTCAAACTGATACTAATTTCGCGATTAGTCAGATTAGAATTATCCAAAATTCATTGGAAAGAGAAAATAAGAAAATGGAATTACAGCAAATAGTTGATGGTGAAGAAATTATCGTTGAAAGTAATTACCTGAGAGAATTACTTTATAATTTAGAGCATTGCATCCATCACCAAGCTTTGATAAAAGTGGCTGTTTTGCAAAATACCGCTATTTTAGTTGGTGAAAATTTCGGAGTTGCCCGTTCAACAATTGAATACAGAAGGCAATGTGTACAGTAAGTTTTGTAAAATACTTTGATAAAGTCATCATTACCTCAAACCGTGACGAAAAGGTAGTAAGAGCCAGTGCAATTGCTCCCCAAAATTATATTGTAAAAGGTAAAAATGTTATTTTTCCAAAGGATCCGAAAGCGGGTGGAACCTGGTATGTTGTAGATGAAATGGGAACTGTTTTAGTGTTATTAAATGGTGCCAGCGAAAAACACCAAGTCGAACTACCATATAGGAAAAGTAGAGGGTTGATTGTTTTAGATCTTATCGGAAGTGTTTCACCAAGGGATTTTTGGGAGGAATTGGATTTGGAAAATATAGAGCCTTTTACTCTGGTGTTGTTTCAAAATCAACAGTTATTTCAGTTGCGCTGGAATGGAGACAACAAAGAGTCAACCGAACTCAATTCTGACGAAAAGCATATTTGGTCTTCGTCAACTTTGTATCCAGCTGACATTCGAAAAGAGCGTTCTAATGCATTTTATTCTTTTTTAGATCATACTCCTATAGTTTCAGAAAATGAAATGTATCAATTTCACCGATACTCAGACTCTGAAAATCAAGAAAACGGATTGGTCATCAACAGGAATAACGAGTTGAAAACCTTGAGTATTACCCAGTCAGTGATAGAAAGCAATAAAGTGTCCTTACTGCATGATGATTTGGTTACAGGAAAAGACAGCGTCACCTCATTTATAATTATTTAAATTTAATCCGAGTGATGAAAAATAGCAGAAACAAACTACTGTTTCATAAAATCACCCATTGGGAATATTGGCCTTTTCAGGTTGTTTATATTCCAATTTATTTTCTGTGGATCTTTTACTCGTTTAAAGCAAAGTCTATTTTCTTCTTTAATGCATCTAATCCATCGATAAAGAATGGCGGCTTTATTATGGAATCGAAGAAAGCCATTTATAATTTAATTCCGTCGCACTATTACCCAAAAACCGAACTTATAAAGGAAGGTACTCCAGTAGAGCAAGTAGAAAAAATAATCAATGATGCAGGTATAAAATATCCATTGATAGCGAAACCAGACATAGGTTTGCGTGGATCTGGAGTAATGAAAATTAATACGGTCGCTGATTTAGAACAATATGCGCGAAAGGCAAATTTTGATTACGTAATTCAAGATTTGATTCCTTTTAAAAATGAAGTTGGAATTTTTTATGTGCGTTATCCAGATCAAAAATCGGGAAAGCTTACTGGAATTGTGTCTAAGGAATTCATGATACTAACCGGAACCGGTAAAGCAACTATAGAAGATTTAATAAGAGAGAATCCAAGGTACGAATTGCAATTAAAAGTATTGAGGCAAGAATTTGGAGATAAACTGCAAGAGATATTGCCAAAAGGAGAAAAGTTGAATTTGGTTCCTTATGGGAATCATGCTCGTGGCGCAAAGTTTATTGATGGAAGTCAGTGGATTACTCCAAAACTAGAAGAGACTATTAATGAAATGTGTCTACAGATACCGGGCTTTTATTTCGGAAGATTGGATGTTATGTACAATACAATTGAAGAATTAGAACGCGGAGAAAATTTTTCGATAGTGGAGTTAAATGGAGCTGCAAGTGAACCAACTCATATTTATGACCCTAAACATTCTTTGTTTTTTGCGTGGAAAGAATTAGCTAGACATATTACGTATATGTATGAAATAAGTGTAGCTAATAATAAAATGGGGACTCCTTATCTTAACCATAAACTGGGAATGCGCGAATATCGAATGCATTTGGAACAAAGCAATAAAATTGTCAATTTCTAATATGATGATAAGATTTAAAAATATTCTTGTTGGTTTTTCGGTTAGCTTTCTTGGTTCGATTCCGCTTGGGTATTTGAATATTGTTGGATTCGAAATCTATTCTGCTTTTGGTGTTCAAGAACTACTTTTATATTTATTGGGCGTCATTTTTATTGAAGCCTTTTTCATTTACTTCACCTTAGTTTTTGCAAATAGGTTAGCGAGTAACAAGAAACTAATGAAAGTTATTGACATCGTTGGTGTTCTCTTTTTGTTGATTTTGGCTTATTCCTTTTATTCACTTTCAAGCGAAGCAATTGGAAATAGAAACTATTTAGCAAAATATGTTAGCTATTCCTCTTTTTTAATTGGCTTAATGTTGAGCAGTTTGAATTTTTTGCAGCTTCCTTTCTGGGCCGGATGGAATTTATATTTGATTAATGGAAAATATATAAAAACAGAGAAATCCCTCAAGTTCTATTATTTGGCTGGAACATTAATTGGAACATTTTCAGGCATGATTGGACTTGTATATTTCTTACATTCGCTTTCTCAAAATACTGAAAACTTTTCAAAATACTTGGTTCCAGTAATTATCCCTGTATTTTTTATAATTTTGGCTTTTGTCCAAGGATATAAAGTATTTAAGAAATATTTTAGCTAAAAAAAAGTCTCAAATTCGAAAGCTCAAACTATGAGAAATTTTATAATACTACTTCCATTGATCTTTTTATGCTGTAAACCAAACTCTAGATTGCTTACTGATGTTATTAGTGAAACGTCACATCAATCAGCGGTCATTAAGTATCAAGTCAAAGAGCATGAAGTATCGGATATGCTAAAATATCTTTCTTCAGATGAGTTAGAGGGCAGAGCAACGGGCACAGCAGGGATGGAGAAAGCTGCAGTTTATTTGGAAGAGTTTTTAAAAAGGAATGATGTTGCTCCTTATTTTGCGTCTTATCGAGACACTTTGTCTAATTTTAAGGGAACGGCTTATAATATTGTAGGTTATATCGAAGGAAGTGATCCCATACTAAAAAAAGAATTTGTTTTGATTAGTGGGCATTATGATCATATTGGATTAGCTAAAACAGCTGTTAATGGAGATTTTATTAATAATGGCGCAAATGATGATGCTTCTGGCACTACAGCGGTAGCCGAAATGGCAAAGTATTTCAGTGTTACTAAATCCAATAAAAGGAGCGTCTTGTTTGTGTTCTTTGTGGGAGAAGAAAAAGGATTGCTAGGGTCTAAACATTTGGCAAAAAAACTGAAAGAGCAAAATTTCAATCTTTATGCGCAGTTTAATATTGAGATGATTGGTGTTCCTATGAAAAGGGATTATCTAGCTTATATATCCGGTTTTGACAAGTCTAATATGGCGAGTAAGATTAATCAATATACAGGGAAAAGCACTATTGGTTTTCTTCGTAAAGAAGCAGAATTAAGATTGTTTTACAGATCAGATAATTACTCCTTTTATGATGTTTTTGATGTGCCTTGCCATTCGGTGAGTACTTTTGATTTTGATAATTTCGACTACTACCACCATGTCTCAGATGAATTTAAAATGATGGATATGATACATATGACTTCTTTTATTCAGGAGATGCTACCAGCAGTGACAGAAATGACCCGAACAGCAAGTCGTGAAATTCACATGAATTAGTTTTTCTTGTATAGCTGCCATTAGTGATGTTTTGTTTATTTTTGCTTTATGAAAAATATTATAGTAACAGGTACAAGTAGAGGAATAGGATATGAGTTGGCTTTAAAATTTGCCAATGCAGGGCATCAAGTTCTCGCTATTTCCAGAAAAACGCCCCGAATTCTTATTGAAAACAAAAACATCACCTGTCTGCCTGTTGATCTGTCAAATGAAGCTGATTTAGACAAAGTGCAGGACTTCTTGTCAACGACTTGGAAAAAAGTAGATGCAATTGTTCATAATGCAGGGAGCTTTATGTTGAAACCTTTTTCAGAAACGGAACAAAAAGATTTTGAAGATATCTATAAGGTAAATGTTTTTGCTGTTGCAAATTTGACTCGTATTTGCTTGCCTTTTCTACAAAAAGGAAGTCATGTTGTTACCATAAGTTCTATGGGAGGAATACAAGGCAGTCTTAAATTTGCAGGATTAGCAGCTTATAGTTCAAGTAAGGGAGCTGTGATTACCTTATCAGAATTATTGGCAGAAGAATATAAAGAAAGAGGTATTTCTTTTAATGTTTTGGCATTGGGTGCAGTACAAACAGAAATGTTAGAAGAAGCTTTCCCAGGGTATCAAGCACCAATAAAAGCCAACGAAATGGCTGATTATATTTTTGACTTTACATTGACAGGAAATAAATACTACAATGGGAAAGTACTACAAGTATCCTCAACAAACCCATAATACATAATTGCTTTGAGCGAAACACTTGCAAGATATATTCCAGAACACGCAGTAAAACCAGTTTTTGAGTTAATTGTTGTTAATCGTGTGCATCTCAAAATTGTAAACGAAAGACAAACACGTCATGGGGATTACAGAAAGGGGTTGAACGGCAAGCACGAAATTACGGTTAATTCAAATCTGAATAAGTATAAGTTTTTGATTACGCTAATTCACGAAATTTCTCATTTGGTAGCTTTTGAGAAATTTGGGCGAAATATAAAACCGCATGGGAATGAGTGGAAATATTCCTTTCAGCAAATTATGGTTCCATTTATTCGGCCAGAAATTTTCCCCAATCAATTACTACCATTACTCGCAAAGCATTTTAGAAATCCCACTGCAAGTAGTGATACTGACGCGACTTTGTCTCTGGCGCTGAAGCAGTTTGACAAGCAAAATGATAAAAACTACGTATTTGAGATCCCGTACGGAAGTATTTTTAGGATACAAAACGGAAAGATTTTTAAGAAAATAGCGATCCGAACCAAGCGTTTTGAATGCTTGGAAGTGAGTTCGGGAAAAATGTATCTATTTAACCCAAATGCTGAGGTTGAGTTATTGCCGAATTGATTTTATAGTATTAGTAAGCAGCTACTCCTTTAAGTAGGCTTCTCTCACTTTCTTGAATAAATTTGATGAATAAACGAAGTCTACAACATCTTGATTGTCGGTTTTGAAAATCTCTTCCTTTGTTCCTTGCCAAGCTTTTAATCCGTTTTTTAGGAATAAAATATTTTCACCAATTTCCATTACGGAGTTCATATCGTGGGTATTGATAACAGTAGTTATGTCGTACTCTTCAGTAATTTGTTTGATAAGGTTATCAATTAATATGGCAGTGTTTGGGTCTAAGCCCGAGTTGGGTTCGTCACAAAAAAGATATTTGGGTCTGTTCACAATTGCTCTCGCAATAGCAACACGTTTTTGCATTCCCCCAGATATTTGCGAAGGCAGTTTATTATGTGCGTCAACTAGATCAACTCTTTTTAGAACTAGATCAACTCTTTTTTGAATTTTAGCACTATTATCGTTGGTGAACATCCTTAGCGGGAAACCTACGTTTTCGGCTACGGTCATTGAATCGAATAAGGCACTGCCTTGAAAAACCATTCCAATTTCAGTTCTCAGTTCTCTTTTTTCATCATCTTCTAATTCAGAATATATCCTTCCATCAAAACAGATTTTTCCTGATTCAGGAGTGTGAATTCCCAAAAGACTTTTTAATAAAACAGTTTTACCCGATCCGCTCTGTCCAATAATCAGATTTGTTTTTCCAGTTTCAAAAACGCTTGAAATTCCCTTAAGAATTTTGCTGTCTCCAAATGATTTTTCTAGGTTTATTATCTCTATCATGATCCTAATAACAACTGCGTTAGTATATAATTGAAAAGTATTATTGAAACCGAAGTCCATACGAAAGCTACGGTACTGGCTTTACCCACTTCTAATGCTCCACCTTTCATATAATAGCCGTGAAATGATGGGATAGTAGCTAATAACATAGCAAATATTAGTGTCTTTATGAAAGCATATACAATATGGAAAGGGATGAAATCCATTTGGGCTCCATTAACAAATTCAGCACTTGAGGTAAAACCACCATATACGCCAGCCATCCATCCTCCTAGAATTCCTAGAAACATAGCTATTCCAATAAGGAATGGGTACAATAGCAAAGCAATTATTTTTGGGAATACAAGGTAGTTAAGTGAATTGACTCCCATGACTTCCAAAGCATCAATTTGTTCCGTTACTCTCATTGTTCCTATACTAGATGTGATGAAAGAGCCCATTTTTCCAGCCATAATTACAGAGATGAAAGTGGGGGCAAATTCCAATATTATCGATTGTCGCGTGGCAAAGCCGATAAGGTATTTTGGAATTAATGGATTGGTAAGGTTGAGTGCCGTTTGTATGGCTACAACTCCTCCAACAAAGAAAGAGATGAAGGCAACTATACCTAATGATTCAATTATTAAATCATCAATTTCCTTGAAGATAAGTTTTTTCATTACAGACCATTTGGTTTGTTTACTGAAAATTTCCTGTAGCATCAAGAAGTATCTTCCTATTTGCGTTATATATCGAATGAGCATCATGTGTTTTACGATTATGGGCTAAATTACAAAAATAGTTATGAGTAATAAGTTATCGGTAATGAGTTTTTTTAATTATCCGATTCAGCAGATATTTAAAAAAGTTTTTTTTTTCATTTTTTCCAAGCGATACTTCCTTATGAATTTTGCTTGTTCTGGAGTAACCAATAGGGGAGTTTTTGCAGCTTTTGCTTTCAAGAAACCTTTTATATAGTCTATAAAGAGTAAAGGTTTCTTTTTCATCATTGCCAGCTTTGCCGAGGCAATTGTTGTAATTACAAAGCCATATCCCAGAGTATAAAATGCCTCTCCTTGTTTGTAGCGTGCCGTTTTATTGTAGTTTGCACCAGTTGGTTTAAGGTGCTTTACGTGTAAGGAAGGATCGGTTATTACTTTCCAATTGTAGAACTTACAAAGTAATTCATCAACAGTATCCCAACCCATTTGAGGTTTTAGCCCGCCAATTTGTTTGAAAGTTTCTTTTCGGTAGGCTTTAAGTGCACCACGTATATGATCTTTATCGGTTAAGTTTTCCAAAACCCATTGCCCTTTTTTTTCAATATAACAAAAACCGCCAACCATACCAGTTTTGCTGTCTGATTTAAAGTGCTTTACGATTGTTTCAAAGTAGTTATTAGGAAAAACCAAATCTGCATCGGCTTTCATCATAATATCATAACCATCATCCAGCGTTTCTAATCCAGCGTTAAAGGCTTGAATTACCTTGCTTCCTGGTAAATGTATAGCGCTCGAAGTTTTGTTGACCAATGTTATAAACGGATTTTCCTTGGCGAAAGCCAAAACAATTTCGGCAGTTTTATCAGTAGAATTGTCATTGACCACTACTACCTTTTTAGGTAAATGCGTTTGCGAAATCAATGATTGCAATGTTAACGAAATAAAAGCTTCTTCGTTGTGAGCCGGTATAACAATATAATATTCCATTATTTTATTCTTTCGGCATAAACGATATAATACCTATTAGTGAAACGACGTAATAGGGGACGGATTCCAATTTTATTAACTGGATTAGTCCATTTTTCACGATCGATAATTTTCCATCCTGTTTTTTCCAAAAGCCAGTCTAGCTGCCAATCTTCAAATTCATGGTAATGTCTGTCCCACATATCTGTTTTGCTTCTGTATGCTGGTGAAAACCACAAACGCATTGGGATGGATATAAATAGCTTATCGGATTTTATTTCGCTTAAAATGGTAAATGGATTCAGTAGGTGTTCAAAAATTTCAAAAGCAGTTACCACATCTTGTTTTTCTGTTGAAAAGACGGATTGATCAAGGTCTAAATCTTCACCAGTTGTGTTTTTAACCGAGTAACCTTCCACTTTCATGATTTTTGAAAAAGGGTTTTCGACGCCTAAATCCAGAACCGTTTCAGCAGTCGAGATGTGTTTGTTTAAAAATTCTAAAGTGTGTTTGAATCTTTTATTGGGAAACGTTTTTTCGTACATTTTTTTAATGGGTATAAACAAAGGTGCAAAGGTACAAAGATATATTTCTTGTTTAGCAGATTTTTAGCCCAGATAGAAATGAAAAGGCCACAATTAAAAAAGGTAGTTTTTATTAGCTTAAAAAAGCGACCAAAAGAAGCTCTTTTTGAGTTTTGTAAAAACACTTTTTTTAAGTGTGGACTTGTAGTGTATAGCTGGATTAGCTACAAATAATACTAATATCTGTATACGAAGGCATTTACATTCATTCCTGCTCCAACAGAAGCAAACAGAAGCACATCTCCTTTTTGGATAGATTGATTTTTTATCTCACCTCGTATGAGCAGGTCAAAAAGAGTTGGTACAGTGGCAACGCTGCTATTTCCTAGCTCGCTTATACTCATAGGCATAATGTCTTGAGGTACTGGTCTGTCGTGTAATTTGTAAAAACGTTGGATGATGGCTTCGTCCATTTTCTCATTCGCTTGGTGAATCAATATTTTTTTGACATCATCAATAGCGATACCGCTTTTATCTAAACAACTTTTCATTGCCGCGGGAACAGTAGTTAAAGCAAATTCGTAAATTTTACGTCCATGCATTTTTATGTAGCGTGTGTCAGGATCTAAATCAGTATTGTATGATTTGCCAAAAAACAAATAATTAGCTTCATCCATGGCGTAAGTTCCACTTTCATAGGAAAGCATACCTGCTTCGTCATCAGAAGCTTCAATAATTGCTGCGCCTGCGCCATCCGAGTAAATCATGGAGTCTCTGTCGTGATCATCAACCACTCTAGATAAGGTTTCAGAGCCTATTACTAAACAGCGCTTAGCCATACCTGATTTGATGTATGCATTTGCTTGCAAAACACCTTCTATCCAGCCTGGACACCCAAAAAGGATATCATAAGCTACAGATTTTGGGTTTTTTATTTGCAATTTATTCTTAACTCGTGTAGCAAGACTTGGAAGCATGTCAGATTGAGTTGTTCCGTATTTTACATCACCAAAGTTATGTGCAAAAATTATGTAGTCAATGGTTTCAGGATCTATACCTGCATTTGCTATTGCTTTTTGGGCTGCCATAAAGGCTAGGTCAGAGGAGTTTAAATTATCTTCTGCATATCGCCTAAACTCAATTCCTGTGATTCCTTTGAATTTGTTGATTATGATATCATTTGGTTTCCCAAATGGCGTTCCGTCTTCATTTAAAAAAACATGATTGCCAAAGTCAGTATTACTTACTTTTTTCTCAGGAACATAACTTCCTATTCCAGTTATTTTTATTTTCATGGGTTTATTTTGAAAAAAATTTTATGCTAATTTAAAGATAAAAAAATGATTATAGCTATGTTATTTACTATGCATGCATATAATTATGATATAGTAATTATTTGGCTAATTTACTGATGATTTTTTAATAAATAATCGAAATCGATATAGTTTTTATTACGCTTATTGTGATTGTCGAAATAGCGCTTGTTTGTAGTGTTATTTTATAAGGTAGGTATCGCTAAAATAAACGAGTTAAATCTTGATAAAAAAATGCCTCGATTGATTTCGAGGCATTTAATAATATTGATAAAAGAAGGTTTGATTTACATGTATGCCTCAATAGGTGCGCAGCTACACACTAAATTTCTATCACCATAAGTTTCGTCTACACGACGAACACTTGGCCAAAATTTATTCTCTGCTACGTACTCTAATGGATATGCAGCTTTTTCTCTTGAATAGGGAAATATCCAAGTATCAGCTGTTAACATAGCTAAAGTGTGTGGTGCATTTTTTAATGCATTATTTGGTTCATCTGCTGAAGCCTCTTCAATTTCTTTACGAATAGAGATCATTGCTTCACAGAAGCGGTCTAGTTCAGCAACATCTTCAGATTCTGTAGGCTCAACCATCAGAGTACCTGCCACAGGGAAAGAAACTGTTGGAGCATGAAAACCATAATCCATTAAACGTTTTGCAATATCAGAAACTTCTATTCCTCTTTCTTTAAACCCTCTACAATCTAAAATCATCTCATGTGCAGCTCTTCCTTTTTCTCCAGAATATAAAATAGGATAGTGCTCTTCCAGTCGCGCTTTCATGTAGTTTGCGTTTAGAATTGCATATTTGGTAGCGTTAGTGATTCCTTCAGCACCTAACATACAAATGTATCCATAAGAGATTAAGCAAACCAAAGCAGATCCATAAGGTGCACCTGAAATAGCCGTTATCGCTTTTTCTCCACCAACCTGAACTAAAGGATTGCTTGGTAAAAATGGAACTAATTTTTCGTTTACACAAATTGGTCCTACACCTGGTCCACCACCTCCATGAGGGATAGCGAATGTTTTGTGCAAGTTTAAGTGACAAACATCAGCGCCAATTGTAGCGGGATTTGTTAGTCCTACTTGTGCATTCATATTAGCACCATCCATATAAACTAAACCACCATTATCGTGAATAATTTGAGTAATTTCTCTAATAGCACTTTCAAAAACCCCATGTGTAGATGGATAAGTAATCATTAAACATGACAATTGGTCTTTATATAAAAGCGCTTTTTCTTTAACATCCTCAACATCAATATTACCGTTTTCCATTGTTTTGGTAACGATGATTTTCATGCCAGCCATTGCAGCCGAAGCAGGATTTGTTCCGTGTGCCGAAGCGGGAATCAAACAAATTTTTCTTTGATCATCACCTCTTGATTGGTGGTATGCTCTAATGGTCATTAAGCCAGCATATTCTCCTTGAGCGCCAGAATTTGGTTGAAGCGTAGTTCCTGCAAAACCAGTTATTACATTTAATTGATGCTCTAATTTTTTAAGCATTTTAGTATAGCCTTCAACTTGGTCTAAAGGAGCAAAGGGGTGAATCGTATTCCAATATGGCATGCTTAATGGCAACATCTCTGAAGCCGCATTCAATTTCATGGTGCAAGAACCCAAAGCAATCATCGAATGGTTTAATGATAAATCTTTGCGCTCTAATTTCTTGATGTAACGCATCATACTGGTTTCAGAATGGTATTTGTTAAATACTTCGTGCGTTAAGAATTCCGATTTTCTGTCTAAAAGCATCGGGTAATTGTTTTCTGAAACATATTCCGAAACTTCAAAAGCTTCTTTTCCTGTGGCTTCCGCAAAAATAGCAATCACTTGATTGATATCTGATGGTAAAATAGTCTCGTTTACAGAGATAGAGATGGTTTCATTATCAATATAAAAGAAATTCACTTCATTTTTTTCAGCAATCGCTTTTACTTTTTGAGCATCTGCTTTCACTACGATTGTGTCAAAAAATGCCGTGTTAGTTTGAAAAACCCCTAATTTATTTAAAGCTTCAGCTAAAGTTGCAGCAGAAGAATGTACTTTGTTAGCAATATACTTTAATCCTTTTGGACCGTGATAAACAGCAAACATTCCTGCCATAACAGACAATAATACCTGAGCTGTACAAATATTTGAAGTTGCTTTTTCACGTTTAATGTGTTGTTCGCGTGTTTGCAATGCCATACGTAATGCACGGTTACCATCTGTGTCTTGTGAAACTCCAATGATTCTTCCGGGCATAGAACGTTTGTACTCGTCCTTTGTGGCAAAATAAGCAGCGTGTGGTCCACCATAACCCATTGGGATTCCAAAACGTTGTGTTGTTCCAACTACAACTGCAGCTCCCATTTCTCCTGGAGGTGTTAATTTTACTAATGATAAAATATCTGCAGCAACAGCTACTTTTATTTCGTTATCATTCGCTTTTTTGATAAAATCAGCATAATCAAAAACCTGACCGTATTTTCCAGGGTATTGCAATATCGCACCATAAAAATCATTTGAAAAATTAAACTCTTGGTGGTTTCCAATCACTAATTCTACACCAATAGGAGCAGAACGTGTTTGTAAAACAGATAAAGTTTGCGGTAAAATTTCTTCAGAAACGAAGAATTTACACACGTTATTTTTCTTTTGGTCTCGAGAACGAACGTCAAATAGTAGAGCCATTGCTTCAGCTGCGGCAGTACTTTCGTCAAGTAAAGAGGCATTTGCAATTTCCATTCCAGTTAACTCAATAACCATCGTTTGAAAATTCAAGATTGCTTCTAAACGACCTTGAGCAATTTCTGCTTGGTATGGAGTGTAGGCTGTATACCATCCTGGGTTTTCAAATATATTCCTTTGAATAGCAGCAGGAACAATTGTTGGGTGGTAACCTAAGCCGATATATGATTTGTATACTTTGTTCGTACGACCTAATAATCGAATATGATTTGCATATTCGTATTCAGTCATAATATGCTCCAATTCCAATGGTTTTTTTAAACGAATGTCAGAAGGAATAGTTTCGGCGATTAACTGATCTAAAGTATCAACACCTATGGTTTCTAACATTTTTGGAATATCGTTTTCCCTTGGGCCTAAGTGTCTTAAAGCAAATGAGTCTGTTTTCATGTAAGTATGGTAATGTTGTGTTTTTTTAGTGCTGCAAAAATAAGTATTATAAATAATCTAATTCGTGTTTTGAATTGATTTTTTAGGAATTTTTCAACTAAAGTGTGTATTTGTTCACAATTGACTAATTTTGTTTAATGATTAGTTTTAAACAGATATTTGATTTCTATCTCAGAAGCAGTATTCATGTGGCTTTGTCCGTCTATGCTTTAGTTCGGATGACCCATTTTATGTTCAACATAACTGCCGATGAACCTATAGCTAATTTTGCTTTTTTGGGAACTATTGTTGGGTATAACTTTGTGAAGTATGATGCTTTGGCTAGAGCCAAAAAAAGAGAAATGCGTAACGAGCTAAAACTAATCGCTTTGTTGAGCTTTATTTCCTTGCTAGGTGTTGCTTATTATTTTTTTCAGTTGGAATTGATTACTCAAGCAGTGTCTGTAGCTGTATTGCTGCTGACGCTATTGTATACCTTACCTTTCTTTCCAAATAGAAAGAATGCACGAAATTGGGCTGGAGTTAAAATTTATATTGTGGCTTTATGTTGGGTAGGAGTGACGTTGGTTTTGCCTTTGTTGAATGCAGATGTTCCACTTGGATTTGATTTTTTCCTTAAATGTATCCAGCGCTTTATATTGGTTTTTGTTTTAATCTTAATTTTTGAGATATTGGATTTGGCTAATGATGATCCACATTTAAAAACCGTGCCACAACAAATAGGTGTTAAGCGGACAAAATATGCGGGTTTACTGTTATTGATCCCTTTTTATTTTTTAGAGTTTTTAAAGAATAATTTTATAGAGGAACAATTGATTGTCAATGGAATTCTGGTTATCGCACTTTCTTTGTTTTTGGCTTTCGCCAATGAAAAAAGGCAAAAATATTATACTTCTTTTTGGGTAGAAAGTATCCCGATTTTTTGGTGGCTAATGGTGGTTTTCTTTTAAAAATAGCGATTTTGGTGAATACGTTCACTCAAAACACTATAATATTGGTGAATAGGGTTTGATTTAATTCTCTATGTTGTAAATAAAAAAAACCGAAGCATTATTGCCTCGGTTTGAAATCAAATGTCTTTAATCGATTCTTTATATCAATCCAGCTCTTTTTAATAAAGCATCTGGACTCGGTTCGTGTCCTCTGAAACGTTTATACAGAATCATTGGATGTTCCGTTCCTCCTTTTGAAAGGATATTGTCTTTGAATTTATCAGCTACTTCTTTATTGAAAATTCCTTTTTCCTGGAAAAATTCAAAAGCATCTGCATCCAGAACTTCCGCCCATTTATAACTGTAGTAACCAGAAGAATATCCGCCTTGAAAAATGTGTGAGAATGACGTACTCATGGCATTTTCTGCTACATCAGGATACAACTGCGTATCGGCAAATTGCTCCAATTCAAAAGTTTTTATGTCCTTGATGCTCGAAGGATCTTGTGCGTGCCATCCCATGTCTAAGATTCCAAAACTCAATTGTCGCATAGTTGCCATTCCTTCTTGGAAACTAGCGCTTTCTTTAATTTTAGTTACAAATTCCATCGGAATGATTTCGTCTGTCTGGTAATGATAAGCAAATAAAGCCAAAGCTTCGGGTTCGTAGCACCAGTTTTCCATGATTTGGCTTGGCAATTCTACAAAATCCCAATAAACAGAAGTTCCTGACAAACTTGGGTAGGTTGTATTGGCTAACATTCCGTGTAAGGCATGACCAAATTCATGAAATAAGGTAGTGACTTCATTAAAGGTTAATAGCGATGGTTTTGTTTCAGTTGCTTTTGTAAAATTGCAAACAATAGAGATATGTGGTCTTTCGTTTGTTCCTTCTTTTATGAACTGTGATTTGTATGAAGTCATCCATGCACCATTTCGTTTTCCTTTTCTAGGAAAAAAATCAGCGTAGAATACGGCAACTAGGTTATTATCGATGTCTTTTACTTCATAAGTGGTTACTTCCTCGTGGTATTTGTCGATTTCGAAAGACTCTTCGAAAGTAAGTCCGTATAATTTTTGGGCTACTGTGAAAGCACCGTCTAATACCTTTTCCAATTGGAAGTATGGTTTTAGCTTTTCGTCATCCAAATTGAACAACTCTTGCTTTAATTTCTCAGAGTAATATGCTCCATCCCATTTCTCTAATTGTTCAATGCCGTCTCGTTTTTTGGCGAAAGCCGATAACTCAGCAAACTCTCTTAAAGCAGCCGGTTTTGCTTTCTCCAATAGATCGGTAGCGAAAGTTTTTACTTTTTCTGGATTCTCGGCCATTCGCTCTTCAAGCACAAAATGGGCATGAGTCGCGTACCCTAAAACTTGTGCTCTGTCAAAGCGCAATTGGGCAATTTTAAGCACATTTTCCTGATTGTCAAATTTGTTGTTTTGAAAACCTTTGGCACCAGAAGCGATTGCCATTTGTTTTCTAAGCTCACGGTTGTCAGCATAAGTCACAAAGGGAATATAACTTGGATAGTCTAAAGTAAAAATCCAGCCCTCGCTTTCCTGGCTCTTTGCCAATGAACGAGCTGCTTCAATCGTTCCTTCTGGTAAACCTGAAAGATCGTTCTCGTCAATAATATGCAATTGAAACCCTTGTGTTTCGGCTAAAACATTTTCACCAAACTTAAGACTTGTCTTAGATAGTTCTTTGTCTATTTCTCTAAGAATGTTTTTTTTGTCTTCCGGTAAATTAGCCCCATTTCTAGAGAATCCCTTGTATTTTTTGTCTAGTAAGGTAGCTTGTTCTGGGTTGAGGTTTAAACTGTCCTTTTGATCGTAAACTGCTTTTACTTTGGAAAATAAATCAGCATTTAGAGTTATGTCGTTTCCAAATTCAGATAATAACGGGGAAACTTCTTGGGCGATTTTCTGAATTTCGTCATTAGTTTCTGCTGAGTTCAGATTGAAAAAGATACTGGAAAGGCGATCTAGCGTATACCCACTAAAATCTAAAGCTTCGATAGTATTCTCGAATGTGGGTTTGTCATTGTTTGCGACAATAGCATCAATTTCGGCTTTTGCTAGTGCAATTCCTTCTTGAAAAGCGGGAAGATAATCTTCGTTATTAATTTTCGAAAAAGGAGCCGTATCGTATTTAGTGTTGAATTTTGAAGTTAAGACTTTCATTGTATTATAATTAGTTTTCATTAATTGAAACGAAATATTTTTGCAATACAAATGTAGCGATTTATAGAAAAATGGCAGACTAAAACTGGATTGATTTCTGACTGATAACTTTAAGACAGTTATGTTATAGTTATGTTATTTATTTTAGTTAGCACTTTAAAAAAGCCTAAATTGTGAGATAAGATTAGATTTTGAATTGACTAATCAGAAATAACAATAAATAATAAAATAACAAATGAATTACCAAATTATAATAAAGCGTATTGATACTATAAATGAAGTAGAAGGGTATTGGTCAGATGAAGATTTTATTCATCTATTAGGAAAGTTCAATTTTCCAGATGCAGCTACAGCAGAAAAAAAGAATTTACCAGAATTATTAGAAATGGCCATATCTGATTATGAGCCAAATGAAGCTGCTGAAATTGTACTAGCTTACAAGCTAGGTGAAGAATTAAATGAAGGGCAAATTGAGCAAATTTCGCACAATATGTTAATTGATAAAGTATGTGAAGAATATCCTGAAATTCATATGCAGGCAAGATTGTTCCATGTTAATCAATTGCTTTTTAAAGCCTACAACGGAAAATTCCCTAATACTAAAGCGTCTGTTGTTCATTTCTCAATGACACCAACGGATGGTGAGGTGAAAGAACTAACGGCTGAAAATGTATTGAAGTTATTAAACAACGGATTGTCTGATAGAAATTTGATCAAAAGATTGTTTGAAGATCAAATGACTAAAAATATTCCTTTTCCTACAGCCGAAGGAATTGTTTGGGAACTAAATACAGCCGATAATGTGAATTTCAGCTTGGTTACTTCTGAGAATTGGATTAATAATGATGATGTAATTGCATCTGAATTTGAGAGCGTCCTGGAAGAAATTGAAGTAGAGGACTAATTTCGAATATAAAAAGATTAAAAACAATAAAGGCTTCCTTAATGGGAAGCCTTTATTTGTCTAAGTAAATGTTATTTTTTTAGAATACTTTCTGATGCAATAATTACCGCTTCTTTTAATCCTGTTTTGTATTGGATTACTTTTTCTAATACAGCTTTGTCATGACTCCCTAAAATTTGTGCTGCTAGTATTCCTGCATTTTTCGCGCCGTTTAGTGCAACCGTTGCTACGGGAACGCCGCTAGGCATTTGTAAAATAGAAAGAATACTATCCCAACCATCGATAGAGTTGCTTGATTTTACTGGAACACCAATAATAGGTAATGGAGACATAGAAGCGACCATCCCGGGTAAATGTGCGGCTCCACCGGCACCAGCTATAATTACCGAAATGCCACGCGTATGTGCGTTTTTGCTAAAATCGAATAGTTTCTCTGGTGTTCTATGTGCCGAAACAATATCAACTTCAATTTCAATTTCAAACCCTTTTAGGATATCTATGGCTTCTTGCATTACGGGCATGTCTGAGATACTTCCCATTATTATCGCTACTTTGCTCATTGTTATTTTTATTTAAAGATTTAAAGATTTAAGAATTTAAAGATTTTTCGCAGAGTCCTAAATTTGAGACAAAGTGATTTTTTAATCTTTTAGTTTTTCAATCTTTTAATATATTTATGCAATTACTCTTATTGTATTTTTCACATCCTCAGCAATTCTTCTGGCCTCTTTGATGTCTGCATTTACGATTGTAACATGTCCCATTTTACGAAATGGACGCGTTTGTTTTTTACCATAAATATGTGGCGTAACACCATTCCAACCTAATATTTTTTCGATATTTTCGTAAATGACATTTCCAGAATAACCTGCTTCGCCAACTAAATTAACCATTATTCCTGCTACTTTACTGTCTGTGTTTCCTAAAGGCAAGTCTAGTATAGCGCGTAAATGGTTTTCAAATTGTGAGGTGTAGCTACCTTCTATAGAATAATGTCCTGAATTGTGTGGGCGCGGAGCAACTTCATTTACTATGATTTCGTCGTCTTCAGTTTGAAACATTTCAACCGCAAGTAATCCTACGTGGTTGAATTTTTCAGATACGCTTAATGCAATGACTCTCGCTTTGTCAGCTACTTTGTCATCAATTCTGGCAGGACAGATTACGTATTCCACCTGATTGGCTTCTGGATGAAACTCCATTTCCACTACTGGGTAGGTTCTGATTTCTCCTGATGGATTTCGGCAAACAATAACCGCCAATTCATTTTTAAAAGGAATCATTTCTTCGGCAATGCATTCTACATTAGGTAGCTCATCTAAATCAGCGATTTCTCTAATGACTTTTACACCGTTTCCGTCATAACCAAATTCAGTACATTTCCACACGAAAGGCATACTTGTTTTAGAGTCTAAGATGTCAACGATTAGGCTTTTTAGATTGTTAAATCGGCCGTATTTTGCAGTAGGGATATTATTTTTAGTGTAAAAATCTTTCTGAACACCTTTATTTTGGATTAGTTTTAGTGTTTTTGGCGAAGGATAAACTTTCAATCCTTCTTCTTCTAATTTTACCAAAGCGGCAAGGTTTACCAGTTCAATTTCGAAGGTCAAAACATCGACTTGTTTTCCGAAATTATATACGGTTTCAAAATCCATTAAATCCCCTTTAAAGAATTTATCGCAGGCAATTTTGCAAGGTGCTTCCTCACTTGGATCAAGAACATAGGTTTGTATGTCAAATTTCCTAGTGTCAAAAAGCATCATTTTACCTAATTGTCCACCGCCTAAAATCCCTAATTTAAAACCAGAAGAAAAATAATTCATTGTATTGAAAGTTTGTTGAGAGCAAAGATACTTTATATAGCGCAAACAGAGAAATGCTATTTTATTTTCTTCAAAATTTCTCTTGCTACAGCTTTGTAAGCAGCAGTATGTTTTCTGTAATCATCAGTAAGAATACGTTTCAATTCAGGATAAATCCAATCTTGTTTTTTGCCTAGCTCATACAAGGTTCGAATGGAGTAGGCTTTTGTCGCTACTTTACATTTTTCCTGAATAAGCCAGTCAAAACATTTTTCCGTAATTTGTTCCTCTTGTAAAGGAGTCAAGGAAATATGCTGGCTAAGAAACATGCAGATTTTTGAAATTGGACGCAAGGCACTTTCGTTGCTGAATTTTGAAAGATTTTCACAAAAATCATCAAGGTAATCGCTCAGTAGATGGGGCTGCTTTTCAAGTACTAACTCCAGAATCCAACAGGCCTTGTGGTGGTTTTTGTCCCCAGTGTTAAAAGCAATCGCGAATAGATGTGGGAATAACTGCGAGTTAGTCAAAATAAGCTGTGCGTTTTCGTCTCGACTTGATCGATAGGCAGAGCTATTTACTACATTTTTATAAAATTCGCTATTCATCTATGGTCAAAAATAGCTAATATTTTTAATTGTACCTTATTCTTATAGTTTTAAAAACGAATTGGCAACTCAGAAATTCCTATCTTTGCCCATTATTTTAAATAGGATAATAATGATTCAACTTCACGATAAACAATTTGTTCCGTTTATTTCTGCTAAAGAAATAGAGTTTGCCATCACAAAAATGGTACAACAAGTGGAAGACGATTTTATAGACGAAACACCAGTGTTTGTAGGCGTTTTAAATGGCTCTTTTATGGTAGTTTCTGACTTCATGAAAAAATACACAAAACCCTGCGAAGTAAGTTTTATAAAAATGGCTTCTTATGAGGGTACTTCCTCGACAGATGAGGTCAAACAATTAATTGGTTTAAACCAGGATTTAACTGGTCGATCAGTTGTTATCATTGAAGATATTGTAGATACGGGTAATACTTTGGTTGAACTAAAGGAATTATTCAAAAAACAAAATGTCAAACATTTTAAAATAGCTACGCTTTTCTTTAAACCTGAAGCATACAAAAAAGATATCAAGATCGATTATGTTGGAATCAGAATTCCAAATAAATTTATTGTTGGATATGGCTTGGATTATGATGGACTTGGAAGAAATTTACCAGAAGTATATAAACTAAAAGAATAACTACAACTACTCAACACACATTATGATCAACATCGTTTTATTTGGAAAACCAGGAGCAGGAAAGGGTACTCAAGCAGAATTTTTGAAAGAAAAATACAATTTAACACATATATCTACTGGTGATGTGTTTCGTTTCAATTTGAAAAATGACACTGACCTTGGGAAGCAAGCGAGAGTTTATATGGATGCCGGAGATTTGGTGCCAGATGAATTGACAACAAAAATGCTGATTGATGAGGTAAATAAACATCCAGATACAAACGGAATTTTATTTGATGGCTACCCAAGAACAATTTCACAAGCTGAAGCTTTGGATGCTTTTCTTGAGTCAATTGGGTCAAAAGTTGATGCTACAGTTGCACTAGAAGCAGATGATGAAATCTTGATTCAACGTTTGTTAGAAAGAGGAAAAACAAGTGGTAGAATTGACGATCAAGATGAAGATAAAATAAGAAATCGTTACCAAGAATATAACGAAAAAACAGCTCCACTGATGGGGTATTATAATGAACAAGGAAAGTTTTACGCCGTAAATGGAATAGGAACAATCCAAGAGATTACGGAGCGTTTAAGTACCGTTATAGATAATTTATAGGAGCAATTACCAGCTGTACGTTGCAAGTCTTCGTCCCGTTGTCTATTTTATAAAGTACCCATAAAGCTTCTTTTAGTCGCTTTTCGTCACTAATAAAAATGGTACAACAAGACTGTGGGCTTTTCACTGCGATCTGGGCTAAAATAATATGGAAATACTAATAATATTTTTTTTAATACTATTGAATGGGGTTTTCTCCATGTCTGAAATCGCATTGATTTCAGCGAGGAAAAATAGATTAGAAACGGCTGCAAAAAAGGGAAATAAAAGCGCTAAAATCGCTTTGGAGTTAGCTAATTCGCCAAACAAATTTTTGTCCACTGTTCAAATTGGAATAACACTGATAGGAATCCTGACAGGAATCTATAGTGGTGATAGGATAACAATGAATGTAGAGACTTTTGTCAAAACGTTTGCTATAATGACACCGTATGCACATACCATTGCAGTAGGAATAGTTGTTGTGATATTAACTTTTTTCTCACTAGTGTTAGGAGAGTTGTTGCCTAAAAGGATCGGGATGAATCACCCTGTTGCTATTGCTAAAGCCGTAGCTATGCCTATGAAGATGGTTTCGATCGTAACGGCGCCATTTATTTGGTTGTTAACGCAAGCAACGGAATTTTTATTGAAAGTGTTACAGATAAAGCCTAATACAGACGGTAAGGTAACAGAAGAGGAGATTAAGGCTTTTATTAGAGAAGGAACAGAAGGCGGAGAAGTTCAGGAAATTGAACAGGATATTGTAGAGCGTGTTTTTCATATTGGGGATAGAAGAGTTAACTCTTTGATGACCCATAGAAAATCAGTTATTTTTTTGCCCTTACATTCAAATAAAGCTCAGATAAAGGAATACATGTTACAAGAGTTGCATTCTATTTATCCAGTTTATGGGAAAGATTATGATGACATTGTAGGTGTTGTGAATTTAAAAAATATTTTTGCTCACATCGATGATGAAAACATCAATTTATCTGAGATCATGACAGAAGCTCCATTTATGATGGAGCATACAACTGCTTACAAAGCCTTAGAGAAATTTAAGAAAACGAATATTCATTACGCTTTTGTGGCTGATGAGTATGGTATTTTTCAAGGTGTGATAACGTTGAATGATATTTTGGAAGCATTGGTGGGTGACGCTTCAGAATTTGATAAAGAGGATTTTCAATTGGTTGAAAGAGAAGATGGAAGCTGGTTGGTCGACGGACATTATTCCTTGCATGACTTTCTAACCTACTTTGAGCTGGACGAATTAATAAATGATTACAATGTGACTACGGTCAGTGGATTAATAATGACGGAGCTTTCACATATACCAAAACAAGGACAAAAATTGATCTGGCATAAATTTGAATTGGAAGTCATAGACATGGATGGAGTGAAGATTGATAAAGTAATGGTGAAATCATTGCGGAAATAAAAATAACTTGCCGTATTTAAAGTATAGAAAAAGTGCTGAATACGACAACTGAATATTGAATACTAAAAAAAAGAGTACAGAGGATTTAAAATTACGAGGAGAACAGCAAGTGGCTGTTTGGTATTTTAGATCAATGTCGAAGTAAAAGAAAAGAGTTATGACTGAAGGGAATTTCGTAGATTACGTAAAAATATTTGTTTCATCCGGAAAAGGAGGAAAAGGATCTACGCATTTGCACAGAGAGAAATTTATTGAAAAAGGTGGCCCAGATGGTGGAGATGGTGGACGTGGTGGACACGTTTATCTTGTGGGAAATAAAGGGCTTTGGACCTTGTTTCACCTGAAATTTGCCCGTCACATTAAAGCTGGATACGGTGGTGATGGTGGTGGTGACAGGAGTACTGGGGCTGATGGAGATGACAAGTTTATTGAAGTACCTTTAGGAACTGTTGTTAGAGATAAAGAAACTGGCGAAATATTATTTGAAATCACTGAAAATGGTGAAAAGCAAATTCTTTCCAGAGGTGGTAAAGGTGGATTAGGAAACTGGCACTTTAGAAGTTCTACAAATCAAACTCCAAGATATTCGCAACCGGGATTGCCTGGAACTGAAATGGATGTTATTCTAGAACTTAAGGTTTTGGCTGATGTAGGTTTAGTTGGATTTCCTAATGCAGGAAAATCGACATTGCTATCTGTATTGACTTCTGCTAAACCAAAAATCGCAGATTATCCGTTTACAACGCTTAAGCCAAATCTTGGGATTGTTGCATACAGAGATTTTCAATCTTTTGTAATTGCTGATATTCCTGGAATCATTGAAGGTGCTGCTGAAGGAAAAGGATTGGGGCATTATTTCTTGCGTCATATTGAGCGTAACTCAACCTTATTGTTTCTTGTGCCTGTTGATACTCCGGATATCAAAGGAGAATATGATATTTTGGTAAACGAGTTGACAAAATATAACCCAGAAATGTTGGATAAAGAACGTCTATTGGTAATATCAAAATGTGATATGCTAGATGATGAACTGAGAGCAGAACTAAAAGAAGAATTGGATGTTTCCTTTAAAGGGATTCCTTATATGTTTATTTCATCTGTAGCTCAACAAGGGTTAACAGAGTTGAAAGATAAACTATGGAAAATGTTGAATGACTAAATAGTGGTTTAGATTTTATTAAAATAGAAAAACCGTTTCAAGTAATTGAAACGGTTTTTTGCTTTTCGATTAATTTAGTTCTCCACTTTTATTTGGATTCCATTGCTGTGGCTCATAATTCAGGATCATACATACTTTGTATTGTCGTAATTCCGTTAGAAAAACTTCTTTTGTTATTTACCCTTATGTCATACTCTAAGACGTAAGTACCTTTATTAATTTTGTCAAAGGCAGTATCTTTAGTACTTTTGTAAAAAACCTAAGGGATCTTTGTATTGGTACCAGATAAAACATCCACAGGTTCAAGGCTAGATGCTCTGATGTCTTTTAAATTTACAGACTCCATGTCTTCTTTCGTCGAAATAATTAATCGTACAGTAACTAGGTCGCCAATAGTCAAATCTCTGTTTAATTTAGTTAAAACAGCTCCTCTGGTGGTGCTTTTTTTTTATGATATTAAATAGTTTTTAATTCATCTGAAATACGGAGTGAATAACCCAGGCTGGTCCAATGAGTAAAAACTGTAAATCTTTTATAAAAGAGGGCTTCTTACCTTCAATCTTGTGTCCATAAAATTGACCAATCCAGCCTACAGTAAATACTGCAATAGAAAACCATAATAAAGGTAATGATTGAGCGATAATGTAATTTCCAATCAGACAAATTGTAGTAAAAACAAGCATTTTTAACCCCATTATTATTGATAATCTAAAATAAAAAAGCAGGATAAAAACTAAAACTATAAAAGCCCAATTAGCCAAAACGGGATGTACTGAAGCGAGTGGATTTAGAATTTGGCTTGGAATACTCATAAACAGTCCAACTACCGAAAAAAAGATTAAAGGCACACAGATGTAATGAATCTTTTTATTGGTTCGATTTTTATGGCTTACGCTGTATTCTTCAAACCATTCGTTTAATGTTTTCATGTGTTATTTTTTACTATTGCAAGCTAATTTAATAAAAAAATAGAGAACTGCTGTTGTTTGGTCTGTTTTGGCAAATTATTGTTAGTTGAAAGAATTGTGATTTTATCCCGATTAGTTTTTTGGATAAGGGATAGTAGTGGAAATCCTTTTTTGAGTTTTTTTAACTCAAAAAGATTGTAACAAATAGCCCGACCCTCCCTTTTTTGGAGGGTTAGCCCCTGAAAAGTGCCAAATTTAAGATTGTTTTAGTCTTTGTAGGTGTCAAATAAATACTCAAGTGTTTCTGGGATATTATTAGCTTTTATTGTAGGATAGAGGATCTCTTTGTCGAGCCAGCTTTCGATAATTAAATTAAAGTCGTCTTCAACATCATAAACAACAGGGACGCCTAGTTTTTTTAAAGCTGCGGCATTACATTCTTGTTCGTAATGATTGCGAATAGGTATGCTAAGAATTTTCTTTTTAAGATAAAGCGCTTCTGCAGGAGTTTCAAATCCGCCGCCTGTAATTATTCCTTCACAGTTGATTAAGCTTTTATTGAATTTTTTTTGATTGACTGGATAGTAGGTAATATTTCTAATGGTGTATGGAGATTCTACATCATTTAAAAACCAATGAAAATGAACTTGGTTTACTTTATTGAACGCTTTCTCTAAGCAGTCTTTGTCAAATGAAGGGAGGTATACGGTAATGTGTTCTAGATTTTTTGGTTCAGCTTCTATAATTTGATCTTTGATGATAGGAGGGCGAATAAAGCTATCGTAGTTTTCAAAGTGCAAGCCAATATTTTTAGGTGAAGGGGCGTAGTGTTTGAGAATCATTTCGCCCATAAAGCTTTTTTTTTCTGGTCTTGGAGTGTGTTCAGAGATAAAACTGGCTTGATGTCCAAATTGGACTGACTGTACATTTTGTAATTTGCAGGCCAACGATGTAATTGAGTCAAAATCATTAATTATTACATCATAATTTTTCAATGGTAATGCGTCAGCATCTTTATACATTTGGCGTGGTTTGATGTTTTTGACAATATTCCAATAGTCGAGTCCGCCGCATTTACTATAATGAAGGCTGCATCCTTTGCTTTTAAACTTTACAGGTAGTTTTATATCAAGGCTGGCATTGTTTCCGCTTAAAAAAAAATCGATAGTCCCGAATTTTTGCAAATAAGGATAAAGTTGCATGGCTCTACTGATATGTCCGTTTCCGGTGGCTTGTATCGCATAAAATATTTTCATATATGCTATTTGTTTAATGAGTTGAGGATCATCTCGTTTTAAATAATAGTTTAGTTTTTCCGGGTTTGTTTACTACAAAAGTAATTGTCCTATGTTATGGTAAAATGTTTTAAAGTTTTCTAATACATTATAATTTCAATTCTAATCGATGGTTTTAAGTTCTAATGTTAAATAAAAATCTTTTCTATTCCTTTAAAATTTCCTTATTTTTGAAAAATGAAACATACCTTAATTATTTGTTTGATATTTCCATTGATGATGCTGGCCCAATCAAGTTTTGATAAAGCACAGAAGCTGTTTGACGACGGTAAATATGAACAGTCAAAACCTATCTTTGAATCACTATTAAAATCTAATCCGTCTAATTTAAAAATCATTGAAAATTTGGGGGATATTGCAGGAAATAATAAGTCATGGGAGGAATCAATAAGTTATTATAAAAAGTTAATAGAGTTGAAGCCTTCTGAAGCTGATTATTTTTATAAGTACGGAGGAGCGAAGGGGATGCATGCTTTGGAAGTAAATAAGTTCAGGGCCCTAGGAATGATTGATGAAATCAAAGAAGCTTTTGAAAAAGCGATAGAATTAGATTCGGGGCACATTGATTCTAGATGGGCTTTAATTGAACTGTATCTAAAGCTTCCTGGAATTGTGGGAGGGAGCGAAACAAAAGCGATAAGGTATTCAAATGAACTACTGAAGCTGTCTGCAGTTGATGGTTATTTGTCTCGCGGACATATTGAAGAGTATTTTAAGCGATATGCAACAGCCGAGCAACAGTATAAAAAAGGAATCTCAGCGGGTTATTCTAAGGTAGGTTATCAAATGTTAGCTGACTTATATAAGAATAAAATGAATCAACCGGAGCGGGCTAGAATGGTCTTAGAAGAATTTAGAAAAAAAAGCAAATAGATAATCGCTGTCGCGGTTAATCAATTCAACCTATAAACGCATAATAGAACAATAAAATGAAAACACACTTCATCGCAATAGGAGGAAGTGCAATGCATAATTTAGCATTAGCATTGCACAATAAAGGGTATCAGGTAACGGGAAGTGATGATGCTATATTTGAGCCGTCAAAATCAAGGTTAGATAAAAAAGGAATTTTACCAGCTGAACTAGGTTGGTTTCCTGAAAAAATCACAGCTGATATTGAAGCAGTGATTTTAGGAATGCATGCAAAAGCAGATAATCCAGAATTGTTGAAAGCGCAGGAATTAGGTTTGAAAATTTATTCTTACCCTGAGTTTTTATACGAACAGTCCAAAAATAAAACAAGAGTAGTTATTGGAGGTTCACATGGTAAGACAACTATTACATCTATGATTCTCCATGTAATGCATTACCATGACATTGCAGTGGATTATATGGTGGGAGCACAGTTAGAAGGCTTTGATACTATGGTTCATCTTACAGAGGAGAATGATTTTATTGTCTTGGAAGGAGATGAGTATTTATCGTCGCCTATAGATAGAAGGCCTAAATTTCATTTGTACCAACCTAATATTGCTTTACTATCTGGTATTGCTTGGGATCATATCAATGTTTTTCCAACGTATGAAAATTACGTAGAGCAATTTGAAATTTTTATTGGTAAAATTACCAATGGGGGAATTCTCGTTTACAATGAAGATGATGCTGAAGTAAAGCGTGTTGCTGAAGCAGCTACGAATCCAATTCGAAAGTTAGCGTATCAGACACCTAATTATAAGGTCGAAAATGGAACGACGTTATTAGAAACTCCTGAAGGAGATATGCCTATTGAAGTTTTTGGAGCGCATAATTTGAATAATTTGGCTGGAGCCAAATGGATTTGCCAAAACATGGGAGTCGATGAAGCCGATTTTTATGAAGCTATTGCCAGCTTTAAAGGAGCATCAAAACGATTAGAAAAAATTGCCGAAGGTGAAAATAAAGTAGCATATAAAGATTTTGCGCATTCTCCTAGCAAAGTTGCAGCCACTACAAAAGCCGTAAAAGAACAATACCCAGATCGCACTTTGGTGGCCTGTTTAGAGTTGCATACGTACAGTAGTTTGAATGCCGAATTCCTAAAAGAATACGAAGGTGCATTAGAATATGCTGACGTAGCCGTGGTTTTTTACTCACCAGATGCTGTCAAAATAAAACAATTGGAAGAGGTGAGCTATGAGCAAATTGCGAATGCTTTTAACCGAAAAGATTTAATTATATATACGAATCCAATAGAGTTCAAAGAATACTTATTTAATTTAAATTTTGATAATTCAGCTTTGTTATTGATGAGTTCTGGTAATTATGGCGGTTTGAATTTTGATGAGGTTAAAAAAATAATTGAGTAGTCTATACGATGGGAGATCAAATTAAAATCGTAAAAACGACATCTGAGAATAAAGATTTTATTGCCTTAGTTGGTGCTTTGGATAAGAGTTTGTGGGAGGCATATCCTGAATTAAAATCGAATTATTGGGGGAATAACATCATCGAGTTGAATCCTAATGTGGTAATAGTTTATGTTAATGACGTGGCTGTTGCTTGCGCTTGCTTTAAGAAATATAATAAAGATACAATCGAAATAAAACGTATGTTTGTTTCGGTTGAAGAAAGAGGAAAAGGATTGGCTCAGAATATGTTACAGGAATTGGAGTCTTGGGCTAAGGAAAAGGAATTTTCGTTTGCTGTTTTGGAGACGTTATACAAACAAAAAGCGGCGATTAAGATGTATCAAAAAGTGGGCTATGTGATCACTGACAATTATGCGCCTTATATTGGGTTGGAAAATAGTATTTGTATGAGAAAACACATTTAAATTCAGTTGTGATATTGGACTTAAAGTAATAATTAGCGTTGGCAGTTGGATTAATTTAAATCTTGAAACGTGGAACAAAATAACTTTCCCATTACCCATTGGTCCGAAGACGACAAGCCACGTGAAAAACTAATGCTTAAAGGCAAAAGCGCATTAAGTGACGCTGAATTGATTGCTATTTTGATTGGTTCGGGAAGCCGAAATGAATCGGCAGTTGAATTAAGTAAGCGGATTTTGAAGAGTGTAAGTAATAACCTGAATGCTTTGGGTAAGTTGACAATTTCTCAATTGATGGAGTTCAAAGGAATAGGAGAGGCTAAGGCCATCTCCATTATTGCTGCTCTCGAGTTAGGAAGGCGCCGAAGAACTGAAGATGCTGTTGAGTTGATTAAAATCACTTCTAGCAAAGCGATATTTGAATTGATGCAGCCTATCATTGGAGAGTTACCGCACGAGGAATTCTGGATCGTTTATTTGAATAATTCTAATAAAGTGCTTTCAAAATCACAATTAAGTAAAGGAGGAATAACCGGCACTTTGGTTGATGTGCGATTGGTCTTTAAAAATGCACTTGAAATAGGCGCCACAGCTTTAATTTTATGCCACAACCATCCGTCAGGAACATTGATTCCCAGTGATGCTGACAAACAAATAACCAAAAAATTAAAAATAGCCGGTGACAGCTTAGAAATTAAAGTTTTAGATCATTTGATTGTTACAGAAACCAGTTATTATAGTTTTGTTGATGAAGGAATTTTTTAATAGTAAATTAAAAGTATAATGAAGATTGATAATATAAAAGATGTTTTTTTTGATTTAGATCATACCCTTTGGGATTTTGATAAAAATTCAGAAATCACTTTTGAAAAGATATTTAGTAAAAGCCATCCTGCAATTGAAATAAAGACTTTTATAGGGAAATATGTGCCAATAAATCAAGCATGTTGGAAATTGTTCCAATACGATAAAATTTCACATCAAGAATTACGTTATAACAGATTGAAACAGTCATTCGATGCATTGGATTATGATATATCAGATAAAGACATCGATTTGATTGCTGATGAATACATTCAATATTTACCGGATAACAATCATCTTTTTGATGGCGCTTTTGAAATTTTGGATTATTTAAATCAAAAGTACAAGCTTCATATCATTACTAATGGTTTTGCTGATGTTCAGCATAGAAAGATTAGTAATTCAAAATTGGTTAATTATTTTCATACCGTTACTAATTCAGAAATGGCGGGAGTTAAGAAACCCAACCCTATCATTTTTGAGTATGCGTTAGATTTAGCCAAGGCCAAAAAAGAAAATAGTATTATGATAGGTGATTCGATCGAAGCGGATGTACAGGGCGCTTTAGATATTGGATTAGATGCCATTTTTTTTAATGAAACACCTAGTCCTGTTGGGAAGCACATAAAACAAATTAACCATTTATTAGAATTAAAAAATTATTTATAAATTATGAAAAAAGTACTATTATTACTGGTTGCATTGATCTCTACATACGGTTTCTCACAATCGATTAATAATTACAAGTATGTAATTATTCCTTTAAAATATGAGTTTATGCGAACAGATAATCAATATCGTTTAGCTACTCTGTCTAAGTTCAACCTTAATAAAGCAGGTTTTGAGGCTTACTATGAAAATGAACACTTAGCTGTTACTACAGAAAGATGTGATTTAATGTATTTTGATGTAATCAAAGAAAAGTCTTTTTTGACAACAAAATTACATGCTGTTTTAAAAGATTGTTATGGCAAAGTTATTTATGAATCTGAAACGGGAATTAGTAAAGAAAAGGATTATCAACTTGCTTATAGTGAGGCTTTAGATAAGGCTTTTGTTTCAATAGGAAGCTTGGGTTATCAATATGCAGGGGCAGTAAAAGAGATGAAAAATGCTGCAGCTCCTGTTAAGGAGCAATCTACTACGGTTGAGGTAAAAGAGGTAGCTGCTGTTGCAAATAAAGTGACGCCGACTGCTGTAGTTGCACCAAAGGTTGCAGTTCAAAGTTCCGGTGCTTTGTATGCACAACCAATAGCAAATGGATATCAGTTGGTCGACACTACGCCAAAAGTGGTGATGAAGGTTTACAAGACCTCAAATGAATCTAATTTCATTGCTGAAAAAGACGGTAATAACGGCGTATTAGTATTAAAAGAGGGAGTTTGGTTTTTTGAATATTACAAAAATGGAACCTTGTTTTCTGAAAAAATAGATGTTAAGTTTTAGTTTAAAGCGAATAAACAATAAAGAAGCAGCTTGTCTATTATGGATAAGCTGCTTTTTTATTGGTTAATAACCATATTTATTTTTCCAACGGTTTTTTAGGAATTCCCGTGTCGTATTTTCCCGTGAATTACTTCCTGGAACATAAATTGCTTTATTACTTAGTTCCTTAGGAAGGAATTCTTGTTCTGCAAAATTATTGGCATAATCATGTGAGTATTTGTACTCATCACCATAGCCTAATTCTTTCATCAACTTAGTGGGTGCATTGCGTAAATGTATCGGAACAGACAAATCCCCCGTTTGTTTCACTAATTGTTGGGCAGTCCCAATTGCCATGTAAGAAGCGTTACTTTTAGGAGAGGTTGCTAAATAGATGGCGCATTGACTTAATATAATTCTGCTTTCCGGATAACCTATCGTGGTAACAGCCTGAAAGGTATTGTTGGCCATTATGAAGGCCGTTGGGTTAGCATTGCCAATATCTTCACTCGAGAGGATTAGCATGCGTCTAGCAATGAATTTCACATCTTCGCCACCTTCAATCATTCGGGCTAGCCAGTATACGGCTCCATTGGGATCACTTCCTCGGATCGATTTTATAAATGCCGAAACGATATCATAATGCTGCTCGCCACTTTTGTCGTATAGTACTGTATTTTGCTGCACTAGTTGAAAAACTCTATCATTAGTGATTACAATTTCGTCTTCAGCAGCGGCGTTTATGACAAGTTCAAAAATATTCAATAGTTTGCGTCCATCTCCTCCAGAAAGACGCAATAAAGCTTCTGTCTCCTTTAATTCAATATTTTTTGTCGATAAAAAAGTGTCTGTTTTCAAAGCGCGTTGCAAAAGAGATTCCAAATCTGATTTTGTAAACGCATTTAAAATATAAACTTGACAACGCGATAGTAAAGCGGGAATTACTTCAAAACTGGGGTTTTCTGTAGTAGCTCCAATTAGTGTAATCCATCCTTTTTCTACAGCAGCTAATAAGGAATCTTGTTGCGATTTGCTAAATCTATGGATTTCATCAATAAATAAAATTGGGTTTTTGGCTGTAAAAAGCCCTCCGCTTTGTTTTGCTTTTTCAATAACGTCACGAATGTCCTTCACTCCGGAATTGATCGCGCTCAAAATATAAAACGGCCGTTTTGATTCTTGGGCAATAATTTGTGCTAAAGTGGTTTTTCCTGTTCCTGGCGGTCCCCACAATATCAATGAAGGGATAATCCCTTTTGCGATTTGTTGAGTCAATGATCCGTTAGGGCCTATAAGATGAGCTTGACTGATGTAGTCTTCTAGTTTCTGTGGGCGTATGCGTTCTGCTAAAGGTGCTTCCATTTGTTTTTATGCATCTGAATTTAATATTCATTAATCATCATCTTAAATTCAGTTTAAGAAATGTAAAATTACTCAATTTTTTGCGTTCTACTTTTTAATATAGGTTTCTTTTTTCTTGGAGCCAATTCCAGCTATCCGTTGCAATCTTTTTATTTCATTTTAAAAAAATGAAGTAAAAAGGATTTTCACTTCTATCTGGGCTAGTTTTTTTTACAACAACTATTTATTGGAACTGACAAAATAGCATTAAATTGCATATGGATAAATTTTTGAGGTAGTTTCTTTGTAAATATGTGAGCTAACCAAAATTCAAAACTTAGACTAATGGACAAACATTTTAAATTCAGCAACTCTGTCGTAGGCCTGCCGCTCTTTTTTGTATTGTTTTTGTGGTTTATCTATTGGTTAGAAGTTCGATTTGGTTTTGACTTCGATGTCAATGGTATATTGCCACGAACTGTTTCTGGATTACAGGGAATTATCTTTAGCCCATTTATACATTCAGATATCAGTCACCTTTACAACAACTCGATTCCTTTGTTGGCTCTATTAGCGGCATTGCAGTTTTTTTATGCTAAACAATCTTTTTATGTTATCGGTTATGGCATTTTGTTTTCTGGACTGTTAACATGGATTATTGGAAGAGAAAATTACCATATAGGAGCCAGTGGGTTGATTTATGTTCTAGTCAGTTTTATTTTTTTTAAAGGGCTATTTACAAAATATTACCGTCTAATTGCGCTGTCGTTAACAGTGATTATGTTGTATGGAGGGATGCTCTGGTATGTTTTTCCAGAAGTGGATAATTCCATTTCGTGGGAAGGACATTTGGCAGGATTGGTAACCGGTTTTGTTCTTTCGTTTATTTACAAAACTCCCGAATATAAAAAGGAAGTAAAATACGATTGGGAAAAGCCTGATTTTGTAGCTGCTAAAGATAAATTTATGCAACGTTTTGATGAAAACGGCAATTTTGTGAATTTGCCTCCTGTAGTTGAGGAGGAATCGGAACTGCCGTATTTTACATCAAGTAGTACCTTGAGCTATGCAGCAGACTTAAATTATAGCCATGTTGCAAATATTGATTTAGAGTCAGAATCAGAATCGTGAATAGGAGTGGAAGGGGGCACTAAAAAATAGTAATGCCTGATTAGCAATACTGATTTGACTCGTTTAGGTTTTTTTAGTAGTACATCAGATTACAGAGGGCTATAATCTTTAATTATTTTAGGTATGAAAAAAAAACCGCCTAAAAATTAATTTAGACGGTTCAGTATTATTGATTATGGTTAATTACCAGCCTGGGTTTTGTTGAGCTAATAACGTTGGATTGTTAGTGGTTTCTAACAAGGGTATAGGCCATAGAACTCTTTTATCAGAGCTTGGTATTGCTGCTTCACCGTAAGGTCCTGTGTAAGGAGTTCCTAGAGTATAAGCAGATGCAGCTGGGTTTCCACTGGCTACCTTTGCAGGTATACCGTCAATAGGAAACATATCGTCATTTTGTAATCTGATGATGTCGTTCCAACGACGTCCTTCCAATAAAAATTCAATTCTGCGTTCTTTTAAAATAGCTCCAACCATTGTTTTTGCTGTTGGAAAACTTAATGCAGTATATGCTTGAGTTAGTGGTAATGCTAGAGATCTGTTTCTAACACTGTTAAGTCTTGTTAGGGCAGAAGTTAAATCTGGAGTGGATTTACGTGCATAAGCCTCAGCCATGTTAAGGACTACTTCTGCGTATCTAATAATAGGAGCTGCATCGGTATAATTAACGTCGTCTCTATATTTGTTTGTATACTTAACACCTCCACTCGTAAAGACCATACCAGTAGCTGGAGTCTCATCTCTACGTTTGTCATCTACTAACCAACTTGGATCTCTCCAGATAATAGGACTAATACCAATTAAGAGTCTTCTTTTGAATTGAGAAGCAAGAGCGGCATTTACACCAGGGTTCAAAGTTGAAGAATGTAGGATTGAAAATATAGATTCAGTATTTGAATAACTATTTGCAAATGGACCACTAGGTGTAGCAGTTAAGGTATATCCACCATTTAATTTAAGGCCTTCATTAATAACGTTATCCCAATCTCTTTTGTGTAGGTACACTCTTGTTTTGAACGCAATTGCAGCTTTTTTAGATGCTTTTGTAAGTGTAGTATTAGTGATCAAAGTTTCTGCGTCATTTAAATCAGCAATTATTTTTGTATAACATTCCGCCACCGTGTTACGAGGTTTTAGTAGTTCTGAATCAATTTCTGCTTGAGTATCAATGCCTATTTCTCTATAAGGAATTCCTAGGTGTGTAGCTCCAACACTGAAGTTATAAGGCCTTGCAAATTGTGCGAGCAACTCGAAATGCGTGATTGCTCGTAAAAATTTTGCTTGTCCAATATAATCGTTAGCAACAGCCTGAGTAATGATTCCTTTGGCAACAGCTCCAGTTACTCCGTCAATTACTAAGTTACATCTGTTTATCAAACGATATCCATCAATCCAGTAATACACGTTATTAGCAGTTCCTGCATCATAAGTAGATTGGTAAGTAAGTTGGTAAAAAGTTTGTGTGTTAACAGCATCTTCTCCTCTTGCTTCGTTTTGTTGTACAAATGCAGCTCCCCATACATATCCTCGACCTGCATTTGGATCGGTACTGTTGTACTGTCCTATTGCTGCCGCATTATACATACCGTTAATTGAGCTTTCAATTAAAGACGGCGAAGAAAAAGCCGCATCAATGGAGATGTTGTTTATCGGAGTTAAATCCAATATGGTATCTTCATTACATGAATTCATTCCGAATACAAGTATTCCTCCTGCTATAATTTTTAATAAGATTTTCATTTTTTTATAAGTTTACGTTAATACCCATTGAGATAACTTTTGCACGTGGTGTACCGTTCAAATCGACACCGAAAGTTTCCATTTCTGGATTTAAACCTTTGTACTTAGTAATAATTACTAGGTTTTGACCTTGAACAAAAAATCTAACGTTTGATAAGTTTGCTTTTGCAAGTAATGATTTTGGAAGACTATATCCTAAAGTAACATTGTCTAAGCTAATAAAGTCGCCGTTCTCTACAAATCGGGTAGTAGCATTACTTGACTGGTTTAAGAAGGTGTTTGTACCAGCATAAAGTCGTGGCGTCCACCCATCGCCAGGATTTTCAACACTTTGCCATCTTCCCAATATCTCAGTTCCGTTGTTATTTAAATTTTGTGTGACTAAATCTCTTCTAGTTGAGTTGAATAATTTATTACCGCCGCTAAATCTCACTAAAAATCCGAAGTCTATGTTTTTATAGGTGATTTTAGAGTTAAATCCACCAAAATAAGTTGGTAATGTTCCTCCTAATACTTTTTTGTCAGTTGCAGCCAATGTACCAGCAACTGAAACATCAGCTCCATTGTTTGGGTCAAATACTTTGTATGTTCCTGTAACAGGAAGTCCTTGTACTAATGTTCCATCTGCTTTATAGTAAACAGGATTTCCGTTTGCTGGATTTACACCCCAATATTCAAAACCGTATAGTGAGTTCACAGATTCACCTTCTCTAATAATAATATTTGGAGATATGTTTACGTCTGTTGAAGATCCACCTATTAAGTCAGCTCCACCATTTGGTAATGATGTTACTTCGTTAGTTTGTAATGTTAAGTTTGCACCTACATTAATTCTTAAGTCTCCTGTGTTAACGATAGTGTAATCAGCAGAGAATTCATATCCTTTGTTGTATAATGACCCTACGTTTTTTGTGATTCTATTACTAGGTATTCCTAATGATGGTGCGGTTGGTTCGCTTAATACAAGTCCATCGATGTCATTTTTAAAATAATCGAATCCTATTTTTAACTTATTGTTAAATAAAGCTAAATCTACACCAAAATCTGTTTTTTTACTAGTTTCCCATTGTAAAATATTATTACCAAATTGTGTGAATGCAATACCGTTGTTATCACCATATTTAGATGCTGATGTTAATCCTAAATAGGGATATGATCCAATTTCGGTGTTACCAACTTCTGAATAAGAAGCTCTAACTTTAAAATCATTAACGGTATTTGAAATTCCTTTCATAAATCCTTCGTTTGCGATATTCCAAGCAGCTGAATATCCAGTAAAGTTATTCCATCTTTGGCTTGGGTCTAATTTAGATAATCCATCTCTTCTTATCGAAGCACCTAGAAAGTATCTTTCATCATAATTGTAAGCAAGTCTTCCAATGTAAGATACGATACCTACTTCAGTTACAGAACCTCCAGATTCTTGAATTCCATAAGCTCCAGTTACTAGGTTTTGGTTGTAAAAGGTGTCTAACAAGTTAGTTCCGTTTCCAAAGAAGCGTTCGTTTTTTTCTTTCTGAAACTCGGCAACAGCAGTAGCTGATACATTGTGTTTTTCAAGGAATGTTTTATTGTAAGATAGGATGTTTTGAATATTCCATCTTAACAATTCAGTGTTGTCATTTTGTAATCTTCCTAAAGATCCTCTACCATCTCCGTGTATTGGGTTCCAATATAAGAAACCTGAAGTAATAGGGTTGTCAGCACTAGCTTGAAACTTGTAGCTAAGGTCTTTTGTGATTTTTGCTGTTGCAAAAGTGTTTACTAACATTCTGTTGATTTTAGACTTGTATTTATTGTTGTCTAAAACATAAACAATATTAGAAATGTTGTCACCTACTGGTTGTAAATTTGTTCCTTGTCCTACGTTACCTGTTGCTAAGTTAATGTTGTATCCTGTTGGATTTGTAGCGTCATAAATAGGATTGTTTGGAAGTTGTCTAATAGCATTGAAGATGTTTCCAGATAAGGAGTTTCTCCCGGTGTTTAATCCATCATATTGAGTTCTTGTAATTGCTACAGACCCACCCACGGTAAGCCAATTATTTATATCATGCTCTAAACTAGTTCTCAAAGTTATTCTTTGCATTTCATTAGCTTTAGCTACACCTTCTTGAGTAGTATAGCCCATAGACATGAAATATCTCGTTTTGTCTGAACCACCGCTAAAAGAAAGATTGTGGTCCATTTGAAAGGCACTTTGATTAAGAACCGCTTTCTGCCAGTCAATATCAAATTCATTTCCTGCTGCCCAAGGAGTTTGTGCTCTGTTTGTTCTTTTTTCATTAGCGATTACTAAAAAGTCTTCGGTTTTTAGTAGGTCATGCGTTTTAGTTGCCGATGCAAAACCTGTCACTACATTGTAGGCCACTTTCATTGCTCCTTTTTTACCTTTTTTGGTGGTGATAAGAATGACTCCATTTGCGGCACGAGAACCATAAATAGCTGTCGCTGCACCGTCCTTTAAAATTTCAAATGACTCAATGTCATTTGGGTTGATGTCTCCAAGTGCATTTGTATTAGCGTATCCTCCGATATCTCCTGAATACATTGGCATGCCATCTACCACGTATAGTGGGTTTGTTCCGGATGATATTGAAGCTGTACCTCTAATCCTTACTTTAGGAGCTTCCCCAAGTATTCCAGTTGAAGATGTCACTTGTACACCTGATGCTCTACCTGCTAATTGGCTTTCAAAACTAGGGGTCACAAGCCCTTCAATATCTTTACCTTTAACGGAAGATTGTGCACTTGTCAGGTCTTTCTTTTTCTGAACGCCATAACCAATTACAACCACTTCTTGAAGATTTTGTGATGCGTCTTTTAATTTAACGTTGATGGTTGTTGAGTTTGCTTTAATTTCTTGTTTTTCAGTCCCAATGTAAGAGAACGATAAAACTGCCGTAGGCGATACTTTGATAGAATATTTTCCGTCAAAATCTGTTTGGGTACTGTTTTGGGTACCCTTTACCACAACACTTACTCCAGGTAGTGGCTTACCTGAATTGTCAGACACGGTACCACTAACACTTCTGTCTTGCGCAAATGTAATTTGCGTAATTAATGCTAGTACCAGCATTAAAATTTGATTAAACTTTGGTTTCATTGTTAAATATTTTCGATTAGTTCAACAAATATCATAACTTAATGTTAATATTGTTGTGTTTTTATTTGTTGTAAAATAAAAATTATTTTCATATATACCATATTGTGTATGTTTTAAGATTTGTTTTTTCTAAATTCATAATCATCTGTATTTGTGGGTGTTAATTGTTTTTTTTTCAATTTATCAGCCCTCTTTTTTAATGTAATTCCAGTTTTTGTGAAGAAGCTACGTGAAGTGAGTATGTTAAAAATTGTAAATTTTAACATCGTCAGGTGAAGTTGTTATAAAAAAAACTTACGTAGATTTAGATATTATAAGAAAAAACCTCGTAAACATATATAATTTAGTGGTTTTAGTTGTTAAAGTTTGATTTTAAAGTGGTTGAAATAATATGATTTATTACAATAGTGTAGGTGCAAGTAGTCCTAGATTTGTTGTACAAAGTGCTAAGAAGAGCATCTTATGTTGTCAATCTGTTCAAAAATCCTTTTTGACTCAAATTCAGCATTTTTTCTTATTAATTATATGTCAATTCTAAGATGATAGGTTTGGTCTTCAGGTGTTATAGATAGTGACGCAGTTCGTTTTAGATTTATATTACAGACTTTTTATCTTTGCTCGTTACGTTTTCGATTCCATCTGGATGCAATGATAAAATATTTATAATTTTTAAAATTTGCTGTCTGGATTTGAATAGTGAATTGTGTTATTTATGACTTTTCATAAGCTTAGGAAAATAAAAAAAACCATCAGTTTGAATTGATGGTTTTAATACTAAAATAAAATTTTTAAAAAAAAGTAGTGATGGTTTATGGTAGAAATTAACCGTAAACTGATTTCACTATTAGTGTAAAGCGCTTCAAAGTTTCGCTGGGGCTATCTAATATTTAGTATTATTAGCTTATATCTTAGCAGATGTAATTAATTGTGCTTTTGTATCTCTTCAATTTTAATATTTTTTAGATTATTCGTTTCTATAGAGTGTTCGTATTTAATTAGGGATGTGATCATGACAAATATCTTACGTAATATTTAATTTTGCTATTAATTCAATTGTTGTAATATTTAAATTATTGTTATATATGCTGTACGATTTTTTTTATGCAGTAGTACGTAGGAATGGCTGTAAGTGGCTGTTATTGTGAGTTTTATTTATTTTTTCGTTCAATTTGTCGTAAATTTTTTTGAAAATAGAAATTCTTGTTTAAATAGTTAAAGTGCTAAATTTTAACATTTTAAATTCTGTTTCACGAAAATAGTTGTGGATTAATTAATATATTTTATAGGTTTTATGTTAAAAAAAAGGTTTTGTATTGTATCGATGTTACCAAAAAAAGGGATTGAACAACGAAGAAGTTGTTCAATCCCTTAAGAATATTTTGTTTGTGAGAATATTACCCCCTTTGTCGTACTGCTTCGTATAAAAAAGCACCACAAGCAACTGATACGTTCAATGATCCTATTGATCCAAACATAGGAAGTTTCGCTTTTTCGTCAACGATTTTAAGAACTGAAGGGTTGACTCCACGGTCTTCTGATCCCATAATAATAGCCACTCCTTCTTTTAATTCGATATCGTAAATATTTTTATCCGTTTTTTCTGTAGCAGCGACGGTTTTAATTCCGCTGGCTTGCAAAAGGAAAATGGCGTCTTTAATATGTTCTACTTTACAGATAGGAATGTTGAAAACAGCCCCTGCTGAAGTCTTTACCGTATCTCCGTTTACGGGTGCAGAACCTGCTTTTTGAACTATAATACCATTTACGCCAGTACATTCAGCGGTTCTAATTATAGCTCCAAAATTACGAGCATCAGAAATTTGATCTAAAACTAAAAACAATGGTTTTTTTCCATTTTCTAATACCGACTCTATCAAAGTTTCTAAATCAAAAAAGGAGATAGGGGAGATGGTCGCCACCGCACCTTGATGATTATTTGGTGTTAAACGGTTTAGTTTTTCAACTGGAACATAGGAGAAGTTTATATTACCACGCTTCATCACTTTCATTAAGTCTTTCATTAGTTCGCTGCTCGCTTCCTTTTGAATGTACACTTTGTCTACTGTTGCGCCTGCTTGAATAGCTTCGATAATTGCTCTAATCCCAAATATTTGATGTTCTTTTTCCATGCTGCAAATATATAAAAAAAACCACTCCGAATAAACGAAGTGGTTTGAATAATCTTGATATTAAAATATTAGTAGTTGTCTTCTAAGAAACCTGTTCTTTTATGACCAGAAAAAATTAATATGTTTCCTGGGTCGTAACTGAATTCTCCCTTAAAATAGATACTATCAGTAACGTTTCCACCTTTAGAGTGTGCTGCGTTTTTTAAGATCTTTCCTTCGGTAATTGTAAAAGTAGATCCCGGATCAAGTAAATTGTCTTCGTTAGCTACACTAAAAGTTAAGTTACTAGTATCTACGTTTAACTTTCCTTTTAAATACCATCCATCTTTATTGTCGTTTATGTACATAGTATTGTTCCCATCATTTGTGTCATAAGTAACATGATGAGAATGTTGAACTAAAACTCCTGATGCATCGCTGATATCGATATACCACTCACCATTCATTTCGATTGATGGTGTTTCTTCTTTTGCATAATCATCATAACCATTATTGTCACAAGAGCTTACTATGGTTATCATAAAAACTCCCAGAAGTATTTTATTGATATTGTTTTTTAATATATTCATGATGTTTTGATTAAAGTTGTACTTGAGTTAAAGTTGATACAAATTTGTATAGAGTAGTACCTGTATCCCAATCACAAGAAACTACCACTTTTTTTGTTGCTGGATTTACAGTAACTGCTGTTAGTGTAGCAACTCCGCCAAAGTAAGTATTTGTCATTGGATTTCCTGGGAAAGTAAATGTATTTGTGCTAATGTTTACAGCGTTCATTTTACCACCGGGTGTATTACTGTTGGCAATAGCTCTTGCTATTGGATACCATCCGCCAAATGCATCAGATATTTCGTAAGTTCCATCAGTGTTTTTCCAGATATAGATATATTTCATGTCTCTGTATGCAGCACTAGGAGTAGAACCATTTCTAGCAGCAGTTGAAGTATATACTCCTTCGATGCTGTTTACTAAATCTCCTGTTTTGTATACGATTACAGTTCTTGTAACTGTATTTGCAAAACCATCTTTGTTAGTAGCTTTGTAAGTTTGAATATATTCATCTTGAATATTCGTATCCAATTTATTTGACTTTCTGTTTACTCCTACTGCAGTCGAAGTGTATTCAATTGCAACTCCATTTTCAGTTGCAGAGACTCCTGGGTCATTGTATGCCGATCCTAATGGTACAAATACTATCGTTGCTCCCTTTAGTGTAATGTCCGGGAAATAGGTAACTGTAGATCCAATTTCTGGTTCAAGGCTACACGAAAGTATTGTTAAAAATAACATTGTGATACCTGCTATTTTGATTTTTTTTAAGTATTTCATATACGTGATTTTTATATTAATTTTTTTGATCCCACCAAACCTTTTGTGTAATTGATGTACGTTGAGTAATGTTGGTATTTCTATCAACTTCATTTTGTGGATAGAAAAGAATACTTGGGACAGTTTTAGCTGTTAATATAGAAGTAAGAGATGGTACTCTGTTTCCTTTTGAGTAATCTTGTGTTCCAAATGTTACAACTTCAGGAAACTTTGTTCTAGTGGTTTCTATATATGCCTCTATGTTGTTAACATTAGCTAAGGCTGCCCATTTTTGAATCATTACTTGTCTTACAGCTTGCTCAGTACCAAGTCCAGTGATGAACTCATATGCCGCACCTGTAGCTGTTAAAGTTGTTGCTCCAGTTGTAGCTAATCCGTAAGTTTTAAATGAATTTTCTACACCTAAATTGTATTTTTCTTTAGCTCCAGATTGACCAGAATATCTAATCAACGCTTCAGCTTGTAAAAAATAACTTTCTGCTACTGTTAATAAATAAACAGGTGTTGTAGCAGTAACTTTTGGTCTAGCATAGTTTATTGCGGTATTGGTGAAGTTTTCACCGTTTCCTTGGTCTAATGCTGCAAAGGTGTTAGTAGTTGACGCTCTGTACACTGCTGTTTTTCTTGGGTCACCGTTTTGTTCGTAAAACTCCATCAAAGTATTACTAGCAATATGATTTATATCACCTAAACCTGGAGATGAAGATAGATTTACTTCGTAAAATGGATTACGTTGTGAAATTTCAGTTCCAAATTTAGCAAAACTTGCATCCGCAGTTATGAAATTGTTTTGTGCTAAAAGAGCTTTAACAGCTACTGGATCTGCTAGAGATGTATATGCCATACGCATGTAAATCTTTAGTTTAAGTGTATTAGCGAATTTAAGCCAGTTTGTCATGTCTCCTTGGTAGATAACGTCCTGAGTACCGAATGCAGAGGGAACAGGATTTGCGTTATATGCAGCAACCGCTGTATTGATTTGTTTTAATAAATCAGTATAAATTTCGTCTCCAGGCGTGACTTTAGGGTTTATATTTGCTACTCCACCTAAAGATTCAGTATAAGGAACATCTCCGAAAACATCTACCAGAACTTGGTATGTATATGCCTCAAGAAGTTTTCCGATTAATACTTTTCCTGTATTTCCTTGTAACTCTGATTCAGTAATAACGAATTTTAAATCGTTTAAACATCCTGAGTAAAGTTCATCCCATGCCCTGTTTGCGAAATTAGTCGGAAGGTTGTATTGGTCAATCGCGTCGTACTGACCAGCACTTGGTGCTTGTGTGTGATATTGAGCGTAAAATCCACCAACATTTGCTAATTCTCCACCAGTCATTGCTATCAGCGAAGCTTCAGCAGAAGCAAGAGCCAAGTCAGGAGTAATTGCGCCGGGAGAATTAGGGTTAGTATTCACATCTAAATCTTGTTCGCAAGAGCTTAATGCTCCAACTGAAAAGATTATTAGTAATATTTTAGATATATTTTTCATATTATTTCTTTATTAAAAGTTTGCTTTTACACTAAAACCGATGCTTCTAGTTGAAGGGTTAGCGCTAAATTCACCAAATTGACCTGCAATATCTGTTCCGAAAGTTGATGTTTCTGGGTCAATATATTGGTTGCTGCTAGGAGTCCATAAGAATAAATTTCTTCCAACTACTGAAAAAGAAAGTGATTGTAAAGGACTAGCGCCTAACAGTGATTTAGGAAGTTGATATCCAATAACAACTTCTCTTAGTTTTATAAATGATTTATCAATTACTGTTGCTCTATCTAATGCTGTTGCACTATAATAGTCATCTTGGTGCTCAATATCTACTGGTGTAGTATTAGGAGCATATGTTACAGTTCCATCAGTAGCAGTTGATTGAGTTACAGAACCAGGAACAACGAATGGTTGTCTGTTATTGTAAGTTGTTGTTATTGAGTTCCCTGTAAATCGAGTAATGTCAGCAGTTCTTGAATACATTAATCCGCCTTGACGAATGTCAAATGAGAAATCCAAAGTTATATTTTTGTAACTTAAAGAGTTTCCTACTCCCATAGTGTAATCATATTGAGTATCTCCGTATACTTCTTTTATAGGCGATGCAATAGGAATTCCATTCGCGTCAACTACAATGTTTCCATTAGGGTCAGTTAAAGGTACATTACCTTCAATTAATCCAATCGGAGATCCTTGTTTAGCTATAAATGCAGTTGTACTCAACCCGCCTAAATTTAGTTTATCTAATCTTGGATCTAATTTCTCAAGGACCGAATTATTTGTTGCGTAGTTTATTGTTGTAGTCCATCCAAAACTATTGTTTTTTGGTTGAATAAAATTTAACGTTAATAATCCTTCAAACCCTTTATTAGAAATTGTTCCAACATTGGCAGTTTGTGAAGTAAATCCAGTTGATGCTGCAAGTGGTAATGAGATAATTTGATTTACAACTTTAGAATCATAATAGGAGAAATCAACAGTGAATAAGTTTCTAAAGAAAGAAGCTTCTATACCAAATTCATATTCTTTTCTTCTCTCAGGTTTTAAATCTGGATTGGCAGCTCTATTACCTACTTCATATCCGTTTACTCCATTGAAAGGGTAAGTTAAGTTACCAAAACCAAGACCTACATCTCCTTTTACGAATACTGGCAATACTTGGTATGGATCTGTATCAACACCTGTTTCACCGTAGTTAGCTCTTAATTTACCAAAATTCACAACGTCTTTGATTGCTGGAAAAGTATCTGTAAAAGCCCAACTTGCATTTATTCCTCCGTATAATACAGAACGATTTCCTTCAGGTAAAGTTGAGTACCAGTCATTACGTAGTGTACCAGTTAAGAAAAGTTGATTTTTAAATGATAATGAAGTACTGTTGTATACTCCGTACAATTTTCTTTCTGATCTACTAGAAGTAGCTTTAGCGTTTTCTGTTGAATTATCAAATGAATGAAATCCTGCAATATCTTGACTACCAACATTACCAGTAATTGAACTAGCTGTTCTTTGATTCATATTAAATCCAAATGAAGACTGTAATTCCAAGTCTTTTGAAAGATCAAAGTTTAAATTGTACAAAAGCTCATGGTTAATCTGTTTTGTAACAGACTTAGATTCTTCGTACGAACCTGGTTGTTCTGTTGATGAAAGATCATTAGGTGATCCAGGCAATGCATCTACTCTTTCTTCCCAAAGAGCTAAATTTGCCGTAGATTGGTCTAAACCAAAACGGTAAACAAAGCTTGACCATTTGTTGATTTCAGCATTCACTTCAATAGATCCGTAGATTCTGTCTTTTGTGAATTTTGATCCATTTTCGTTTAATGTAAAATATGGATTAGTTACACCGTAAGGAGTGTAGTAATTTGAAACATTGTTAAAAGGACTAGTGTAGTCTTTAAATTCGCTTAAAGCTATATCTGTAGGGATCTGCATTAAGTTGTTCATTACAGTCAAACCTTGACCTGTAGCAACGGCACTCCCGCCAGTATTCACGTAGTTTAAGTTTCCTGAAATAGTTATGTTTTTAACTTTTGAACTTCCAGATAAACCTAAAGTGTTTCTTTCGAATTTATCTGCATCAGTTGGCATGATTCCATCCTGTTGAGAATTTGAGTACGATAGTCTTACCGATGAATCTTGAGATCCTCCTGATATCGCTAATGTGTTTAATTGGCTTACTCCAGTGTCAAAAAAGTTCTCAAGCTGATCTTTTTGAAAAGAGTACGGTTTTATTTTTTGAGCATTATCTACTATATTTCCCCAAGGTCTAACAACACCATCAAATTTTGGTCCCCAAGATCCGTTTTCACCTAAAAAATGTTGTCCATTCCAACCTTGACCAAATTGATCTTGATACTGTGGAGTTCTTAAGATTTGCGTGAAATTAGTTGCGTTTGAAAAGCTTACTGCGATTTTACCAGCTTTTCCTTTTTTAGTAGTAATAAGAATTACACCACTTGCTGCTCTTGATCCATAAAGTGCTGTTGCAGCTGCTCCTTTAAGGATAGACATTGTTTCAATATCGGCTGGGTTGATATCTCCAGACCCACGACCAAAGTCATAACCGCCATTAAGGCTGCTTGAAAAGCTTGATCCATTGTTTATGGGAATTCCATCAACAACGTATAAAGGTTGGTTATTTCCAGTTAAACTACTAAATCCCCTGATAATTACTCCGGAAGAAGCTCCGGGATCAGTAGAAGCACTTGAAATAGTTACACCAGCTACTTTTCCTTTTAATGCATCAGCAACGTTAGTCTGTGAAGACTTATTTAGTTCTTCTGAATTAATAGTTGTTGCTGAGTATCCAAGAGATTTTTTCTCTCTTTTTATACCTAATGCAGTTACTACAACTCCTTCTAGTTGTACTGCAGTACCTACTAATCGAACGTTAATAGATGTCGATGTAGCTTTTTGTTCTTGAGATTGCATCCCAATATAGCTGAAAATTAAAATTTGACTAGGGCTCGCTTTGATTGCAAATTTTCCGTCAAAATCAGTTTGTGTTCCAAAGTTAGTTCCTTTAACTAATACACTTACGCCCGGTATCGGCATTCCTGTATTGTCAGAAACAACTCCTGTTACAGCTCTCTCTTGCGCAAAAGTTAGTTGCGCCATAAGTACTATTAATAGCACTAAGATTCCATTGAACTTTAGTTTCATTTTTAAATATTTTGAATTAGTGAAACAAAATTCTTAATAATTTGTTAAGTATCCTAATTATAGAAACGCTATTTTTAACATGAAAAGAAATTTAACATTTTAACACAATGTAAATTATATGTTATGAAACAATGTTTTTTTGCCGTTTCAGCGCGAAAAAAAGTAAAATTATAAGATAAAACTGACTTATAGAGCTTGGTATTAGGTTCTGGTTATGAGTGTGTTATTTGTAAAATTTAGATTTTGTGAGGGGAAAGTTGTTAAAACCCTTTGTTTATTTAACAATGAATTTTTGTCGTGATATATGATCTATATCAAAAAAGAAGGTTTGTTTAATAAGCTTATGTTGTTTTGTTTTTCGCTGTAGATTAGAAAGCGGTTTGTGGTTTAAGGGTTTATTCGTGCTGTTTACAATAATTTAAACTCAATAGCGGTAAAAGGTGTTGTGAGAAGGTGAATAGGTTTTTGCCAAATAAATTGAAATGGTTTGGAATTTTTGAAGTTCTATCTGGTTTTCGTTTTAATTGGTTTTCGAATTTGTTTATGATTGGGTTTAGCTTGTAAAGAGTTTGTTGAGATGTAATTAATGAGAATGAGTGATACTGCTGAAAGGTTTAAAAAAAAATAGTGAATTATAAATTGTAGTTTTTATGAACTCTTTGGTAGTTTAGCAACTGCATTCTTGAAACTAGTTTGGTTTTGGCGGTATAGATGGAAGTGTTGCTTTTTATAGTAGAAAGCTAAAGCAGAGTTCGATTTTCGTGCTGAATTATTAGGGTTTCTTTTGGATTTTACTTTGTATATCCGTGTTGTAGTAGTGAGGACTATAATTTTTAGATTGCTATAATCCGTAAAATGTTAGTCGATACCTTCCCAAGTTTGTTGTAGTGATTATAAGCTTTTCTTTCTTGTTGCGTCATTTATTTAACCTTATATATAGTTTGGGGGCTTTGTCAATTCACTAGATTAAATGGTCTGTTTCTTTACTCCGTTATGTAATAACGAGGTTCAGCTGTAGCTTGTAACGATCATATTCGAGGCTTTTAATAATTTAGTTTTTAATGTTGAATTTTGTGTGACTTTGAATGTTTTAATCTAAAAACCAAATATGAAGGTGTTCAATGCAGTTCCTTAATACTTATAGTAAGTTAGTCTCTTAAATTTGTCCTCGAGTTGGTGAGTACAGTTTCTATGGCTGCGTTTTTATTGCTATCATCATTTTAGTATTATAGTCATTTTAAATATATATATATTATTGCTTTAATGCTCGCTCTAATGTTTGATGTCCTTTATCTATGGGGCAAATAAACAAAAAAAAACCACCAGCTTTCGCTGATGGTTTTAATAATATTTAAGTGATAATTATAATTTATCCCAAAATACATGTTTGATTACTGTATTACCTCCTAGCTTAGAAGAAGCTGCTTCTAAGTTAGTTGCATTGATAGTTTCTTCTGCTCCAGGATATGTATATCTTTTAGGAACTTCCTTAATATCACCGTAAGTTATTGCAGGAACTTTTAATACAGGGAAATCTAATCTTCTGTAAGATGTCCATGCTTCAAAACCTCTGTTAAACAAAGCGATCCATGATTGCTCACCTATTTTTTGTTTCCATGTTCCTGTTGCAGTTGCATAAGCTACATCTGTTCTTGCTAAGTAAGTAACAATATCTGCACTAGCAACACCCCAATCTTGTAATGATGCAGTAATTGCTGCATTATAATGAGATGTAGCTGTACCGCCTACTGCAATACCTCTTTCTACAGCTTCGGCTAATAAGAATTCAACTTCAGAATTAGTAAGCAAGACTCCTGGGTAGGTAGGAGTTTTAATAGTTTCTGTAAGATGAGAAAAGTTACCATAAGTATTAAGTACACCATATACTCCTCCTTTATAAGTTGTTGATCCAACTGGAAATGGAGTGAAGTATTTAGCTCTTCGTGGGTCACTAAGTGCATTTAACTTATTTACAAATGTATCTGCAGGAACAAAGTCATTACGCCCGCTTGCTACTAAATCAACATATAGTGGATTTGTATTAGGCTGTACAGATGCGTATTTAAGGTAAGCGCTATCAGCAGTAGTAGTAATTACACCAGCTGCTAAAGCTGCCAAAGTTTGAGTTGTCGCATAAGCGTGGTCAACATCATCCATGTTTATCGCCATTCTCAAACGAAGTGTGTTTGCAAATTTCTTCCATTTTGCAGCGTCTCCTCCGAATACTAAATCAGCACTTCCAAAACTTCCTGCGCTAACATCTAAAGAGCTAGATGCAGCAGTTAGTGTAGCGATAAGATCCTTGTATATTGTTTGAGCATCATCATACTTAGGTTGTGGGTATTTAATAATGTCCAAAGCTTCAGTATAAGGTACATCTCCAAAAGTGTCAACTAAAACACTGTAAGAATAAGCGCTTAAAATGTCAAGTATGGCAATTTTATTGTCTAAAGCTTTTGCTTCAGCAGCTGATCCTGTAAAAGTTGCTTTGTGTGCAATTAGCAAGTCTTTTGATTCTTTAAAATCTCTTAATACATCACGATAATAAACAGTCCAATGAGTGTCAGGAATTCTTCTACCAGTAAGGTCATATTGACTTTCTTGTGGGTACTGAACTTCTGTCCATTGTTGTGCAAACAATCTAAATACGTTGAAATTTACAGACGTACTTGTCACTTGATCCATCATTGCATGTTCTGCGCTTGTAAATAGGAAGTTTGCTTCTGTTACTGTGGCGCGTTTTGTCTCCGTATTCAGTCCTGTAATGTCATCACTGCATGACGATACAAAAAGACTGATAGCAGGTATTAATATAAGCAGTTTATTTTTCATAGTTTAGAATTTTATTGTTAGGTTACATCCAATGTTTCTAGTTGTTGGTAAAGAACCAATAGATAGCCCTAATGAGCCAGCATTTGAACCTAGCCCACTTTCTGGGTCAGCATCTGGAAGGTTTTTTTGAATGATCCATAAGTTTGATCCAACAAGAGATATTTTCATGTCGTTTAATTTCAGTTTTGATACAAGTGAAGTTGGGAAATTATAGGTAATGTTCACCTCTCTTAATTTAATAAAACCAGCATCATAAACATAAGCTTTTCTAGCTCCAGTTCCTCCAGCGTAAGCCTCAGTAATAGCTCCTCCAGTAAAATATTCTGATCTTACTGTGTTTGGCGTTCCGTCGGCATAAACGCCAGGTAGTATTACACCACCACCGTCAGCAACTGCATTTCTTTTTGGGTTTCCTAGATCGTTGTCTCCAACTGTTTGTACACCTAATCCTCCTCCTACACCATACCATTGATCAGTAGAGAATATATCTCCTCCGTGTTTGATATCTATTAAGAAGCTAAAAGATAGTGATTTGTAGGTTAATTTATTACGAATACCTCCAACCCAGTCAGGGTTTACATTACCAATAATGTTATTAGTTGAAGTATTAATTACATACTTTCCTGTAGCAGGATTTATGATTTTTTGTCCGTCAGCAGTATAAGTGAAATCTGTACCTTTTAATACTCCAAAAGGTTGTCCTACCTCTGCATTCAAAGTAACTCCACCAGGGAATGAACTAACTTGTAAGTTGTCTACTCCGTCTGCTAATTTAGTTACTAAGTTTTCGTTTTTAGACCAGTTTAAATTGATGTCCCAAGCAAAATTAGTTGTTTTTACTGGAGTCGCATTAAATTGAAGTTCGATACCTTTATTCTCAATAGTTGCTGCGTTCAAAAAACGAGCTGAGTTTCCTGTAGAAGTTGAGTAAGGCACGCTTACTGCTTCTCCGTTATTGATGTTTTTGTATAAACTTACATCAAATCCAAGTCTTCTTTTGAACATTTGTGTTTCAAGACCTATTTCATAAGTTTTGGTCTTAATTGGTTGTAAGTTAGGGTTGTTTTTAGTGCTGTTTACGGAGTACTGCTGTTGTCCGTTAAAAGCATCAGATTTTGAATAGGTATCAACTAGTGCTAATCCTGGTGTTCCAAGAGGGCTTTCAGAATAACCTCCTCTTACTTTTCCAAAAGATAACCAGTTTGTTTCAATGTTGCTTGAGAAAACCCAGCTACCCGAAACAGAATTACTAAATAAATAATTATCTCCTACTGGTAAGTTTGAGAATGCGTCTCTTCTAGAAGTAGCATCTAAGAATAAGAAGTCTTTGTATCCTAAGGAAGCTGATCCGTAGTAACTATTTACTCCACTTTTATTAGCTCTTTCATATGCATATGGACTTGTTGAAAGTGAGTTGTCAAGAGCGTATAATCCCGGAACAATTAGCCCACCTTGAGTAGAAGCTGTAATAGAATTGAAAATATTTCTTTTTGCTGTTCCTCCTACAAGTGCAGTTAAATTAAAATCTTCACCAAAATCTTTCTTGAACGTAAGAATTAAATCATAATTCTGCTCAGAAAAATTTCCATTATAACGTTGGTAACCTGAAGTTTCGTCTAGTCTATTGATACCAAAAGTTTTTGCTACTGAACCGACAGCTACTCTTTCTTCACGTATCTCAGAGTAAGTATCTGTAGATATTTTACCTGTTGCAGAAAGCCAATCATTAACTTTATATGTTAAATTTGCATAACCTACAAAACGGTTTCTAGTATCATTTTGAAAGTTTTTGTAACGTTCAAAATAAGGGTTATTCCAGTAAGCAGGACTTCCGTCAGTGTCTGAAGTTCTGTTCCAAGTAATGTTTTGTCCTCCTGATGCATTGTATGCTTGCTCAAGTTGTTTGATGTCAGCATTAGTTTGCCACCATTGACGGAAACCAGTAACGAAATTATCACCATATCCAGTCAAGTTTCTACCTGTTGTAGATTGATTAGAAAAGTTAGCAAAAGAGCTAAGTGATAATTTATCTGTAAATTGATGATTTAATTTTAAACTAAAGTTGTTTTTAGTCAAATCACTATTGGGTAAAATTCCAGTTTGCTTAGTATTACTGTAGTTAAAAACCATATTACTCTTGTCATTAGCATCTTCGAATGAAATACTATTTACAAGCGAAAGTGAGTTTTTGAAAAAGCTAGTTGGGTCATTTTTAGCTCCAACCCATGGAGTTGCTTTACCGTAATTTGCATTTCCAGGATAAGCAGCGTATGCATCCCATTGGAATAAGTTTAAATTAGGGTCGAAAGCATCACCTGCTGATGCATCATCACCAAAGTACACATTATTGTTACTGTCGTACGATCCACCGTAACCTGCACCATATTCTTTTTGATATTTCACAAAAGTGCTTTTATCAATAGAACCAGATACTACCTCTGATGAAACAGTGATTCCTAATCCTTTTTTAGATCTACCTTTTTTAGTAGTAATCATCAATACTCCATTTCCTGCTAGGTAACCATATAGCGCTGACGCTGCGGCTCCTTTAAGAACGTTAACACTTTCAATGTCATCTGGGTTGATATCCATACCATTATTTCCATAATCATATCCTTCTCTACCTGTTGATTGGGCTGTTAAACCGTTGATAGAAGTGTTTGAATTATTTATAGGCATTCCATCAATCACGATAAGCATCTCATTACTTTGGCCAATAGATTTGATACCACGAGATATCGCACTAGTAGATCCTCCAAAGTTGGTGTTTCTTGTGATGTTAACACCTGCAACTTTTCCAGAAAGTTCATTTAAGAAGTTTCCACTTGAAGTTCCAGATTTTAACTCCTCAGATTTTAATTCTTGAGTTGCATAACCTAAGGATTTTTTTTCTCTTTTAATACCTAAAGCAGTTACTACTACTCCTTCAAGTTCTACTGCTGAACCAGTCATTGTAACGTTTACAAGTGATGATTTAGCTGCTAGTGATTGAGTTTTCATCCCAATGTAGCTAAAAAGCAAGATTTGATTTGGAGCAGCTTTGATAGCGTATTTCCCGTCAAAATCAGTTTGTGTTCCAGATTTTGTTCCTTGAACTAATACACTTACGCCTGGTATAGGCATTCCTGCATTGTCAGAAACAAGACCCGTAACAGTTCTCTCTTGCGCAAAAGTTAGTTGCGCCATAAGTACTACTAATAGTACTAAGATTCCATTGAACTTTAGTTTCATTTTTTAATATTTTGAATTAGTTACACAAAACTCTTAATAATTTGTTAAGAATCCTAATTAATGAAACGCTATTTCCAATATAATAGGAAATTTAACATTTTAACACAATGTAAAATTTAGGTTATATAATGATGTTTTTTTGTTGTTTGTGATTTGGGTTTAAAAATTCACACCATAGCTAAGTTGAATAATAGTATTTGAGAATTTTAATGTTTGGTCGGTTTGGCTGCCAGTAACTATTGAGATTTTTAAGAGCCCGTTATTTGTTTTAACACCTAGCCCAAACCCTAATCCTAAAAGTGTGGTTTTGGCGCTGGGTTGTTTTTTTAATGTTGCGTCTCTAAGTATGGAGTAATCAAATATAGTATGTAGGTAAAGTGTGGGCGAAACTAAGTATCGGTATTCGGTCAGAATGGCTGTCATGAAATTAGCCTGAAGGCTATTTTCTGTAAAGCCACGAATGGAGTTGATACCTCCAAAACGGAATAATTCATTAGTAATGTAAGTAGCGCTTTTTAAATAATAGTTTTGACTTCGAATGTTGATCGCATTTTTATTGTTCAAATAAAAAGTGTGCATAGCAAAAAAGTCAATGTAGAACTGGGGGGTCTTGATTGTATTTTCAGTACCGTTGCTTATTTCTCTTTTTCCAATTCCTGTTTTAATGTCAAGATTGGTTTTGTTGTGAAAGAGAGAGCTTCGATTGTCTATTTTCAGATAGGTTAATTCGGCTGTTAGGTAGGAATTTCGGAAATCAGCAATAATTGTGTTGTTTGTGTTTTGAATGTCACTTGATATTGTGGATTGGTAGCCTAAATAGATTCGGCCATTGTAATTAAGGTAGTAACTTAGGTCTAGGGCTGTTTTTGTGTTTTGAAAGATGCTGTCTTGTTTGAAAATATTCAATTGTCCTCTTATTCCTAAGGGACTTTTGAAGATGTAGGGCAGTTCTAATGCTGTTTTGAATGTTTTTTGTTTGTTTCCGTCGCTTTTCCAATACAATGAGAATTGTTCTCCTACTTTTAAGGTGTTCTGAAGATTTAGGTCAAGGTAGCCGTTGAAAGTTAATTTTTTGCTATCGTTATTATTAAATCCAATAAAGCCATCAAAAGTGTTTGACTTTGCTTTTTCAAGGTAGACATAAACTTTGGTGCTGTCTTTTGTGAATAGTATTTCGGGATACTTTATTTGGGTGATGAAGTTGTATTTTTCAAAATCATCGTGAATTTTACTTAAGAGAACGGGGTTGAATAGTTGGTTTTTGTATTTCCGATTGATTTGAGCCAAGTTTCCTTTTGGGAAAATGTCATTTTGTTTGGTTTTGTCGTAATTGACCACGATGGAATTAAGTTTTCTTAGGTTTTCGGACTCAATTTTTAATGTAGCGATTAGTTTGTAGTCTTTTTTTTGAAATTGAGTAAGGTATAATTTGGAAAACGAATAGCCCTTTTGGTCTAAAAGTTTTTGACTTCGGTTCAGGAAGGCTTCGGTTTCAGTGTAAGCAATGATAAGTGTGTCTTTAGGATTGTTGGGGAAAAGTAATTCGCTTAGTATGGAATTTGCATCTAAATAAATGTGTATTGATGTAATTCGTTCTCCTAGATTTATTTTTGCGTTGTAAGTGGAGTCGTTGATTTTTGTTTCGAACACGATTTTATTTGCAATAAATCCTATTTTTGATAGTTTTTCAACTACTGATCCAAGCTCGTCACTTACCGATTTTGCATTTTTATGTTTGGATATGTAGTTTAGGGAGTCAATCACTTTGGTTTCAGAAATAGAGTTTCCGGTGAGTTGTAAGTGGATGTTTTGGGCAGAAGATGTTAGTCCAATGCTGAATAGGAAAAAGTATATGATAATATGTTTCAATTAAAAAGAAGTTTTTATAAAAGTACTGCAAATATCCAAAGTTTGTAATAAAATTCCAATCGTTAAATAATCTTGTTGAAAATTAATGGATTAACGTTTGTAGAGTAAAAAATAATTTATACATTTGCAACCCCGTAAAAAGCGGGAATTAAATATACATAATAAATTTTTAGTATTAATTATGCCAACAATTCAACAATTAGTAAGAACAGGAAGAACTCAGATAACTAAGAAGAGTAAATCGGTTGCTTTAGATTCTTGTCCTCAAAGAAGAGGGGTTTGTACGCGTGTTTACACTACAACACCAAAAAAACCAAACTCTGCAATGCGTAAAGTAGCGCGTGTACGTTTGACAAATGGTAATGAAGTAAATGCCTACATCCCTGGTGAAGGACACAATTTACAAGAGCACTCGATAGTATTAGTTAGGGGTGGAAGGGTAAAAGATTTACCAGGAGTTAGATATCACATCGTTCGTGGTGCACTTGATACGTCAGGAGTAGCAGGAAGAACGCAAAGGAGATCTAAGTATGGTGCTAAACGCCCAAAAGAAGCAAAAAAGTAATTTAAAAAGTTATTCTTGTAGAGGCATGATTCGTCATGGTTATGTAGGTATGGCATTTTATTAAAAAAAAGACATGAGAAAAAGAGCGGCAAAGAAAAGACCACTTTTACCAGATCCAAGGTTTAATGACCAATTGGTAACGCGTTTTGTGAACAACTTAATGTGGGACGGTAAGAAATCGACAGCTTTTAAAGTATTTTATGATGCAATTGACATTATAGAATCAAAAAAGCAAGATGCAGAAAAATCATCATTAGAAATATGGAAAGATGCTTTAACTAACGTTATGCCTCACGTAGAAGTACGTAGTCGTAGAGTTGGTGGTGCTACATTCCAAATTCCAATGCAAATTAGACCAGATAGAAAAATTTCTTATGCAATGAAGTGGTTAATACTTTATTCAAGAAGAAGAAATGAGAAATCAATGGCTCAAAAGTTAGCTTCAGAATGTTTAGCTGCGGCTAAAGAAGAAGGTGCTGCTGTTAAGAAAAGAATGGATACTCACAAAATGGCAGAGGCTAATAAAGCGTTCTCTCATTTTAGATTTTAATTCTAAGAAATGGCTAGAGAACTTAAATATACAAGAAACATAGGAATTGCTGCTCATATTGATGCTGGTAAAACAACGACAACTGAGCGTATATTATTCTATACAGGAAAATCACACAAAATTGGTGAAGTACACGATGGTGCTGCAACAATGGACTGGATGGCACAAGAGCAAGAAAGAGGAATTACTATTACTTCTGCTGCTACAACTTGTGAATGGAATTTCCCAACTACACAAGGTAAAGTATTACCTGAAACATTGCCTTATCACTTTAATATTATTGACACACCGGGACACGTTGACTTTACAGTTGAAGTGAATCGTTCTTTACGTGTTCTTGATGGTTTGGTTTTCTTGTTTAGTGCTGTTGATGGTGTTGAGCCACAATCAGAAACTAACTGGAGATTAGCAGATCAGTACAAAGTACCACGTATTGGATTTGTTAATAAAATGGATAGACAAGGATCTAACTTCTTGATGGTTTGTCAACAAGTAAGAGATATGTTGAAATCTAATGCTGTTGCAATCACTTTGCCAATTGGTGAAGAGAATGATTTCAGAGGTGTGGTAGATTTGGTAAAAAACCAAGCTATTGTATGGCATGAAGAAGGTCTAGGAGCTACATATGATATTGTGCCTATTCCTGAAGATATGCTTGAAGAAGTTAAGGAATACAGATCTATTCTTATTGAGGCAGTAGCTGATTATGATGAAAATCTGTTGGAAAAATTCATGGAAGATGAAAACTCTATTACAGAGGAAGAAATTAACTTCGCTTTAAGAGCTGCGGTTATGGATATGGCTATCATTCCGATGATTGCTGGATCTTCTTTTAAAAACAAAGGTGTTCAATTTATGTTGGACGCAGTATGTAAATATTTACCTTCTCCAATGGACAAAGATGGTATCGAAGGGATTCATCCTGATGATGCTGAATTGTTAGAAGAAGATCAAACTAAAATATTGCGTAAGCCAGATGTTAAAGAGCCATTCGCTGCTTTAGCTTTTAAAATTGCTACTGACCCATTCGTAGGTCGTTTAGCTTTTTTCCGTGCTTATTCAGGACGTTTAGATGCAGGTTCTTATGTATTGAACACCCGTTCAGGAAACAAAGAAAGAATCTCTCGTATTTATCAAATGCATGCTAACAAGCAAAACCCAATCGATTTTATCGAAGCAGGTGATATTGGAGCGGCAGTAGGATTTAAGGATATTAAAACTGGAGATACATTGTGTGATGAAAAACACCCGATTATTCTTGAGTCAATGAAATTCCCTGCGCCGGTAATTGGTATTGCAATTGAGCCTAAAACCAAAGCTGACGTTGATAAAATGGGTATGGCTTTAGCTAAATTAGCTGAAGAAGATCCTACGTTTACTGTTAGAACTGATGAAGCTTCAGGACAAACTATTATTTCAGGTATGGGTGAGCTTCACTTAGATATCCTTGTTGATAGAATGCGTCGTGAATTTAAAGTTGAAGTGAACCAAGGTGAGCCTCAAGTTGAATATAAAGAAGCTTTTACAAAAATTGCTCAACACAGAGAAACTTATAAGAAACAATCTGGAGGTCGTGGTAAATTCGGTGATATCGTATTTAAATTAGAGCCTGCTGATGAAGTTGATGGTAAAGTCCCTGTTGGATTGCAATTTGTGAATGCAGTAAAAGGTGGTAACGTTCCTAAAGAATACATACCATCTGTTGAAAAAGGTTTCAGAGAAGCTATGAAAGCTGGTCCGTTAGCGGGTTATCAGGTAGATAGTTTGAAAGTGACGCTTTTAGATGGATCTTTTCACCCTGTGGATTCTGATGCACTTTCTTTTGAACTTGCAGCTAGAATGGGATACAGAGAAGTAGCTAAGGCTGCTGGAGCTGTAATTCTTGAGCCAATCATGAAAATGGAAGTTATTACACCAGAAGAAAACATGGGAGATATCGTAGGTGATATTAACCGTCGTAGAGGTCAGGTTAATGACATGGGTGATAGAGCAGGTGCTAAAACCATTAAAGCAGATGTGCCATTGTCTGAGATGTTTGGATATGTTACGACATTAAGAACACTTTCATCAGGAAGAGCAACTTCTACTATGGAATTTTCACATTACGCGGAAACTCCTTCTAATATTTCGGAAGCAGTAATCAAAAAAGCAAAAGGAAACGCTTAATCTTTAAGAAAATGAGTCAAAAAATCAGAATAAAACTAAAATCTTACGATTATATGTTGGTAGACAAGTCTGCTGAAAAAATCGTAAAAACGGTAAAAAGTACCGGTGCAGTTGTAACAGGTCCAATCCCATTACCAACACACAAAAAACTTTTCACAGTACTACGTTCTCCACACGTTAACAAAAAAGCTAGAGAGCAATTCGAAGTGATGTCATACAAGAGATTAATTGACATTTACTCATCTTCATCAAAAACAATTGATGCATTGATGAAACTTGAATTACCTTCTGGAGTTGAAGTAGAGATCAAAGTTTAAGTAGCTTTTTAAGAAAGAGAAGGGCACTGCATTTAAGTGGAAAATATTTTATTTGGTTTGTGTGTAAATAAGTTATACTTTTGCACCACTAAAAAAAATAGGGTTCACTTAAGTGTTAGTGTTCTATTTTTATATTTAATAATTAATAATTAATAATTATGTCTGGGTTAATTGGTAGAAAAATCGGCATGACTAGCATTTTCGACGAGAACGGGAAGAATATTCCTTGTACAGTAATCGAAGCTGGACCATGCGTTGTTACCCAAGTCAGAACCAAAGGTGTTGACGGGTATGAAGCGTTGCAACTTGGTTTCGATGACAAAAACGAGAAACATTCCACAAAAGCGGCTTTAGGTCACTTTAAAAAAGCGGGAACTGTAGCTAAGAAAAAAGTCGTTGAATTCCAAAATTTTGCAACAGAACAAAAACTAGGGGATCTTATAGATGTTTCTATGTTTGTTGAAGGAGAATTTGTAGATGTACAAGGTGTATCTAAAGGTAAAGGTTTTCAAGGGGTTGTAAAACGTCACGGTTTTGGTGGTGTTGGTCAAGCAACTCATGGTCAACATAACCGTTTAAGAGCGCCAGGTTCTGTAGGAGCTTCATCTTATCCATCTAGAGTATTCAAAGGAATGCGTATGGCTGGACGTATGGGAGGCGAAAATGTAAACGTTCAAAACCTTAGAGTTTTAAAAGTAGTGACTGAAAAGAACCTACTTGTTATTAAGGGATGTGTTCCTGGATGTAACAACTCTTATGTAATCATTCACAAGTAATGGAAGTAAAAGTATTAGATTTCAACGGAAAAGATACTGGAAGAAAAGTTCAACTTTCTGATTCAGTATTCGCAATTGAACCAAATAATCACGCAGTATACCTTGATGTTAAGCAATATCTTGCTAATCAAAGACAAGGGACGCACAAGGCTAAAGAAAGAGCTGAAGTTGCGGGAAGTACACGTAAGATTAAAAAACAAAAAGGAACTGGTACTGCTCGTGCGGGTAGTGCAAAGAATCCATTGTTTAAAGGTGGTGGAACAGTTTTCGGACCAAGACCAAGAAGTTATTCATTCAAATTGAATAAAAACTTGAAGCGTTTGGCTAGAAAATCTGCTTTCTCAATCAAAGCAAAAGAGTCAAATATTATCGTTCTTGAAGACTTTAATTTTGAAACTCCAAACACTAAAAATTTCATTAATGTTTTGAAAGCTTTAGAGTTAGAAAATAAAAAATCTCTGTTTGTGTTGGGTGACGTTAATAAAAACGTATATTTGTCCTCACGTAATTTAAAGGCGTCTAGCGTAGTAAGTAGCTTAGAATTAAGCACTTATGCTATTTTAAATGCTAATAACTTAGTTCTTTTAGAGAGTTCTTTGGAGATAATTGAAGAAAATTTAAGCAAATAATAGGATATGAGCATCATAATTAAACCTATAGTAACGGAAAAAGTAACCAAAGAAAGTGAAGTTTTAAACCGCTTCGGATTCGTTGTTAACAAAAAAGCAAATAAAGTTGAGATTAAGAAAGCTATTGAAGCTGCTTATGGTGTGACTATTTTGAGTGTTAACACGATGAACGTAAGACCGGATAGAACTACAAAATACACTAAAAGTGGTTTAATCAGTGGAAAGACGAATGCAATTAAGAAAGCAATTGTTCAAGTACAAGAAGGAGAAACAATTGATTTTTACAACAATATCTAAGATAGAAAAATGTCAGTAAGAAAATTAAAACCTATTACCCCAGGTCAGCGATTTAGAGTTGTGAATGGTTATGACGCCATTACAACTGATAAGCCGGAACGCTCTTTGATAGCGCCGATAAAAAACTCTGGAGGTAGAAATAGTCAAGGAAAGATGACCATGCGTTATACGGGTGGTGGTCACAAGCAGAGATATCGTATTATTGATTTCAAAAGAACAAAGGAAGGAATTCCTGCGACAGTGAAATCAATCGAATATGATCCAAATCGTACTGCGTTTATCGCATTATTGGCTTATGCTGATGGTGAGAAAACTTATATTATTGCTCAAAACGGATTGAAAGTAGGTCAGAAATTAGTTTCTGGTCCTGAATCTCAACCTGAAATTGGTAATACATTGCCTTTAAGCAGAATTCCATTAGGAACTGTTATATCATGTATTGAGTTACGTCCAGGTCAAGGAGCTGTAATTGCTCGTTCTGCTGGAACATTTGCTCAATTAATGGCAAGAGACGGGAAATATGCAACAATTAAAATGCCGTCAGGTGAAACAAGATTGATCTTGTTAACTTGTGCTGCTACTATTGGAGCTGTTTCTAATTCAGACCACCAATTAGTTGTATCTGGTAAAGCAGGTAGAACAAGATGGTTAGGTAGAAGACCTAGAACAAGACCTGTAGCGATGAACCCTGTTGATCACCCGATGGGTGGTGGAGAAGGACGTTCTTCTGGTGGACATCCACGTTCAAGAAATGGAATACCAGCAAAAGGTTATAGAACTCGTTCTAAGAAAAACCCGAGTAACAAGTATATCGTAGAACGTAGAAAGAAATAATAAGATATGGCACGTTCATTAAAAAAAGGACCTTTCGTTCATTATAAGTTAGACAAGAAAGTTCAAGAAAACATTGCAGGTGGAAACAAAGGAGTTGTTAAGACATGGTCTAGAGCTTCTATGATTACTCCAGACTTTGTTGGGCAAACTATCGCAGTTCATAACGGTCGTCAATTTGTACCAGTTTACGTAACAGAAAACATGGTAGGTCACAAATTAGGAGAATTTTCACCAACTAGATCTTTTAGAGGTCATGCTGGAGCAAAAAATAAAGGTAAAAAATAAGAAGCAATGGGAGTTCGTAAAAGAGAAACAGCAGATGCGAGAAAAGAGGCTAATAAGTCTATTGCTTTCGCGAAATTGAATAACTGCCCTACTTCACCTAGAAAAATGCGCTTAGTAGCGGACTTGGTAAGAGGTCAGAAGGTAGAAAGAGCACTAAACATCTTAAGATTTAGTTCTAAAGAAGCTTCAAGAAAATTAGAGAAATTGGTTTTATCTGTAATTGCCAACTGGCAAGCAAAAAACCCTGATGCTAATATGGAAGAGGCAGGTTTATTTGTTAAAACGATTACAGTAGATGGTGGAATGATGTTGAAAAGACTTCGTCCAGCTCCACAGGGTCGTGCACACAGAATAAGAAAACGTTCTAATCACGTTACAATCGTGTTAGGATCTATTAATAACACACAAGCAATTTAATACAAGATGGGACAAAAGACAAATCCAATTGGAAATAGACTTGGTATCATCAGAGGATGGGACTCAAACTGGTATGGTGGAAATGATTATGGTGATAAACTTGCCGAAGATCACAAAATCAGAAAGTATATCCATGCTCGTTTATCAAAAGCTAGTGTATCAAAAGTAATCATCGAGAGAACTTTAAAACTTGTAACCGTTACTATCACTACTGCTAGACCTGGTATTATTATCGGAAAAGGTGGACAAGAGGTAGACAAGTTAAAAGAAGAACTTAAGAAAATTACTGACAAAGAGGTTCAAATTAACATCTTTGAAATCAAAAGACCTGAACTTGACGCGTATCTAGTTGCTACAAGCATCTGTCGTCAAATCGAAAGCAGAATTTCTTACAGACGTGCAATCAAAATGGCTATTGCTGCCTCAATGCGTATGAACGCAGAGGGTATTAAAGTTTTGGTTTCTGGTCGTTTGAATGGAGCTGAGATGGCACGTTCAGAAGGTTTCAAAGAAGGTAGAGTTCCTCTATCAACTTTCAGAGCTGATATTGATTACGCACTTGCTGAGGCACATACTACTTACGGTAGAATGGGAATCAAAGTGTGGATCATGAAAGGTGAAGTCTATGGAAAGAGAGATCTTTCTCCGCTTGCAGGAATGGACAAAAAACAAGCTGGTGGTAAAGGTGGAGATGCTCCTCGTGGCAAATCTAACTTTAATAGAGGTGGAAAACCTGACGCTCGTAAAAGAAAGTAAATTTTTAAATTAAAGAAAAATGTTACAGCCTAAAAGAACAAAATACCGAAAGGTACAGAAAGGTAGAATGAAAGGAAACTCTCAAAGAGGGCATGAACTTTCTAATGGAATGTTTGGTATTAAATCTGTACATGAAGATGGATGTTTTCTAACTTCTCGTCAAATTGAAGCTGCGCGTATTGCTGCAACTCGTTTTATGAAAAGAGAGGGACAATTATGGATCAAAATATTCCCAGACAAACCAATCACAAAGAAACCTCTTGAGGTACGTATGGGTAAAGGTAAAGGTGCAGTTGAATATTGGGCTGCCGTAGTTAGACCCGGAAGAATCATGTTTGAAATTGGAGGAGTTCCTTTGTCAGTTGCAAAAGAGGCGTTACGTCTTGCAGCACAAAAACTTCCAGTAAAAACCAAATTCGTTGTTGCTAGAGATTTCGAAGCATAATCTATATTATATTATGAAACAATCAGAAATAAAAGATCTTTCTGCAGCGGAGTTGCAAGAAAAGCTTAGCCAGACTAAGAAAATATATGCTGACCTAAAAATGGCTCATGCTATATCACCAATTGAAAACCCACTTCAAATTAGAAGTGTAAGAAGATCAGTTGCTAGATTAGCTACAGAGCTTACAAAAAGAGAGTTGCAATAATTGTAATCTGCTGAAAGATGGAAGAAAAAAGAAATTTAAGAAAAGAGAGAGTTGGTGTTGTAACTTCGGATAAAATGGATAAGTCTATTGTAATCGCTGAAGTTCGTAAAGTAAAACACCCATTATACGGTAAGTTCGTGTTGAAGACTAAAAAGTATCACGCACACGACGAAAAGAACGACTGTAACATTGGAGATACGGTAAGGATTAGCGAAACGCGCCCTTTAAGTAAAACTAAATGTTGGAGGTTAGTTGAAATCCTAGAAAGAGCTAAATAATTATGGTACAACAAGAATCAAGACTAAAAGTAGCAGATAACACTGGAGCAAAGGAAGTTTTAACTATCCGTGTTTTAGGAGGTACCAAAAGAAGGTATGCCTCTGTTGGTGACAAGATTGTAGTTTCTATAAAAGACACAACTCCAAACGGAAGCGTTAAAAAAGGAGCTGTTTCAACTGCAGTTGTTGTACGTACCAGAAAAGAAGTGAGAAGAGCCGACGGATCATACATCAGATTTGATGACAACGCATGTGTGTTATTGAATGCTGCTGGTGAGATGAGAGGAACTCGCGTTTTTGGTCCAGTAGCAAGAGAACTTCGTGAAAAACAATTCATGAAAATTGTATCATTAGCACCTGAAGTGCTTTAATTCGTTTTAAGATGATAAAGCTAAAAATAAAAACAGGAGACATCGTAAGAGTAATTGCTGGAGACCATAAAGGTTCAGAGGGTAAAGTTTTACGTGTTGACCGTGAGAAAAACAAAGCGATTGTTGAAGGTGTAAACATGGTTTCAAAACATACGAAACCTAGTGCAAAAAGCCCTCAAGGTGGTATCGTGAAGAAAGAAGCTTCTATACAAATTTCTAATTTGTCTTTAATTGATCCGAAAACAAAGGAAACAACTAGAGTAGGAATTAGAGTTGAAGGAGATAAGAAAGTAAGATTTTCAAAAAAATCTAATCAAGTACTATAGTAATGACGTATATACCTAGACTGAAAGAGGAATATAAGAACAGAGTTATTTCTGCTCTTAAAGAGGAGTACGGATACATAAACGTAATGCAAGTTCCTAAATTGGAAAAAATCGTTTTGAGCCGTGGAGTTGGTGCAGCTGTATCTGATAAAAAACTTATTGACTATGCAGTTGATGAGTTAACAAAGATCACTGGACAAAAAGCAATATCTACAATATCAAAGAAAGACGTTGCGTCTTTCAAATTGAGAAAAGGTATGCCAATTGGAGCAAAAGTTACTTTGCGTGGAGAAAGAATGTATGAGTTTTTAGATAGACTTATTACTTCAGCTTTGCCACGTGTAAGAGATTTCGGTGGTATTAAAGCTACTGGTTTTGACGGAAGAGGAAATTATAACCTTGGAGTTTTGGAGCAAATCATTTTCCCAGAAATTGATATTGACAAAGTAAACAAAATTTCAGGTATGGATATCACTTTTGTAACTACTGCAAACACTGATAAAGAAGCAAAGTCGTTATTGGCTGAATTAGGATTACCTTTTAAAAAGAATTAAGACATGGCTAAAGAATCAATGAAAGCCCGTGAGGTGAAGAGAGAAAAAACGGTAGCTAAGTATGCTGAGAAAAGAAAAGCTTTGTTAGAAGCTGGAGATTTCGTAGGTTTGCAAAAGTTACCAAAAAATGCTTCGCCAGTTCGTTTGCACAATCGTTGTAAATTAACAGGTAGACCTAGAGGTTATATGCGTCAATTTGGTCTTTCACGTGTTACATTTCGTGAAATGGCAAATAACGGATTGATACCTGGTGTTAAAAAAGCATCTTGGTAAAACGTAATTTATTACGTTCTGATACAGACTTAACCTAGTTACGTCTGTATCATTAATATTTATAAATTGGTTTCAGGTTCGATTAATAATTAATTGAAAACCAAAACCGCAAATCAATAAACATGTATACAGATCCTATTGCGGATTATTTAACAAGAGTTAGAAACGCTGTGGCTGCAAACCACAAAGTTGTCGAAATTCCTGCATCTAATCTAAAAAAAGAAATCACAAAGATCTTATTTGATCAAGGTTATATCTTAAGTTACAAATTTGAAGACAACGCTGTACAGGGTTCGATCAAAATTGCTTTGAAGTATGATAAAGATACTAAAGAGTCAGTAATTAGAGATATCCAAAGAATTAGTAAACCAGGTTTACGTAAGTATTCAAGTTCTTCTACCATTCCTAGAATCCTTAACGGATTAGGCATCGCTATCGTTTCAACATCAAAAGGATTGATGACTGGAAAGAAAGCGAAGCAATTAAATGTAGGTGGTGAAGTAATTTGTTACGTATACTAATAAATATTCTATAAGATGTCAAGAATAGGTAAAAATCCAGTCGTAATCCCTGCCGGAGTAACTGTAGAAGTTAAAGATGGTATTATTACGGTAAAAGGAAAAAATGGTCAACTTACACAGGAGTTTTCGGACGTAACTGTAACAGTTGAAGACGGTCAAGTTCAAGTAGAAAGATCGTCTGATCACAAAGACCACAGAGCAAAGCACGGTTTGTATAGATCTTTAGTCAATAATATGATTATAGGTGTAACTGATGGTTTTACAAAGTCATTAGAATTGGTTGGAGTTGGTTATAGAGCTTCAAATCAAGGACAAAAATTAGATTTAGCTCTTGGATTCTCACACAATATTGTTTTGGAAGTAGCTCCAGAGGTAACTCTAGAAACTATATCTGAAAAAGGTAAGAACCCAATTGTGAAGTTAACTTCGTTTGATAAACAACTTCTAGGACAAGTTGCGGCAAAAATTAGAGGCTTTCGTAAGCCTGAGCCGTACAAAGGAAAAGGTGTTAAATTTGTAGGGGAAGTATTAAGAAGAAAAGCAGGTAAATCAGCATAAAAAATAAAATTATGTCATTAACGAAACCTCAGAGAAGACAGAGAATTAGATTCAGAATTAGAAAATCGATTAGTGGTACTGCTGCTAATCCAAGATTATCTGTATTTAGAAGTAACAAAGAAATTTATGCTCAATTAATTGATGACGTAAACGGAGTTACATTGTTGGCTGCATCTTCAAGAGAAAAAGAAATAGGAAAAGGTACAAACGTGGAAGTTGCTATTGCTGTTGGAAAACTAGTAGCAGAAAAAGCGTTAAAAGCTGGGATAGAAGTCGTAACATTCGATAGAGGAGGTTACTTGTATCACGGTCGTATTAAATCATTAGCAGAAGGCGCGAGAGCGGCTGGACTTAAATTCTAATATAGTATGTCTAATAGTAAATACAAGAATGTAGAGTTAATAAAACCAAGTGGTCTTGAATTAAAAGATCGTTTGGTGAGTGTTAATCGTGTTACTAAAGTTACAAAAGGTGGTAGAGCTTTCGGTTTTTCTGCTATTGTAGTTGTAGGTGATGAAAATGGAGTAGTGGGTCATGGATTAGGTAAATCTAAAGATGTTTCTGAAGCAATTGCTAAAGCAGTAGAAGATGCGAAGAAAAATTTAGTAAAAATTCCTTTACATGGTCAATCAGTTCCTCACGAACAAAAAGGTAAATTTGGTGGTGCACGTGTGTTTTTAATTCCTGCCTCTCATGGTACAGGAGTTATTGCTGGTGGAGCTGTTCGTTCAGTTCTTGAATCAGTAGGGATTCACGATGTATTATCTAAATCTCAAGGATCATCAAATCCTCACAACGTAGTAAAAGCAACTTTTGATGCTTTATTACAAATGAGAAGCGCTCACACTGTTGCAAAACAAAGAGGAGTTTCTTTAGAGAAAGTTTTTAAAGGTTAATTCAAGGAAATTATGGCTAAATTATTAGTAAAACAAGTTAGAAGTAAAATCAACTGTCCACTTGATCAAAAAAGAGGATTAGTAGCTTTAGGTCTACGTAAAATGGGTCAAGTGGTAGAGCATGATTCAAACCCTACAATCCTTGGGATGATAAACAAAGTTAAACACTTAGTTTCTGTAGAAGAAGCTAAATAACAAATACTGTTATGAATTTAAGTAACTTACAACCAGCTGAAGGGTCGACACACAGTCAAAATAAAAGATTAGGTAGAGGAGAAGGTTCTGGAAAAGGTGGTACTTCTGCAAGAGGTCACAATGGACAGAAATCTCGTTCTGGTTATTCTAAAAAGATTGGTTTTGAAGGAGGGCAAATGCCACTTCAAAGACGTGTACCTAAGTTTGGTTTTACAAACATCAATCGTAAAGACTACGAAGGTGTGAATCTAGATACTCTTCAATTATTAGTTGATAATGGTATTATTACAGATAGTGTCGATATGACAACTTATGTAGCAAACCGTTTGGCAACTAAAAATGAAATCGTTAAGATTTTAGGAAGAGGAGAATTGAAAGCAAAATTAAAAGTAACCGCTCACAAATTTACCGCTACTGCAAAAGCTGCTATTGAAGCTGCTGGAGGAGAAGCTGTAACAATGTAATTTTCGATTTATGAAGAAATTTATTGAATCAATAAGCAATGTTTGGAAAATCGAGGAACTAAAAAACAGAATCCTAATTACATTAGGTCTGCTTTTAGTTTATCGTTTTGGAGCACATGTTACGCTTCCAGGGATCGATGCAACACAGTTAACTAGTTTAGCCGGTCAAACCAAAAGTGGTATCGGATCTATTCTAGATATGTTTACTGGTGGTGCGTTCTCTAAAGCGTCAGTTTTTGCTTTAGGAATCATGCCTTACATTTCTGCGTCTATTGTTGTTCAGCTTATGGGAATTGCGATTCCTTATTTGCAAAAGCTTCAAAATGACGGGGAAAGTGGTAGAAAAAAGATCAATCAGATTACACGTTGGTTAACTATTGTTATTACTTTAGTTCAGGGGCCAACTTATATCTACAATCTTTACAGAACTTTACCTAGTAGTGCATTTTTATTAGGGTTTAATTCCTTTGAATTCTTATTTTCTTCAGTAATTATCTTGGTTACAGGTACAATATTTGCCATGTGGTTAGGAGAAAAAATAACTGATAAAGGAATTGGAAATGGTATTTCTCTATTAATTATGGTAGGTATACTTGCTAGGTTCCCACAAGCATTCATACAAGAATTTACTACAAGAGTTACGAATAACAACGGTGGACCAATGTTATTGGTTATCGAAATTATTATTTGGCTTTTAGTTATTGTTGCATGTGTTTTGTTAACCATGGCAATTAGAAAGATACCAGTTCAGTACGCTCGTCGTACTACATCAGGGGATTTTGAACAAGATATGATGGGTGGTAATAGACAATGGATTCCTTTAAAGCTTAATGCTGCAGGAGTTATGCCTATTATCTTTGCTCAGGCGATTATGTTCATTCCAGCTGCTGTTGCTGGATTATCAAAATCAGATGCATCGCAATCAGTTGTTGGCGCTTTTAGTAATATGTTCGGTTTTTGGTATAACCTTGTATTTGCAACTCTAATAGTTGTCTTTACATTCTTTTATACCGCGATTACTGTTCCTACTAATAAGATGTCTGATGATCTTAAGAGAAGCGGAGGATTTATTCCAGGTATCAGACCTGGGGTTGAAACTTCAGATTTTCTTGATAAAGTGATGTCTTTGATAACTTTCCCAGGATCTTTATTTCTTGCTTTGATAGCTGTGTTCCCAGCGATTATTGTTAGTCTTATGGATGTTCAACAATCTTGGGCAATGTTTTTTGGGGGTACCTCATTAATAATTATGGTTGGTGTCGCGATAGATACAATTCAACAAATTAATTCATACTTGTTAAACAAACATTATGATGGTTTAATGAAGAGTGGAAAAAATAGAAAAGCAGTAGCTTAATTTTATGGCAAAACAATCAGCAATAGAACAAGACGGATCAATCATTGAAGCATTATCAAATGCGATGTTCCGTGTAGAATTAGAGAATGGACATATTGTTATTGCTCATATATCTGGAAAAATGCGTATGCATTATATCAAATTATTACCTGGTGATAAAGTGAAACTGGAAATGAGCCCATATGATTTGTCAAAAGCAAGAATTACTTATAGATATTAAAGGATATTCACAATGAAAGTTAGAGCATCAGTAAAAAAGAGAAGTCCCGAGTGCAAGATTGTGCGTAGAAAAGGGAGATTGTACGTTATAAACAAAAAGAATCCTAGATTTAAACAAAGACAAGGATAGTTATGGCAAGAATAGCAGGGGTAGATATCCCGAAAAACAAGAGAGGTGTTATAGCACTTACCTACATCTTCGGATTAGGAAATAGTAGAGCTATTGAGATTTTAGATAAAGCTCAAGTAAGCCAAGATAAAAAAGTTCAAGACTGGAATGATGACGAGATCGGAGCAATTCGTGAAGCGGTATCAGAATTCAAAATTGAAGGAGAATTGCGTTCTGAAGTTTCTTTAAACATCAAACGTTTAATGGATATTGGTTGTTACAGAGGTATCCGTCATAGAACTGGTCTTCCTTTAAGAGGACAAAGAACTAAGAACAACTCTAGAACAAGAAAAGGTAAAAGAAAAACTGTTGCCAACAAGAAAAAAGCAACTAAATAATAAGTAATATGGCTAAAGCAACTGCAAAAAAACGTAAAGTTATCGTTGAATCAACGGGAGAAGCTCATATTTCTGCTACCTTCAATAACATCATTATTTCTTTGACAAACAAAAAAGGTGAAGTTATTTCTTGGTCTTCAGCTGGTAAAATGGGTTTTAGAGGTTCTAAAAAGAACACTCCATACGCAGCCCAAATGGCAGCAGAAGATTGTAGTAAAGTAGCTATTGAAGCAGGACTTAAAAAAGTTAAGGTTTATGTAAAAGGACCAGGAAACGGACGTGAGTCTGCTATCCGTTCTTTGCATAACGGTGGAATTGAAGTGACTGAGATTATCGATGTTACTCCAATGCCTCACAACGGATGTCGTCCTCCTAAGAGACGTAGAGTTTAATAATAATATTTAAGTATAACTAGGTAGAATATACGATTATCGAAGGATATGACCTGAATTCATAATCTCTACCTTAATTTAATTTTAAGAAATGGCAAGATATACTGGTCCAAAAACTAGAATTGCTCGTAAATTTGGCGAAGCAATATTCGGAGATGATAAAGCTTTCGAAAGAAGAAGTTACCCACCTGGACAACACGGGATGGCTAAAAAAAGAGGAAAAAAATCTGAGTACGCTATCCAGTTAATGGAAAAGCAAAAAGCTAAATATTCTTACGGAATTTTAGAAAAACAATTCAGAGGTTTATTCAAAAAAGCATCGGCTACTAAAGGAGTTACTGGTGAAGTTCTTTTACAATTGTGTGAAGCAAGATTAGATAACGTAGTATTCAGAATGGGTATCGCTCCTTCTAGAAGAGGCGCTAGACAACTTGTATCTCACAGACACATCACTGTTAATGGTGATGTGGTAAATATTGCTTCTTACCACCTTAAACCTGGTGATAAGGTTGCTGTTCGTGAAAAATCTAAATCTTTAGAGGCTATCGAACGTTCTTTATCTAATTCAAGTCATGTTTATGAATGGATTACTTGGAACAATGACGTAAAAGAAGGTACTTTTGTTACTGTACCGGCAAGACTTCAAATTCCAGAAAACATTAAAGAACAATTAATCGTAGAGTTGTACAACAAATAATAATTGACTTAGTCGAAATTTATGGCAATATTTAATTTTCAGAAGCCCGATAAAGTTATCATGATCGATTCAACCGATTTTGAAGGTAAGTTTGAGTTCAGACCTTTAGAACCAGGATACGGATTGACCGTTGGTAATGCACTTAGAAGAGTCTTGCTTTCAGCATTAGAAGGTTATGCAATTACATCTGTTCGCATAGAAGGTGTAGATCATGAGTTTTCTACTATCTCAGGAGTTGTTGAGGATGTTACCGAAATTATTCTTAATCTTAAACAGGTACGTTTCAAACGTCAAATTGAAGATATAGATAATGAAGCAGTTACTATTTCTGTTTCAGGTAAAGATCAATTAACAGCTGGTGATTTTCAAAAATTTATTTCAGGTTTCCAAGTTTTGAACCCAGAACTTGTTATCTGTAATCTAGATCCAAAAATCAAACTGAATTTCGATTTAACAATCGAAAAAGGTAGAGGATATGTTCCTGCTGAAGAGAACAAAAAACAGAATGCTGCAATTGGAACCATTTTTACTGATTCAATTTTTACTCCGGTAAAAAATGTGAAGTATGCAATTGAAAATTTCCGTGTAGAGCAAAAAACAGATTATGAAAAATTAGTTTTTGAAATAAAAACTGACGGTTCTATCAATCCAAAAGATGCACTTACTGAAGCTGCCAAGGTTTTAATTCACCATTTCATGTTGTTCTCTGACGAAAGAATTACACTTGAGGCTGATGAAATCGCACAAACAGAATCGTATGATGAGGAATCATTACATATGAGACAATTGCTTAAAACTAAGCTTGTTGATATGGACTTATCTGTAAGAGCATTAAATTGTTTGAAAGCGGCTGAAGTTGATACACTTGGTGATTTAGTATCGTTTAATAAAAATGACCTAATGAAATTCCGTAATTTCGGTAAAAAATCTTTAACGGAACTAGATGAACTAGTTGCAATTAAGAATTTAAACTTTGGAATGGATTTAGCGAAATACAAACTAGATAAAGAATAATTTACTTCATATTTTGCTCTCCATAATGGATTGTAGCAAGATGAAGTTAAAATAAATTGGTCATGAGACACGGAAAAAAATTCAATCACCTTAGCAGACAGACTGCACATAGAAAATCTATGTTAGCTAATATGGCTTGTTCTCTTATCGAGCACAAACGTATTAACACTACTGTTGCTAAAGCAAAAGCGCTTAAACAATTCGTTGAGCCTTTAATAACAAAATCAAAAACTGATACTACGCACAATCGTCGTATTTGTTTCGCTTACTTACGTAGCAAATATGCGGTAACTGACTTGTTCAGAGACGTAGCTGCTAAAGTTGGTGACCGTCCAGGTGGATACACACGTATCATTAAAGTTGGGAATCGTTTGGGAGATAATGCTGATATGGCAATGATCGAACTTGTAGATTTCAATGAACTTTACAATGGTGGTAAAAAAGAAGTTAAAAAAGCGAAAAGCCGTCGTGGTGGAAAAGCAAAGAAAGCAGATGAAGCTACTGAAGCTCCAGCCGCTGAAACTGAAACAACTACAGACGCAGCTGAATAGTTATGAAGATAATCATTCAATAAAAATTAAGGATAAGCTATTTATAGTTTATCCTTTTTTTTTGTTTTTTTTTTGGAGCAAATCAGTAAGGATTGTTTCAGTATGGCTCCTGCTGTGCGCTATATCTTTTGCTTTGGAAAGAATAAAGGTGAAATATGTCGTTTTCATCAGGGCTAGGTAAGGACTTTTTATTTTCATAATAAATTTCAAAAGTTTGTTTCCATTGCATTAAAGAATTAAATTTGCACAATATTTAACTACAAATGAAACGAGCTTTGCGAGTTCCATGAGACTATTAAAACAATAATAGAAATCAACGAATGAAATATACAACAAGACAAAGCGCCATGCTTTTATTAAGTGATGGTACCATTTTTCACGGAAAATCGATAGGAATTAGCGGAACAACTTTTGGTGAAGTTTGTTTCAATACAGGAATGACTGGTTATCAAGAAATATTTACCGACCCTTCTTATTTTGGACAGATAATGGTAGCTACCAATGCCCATATTGGAAATTATGGTGTCAATGAAAATGAAGTTGAATCATCTAGTATTAAAATCTCTGGATTGGTTTGTAAAAATTTTAGCTTCAATTATTCTCGCGCTGATGCTTCTGAAAGTTTAGAGGATTACTTTATTAAAGAAAATCTAATTTGTATCTCTGATGTAGATACAAGAGCATTGGTTAGTTATATTAGAGATAATGGTGCTATGAATGCTGTAATATGTACTGATGGAACTGCCGTTGAAGTGTTAAAAGCAGCATTGGCTAATGTTCCAGACATGAAAGGCTTGGAGTTGGCATCAAAAGTTTCTACTAAAGAGCCTTATTTTTATGGTGACGAGAATGCAACATATAAGATTTCAGCTTTAGATTTGGGAATCAAAGCGAATATCCTGCGTAATCTTGCTAAAAGAGATTGCTATATTAAAGTTTTTCCATTTGATTCATCATATGAAGATTTGGCTGCGTTTAATCCTGATGGTTATTTCTTGTCAAATGGCCCGGGTGATCCTGAGCCACTTTCAAGTGCAATTCAAGTAGCTAAGGAAATACTCGAAGACAATAAGCCATTGTTTGGAATCTGTTTGGGTCATCAAGTAATTGGTTTGGCAAATGGAGTTTCAACTTACAAAATGTTTAACGGACATAGAGGAATAAATCATCCGGTAAAGAATTTAATTACGGGGAATGGAGAGATCACCTCTCAAAACCATGGTTTTGCGGTAAGTAAAGAAGAATTGGACAATAATCCAGACTTAGAGATTACACATCTTCATCTTAATGACGGAACTGTAGCTGGTATGCGTATGAAAAATAAAAATTGTTTTTCAGTTCAATACCACCCGGAAGCAAGTCCTGGGCCACATGATTCTTCTTATTTGTTTGATCAATTTATTGAAAACATTAAAAGATAAAAAATATTGCTGTTTAATCAGCAATTTATCAGATTATATAAGGTCTGACTTTCTAGTAAAGTCAGGCCTTTTTTTATATTATTATTTTATTTTAGATTCCAAATGGATACGTTTCGGGGATTTGGCTTCCGTCAGGTTGGATGTTTAAGGCATGTAGTACAGTTGTTAAATCAATATAAATAAAGGCAGATGACCTCTGTGGTATAATGCTGGGGACGTAATTTCTATAGGTTTCGTATTAAGGGTTGGAGACTAGTCCTGTTGCGCGGTGGTTAATATAGTCTGAAATGCATTTTTTATTTCGGATTTTGTTCATTAGTAACAGTTTGTTTTGACCATTACTTGCAATGTTAAATGCATGTTGCCAATTTCCTTTTATGGCTTCGGGGGCTTTTATTTTTCTTGTCTCAGTTCCCCAATTTCTCTATCGGCTGTTAACTTATTGTTGTAGTCTTTGAGCCACTCAATAAATGCTGCTGTTTCACAATTGGCCCACCTCCATGTAGGCCATCGTTTGAACGCACTCTTAAAACTATAAATGTCTGTGCCGGAATTTAGGTATCCCTTTGCGTATTGATTTAGGCGATGGCAATGTGGCCAGTCTACTTCAATACCCACAAATGAAAATCCTTTTTGCTAGATTATGCGTTGTGTTATTTACGCTATCCATGTGCAGTATGCGTGTGTTCCGTAAGAAGCTTCACCAAGTAGAACATATTTTGCATCTCCTATATAGTCTATTAAAGGGTATAGGTCTTCTGTGTTTTGTAAAGGTGTGGAGTGATTCTTCAATAGCTCTACAATTTGTGGTAAATTATTTAAATTGTACAGTGTGTCCATCTTGCTTTCAATTTTTGTATATAAATTGCTTATAATGAGTAGTTTGTTTTTAAAATTTAATGGTAAGGAGAAAAATGGATCTAGTTTAACAGTTTTTCGGTTTCTGTTGTCAGCTTTTCCCATTTTTTAATTAAAAATAAAAAAGGAGGAAGTAATTTAGAAGAAATATGCCAATTATTTAGTTTTGGAAAATAATTATATCGTTTTCGTTAATAACATTCATTATTTTGATATTATCATTTAAAAAGATAGGATATATTTGTAGTATTATAATTTTAAATAAAGTAGTATGAGTATTATTATCAAAATTCACGCAAGACAAATTTTCGATTCGAGAGGAAACCCTACTATTGAAGTAGATGTAGTTACAGATAATGGAGTTTTAGGAAGAGCGGCAGTTCCATCTGGAGCTTCAACCGGAGAACATGAGGCTGTAGAGTTACGTGATGGAGGAAAAGCGTTTTTAGGAAAAGGAGTTTTGAATGCAGTGAAAAATGTTAATACCGTTATTGCTGAAGAATTATTGGGTACTTCAGTTTTTGAACAGAATTTAATCGATCAAACCATGATTGAATTGGATGGTACTCCAAATAAATCAAATTTAGGGGCAAATGCGATTTTAGGAGTTTCTCTTGCTGTTGCAAAAGCAGCTGCTAATGAATTAGGGTTGCCTTTATATAGATACGTGGGTGGGGTTTCTGCAAACACTTTACCGGTTCCAATGATGAATATTATCAATGGAGGTTCACATTCTGATGCGCCAATTGCATTTCAAGAATTTATGATTTTTCCTGTAAAAGCAACTTCTTTTACTCATGCAATGCAAATGGGAACTGAGATTTTCCATAGCCTTAAAAAAGTATTACATGATAGAGGTCTTTCTACAGCAGTAGGTGATGAAGGTGGTTTTGCACCAAATTTAGCTGGTGGAACTGAAGATGCATTAGATACTATCAAAAAAGCTGTTGAAATAGCTGGGTATACATTTGGCGATGAGATTATGATCGCTTTAGATTGTGCTGCTGCAGAATTTTATGTAGACGGGAAATACGATTACTCTAAATTTGAAGGTGAAACAGGTAAAGTAAGAACTTCTGCTGAACAAGTTGATTATTTAGCTGAATTAGCTTCTAAATACCCAATCATCTCTATTGAAGATGGTATGGACGAAAATGACTGGGACGGATGGAAATTATTAACTGAAAAAATTGGAGATAAAGTACAATTAGTAGGTGATGATTTATTTGTTACAAACGTAGAGCGTTTGTCTACTGGTATAGAAAAAGGAATCGCAAATTCAATTCTTATCAAAGTGAATCAAATTGGTACTCTTACTGAGACGATTGCAGCCGTAAACATGGCTAAAAATGCAGGGTATACTTCAGTAATGTCACACCGCTCAGGTGAAACAGAAGATAATACAATTGCTGATTTAGCAGTTGCTTTAAACTGTGGGCAAATTAAGACTGGTTCTGCGTCTCGTTCTGACCGTATGGCTAAATACAACCAATTGTTAAGAATAGAAGAAGAGCTGGGAGAAACTGCTTATTTTCCTGGGAAAAAAGCATTCAAAATAAAATAAGATTTCAAGATTTATATTTTTTAAAGCCATTCGTATTAAACGAATGGCTTTTTTGTTGAATTTAACAATATCAGTGACAATTTCTCTTTTTAATTCATGTTATTATCCTTAGATTTGGTAAATTATTAAATGTAAAGATTTATTTTCAAAATATTATGTCAAAAACAGCTACAATAGAAATTGATGGTAAAAGATATGAATTTCCGATAATTAAAGGAAGTGAAAACGAAGAAGCTATCGATATTAAAAAATTACGAGATTTAACTGGGATAATCACTCTTGACCCAGGGTATAAAAATTCAGGTTCTTGTACCAGTAAAATCACTTTCTTGGATGGGGAACTTGGAATTCTGCGTTACAGAGGATATTCAATTGAGGACCTAGCTGAAAAGGCTGATTTTTTAGAAGTTTCATTTCTTTTGATCTTCGGAGAATTGCCAACTGCAGAACAGCTGGAACAATTTGAGGTTGATATTAGAAAATATACCTTAGTCAATGAAGAAATGAAAAGCATCATTGATGGTTTTCCTAGAACAGCACATCCTATGGGTGTTTTAGCTGCTTTGACTAGTGCTTTGACTGCGTTTAACCCTAAATCGGTAAACGTTGACAATGACAAGGAAATGTATCAGGCTGTATGTAAGACAATGGGTAAATTCTTGGTTATTGCAACTTGGACTTATAGAAAAAGCATGGGTTATCCTTTGAACTATTATGATAATACCAAAGGGTATGTTGAAAACTTCATGAATTTAATGTTTAAACTGCCAACGGAGCCTTATAAAGCAAGTCCGATAGTAATTGATGCTTTAGATAAGTTATTTATTCTACACGCAGACCATGAGCAAAACTGCTCTACGTCAACTGTGAGAATGGTAGGTTCTTCGCATGCTGGATTATTTGCATCCATATCTGCGGGAGTTTCTGCACTTTGGGGTCCACTTCATGGTGGTGCAAATCAAGCTGTTCTTGAAATGTTAGAAGAAATTCACAAGAATGGTGGTGACACAGACGCATATATGGCTAAAGCTAAAGACAAAGAAGATCCATTCCGTTTAATGGGATTTGGACATAGAGTTTACAAAAGTTTTGACCCAAGAGCGCAAATCATAAAGAAAGCGGCAAATGAGGTTTTAGAGACTTTAGGAGTAGACGACCCTATTTTGGCTATTGCTAAAAAATTAGAGGCTGCTGCTTTAGAAGATGAGTATTTCAAATCAAGAAACTTGTATCCAAATGTAGATTTCTATTCTGGAATTATTTATAGAGCATTAGGTATTCCTACTGATATGTTTACCGTGATGTTTGCTATAGGTCGTTTGCCAGGTTGGATTGCACAATGGAAAGAGATGCGTGAAAATAAAGAGCCAATAGGAAGGCCAAGACAAATCTATACAGGCGCTGCCTTAAGGGATTTTAACAAACCTGAATAAAAAAAAAGAGTATTAAAAAAAAGCTTCACTAACTAGTGAGGCTTTTTTTATCTTTGCTCAAAATAGTAAATAAATATATGCTAGAATTAAAAGTAAATAACGAGACTTCAAGATTGAGAGCTGTAGTGTTAGGTACTGCGGTTAATAATGGACCAACCCCTTCCATTTCTGAGGCATATGATCCAAAATCACTGGAGCATATTTTAGCTGGAACCTATCCGGTTGAAAAAGACATGGTAATTGAGATGGAGGCGTTTAATAAAGTGCTGAAGAAATATGATGTAACCGTTTTTCGACCTGAATTAATTGAAAATTACAATCAGATATTTACCAGAGATATTGGGTTTGTTATTGATGATATTTTTATTAAATCTAATATTTTACCAGATCGCGAATCGGAGTTAGATGCAATCCAATATATAATTGATCAGATTGATCCTGAAAAGGTGGTGCGTCCGCCTGAAGAAGTTCATATAGAGGGTGGCGATGTCATGCTTTGGAACGACCATGTCTTCATTGGTACTTATAAAGGAAGTGACTATGCATCCTATATTACAGCCAGAACAAATATGCAAGGAGTAGAGTTTATTAAGGATTTATTTCCTAATAAAATTGTGAAGGAATTCGATTTGGTTAAATCAAAAATTGAAGCAAGGGACAATGCCTTACATCTGGACTGCTGTTTCCAACCCGTAGGCGTTGATAAAGGGATAATATATAAAAGTGGGTTTCGTGAAGAAGCAGATTATATGTATTTGGTAGCGCTTTTTGGGAAAGAAAATTTATTTCATATCACAAGAGAGGAAATGTATAAAATGAATTCCAATATTTTTTCTATTGATTCCAATGTGGTAGTTTCTGAGAAAAATTTCACCAGGTTAAACAATTGGTTGCGAGATAATGGTTTCACAGTAGAAGAAATTGCTTATGCTGAGATCTCCAAGCAGGAAGGTTTATTACGATGCTCCACTTTACCATTGATTAGAGATTAATTTTATAGCAGCTCAGAGACTCATTGTAGTGCGTTTCTGCGGTGTAAAACAAATAAAAAAAGACAAAAATGAAACAAACGACAAACTCCATATTAATGATTCGCCCTGTTGCGTTTAGAATGAATGAGCAAACCGCTATAAATAATTATTATCAGAAAGTGTTGGACGGCCTGTTGCCAGCAACTGTAAATGCTAAAGCACAACAAGAATTTGATGATTTCGTAGAGAAATTAAGAGCTGTTGGAGTTGATGTTACAGTAGTTGATGATACTTTGAATCCAGACACGCCAGATAGTATCTTTCCTAATAATTGGGTATCATTCCATGAAAATGCTGATGTGGCTTTGTATCCTATGTTTGCTAAGAATCGTCGTGAGGAACGCCGTGAGGAAATCTTGGATATGTTAGAAGAAAAGGGATTTAAAATAGAAAACATTGTTGACTATACTGAAGCTGAAGATGATGGTTTTTTCTTAGAAGGAACGGGTAGCTTACTTCTTGATAGAGCGAATGAAAAAGCATATTGTGCGTTGTCGCCAAGAGCTGATGAAGAGCTTTTTATAGAGTTCTGTGAAGATTTTGATTATGAACCTGTGATTTTTGAAGCCTTTCAAACGGTAAACGGAGAAAGAAAACTAATCTATCATACCAATGTGATGATGTGTTTGGGTGAAACTTTTGCTGTAATTTGTGCAGATTGCATAGATGACAAAAAAGAGCGAAAAATGGTTTTGGATAATCTAAAAAAGGACAATAAAGAAATTATATTAATCACAGAAGATCAAGTCAATAATTTCGCAGGAAATATGTTGGAAGTACGCGGCGAAGATGATAAACGATATTTGGTGATGAGCACAGCTGCGCATCAAAGTTTGACTCCTAAGCAAATAGGACAGTTAGAAAAACATGCTGCCATTCTTAGTTCGAGTTTAGATACAATAGAAGCTTGCGGTGGCGGAAGCGCCCGATGCATGATGGCGGAAATTTTCCTTCCTAAAGCATAAAAAAAAAGACCTTCAGAAATGAAGGTCTTTTTTTGTGAATATATTTTTACATTAAATTAGTTTGGACAATCGTTATTATCGAACTAATAATATATTGAACTCCAATAGCAATTACGATAAATCCCACAATTCTTGAAATAGCCACAATTCCTGAAGCTCCTAATATTTTAGCCAAATAATGCGCACTTCTTAACGTAATAAATATCGCAACGGCAACGGCAAATATTGCCAAAACCGAAATGATAATTTCAAACATTTCGTGGTGTTCGTGGTAAAAGGCAATCAATAATGAGATTGATCCAGGACCAGCCAGCATCGGAATAGCTAGAGGCGTTAAAGCAATATCATTCCTCCTTTGGGCATCATTCGCTACTTTTTTATTTACTCCTCTTTTCTTATTGAAATTCCCTGTCAGTAATGAAAACCCTGAGGTGGCGATAATAATCCCCCCCGCAATACGGAGTGCTTCGATGCTAATTCCAAAAAAAGACAAAACATATTCACCGAAAAAAAAGGAGATCACTAAGATGATAAAAACGTTGATAGCTGTCCATAATGAAATTCGGGAGCGTTCTTTTTCATCGTCGTCCATAGTAAGTCCAACGAAAATTGGTACAGTTCCTATGGGGTTCAAAACGGAGAAAAGTGCGGCAAATAGAGAAATAAAAAGTTCCATGTTTTTTTGCGAAATTAGTAGGTTTGGGTACAGAAATTAGCGCTCTAAATATTAATAAAAGGTTATAGTTAAAGTGATTTTAGCTTTTTATTGTACCAAATGAAATCGAAAGATATTGATTTTAAATGAAAAGGGACTATAGTATTTTACTACTTTTGCAAAAATAATAATAATTGAGATAATGAAAAATAAAAAAACTGTAGTTTTAGGTGCGACCACAAAACCAGAACGATATGCATTCAAAGCCATAGAAATGCTTGTAGATAAAGGACATTCGGTACTGGCTATTGGTCAAAATGCAGGGGAAGTGGCAGGAATAAAAATCAAAACTAAAGCAATTCCTTTATCAAATATTGATACAATCACTTTATATTTAAATCCGGCACGTCAGCGTGACTACTACAATTATATAGTGGAAGCAAAGCCAAAACGTGTCATTTTTAATCCCGGAACAGAGAATCCTGAATTATATCAGCTTTTAGAGTTAAACAACATCAAGGCAGAGGTAGCTTGTACATTAGTTTTATTGACCACTAATAGATATTAATTTTTAGGTAGCTAGTTTCTGCTTTCCGTTGCCTGCGAGCAAAGTGAACTGATGAAGTAATCTTTTTCTTTTTTTTTAAAAACAGGAAAAGGATTTACTCTAGACACTTCGGGATGATCAGGGCTAAAAAATTAAAAACTTATTTTTTCTGAAGTTGGTTTGCTTATTAATAGCAAACCAATAAAAGTGATTAGACCATTGATGATTATGAGCTCGTTGTCAAAGACGTACCCAAAAAACAATATTTTTGAATTTTCGCTAATAAAAAAAGTTAGCGCAGGAGACAGCAGGCATATCAAAGGCACCCATTTATCCCTGACTGTTTTTGATTTCATAAATAGTCCAAAACAGTACAATCCTAGTAATGGTCCATAGGTGTAGGAAGCTACCCTAAATATCATTCCCACTACCGAGCTGTCATTGATGACATTAAAAAACACAATCACCAGAAACATTAAAAAACAAAAAACGAGATGAACCAAATGTCTTGTTTTTACTGCATTGGTTTTGGTTGCATTTTCAGTTTTATCCATCGCTAAGAAGTCAACACAGAAAGAAGTCGTAAGTGCTGTAAGTGCTGAATCAGTAGTAGCAAATGTAGCTGCTGTTAATCCCAGTAAGAAAATCACCGATGGAATTAGGCTTAGGTGATGAAAAGCGATTTCAGGAAAAAGTAAATCGGTTCTTGGTTTTCCTGTAACTAAATCGATAGGAACTTCGATTCCGTTTTTTGTGGCATAAATATACAGCAAGGCACCAACACTAAGAAAGAAAATATTGATTAGAACAAATATCCCTGTAAAGGTAAACATGTTTTTTTGGGCTTCGCCAATAGTTGCACAGCTCAGGTTTTTTTGCATCAAATCTTGGTCTAATCCTACCATTGCGATCGTTACGAATATTCCTCCTAGTATTTGTTTTACAAAGTGGAATTTGCTGGATAGGAAATCTTCAAAGAAGAATATTTTCGAATAATTACTGTTTTTTACTGCCGAAAATGCTTCAATCACATTCAGGTCCATACTTCGACATATAAAATAAATAGTCATGAAGACCGATGTGACTAGGAAAAATGTCTGCAAAGTGTCTGTAATAATAATCGTCTTTAAACCACCACGATAAGTATACGCGAAAATTAAGGCTAAAGAAATAAGTACGGTAGCTGCAAATGGTATTCCGTAAAAATCAAATACATAACGCTGTAGAACAATTACAACCAGATACAGTCTAAAAGCAGAACCAATAGTTCTGCTTATCAAGAATATTGTAGCAGCAGTTTTGTAGGAATAAGTTCCTAGTCGGCGTTCTATATAGCCATAAATCGAAGTTAAATTCATTCGATAGTATAAGGGCAGCAGAACTTTGGCAATAAGGATAAACCCAATTGCATTTCCTAATACAAACTGAAAGTATTTGAATTGTTCTCCGCTTGGCGCCCCTACTTCTCCGGGTACCGAAATGAAAGTGACTCCGGAAAGAGCTGTTCCAATCATTCCAAAAGCAACCAAGTACCATTTCGAATTTTTATTGGCCTTAAAAAAAGCATCGTTACCGCTGTCTTTTTTACTTGTAAAGTGGGAAATGGTAAACAATATTCCGAAGTAAACTATGATGAGGGAAAGTATAGAGAATGGAGTCATTTTGTAGATTTAATGTGACCAAAATACAATATTTTGTTTAATCGGATATTTCTGGATTCAATATATTTAAAAAAGTATGGTTTTAAGAAAGGGATTAGGTATTTAACAGAACAAACAAATAAACAAATTGCTACATTTGCAGCTATGGAATTTTCATCAAAATTAATAGAAAAAGCGGTTAATGAGATAGCGCAATTGCCGGGAATTGGTAAACGATCTGCTTTGCGATTGGTACTGCATTTATTGAAACAACCTAAAGAGCAGACTGGCTTTTTAGCTCAAGCGTTAATAAACATGAGAGAGGATATCAAATATTGTGAGAATTGTCATAATATTTCTGATAGCTCGGTATGTGAAATCTGTGCCAATAAGAACAGGAATCACCAACTTGTTTGTGTTGTTGAAGATATTCGAGACGTAATGGCTATCGAGAATACGGGGCAATATAGAGGTGTGTATCACGTTTTGGGAGGTAAGATTTCGCCTATTGATGGTGTGGGACCGAGTCAGTTGAAGATTGCTACATTAGTGGAAAAAGTAAAGTCTGGTAGCGTAAGTGAGGTAATTTTTGCGTTGAGCTCAACGATGGAAGGGGATACCACTAATTTTTACATCTACAAACAGATTACTGATGCAGATATTGTTATTTCTACCATTGCTCGCGGAATTGCCGTAGGTGATGAGTTGGAATATGCTGATGAAGTTACCTTAGGTAGAAGTATATTGCAGCGGGTTCCATTTGAAAAGTCGTTTAAGACCAATTAATTTGCTTAATAAATTGTTAAACTTTTTATATAATAAATGAAAAGCTATATTTGTTATCTAAATCATTAAAATGAAGAAGTTTGTTTTCTTTTTATTCATAAGTATCAGCTTTATATTTACGTCATGTATTCCAACTCAGGATTTAATTTACCTGCAAAAAAAGGATGGAACTGAGATGGAAAACTCGATTTCTGCTGTAATGGCAAAGCCCTATAGATTGCAAACAAATGATGTGTTGAGTATAAGTATTAAAGCAATTGACCCAAAATTGGTGACCATTTTCAACACGACGAACCAAGGTGAAGCAGGCAAGTCAGCATCAGGATTGTATTTTGATGGTTTTACTGTAGATGATCATGGTAATATAAGAATGCCTGTTTTAGGTGATATAAACGTGATAGGTTTTACTTTGGATGAAGTAAGAGTTCGAATTGAGAAGCAATTGCTCGCCGAGTATTTTAATAAAGAAGCTAATCTTTTTGTGATTGTAAAATTATCGGGTTTCAAATATACCATTAACGGAGAAATAGGGAGTACGGGAACTAAAACTTTATTCCAAGACAATGTGACTATCATGGAAGCCATTGCAAATGCTGGGGATATTAATATTACCGGTGATAGAAAAGCGGTAACCATTATCAGGAAGACACCCAACGGAGTCCAAATGCATGATCTCGACCTTACAGATATTAAGGTGATGAATTCGCCTTATTTTTATTTACAGCCCAATGACTATGTTTATGTTAAACCATTGAAGCAAAAAACATGGGGTACAGGAAAAACGGGGATAGAGTCTTTCGGAACGATAACTACATTGTTTTCAGTGGCAACAACAATCTTCTTTTTACTATTTAAAAATTAAAACAGAATTCAAAAAATGTTAGACATAAAAGATTTTTCGATTTTTGAAAATCAGGTAAGTTTTGATTTTAAAGGTTTTTTAATAAAAATCGGAAGTTATTGGAAATGGTTTTTATTGAGTTTGCTTATCACTTTTACTATTGCCTATCAGGTGAATATTCGTAAAGGAAAAGTGTACAGTATGGAAACGCTTATTTCTGTAAAGGAAGAAAGTAATCCTCTTTTTACGTCTAATACCAGCTTGGTTTTCAATTGGGGAGGTACTTCTGACCAAGTTCAAACTATCTCAACTACAATACAGTCACGATCCCATAACGAGTTGGTAGTCGATAAATTGCAATATTATATTGATTATCTGGTTCAGGGGAAATACAATATGGAAGATGCCTATGGAGCGGTTCCTTTTTATGTGCAAATCGATAAGTCTAAACCGCAAATTACAGGGAGCCCAATAAGTATTACTTTTTTGAGTGATACTCAGTATGAAATCAAAATTCCATTTGTCAATAATTCCGTTTCATTATTGAATTATAGTGATAATACCTATAGCACAACTTCAGTTGCAGTTGGAGATTTTGTAAAAAGATATAAAGTGGGAGAGCAAGTTGTGTTGCCCTTTTTGAATTGGAAATTGCAAATAAATGACAACCCTGGTTTTTATAAAGGGAATGAATATTTTGTTCAATTTAATGATTTTAATGGCACGGTCGCTCGTTATCAAGGGGTGAATGTGACATCAGGAGACAAAGGGGGTTCTATTCTTACACTTGGAATGCAGGGGGCAAATAAGGCAAGGATGGTTGAATACCTTAATGCTACCGTAAACATGCTTATTAAGAGACAATTGGACGGTAAAAACCAATTTGCCACAAACACGATCGCGTTTATTGATAGCACCTTGGTTGCAATGGAATCACAGTTGAAGGAAACTGGAAATGAATTGAAAACATTTAGGAAAGGCAAGAATATTTACGATATAGAACAGGGTGGTTCTAAATTTTCAGATAAGATGCTTGAATTTGACGTCAAGAGAGACGAGGTGACCAGAAAAATCACTTACTACAACTCATTAAAAGCATATTTAAAAAACAGTGTAGATTATTCTAAACTACCGGCGCCGGCAGTAGCAGGTATTGAAGACCCAAATGTGGTAGTCAATGTGTCCAAATTGATTTCTCTTTCTACCCAAAGATCAGAAATGGCTTACGCCGTTAAAAGCGACAAGATTTTCAAGGATTTTGACAATCAGATGGAAGCGATAAAGAATGTGTTGTTGGTGAATATCGCTTCTGCAAAAGCCGAATTGCAATTTGACTTAGCAACTGTAAACAGTAAAATTAGTCAAACCGAAAGTACCATTAAAGACCTTCCAGATGACCAACAGGAACTGATTAAGATAAAACGAAAATATGATTTAAGCGATAATATCTATAGCACGTTTCTTCAGAAAAGAAGTGAGGCCGATATTGTTAAAGCGGCAAATTTATCGGATATTCATTTTATAGATCCAGCAAAAGATGTAGGTAGAGGCTTAATAGGTAACAAGACCTCTGTGAATTATGTATTGGCATTGTTTCTAGGTATTTTATTTCCCTTACTTTTTGTCTTTTTCATTTTCTTTATCAATAATTCCATTCAGAATACAGAAGACATAAGTAAGTTGACTAAAATTCCTCTGATTGGGGTTGTGGGTTTAAATAAAGAAATTTCTGAATTAGCGGTTTTTGACCGACCTAAATCTGCCTTGTCAGAATCTTTCAGAGCCATTCGTTCTTCTCTTCAGTATTTGTATAAACAGAAAAATGTTGATGGGGCAAAAACCCTGATGATTACTTCATCAGTCAGTGGAGAAGGAAAAACATTTTGTTGCATAAACATAGCGACAGTTTTTGCTCTAAGCGGAAAAAAGACGGTAATTATCGGACTCGATTTAAGGAAGCCTAAATTATATGAGGAGTTTAATCTATCAAATGATGTGGGTATTGTAAACTATCTAATCAAGCAAAAAAGCCTGGAGGAAATCATTAATCATACACAAGTTCCTTATCTGGATGTTATTCTGTCAGGACCGGTACCGCCTAACCCATCAGAATTAATAATGAGTGACTCTATGACTGAGTTGATTGAAGAATTAAAGAAAACCTACGATTATATTATTTTGGATACGCCGCCAGTAGGCTTAGTGTCAGATGCATTAGAACTGTCACAATATTCAGATGTTACCTTATACATCGTGAGGCAGAACTTTTCGAAAAAAGAAATGATTACCTTGCTGAACAATAGAATAAAACGAGGAGAACTAGACAACGCATCCATTATTTTTAATGGGTTTGAGAATAAGGCCAAGTATGGTGCGGGTTATGGTTATGGCTATGGTTACGGTTATGGCTATGGCTACGGAACATATTCAAATGGATATGATGATGAAGATGTTGGCAAATCAATTATTCAAAAAATAGTTAAGAAAGTCCGCAAAGTATTGGGCATATAAATAGATTAGATAATGATGAAAGAAGAAACGAGAAGTACGATACTAATCACAGGAGGAGCTGGGTTTATAGGATCAAACCTAAGTGAGTATTTTTTAGCAAAAGGCCATAAAGTAGTCTGTTTAGATAATTTTGCCACTGGGCACAGACACAATTTAAAGGATTTTATAAACAATCCTAATTATCGTTTGATTGAAGGAGATATTAGGAATGCTACTGATTGCAGCAATGCAGTAAAAGGCGTAGATTATGTCTTGCATCAGGCGGCTTTAGGTTCTGTTCCGCGATCTATAAATGATCCGGTTACTACTAATGACGTAAATGTCTCTGGGTTTTTAAATATGCTGGTGGCTGCCACAGATGCAAAGGTAAAGCGGTTTGTATATGCGGCTAGTTCATCTACCTATGGGGATTCTGTTGGGTTGCCAAAAGTAGAAGATGTTATTGGAAAACCCTTGTCTCCGTATGCCATAACCAAATATGTAAACGAACTATATGCTGAAATTTTCAGTAAAACTTATGGACTTGAAACGATAGGTTTGCGTTATTTTAATGTTTTTGGAAGAAAACAGGATCCTAAAGGAGCTTACGCTGCTGTAATTCCGAAATTTGTGATGCAATTGATGCAGCATGAAAGCCCTGTAATTAATGGGGACGGGAATTACTCCCGTGATTTTACTTATATCGATAATGTCATTCAAATGAATGAACTGGCGATGACTACCACTAATAAACAAGCTGTGAATACAGTTTATAATACGGCTTACGGAGATTGGAATACATTGAATAATTTAGTAGGCTATCTGAAGGAATTTTTATCGAAATACGATTCCGAAATTGCAAATGTTGCTATTAAGTACGGTCCCAATAGAGCGGGAGATATTCCGCATTCTTTGGCGAGTATTGATAAGGCAAAAGAATTGTTAGCTTACGATCCGAAATTTTCTTTACAGCAGGGACTAGAAGAAGCGGTGGACTGGTATTGGCAGAACCTGCGTTAAAGAAGTGCAAAGAGAATAGAAGAAAGAGAATAGAGCAAAGAGTTAAGAATTGAAAAACATAGAAATGAATATTACAAAAATTTGTTGCATCGGTGCGGGGTATGTTGGTGGGCCTACAATGGCTATAATCGCGCAAAAATGCCCTCAGATTGAGGTTACGGTGGTCGATTTGAATGAAGAGAGAATCGCGGCTTGGAATGATGAAGATGTTGATAATATTCCAATTTACGAACCTGGTTTGTCTGAGATTGTTAAGGAAGTCAGAGGAAGAAATTTGTTTTTCTCTACCAATGTGGAAAAGGCCATTGATGAAACTCAAATTATTTTTATATCGGTGAATACACCTACTAAGACCTATGGGAAAGGAAAAGGTATGGCAGCTGATCTGAAATTCATTGAATTGTGCGCCAGACAAATTGCCAAAATTGCAAAAGACGATAAAATTGTTGTTGAAAAATCAACGCTGCCCGTACGAACTGCTGAGGCTATAAAAAGTATTTTGGATAATACCGGGAATGGAGTACAGTTTCAGATTCTTTCTAATCCAGAATTTTTGGCCGAAGGTACAGCGGTGCAGGATTTGTTAAACCCAGATCGAATATTAATTGGTGGAGATACTACTGAAGAAGGACAAAAGGCAATACAAGCATTGGTTGATGTGTATGCTAATTGGGTGCCTACTGATAAAATATTGACTACAAATGTTTGGTCTTCAGAATTGTCAAAACTGACTGCTAATGCATTTTTAGCTCAGAGAATATCTTCGGTAAATGCAATGTCAGAATTGTGTGAGAAAACAGGTGCTGATGTGAATGAAGTGGCAAAAGCGATTGGAATGGACAGCAGAATTGGGGCAAAGTTCCTTAAGGCTTCTGTTGGTTTTGGAGGCTCTTGTTTTCAAAAAGACATTCTGAATTTGGTATACATTGCTAAGTCCTATGGATTGCACGAAGTGGCTGATTATTGGGAACAGGTTATTATTATGAATGACTACCAAAAAAGGCGTTTTTCTAATAAAATAGTACAAACTTTATACAATACCGTAGCCGATAAAAAAATTGCTTTCTTGGGATGGGCTTTCAAGAAAGATACCAACGATACCAGAGAATCTGCGGCAATTTATGTGGCGGATGATTTAATCAATGAGCAAGCACAAATTGCGGTTTATGACCCCAAGGTGTCCGCTAAAAAGGTCTTGGCTGACTTGGATTATCTAGAAACTCGGACTACAGAAAAAAACAATGCTTGTGTAACTTCATTTGTTGATCCTTATGAAGCCTGCGCAAATGCACATGCCGTAGCCGTGTTGACAGAATGGGATGAGTTTGTACAGTACAATTGGCAAAAAATATACCACTCCATGCAAAAGCCTGCTTTTGTCTTTGATGGAAGAAATATTTTGGACCGTGCTAAAATGGAGGAAATTGGATTTGTGTATCAAGCGATAGGTTCTTAATTATAGTTAGGAGCAAAGTTGCAAAGGGACAAAGATTCAAAGGGATCAATTGCATTGTAAAGTGCAGCATGTAATTGCAACTACTGATGTTGCATACTAATTTTATAGCAATACATTATAGATGATGAACTGGTATGTAGTTTACACAAAACCAAAATGGGAAAAGAAAGTTGCTGAGCAATTAACTAATTTTGGTATTGAATGTTATTGTCCATTGATCACAACGGTGAGGCAATGGTCAGATCGGAAGAAAAAGGTGGAAGTGCCACTTTTTAATTCCTATATATTTGTTCAGTTGGCAGACAAGGACCGTAATTTGGTTTTTCAGTCAGTTGGTGTGGTGCGTTATTTATTTTGGTTGGGGAAACCCGCCATTGTTCGCGATGAAGAAATAGCCACGATCAAAAACTGGCTAAGCATTGCGGATCAATATGATGTTGTGGTAGACGCATTTCAAATTGGTGATAAAATCACTTTGGAATCGGGACCCTTCATTACACAGGAGGCTACTGTACAGGAAATTAAAAAGACCCATTATGTATTAGTATTAGAATCATTGGGCTGCACCTTAAGAATGAATTTTAAGTAAATTTGAACTGTTTCTTTGCTGTACTTCTTATGATGTGTTAGTTGTATATAAAATAGGCTGGGAGCTAGCAGATTCAAAAAAGTAAAGAAAGCGCTGAGCTTTCCTGAAATTGGCAGTTAGATCTAAAGTCCGATGTTTTTTTAGTGATTAGAAATCTGTTCTAAGTTATTTATTTAACCGAATAATTAAATTAAAAAGCTCAGGTTTACCTCATATTTAAATGGGGTGAAGCTGAGCTTTTTTTATGTCAATTGTTTAGCGGCTTAGAGGTATTGTTGAAAATGAGTTCATAGATTTTTGTGGTTGAGATTTGACAAGCAGAGGGAAGCTCAATTGGATTCAGGCTGCTTGTCTAGGGTCAATGTTGCTAAATGACAGGACGTTTGGTATGGCTAAAGTGGAGTGTATTGATAATTTGTATTTTTCTTACAAAAATAAGCCTAAGTGGCGTTTGGGCTCTCACCTAATTAGGTGATATTTTTATGTAAATAAAAGGTTAAACCAATGTTTTTTGTATTGACAGTCAGCACGTTGTGTTTTCCATGTTGGCTTAAGTCTGTTGTACAGTTTTTTAAAATAAAAATCGTAGTGAAAAGAACGATTTAATGTCCCTATATTTGCAAATTCAATTTTTGCTGACTTTCTACCACATTGTTGTGGGTTGGAAGCGCGAAGCGGTGTAATATAGTTAAGAATATACACCTAAACTGTGTAAAGATTTACTTCAATATAGATGGTTTCAAATATTAAAATAGCGGTTATAGGTCTGGGTTACGTTGGTTTGCCATTGGCACGCTTGTTTGCTACAAAACATGCCGTAATTGGATTTGATATCAATGAATCAAGAGTTGCCGAATTAAAAGCAGGTCATGATGCGACACTTGAGATTGATTCCGTTTCGTTGTCTAAAGTTTTGGTTGAAAAAACAAATTCTGCAGTGGGATTGTATTGTACCTCTGTTTTAGAGGAAGTAACGGATTGTAATTACTATGTGGTTACGGTTCCTACACCAGTTGATAAAAATAACCGTCCTGACTTGACTCCTTTATACAGATCTTCTGAAACAGTGGGGAAACTATTAAAAAAAGGAGATATCGTAATTTACGAATCCACGGTATATCCGGGGGTGACTGAGGAAGAGTGTGTTCCTGTTTTGGAACGTGTCTCTGGACTAAAATTCAATGTTGATTTCTTTGTGGGATACTCTCCTGAGAGAATAAATCCCGGAGATAAAGAGCATACAGTAGATAAGATATTAAAGGTAACTTCAGGATCTACTCCTGAAATTGGCCAAAAAGTAAATGAGCTATACCAATCTGTAATTACGGCTGGTACTCATCTGGCTCCATCTATTAAAGTTGCTGAAGCAGCAAAGGTTATAGAGAATTCACAACGAGATATTAATATTGCTTTTGTAAACGAATTGGCTAAAATATTTCAACTATTAAATATCGATACTCAGGCTGTTTTAGCAGCTGCGGGAACCAAATGGAATTTTCTTCCTTTTAAACCGGGTTTAGTAGGAGGTCATTGTATAGGTGTTGATCCTTATTATTTGGCACAAAAAGCACAAGAAATGGGATATCATCCTGAAATTATTTTGGCTGGAAGACGCTTGAATGATAGTATGGGGGAATATGTAGCTTCTCAAATTGTGAAGTTAATGATCAAGAAAGGAATTTCAGTTAATGGAGCTACGCTCTTAATGCTTGGAATTACTTTCAAAGAGAATTGCCCCGATGTTCGCAATACTAAAATTGTGGATGTGATTGCCGCTTTAGTTGATTACGGTATTAGCGTTTCTATATACGACCCTTTGGCTAGTCCTGAAGCAGTGAATAAAGAATACAAATTAGGAACTACCAATACGGTTCCCAATCAAAAGTTTGATGCTGTTGTTTTGGGGGTTGCTCATGCTGAATTTTTAAATTTGGATTTTTCAAGATTACAAAATACAAATAGTATTTTGTATGACGTAAAGGGAGTTTTAGGAGATAATGTAGACGGAAGGTTGTAGAAATCGTTGACCGTTTTTCGTTTTTCGTCCATCGTTAACCGTTGACCGTCTTGCGTTAATCGTACATAGAAAAACCTTTCACGTTTTTCTATCGAACATCGAACATCGAACATCGAACAACGAACATCGAACAAGGAACAAGGAACAAAAAATATGGAAAATAAACATTCAATCACACATGTCATCCTTACTGGGGGCGTAGGAAGTCGTTTGTGGCCGTTGTCTCGCAAAAGTCAACCTAAACAATACCTTGATATTTTTGATGGCAAGTCTCTTTTTGAAATGACCGTAGATCGCAATCGCAATATAGCTGATAAGGTGATGGTGGTTGGGAATATTGACAATTGTCATTTGAGCCGAAAAGTATTAGAAAAAACAAATACAGAATATATCGATATCATTGAATCGACTCCAAGAAATACGGCTGCAGCCATAGCATTTGCCGCGTTTGCCGCTGATCCGGACGATATTTTGATTATCACTCCTTCTGATCATATTATTGATGATATGGAAGCCTATGAATCGGCAATTGAAGAAGCAGTGGAAAAAGCATCTAAAGGATATATTGTAACTTTCGGGATTATGCCTACGAAACCGGAAACGGGATATGGATATATTGAACGTAAGGGAGATGATGTAATTTCTTTTAGGGAAAAACCCAATCAGGTTTCAGCCCGGGATTTTATAAACAAAGGGAATTTTCTTTGGAACAGTGGGATGTTTTGTTTTAAGGCAGGAATTTTATTGGAAGAATTAAAAGCTTTTCATCCTGAAGTATATGAGAAATCAAAATTGGTTTGGGAAAACAATACTAATGGGAATTTAGATCTAGCGCTTTCTATGGATATCCCATCTATTAGCATTGATTATGCGGTGATGGAACGCTCAAAAAAAATTAAAGTGGTTTCCTCTAAATTTGGCTGGTCTGACTTAGGCTCTTTTGAATCAGTATATGATTATTTGATTTCCATTGGGCATCCAGTAGATGAAAATGGCAATATGGTGATTGGAACCAATAATTACACCGCTTTTATAGGTGTTAAAGATACGATATTCGTATATACAGATACGGCCAATTTAATTTTGAAAAAAGAATTTTCACAGGATGTCAAAAGTGTATATAATGCACTTGCGAGAGACAATTCCAATTTACTAAATTAAAAAACTTTGCTGTCGTTTGTCATCTCGACGATAGGAGAGATCACATAAGTAGCTAGATAATCGTAGTAAATGTGGTTTTGTGCTAAGAAGGTAATCTTTACTTTTTTCCTTGAAGAAAAAAGTAACAAAAAAATATTCATGGGTTAATATTGTTTTTTTTGTATTTATGAATCTTCGATTTCAAGCCTGAAAATAAAAATCTTGAAAACTGTTTTGATGGTTTACCTGACTGCCACTGGCAGTCCTCCTTTTAATTTCAAATGTTGTTTTCCTACGCTTTTTATTTAAGGGCGGGGCTGGGTTTGTTGATTAGATTGCGTCACTTCGAGTGTTTCAATTTTTTTTTATTTTGAAATGTATCGAGAAGTCGTGAATTTAAGAACATCGTTTCCAGTTGAAGAGACATAAATAAAGCATTAATAATGGCATCGAAAACCTTAATATAATTTTTATTATAAAATGAATAAAGACGCTAAAATATACATCGCAGGACACAACGGTATGGTGGGTAGCGCGATCTGGCGAACACTTACAGCTAAAGGCTACACCAAACTGATTGGGGCTTCGAGCAAGGAACTGGATCTGAGAAACCAACAAGCCGTAAAAGATTTTATGGCTGCCGAAAAGCCGGAAGTGATTATTGACGCTGCTGCAAAAGTAGGAGGGATCTTGGCCAATAATGATTTTCCGTACCAGTTTATCATGGAGAACATGCAAATTCAAAATAATCTAATCGATACAGCGTTGAAATCCGGTGTGGAGAAATTTATATTTCTTGGAAGTTCTTGCATCTATCCTAAACTGGCACCACAACCGCTAAAAGAAGAGTATTTGTTGACGGATACTTTGGAGCCGACAAACGAATGGTACGCTATTGCAAAAATAACAGGGGTAAAAGCCTGTCAAGCCATCAGAAAACAATTTAATAAAGATTACGTAAGCCTGATGCCAACTAATCTTTATGGTACTCACGATAATTTTGATTTGACTTCTTCTCACGTTTTACCCGCGATGATGCGAAAGTTTCATGAGGCAAAGGAAAATGGAAATACTCCGGTAACCTTATGGGGAAGCGGAACGCCGATGAGAGAATTTCTTTTCGTGGACGATATGGCACAAGCAGTCGTTTTCGCATTAGAAAACAAACTACCGGATTATTTATACAACGTAGGTACAGGAGAAGATTTGACCATCAAACAATTGGCCGAAACCATTCAAAAAATAACGGGACACCAAGGAGAAATCATTTGGGATAGCAGTAAACCCGATGGGACGCCAAGAAAATTAATGGATATATCCAAAATGCATGCGTTGGGATGGAAACATCAAGTACAATTAGAAGAAGGAATTCAAAAGACCTACGATTGGTTTTTAGAGAATATAGATCGATTTAAGCAAGTGAAGATGTAGGTCGTTGACCGCTAATCGTCCGCCGTTTACCGTCCAACGTCTATCGTTGAGCGTGTTTCGTCAATTGAACAACGAACAACGAAAAGCGAGCAACAAACAACGAACATCGAAAAGCGAACATCGAACAATGAATAATAAGCAATAATATCATGGATAACACACCACAAAAAGTAGCATTAGTAACAGGAATTACAGGTCAAGATGGATCGTATTTAGCAGAATTATTATTAGAAAAAGGGTATATGGTTCATGGTGTAAAACGCCGTGCGTCATCTTTTAATACGCAACGTATCGATCATATCTATCAAGATCAACATGAAGTGCATGTTAATTTTAAATTGCATTATGGTGATTTGACTGATTCTACTAATATTATACGAATTATACAGGAAGTACAGCCTGATGAAATCTATAATTTAGGTGCGATGTCACATGTAAAAGTGTCTTTTGATTCTCCAGAATATGTTGCTAATGTGGATGGACTAGGAACCTTGAGAATTCTTGAGGCGGTTAGAATTTTAGGTTTAACAAAGAAAACAAGAGTGTATCAAGCTTCTACTTCTGAATTGTATGGAGGATTGGCAGAAAATAAAAATGCAGCAGGTTTTTATGACGAGAACTCTCCTTTCTATCCTCGTTCACCGTATGGAGCGGCTAAAATTTATGGTTTTTGGATTACTAAAAACTACCGTGAGGCCTATAATATGTTTGCTTGTAATGGTATTCTTTTCAATCACGAATCTCCACGACGTGGTGAGACTTTTGTAACACGTAAAATCACCATGGCAGTAGCTGCTATTGCTAAAGGAAAACAAGATTGTTTGTACTTAGGAAACTTGAATTCTCAAAGAGACTGGGGACATGCTAAGGATTATGTAGAGGCCATGTGGCGTATTTTACAACAAGATGTGCCAGAAGATTATGTAATTGCTACAGGTGTGACTACGTATATTAGAGATTTCGTTATCATGGCTTTTGCTGAGGTAGGTGTTTCATTGCGTTTTGATGGCGAACAAGAAAAAGAGACAGCTACCGTGGTTGCTTGTTCTAATCCTTTATATCAGATCGCGATAGGTACGGTTGTACTTAGGGTAGATCCAGAATATTACCGTCCTACTGAAGTGGATTTATTGATTGGTGACCCTACAAAGTCAAAAACACAATTGGGATGGAAACCTCAGTATGACTTAACGGCTATGGTTAAAGAGATGGTTGTGAGCGATTTGAAATTATATTAGTTTTAAAATAGTATTTCAAAGACTGTGGCTATCCGACATTAAATTATTTGAGTAAATAATGTCTTTTCTGTTACATTGATAAAGGCAATTGAATTTTATAAAGTTAAATGATCATAAATTAAGATGGTAAAAAATTTAATAGTATTTGGAACTCGTCCTGAGGCTATAAAAATGGCACCTTTGGTGAAAGAGTTTAATAAGAACAAGGAATTATTTGACACCCGAGTTTGTGTAACTGCACAACACAGAGAAATGTTGGATCAGGTATTGGAGTTTTTTAAAATCATTCCCGATTATGATTTGGACTTAATGAAACCCAACCAGAATTTATATACGTTGACTTCAGATATTATTTTGGGATTAAAGCCTATTTTAGAGGAGTTTAAACCAGACTATGTTTACGTTCATGGTGATACTACCACGACGATGGCAACAAGTATTGCTGCTTTCTATTCTGGAGCAAAAGTGTGTCATGTGGAAGCGGGTTTGCGTACACATGATAAATATTCACCTTTTCCTGAAGAAATAAACAGACAAGTTACCGGCAGAGTTGCTGATATTCATTTTGCTCCAACAATTACCTCTAAAGAAAATTTGTTGAAAGAGAATGTTTTAGATTCTTCGATTTTGATTACTGGAAATACGGTAATAGATGCTCTTTTAGATAGTGCCGACAGAGTAGCTGCAATTCAAAATGATGAAATAGAATTCTTGAAAAAGGAATTGGATTTTACAAAACGTATCATTTTAGTAACGGGACACCGTAGAGAAAACCATGGAGACGGTTTTATCAATATCTGTGCGGCCCTTAAAGAAATTGCTGTTTCAAATCCGGATGTTCAGATTGTATATCCGGTGCATTTGAACCCAAATGTAAAAGGGCCTGTTTATGATATTTTAGGTGGTGTAGCTAATATTAAATTAATAGCTCCTTTGGCTTACCCCGCATTTGTTTGGTTGATGAATCAATCTACTTTGATAATCACTGATAGCGGTGGTGTACAGGAAGAGGCTCCAAGTTTAGGAAAACCAGTTTTGGTTATGAGAGATACCACGGAAAGACCAGAAGCAGTTGAGGCCGGAACGGTTATTTTGGTGGGTACCGATAAAAATAAAATCGTTCTCGAATGTAATAGTTTGTTGAATAACAAAGTGCGTTACCAACAAATGAGTGCATTGCACAACCCTTATGGAGACGGCAAAGCCTGTGAAAGAATAGTGAATTATATCAAAGAAATTTAAATTATGAATAATCAAAAAGTAGTAACTGTAGGATTAGGATATATTGGTTTACCCACTTCTGCCTTAATAGCCAATAATGGAATTTCTGTTCATGGTGTTGATGTCAATCAAAAAGTTGTAGACACAATAAATGCAGGGAAAATACATATTATAGAGCCGAGTTTAGATGAAGCAGTCGCAAAAGCAGTCGCAGCTGGATTTCTAAAAGCTGCTACCGAGCCAGTTAAAGCCGATGTGTATTTAATTGTGGTGCCAACTCCTTTTAAGCAAAGAAACGAACCGGATATTTCATTTGTTCAAGCAGCTACTGTAGCAATTTTACCACTTTTGAAAGAAGGAGATTTGTATATCATTGAATCAACTTCACCTATTGGAACCACAGAAAAAATGATGAATTTCATTTTCAATGAAAGGCCTGAATTAAAAGGAAAAATACATTTAGCTTATTGTCCGGAAAGAGTATTGCCAGGGAACGTAATGTATGAGTTAGTGCATAATGATAGAGTGATTGGTGGAGTTGACGAAGCTTCAACTCAGAAATCAATTGATTTTTATCGTCAGTTTGTTAAAGGGGAGTTACATGCTACCAATGCACGTACAGCTGAAATGTGTAAGCTTACTGAAAATTCGTCACGTGATGTACAGATAGCCTTCGCAAATGAGTTGTCTTTGATTTGTGCAAAAGCGGATATAAATGTATGGGAGTTGATCAAATTAGCAAACAAGCATCCACGGGTTAACATATTACAGCCTGGTTGTGGTGTTGGTGGCCACTGTATAGCGGTTGATCCTTATTTTATTGTTGCTGATTATCCTATGGAATCTAAAATCATTGCATCAGCTAGAGAAATAAATAATTACAAATCTTTTTGGTGTGCGGAGCAGGTAAAAACGGCTAAATTAGAATTTCAAATTAAAGAAGGAAGGAAAGCTAGTGTAGCGATAATGGGATTGGCGTTCAAGCCCAATATTGATGATTTAAGGGAATCTCCTGCCAAATATATAGCACAAAGAGTGATGCAAGATGCAAACGATGAAGAGTATTATATTGTTGAACCCAACATTGAAGACCATCATGTATTTAAAATATCAGATTATAAAATTGCTGTTGAAAAGGCGGACATTGTTGTGTTCTTAGTAGCGCACAATGAGTTTAAATCACTTGATATTGCAGATGATAAAATGGTATTGGATTTTTGTGGGGTACGGAATTAAAAATTAAATGTGAAATTCAAAAAATAAAACAGATTAATAAATCAAAAATATATCCCTTTGCTACTTCAGAATGGAAAATTAATCATTTGTTAAAAAGTACCCTTTATCGCAACATAAAGAACTGCAGGATTGCCAAGTTTTCAAAAATCATTAAAAAATGGAAGTCAATTAGGAATTATATTTGAATATGCACAACAACCTTTACCCGATGCTGTGGCACAAGCAGTTATTATTGGAGGGGATTATGTTTGCCTAATTTTAGCAGTTAATATTTTCTATGGCGCAGGGTTACAAAGTCTTTTGAAAGATGCATTAAAAGCTTTAAAAAGAGAATAAGTCAATAGTTTTTGGCAGTTTTATGCTTGATCGCAAAAGATATGGGGTGGCTGAGTTTTATGAAAATGCAAATGTTTTAAATATGGAGGAAAAGCTTGAAAATCCTAAATTTAATTATGCAGTGCTAGGCTTGTATAATATCCAAATTCTGTAGCTCAAATCGCAAAAAATGTAAAACCATCACATAGAGGAGAATTGGAAATCACATATGTAAATCAGTCTTATTTAGAGCAAAATAAGTTAAAAATGCAAATTTTTAAAGGGGATATGCATGGTTGGATACTCCAACGCATGGAGCTTTAACTGAAGCTTTAGAACTTGTGAGGGTTGTTGAGAAAGGGATAGGATTGAAAATTGCCTGTTTAGAAAAAGTTGCGTTTAAAATGAAATATATTGATAAAGGTCAATTAATAGAAATAGCTTCCTGATTAATTAGAAGTAGTTATGGTTTAAATTTAGAAAAAATACTGAAATTATGTCTAGAAATTAGCTTGTTATGATTTTTTTTGGGTTAATAGCAGGCAATTAAATTATTAAAAATGATTTTTATAGAAAAATTAGATTGGGATAGCCAATTTTTTAAACTCAAAATTGGAAGATGCACTATAAATCAAAATGATAAGTATTGTCTAAATCAATTTAGATATATTTCACAAGAGTATGATTTAGTCTATATATTTAGTCAACTTAATAATTTAGATTTTAAGTTAATGGATAAGAAGGTAGTATATATTAACGAAGATATAAGTGGGTTTTTAAGTATAAATAAAGATGCTAATGTAAATAAAATTGAATACTATCAACATAATAGAAAAAATTATGATGATATTTTAGATCTCACACTGCAAAGTGGTGAATACTCTAGGTTTAATATTGATGAAAATTTCAGGAATAATGAATATTCAAAGCTCTATAAAGAATGGATTGACAATTCTATAAATAAAAAATTAGCCCAAGAAATCATTGTAAAATATCTTGACAATAAAGTCGTAGGTTTCGCAACTCTATCAAAAAAAGATGATCAATTGGCGGATATTTCTCTTGTTGCAGTAGATAAAAATTACAGAGGTAAAGGAATTGCAAAAGAGATTATTTTAAACACAATTATTGAAGCTAAAAAAAGGGGATTTAATAAAATACAAGTTGTTACACAAGTAGACAACTTACCTGCGAATGGACTTTACCTCGCAACTGGATTCAAAGAAAAATCATTAACTAATATTTATCATCACTGGAATCATGATACCATTTAACAAACCATATCTAACAGGAAAGGAAGCGCATTATATGTATGATGCCGTTTATACAGGTAAATTATCCGGAAATGGAAAATATACAAAAAAATGTCAACATTTTTTTGAGGAAAAGTACGGGTTTAAAAAAACACTTTTAACAACCTCATGTACCGATGCACTTGAAATGTGTGCAATATTATTAGATATAAAACCGGGTGATGAAGTAATAATTCCATCTTATACTTTTGTGTCCACGGCTATAGCATTTATAAGGCAAGGTGCTAAAGTTATATTTGCAGATTCAGAAAGGGATACTCCTAATTTAGATGTCACAAAATTAGAAGCTTTAATTACAGATAAAACGAAAGTAATTGTGCCGGTCCACTATGCTGGTGTTGCAGTTGATATGGATCCAATAATGGAATTGGCAAGCAAGTACAATTTATTTGTTGTTGAAGATGCCGCTCAAGCTATTGATAGTTTTTATAAAGGAAGACCGTTGGGTACTATAGGTCATTTATCAGCTTTTTCTTTTCATGAAACAAAAAATATAATTGCAGGAGAGGGTGGTTTGTTAGGAATTAACGATGAGAGATTTGTTGAACGGGCCGAAATTATTTGGGAAAAAGGAACAAATAGAGCCTCTTTTTTTAGAGGAGAGGTCAATAAATATGGTTGGGTAGACATTGGGTCTTCATTTTTGCCATCTGAAACAACTGCCGCATTTTTATATGCACAATTAGAGAATATCAATGATATTCAATTGAAAAGAATTTCATTGTGGAATAGCTATTTTGATAAACTAAAACCTTTGAAAGATAAAATTTCGCTACCAGAAATTCCTTCGTATGCTACCTGCAATGCACATATGTTTTTCATTGTCTGTAATTCTATTGAGGAAAGAAATCGCCTTATTCAAACCTTGAAAGATAATGGAATTTATAGTGTATTTCATTATTTGAGCTTGCATAAAAGCCAATATTATTTAGAACATTTTTCAGAACGTCCTGTTTTGGAGGAGGCTGATAAATATACAGATAGGCTTTTAAGATTACCAATGTTTTATGAGTTAGCAGAAGTGGATCTAATAAAAATAACTAATTGTATTTTGGATTTTTATGATGTTTAGTATGATAGATTTTAATAAGCTTCTAAAGCTTGATGCAGGCAATAAACGTAGCGTTCAAGCTAAAAAAAATATTTTAGCATCGGTGTTTATTCGCGGAGCTAATATAGTTATAGGGCTGTTAATGGTTAGTTTAACAATTAATTATCTTGACACAGTCAAATATGGTATATGGGTGACATTAAGTTCCCTAATTGCTTGGTTTTCTTTTTTTGATATTGGTTTTGGAAATGGTCTTAGAAATAAATTTGCAGAAGCCTTAGCTCAAAATAATGTTGCTTTAGCCCGAAAATTCGTAAGCACAACATATTTTATACTATCTATTATCATTATTGTTTTAATCGGGATTTTTATTCCTTTAAGCAATTATATCGATTGGAATTTAATTCTAAACGTAAGTCAAACTATTGTTTCATCTTACGAATTAAAATTATTAGCAATTATTATTTTCTCGTTTTTTGGATTAAACTTCGTTTTTAAACTAATTACTACAATTCTCATCGCAGATCAAAGGCCAGCTTTAGCTGCATTTTTAACCTTATTAGGCAATATACTTTCATTAGCTTTTGTGTTTTTCCTTTTAAAAAGTACGGTAAGTTCACTTTTATATTTAGGCTTTGTTATAAGTATTGCTCCAGTCATAATTCTTATAATTTCAACTTTTATTTTTTTTAGTGGTACATATAAAGAGTATAGACCTTCCTATAAAAGTATTGATTTAAAAGTTATTCCGAGTTTATTTGGACTAGGAATAAAATTTTTCATAATTCAAATCGCTGCGATTTTATTATACCAAACAAACAACATAATTATTTCGCAACTTTATGGACCTAAAGAGGTTACTTCTTTCAATATTGCTTTTAAATATTTTAGTGTGTTGATGATGTTATTCTCAATTGTTATTTCACCATTTTGGAGTGCTTTTACAGAAGCATCGGTCAACAATGACAATAGATGGATTAGAAATATAATGAAAAAACTTTTTAAATTTTGGGGGGTATTGGTTTTGGTAGGCTTAATTATGCTTTTTATTTCAAGTTGGATTTATCCTTTATGGGTAGGTGAGAATGTAGTTATTAGCTTTTGGATGTCAATTCTTGTGCTAATATGGACTCTAATAAATACATGGAACAGTATTTTTAGCACTTTTTTAAATGGGATTGGAAAAATTAAGTTACAACTCTTTATTGGAATCTTTTCAGCTTTACTAAATATACCCCTGGCAATTTTTTTAGGAAAAGAAATAGGATTAAACGGAATATTTATCGCTAACATAATTGTAAGCTTATTAGGAGCATTTATTTATCCAATACAATACAAGAAATTAATTTTTAATGGTGCAAAAGGAATTTGGAATGCGTAAAATTAAAATTTTGAATTTGGCTTTTACGGATATGGGGGGGGCTGGAAAAGCATCTCTTATATTTAATGAAATGTTTAATAATGAAGGTTATGACTCTCGTCTTTTAGTTAAAGAATCTAATGTAGAAAATAATAATGTGATAATTTTTGCAAAGAAAAAAGACAATGTTTTTGTAAAATTTATTTCTAAACAGAAAGGTAGGATTAAGTATGTGCTAAATCGCTACTTTATATTTAAAGATAAATACTTTTTTTTTAAACTCAACGATAATTTATCCGAAATTTCTACTAAAGAAATATTAAATGCTGTTCCTTTTGTTCCTGATGTAATATTTTTACATTGGATAACGGGATTTGTCAATTCAAAAATGATTAATGAACTGGCAGCAATTACAAAAGCAAAAATATTCTGGATTATGATGGACAACGCGCCACTCACAGGTGGATGTCACTATCCTTGGGATTGTGAAGGTTTTCATTCTTCGTGTTCTAACTGTCCGGCCATTAAATTATCTTTTTTAAAGAGTAAAGCTGAAGCGAATTTAGCGACCAAAAAGTTAAATATTCCATTGAATTTAGAATTGATAACGTGTTCAATTATGGATTTTAACAGGGCTAAAAATGCAGCTGTATTTAAAAGTAATACAATTCATAAAATACTCTTTCCTATTGATGAAAAAAAATTTTCAGTAGCAGATCGAGACTATGCCAAACAATATTTTTCTATTCCTTCCGATAAAAAATTGATTTTTTATGGCGCCTCAAATATTAACAATACTAGAAAAGGGATAAAGTATTTCTTAGAAGGGATCAGGATTTTGCAAAATATTTTTTTAGAAAAGGGAATTCACTTAGATAATTATGCGATTTTAATTGCTGGAAATGTAACAACTAACCTGTTTTCGAATATAGAAATTCCAATATATCACCATTCTTTGTTAAATGAAGAAAAGCTAATTAATGCATATCAAGCGTCTTCAGTTTTTTTATCAACTTCCGTTGAAGATTCAGGACCATTAATGGTAAATCAAGCTGTTATGTGTGGAACTCCTGTTGTGGCATTTAACGTTGGAGTCGCTGTTGACCTAATAAATAGTGGGATTACAGGGTATTTATCTGAATTATATGACTCCCATTCTTTAGCTCAAAATTTATTTAGAATTTTAACGATGGATAATGAAATGGAAATGGAGATGTCAAAACAATGTAGAGAAATGGCTATAAGAACTTTTTCGTATAAAGCTGCAATTTCTAACTATAATGATTTAATCAATCAATCAGTAAAAGATAAAATAATTTACTGATGCAGAATTTATACCTCATGAAAGCCGAGCGAAAAACAGTACAAATTATCCTATTCTTAATAGGACTATCACTGGTTACATCGTATTTCGATTTTTTAATTCCTGGTTTAAGATATATTCAATATGCTGTTACTCCAATTCTAGGAATATATGTTTTATATTTTGGCTTGAAAAAAGGTAAATCGCTTTCTGTATTACGGTGGTTCTTTATAATTTTTATAATTTTTTTTCTAAGGGGTCTTTTATTAGGTAACTATGGAAAATATATCCTAGGTGATATACTATCATGGAGCTTTGTGTTTATGGTCGTGTTTTTTAATTCTGATGCTGCTTTTTACAGTTTTAAAAGCAAGATTCCTGAATTCATGGCAAAGCTTTTAATTGTTTTCATCCCCTTTACTTTATTTGTTTTTTTTAAATATGCTAATATTTCGGCTGATATAACTAGAAGCTTAATAGCAGATAACGGAGTAAATGAGAAGGCAATGTTTTACCCTTTACTATTTGCACCTTTATTACTTCCTTTTATATTTGATTTTAAATTGCACGTAAGAATCGCTGTAATTGTGGGTAATCTAATGTTGGTTTTTTTTGGTATAGTAACTGCAACGCGGGGAATGTTTATGATACCGATTGTAGCTTTCCTTTTAGTTTTTTTGCTTCAGAAAAAGATGTCATTTAAAATTGTGATAATTCTCATTCTTGTAATTGTAACTTTTTTGAATATAGGATCATTTTCAGATAATGAGGTGCTTAAAGAGAAATCAGACTACTTGTATTCTCGATTTAATGAAGATAAGGACGTGAGTGGAGGAAGAAATTCTGAAATTTTTGATTTATTTGATGAATATACCTTTACGGAATTTTTGATTGGCAGAGGAGCTGGAGGAACTCATACATTTGGGTTTTGGAAAGATGTAGATACTCCTTTAAATTTGGGAGCAAATGTGGCGCATTATGGTGTCACACATCTGCTACTGAAAGGTGGTTTCGTACTTCTAATTTCTTTCTATAGTTTGGCTCTTTGGGCAATTTTGAATTTATATAAAAAAGGAGATCGTAAGTACATGATAGTGATTATTTTATATTTGATTATGGAAATATCACACAACCAATTCAATAATTTAGCATTTTTAATACTTTTTTGGGTAAGTATTAGTTTTAGTTTGAAACTCACTAATAAAAGAAAACTAATAAATTCGAGTACGATATAATAATCCGTCTAAAAATGAAAGATTCCGCCTCACCAGATCTAAAACTACCTTTAATAAGTATTGTCACAGTTGTTTACAACGATGTAACAAATATTGAAAACACTATTGAGAGTGTTATTAACCAAACATACAGTAATATAGATTATATTACAATAGATGGTGGTTCATCCGATGGGACAGTTGATATAATAAATAAATACAAACATAAAATTGCAACTATTATCTCAGGAAAGGATAAGGGAATATATGACGCAATGAATAAAGGTACGGATTTAGCAAAAGGCGCATGGATTATTTATATGAATTCAGGTGATCTATTTAGTGATTCAACTATTTTAGAGAAAATATTTATAGAAAAACAAAAGTCTTTAGAGGGAATTTCTGTTATATACTCGGATGTTTTATCAAAAAACAAACAAATTATAAAACGATTATCAGCACGAAGGTTAAGGTTAATTTGGATGGGGCCTCCTTCAAGTCATCAATGTCAATTTGTGAAAACGGAACTTGCTAAAAGTAAACCCTTCAACTTGAATTTTAGAATCAATGCAGATTATGATTTTATTTACTATACGTTAAATAAAGGAGTAAAATTTTTGTATCTGAAAGAATTTTGCATAGCAATTTGCGATGCAAGCGAAGGTTTTTCAAAAACAAGTGATTCCAAATTTATTTTAAAAGAAAATTTTATAGTTTCTAAACAATATTCAAGCTTTCTTGAACAACAATTGTTGGTTATTGTTAATACATTAAAATATTTATATAGTATAGTTAGAAAATTTAAATAGTACTAATGATTCTACAATTCGCAAAATCGCCTCCACCAATAGGAGGAGTTTCAATACATGTTCGGCGTTTAATGTACTCTTTGAAAGAGGAAGGAATTTCTACTGAAATTCTTGATTATTCGAAAGAACGAAATTTAATAAGTATTTTAAAAAAGATATTTAGAGCTAAAATTATTCATATACATTTAAGTAAAAAAGCACATCGTTTGTTTTTTGTTTTTTTCTTTAGAATTTTATTTAAAAAGGTAATTGTGACATATCATGGGAAGTATGATTATAAAAACCTATTCGATGTATTGTCTTTAAAAATTTGTAACGTTTCGATAGTGTTAAATAGTTTTAGTTTCAAAAATGCACTTAATTATAAAAAGCAGAATGTTTATCAAGTTGGCGCATTTATACCTCCTATAGAGGATGAAATTATGCCTTTATCAAAGGAGGTATTATATCAATTAGAAATATTTAAAAAAAAATATGATTTAGTTTTTGCAACAAATGCTAGTAGTTATGTAACAGATAATTTGGGTAATGAGATTTATTGTGGTTCTGAATTAATTAATTTTTTTTCAAAAAATAAAAATTATGGACTTATATTTTCTGATTCATCTGGAACTTATTTTGATTTTTTTAGATCAAAAAATATAAATATACCTCCAAATGTTTATATTATAAATTCAAGTCATGATTTTATAAATATACTGCGCAATTCCAGTGCATTTATTAGGGCAACAACTATGGATGGAGATTCATTATCGGTAAAAGAAGCATTGTATTATGGTTTGCCAGTTTTTGCAACGAATGTTGTTGATAGGCCTAAAGGAGTAATTATGTTCAGTGATTTTGAAGAACTAGAAAAATTATTTTTAGACTTTGTACTCGATAAACAAGTATATGAAGTTAAAAATAGTTTTAAGGAAATTTTAAAAATTTACGACAACCTATAATATTGATTTCTTGTAGATAGTAAATTCAAATAAATCGTAAACAACAATTTTTTAAATAAAAAATAAAATGAATCCTCCTAAGATTAAAATATGAGAGAAAAAATATATAATAAGCTACCAATAAGTTGCCAAAATATTGCATGTACACTAAAAGGTTTTTATGAGATGAATTCTAGACTAGGAGGGGATTTTAAAAATACATATGTCTTTTTGAAGAAAACGGAATGGTTCGGTGAAAAGCAAATAGAAGCATATCAATTAGATCAACTCCGGAAACTGATTGGCTATTGTGATGAAAATATTCCTTATTATAAAAGAATATTTAAGGAGATTAATTTAACGGCAAAGAGTATTAATAGTCTTGAAGATTTAAAACGCATACCAATACTTACGAAAGAAGATGTAAGAAATAACTATAAAGACCTAATAAACCCAAATTTTAAAGGTAAAGTCTTGCATTCACACACGTCTGGAAGTACAGGGAAATCTCTGCAGTTTAATTTCTCTCAGGATGCAGTAAGATATCGGTGGGCTCTTTGGTTTAGGCATAGAGCTAGATTTGGAGTTGAACCATCTGATCGATTTGCGACTTTTACTGGTCAGGTTGTTGTGCCTATTAGTCAGTCCAGTCCTCCTTTTTGGCGTGAAAATTGGGCGATGAAGCAGACAATATTTACCATGCATCATATGAGTCTTGAAAAAGTACCAAGTATAGTAAATCGTTTAAATAAGGGCGGTTTTGCTTACTATGCTGGCTATCCATCCATATTATTTTCAATAGCTTCTTCAATAGAAGAATTAGGTTTGAAAATCACTCAGTCTCCTAAGGTAATATTTACAGGCGCAGAAGCACTACTGGGTTATCAACGAGAAAAGATTTCTAAGGTTTTTGGTTGTTTAGTTACGGATCAATATGGCTTTTCAGAAGGTTGTGGAAATGCGTCAAGATGTGAAAATGATTTATTTCATGAGGATTTTGAATATGGTGTTTTGGAATGTCACAATCCAATTCTTAACGATGATGGCTCAAGAACAGGTGAAGTTTTAGCTACAGGGTTTACAAACTTGGCAATGCCTTTTATAAGATATAAAGTAGGTGACACAGCTACTTGGATTGATTCAAACTGCTCGTGTGGTAGACATTCTAAAACAATTAGTAAAATAAACGGGAGAAATGAAGATTTTGTACTAACGCCTGAAGGTAATAAAATTTTACGCTTTGATTATCTTTTTAAAGACACTGTTAATATTGTAGAAGCTCAAGTTGTTCAGAAAAAATTGGGAGAAATAATTATAAGAATAGTAAAAAGGGAAAGTTATCTGGAAAGTGAAGAAAACGCACTTAGAAAAATAGTTCACTCTAAAATAAGCCCAAAACTGGAAGTCAATTTTGAATATGTTAATGAAATAGAAAGAGAAAATACAGGTAAATTTAGAGCTGTAAAATCTTATTTAAATAAATAAAATGAAACAAATCATACAATCCTTTAAAACGGGACAAACAATATTAGAAGAAGTTCCCGCTCCACAAGTAGCTAGAGGAACCGTATTAATACAAACTACCCGTTCTTTGGTTTCATTAGGGACGGAGCGGATGTTGGTAGAGTTTGGAAAATCAAACCTAATATCTAAAGCCCGTCAACAGCCGGATAGGGTGAAGCAAGTTCTTGATAAGATTAAAACAGAAGGGCTGATGCCAACATTAGAAGCTGTCTTTAATAAGTTAGGTGAACCACTTCCTTTAGGGTATTGTAATGTAGGGAAAGTAATAGCCGTTGGAGAAGGGGTGAGTGAATTTAAAGTAGGCGATCGTGTTGCTTCAAACGGGCAGCATGCTGAATTTGTATCTATTCCTAAAAACTTGGTAGCTCATATTCCTGATAATGTGTCTGATGAACAAGCCGCTTTTACGGTTATAGGTTCCATCGGTTTGCAAGGAATTCGGTTATTAAGCCCGACACTTGCTGAAACGATAGTTGTCACCGGTTTAGGATTAATAGGATTGTTAACTGCTCAATTGTTAGTGGCCAATGGTTGCAAGGTTATTGGTGTAGATATTGATGAAAGCAAATTAGCTTTGGCGAAACAGTGGGGGATTATTCCTTTTAATCCAAGAAATGGAGATGTTGTAAAATTTGTTGAAGAAAATACTAATGGAATTGGTGCTGACGGAGTTATAATAACAGCTTCTGCAAAAACGGATGAAATTATTTCACAAGCGGCTAAAATGTCACGAAAAAGAGGACGTATCATTTTGGTTGGTGTTATAGGTTTAAATTTAAGCAGGGCTGAATTTTACGAAAAAGAATTATCATTTCAGGTTTCCTGTTCGTATGGACCTGGACGATATGATGAAAATTATGAAAATAGAGGAATAGATTATCCTTTGGCTTTTGTTAGATGGACAGAAAAAAGAAATTTTGAAGCCGTTTTACAATCTATATCTTCAGGAAAGCTTCAGGTAAATGAAATGATCACCGAAATAATTCCGTTAGATAATTATTTGCAAATCTATGGTGAGATTGGTTCCAGTAAATCGATTGCCTCGATATTAAAATATAATGAAAGTGTTGTGGTGCCAAGCAATACAATTCAATTAAAAGAAGCCAATTATACAGGTCAAAAAGGAGTTATTGGAGTTATTGGATCGGGTAACTTTACTAAAATGACTATGTTGCCTGCATTAAAGGGCAGTGGTGCTAATTATAAATACATTGCTAGTAAAGGTGGTGTTAGTGGTACTGCAATGGCTCAAAAACATGGCTTTTCGCATTCTACTACAAACGTAGATGACGTATTAAAAGATGATGAAGTAGATTTAGTTTTAATAACAACAAGACACAACCTACATGCGGGAATGACTGTAAAAAGTTTAGAAGCAGGAAAACATGTTTTTGTTGAAAAACCTTTAGCCTTAAATACTGAAGAGTTGGAAGCTGTAATTGCTGCTCAACAAAAGTCTGGTAAAACGGTTATGGTTGGTTTCAATAGACGTTTTTCTCCGCATGCTGAAAAAATGAAGTCGCTTTTAGGAACTTCACAGATGAATATAATTGCTACCATGAATGCAGGAGATATTCCAGCAAATGTTTGGGTGCATGATATGTTAGTTGGTGGTGGAAGAATCATTGGAGAAGCCTGTCATTTTATCGATTTAATTAGCTATTTAACAGGAAGTAGAGTAAAAGCGGTTTGTATGAATGCGATGGGTGTCAACCCAGAGGAAAATACAGATAATGCTACTATCTTACTAAAATATGAAAATGGGTCAACTGGTGTAATTAATTATTTTTCGAATGGTTCAAAATCGTATTCTAAAGAACGTGTTGAGGTGTATTCACAAGAAAGAACTTTAATAATGGATAATTTTAGAGTAACTGAAGGCTTTGGGTTTAAAGGTTTTTCTAAATTAAAAACAAAATTGGACAAAGGACATAAAGATCAATTTCATAAATTAATCAATCAGGCTAAAAATGGTGGGCCGGCTTTGATTCCATTTGAAGAAATTGTTAATACGACTAAAGCTTCATTTGCTGCTATTGAAAGTTTAAAAACCAACCAATGGATTGAATTGTAATTAAAAAGTAAACCAATTGAATATTACATTAGCTTTTCAACTTTTTCAGAATATGGGGCTTCGGTATACGTCCTATAGAATTGTTCATGAAGTAGAAAAACGCTGCGGTTTTCTTAAGAAGAGACACCCTATGCAATCTGAACAAAAATATTTTATTTCACTTCAAGAGTGGAAAAAAGCTGCTATACCTTTTGTTATTGAAGGCAAGGAACATTTGTTTTTTGAGAAAATTAAGGACGAGTCTTTAAAGGAAAAAGCTTTAAAAATTCTTAATGGAGAACTATGTTTTTTTAGTTCAGATTGGAAAACTCTTGGGGCTAATTATGACTGGATAACCAATCCGGAAACCAATTATAAATACGATGTTTCCAAGCATTGGTCTGAAATAAATGACTTTAACCCTGCTAACGGAGACATAAAGTATGTTTGGGAAAAATCTCGCTTCAGCTATTTGTTGACTATTATAAGAAACGATTATCATTTTGAGGAGGACCATTCTCAATTTGTGTTTTCCGAAATTGAAAGTTGGATAGATGCCAACCCAATAAATCAAGGGCCCAACTGGAAGTGCAGTCAAGAGATTTCATTGCGATTATTCAATTGGATGTATGTTTTGAATTTTTATAAAAATTCAGATGCTTTAACCGAAGAACGTTGGAATAAAATCCAGAACACTATTTATTGGTCTTTGCATCATGTGTATTATCACATTAATTTTTCTAGAATTGCTGTTCGAAATAATCATGCCATAACCGAAACATTAGCTTTAACCCTAAGTGAATTGTTATTTCCTTTCATACCTGAATCAAAGAAATGGGCAAAAAAAGGGAGAAAGTGGCTGGAACAAGAAGTGGCTTATCAGGTTTACGAAGATGGTACTTTCCTTCAGTTCAGTATGAATTATCATCGGGTAGTAATTCAGTTATTCTCATTTGGAATTTCACTTACTGAGACGTATAAAAAACCTTTTTCGAAACTTTTGTATCAAAGAGCGTATGCCAGCTTGAATTTTTTATATCAATGTCAACAAGAAGAAAATGGCTATTTGCCTAACTATGGAGCTAATGATGGGGCTTTGTTTTTCCCGCTTACCAATACAGGGTATAGAGATTATCGTTCTCAATTAAATACATTACATCATATTTTGACTAAAGAAAAACTATTTGATGATGTTGTGATAAATGAAGAGTATTGCTGGGTTCAAAATAAAGCAAATCCAAAATATAGCTTCAAACCGCTAACCAAGTCTTTTGGTGTATTAAGTTTTGAAAATGGAGGTTATTACATTTGTAGGACAAATGAATCATTTACTTTTGTAAGATGTGGCAACCATAAAGACAGGCCCTCTCATGCCGATAATTTACATGTGGATGTTTGGGTAAAAGGACAAAATATCTTACGCGATTCGGGTACCTATAAATACAATACTTCAAAAGATTTCTCGGATTATTTTACCGGGACAAAAGCACATAACACCGTGGTCGTAAATAATCAATCCCAAATGCTGAAGGGAAGTCGCTTTATATGGTATTATTGGACCCAATGTCTAGGCGCAACATGGGAAGAAAAAAATGATGACTATATTTTTCATGGAACCATTAAAGCCTTTCAGCAATTAAGCAATAGTGCAACTCATTCACGAACGATTAAAATTTCAAAGTATAAAGCAAAGTGGACAGTTATTGATGAGGTTTTATCATTAGACCAATATGCTAAAGAACAAATTTGGCATGTAGATGATTTTTCTGTTGCTTTTGAAAGTCAGTCAAATAATAAAAAAGTTGAACCTAGAAACAGTTTGTCTTACGATTCAGAATACTATGGTTTAAAAAAAGAGGGCAAATCACTTTCTTTTGCTTTTAAATCACAAATTACAACTACGATTACAATTAAAGATTAAAAATATTTAAATAAATGAAAGTTCTTTATTTTCACCAACATTTTACTACTCCTGCGATTGGCGGTGCCACTCGCTCTTATGAATTTGCCAGACGTTTAATAGAAAAAGGACATACTGTTTCTGTAGTTTGTGGTGAATTCGCTAAACTCAATTTACCAGAAACTGATACAAAGGGGATTTATAGAGGAGATATTGATGGTATTGATGTAATCCAAATAGCTTTACCTTATTCCAATAGTGATAGTATTGCAGCAAGAGCTTGGATATTTCTAAAATTTGGAATACTTGGAATTAAGGTGGCTATGAAAGAGGAGTATGATATCTTATTTGCGACTTCAACTCCGTTAACTGCTGGGATACCAGGGATCTTTATGAAATTATTTGGTAAGAAGAAGAAATTCGTTTTTGAAGTACGTGATCTTTGGCCCGAGTTGCCCAAAGCTTTGGGTATGAAAAATCCTTTTCTTCTTTGGGGAATGAGTGTCTTAGAGAAAATAAGCTACAGTAAAGCAGATGCTTGCATAGGCTTGTCTCCCGGAATTTGCGAGGGAATTGTAAAACGTTCACAGAAAAATAAGCAAATCACATTAATTCCTAACGGTTGTGACTTAGATTTATTTGTGCCAGGTAATAGAGCTGAGCTTGTTTTGGAAGGAATTAAACCGACTGATACTGTTGCAATATTTACCGGGGCACACGGGATCGCAAATGGTTTGCATGCAGTATTAGATGCAGCGGAAGTATTAAAGCAGAAGGGAAGATTGGACATTGTATTGGCTTTTATTGGCGATGGTAAAATGAAACCGGAATTGGCTGCGAGGGCAGTGAATGAAAATCTCTCGAATTGTCGGTTTTATGATCCCATGCCAAAATCTAAGCTTAATAAAATTGTAGCTAATTCGGATATAGGCATGATGGTCTTGGCGGATGTGCCAGCATTTTATTACGGTACTTCTCCAAATAAGTTTTTCGACTATATTTCTTCGGGTTTACCGGTTTTAAATAATTATCCAGGTTGGTTGGCGGATATCATACAAGAGAATAATTGTGGACTAGTGGTGCCGCCCAATAATGCGGAAGCTTTTGCAAATGCATTGATTAAATTGGCAGATGACCGGAAACTTGCGGATGCATTCGGAGAGAACTCCAGAAGATTGGCTGAAAGTGAATTCTCTAGAAACGATCTTGCCGACAAGTTTGTAGATTTTTTGGAAGAAATTCAAAGAAAAAAGTAAATGTATAAAATCATATTCAAATCAATATTAGATTTCTTAATTGCGTTAACAGCTTTATTAATTTTATCACCGTTATTTTTGTTGGTAACTATTGGTTTATTTTTTTCCAACCAAGGCAAACCTTTCTTTTTTCAATCTCGACCAGGTAAAGACGGTACCATTTTTAAAATTATCAAGTTCAAAACAATGAACGATAAAAAAGATAAAAATGGAGATTTATTATCTGATGCTGAGCGTTTAACGAAAATCGGTATATTTGTGCGCAAAACTTCTTTAGATGAGTTACCACAGCTGTTAAATGTGATTAAGGGAGATATGAGTTTGATAGGCCCACGCCCTCTATTGGTTCAGTATCTACCTCTTTACTCTGCATTACAAAACAGGCGCCATGAGGTTAGACCGGGTATTACTGGTTGGGCGCAGGTGAATGGAAGAAATGCAATTAGTTGGGATACAAAATTTGAATTGGATGTATGGTATGTTGATCATGTTTCGTTTTTGTTAGATTTAAAAATAGTTTTAAAGACGATTCAAAAAGTGATAAAAAGTGAGGGCATTAATGCTCAGGAATCAGCAACAATAGAACCTTTTAATGGGAAATAGTAAAATATTTTTATACGGAGCCAGTGGGCATTGTAAAGTTATTGTCGACATATTAAAATCGAATAACGAAAACATTGATGCTATTATTGATGATAATCCAAAAGAGAATAGTCTATTTGGGATTTCAATAATAAATTCACTTGCTTTTAAACATGAGTTGACCCATAAATTGATTGTTTCTATTGGTAATAATAGTATTAGAAAAAAGATTGTGAATTCTTTGAGCACTTCTTTCTTTACTGCTATACACAGTAAGGCTCTTGTGTCAGACTATTCAAAGATTGGTGAAGGTTCTGTTGTAATGGCGGCGTCAGTTATAAATCCGGGTGTAAGCATCGGTAAACATTGCATCATTAATACTGGTGGTATAGTAGAACACGATTGTAAAATTGACGATTTTGTTCATGTTTCACCAAATGCAGCAATAGCTGGAGGAGTTGAAATTGGAGAAGGAACTCACATAGGAATAGCTGCTTCAGTTATTCAAGGAATGAAAATTGGGAAGTGGGTTACTGTTGGTGCTGGTGCCGTAGTAATTAATGACATACCAGATTATGCCGTGGTAGTAGGGAATCCGGGCAGAATTATAAAACACAATATTGAAAATACCACATTAAAAATGGACAAATCAAAAATATGGCTTTCGTCCCCACATATGGGAGGAACCGAACGCAACTATGTACAAGAAGCTTTTGATACCAATTGGATTGCACCTCTAGGACCTAATGTTAATGGTCTGGAGAGTGATCTAGAAGACTATTTGGGTGAGGAGTCTAGTGTTGGGGCTTTGAGTTCTGGGACAGCTGCTATTCATTTGGGGTTGATTTTATTAGGAGTGGAAGCAGGCGATACTGTAATTTGTCAAAGCATGACTTTTTCAGCATCTGCAAATCCAATATTGTATCTTGGTGCAACACCTATTTTTATTGATAGTGAGATTGAAACTTGGAATTTGTGTCCTTTGGCTTTAGAGGAAGCTATAATAGACAGTATTTCCAAAGGTGCAACACCAAAAGCAATCATTGCTGTACATCTATACGGGGTACCGTATAAAGTTGATGAAGTAAGAGTTGTGGCAGACAAATATGGCATCCCTATTTTAGAGGACAGCGCTGAGGCGTTAGGTAGTAGTTTTAAAGGTCAGAAATGCGGTACTTTTGGAGATATTGGTGTTTTGTCATTCAATGGTAATAAAATCATCACTACTTCAGGAGGAGGTGCTATTGTTACCCCTTCCAAAGAATTGAAAGAAAAAGCATTGTTTTTTGCTACACAATCTAGGGATGATGCTGCTCATTATGAGCATAGTGAGATTGGATACAATTACAGAATGAGTAATATATGTGCCGGCATCGGTCGTGGCCAGATGGAAGTGCTGGATGCACATGTTGGTTTACGTATAAAAATGCATGTTTTTTATGTCGATCTCTTTAAAGATATAGAAGGAATAGATGTTTTTAGTTCGCCAAATAGCGATTATTCAGCAAATTATTGGTTAACTGCTATATTGATTTCCCCAAATGCAGCCCATGGAATTAGTGTTGAGGAGCTTCGATTGGCTTTTGAAAAAGAAAATATTGAATCTCGACCGCTATGGAAACCTATGCATATGCAACCTATTTTTTCTGACTATCCTTATTACGGAAAGAAAATAGCTGAAACCCTATTTGGAAATGGTTTGTGTTTGCCTTCGGGATCTAATTTGACTAACGAAGATAGAGCTAGGATAACAGCAGTAGTTTATCAGGTATTTAACATTAAACCGGATTTAAAATTATCATAAAAGGATGTAGCCGGTAATCATAAAACAGGTAGAGTTAAAAGAGAAAATCTGGTTCTTTCTTCTGGTAAGGGGCTACAGCTAACATATAATATTTCGATGTATGGGCAGCAAAACCAGAATAGTCACAGTCAGTAGAAAATACTATGATAAGCCGGAGTTATTATTTTTTGCACTTATAAAAAATTAAATGTTCTGTCCAAATTTAACCCAAAAATAACAACTGCACTTTGGAGAAGCATAAATTAATAAGCCATCGACTTTCTCTTGTCAGAAGCTTTTTGGAGAAATATATTGGTAACTTAGAATATCTTCCACGCTGGCTAGTGTTCTTTATTGATGTATCAATATTATTATTAGCTAATTTTATTAGCTATGTGCTAATCTCTAACCTGACCTTGAGCTTTTATGACACTTTACCAATTCCTGTACGCTATGGAATAATTGTTTTTGTTAATGTCATTTTCTTTTTATGGTTTAAAACTTATTCAGGGATAATACGACATTCTTCATTTTTAGACGGCGTAAAACTTTTTTTTTCAACAAGTTGTGCTTTTTTAATTTTGGTGTTTGTAAACTATTTTTCCTTTTTTGTTATAGGAAAAAAGATTTACCTGCTGCCGGGTTTGTTCGTGAACTATGTAATTAGCTTTGTCTTATTATTCTTGTTTCGAATTTTTGTAAAGAGTTTTTTTGAAGTTTTTAAATTAAAAGAGGAAGAAACAGGAACTTTAAGAACGATGATTTACGGCTCTGATGCTAATGCGATTTTTGTCGCTAATGCATTGCAGTCAGAGATACCTTCTCGTTTTAAATTGGTTGCTTTTATTAACAAGGCAGAAGTTAATTCGACCAAAACCATTCTTGGTTTACCTATTTTGAGTCTCAAAAAGAAAATCCCTGTTTTGTTGAGATCCAAGAATGCCAAGGCGTTAATTTTGGCAGATAAAAGCTTAAGTGTGTCTGAAAAAATGGCAATTGTAGATTTGTGTTTGGATTTTAATTTTAAGGTTTTTACTCTTCCTGCGATTTCAGATTGGGAAAATCAAAATGAAATATCTAAGAAAGTAAAAAACATTCAAATTGAGGATTTATTAGAGCGCAACCCTATTGTTTTAGACAACAAATTAATTTCAAAGCAAGTTAAATCCAAAACAATACTGATAAGTGGTGCTGCAGGTTCAATAGGAAGTGAAATTGTTAGCCAAATAATGTCTTTCCATCCTGCAAAAATTATTATGGTAGATCAGGCTGAAACGCCATTACATCATTTATCGCTAGAACTAAGTAAACTTGAATCTAGTATTGAAATACATGCTGTAATTGCCGATATTCGGGATTATGAAGTCATGAAAGCTATTTTTGAAAAATACCAGCCGAAAATTGTGTATCATGCCGCTGCTTACAAACATGTTCCTTTGATGGAAGAAAATCCCGCACAGGCCATTTTTACTAATGTTAGAGGGACTAAAAATTTGGCTGACTTATCGATAAAATATAAAGTTGATCGATTTGTGATGGTTTCCACGGACAAAGCGGTAAACCCAAGTAATGTGATGGGAGCCAGTAAACGTATTGCAGAGAAATATGTACAATCTTTATTTTATAAAAATGTAAATGAGGGTGGTAAAGGGACCAAGTTTATCACGACTCGGTTTGGGAATGTTTTAGGATCCAATGGTTCAGTAGTTCCTTTATTTACGAAACAAATTGCAAGTGGAGGTCCAGTTACTATTACACATCAGGATATAATTAGGTATTTTATGACAATACCTGAAGCTTGCCAATTAGTTTTAGAAGCAGGTTCAATGGGCAACGGAGGGGAGATTTATATTTTTGACATGGGTAAACCAGTAAAAATTATTGACTTAGCCAGAAAAATGATCAAGTTAGCTGGATTTGTTCCTGATAAAGACATAAAAATACAAATAGTGGGACTTAGACCAGGAGAAAAATTATACGAAGAATTGCTTAATGACACTTCAAAAACGCTGCCTACACACCATCATAAAATTATGATTGCGCAAGAGACTCAAGAGTGTTTTGAGGATTTACATTCAGACATTCAAGACTTACTTGATTCAGCACGCTTATTTAATAACGATGCCATTGTTTTAAAAATGAAGCAGATCGTACCAGAATTTAAAAGTATGAACTCTACTTTTGCAGTATTGGATAAATAATCATTTGAAAACAATTAGAAATAATTATATTTTTGGTCATTCTAATATATTAATGTTAGAAAAAGCACTCTCTTTTTGGTGTGACATGAATTGATTTAGAAATCAGCTTATTTTTGTCCAATTTTAATAGCTATATTTACCAACTTTAAAAATTAATACCTTAATAAATATTTTTTTAATGAAAAAAATAATCCCTTTTTTAGTTGCTTTATTTTTATTTTCTTGCGCCTCCCGCAAAGATGTGGTGTACTATCAGAATATTGATGGTTTAGCAAATCAAAAAATCAGTTCCTATGAAATAAAATTGCAACCGGATGATTTGTTAACGATAATCGTGTCTGCCGAAGATCCCGAAATAGCTATGCCCTTTAATTTAAAGTCAATTTCTGTTCAGAATCCTGGGAAGTTAGATGCTTCAATTGGGCAACAAACAATGCAGTTGTATCTGGTAGATGCTGATGGATTTATTGAGTTTCCTGTTTTAGGAAAAATAAAAGTCAGTGGTTTTTCTCGTTCAGAGGTGCTTCAAATGCTACAGCAAAAAGTTGGAGTCTATATTAAAAACCCAATAATCAACCTTCGTATCATGAATTTTAAAGTTTCGGTACAAGGAGAGGTAACGTCACCAGGTACCTATAATGTGGCTTCTGAAAGGATTACCTTAATTGAAGCATTAACTTTAGCAAAGGACTTGACCATTTACGGAAAGAGAAATAATATTTTGATTATTAGAGAGATTGATGGAGTTATATCCTATAACAGGGTGGATATCACGAATGCGGATTTTATCAATTCTCCTTTTTATTATTTGGCTCAAAATGATGTAGTGTATGTGGAACCGAATAAAAACAGAATAAACGGGGCGGCAATTGGCCCAAATACGGGAGTAATCATCTCGATATCGTCCTTGTTGATTACTTTGATTACTTTAATAATTACTACTACCAAATAATTTTTTGCATGGAAAACAACGACTTCGGGGATGAGTATGAAAATGATTTTGATTTAAAAGCATTTCTTAATAAATATGTGATTCACTGGCAATGGTTTGTATTGGCAATGTGTATTGGATTACTAGCTGCTTTTTTATATTTAAGATATACAGTACCACAATATAATGTTAGTACCACAATTTTAGTTAAGGACGATAAAAAAGGAGGGATGCTTTCGGAGCTGTCTGCCTTTGCTGATTTGGGAATGGGTGGTGGAATGCAAAGTAATTTGGATAACGAGATTGAAATTCTTAAATCTCGTACTTTAGTGGAAAGTACAGTAAGAAAGTTAAACTTAAATACCACGCTAATCATTGCAGGAAAAATAGCAGACAGAGAGATCTATGGGGATACACCTATCTCAGTTAATTTTATGGATAAGTCGAATGGATTTTTCCAAAGTTCGATTGATTTAAATTTTACCGAAATATCGCCTACAAGTTTTGAGTTAGTTAATAAAGCAGAGAACGATTCGTCAAAAATAATTATAGGGAATAAAAAAGAGTTTCAGTATGAAAAGCCCATAATGACCAAGTATGGGGCTTTGATTATTAGTAAATTAGGGGTTAGTAATCAGAAGTTAAATACTAGTGGTAAATCTATAAGAATTGTAGTGCGTCCTCTTGAAAATGTAGTGCAAAGTTTTCAAGGCCGTCTTAAAGTAGAGCCAGTCAGCAAAAGCAGTAGCGTTGTGGCACTTTCCATAACCAGTCCAGTAATTAAAAGAGCAGAAGATTTTTTAAATAATTTAACTGTGATTTACAATGAAGACGCGGCAGCCGATAAAAATTTTATATCGGAGAACACTTCCGTTTTTATTGCTAATAGATTAAAATTGATTACTCAAGAGCTGGATGGAGTGGAACAGGATGTACAAAGTTTCAAGAAATCAAACCAACTGACAGATATTGAATCAGAAGCAAAAATTTTTATCGAAGGTTCTAACGAATATGATAAAAAAGGGGTAGAGACAGAAATCCAATTGAATATGGTTAGTTCTATGTTGAATTTTCTGAAGCAAAGTACTAATGCCGATTTATTACCTACAAACATAATTTCTGGGGATGCTAGTGCAGCAGGAATGATCAATTCGTATAATCAATTGGTTTTAGACAGAAATAGGATCTTGAAATCAGCTACGGAGGTTAATCCATCAGTAGTGAAGATGAATCAGGAAATTAGCTCCTTAAAAAACAATGTTCAAGGAAGTTTACAAAGGATGCAATCTAATTTAAACATTCAAAAGAGAAATTTAAATAGCGAGGAAAATATACTGAATGCCAAAATAGGGAAGATTCCGGCGCAAGAACGTCAGTTTAGGGTAATAGCCAGACAACAGAAGGTAAAGGAAGAGTTGTATCTGTATTTACTGCAAAAAAGAGAAGAAACCGCCATTTCACTTGCGGCGACAGAACCCAATGCTAGAGTGATTGATGATGCGAAGGGGGATAAGATTCCAATTTCTCCAAAGAAAAACATCATTTATTTAGCGGGACTGTTGATGGGACTTTTAATTCCATTTGGTATTATATACACGGATGATTTATTAGATACAAAAATTAAAAGCCGTCTCGATTTAGAGGGGAAAACAATGATTCCGTTTATTGGAGATTTGCCTACCTCAGATACGCCTTCAATAATCATGAAAGCGGAAAGCAGAACCAGTTCAGCTGAGGCTTTGCGAATTATAAGAACCAATCTGGAGTTTATGTTAAGCAAGGTGCCGGAAGGCATGGCCAAAACAATATTCCTAACCTCTACTTTTCCAAAAGAGGGTAAGACCTTTGTTTCTGCAAATCTAGCGGCCACTTTTGCACTTTCAGATAAAAAAATATTATTGATAGGAATGGATATTAGAAACCCTAGACTAGATGAATATTTAAATATTCCAGAAAGAGGATTTACTAATTATTTATCTTCTAATAATCTAAAATTAGAGGATCTTATCGTGAAGTACGATGGATATGATAATTTACACGTATTACCGGCAGGTGTGATACCTCCAAATCCAGCCGAATTGTTGATGAGCAAGAAAGTAGATACATTGTTTGAAACATTAAAAGCGCAATATGACTATATTATTGTGGATACGGCTCCAGTGAGTTTAGTAACAGATACCTTATTGATAGCGAAACACGCAGATACTTTTATATATGTGGCTCGTGCTAACTTTTTGGAAAAACGCATGCTGAGTATTCCTAACGGCTTATATAAAGATCAGAAGTTACCTAACATGTGTATGCTCCTTAATGATACTGATACGACTAAGGGTTATGGGTATGGATACGGTTATGGAAATGAACTAGAGAAAGAACCGTGGTTTAAAAAAATATTTAAGGCATAGATGGCTTTATAATCATCGAACAAAAAATCGCGAAATAGTTTCTATTTTGCGATTTTTTTTGCGTGTAAATAATTCTAGTTATACTCTTTTTAAATTTATAATTACTTCTTTGATTAGTAGTGGTTTGTTTTTTTTGTTTGTTGTTTAATAAAAATTTAGGTGTTCAAGCAGTTAGGTTTGCTGAAATTTTGTTTCCCATTTCATGACACAATCATAGCTTTTGCTATATTTTTACTATAGATTTGTGTAGAATTAGAAAAATTGTGCCCACTATGGTTGTGAGTCACTGTGGCGAAGCCGTGCAATTTTCTGAATATTCTTGAAGAAATTGTAGGTCTTTATTAGACAGGAAAGAAATTTTAAATTGATAAATTAATTTTTGGATACCTTATGAAAAAAATAGTTATTGTGGCTCTAATTTTATTAGCCCTTTTTCAATCATCAACGGTTGTTGCGCAAGATTTGTTGAAAAGTGGTGATTTAAGTACTTTGAAGGTTGATTACTTGTCAGACAGTGATGTTTTAAAGTTGAAGACTCAAATGCAGAATAATAATGTAAGTATAGAGCAAGCGGAGCTAATGGCTTTGGCTAAAGGAATGTCTGCTACTGAATTTGCTAAATTAAAATTACGTTTAAGTTCAAATGATACTACTTCTACTCCTGATAAAAAGGATGATATGAAAGAAGGTGAGGATTCATTGGAACTGAGTAGGAAACTAGAAAAAATAGTCAATACTAAAATTAAAGATAGTGTAAATGCGTTGGTTTTTGGTTCTCAGTTGTTTGATAATCCAACATTAAATTTTGAACCCAATTTGAAATTGGCTACGCCTATAAATTATATATTGGGTCCAGGTGATGAACTACAAGTAAGCGTTTATGGAGTGCAAGAATTTAATGCTAGTATTCCTGTTTCCTTAGAAGGGAAAGTGAATATTCAGTATGTAGGTCAGATTTCAGTTTCGGGAATGACAATAGAGGCTGCAACCCAAAAAATTAAAGGGGCTTTTGCAAAAGTATACAGTACAGTTAGTTCTGGACAATCGCAAGTAAGTATTAGTTTAAGTCGAATTCGCACCATTAAGGTGACAATTATAGGAAGTAAGCAGCCTGGAAACTATTCTATTTCTTCTTTGGCAACGGTTTACAATGCCTTGTTCTTAGGAGGAGGTCCGGGAAAGAATGGAAGTTATAGAAACATCGAGTTACTAAGAGATAATAAAATATATAGAACGGTTGATATTTATCATTTTTTAGTTAATGGTGATCAGTCTGATAATGTAGGTTTAAAAGACAATGATGTGATCCGGATTCCTGCATACAATCAAAGAGTTACAGTAGAGGGTCAGGTTAAGAGACCGGGTATTTTTGAAATGAAAAAAGGGGAGACTTTTAGCGATTTATTGTCTTTTGCATCTGGATTTAATGAGTTTGCTTATACTGCCTCTGTGAATGTACTGCAGAAAACGGCTAAAGAATTTAAAGTGCGTGACATCACTTCAGCAGAATTCAATACTTATAGACCGCAGTCAGGGGATGAATTTAGGGTGACTAAAATTTTGAATCGTTTTGAAAATAGGATTAAAATTGAAGGTGCCGTTTTTAGGCCAGATACGTATTCATTTTACGAAGGAATGCGAATTTCAGATTTAATTTTGAAGGCAGATGGACTAAAAGAAGATGCTTATAGCAAAAGAGCAAGAATCATTAGACTAAAATCTGATTTGACCACTGAAATTGTTAATATTGATTTAGAGCAGGCCTTGAAAGGGGATTTACAGGCAGATATAGCTTTAAATAGGGAAGATATAATCACTGTTTATTCTATTTTGGATTTTGTCGAAGAGTATAAAATTACTATTGATGGCGAAATTAAGAAACCTGGAATTTATGACTATCATGAAGGGTTGACTTTGAATGATTTTCTCGTTCAGGCAGGAGGCTTAACTGGTTCTGCTTCAAAAAGAGTAGAAGTTGCTAGAATGATTGTATCAGAAGTAATCGATGATGCTAATCCGAATAAGGCAGAATTATTTAATATTATGATTACACCTGATGATAATGAACAAGCTAAAAACTTTGAATTATTTCCTTTTGATGTGGTTAATATACGTAGAATGGCAGTTTATGAAAAACCAGAGATGGTGATCATCAGTGGGGCTGTTAATTATGCAGGTAAATATGTGTTGGCGAGCAAGAAATCAAGAGTTTACGACATTATAGAAAGAGCTGGTGGTTTGACTTCAGTGGCTAACTTAGACGGTGTGAAAATTAAAAGACCTATTAAAGCAAAACAAATTGAAGAAGTAGAGAGTATCAATTTGAACTTGGGAAAAAAAGACAGCATACAAAACAAGATAGAAAAGAAATTAAAAGAAGATATAAAATTTGCTATTATTCCAGTGGATTGGAGATCTATCGTTAAAGATAGAAAGAGTAGTACAAATGTCACATTGTTTCCGGGGGATGAGATTGAGGTGTCTACATTCAATGAAGGAGTGAAAGTAGCTGGGAACGTTTTATTGACGTCTGAAATACCTTATAGTAAAGGGAAAGGCTTTAATTATTATTTAAATGCAGTGGGTGGCATAGATAGTAAAGGATGGAAAAAGAAAGCTTATATTATTTACCCAAATGGAAAGGCTGCTGTTGCTCATTCTTTCTTGTTTATAAAATCCTATCCTACGGTTACGCCTGGATCGCAAATTATAGTTCCTGAGAAACCAGAAGTCAAAAAAATGAGTACGGGTGAATTTGTGAGCATAGCAGGTGTTTTGGCAAGTTTAGCAGGTGTTATCATAGCAATTTTAAGATAATGAGTAACATGAATGAAGTAAGCAAAAAGAATCATGAGGATGAAATTGCGATAAAAGAAGTAATCATCACGGTTAAAGAATGGTTTAATTTTTTGATTTCCAAATGGAAAATTATTTTTTTAGCAGGAATAATAGGGGCATTGGTAGGCTTGGCGTATTCTTTTTCTAGAGAGCCAGTTTACACCGCTAGTTTGTCTTTTGCTCTAGAAGATGAAAAATCGGGAAGTGGTGGAATAGGAGGTGCATTAGGTTTAGCTAGTACACTTGGTTTAGATATTGGAGGTGGAGCAGGTGGTGTTTTTACAGGTGCTAACTTGGCCGAATTATTTAAATCACGTTCCATGGTTGAACAAACTTTACTGACTCCCGTTAGTATAGACGGGAAAACTATCTCTTTAGCAGAAATGTATATTGAAGATAGTGGTTGGAGGGAAAGCTGGGAAAAGGAACCTAATTTAAGGAATATAAAATTTTTACCTAATTCTGACCGAAAGGGTTTTACTAGAGTTCATGACAGTATTTTGGGGGCTATCTATAAAAACCTCTCTAAAGCATTAGTCGTAGGTCAAAAGGACAAAAAAATTGCGATAATAAGTATTGATGTTCTTTCTTCTAATGAGCTTTTTTCTAAATACTTTTGTGAAGCCTTAGCTACTAAAGTTTCTCAATTTTATGTAGAGACTAAAAGTAAGAAATCTACAGAAAACATGTTAATCTTAAAACGTCAGACAGATTCCATTAGGAGAGAACTAAATGGTGCTATTAACGGTGTTGCTGTGGCTAACGATAATAATTTCAATTTGAACCCCGCTCTAAATGTTCGTCGTGCACCTTCAGCAAGAAGACAAGTAGACGTGCAGGCTAATACAGCAATATTAACAGAGCTAATTAAGCAAAGTGAATTAGCTAAAGTCACAGTGCGAAGAGAGACTCCTTTAATACAAGTAATTGACAGACCCATTTTACCTTTACCTAAAGAGAAGTTTGGAAAACTTAAAGGGATTGTTGTGGGAGGATTCTTGGCAGGTCTTTTGACAGTGATCTATTTGGTCTTTAGAAGGTTAGTTAAATTGATTCTTAAATAGTTTTTTATCTTATCTATCTTTATAATATGAAACCGGTTATTTTAAATTTCCCAAAAATTCAGGATCCAAGAGGAAACCTTACCTTTCTGCAGCATAAAGATCAAATTCCTTTTGAGATTCAAAGAATATTTTGGACTTATGATGTTCCTGGTGGAGAAATTCGAGGGGGACATGCTTACTTTAATCAGAAGGAAATCATTGTAGCTCTAAGTGGAAGTTTTGATGTAGTTGTTACAAATGATGACGGTAGTACAGATACCTTTTCTTTAAATAGGAGTTACTACGGATTGTACTTGCCGGCTAAAACATGGAGGCATATTGAGAATTTTTCTACTAATTCTTTAGCATTACATATTTCTAGTGATCCCTTTTCAAAAGATGATTATATTAGAGATTTTGAGGAATTTAAAACTTTGAAGAATGTATAACGTTTGGGACTGCAAAATAGTAGATTTATCTAAAGTGCATAATGAAGCAGGAAATATTACAGTATTAGAAAATAATAAAAATATTCCTTTTGATATCAAGAGAATTTATTATTTATATGATGTTCCTATGGGTGCTGATAGAGGCGGGCATGGACATTATGACTTGCAGCAATATATAGTTGCAGCAAGCGGATCGTTTACATTTGTATTAGATGATGGGGTTAATAAAAACGAATTTTTCTTAAACGACCCATCAAAGGCATTACATATTCAACCGGGTATCTGGAGGGAAATTAAAGGTTTTTCTAGTGGTTCTATTTGCTTGGTTTTGGCTTCTCATGAATACAATGAAAGTGATTATATCAGGGATTATGATGAATTTATAAAATACAAAAATGATACACAAATTATCTGATGTTCAGTCTAATAATATAGGGAAGGATACTTTTGTTTGGCAGTTTTCAATAATACTTAAGGAAGCAGTAATTGGCAATCGATGTAATATAAATTGTAATGTTTTTATTGAAAACGATGTCGTTATAGGCGATGATGTTACTATAAAGCCTGGTGTGCAAATATGGGATGGTGTGTCTATTAAAAATAAAGTAATGATAGGGCCTAATGTTACTTTTACAAATGACAGAATTCCTATTTCTAAGAATAAGGAATACCAAAATGAAAAGACTATAATAAACGAGTCAGTTTCCATAGGTGCAAATTCTACAATTTTGTGCGGTATTGAAATTGGTTTTAAAACTTTGATTGGGGCGGGAAGTGTTTTAACAAAAAGTACGTTGCCTTATACGGTATGGTACGGTAATCCCGCAGTACATAAAGGGTATATAACAGACGATTTTTGCTTATTAGATTTAGATTTGAAGGATAAGAAAACAGGAGACGAATATTTTTTAGAAGGGTTTAAACCAGTAAAAAGATGATTAAATTTTTAGATTTACAAAAGATAAATGGTCAGTACGCTGAAGAACTTAAGAAAGCGGCAGCTGAAGTTATCGATAGCGGCTGGTATTTACTTGGGGAACAAGTGAAACAATTTGAAAGCAGTTTAGAAGTTTTTCAAGAAGGCGGAAATGCAGTAGCTGTTGCTAATGGTTTAGATGCTTTGCGGCTTATCTTTAAGGCTTATATAGAATTAGGCTTGATGAAGCAAGGAGATGAAGTGATTGTTCCTGCAAATACATATATCGCCTCGGTACTGGCGATTACTGATAATGGATTAATACCTGTCTTAGTTGAGCCAGATTTAAGCTCTTATAATTTAGATTTAAATTTGATAGAGAATAAAATTACGGCAAAGACAAAAGCTATTATGGTTGTTCATTTATATGGCCGTGTTTGTTGGGGTTCTGAATTGGTTGCCTTAGCCGAGAAGCATAATTTAAAAATTATTGAAGACAATGCACAAGCTATTGGAGCTCGTTTTAATGGTGTTCGAACAGGTAATTTAGGAGATGCCGCTGGTTTTAGTTTTTATCCAGGTAAAAATTTAGGAGCTTTGGGAGACGCAGGAGCGGTTGTAACGAAAGATGTAGAATTAGCAGAAACGGTACGGACTTTAGCCAACTATGGCTCATCGCAAAAATACGTAAATCGTTACCAAGGCTTAAATAGTCGTATGGACGAAATACAAGCTGCTTTTTTAAATGTGAAGTTGCGTTATTTGGAAGCTGAAACGCAAGGTCGTAGAGCGATTGCTGCATATTATATTGCAAATATAAAAAACAGCAAGATCATCTTACCTTCTTTAGATGAAGTCGATGGTCATGTTTGGCATGTTTTTGTTATTCGCTGTAATAAAAGAGATGAATTACAAGCTTATTTACAGGAACATGGAATTCAAACTTTAATCCATTATCCAATTCCTTTATATAAACAAGAATGTTATTCATATATGTCAGCTATTTCATTAGCTATTACGGAGCAAATTCATGCACAAGTTTTAAGCCTGCCAATAAGTGCAGTGATTGATACTGATGAAATTCTAAAAGTAGTAGCTGTATTAAATGCTTTTAATGGCTAGTTTTTGAGCTTGTTTTCCTTAAACTTTACAATTCTTTATTTATTTTAATCTATCTTTTTTAGTAGTATTTAATGAATATAGTATGTAGTTCGACTTCTCTACTCTTTTTTGTCTTTGCATTTTGTGTAAATGATATGGACAGATAAGAAATTTAAAAAATAAAATATATATTAATGAATGTTTTTATAAAATCATTTAATAGGCCTTATTATTTGGATAGATGTATCCAAAGCATTTTGCTCAATATTATTGATGTTGATTTGTCGATAATAGTTTTAGATGACGGAACAAATCCTAAGTACTTAGAAAGGATAAAAGAGAAATATCCAACTGTAGAGATAAGACTTTCTCCTTTTTACAAAGCGAAGGTTGATAAGATTGAGAAATTTGTCTTAAAAGGAGAGAAAATAGACGAAATGGAGATTCCAACTCAATTTTGGCTATCAAATATCGCAAATAATAATGAGGAATATTTTATTGTATTAGAAGATGATATTTGGGTTACGGATAAAATTGAGACTCGTGCTATGATTGATCTAATGGAGTCACAGAATATGTGCATGATAAAATTATTTTATTTTGGTAACTCAAGACTGATTTCTGGAAAGCTTAACTCAGTATCAGCTTACGTAAATGAAATAAAACCTAAGTTAGTAACGAAAAATGAATTTTTGTTCAAGAATTTGTATTTGGGTAATCCATTTAAAATTTGGTCTATTTTAAATCGATTTAATATTAAAAATAATGGTGTAATAAATTATTATACCATTTATAATGTTGCAGGAGCAATATTCTCTAAGAAATATTATTCACACCTTTGGAAAGATTTTTCAGGTGTGGTGAATGAAGATGAACAATTAAAAAAAGCTTTGAATTTTTATAAAACTGAAAAATCAGTCAAGTATGGAGTGAGTAAAAAGGATGTTTTAAATACAAGTTTTACGTCGTCTGCAACTAATGTTTTTCCTGGAATTGATTTTAATCCATTTATATATAATGATTTGATGAACAAAGCTTGGTACGCTGGAGATTTAGACCCTATGTCTGGTTATCCACAAGACATACTTGAAAGTGATATCAAGAGTTTATTGAATAAAAGCAAAAATAAATTAGCATCAGTCGAGGAATGGGATAAATGGGTGAACCGTTTTAAAGATCAATATCAAAAAATTGGATTTTCCGTTTAATAATGAGTGAAAAGCAAGAATCCAAGGCGGCTTTAAAAGCTACTGGGACCGTGGGTGGTGGACAAGTAATTAATATTTTAATATCATTAATCAGGACTAAAATTATTGCAATTATTTTAGGTCCTTCGGGTGTTGGAATCGTTGGTATATTAACTACAGCCACCGAGATGATAAAAAATATCGCAGGTTTCGGTTTAGCTTTCAGCGGAGTTAGAGATATTTCAATCGCCGCGGCTAAGAAAGACGATATTGAAGTTTCAAAAATTGTAAAGATCTTTAACAAATGGGTTTTGATGTCGGCGCTTTTAGGTGGTTTCATCACCTTGGTGTTTTGCTTGCCTTTGAGTACATTTTTGTTTAGCGATAATAGTTATACTTTTGGTATCGCATTTTTATCAATTTCAATTTTTTTTACTACTATTAGTTCAGGTTTTCAAGCCGTAATGCAAGGGAAAAGGTCGATTTTAATGATGGCAAAATCGGCTATCGTCGCAAATTTAATAAGTTCGTTATTTTCAGTCCTTCTTTACCTGCAGTTTAAAGAAGATGGAATTGTACCTTCACTTATAATTACGGGTTTTATTAATTTTGTAGTGTCTTATTACTTTTATCGAAAATTAGCAATTCCTGATTTCGGCAAAATAGCACTTTCAGATTCTTGGCTAGGTGCTAAAGGCATGATTCGAATTGGTTTTTTTACTATAGTCGTTAGTGTATTTGATCAAATGGCAGGACTAGGGCTAAGAGCTTTTATTGCAGATAAAACGAATGTTGAAGGTGTTGGACTTTTTACTGCTGCTAATACAATTGCCACAATGTATCTGTCAATAGTATTAGGTGCAATGGCTAGCGATTACTACCCAAAGTTATCGTCAATTCACGATGATAACAAGAAATTACATGAGGCTGTAAATTCTCAGCTGTATATTGTTCTTCTTCTTGCATCTCCAATTATTATTGGAATGGTGGGTTTTGCAGATATTGCAATTCGACTATTATATTCAGCTCAATTTATTGGGGCTGTTGCTATTCTTAAATGGCAAGTTTTGGGTGATTTCTTTAAAATAATTTCTTGGCCATGTGGCTTTGTCTTCTTGGCAAAAGGGCATGGGAAGTTATATATGTCCTATAGTATTTCGTATACGGTTATTTATATGTCAATTGTTTATTTTGGTTGGGATTATTTAGGTTTTGTTGGTATAGGGTTATCCTTTTTTATAGCGCAGCTTGTTTCTGTTTTATTTACTTACATTTATAGTTACAATAAATTTGGTATACACGTATCTAAGTCTAATTTGAAAGTTATTGCTGTATTCATCCTACTTCTTACGTTTGCTTTTTATTCACAAGAATATCTTAGTGGCACTTTTCGTTTATTTTTGTCGGTGCTAGCTTTAGTGATTTCTATAGGGTATTCTCTATATCATTTGAATTCAATTATGGATGTAAAAGGAATTATAAATAAAATTTTAAAAAGGTAATGAATCAAGCTCCTTTAATTTCAGTTGTAGTTATTTGTTACAATCAAGAAGAAACAATAGGTCGCGCTCTTGACAGCATTTTAGGGCAACAAACTGATTATTCTTTTGAAATTATTATTGGAGAAGATGCTTCTCCAACGGGTAATACACGTTTGATCTGCGAGCAATATGCATTGAAATTCCCTAATGTTATCAGGGTGTTACCTCAAGCACCTAATAAGGGTTTGATGAAAAATTATTCAGATTGCTTGAAAGCATGCAGAGGGAAGTACATCGCAACTTGTACTGGTGATGATTGGTGGCATAATCCCTCTAAACTGCAACTTCAAGTTGAATTTTTAGAGAATAATCCGGATTTTGGAGTTGTGCACACTGAGGCAGATACCTATGATCCTATTACAAATCAAACTTTTCGTCCAAGTAGAGCTCGTGATTGTCCTGAAGGAGATGTTTTAGCAAATATGTTTAAAGTAAATTTTATTTATGCAATTTCAGTTTTATTCCGTGCAGATCTGCTATGCTTTACTGATTTCGAAGAATGGATTAAGATGAAATTTGTCGCAGAAGACCATGCTATGTGGCTTGCATTTGCCCCACATACACTTTTTCATTACATTCCTCTTAGTACAATAACTTACTGTTCCTCTCTAGAGTCTGCAAGTCGTTCTGCGTCATTAGATAAGAGATTAAGGTTTATAGAAGGGATTTGTCGCATTCAGCTCTATTTTCATGCTTTACAGAATCCTATTGAGCCTTCCTATGAAAGCTTAATTTTATTTCAAAAGAAATGGTTAATTCATGAGATATTGGTAAAAAAGGACTACTCAAAGTTGAAGGAATACAAAGCAACAACGTTAGTGAGACTGGCCCCCTTTAGCCATTATATGCTTTCTAGAGTTAATCTGAAAATGAAGACACTATTGACTATAATTAGAAAAGGAAAAACATCTGCAGAATTTATGTAACGTGGATAAAGTTAAATCTATTCACAACTGGATAGGTTTTTAGTTACTTAAATTTGAGAATAATTATTTTAATTCTATCCTCTGAAAGCGATACACCTATTATGAAACCCACAATAACTTTTCTTTTACCTAGTCATTCTAAATATCCAGTAGGAGGATTTAAGGTGGTATATGAATATGCAAACCGATTTGTTAGTGAAGGATATGACATTAGGATAGTTTTACCAGCTACGGTCTTTTTTAATGGAGAAAATTTCATTAATAAATTTAAGAGTGCTTTACGGTACGTTTATTATAAAGCTAATAATCAGTATACCCCTTATCATTGGTTCGATTTAGATAAGAAGGTCAAGATTTTTTGGGTTCCATCTTTAGATCAAAAACATATACCTAATTCTGATGTTATTGTTGCAACGTCAGCTGAAACCGCTGAGCGGCTTGATAATTTAGCTTTTTCAGGTAAAAAAATCTATTTCATCCAGGGTTATGAAACATGGTGCAATGGAGAAGAGCGTTTTCTTGAAACGCTGGATTTGGGACTTACAAAAATAGTTGTTTCCCCTCATCTTTTGAAAGTAGTAGAATCACGTGGACAAAAAGCAGAATTAATTTTAAATGGTTTTGATTTTAATTACTTTAAAAAAACAATAGATGTTGAAGATAGATATAAATACCAGATAGCAATGTTATTTCATTTATCATCGGCAAAAGGATGTGATGATGGTTTGAAATCGTTAGAAATTGTTAGAGATAAATTTCCATTATTAAAAGCTTCTTTTTTTGGATATCCTGAAAGACCAAAAAATTTGCCTTCTTGGATTAAGTATATTCAAACACCGGATAAGGATTTGCATAATAAAATATACAATGAGGCCGCTATTTTTATCGGAACAAGTCATTCAGAAGGCTGGGGGTTAACTGTTGGTGAGGCAATGATTTGCGGATGTGCAGTTGCTTGCACTAATATTGAGGGTTACAATATTATGGCCAAAAATGAGGATACCGCTTTGCTAAGTGAGCCCGGAGACTTTCAGTTAATGGCAGAGAATATAATTAGACTAATTGATAATGATAAAATACGCTATCAAATAGCAAAAAATGGAAGTACTAATATTCAAAAGTATAAGTGGGATGAATCGTATAATATTTTTAAAAAAACAGTGAAAATTAAGTGATAGTTTTAACATTTCTCCTTTTTTTAATAACGGTGTTACTAGCTTTTTTACCTATAAATCATACTGGAAAATTAAGTGAAATTTTTCTAATTGTCATAGGTGCATTTTTAATACTTTTTTCTGGTTTTCGAATAGGAAGCCAATTTCCAGACTATAGCTCTTATTTAATTTTGTACGAAGATATTAAAAGTGGGGATGTAATCGTTGAGTTGTCTTTTGTATTTATAGCAAAATTTGTTCATTTTGTTTTTAATAATGTACTATTTGTATTTTTAATTTATGCCGTCCTAGGCGTTTCCTTAAAATTAGCAGCGATAAAGCAATTAACAAATTTATGGCTTTTATCAGTGGTAGTTTATGTTGCTAACTTTTTCATACTACATGAAATGATTCAAATTCGTGTAGGAGTTGCAGCTGCTTTTTTACTTTTGTGCGTCAAACCTATTTATGACAGGGATGTTAAAAAATTTCTGTTATTTGCTTTATTAGCTATATTTTTTCATATTTCTGCATTAATAATATTGCCTTTATGGTTTTTAGGGAAATTCAAAGATAAAGCAAACTTATATTTTCTTACAGCGCTTGTACCTGCTGCATATGTTATTTACTTTCTAAAAGTAACAGTGTTAAATTTTATTCCAATTCCTTACGTACAAGATAAATTAGATTTATATGCTGCTTTACAAGAGTTAGGTACAGCTGACTTTTTTACTGATATTAACGTGTTTAACTATGTTTTCCTTGCAAAGATTCTTATTTTTTATTTTTTGTTATATAAACATAAGCTTTTGATGACGCATAATAAATATACAATAGTATTACTAAATATTTATGCAGTTTCGTTATTCATGTATCCCGCGCTTGCAATGATGCCTGTTCTGGCAGGAAGAGTTAATGAATTGCTAGGTATAGTTGAAATTATATTATTTCCTCTTTTATATTATATCATTTCTCCTCGCTATATTTCTGTAGTAATAGTTGTTGTTTGGTCTTTAGGTATATTATTGATTAATATATTTAAATCAAGTTTAATTATTTGATAATTTTTTTTTAATTCAATTCATATGGCGTCGTTAGTTTACATTTTATTAGCATCTTATAATGGAGAAAAGTATATAGAGAAACAGCTAGATAGTTTGATTTCTCAAACTTATACTGACTGGTCTTTATTGATAAGAGATGATGGGTCAAAGGACGAGACAGTTTCGATTATTAAAAAATACATTACGAAGGATACTAGGATAAAATTAATTGATGAACACGATCAGAATAAGGGGAAGGGAGCATGTCAAAATTTCGCCCGTTTAATGGAAGTGGCCGTGGCAGAAGAGGCCCATTTTATACTGTTTTGTGATCAAGATGATTATTGGTTTGCAAATAAAATAGAATTGATGTTTAAAAAGATGATGGATAGTGGTAGTTCTATGCTCTATTCTGATTTTTTATATGCTGACGAGAAATTGAATCCACTTCCCAGTAGTATTCAAGCATCAAAATCCCCGTTTTTGTTTCCTTTCTTTAAAAGTCTAATCGTGCAAAATCAGGTTTATGGATGCACTATGATGCTCAGTGGTGAGCTTGCTAAGAGATGTTTACCTATCCCTAAAGTTGCTGAAAATCATGATTATTGGATCAGCTTAGTGGCATCAGGAATAAATGTAAAAATATATCATTTAAAGGAGGCGCTAATGTTGTACAGGCAACATGAGAATAACGTTACGGGGAGTTTTAGAGATCATTATGTTTCAGCTCGAGTTAAACGCTTTTTCTTGAATTTTGATGTTTTAAAAAGAAGGGAAATAAAAAAAATATTAATGTTAAAGGTTTTGTCTGAGCAATTAAATGCTGAGCTGAATTCTGAGAATAAAAAATTATTAGAGGGCTTTTTTAAGTCCCTGGAAAAGAGTAAAAGTAGTATTGTTTTGTATTGTATTAAAAATAAAATAAAAAGACAATCTTTTATCTCCACAATCGTTTATTTTTTGGTGCTTTGTACTTTGGATAAACCAAAATTTTTGAATAAATGAAAATAGCTTATATTTTACCATCTTTGGTAAATACGGGACCCATCGTTGTTGTAAATAATGTAGTCAAGCACCTTAAAAATAAGGTTGAATTAATTGATGTTTATTATTTTAATGAATCGCATTCAACTTTGCATTTTGACTGTAATGTGTTCCATATTTCTAAATCAGACACCATTGATTTTGATAAATACGATATCATACATAGCCATACTTTATGGTCAGATGTTTATGTATATAAGAATCGAAAAAACATAAAAAAGGCGAAGACAGTTAGTACTATTCATCAAGATACATTTACTAGTTTTACCATCCAGTTTAATCGTTTTGCGTCATTTTTTTTAGGACATTACTGGTGTTATATTCAGCGCAATTTTGATGGTGTTGTAGCAATTTCGGATCAACTAAAGAATAGATACGGCAAATTATTTTCAAATATCAAGACAATTTATAACGGTTGTAATATAACAGATAATGAAAATATTCAAGAAGATATCGAAAAATTAATTCTGAGTTATAAAGAAAAAGGGTACAGGATATTAGGTTCGTATGCCTATATCAGCAAAAGAAAGGGACTTTCTCAGATTATTGATGTTCTTAGTTATCTTCCAGATTATGTTTACGTAATATTTGGTGAGGGGCCCTACTTAGAAAACTTGAAGAAAAAAGTAGCTAAATATAACTTACAAGATAGAGTCTTATTTTTACCTTATGTTAAAGCTCCTTATTCGTATTTAAAATTTATGGATATTTATATGATGCCATCCTATTCTGAAGGATTTGGTCTTGCAATGGTGGAAGCAGCATTAGCAAAAAAATCGATAGTATGTTCTAATTTACCTTCTTTTCATGAAATTTTCACAGAGAAAGAAGTGTCTTTCTTTGAAGTTGATAATGCGGAGTCTTTAATACAAGCAATTAATACGGCGTATTTAGAAGCTGAAAAAAAAGGTGAATTAGCTTATATAAAAGCGAGCTCTTCTTTTACTTCTGAAATAATGGCTAATAATCATTTATTATACTATCAAGAAATGGTAGCAGATAAGCACAAAGATATTTGAGTTTATAATTCTCTTTTCAAATCGCTAAAAAAAGTAAGTAATTTTAATAAAATTCACAAAATATTTACAATGTTAATATCAAGTAAACAAAAATTTTATTTAAGTCTTTTGGGGGAGTTAATTACAAGTCCTTATGAATATGGAAAAAATTTTATAAAATGGCATTTTATAAAGTCAAAAAATAAAAGCGATAAAAATAAAAAAAGAATTCCTGTTAAGACGAATAAACTAGCGGTCTGCATTCATGAATGGGGAGGATATGAAGGGAAGCGATTAAAAAAAATTAAAAATATTCCCGAGTTTGAATGTGGCTTAGACTATCAATTGTTACGCTTTAAAGATTATAAAGGGAGTTATGATCTTAATTTGACACTTACAATATCTGATTTCGATTTGTTGAAATCTGAGATCAATAATGTAAATATCAAGAAAGTATCTAATGTAGGAATGGATTTTTCTGGTTACGAAGTGTTTTTTGAAAGCATAAAAGAAGAAGACAATCAGTATGTTATATTAACTAATACTTCTGTTAGTAAAAAGCAAACCGATTTTATTGATGATTACCTTGATTTTTTTAAAGCTAATGAGTCGATCGGAATGATGGGGGTTTCTTTCAATACTAAAATGTATCAAAGTTTAATTAGAAACAATTTTAATCCACATTTACAAAGTTTTTTTTTAATAACGACTACGGAAGTTTTAAAAGAAGTGGTAAGTAAAAATGGATCTTTCCCAGGAAGTGGTATAGACCATAAATTGGCTTTAATTAAGTATGGAGAAATTAAATTGTCGAGAACAGTAATGGACTTAGGTTATAAATTGGGATGTGTATTAGATAACGGGCAACCTTTGTTATTTGATAAAAATAATTTTACAGATAATGGCAGGCATTCTTGGGATTCTTTTTTTGGAGATTACAGATTAAATTTATTAGAACCCAATTCAATTAATACTTTAAATTCAAAAAAAATAAAAAAATAATGTACGAAAAGGCGTGCTCTATGTCAATTGTCTTATATAATAATGATGTAGATGAATTATCAAAAACAATAGAGAGTATTCAACAAACTAATTTGAATATAAAAATTTTTTTAATAGACAATTCACTTAATGACAATCTAAAACTTTTTACTAAAGAAGATGAAATTTTTTATTTTCATAACCCATCTAATCCTGGTTTTGGCGCCGCTCATAACATTGCAATTGAAAAAGCAATAGGTAAGGGGTTTAAATATCATTTTGTTGTCAATCCTGATATCTATTTTACAGAAGATGTAGTGTCGCCAATGGTTGATTACATGATTCAGAATTCTGATATTGGAATGATGATGCCGCAAATTCTAAATTTTGATGGTTCCATCCAAAATTTACCTAAGTTATTGCCTACACCGTATAGTATTTTGATGAGGAAGCTTAAAAAACCGATGTCAATATATAAGGAATTTATTGCTAAATATGAACTAAGATTTGTAGAGAGAGAAATGTTATACAATGCTCCCATATTATCTGGTTGCTTTACCTTACTTAATTTAAAAGCAATAGAAGAAATTGGTATGTATGACGATAAATTTTTCATGTATTTTGAGGACTGGGACTTATCCCGTAGAATGCATCTCAAGTATAAAACAATATATTTTCCAAGGGTGTCCGTTTATCATGGATACACTTCTGGTGCAAACAAAAACAGTAAGTTATTTAAAATTTTCATTAATTCTGCGATTACTTATTTCAATAAATGGGGCTGGTTTTTTGACGCGGAGCGAGACGAAATAAATAAAAAAGCATTGTCGCAATTTAAATAAATGAAAATATCAATTACAGGAGCCACTGGGTTTGTGGGGCAAAATCTTCAAGTCTATTTGAAGCCATTTTACAGCGTTAGATCACTAAGTGTTCGTTATTTCGTAAATCAAAAAATTAATTTGGAGTGCGATGCTATAGTTCATCTTGCAGGTAAAGTGCATGATTTAAAAAAAGTTTCAGTTCCACAAGATTATTATGATGCTAATTTTGAATTAACAAAACAATTATTTGATGCTTTTTTAGGGTCAGAAGCTCAGATATTTATTTTTATGAGTACTGTAAAAGCTGTAGCTGATGAGGTTGATGGAATCTTGACAGAGGAAAATATAGCTAAGCCTAAAACGCATTATGGCTTAGCGAAACGCCAAGCTGAAGAGTACATTTTATCAAAGGGTTTACCAGATGGGAAAAAGGTTTATATTTTAAGACCCTGTATGATTCATGGACCAGGGAATAAAGGGAATTTGAATTTATTATATCAATTAGTTTCCAAAGGATTACCTTGGCCTCTTGGAGGTTTTACTAATAAAAGATCTTTCTTAAGTATTGAAAATCTTTGTTTTGTTATTAAAGAATTACTTGAAAACGGTAGCATTCCTTCGGGTGTATATAATGTTTCTGATGATGAAGCGTTATCAACTAATGAGTTGATACAAATATTAGGTAAAAGTTTAGGTAAAAAAGAATCCATTTGGAGAGTAAATACTTTAATTATTAAAAGCTTTGCAAAATTGGGTGATTACTTATATTTGCCTTTAAATTCAGAGCGCTTGCAAAAATTAACAGAAAGCTACATTGTTAGTAATAATAAAATAATTGAAGCTTTAGGGAAGCCTTTGCCAATAGAATCAAAAGAAGGTTTGTTGAAAACATTCCAATCATTCAAAAAATAATAAGTACGATATGACCATTGAAAAAACAACAATTCAAGATTTAGTAATAATCAATCCTACCGTTTTTGAGGATAGTAGAGGTTATTTTTTTGAATCCTATAATCAAGCTAAGTTTAACGAGAATGGAATTATGTATCCTTTTATACAAGACAATCAGTCTTTCTCCAAAAGAGGGGTGATTAGAGGGTTGCACTTGCAAATCAATCCTTTTGCACAAGCAAAATTAGTACGTGTTTTGGAAGGAGAAATTTTGGATGTAGCAGTAGATTTGCGTAAAAATTCGGCTACTTATGGACAACATTTTAGCGTGGTGCTAAGTGCTGCCAATAAAAAACAATTGATGGTACCTCATGGTTTTGCGCATGGTTTTTCGGTTTTGAGCGAAACGGCATCTGTAATGTATAAAGTGGATCAATTGTATAGTAAAGAAAGTGAAAGAGGAATTCGTTACGATGATCCTACTTTGGCGATTGATTGGCAATTAAGTCCTGAGGAAGTTATTGTTTCAGAAAAGGATTTGGTTTTGCCAAGGTTTGATGAGGTTGATTGGGAGTTTTAAAAAAAAATAGTTTAAAACTTTAAAAGTTTAAGGTTTGAAAGTTTAAAGTTTTCCGTTGGATCTTGACTTCCATCTCTTTGTAAGCGGAACAATCTAAATAAAATAAAAGCAGCAATAATAGCTATGTGCTTTTAAGTTAAAAAACAAAATGAAAAAAATAGTAGTAACAGGTGCAACAGGACAATTAGGTTCGGAGTTAAAAGTGTTATCTGAAAATTATTCGCAATTTGAATGGTTTTTTGCAGATAGAACACAAGTATCTTTGGATAATTTAGCTGTGTTGAAAGTACAATTAGAAAGTATTCAGCCTGATGTTATATTGAGTTGTGGTGCTTATACTGCAGTAGATAAAGCAGAAACGGAACCGGAATTAGCGGACATTATTAATCATCAGTCGGTTAAGATTATTGCCCAATATGCAAAGGACAATAAAGTAAAATTAATTCATATTTCTACTGATTATGTTTTTGATGGTTCATCTTCAGTTGCATTGAAGGAAGACGCAATCACAAATCCTATTAATATGTATGGAGCGACTAAAATAGCAGGAGAATTAGCGGTAATGGCCGTTAATCCAGAAGCTGTGATTATTAGAACTTCATGGGTGTACAGTCGTTTTGGTAATAATTTTGTAAAAACGATGCAACGTTTGCTGAAAGAACGTGATACTCTTGGGGTAGTGAATGACCAAATAGGTTCTCCGACTTATGCTGCCGATTTAGCGCAAGCGATGATGGACATATTAAACAATGGTAAATGGATTCCTGGAATTTATAATTATTCGAATGAAGGAGAAATAAGTTGGTACGAATTCGTCTTGGCCATTCAAGAAATCGGAGGGTATACTTGTGAGGTGACAGGGATTCCTTCCTCATCTTATCCCACTCCTGCAAAACGTCCCGCTTTTTCTTTATTGGATAAAAGTAAGATTAAAGCTATTTATGGAGTTGTTGTTCCGGGTTATAAAGAGAGTTTGAGAAAATGTATGGGGTTGTGAGTTGAGCGTTATCGTGATTAGTTTTCGATAATGAGTGGTGTCCCTCGACTGTGCTCAGAATGACGGAAAGAAGTTCTTTTTCTTTTCCCTTGATGCAAAAGAAACAAAAGATTAAGCCTGATCCCGATAGTTATCGGGATCAAAACTTAAAAATCCAAAAACTGTTTTTGAGTATTTAGCTGACTGCCACTGGCAGTCCTCCTTTTAATTTCAAATGTTGTTTTTTGACGTTTTTAATTTAAGGGCGGAGTGCAGCGTTGCGAGCGCTGTAAATTTTCGGTTTGCCCCGTCCCTAAAGGGAGGCGAAAATTCAGAACGTGATTTTGCCACGACAATAAATGAAGCTAAAAACTTAGAAAGTAATTTTAGATAAAGTCTGTTGTCAAAAAACAGATTTCGTGTGTCTTTTTTGTCTCAGCGTTGGCGGGTAGGGGAAATAAGAAAGAAACATTATTAAATACAGTTTTTTATTACTTTTGCTTTAGGCGCTAAAACTTTCGGTTTGGCCCGTCCCTAAAGGGAGCCGAAAATTCAGAACGTGATTTT
>NZ_AHKF01000009.1 GCF_000252125.1 Flavobacterium frigoris PS1 | reverse complement strand
TGAACTGTACGAAGCCCCCCCCGCCCCCGAAGGGGGAGCTACTCATATTGAGGAAAAGCAAACATGGGAAACAGCAAGTCCAGCTTTGTACGATGTTTTGAAAGAGCGTGCCAAAGAAATGAGAAACAAACCAACAGAGGCAGAAAAAATGCTTTGGAATGTGTTGTCAAATAAAGGAATTGAAGATTTAAAAATCAGAAGACAACATATAATTGGGGAGTACATAGTTGATTTTGTGTGTTTAGAGAAAAAGTTAGTTATTGAAGTTGATGGTGGAATCCATGATACTATTGAACAAAAAGAGCACGATCAATACAGAACAGATTGGTTGATGTCAAAAGGTTTTAAAGTTGTAAGATATACGAACAAACAAGTTTTGACTGATATTAATAATACTATAGAAAGTATTATAAAAGAATTGAAGACAAACGTGGGGGTTCCCCCTTCGGGGGTTAGGGGGCTCTTTTTAACGCTGCGCCAACAAGCTCAAAAAACAAAAGGAGCACCAAATATTGCCTTGTCGGATTTTATTGCTCCAAAAGATAGTGGTAAAGTAGATTATATGGGTGCTTTTTGTGTGACTACCGGTTTTGGTGTTGATGAATGGGCTGCTGAATTTGAAAAGGATTTAGACGATTATAATTCGATAATGGTAAAGGCTTTAGCGGATCGTTTTGCAGAAGCTTTCGCAGAATATTTGCACGAAAAAATACGTAAAGAAATTTGGGGTTACTCGGCCGATGAAGCGTTGAGCACCGAAGATATGATTGCAGAAACCTACAAAGGAATTCGTCCAGCTCCTGGCTATCCAGCCTGTCCAGACCATTTAGAAAAACCAACAATTTGGAAATTACTAAATGTAGAACAAGAAATAGGAGTAACCTTAACGGAGAGTATGGCTATGTGGCCAGCGTCATCGGTTTCTGGATATTATTTTGGAAACCCAGAAAGTAAGTATTTTGGACTTGGAAAAATAAAGGAAGATCAAGTTATAGATTATGCTAAGCGTAGAAGTATTTCAACAGAAATAGCCACAAAATGGCTGAGTCCAAATATAGCAGACTAGAGCCCCTAGACCCCGAAGGGGGAATAGAAGCTAATAGTAAATAATATAAACCTGATGACCCCTTTCAGGAATTCCCTCTTTGGGGGTTAGGGGGCTGACTATGAAAGTAACAGAACATATACAAGACGCAAAAGGGAAAACATTATTCTCGTTTGAAATTATTCCGCCCCAAAAAGGGAAAAGTATTCAAGAATTATACGATAATATTGATCCGTTGATGGATTTTAATCCGCCGTTTATTGACGTGACAACTTCTCGTGAGGAGTTCATTTATGTGGATAAAGGTAATGGATTATTAGATAAAAAATTGACCAGAATGCGTCCTGGAACTTTGGGTATTTGTGCCTCTATTAAACATAAATATAATGTAGACACTGTGCCTCACGTACTTTGTGGGGGTTTTACTAAAGAGGAAACAGAATATCTACTGGTTGATTGCCACTACTTAGGAATTAATAATGTTATGGCGTTGCGTGGTGATGCGATGAAAGACGAACAGTCTTTTGTTCCTAAAGTTGGGGGGAATAATTTTGCCGTTGATTTAGTCCAACAGATTAATCTATTGAATGAAGGGAAATACCTGCATGATGTAATGCATATTGACAATAAAGCTGATTTTTGTATTGGTGTGGCAGGATATCCAGAGAAACATTTAGAATCTCCGTCATTAATCTCCGACTTAAAAAGACTGAAAGAAAAAGTGGATGCAGGTGCTGATTATGTGGTGACACAAATGTTTTTTGACAATTCAAAATATTTTGAGTTTGTTGCCAAAGCAAGAGAAATGGGAATTACAGTTCCTATTATTCCAGGAATTAAACCACTTGCAGTACAAAGGCATTTGCAAATTTTACCTCAAATTTTCCGTATTGATTTACCAGAAGATTTAATTGATGCGGTAGACAAATGCAAAACAAATGCCGATGTAAAAGAAGTAGGAATCGAATGGGCAATTCAACAATCACTAGAGTTGAAAGCTGCCGGAGTTCCTGTATTGCATTATTATTCTATGGGAAAATCAGAGAATATTAAACAAATAGCATCGAAAGTTTTTTAAAAATTAAAATAAAATCGATGTCGTTCTATTGGACCCGACAGGTTTTATAAACCTGTCGGGTCTTTTTTTTACATTTAATTTCAATAACGTATGAATACAATCCTTCAACAAGATCTAAACGAAATCGAGAATATCCTTGAAAAAGTAAAACAGCAAGGAATTCATTTTCTGGAATCAATTGACACTATTCCAACTTCGAATAATAATACAATAACAACAAATAGGGATCTTAGCAACTCTGGTTTAGGGGCATTGCCGACTTTGGAAGAGTTCAATAGAAGGTTAGCGCCATTAATGGTTTCGCAAACTGGAGGTCGTTATTGGGGATTTGTAACGGGTGGATCTACTCCGGCATCGATTGTGGGTGATTGGCTGACTACAATTTATGATCAAAATGCGCAAGCTACAAATGCGCAAGGTGGCGTATCGGCTTTGATAGAAATTGAAACGATTAACTTGTTGCTGCAATTGTTAAGTCTGCCCAAAATTTTCTTGGGAGGATTTGTAACAGGAGCGACCATGTCTAACTTTACTTGTTTGGCTGTCGCCAGACAATGGTTCGGAAAACAACTAGGAGAAGATTTCGCTAAAAATGGAATTTCACAACCGATACAAGTTCTTTCTGCAATGCCGCATTCCTCTTCTGTCAAATGTTTAGCAATGTTAGGAATAGGAAGTCAGAATTTTACTAAGATAGAGACGATTGAGGGAAACCGTGAAGCGATAGATATTGCCGATTTGGAACGAAATATAAAAAAAATAAATGGTCGGCCATTTATTCTGATTTCTAGTGCGGGAACTGTTAATACAGCTGATTTTGATGATTTTACTGCAATTACAAAACTGAAAAGAAAATACAATTTCTGGTGGCATATTGATGCTGCTTTTGGAGGGTTTGCTGCATGTTCTCCTAAATACAAACACTTAGTTAATGGTTGGGACAACTCAGACTCTATTACTGTTGACTGTCATAAATGGCTGAACGTACCTTATGAAAGTGCTTTTTATTTGGTAAAAGAAGAGCATAGAAATTTACAAATTGAAACTTTTCAAAATTCAAATGCACCTTATTTGGGAAATCCATTGGAAAATTTTAATTATCTTAATTTTCTGCCTGAAAATTCTCGACGATTAAAAGCATTGCCTGTTTGGTTTTCGTTATTGGCTTATGGAAAACACGGGTATCAAGATATTGTAGAAAATAGTGTGGTAATGGCATTGCAGTTTGATGATTTTATATGCAAAAACGAAAATTTTGAATTATTAGCTCCAACTCGGTTGAATAATGTTTGTTTTACTTTGGCGGGAGACCATAATCAGGAAAAAGTAAATTCATTTTTGACAAAACTTAATGATAGAGGCAAAGTATTCATGACTCCTACAGTATATCAAAATCGGAAAGGAATCCGTGCATCATTCGTTAATTGGAGAACGAATGAAAATGATATTCAAATTGTCATTGCAGAAATGAAGGAAAGTCTTTTATTGATTTAGTAATGTAATAAATAGAGATTTCATTTAGGCGAACTGGAGTAATACGATTATTATCAAATCGTAGATTAATTTTACGTGCTTGCAAGGCCTTGGGTAGTTAATATTAAAATCTTATATTTGATGTAACTAGCTTAAAAAAAATCAAAATGAAATACTTATACTATACGCTTTTAGCGACAGTCATAACATTTACTTCATGTAAAAACGACGAAACCGCTGCAGTTAAAACTAATCCTAGAAATGAAATTCCTTTTTGGCAACAAACATCTCCAGCGGTACAAGGCCAATCATCTCAGTCTACCGGAATACAAAATGGTAGCTCAGGAATGGCTACCTCTACTCCGGCAGGAATCAACCCTCCTCATGGAGAACTAAATCATCGTTGTGATGTAGCTGTTGGAGCACCATTGAATACTGCTGGTAGCGGAGGAACTTCTGTTCAGCCAGCTTCTGTTCAGTCCACACAAGCGGTTACAACTTCGCAAAATATCACTGCTAAGACGGTTACGCCAAAAGGAATGAATCCATCACATGGAGAAAGTGGTCATCGTTGTGATATAGCGGTGGGAGCTCCATTGAATTCAAAACCAGCATCAACAACTACAGCCACTACAAGCACAAATTCAGCTACAGCTGCAAAAGAATATACTGTTCAACCGGCAGTTCCGGCTTTATTGTCAACTGCATCCGCAGATACTGAAACCGCCGCAGGGATGAATCCGGCTCATGGAAAGGCGGGACATCGTTGTGATATTGCCGTTGGTGAACCTTTACCGAAATCCTAATTCAAGTTTTTATTTCATGAAATCATAAAAAGGAAGCTCATTTAAAATAATTTAAATGAGCTTCCTTTTTTTATCCGTGAACTAAAACTGATTAGTGCCGTATTATTTTGTGATTTCTCTAAAAACAGCCTCCAGATTTTTGTTTTTTTGATTAAGTTGCAAAGTTTTTAAGCCATTTGCAGTTGCAAAATCAAACACTGTAGGTCGCATGTCTTTGTCGGTCGTAAAGGTTAACTCCCAAATCATGTCATGCGTATTTTTAAAAGAAGTAAGGTTTTCAATTTTGGCAACTGCCTGCTCTTCTATTTTATAATCAAATTCTACTTCTAGAACTTGTTCCTTGTTTTCTGAAAATAAGTTGTCTAGTTTTTTATCGGCGACGATTTTACCGTTATTGATAATGATCACACGATCACAAATCGCTTCAACTTCCTGCATAATGTGCGTGGAAAGGAAAACAGTTTTATCTTTCCCTACGTTCTTGATGACGTTTCTTATTTCAATTAATTGATTTGGATCTAAACCAGTTGTCGGTTCATCCAAAATCAAAACATCAGGATTGTGTAATAGAGCATTGGCAAGTCCCACACGTTGGCGGAAACCTTTAGATAATTGCCCTATTTTTTTATGACTTTCAGTACTTAAACCAGTCAGTTGAATTACTTCTTCTATTCGAGATTTGGTTACTTTATAGACATCAGCATTAAAAGCTAAATATTCCCTAACGTACAAGTCCAGATATAAAGGGTTGTGCTCCGGTAAATAACCAATAGAAAGTTGTACGGCTTTTTGTTCCGTAATTATATCATGTCCATTAACCATTGCAGAACCTTCATCAGGATGGATATAGGTTGTCAATATTTTCATCAAAGTAGATTTTCCGGCACCGTTTGGACCAAGAAAACCAACGATTTCACCTTTATTGACTGCAAACGAAATATCGTCCAATGCTTTCTGATTGCCGTAACTTTTCGATATGTTTTTTACTTCTATTGACATTGCCTTTTGTTTGTTGCAAAAGTAAAAAGAAAATGGCGATTTATGGTTTTTATTAAACAATATCAAGCAGAGGTTATTGTCTGATTTTTGTTATTGTAATGAGTGGTATTTTATAAATAGAATGATATATTTATAAAAAATTATAAAAACTGAATCTAAAAATGGAAGAAAGAAAGAGTTTGTTTAAAACGTATAGTGGTATTATCTGGTTACTATGCGGGATAACAGCAGGAAGTATATTAGGACTGGTTTTTGGGAAAGGAGTAGAAGTTATAAAGCCGCTAGGGGATATATTTTTGAATTTGCTTTTTACAGCTATCATACCCTTGATTTTCTTTACTATCGCTTCTTCAATCGCGAGTTTAGAGAAGTCAGAGAAATTAGGGAAGTTGTTTGTAGTTGTTATTGGAGTGTTTTTGGGCACAGTCCTTGTCTCTGCGATAATAATGATACTAGGTGTGTTACTTTTTCCAATCCATCAAGATATCATCATTTCAAAAATTCCTTTGGAAAGTATGCAAAGTGCCAGTGGCGGTTCACAAATTACTCAACTACTGACTGCTAATGATTTTTATGAATTGCTTTCGAGAAAAAGTATGTTGGCATTAATTATATTTTCTTTCTTGATAGGATTTGCTAGTTTAAGAGCTGGGGAGAAAGGAGAAGGTTTTAGAACTTTCTTGAATTCAGGAAATGAAGTAATGAAGCAATTATTACACATAATCATGAAAACGGCACCAGTGGGATTAGGTGCTTATTTTGCGTATCAAGTTGGAATATTTGGACCTCAATTATTTGGAGCGTATGCAAAACCTTTAGGGCTTTATTATGCAGTTTGTACATTCTATTTTGTGGTGTTCTTTAGTTTATATGCGTTTATGGCAGGTGGAAAAGAAGGATTGAAGATTTTCTGGGGGAACAATATTACTCCGGCTTTAACAGCCTTAGGGACTTGCAGTAGTATTGCGACAATTCCAGCAAATCTGGAGGCGACAGAAAAGATGAAAATACCCGCGCATATTAGAAACATTGCGATTCCGCTTGGAGCTCCTTTGCACAAAGACGGTTCGAGTATGTCTTCGATAATAAAAATAGCAGTTATTTTTGCTATGTTTGGAAAAGATTTTACAGATCCTAGTACATTGCTTATGGCATTAGGTATTACTGTTATTGTATCAGTGGTTGAAGGAGGAATACCAAATGGGGGCTATATAGGAGAAATTTTAGCTATTACAATTTATGGCTTTCCAATGGAGCAAGCTTTACCTGCTGCTATGATTGTGGGGACATTAGTAGATCCAATAGCCACTTTGCTGAATGCTAATGGTGATGTAGTTTCGGCAATGCTAATTACTCGAATTTCCGAAGGAAAAAAATGGCTGTCGACAACATTAACTACCTAATCTACTTAGGTGGATTTTTTTCAAACAAAAACAGCTATTTTTGTTACGGAAGCCGTTTAGGCGCAGATGATTATATAATATTTTACAAGCTGTTTTTTTAGTTATTGTGTAATTTAAATACAGTTTTACAGAGAATTCTTTTTTTGTTTGATATAATTCTTTTTTTTGTTTGGATAGATGAAAATTATTTATACATTCGCATAGAACTTATTACAAAACACAAATTATAATGTTGAATAACCGATTTTATTTTAGCAATACTTATTATTTCTTCTGGAAAGAGGGTAGGGATTGTCGTATGGTTATTTAATTAGAAAATTAAATTGATAATTATAAATATACAATCCCGATGAAAATCGGGATTTTTTTTTGCTTAAAAGTGGTCATATGAATGCGAAAATTGCAATACAAGGTATAAAGGGTTCATTTCACCATCAGGTGGCACAAGAATATTACGAACAAGAGGTGGTGGTTGATGAATGTCTGTCTTTTGAAGAACTTGTTGATAGCCTGCTTTCAGGTAAAGCAGATCAGGCAGTTATGGCAATTGAAAATTCAATAGCTGGACCTATTATTCCTAATTATGCTTTAATAGACAAGAATAATTTGCACATCATTGGAGAACATTATTTGAACATTACTCAAAATTTGATGGCGCTAAAGGGCCAAAAATTGGACGATATAGTTGAGGTACATTCGCATCCAATGGCCTTACTTCAGTGTATGGAATTTTTGAAAAAATATCCAAGTATCAAATTAGTTGAAGACAAGGATACTGCTGAAACTGCTCGTAGAATTCAAGAGAAGCAATTAAAAGGTATCGCAGCAATTGGGAGTCATGCGGCTTCGATAATGTATGGTTTAGAAATCCTGGTACCTGCAATTCAAACTATAAAAAATAACATGACTCGTTTTGTTATCATAAATAAAGAGAACTCATTTGTGCCAATAGAAGAAGTCAATAGGGCGTCTTTAAAATTTGAACTCGATCATAAAAGAGGAAGTTTAGCAGCGGTACTTAATGTAATGAGCGATTGTAAAATGAATTTAACCAAAATACAGTCCTTGCCAAAAATTGAAACACCTTGGAAATATTCTTTTTTCGTGGATGTTACTTTCGAAAAGTATTCGGATTATTCAAAGGCTAAATCATTATTAGAGATAATGGCAGAATATTTTAAGGTATTAGGAGAATATAAAAACACCAAGCCATAATTAGTTAAAAGTCATCAAGTCACAAGGTCTAAAGAATTATAAAATAGAATAATGATTACAACAGCAAAACGATTAGATATAATTGAAGAATACTATTTCTCCTCAAAATTGAGAGAAGTAAGACAATTGGCATCCGAAGGGAACCCGATTATAAATATGGGAATAGGAAGTCCTGATTTGCAACCTTCACAAAAAGTTATTGACGCAGTCGTTCATGCAATGCAAGATGATAATGCGCACCAATATCAAAGTTATCAAGGCTTGCCGGAACTGCGAAAAGGGATGGTTGATTTTTATAAAAATAATTATAATGTTGACTTGAATCCCAATACTGAAGTTTTGCCTTTGATGGGTTCAAAAGAAGGAATTATGCATATTTCACTTGCTTTCTTGAATGAAGGAGATCAAGTTTTAATACCAAATCCTGGATATCCTACTTATACTTCGGTAACTAATCTAGTTGGAGCTGTGCCGCTTTATTATGATTTAAAAGAAAACACGAATTGGGAACCTGATTTTGACGCTTTAGAAAAGTTAGATCTAACTAAAGTAAAAATCATGTGGGTTGGTTATCCGCACATGCCCACAGGAGCTCGCGGTAGTATTGCTTTATTTGAAAAGTTAGTGGCTTTCGCCAAAAAACACCAAATATTATTGATCAATGACAATCCATATAGTTTTGTTTTGAACGATAATCCTATGAGTTTGTTGCAGGTTGAAGGGGCTAAAGATGTGGCTCTAGAACTTAATTCTTTGAGCAAAACCTTTAATATGGCGGGCTGGAGAGTTGGAATGGTTTTAGGAAATGCAGAATGTATTGATGCTATTTTGAAAGTAAAAAGCAATATGGATAGCGGAATGTTTTTTGGAATTCAAAAAGGGGCAATAGCCGCTTTGAACAGCGATAAATCTTGGTTTGATGCGATGAATGAAATCTATAAAAAACGCCGCGTTTTGACCGAAAAATTAGCGGAAAAATTAAATTGTAAAGTGTATAAAGAAGGTGTTGGATTGTTTGTTTGGGCAAAATTACCAGAGGGAATAACTTCTGCTGAAAAATTTATAGACCAGATTTTACATGAAAAATATCTCTTTATCGCACCAGGGACAATTTTTGGAAGCAATGGAGAAGGGTATGTTCGATTTGCATTATGTGTAAAAGAAGAAAAAGTTCAAGAAGCAATTGATAGATTTAATTAAATGAAAATTTACATAGTAGGAATAGGGCTGATTGGTGGATCAATGGGAATGGACATTAAAACGGTCTACCCAGAAGTTACCGTTTATGGAGTTGACAGTAACGAAAATCATTTGCAGCAAGCATTGGCATTGGGTGTGATTGATGTAGCTTCGGAATTAGAAGGTGTTTCCGATGCTGATTTTGTGATTGTTTCTGTTCCTGTTGATGTCGCGTTAACTGTTTTGCCTAAAGTACTGGATTTGATTGGTGAAAACACCATCGTTTTTGAAGTGGGTTCTACGAAAGCTCCCATTTGCGAAGCAGTTGCAAACCATCCTAGAAGGAGGAATTTTATCGCAACGCATCCTATAGCAGGAACTGAATTTTCTGGACCATCAGCAGCAATTGCAGGCTTGTTTCAAGGAAAAACAAATATTATTTGCGAAGTGGAGCGAACCGCTTTCAAGTTACAGGAAAAAGCATTGGATCTGTTTAAAGCTATCGGGATGAGAATTAGATATATGGAGCCTAAATCACATGACAAGCATATTGCTTATATGTCGCATTTGTCCCATATCAGTTCGTTTATGTTGGGAAAAACAGTATTAAACAAAGAAAAACACGAACAAGATATCTTTGATATGGCGGGAAGTGGATTTGAAAGTACTGTACGTTTAGCCAAAAGTTCACCTGCAATGTGGACTCCTATTTTTAAACAGAATAGAAAGCAAGTTGTAAAGACGTTGGATGAGTATATTTCGAACTTAACTCATTTTAAAGACTTACTTGTTAGTGAAGATTATGATGCTATCTATGAAGAAATGGAAAGTGTAAATAAGATAAAAGAGATATTAAACGGAATGCTAAAGTAAGTAGAGATTGCTTGCCCTTAAAATGAATAATTAATTAAAATAAATCCATTTCTTTTCGTTCCATTTTGGAAAGCTTGGGAAGGGGGAAATAAAAACAAAAACTAAAAAAAGATGGAAAACAAGAAAGAAATGAGAACATGGTTGGACGATTTCAATTTATCTCACCCATTTGTAATCGCGGGACCTTGTAGTGCTGAAACTGAAGAACAAGTATTGAAAATAGCTCATGAATTGAAAGATTCTGACGTAAGTGTTTTTAGAGCTGGAATTTGGAAACCAAGAACACGTCCAGGAGGATTTGAAGGTGTTGGAGAAATAGGATTGAAATGGTTGAAAAAAGCCAAAGAGGAGACAGGATTGTTAATGGGAACGGAAGTTGCAAATGCAGCTCACGTAAAATTAGCTTTAGAATATGATATAGATGTATTATGGGTTGGTGCAAGAACTACGGTAAATCCGTTTGCAATGCAAGAGCTTGCAGATGCTTTACAAGGGACTAAAAAAATTGTATTGGTAAAAAACCCTGTTAATCCAGATTTATCTTTATGGTTAGGTGGAGTAGAGCGTTTATACAATGCAGGAATCGAAAAATTAGGAGTAATCCATAGAGGTTTTTCTACTTACGAAAAAACAAAATACAGAAACATTCCGGAATGGCAGATCGCTATCGAATTGCAAAATAGATTTCCTGATTTACCTTTAATCATTGATCCATCACATATTACTGGAGACCGTGAAATGATTCTTGAAGTTACGCAACAAGCTTTGGACTTGAATTATGACGGAATGATTATCGAAACGCATATCGATCCAGATAACGCTTGGAGTGATGCAGCACAACAAGTGACTCCAACAGCATTGAAACAAATTTTTGTAGATTTAAAAGTTAGAAAAGTAGATGATGTTTCTGATGAGTATACTAAAAAAATGGGCAAATTAAGAGCGAATATTGATGTTCTTGATGCTACTTTGTTAGATTTATTAGGAAAGAGAATGAAAGTGGCTGACGAAATAGGTCAAGTTAAAAAAGAATCTAACGTTGCTGTACTTCAAAATACACGTTGGAATGAAATTTTAGGAAAAATGATTTTGGACGGAGAGCAAAAGGGACTTTCTGAAGAATTTGTGCTTAGAATGTTCAAAGCAATTCACCAAGAAAGTATTGTACATCAAGAAAAAGTGATTAACGGATAATTAGAACAGAATAAATAAAAATCAATCTCTACAGCTTCTCATTTGAAGTTGTGGGGATTTTTTATTTATGCATATCGCAAAAACTTTAAACTTTAAACTTTAAACTTCAAACAATATTTTACCTTTGCAACATGACAGGACTCGTATATAAATCTACAGGAAGTTGGTACACCGTAAAATCCGAACAAGGAGATTTTATTGAATGCCGCATGAAAGGAAAATTCCGAATTAAAGGAATCAAGAGTACCAACCCTATTGCTGTAGGTGATGTTGTTGATTATGAATTGGAAGAATCTTCAGATACCATCACGGGTACCATTCACAATATTCACGACAGAAAGAATTATATTGTTCGAAAATCAGTAAACTTGTCTCATCAGATGCACATTATTGCATCAAATATTGATCGGGTTTTCTTATTGGTGACTATCAATAATCCGCCAACGACGTTTAATTTTATTGATCGCTTTCTAGTTACTGCCGAAGCATATGGTATAGAAACAATATTAGTTTTTAATAAGATCGATACTTTTGATGAAGCTACATTGGATGAACAATTGTATATGCAACATGTTTACCAAGAAATAGGATACAAATGCCTTCGTGTTTCCTCAACAGAGATGAAAGGAATCGATGCCTTAAAAGAAATGATGATTGGTAAAGTGAGTATGTTTTCTGGGCATTCAGGAGTTGGGAAATCAACATTAGTTAATGCAATGGAGCCTTCGCTACATTTAAAAACAAAAACCATATCTGAAGCCAGTAAACAAGGGCAACATACTACTACTTTTGCCGAAATGTATGATTTGTCTTTTGATGCTAAAATTATAGATACGCCAGGTATCAAAGGTTTTGGAATTGTAGATATGGAAAAAGAGGAAATTAGTGGTTATTTTCCGGAGTTCTTCAAATTGAAAGAGCATTGTAAATTCAACAACTGTTTGCATAAAGACGAGCCAAAGTGTGCTGTGAAAGAAGCATTGGAAAGAGATGAAATAGCCTGGTCACGTTATAATAGTTATCTTAAACTCTTAGAAGGGGATGATGAAAATTATCGTACTGACATTCATAATGAGGATCGAGCAATCAGTGATGAAAATAGAAAATCGTAATCCTGCTATTCATAATTTATAATTCACTAATAATTTGAAAGTTGTCCTCCAAAGAGTTTCCTCCGCATCCGTAACCATTGAAAATAAAATTGTAGCTGATATTCAAAAAGGGGTATTAGTTTTAATTGGCATTGAAGACGCAGATAGTCAAGAAGACATTGATTGGTTGGTTGGCAAAATCACTAAAATCCGTATTTTTGAAGATGAGAATCAGGTGATGAATCTATCGGTAAAAGACATTGATGGCGACATCATTGTGGTTAGTCAATTTACACTTCATGCCGCCACAAAAAAAGGCAATCGACCATCTTATATTAAGGCAGCAAAACCCGATGTTGCTATTCCGCTTTATGAAAACTTTGTCCAGCAATTAGAATTAGAATTAGAATTAGGAAAAAAAATACAAACGGGCGTTTTTGGGGCAGACATGAAAGTCAATTTACTGAATGATGGACCAGTTACGATAATTATAGACAGTAAAAATAGAGAATAGTTGTTTGTTTATTGTAAGAGTTATGCTATTTTTGATAGCCACGAATAATTAAAAAATTCAAAATAATATAGTATTGAGCCATAATTGGCATATACACTTTATTTAATTCTGTATTTGGTAAATTATTCACATTTTCAAAATCGCTTATGAAAATCAAACCCGTACTTACAGTTTTTTTTATTTTTTTATTTGTTAGTGCGCGAGCCCAAAAAAATGAGTATTCTTCCTTACTTATAAAAGATAGTTTAAAAGAAAATGCTAATGCGGTTGTTCGCTTGAATCAAATAGATATCTTAATTTCTTCCCAACGAAATATGGCTATCAATTCAACTAGAGTAATTACAGTTTTAAATGAAAAGGGGCTTTCTGTGATTGATGCCGTTGAAAACTACAATAAAAAGACAACAGTCAAAGAAATTGAAGCAACGATTTATGATGGATCTGGAAAAGAGATAAAAAAAATAAAAAGAAAAGATTTTAAGGATAATAGTGCGGCTGGTGGAAGCACTTTGTTTTCTGACAGCAGGTATGTTTATTTAGATTATACTCCAACACAATATCCTTTTACAATTGTTTATGAAAGCAAATTGGAAACATCTACAACGGCATTTATTCCGCAGTGGTATCCTTTATCTAATTTTTTTGTAAGTGTAGAGAAAAGCGTTTTGAATATTAGTTACCCAGACAACCTTGGGTTTAAGAAAATGGAATTTAATTTTGTCAATTTCAATATTCAAAAAACTGTTGACACTTCAACTCAGTTGTCCTATACGGCCATTAATATTCCAGCTCAAAAACAAGAAGATTACAGTCCTTCTTATAGTTCTCTTTTTCCAAAAGTTATGACGGGTTTGGAACATTTTCATCTGGAAGGTGTTGATGGAAAAGCCAAGACTTGGAAAGAATTCGGGCAATGGTATTTTGATGAAATTTTATCAGGAACGACTAGTTTACCAGAGGGAACGATCCAGAAAATGAAAGTGTTAATTGGTGATGAAACAGATCCAATAAAGAAAGCACAATTGATTTATGATTATGTCCAAAAAAAATCAAGGTACGTAAGTATTCAAGTGGGAATTGGCGGTTGGAAACCAATGTTTGCCAATGATGTTGATCGATTGGGATATGGAGATTGTAAGGCTTTGACTAATTATACAAAAGCACTTTTAGAAGTAGTTGGTGTGCCATCCTATAATACCGTTTTATATGGAGATCGTCAAAAGAAAGATATTGAATCACAATTTGTATCCATGCAGGGGAATCACATGATCTTGGCGATTCCTAATGGCGATGATTATATTTGGCTAGAGTGTACAAGTCAAGACGCGCCTTTTGGGTTTCAAGGAACATTCACGGACGATAGAGATGTATTAGTGGTAAAACCGGATGGAGGTGAAATAGTGCATACCCAAAAATACATCGATAAATACAATAGCCAATTCAGTTCAGGAAATTATTCTTTGGATGCTAATGGTGATTTGACTGGAGAAATTGATATCGTGTCAAAGGGTTCGCAATACAGCCAAAAAGAACCAATAGAAAATCTTCAGCCTACAGAAAAAGAAGAACATTATAAACAGTATTGGAATACAGTTAATAATCTAAAAATTAATAATTTATCTTTTTTAAATGATAAATCCAGTATAAGTTTTACGGAAAAGGTACAGATAAGTGCAGTTAATTATGGCAATTTATTATCAGGTAAAATGATGTTTTGCATAAATGCTTACAACCAATATACAGGTATTGTAAAAAGAATTAGAAATAGAAAAAATTCATTTGAAATTCAAAGAGGCTTTTTTGATCAGGATGAAATAAACATAGCCTTGCCTCAAGAGTTTTCGATTGAATTTTTGCCAACTAATTTTGAATTAAAAAGCAAATTTGGAGAGTACAGAACCGAGTTTGTTAAGAAACAAGACAACAGCTTAGTTTACAAACGTACTTTATTTATTAAAAAAGGGATGTATTCGAACAATGAATACAATGAATACCGCCTTTTTATAGAACAAGTGTCTAGAAATGACAATGCCAAAATGATATTAACCAAAATCTAACCTAATGAAATTAAACCAACTTGCCATTGTTGTATTTGTAACAACATTCTTTGTGAATCTAAATGGCCAAAATTTCGAGTTAGGCAAAGTGTCTGTTGTTGAGCTTCAAGAAAAAGCACATCCTAAAGACCCCTCCGCTGTAGCTGCAATATTGTATAAAAAGGGTAAAACCAGTTATGATTATTCAAAAAGCAATGGTTTTGTCATGACCACTGAGGTTCAAACGCGTATTAAAATCTACAAAAAAGAGGGGTATGATTGGGCAAACCAAAAAGTCAAATATTATTTAGGGAATAGCTCAAATGAAAATGTTTTGTTTTCAGAAGCTATAACTTACAATTTAGTTGGCGGGAAAATAGAAAAAACCAAACTAAGTAAAGAAGGTGAATTTGATGAGGTAATAAATAGGTATTGGGGACAAAAAAAGATTTCTATGCCTAATGTAAAAGAGGGTTCAGTGATTGAATTTCAATATACTATCAAGACTCCCTATGTAGGGAGCCCAAAAGACTGGAGTTTTCAAGCCAGTATTCCAGTAAATTACTCGGAATATCGTTCTTTTATCCCCGAGTATTATACTTTTAACACCAATTTCAAGGGTTTTATTTTTCCTAAAGTATCAGTTGAGAAAAAGGCAAAATCAGTTTTGTTTTCTACTATGGAAAGAGAGGAAGGCGCTGGATTAATGAGGGGTCAGACCAGCAACTATAGCCAAAGTAAATTTTCTTACGAAGAAACAAGGACTACTTATATAGCTGAAAATTTGCCAGCTATGAATGAAGAAGCTTATGTTAATAATATAGAAAATTATACGTCCAGTTTAATTCAGGAGCTTTCTATGATTAAATATCCAAATGAATCGCTGAAATCTTTATCGACCAACTGGGAAGCGGTAGTAAAAACAATTTATGATTATGATGATTTTGGCTTGGAATTGTCTAAGACCGGTTACTTTGAAGAAGATATCAATAGTGTAATTGCAGGTTTGAATTTGCCCGGAGAAAAAGCTGCAGCTATATTTAATTTTGTGAAAGCAAATGTTAAATGGAACAATTATTATGGGTATTCTTGTAACGATGGAGTGAAAAAAGCCTACAAAGATAAAACTGGAAATATTGCAGAAATTAACCTTATGCTTGTTGCGATGCTGCGTTATGCGGGATTAACTGCAAATCCAGTATTATTAAGTTCGCGCTCAAATGGGATTGCTCTTTTTCCAAATAGAACGGCTTTTGATTATGTAATTGCTGCAATAGAAACGCAAGATGGATTAGTTCTATTGGATGCCACTGATAAATTTTCGTTGCCTAGCGTGCTTCCTTTGAGAGATTTAAACTGGTTTGGTCGATTAATTAGAAAAGATGGAACATCGGTGGAAGTTAATCTAACGCCAACAACTTTGTCAAAAGAAACCATTAATATGAATGCCTTTGTGAATAAAGAAGGTTTCATATCGGGGAAGTTAAGAAAACAGCTTACAGGTCAAGAAGCATTATCATTCCGACATGAAAATTCAGCAACCAAAGAGGATGCTTATTTAGAGAAGTTAGAGAACGACAACAATAGTATTGAAGTGAATGAATATAGTAGAGAAAATGATTATGACTTGTCAAAACCTATTGTTGAGTCCTATGCATTTAAAGATGTTAAAGATTTTGAGAGAATCAATGATAAAATTTATATAGCTCCTTCTTTGTTCTTAGGAATTAAGGAGAACCCTTTTAAACAGGAGGTGAGAGAATATCCAGTTGATTTTGGGTATCCAATTCAAAATAAATACAATATCAATATGGAAATTCCTGAAGGATATGCTGTAGAAACTATTCCTGAAGGATTGAATATTGCCTGTACTGATGGTATTAGTACTTTTAAATATGTTATTGCTAACACAGGAAATAAAGTACAAATTGTTATGACATTTGAAATTAGTAAAGCAATTGTCTCTGCAAATTATTATCAGGCATTAAAAGATTTTTATCAAAAGATGCTTGATAAGCAAAACGAGAAAATTGTTTTAATAAAAATCTAATTACCGATGACTTTCATAAAAGGGCTATTTCTTTTCTTATTTCTTGGTTTTTTTTCCAAAATAAATGCGCAAAATTTCGAATTGGGAAAAGTTTCCATTGAGGAGTTACAAGAAAAAGAAGATCCAATCGACTCTACCGCAGCTGCAGTTATCCTGTTTAATAAAGCACAAACGTTTTTTACCTATGATGTGAATAACGGATTTAGTATTAATACGGAACAAGTTTTCAGGATAAAAATTTATAAAAAAGAAGGGCTAAAATGGGCGAACTATAAAGTGTCATATTATGTCGGCTATGAACGTTATAACGACGACAAGGTTGAGTTCGATGATTGTGTTACCTATAACGTTGAAAGCGGAAGGATTGTTAGAACTAAATTAACTAGAGAGGGGAAGTTTAATACATCTATAAATAAATATTGGAAGGAAGCAAGTATAGCAATGCCGAATGTTAGGGTAGGTTCAGTTATTGAATACAGATACATTTTAAAATCAGAAAACATTGTCAAATTTCCCGTTTTTAATTTTCAACAAGATATACCAGTAAATTATTCTGAATATGTTACTAAAATACCAGGATTTTTTATTTACAAAGCTATTAAAAGAGGGACTTTTGAAATGGAATTTGAATCAGAAATCGCTAGAGGTTCGATTAGTTTTGCAAATAAAAACAACATAACAAAAACGAAAGTAGTTAGTTTCGGGCAAGTCAATAACAGGTACATGGCTAAAAATATTCCTGCGTTAAAAGAGGAATCCTTTGTTGATAATATGGATAATTACAGAGCTTCTATCTGTAATGAACTAGAGCAAACCCATTTTCCTGACGAAAGGACAAAGGATTATTCATTGACTTGGGAGGGAGTGGCTAAGAATGTTTTTGACTACAATAGCTTTGGCAGAGAACTCAATAAAGATGATTATTTAGAAGCAGATCTAAAAAGAATAATTAGTGAGGTGAATACCCAATCAGACAAGCTAGACGCTATTTTTAAATTTGTGCAGCATAAAATGAATTTTGATGGTGATCATAGTATTTTGACAAATAAAGGGGTCAAAAAAGCATACCAGGAAGAAACTGGGAACGCAGCCGAAATAAATCTAATTTTGATTGCGATGCTTAATAGTGCAGGAATCAAAGCGGATCCTGTTTTGATAAGTACAAGAGGAAACGGAGTTCCGGTTTATCCTAATAGAACTGGTTTTAATTCTGTTATTGCAGCCGCTGAAATTGATGGTAAACAAATTTTAATGGACGCAACAAATAAATATTCCTCGATAGGTATTTTGCCATTAGAGGATTTGAACTGGACAGGCCGACTAATAAAGGAAGACGGTGGCTCGCAGGAAATTAATCTAGTACCAAACAAAGCTTCAAGTGAAAACGTAAATTTTGTAGGGTCAATTGATGATAAAGGGAAAATAATTGGACAGGCTCGGTCTAAGAAAACAGACTATGAAGCGCTAAGTTACAGAGAGCGTAAAAAGCTATTGTCAAACGATGCCTATATTGCAAAAACAGAGAATGCTTTAGGCGGAATCCTGATTGAGAATTATACTGTAAAGGACAACATTAATTTATCGCCATCTGTAATAGAAAGCTTTGATTTTGTGTCAAACAACCACTGCGAAATTATAGCCGGTAAAATGTATATCAACCCTTTGTTGTTTTATACTGATACTAAAAACCCCTTTGTGCAGGAGAAAAGGCAAATGCCAATATATTTCGGTTATCCTAGGCAAATGAAATTTAATATAAATATTGAAATACCTAAAGGATATAAAGTAGAATCATTGCCTAATCCAATTAAAATTTTAGCTAAGGACGGCATAGCTTCCTTTTCATTTAATTTGCAAACGGAAGGAAATAAAATTCAAATTTCTGTTCTAGAGGAGTTGAACTTAGCAATGGTAACAGCAGATTATTATGATGCATTAAAAGAGTTTTATCAAAAGATGATTGACAAACAAAACGAGAAAATTGTTTTGACAAAAATATAGACCGCTTTTTTAAGTAATCAAGTAGAAGAGTTATGTGTTTTCAAGCATTTTCATTTCTTTGATTAACTTTGCACAAAATAAATAAGCAAAAATGAACTTGAAAAATTCCCAATTAGACGTAGACAACTGGATCAAAGAACACGGTGTTCGTTACTTTAACGAATTGACTAATATGGCACAGCTTACTGAGGAAGTAGGAGAAGTGGCTCGAATTATTGCCCGTCGTTACGGAGAACAATCCGAGAAAGAAAGCGATAAAAATAAAGATCTTGGCGAAGAACTGGCCGATGTGGTTTTTGTGGTAATGTGTCTGGCGAATCAAACTGGAATCGATTTGCAAGCTGCTTTTGATAAAAAAATGGATTTGAAATCCGTTCGCGATAAAGACCGTCACAAAAACAACGAAAAACTGAAGTAATTTGTGGTTTATAAATTATGAATTATAAGTGAGGAGTGGTAAATTGCGAGCTTGAATTATATCCATTGTAATTCATAATTCACAACTCATAATTACAAGATGAACTTACTATTACAAACTACCCATTCTAATTTACAAGCAGACATTCCCGTTACCGGATCAAAAAGCGAAACAAATAGACTCTTATTGTTGAAAGCATTATTCCCTAATGTTACTTTAGTGAATACATCTAACTCTGACGATAGCGAAGTAATGCAAACAGCATTGAAAGGGAACGAAGAAATAGTAGATATTCATCATGCAGGAACGGCTATGCGCTTTCTGACAGCTTTTTTTGCAGTAAACGAAGGTCGTGAAGTAGTTTTAACTGGTTCACAACGTATGACCGAACGTCCAATAAAAGTTTTAGTGGAAGCGCTCGAGCAATTGGGCGCAAAAATATCCTATGAAAAAGAAGTAGGTTATCCACCTATTCGAATTAAAGGACAAAAAATTATCGCTTCAAAGGTCAGTATCCCTGCAAATGTTAGTAGTCAATATATATCTGCTTTAATGTTGATTGCGCCAAAATTAGAAAATGGTATTGAAATAACTTTGGTTGGCGAAATCACCTCGGTTCCTTATATTAAAATGACTTTAGCCTTGCTTAATGATTTAGATATCAAGACTAGTTTTGAAGGAAATGTGATCAAAGTGTATCCAAAACAGGAAGTCGAGACTAAAGAAATGGTGGTAGAATCGGATTGGAGTTCTGCCTCTTACTTTTTTAGTATAGTAGCACTTGCTGATACAGCTTCGATTACTTTAAGTAGCTATAAAGAAAATAGTTTGCAAGGAGATTCTGCTTTGGTAGAAATCTATAAACAGATGGGAGTTAATTCTCAGTTCGAAAATAATTCGTTAACACTTACAAAGGATACTAACTTTAAACCTCAAACGGTAAATTTTGAGTTAAACAACACTCCAGATATTGCACAAACTATTGTGGTTACATGTTTAGGCTTAGGAATTGGTTGTCATCTAACTGGACTTCATACTTTAAAAATTAAAGAAACAGATAGACTGGAAGCATTACGCATCGAGTTGACAAAATTAGGTGCTACTATTTCGGTTACTAATGATAGCTTGACGCTTGTTGCAACTTCTACAATTAATCAAAACGTAAAAATTGCCACTTATAACGACCATCGAATGGCAATGGCATTTGCTCCCTTAGCGTTAAAAGTGCCTATAATAATAGAAAATGCCGAAGTAGTTTCTAAATCCTACCCTGATTTCTGGGAAGACATGAAGAAATTGGGTTTTTCGGCTTCTGAAATTAATTAGAGATTCTCAATGTTTATAGCCTTTCAGGACTAATATGTAAGGGCTTATAGTGCTCTTGCTTAAAATAAACAGCAAAACACTTGACAACGCCTATCTCACAGTCGTATATTTGCAGACTTAAATAAGTTTAATGCTAGGGCTAAATTATTAAGCCTTAAACTTTAAACTTTTAAACAAAAAAATAAAGATGAAACTATCACAATTTCAATTTGATTTACCAAAAGAGCTTCTTGCAGAATTTCCTTCTGAACATAGAGATGAAGCCCGTTTAATGGTTATTGATCGTAAAAAACAAACGATCGAACACAAGACGTTCAAAGATGTTATTGATTATTTTGATGATGGTGATGTTTTAATTTTAAATAACACTAAAGTTTTCCCAGCCCGTTTATATGGGAACAAGGAAAAAACAGGTGCAAGAATCGAAGTGTTCTTACTTAGAGAATTAAATGCAGAACAACGTCTTTGGGATGTTTTAGTAGATCCAGCACGTAAAATCAGAATCGGAAACAAATTGTATTTCGGTGATGACGATTCATTAGTGGCTGAGGTTATTGATAACACCACTTCTCGTGGAAGAACATTGCGTTTTCTTTACGACGGTTCCTATGAAGAATTCAGAAAAAAATTAACAGAACTTGGAGAAACTCCAATCCCTAAATACATAAGCAGAGACGTAACTCCAGAAGATGCGGATCGTTACCAAACCATTTATGCTAAAGAAGAAGGAGCTGTTGCGGCGCCTACTGCAGGATTGCACTTCTCTAAGCATTTATTAAAAAAATTAGAAATCAAAGGGATCAAATTTGCTGAGGTTACACTTCACGTAGGTTTGGGTACTTTTAATCCAGTTGAGGTTGAGGATTTGTCAAAACACAAAATGGATTCTGAGGAATTAAAAATTACTGAGCAAGCTTGTGATATTGTAAATGATGCAAAAGCAAAGAAAAAACGTATCTGTACTGTAGGTACTACTTCAATGCGTGCTGTTGAAAGTTCAGTTTCTTCACACGGAACGTTAAACCCTTTTGATGGTTGGACAAACAAATTCGTTTTCCCTCCTCATGAGTTTACAATTCCTACTTGTATGATTACCAATTTTCATACACCAAAATCTACTTTATTAATGATGGTTTCTGCATTTTGTGGACATGATTTAATGAAAAGAGCATATGAAGAAGCAATCAAAGAAGAATACAAATTTTATTCTTACGGTGATGCAATGTTAATCATCTAATAAGAAATAAAGGTTAATTCACTAAATCTCGTCAGCAATGACGAGATTTTTTTTTGGGGCGTGTTCGCCGCGGCGAATCGGGCTATTTGTTGCAATCTTTTTATAATTCCGCTAACGCTGCATTATAAGAAAGGATTTCCACTTCACACGAGCGATAGCGAACTGGCGAAGCAATCCCTCACGCGATTCCAAATATCACAACGTTTTTTCGAAAATCTAGTCAACCTGATACACTAATTTTATTGTAATAGTGGCAGTTTTATTTTTCGAATTGGTATTGAAGGAACCGCCATAAGAATAATCTTCAGATGAGTTTTGAGCGATAATTTGGAAAACCCCCATATCAGATTTTTTTAGATTGCCCAAAGCGGCATCGGCATTCTCGGCAATGCTTTTGGCTCTGTTGCTGGCATCTTTTGTGGCTTCAGCAATCATTTTTATTTTTAATTCAGCAAGTTTAGTGTAGTAGTATTCAGGAGCATTCGAGTAAAACTCTACTCCGGTGTTAATTAATTCGCTGGATTGTCTAGATATATCCTCGATTTTGTCTACATCTTTCGATTGAATACTTACATTTTGGTTTAAAGTAAAACCAGTAAATAAAGTTTGTCTAACGGTTCCGTTTGCATTATAACTGGTCTCGTAGTCTTTGTTGAAGCTAATAGCCGAGAATATAATAGTAGCAGCAGGGATTCCTTTGCCCAATAAATAATCTTTTATTTTCTCACGGTCAGCGTCTAGTGATGCATAGGCTTCTTTTAAGGTACTACTTTTTTTAGAAAAAGAACCTTTCCAAACAATTAGATCTGATACGAAGTCTGTTTTTCCTAAGCCGGTAACACTTATGGTGTCATCACTTATATTTCTGTTTTGAAAAGCATTGGAAAACAAAAAAGCAGAGATGACCACGGCTACAGAAAGAATAATTACGTTTAGGCTATTTTTAAGCATTCGATTTAAATTTAAATACAATCAAATGTAGTTAAAATTAAGGTCTTAGGGTGTATGACTTTAAGAAATGTTCCGTTTGATATTCGACTTTATAAAAGTTATAAAATAAAGGAGTAGCACTTTGTGCAGCGATAAATATTAGTTATTTTTACAAAACTAAATTATAACCATGACTTTCGAAAACACTAAAGAATTTGCCCAGCAACTTGACTCACAAGATAAACTGAATAAATATAGAGACGAATTTATTTTTCCTAAAGTAAATGGAGAAAAAGTGATTTATTTTACGGGTAATTCCTTGGGCTTACAACCCAAAAGAACAAAGGCTTATGTTGATGAAGTGATGGATGATTGGGCTAATCTTGCTGTAGAAGGACATTTTTATGCCGAAAAGCCATGGTGGGATTATCACGAACGTTTTGCAAAGCCCTTAAGTAAAATTGTCGGAGCATTACCATCTGAAGTAACTGTGATGAATACCTTAACGGTAAACCTTCATTTACTGATGGTTTCTTTTTACAGACCTACAAAATCAAGATACAAGATCATTTGTGAGGAAAAAGCTTTTCCTTCAGATCAATATATGTTTCAATCTCAAGTCCATTTTCATGGTTACAAAACGGAAGATGCAATTGTTGAAATTAAAAGGAGAGAGGGAGAGCACAACATTAGACTAGAAGATGTTTTAGCTAAAATTGCAGAAGTTGGTGATGAACTGGCTTTGGTTTTAATAGGTGGCGTTAACTACTATACGGGTCAGGTTTTTGACATGAAGACAATAACTGCAGCTGGACATGATGCAGGGGCTATAGTAGGTTGGGATTTAGCGCATGCTGCAGGAAATATAAAATTAGAACTACATGATTGGAATGCAGATTTTGCTGCTTGGTGTAGCTATAAATACATGAATTCTGGACCAGGAAATGCTTCTGGTTGTTTTGTACACGAGAAACACCACAACAACCCAGACTTACCCAGATTTGCAGGTTGGTGGGGGCACAATAAAGAGCGTCGATTTAAAATGGAACCTACTTTTGATCCTGTTCAAGGAGCTGATGGCTGGCAAATTAGTAATTTACCTATACTGTCTTTAGCTCCTTATTTAGCTTCTGTAGAAATGTTTGAAGAAATAGGAATGGATGCCTTAATCGAAAAAAGAGATAGAATAACTGCCTATTTGGAATTTATTCTTCAAGAAATAGATAAAGAGGTAGATAGTACTTTCGAAATTATAACGCCGGCAGACCCTTCTGAAAGAGGTTGTCAATTGTCAGTTCTTCTTCATGGGGAAGGCCGCAGTTTGTTTGACTATTTAATGGAAAATGGAGTGATTACTGATTGGCGGGAACCAAATGTGATAAGACTAGCACCAGTGCCATTGTACTGTTCCTTTGAGGATATGTATGACTTTGGTCAAATTTTGAAGGCAGGAATATTGCGTTAGTACTGATTGTCATAACTATTTTTATCTCAGAATTATATAACAATTCAACGTAATTGTATAAGTCTTTTGCCAGGGATAAGCAGTTTCTTTGTTCAGTTATAAATTTTAAAACTCACAATTATGAAAATAGTATACTTTGCAATATTAGCTTTAGCCTTAGGTTCTTGTAGAAATCAAGGAGAAATGAACGTTGAAGATGCCAAACAGGCAAGTATAGATTCGATGCGAATCGAAATTGAAAAACAAAAAGTTGTTGATTCAATGCAAATTGAAATGAATAAAGCAGCAACTCAAAAAGAAGTTATTGTTGTTAATCAACCGGCAAGCACTAGCAGTAGTACAACGACTACAACTGTGACAGAGAAAAAGGGTTGGAGCGGAGCTGCAAAAGGAGCCGTAATTGGTGCTGGAGTTGGCGCTGTGACAGGAGCGGTTATTAGTAAGAAAAAAGGACAGGGAGCTATAATAGGTGGTCTTGCAGGCGCTGGAGTTGGCGCTGGTACTGGTGCTATTATCGACGGAAGTAAAAAATAATAAAACAAGTGGTTTGTTAGTAGAAAAAGAGTGTTTAGATCTAAATGAGATTTAAACACTCTTTTTGCATGTAGTTCTGTTTTACTTTTTTATAATTTGTTTAAAGAATGATTGGGTCGGGGTGTCTTTTCTTGCGTATTTGAAACGATCGATTAGTTTTGGCAAACAATATCCATCCAGACCGTTCAAAGCAACAACATTACCTTTGTCTATTTGTAGCCATCCGTCATCATGCCTTAAGTTTTCTTCAAAGAACAAGTTTTCAATTGATGCGATTATATGAATTGTGTCATTTTCCTTAATATAATATTCATTTAAATATTTGCAGTACAATTGAATAGGGCTTCCTTTTGCAAAAGGAACGTCTATATTCTCTTTATATTCCTCTTCAAGATTTGTTTTATCAAATTCAGAAACGCCATTGTCATAATTTGCTGACGTATGATGTGCGTCCGCGATCATGGACTCTGTTATGTGATTGACTGTGAAGTATTCGGTGTCTTTGATGTTCTGGTAAGTATCTCTTGGTACTGTTGTGGGACGAACGATAAAACCAATTAAAGCAGGGTCGCTACCTAAATGAGTAACGCTGCTGAAAATAGCAATATTCGATTTTCCGTGAAGAGATTTGGTTGCAATTAAATTAGCCGATTTATATCCAGTACAAGAATTGATTAAATTCAATCGTTCTACTTTTTCCATATGAGAAAAATCGAGTTTAGATAGCTGTTTCATTTTGCTTTTTTTCACAAATATAGTTTTTGTTTACTGTTTTAAGAGTTAAATTAAACAAAATAATTATATTTTTGTATTTTACTTTTTAGTTTTGAAATACAAGTCATTCAAAATCATTTATATTTGTTTGCGTTATAAATCTTAGATATGAAAAAATTTAAAAAAGGACTGTTGTTTTTAGGTTCAATATTGTCAGTGCTAATAATAGCTTTTGTTGTTTATGGATTCTATTTAAAGCCTAAATATGACGGTCAATTAGAGCTTAAGGTGATCAAGGAAGAAACGACGGTATATTTTGACGAGTTCGGAATTCCTCATATTTATGCTGCTAACCCTAAAGATGCAATGGTGGCTTTGGGTTATGTTCATGCACAAGATCGTTTATGGCAAATGGAATTGATGCGACGTATTGCACCTGGACGCTTATCAGAAATTTTTGGAAATGTAGCTTTGAAGAACGATAAGTTTTTTGTTGGATTGGGTATAGAAGAAGCTTCAGATATCGCGATTGCTAATTTAGATAAAAGTAGTCCGAGTTACCAGTTGATGATGGCGTACCTTGATGGAATCAATCAATTTATGGAGGAAGGACCTAATCCAATTGAGTTCCAATTGGTAGGAGTGAAGAAAGAAAAATTCACCATTAAAGATGTGTATAATATTTACGGATACATGTCTTTTAGTTTTGCTATGGCCCAAAAAACAGATCCTTTGCTGACGGACATTAGAAATAAATTCGGAATGGATTATTTGAAAGATTTTGGTTTGGATAATTCATTAAATACCGTTCAAATTAAAAATGCTAAAGAAAATCCTGAGGAATATCTTGCCATCTCAAAATCAATATCTTCTTTATTAGATCAGTCTCCAATTCCTCCCTTCATAGGAAGTAACAGTTGGGTAATTGGTGGCAAGAAAACCAAAAGTGGTAAAGTAATTTTTGCTAATGATCCTCATATTGGGTTTTCACAACCTGGGACTTGGTACGAAGCACATATTGTAACTCCAGAATTCGAGTTGTACGGCTGTTATTTGGCGGGAACTCCGTATCCGTTATTAGGGCATAATAGAGAGTATGCTTACGGATTGACCATGTTCGAAAATGATGACATTGATTTTTATCAAGAAGAAGAGAGCTCTGCCGATAGTAATAAATATAAAACCCCAGATGGTTTCAGGGAATTTGAAATTAGAAAAAAGGTTATCAAAGTAAAAGACAGCTCGGATCTTGTGATGAATGTCAAATTGAGTCGCCATGGTCCTATTATGAATGATTTGATAGACGGTTTAAATTCAAACAAACCGGTTGCCATGTCTTGGATTTATACACAACAACCCATTCATATTCTAGATGCCGTTTATACGTTGTCACATGCTAAAAGCAAAGCTGATTTTCAAAATGGAGTGGCTTTAATAGCTGCGCCAGGACTGAATGTGATGTATGGAGATGCAAAGGGAAATGTAGCTTGGTGGGCGACTGGGAAACTTTACAAACATAATGAAGGCGTCGATACTCATTTTATTTTGGAAGGTGCTTCCGGAAATGATGATATTACTGAGTTTTTGGATTTCTCCAAAAATCCTTCAGCGGTAAACCCTGATTGGAATTATGTCTATTCGGCAAATAACCAACCGGAAGCAGTGGATGGATTTTTATATCCCGGCTATTACCTTCCAAAAGATAGAGCTACAAGAATAACCCAATTGCTAAATCCCAAATCAAATTGGGATAAACAATCTGTTAGTAAAATGATGACGGACAATACTTCGGTAGTGTCACTTGAGGTAGTTAAAGATTTAATTTCAAATCTTAATATAGCAACACTTTCTAAAAATGAAGCGGAAGCTGTTGCTGCTTTAAAAACATGGAAAGGGACTAGTAATTTAAATGATATAGCGCCTACGATTTATAATAAATGGATTTATTTGTACCTAAAAGATGCTTTTGAAGACGAACTTGGGAAAGATGGTTTTAAGCAGTTTTTGGCAACTCATATTATGAAACAAATGATTGCAAAACAAATTACTAATGATAGTTCACTTTGGTGGGATAATATTAAGACCAAAGGCAAAAAGGAAACAAGAAAAGATATTCTTTCTCAATCATTTAAGGAAGCTATTGTTACTTTAGAAAAGCAATTAGGAAATTCAGTTTCGGATTGGACTTGGAGTAAAGTGCATGTTGTAGAGTATGAGCATCCTTTGGGGAAAGTAGCAGCATTGCGAAGTATATTTAATGTAGGTCCATTTGAAGTCTCGGGAACGAATGAAGTCGTCAACAACCAAATGTTTGATTTTTCAAATGAAGCGAAATACGTGGTTAAGGGAGGTCCTTCAACAAGAAGGATAGTTGATTTTTCAGATATTGAAAATAGTTGGAGCATTCTGCCAACAGGTCAGTCTGGTAATCCTTTAAGTGCTCATTATAATGATCAGGCGGTAATGTATAATGAAGGTAAGTTTAGGAAAATGAAAATGAATAAGAATGAAATTGTTAAAACTTCAACAAAATTGGTTTTTATACCAAGTAAAAACTGAGTTTTTTGAAGCCCTTGAAATAATAAATCAGTAATTTTGCTTAACTCTTTATAAAAAATAATGCAAACTCCAAAAAGAATAGCTGTGGTAGGTTCCGGCTTAGTCGGATCTTTATTAGCTATTTACTTACGCAAAGCAGGTCATACAGTTCATATATATGACAGAAGTCCTGATATTAGACAAATTCAGTTCTCCGGACGTTCTATAAATTTAGCCATGTCAAACCGTGGTTGGAAAGCTTTAGACGGCGTTGGTGTAGGTGATGCCGTTCGTGAAATTGCCATCGGAATGGAGAAACGAGCCATTCACTTGGTGGACAAACTTAATTTTCAGAATTACGGCCAGGAAGGTGAAGCAATTTACTCTATTTCGAGAGGAATCCTTAATCGGAAAATGATTGATCTAGCCGAAGAAGCAGGAGCTGAGTTTTTCTTTAATCAGAAAATCTGGGATGTAACCTTAAAAGAAGCTACTTTGCATATCGGGGAAACCGAAAGAGGAGTTTGGGAAGAAAAAAAATACGATATGGTCTTTGGTGCTGATGGGGCATTTTCTAGGATTCGCCATCGCATGCAACGTCAGAGTATGTTTAATTACTCGCAAGAGTTTTTGAATATGGGGTACAAAGAATTAAATATTCCGGCAAACCCAGACGGAACACATAAATTAGATAAGAATTCTTTTCATATTTGGCCTCGTGGTGATTATATGTTGATCGCATTGCCTAACCTAGATGGCAGTTTTACCTGCACCCTATTTATGCCTTTCGAAGGCGAAAATTCATTTGATTTATTAAAAGACCGAAAGGAGGTAGAAGCCTTTTTTGAGAAAAACTTTCCGGATTCCATTGATGTGATACCTAAATTAGCTGAAGATTTTTTCAATAATCCAACAAGTACTTTGGTGACAATGAAATGTTACCCTTGGACTTACGAAGATAAAGTAGCTTTGATTGGTGATGCCTGTCATGCAATTGTACCTTTTTACGGCCAAGGAATGAATGCCGGCTTCGAGGATATCTCTGTCCTTTATGAAATGATCGAAGAGTATGGTGATGATTGGGAATCGATTTTTTCTGAATATCAAAAATCACGCAAACCAAATGCTGATGCAATAGCAGAACTTTCGTACCGTAATTTCATGGAAATGAGTTCTAAAACGGCTGATGATAAATTCCTTTTGCAAAAGAAAATAGAGAAATGGTTCTCAGATAAGCATCCTGATAAATGGATTCCGTTATATAGTAGAGTGACTTTTAGTGATCGTCCTTATGCGGAAGCCTTGGCTATTGGCGATCTTCAAAATGCTATTATGGAGGAAGTTTTAAAAACAGATAATATAGAGCGTAATTGGAATAGCGCATTAGTTGAAAATACAATACTAGAATTGCTGAAATAGTTTTTTAGGAGCTATTCCCGCTATTCGTTACAATCTTTTTTATACTCTACCGAAGGTGGTAGAGTATAAAATAGGATTTGCACTTCTTTCGGGGCTAATTTATACCTCGCGATGCACTTTTGTGAAATCAAATGCGGGTTGACAAATCGCGATATACTCGCATTCCTCATCAAATGGGTTTGAATATTGAACTCGGGTATTTTTCTCAATTTTAATAGATTGCCCAGTTTCTAGAATGACAATCTCGTCATCAATAATAAACTGCTTTTTTCCTCTTATAATATAAGTATATTCATCAAATTCCGGGGTTTGATAGGGCTCACTCCATTTTGGAGGTGCAATCATGTGGGCAATTGAAATCTGTGCGTTATTGGTAGTGGCCAGGCCGTGGTGCTCCTCAATTAATTTTCCGTCCGTTGTAGGGACAATAAATGGAGTATTTTGGATGAAATATTTTTTCATATTATTTTTTTTACGTTAAGTATTATCCCAGAAATTTCCTGAAAACTTTGGTTTTATTGTTTGGTAGCTTATGACAGGAGGACTTCTTAATCTTTTATTTTTTCATTATTTTCGACAAAACTCCGAATACGCCTCTAATAAAGGTGGCACTTGTCAAAACTTTTAAAACTGATTTGCCCATCGCGCCAGTCTCTTTTTTCTCTTGAGTTGTTCTAGTTTTAGTGGCTTTTTGCTCTTGTTTTTCGTGTTCCTGTTTAGCGGCTTCCGCATCGATTGCTGCAATTTTTTTATTCAACATTTCGTATGCGCTTTCCCGATCGATAATTTCACTGTATTTTTTCACTAACTTCGACTTGCTGTTGATTTCTTGTATTTCACTTTCTGTCAAAATATCCATACGGCTCATGGGCGCGCGCATCATGGTTGCTACAAGCGGAGTAGGGATTCCTTTTTCGTTTAATGCTGTAACTAATGCTTCGCCTATTCCTAGGCTAGTCAAGACTTCACTGGTATTGTAATAGTCAGAAGAAGGGTAATTGTCAGCGGTTTGGTTGATGGACTTTCTGTCTTTGGCTGTAAAAGCCCGCAACGCATGCTGTATTTTTAATCCTAATTGGGCTAACACTCCGCTCGGAACGTCCATTGGATTTTGTGTTACAAAATATATTCCCACTCCCTTAGATCGTATTAGTTTTACAATTGTTTCAATTTGTTCTAACAAGGCTTTACTAGCTTCATTAAAAATTAAATGTGCTTCGTCAATAAAAATTACTAATTCTGGTTGGTCTGAATCTCCTTTTTCAGGCATTTGTTGGTAGATTTCAGCTAGCATACTTAACATGAAAGTCGAGAATAATTTGGGCTTATCCTGAATATCGGTCAATCGGAGTACATTGATATAGCCTTTTCCGTTTTCGTCAATTCGCATTAGGTCGTCAATATCAAACGACATTTCGCCAAAAAACAGTTCTGCTCCCTGCTGTTCTAGTTCAATTATCTTTCTAAGAATGATTCCAGTAGTCGAGGTGGATATTCTTCCGTAACTTTCTGTAATTTCCTCTTTTCCTTCCTCGGTAATATAGCTGATGATCTTTTTGATGTCCTTAAGGTCTAATAAAGGCATCTTGTTGTCGTCACAATATTTAAAAATTACCGAAACTACACCGCTCTGTGTGTCATTGAGTCCCAGTATTCGCGAAAATAAAATAGGACCAAATTCAGAAACGGTGGCACGAAGTCGTACTCCATTCTGTTCGGACAGGGTTAGTAGCTCAACTGGGAATTTTGCGGTATGATAAGGAAGGTTTATTTTGGCGTGGCGATCCGTAATAAATGATTTTTCTTCGCCTTCTTTTGCAACACCGCTAAAATCACCTTTAATGTCCATCATTAATACTGGGATTCCAAAAGAAGACAATTGTTCAGATAAAACCTGGATGGTTTTCGTCTTTCCTGTTCCTGTTGCACCTGCAATTAAGCCATGTCTATTTAAAGTCTTTAATGGTATTTTTACATGGGTATCTACCAAAGCTACTCCGTCAAGGATTGCTCCGCCTAGAATTATACTCTCTCCTTTTGAGGTATACCCTTCTGTAATGAGTTTTTTGAAATCGTCTTGCTTGCCCATAGCTTAATTGAATTAAAATGAGATGCAAGATATTATAATTAAAATTATTTTTGATTTAAATAGAAGTAATTTCGTGTTTAATGCAGCTTTACTACAGTTTCTTTGCTAATAATTAAAAAAAATATTCTCAGCTATAACAGTGGTAATTTTGAATTAATATCTTATAAATTCATAAAAAGATAGTTTTTTTTTCAAAAAGCAGTAAATTTGTTTAATGATGTTGATGAAAAATCAATTAATGGTTAATTCCAATTTTATTCCGAATAAAATTAATTCCGAATAAAATTAAAAAAAGTTTTTTTATTTGAACTAATCATATAAATTTGCGGGACTACAAGTTTATTATAACTAAAAATAAATTATTTAAAACTATTAAAATTAAAAAAAATGGCAAACGTTAAAAAAGAAAGCACTTCAAACGGTGGAGGAATGGTTTCAGGGCTTATTATTGTTGCATGTATTGGTGTTGGTGTATTAATCTGGAAATTCATCATGGGTAATCCTTCGAATTTTGAAGGTGGAAATATTGAAACTGGGCACCCTTTGAATCTTTTAGGACAAGTATATCATGGAGGTGTAGTTGTACCAGTATTGTTAGGAATGTTATTAATGGTTCTTGTTTTTTCTATTGAAAGATTTTTCGTTATATCTAAAGCAGCTGGTAAAACTAAATTAGATACTTTTATGACTAAGATACAAGCAAGTATCAAAGAAGGTCAAATCGAAGAAGCAATTGCATCTTGTGATAAACAACAAGGTTCTGTTGCAAATGCAATTAAATCAGCACTTGTGAAATACCAAGCAGTTAAGAAAGAAGGATTTAATAGCGAAGAAGCGGCAGAGACTATTCACAAAGAAATAGAAGAAGCTACTTCACTTGAAATGCCAATGTTACAAAAAAACATGACAATTATTTCGTCTTTAGTTTCTTTAGGAACTCTTGTTGGATTGTTAGGAACTGTATCGGGTATGATTAAAGCATTTGGTGCATTGGCAGCAGCAGGAACTCCTGATCAAGCGGCATTGGCAAATGGTATTTCTGAAGCACTTATTAATACTGCAACTGGTATTGGAACTTCAGCTGTAGCGATTATTTCTTATAATTTCTTTACTTCAAAAATTGATGACTTAACTTATTCTATTGACGAAGCTGCTGTTTCAATTGTGAATACTTACAGAAGATTCAGAGGAAGTTTGAAGCAATAATATTTTGATATTTATATCAAATAAAAAACATAAAGAATGGCTAAAATAAAAATAAAAAAAAATCCGGGGTCTACAGACATGACTGCTATGTGCGATGTCGCATTCCTTTTGCTTACCTTCTTTGTAATGACTTCAACAGCCAAAATACCTGAAGCACTAGTTGTAGATCTTCCTGCTTCACAAGTTCAGACTAAATTGCCTGAATCTGATTTGGCTACTTTGACTGTAGGTCAAGGGAAAGTGTTCTTTGATTTGAAAGGAAGAGAAGTTCGTACTAGAACCTTAGAGTTGATGGGAGAGAAATACGGTGTGGCTTTTTCTGATGCTGATAAACAGACATTTTCAATGATGGATGATTTTGGTGTTCCAATTCTTAATCTTCAACAAATTATTGATATGAAAGCATCTGATAGGAGTAAAGCAGGGCAACCTGGTATTCCTATTGATTCACTTGATAATCAGTTAAAGGAATGGATCTATAATGCGCGTATTGCGAATATAGAAGTGAACGATAAAGAATTGCAAGTTGCCATTAAAGGTGACGGAAAAGAAGAGTATCCAGCCATTAGAAAAGTGATGGATATTTTGCAAGAGCAAAAAATCAATAGCTTTAGTTTAGTTACTGGTTTGAGAGGAAAAGATTTTTAATAAAAAAAAGACACTATAATGGCTGAATTAAATACCGGCGACGGTGGAGGCGGAAAAGGTGGTAAAGTAAGAAGTAAAAAATCAAACGCAAAAGTAGATTTAACTGCTATGGTGGATTTGGCTTTCTTGTTAATCACATTCTTTATGCTTACTACGACGTTGTCTAAACCTCAATCGATGAGTTTGGGGTTGCCAGATAAAGATGATGATCCTTCTAAAAACAAAGATATTAAAGTAGATGAAAATCGTACGATGACTGTCTTGTTAGGAGAAAATAATAAATTAATTTATTATATGGGGTTGTTAGCAACGCCGATTGGTGGTCCAAAAGACATGACTTTCGGTAAAGACGGAATTCGTAAAGAATTATTGTCTCGAAAAGTATCAGTTGTGGAGTATACAGGGAGTAAAGACAAAGGGATGATTGTTATTATCAAACCTAGTAAGAAGTCGAAGTATAAAAACTTAGTTGACATTCTTGATGAAATGGCGATTACGGGTGTTGAAACCTATGCTATCGTACCTGAATTTACACCAGAGGAACAAAAATTGTTAGAAGGAAAGTAAGTTTATTCTTATGCCCCAATAACCTAATAATTAAGAAAAATGAAATTAGACATATTAAAAAATCAATGGCTTGATATCGTATTCGAAGGGCGTAATAAAGTTTACGGAGCTTATGAATTAAGAAAGTCAAACAGAAAGACTACTATAAAAGCGCTTGTTCTTGGAGCGATATTTTTTAGTGTTGCTCTGGCAGCTCCTCTTATCATAGACTTACTTCCTAAAGGTACGGAGGAAGATATGGATAGGGATATTAAAATCACTGCTATTAAACTTCCACCGAAGAAAAAAGAAGAGCCTAAACTAAATGTGCCACCACCACCACCGCCACCACCAAAAGTGGATCAGGTTAAGTTTGTGAAACCAGTGGTTGCAAAGGCAGAAGAAGTGACTGAAGAGCCACCGAAGATTGTCGAAATGAAGGAAAAAAAGATTGGTGCTGAAACAATCAAAGGAGATCCTGATGCAGTATTAACTGTTGCGCCAGTAGGACCAGGACCAACTAAGATCGTTGAGGAAGACAATCAAATTTACAACACAGCAGGTATCGAGGTTAAACCTGAATTTCCAGGAGGGATGGATAAGTTTTATACTTATGTAGGTAAAAATTATCGTGCACCGGAAGAAGAAGGTTTGAAAGGTAAAGTTTACGTTACTTTTGTTGTTGAAAAAGATGGTTCATTAACAGATATCAAAGTGCTTAGGGACATTGGTTACGGAACAGGAAAAGAAGCAATAAGAGTTTTGGAAAGATGTCCTAGATGGAATCCAGGAGTTCAAAATGGAAAACCGGTAAGGGTACTTTATTCTCTTCCGATCACTATTCAAACTGCAGATTAATGTTGGAGAAAACAAATAGAAATATTCAGAAGAAATCGCTTAAAGAGCGATTTCTTCTCGTTATAGGAGTTTTGTTTTTTGTTGTTTATTTTGTTTTGGGATTATTTGTTATCTTTATGGATAACTTTCCTTTAGACATGAAACGTGAATATCGGATTGGTTTTGGAATCCTGCTTATTACTTATGCTTTTATTAGGTTAGCTCGTTTTATTAAAGATAACAAAGATTAAATTATGAAAAATTTCGTGAAATATCCGTATTTAGCTGCTGCTTTAGTTTTTATGCTGTTTATTGCATGCAAACAAAGTGATTCTCCAAAGAAGGGTAATGAGACAATTCTTAAAGGAAAAACAACGATGCTTGTTGATGAGACATTGAAGCCAATTATTGACGATCAGGTGGAGGTTTTTGAAAGTAAATATGATGCTAAGATTACATTAGTAGCAAAATCTGAGCGTGAATTAATAAATGCTATGCTTAATGATACGAGTTCTATTGCTGTTTTGAGCAGACCGCTAAGTGGCGATGAGGCGAAGGCTTTTCAGTCAAAAAAGATTGTCCCGAAAACGACTAAGATTGGAACGGATGCAATCGCGTTTATTTCAAGCAAAAGCAGGAAAGATACTTTAATTGCGTTAGAGGACGTAATTATGTTTCTACAAGGGAAAGAGCAATCTAGTGTAAAGGGACTGGTTTTTGACAACCCTAATTCTAGCACGGTACGATACATGAATGATTTGGCAGGACTCAAAGAAATGCGGGAAAAAGATGTTTTCTCATTTAAAACAAATGAAGACGTAATTAAATACGTATCGGAAAATGAGGGTATGATTGGGGTACTGGGAGTCAATTGGTTATCACAACCAACAGCCGATATGAGAAAAATTATAAAAAATATTAACGTTTTAAATGTTAAAAGTCTTAATAATATTGGGTATTTTGCGCCTTCTCAAAATAACATTGCAGAAGGAAAGTATCCTTTGGCACGTGATTTGTATATAATTAATTGTCAAGGATACTCTGGATTAGGAATGGGTTTCGCCTCATTTGTTGCAGGGGATATAGGACAAAGAATAATTTTAAAATCTGGTTTACTTCCAGTTAGGGTACCAGGAAGGAATATGATTATCAGAAATTCAATCAATATTGAGCCGAAAAAATGATAAAGAATATGAATATGAATAAATTAAAAAAAGTTAAAATGAACAAATTTAAAATTTTAAGTGTTGCCTTTTTGGCTACCGTAACGTTAAGTCACGCGCAAGATATCAGTGAAGCAAAAAAAGAGATTGACGCCGAAAAGTTCCAAAATGCAAAAACAACTTTAAAATCAATAATTAAATCTGATCCAGACAAAGGGCTTGCTTATTTTCTTTTAGGGAATGTTTATCTTACTCAAAAGGTAGCCGATTCTGCAAAGATTAGCTATGAAAATGGTGTTAAAGCTAAGGATGAAGCGCATTTTAATTATATAGGATTAGGTCAAATAGATCTTAACGCAAATAATACTGCCGCTGCCAAAACTAAATTTGAATTGGCAATAAAAGAAATGGGAAGAAGAGATTTTGAAGAGTTTGTATATGTTGCTAAAGCATATATGAATGCTGATAAGCCCGATTTCAAAGCTGCTATCAGTACTTTAAAAAGAGTTAATGAGAAGTATACTCAAGAACCATTAGTCTTGCTAGCTTTTGGTGATGCTTATTATGGTGATAAAAATCAAAATGAGGCGTATTCAGCATATCGCAATGCGTTTCAAGCTGACAATTCGTTAATTAGAGCAAAAATGCAGTTAGGAGTTTTGCTTAAAGGAGCTAAAGCATATACTGAAGCTGTAAAAGCATTCAATGATGTAATTGCAACGAACCCTAACTACGGACCTCTTTACCGTGAGTTAGCTGAAACTTATTACTATTGGGCTGTCAATGTTCCATCAAGAAATGATGAGTATATGAAAGAAGCATTGTCGTATTATGAAAAATACATGGGTCTGACAGATTATTCTTTAGCTTCACGTATGCGTCATGCTGACTTCTTGATTGTTGCTCGTGATTATAAAGCTTTAGAAATTGAAGCTAATAAAATGAAGGAAATTGACAATGTAAATCCAAGGATTTTACGTTATTTAGGGTATTCTGCATACTTCAATAATAATGTAGATGTTGCTATTAAAGCATTACAAGACTATACTTCAAGTGCATCTAATAATGTGATGTCTCTTGATTACTTATACCTTGGTTTATCTAATATTAAAAAAGCAACAATGGGTGCTGACGTAACAGTTGCTGAACCAATATTGTTTAATAAAGGGATTGAACTTGTTAAGAAAGCATATGACATGGAAAATGCTGTTGCTAACGACTTAAGTGAAGCAGGGAAAGATCTTTATGAGAAAAAAATGTATAAAGAAGCAGCTGCTATTTTTGAAATTGCAACTTCTTACAAAGAATCTAAAAACTATTTGCTTGACAATTTCTATTTAGGAAACTCTTTGTATTTTGATAATACAAAAAGTGGCGCTGTAAAAGATACAATTGCTTTGAACAAAGCAGATATTGCTTTTGGAAATGTGATTGAAGCTTCACCAGCTACTCAGGATGTATATGTTTACCGTGCAAGAACTAATAGTTTACTTGGAAATGATGAGTTGATGATTAAGTATTACCAACAATACATTGACATTGTAACTAAAAAAGGTGCTGAAGAATTGGCTAAACCTGCGGTAAAAACAAAGTTAATCGAAGCTTATAATACTATGGCTGCTGGTTACGCTAACACAGATAAAGTAAAAGCTATTGAGTTTTTCAATAAAACACTGGCGATGGATCCTGAAAATGGATATGCAAAACAGTCTTTGAATACGCTTAAATAATATAATTTATTTAATAGTTTAAAACCGATAGCTTTAACGCTATCGGTTTTTTCTTGCATTAAAATGAATGAGTTTGTTCGTGCTTTTTTTGTGGTAATAGCGTACTAGTATCCTTACTTCTTATGTTACAGGTAGTAATTTTTAGAAAGCATTTCCAGATAATTAAATTACTCCTTTTCAAATTGGTTATATTTGCACTTTAAATTACAATAATGCTATCAAAAGAAGTACAATTAGAAGTTAATAAAGGGGCAATGCTACCCTTAATGGAAGAGTTTTACACAATTCAAGGGGAAGGTTTTCATACGGGAACTGCAGCTTATTTTGTAAGAATAGGGGGTTGCGATGTCGGTTGTCATTGGTGTGATGTTAAAGAAAGTTGGAATGCTGCTTTGCATCCACCTACAAGTGTCGATTTAATCGTTGCTAATGCCAGTAAGTATGCTGAAACTGTTGTTGTGACGGGAGGGGAGCCGTTAATGTGGGATATGACTCTTCTGACACAGATGCTTAAGGATAATCAACGCAAGGTTCATGTTGAAACTTCAGGTGCCTATGACCTTACTGGAACTTGGGATTGGATTTGTCTTTCCCCAAAGAAAAATAAATTACCAACAAAAACAGTTTACGACAAAGCGCATGAATTAAAAGTCATCATTTTTAATAAACATGATTTTATTTTTGCGGAAGAGCAAGCTGAATTGGTAAACGACGATGCTATTTTATTTCTTCAGCCTGAATGGAGTAAAAAGGAAGAAATGACACCGCTAATAGTAGACTATGTGATGAATAATCCAAAATGGAGAGTGTCACTGCAAACGCATAAGTATCTAAATATACCGTAATCAATATAGTAGATACTAACTAAAGAAGCCAAACAACAATTGTCGTTTGGCTTCTTTAGTTATATTAAATTAAACAATTGTTTTTACCAGTTGTTTCTTTTTTTAATTCGGTAATATGTGCTAAATGATGGTTTCCATGCTAGGCATAGGTGCCAATTATTTCTTTAAGTGGAAATTCATTTCCGTTATCTGGATGTATGAATTTCTTTTCTAAATCTTTTTCGGATGGACTATTCATAATATAAGTGAGTCTGAAGTGTAATCCCTCGAGTAATGATAAAGTGGGTTCGATAGGCATAGTCATGTTATCATTTAGTTGAGACCACAAATTTTCATCATATTGTTTTATGACTGGTGCGTTTTCAGTCAAAGTCCATTTTATTCTAATGTAGCAACTGTCTAATTGATCCATTGTGAAATCAGCGACTTCCTTTTTTAACTTTTCCGGAAAAGCGACTATTTCTGCTATTTTTTCAGATAAATAGTTTTTGGAATAAATTTCAGGAGCGGTAGATTTTCCATTTATCGTGTTTTTACTCTTTTAAGTCTTTGTATTACTTCTAAATCGAAAGCTTTGCCAAATAATCATAATGCTCGCCTTCTAAAATCAATTCTGATTTTAAGTCATTGGCGAAAGCCGCGTTCTGAAGGGTGTTGTAATCAATATACATCCAGTCAAAAGGTTTTTCTTTTTCGCCTTTGTAGGCAATTTTGAAAACAACTTCACCATAATAGGCATTATCTGATGGGATCCATTTTCCACCATCTTCGTCATCGTCAAACATATAGATGATGTCAGAGCTATCCATCAAAATTTGTCCTCCAGGATTCAAAAGTGATTTAAGTTTTAGAAGGAATTTTGGAATGTTCTTTAGTTTTCCACACATACCTGCACCATTCATCAATAACAGAATGGTATCGTATTTCTCGTTTTCTAAGGTCATCACGTCTTGAACTCTTGCGTCTTTTATTCCTCGTAATATACATGCCTTAATAGCATTTGTAGAAATATCAATCGCCGTTACGTTTAGATTTCTTTCGTTTTGCAAAGTCAAACTGTGACTTCCTGCGCCGCAGCCTACATCTAGGATTCTGCCCTTGGCAAGTTGAAGTGCTTTTTGTTCCATTTTGGGCATTTCACTATAGGAACGGAATAAATAAGCGACACTCATTTCGTCTTCCTCGGAAATAGTGGTTTCGGTAATTAAGTCTTCAGGAGAATTATTCGTTTGAAAATCAAGGATGGCTTTGCCAAAAAGGTCTTTCATTTATTTAGTTTAAAGTTTACTGTTTGATTTAGAAAGTTTATTTTTGCAGATAACAACTTTAAAATTTAAAATTGAAACCATCTTTAAACGATCTTGGAAAACTTGCCAAAGATAAGCATATAGAAAATAAAAAGTATTTCGATAAGCTTAAAAAGAAAACGCCTAAGAACTTAGATTATGTGATGCAGGATTTGCATAATGCAGAATTTAAGAAAACGGATTGTTTAAAATGTGCAAACTGTTGTAAAACAACTGGTCCATTATTTACATTGGCTGACATTGAGCGTGTATCAAAATACTTGAAACAAAAACCACAGCAGTTTATCGAACAAAACCTGCGTATTGATGAGGATAAGGATTATGTGCTGCAAAGTGTTCCTTGTACTTTTCTCGATAATGAAAATGCCTGTATGATATATGATGTAAGGCCGAAAGCATGTAGAGAGTTTCCTCATACTGACCGAAAAAAGTTTAATCAAATCACAGATTTAACTTTAAAAAACATTTCAATCTGCCCTGCAGCTTACAATATAGTTGAAGAAATGAAAAGGAAAATGCCGATGTAATGCATCTCGTTTCCAAGATTCGGCTATTTTTATAAACCTGTTGAGTGTAAAGTTAAATAAATCAAGTATTGACTTCTCATTTCTTTAAATTCGATTAATCCTTTTTCCCAGCTTTTTCTTATTTCTTCTTCAGGGACGCCATTTTCTATTTGTAGCTGCAGTTTTTTAGTTCCTGCTAACTTTGTGAAAAACCCATTAAAGAATTTTGATTTTGCCGTAGTGGTTTTATAGGCGCTAATCAGCCATTTTAATTGTAATTGGTTTACTTTGTCAGTAGCCGATAAATCTTCACCAAAACATTCAAGCCCATTATAAACTGGATTTTGGGCTCCAATGTTTGGCTTTGGAATAAAACTAAAGTCGCTTTGTGGCAAGAAGGGTGATCCGTAAATTTGAAATTGTTTTTCCGTTCCCCTTCCTACACTTACATTGGTACCTTCAAAAAGACATAAACTCGCATAAAGATTAATAGCTTGGTCATTTGGAAGATTTGGTGATGGTTTTACGGGTAGGCTGTAATTAATCTGTCTGTCGTAATTTGTGCAAGGGATGATAGTCAGTTTGCATTGAATGCCGTTTTTTAACCAATTTTCACCATTGATCATTTGTCCGTACTCACCGATGGTCATGCCATGCAAAATGGGGATGGTGTGCATTCCTAGAAAACTGGAATATTCCTTTTCTAAGACCGGTCCGTCTATGATATTACCATTTGGGTTAGGTCTATCTAGAATAATTAGCGGTATGTTCTGTTCGGCACAAGCTTCCATTACATAATGGAGAGAAGAAATATAGGTGTAAAATCTTGCGCCGACATCTTGTAAATCAAAAACCATAATGTCTATTTCGGCTAATTGCGCTGGCTTCGGTTTTTTATTGTCGCCATATAGTGATATGATGGGGAGTCCTGTTTTGGGATCTTTCCCGTCAACAACATGTTCACCAGCATCAGCAGTACCACGGAAGCCATGTTCTGGCGCAAATATTTTTTTTATTACGATATTTTTTTTTACTAGAAAATCAACGATGTGCGTGTTGTTTGATAAAAGCCCCGATTGATTAGTTACAATCCCAATTTTTTTATCCTTTAATAAAGGAAGATATAGTTTGCTGTTCTCTGCGCCAGTACCTATTGTCTGTAAAATACTTCTTTTGACGATTTCGGCATCTCTTTTCTTAAATTCAGAATCTTGTTGCTTGATTGAACTTCCACAAGAAACTAATGTAAGGATAAGGCAATACGATATCATTGTTGTCTTTCTGAAGGTCTTAATCGTGAAAAATTGGGGTGAAAGCTTCATGTTTTATTTTAATAAGTGAAAAATGGAGCGATTCTTGGCTGAAAACTTTATGTATATTTGCATGATAACCAAAACACCTCTCTTGAATTTAGAATATTTCATAGCCAAACGACTAATAACTGCTAAAGATTATAAAAGTAGCATATCTGCACCAATTATAAAAATTGCGATTTCGGCCATTGCCATAGGAATGATCATGATGATCGTTTCAGTAGCAACAGGAATTGGGTTACAGCAAAAGATTAGAGAAAAGATTTCTGCATTTAATGGACATATTATTATTTCCAATTACGACAATAATCAATCTGAAGTTACTTTAGTTCCGATTTCAAAAAAACAAGATTTTTATCCCAAGTTTAAATCTGTTGAAGGGGTAAGTCATATTCAGGCCATTGCAAGTAAAGCTGGTATTATAAGAACAGAGACTGCTTTTGAGGGAATTGTTTTTAAAGGAGTGGGGGCTGATTATGAATGGAAAAACATAGAGGATTATCTGGTTTCGGGAAAACTGCCCGATTTTTCAGCCAAAGTAAATGAAGATGTATTGATTTCCCAATTTCTGGCCAACAGATTAAAACTGAAAGTGGGAGATGCTTTTAATACGTTCTTCATGAAAGAAGGCCAGAATAAGTTGCCTAACATTCGAAGGTTTAAAATCATGGGCATTTTTAATTCGGGTTTTCAAGAGTTTGATGCTACTTATATTATTGGGGATATACGGCATATGCAGCGAATCAATAAATGGAAAGCAGATGAAGTTGGTGCTTTCGAAGTTTTCGTAGATGATTTTGACGATATAAAACGGGTAGGAGATCAGGTGTATCAGCAAACAGGTTCAACTCTCGATACTAAAACCATAATTGAAAAATACGGTTATATATTTGAGTGGCTTCAATTATTTGATTTCAACATCATAGTCATTTTGATTGTTATGATTTTAGTTGCTACTATTAACATGGTGGTGGCCTTGCTGGTCCTTATTCTTGAACGTACACAAATGATTGGGATATTAAAGGCGCTAGGGGCGAATAACTGGAGTATTCGTAAAATATTTCTATACAATGCATCCTATTTGATTCTTCGCGGATTATTCTGGGGAAACCTCATTGGAATATCTGTACTGCTAATCCAGCAGTACTTTGGGATAATTAAGCTTAATCCTGAAAACTACTATGTAAATGAGGCACCAGTATATCTTAATTGGGTATATGTCGCATTGCTGAACCTTCTTACAATAGGCGTTTGCTTTGTGGTGTTATTAATTCCGTCCTATATAATAACTAAAATCTCACCTGTCAAAGCCATTCGTTTCGATTAAAGGGAGAATTGATGCTCTATATATTTAATTTGGAGCTATTTCCTGCTATTCACTACAATCTTATATGCCCGAACCACGGCATATAAGGATTTCCGCTGCTATCAGGGCTAGTGCATTTGCGGTAGAGCTGTATTCGGGTACAAGTAACAACGAAATTGTTTTTAATAAAGACGGTATTAAGCTTATTTGCTAAGGTTTTATAGGGTTAAGCTACTTCTGCGAAGCCTCTTTTTTTGGAAGCATAGTTCCGATGGTTTGCTATCCGGAGTAGGGAAGGGTGTGCTTGAAGACTTAAATTTATAAGATATGGGTAAACCGCTTCTGAAAAGTCTCGGTGTACTTGAGGGATAGGGCTTGGGGGAGGAAGAAAGTTCTTCTTTAAAATTCAGGATTTCAGCAACTTAAAATTAAAGTTAAGAAAAGAATAAAAAAAGGTAAATAAAAAGCTTGAATTAGTGAATAAAGGTGGTAGTTTTGCACCCGCAACAACGCAGACGTTCTTACTTATTTAATGGAAAGCAAAATTTAA
>NZ_AHKF01000010.1 GCF_000252125.1 Flavobacterium frigoris PS1 | reverse complement strand
GGACAAGCATCATCTTTATCAGCAATACCATCTCCGTCAGTGTCAGGACAACCGTTTAATGCAGCTAAACCAAATACATCTGGACAAGCATCATTTCCATCGATAATTCCATCTCCATCAGTATCAGGACAACCATTGAATTCTTTCAAACCAGCAACTTCTGGACAAGCATCATCTTTATCGTAGATTCCATCTCCGTCAGTATCTTTTCCTCCAAATTTGAAAGTAAGACCAGCAGTGTGTTGAAAATGTGATGGTGCATCTGGTGTTCCTGAAGCATCTTCTCTATCTCCAAACGCTTTTTTGTATGACGTTTCAAGCGAAAAACCGATGTTATCTGAAAACCAAAAAGTTAATCCAGCACCTGGATTTACAGTACCATAACTACTATCTCCAAAGAAAGTATAACCTCCACCTACGTGTAACGAAGGGTCAATAACTTTAGAATTGATAAGGCTCATGAAGCTGTATTTAACACTAGCATCAATACCATAATACATTAAATCTCCTGGGTTAGATACTACATACCCTCTTGAATCATGACCAACAGCAGTAGGGTCAAATTTTACATATTTATCAATTTTGTTCACAGAACCCTGAACTCCAAAAGAGAAATTATCCCCTAAGTACTTCGATACACTGATGTACGATACAGAAGGAAGAACATTCCAGTTGTCTTTTACAGCAAAAGGTTGAGAGAAATGCTGATCTAACCATCCATTTCCACCACCAGCACTTGTTTTAGTGTCTACGGCATTAACTCCAAAAGAGACAGCCCATGGGTTGTTACTGTCTTGTGCGTGAGAGCTTAAGCCCATCACCATCATTACAGCAACTAAAATTTTGTTAAGATGTTTCATACTTAATTTTTTTGATTACAATTTAGTTAATTACACACAAAAGTAACGCGTAATTCTTTAACTACAAAAAGAAATGTTAAAAAAAACCTATATAAACCACCAAAAGTGGAAATTATACAACTTCTAAATGTAATTACACAACATTTAAAGACTCACCCACTTCGATAAATGCAGCTATAGCTTTATCCAAATGCTCTTTTGTATGTGCGGCTGACAGCTGAACCCTGATTCTTGCCTTATCTTTGGGCACAACAGGGAAAAAGAATCCAATTACGTAGATCCCTTTTTTAAGTAATTCATCAGCCATAGTTTGTGACAACTTAGCATCATAGAGCATAACTGGCACAATCGCAGAATCTCCTTCAACGATATCAAAACCAGCCTTTTTCATTCCGTCTTTGAAATAATTTGTATTCCATTCCAACTTATCTCGTAAAGTAGTGTCTTTTTCTAAAAGTTCAAAAACTTTAATCGATGCTCCAACAATAGCAGGTGCTAAAGAATTAGAGAATAAATACGGTCTTGAACGCTGACGCAACAATTCGATGATTTCTTTTTTAGCGGTCGTATATCCGCCCATTGCTCCTCCCAAGGCTTTTCCAAGAGTTCCAGTGATGATATCGACTCTTCCCATTACTCCTTTAGCCTCAAGTGTTCCTTTTCCTGTCGCTCCAATAAAACCGGCAGCATGACATTCATCTACCATAACCATCGCATCATATTTATCCGCTAGGTCACAAATTTTGTCTAACGATGCTACAATACCGTCCATAGAAAAAACACCGTCAGTAACTATTATTTTAAAACGACTGCCCGATTCATTTGCTTTGATTAGTTGTTGTTCTAAATCGGCCATGTCGTTATTTGCATAACGGTAACGTGCTGCTTTACACAAACGAACTCCATCAATAATAGAGGCATGATTCAAACTATCTGAAATTATAGCATCTCCTTCTCCAAATAAAGGTTCAAAAACCCCTCCGTTTGCATCAAAAGCCGCCGCATATAAAATAGTATCTTCCGTCCCGTAAAACTCAGAAATCTTTCTTTCTAATGTTTTGTGAATATCTTGTGTACCACAAATAAAACGTACAGATGACATTCCGAATCCATGAGTATCCATTGCATCTTTCGCCGCTTGGATCACCTCTGGGTGTGATGATAATCCTAAATAATTATTTGCACAAAAATTCAAAACCGTTTCTCCTGTCGAAACCGTGATTTCAGCATCTTGCGGTGATGTAATGATTCTTTCTTTCTTAAAAATCCCGTTATCTTCAATTGTTTGTAATTCGTTTTGAAGATGTTCTTTAATTTTTCCGTACATAATTTATGGTGTATTTTGTTTCAAGTTTAATTTGTTTAAAGTTATCCTAACGCAAATAACATTGTTAAAATAACTATCCTTTTCTATTAAATTTAGTTGCTTTTGAAAATTTACTTTTGCGAATAATTCATTTTTACACTACAAATTTACTACATCAATTTGTTTTCCTATATAAATCAGTGCTTTTTTTACGACTTTATAACCCATTAATTCAATTGCATGTTGGTAATTCTCTAGTTGCTTTTGATATTTTGCATTATGAACCCCTGTTTTATAATCCAACAAATAAACTTCATCAATACTGGTTACAACCATTCTGTCAGGTTTTATTGTACTACCTTCTTTTTGAATAATGGTTTGTTCGTTTAAAACGGTATTCCCTTCCGCAAAGAACAATTCCAATTCCTTATGATTGACAATGTCCTGAATCGTTTGATACACCAATTCCTTTTGTCCAAAATTAATCAATCCGTTTTCGATTGCTTTATCAACAGCCAGTTCTACATCTTCTTTTATTTTTACAAATGAAAGAATTTCGTGCACCACATTTCCGTACTCGATTGATTCCTGCTGATACGTTCCCCACATTAACGCTTCTCGTTGGGCAATTTTAATGTTCTTGGGATTTAATGTTTCTGCAACTACTTCAATCTTTTTTGATGTATCTACATGTTTTGAAGCTGAAGATAATTTTGTCGGGCTGCCAAATTCATATTCGAATTTACCCTCTTCAAAACCATCCTTACTATTTAAATAATTAATAAAAAAAGTCGACATATTATTGGTCTTTACTTCTCCTTTATTTGTTAAATTCATATTGGATATAATATACAGTTGCTCTTCTGCACGGGTCAAAGCAACATATAAAACATTAATATTATCCAAAAGTTCTTCCTGCTTTTTTAAATCGTAAACTGATTTTGCTTCTTCACCAAAACCTTCCACAGCGCTACTATTGTCAATCAGAACTTTAGGCAAACCAAAATCCATTTCCGGAGCATCTAACCATAATTTATCTTTTGGTTTTCGGCTATAATCTTCCTCTGCAAAAGGCATAATCACTACTGGAAATTCCAGACCTTTTGATTTGTGAATGGTCATAATGCGCACAGCATTATTCCCTTCAGGTGACGGAATACTGAATTTCTCCGCATTCTTATCCCAAAAATTCAAGAAATCAGAAATTCCAGCTTGATTGCGTACATCACGCTCGAGAACGATGTCGAGAAAGTATTGCACATATGCTCCGCCGCCTTTGGCTAGCTTTGGCGACAAAAATTTGGATACAATAATCTCTACCGCTTCGTATAATGACTTTTTACGGATGTTTTGAAACGAAAGTGATATATCAAAACTCGTGAGCCAATTCTCAAATTCCAGTTCGTTTTTGTGCTCCATTCCTTGGGCAATGAAATCATGCACAGCTAATTTATCTTGAACATGCTCTGCGATATAATGCAGGAAATAAGCTTTTGCTTCTAAATCGGCGTTGTTTTTTAAGTATTTTAGTAAGTGAATAATCAAGCGCACTTCGGTCGCGTTTTGTATCATCAAGGTTTCTGAAGATAAAAGCGGAATATTTTGCTCTGTCAAATAATTAGCAATCGCGACACCTTGTCCACGTTTGCGCGTTAAAATGACAATGTCTTTGTATTCAAAACCATCCCGAAGGACTTTTTGAATTGTATTTAAAGTCGCTAAAACAAATAGTTCCGTTTTATCCAAAGCTTCTTCATCCTCTTCGGTCGTTTCTACTTTTGGAATAAAAGAAATATTCACATAACCGCCCGTTTTATTATTCGTTTTTTGATGGCTGTGATTTTCATACAAATCTTTGTAATCAGGATGCTCAAACTCACCAGACACCAATTTAAAAAATTCATTATTAAAGTCAATTACTTGCGAATAGCTGCGGTAATTTTTATCTAAATGCTCTAATTTTTTATCGGGGTTATTAAACGGATTGTTGTCTTTGCTTAATTCAATAAACTGCTCTGCTTTTCCGCCACGCCAACGATAAATAGACTGTTTTGGGTCGCCCACAATCATCAGAGTTCCTTTTTCTCCAAAATCATCTTGACCCGAAAGTGCATTATCGATAAGCGGAATCAGGTTTTGCCATTGCATTTCAGAAGTATCTTGGAATTCATCTATAAAAAAATGACGGTAACGTTCCCCTAATCGCTCGTATATAAAAGGCGCAGGCTGATTTTGAATTTCGCGGTGAATAATGGCGTTAAATTCGGTTATTGAAAGTACGTTTTGTTCTTCTTGAATTTTAGCCAATTCATTGCTCACCGTATTCAGTAATGAAAGTGGTGTTATATTTTTAAGAAAGGCTTTGTAGAAATCTCTTTTTTCGAAATTTTTATAAATCCTGGCTAGAATTTGGATTAATTCTGGAATTAGATTTTCTATTAAAGCGCGGTCTTTAGCAGTTTTATTGATGGCAATATCATCAAACTCGTGAAAAGTCTTGTTTTTCGGGTTGAATTTTCCATCACGAATACTAATTAAATGATTCGGAAACGTTCCTCTAGAAAACGACTTTAAATCGATTCCGTTATTTTCTATTAAAACTAATAGTCCTTCAGCTAACGAAGCATTTTCTTTGTCTAAAACCTTAGAGGTTTCGACTAATTTCTTTTTTATTTCGACGAAATCAGCAATGGATTTGTCATGAAAATGAGTAATCTGAGAACGGTGATTTTCATTCAGCACCAAGCGACCCGTATCTAGAATTTCGCGCGAAATATCCCAAGACTTATCATCATCGGTTTTTTCCATGGTGAAATCGATCAATAACTTGGTCAAAGTTTCATCTTCTCCAGCTTGAGCAATGATGGCATCTACAGCTTCAATTAATAAATTCTCAGTGTCCAAAGTCACCTCAAACGTCATGGGCAAGTTAAGATCATGCGCAAAAGCCCGAATCACTTTATGGGTAAATTTGTCAATCGTCGAAATATCAAAAGCGGCATAATTATGAATAATATGCTTGATGATTTGCTGCGATTTCGTTTTGATTTGGATAGTCGATAGCTCCGTGTCAATTGCTAAATCCTGCATTAAATCCTGTGCCTTTTGTGAAGGTTCATCTTTGGCAAATTCAGACAGACTTCCTACAATACGGCTTTTCATTTCGTGAACCGCTTTGTTAGTAAACGTAATGGCAAGAATGTTTCTATACGCATCGTTTTTGTGAGCTACCAAAATAATTTTCAGGTACTCTTTGACAAGTGCATATGTTTTACCGGAACCTGCGGAAGCGTCATATATGGAGAAAGAAGGTCTTTGCATCTGGATTTTAGATTTCTGATTAACGATTTTAGATTTCTGATTTAAACTCAACTTTCTAATTTCCCAAAAGCCGTAGCCCTAATGGAAACGGCATCCTTTCTTGCCAGTGGTTGGCAGGAATGATAAAGTGCACAGCAGGAAAAAGCTCCTAAAAACACAACTATTGCTAGCTAGTTTTTAAAATTTGTTTGTTTAATGTTTAAAAGTAGTATTTTTGCACTATGGAAACAAATAGACAGAAAAAAATAGGTGGGGTTATCCAAAAAGATTTGGTTGACATCCTACAAGGTGAAGTGAGAAAAAACGGAGTAAGTAATTTAATTATTTCGGTATCCAAGGTTACTGTGACAACAGATTTATCTGTGGCTACAGTTTATTTAAGCGTTTTTCCTCAAGACAAAGCAAAAGAAATTTTAGAGGCGGTTAAGTCAAATGCTAAAACAATAAAACACGATTTATCACAAAGAGTACGTTTGCAATTAAGAAAGGTGCCTAACTTGGTTTTCTTTATTGATGACTCTTTAGATTACATTGAAAAAATTGACAATGCATTATCAAACAGAGACAACCCAATTGAAAACAGGGATCTTTTAGAGAAACGCAAGCTGATATAATTTGAATTTTTCCCTTTACATAGCCAAACGTTACATTCTTAGTAACAGTAAAAACAATGCCATAAATATCATTAATCGCATTGCGAGCATGGGAATCATTGTGGGTGCGATGGCTTTGTTTGTGGTCTTGTCAGTTTTTAGCGGACTGAAAGTTTTTAGTCTTTCGTTTACCAATGATATCGATCCAGATCTGAAAATAAGCAGTACTCTAGGGAAATCCTTTTTTGTTACTCCAGAACAGGAAGCTCAAATAAATAAAATTGAAGGTATTGCCTCTTATTCTAAAATAATAGAGGAACGCGTTTTATTTGTTTTTGACGACAAGCAGGAAGTTACGTATCTGAAAGGTGTTGACCCCAATTTCAGTAAGGTCAACGCCATTAAAAAAACACTTTACAATGGTCAATGGCTTGAGCCGGACAGCTACCAGGTAGTTGTAGGTTACGGAATTGCACAAAAATTCTCGATGGGCTTGCTTGATTTCAATAAAAATCTGGAAGTTCTGGTACCAAAACCAGGAAAAGGCACCGTTGAAAATGCGGAACAAGCATTTAACAAAAGCGATGTTTTTCCAGTAGGAATTTATGCCATCAGCGAGGACTTGGACTCTAAATATGTATTTGCCGATTTAGGCTTAGCCCAAGAATTACTTGAATACAAAAACAATCAGATTTCAGGAATTGAGCTTAAAGAAAAAACTGGAGCCGACGAAGATGCCATTATCGACCAACTGCAAACCATTTTCAAAAATAAAATCACGGTAAAAAATAGAGCACAGCTCAACGAGTCGCTGTATAAAATGTTGAACACCGAGAATATTGCGGTGTATTTAATATTTACTTTGGTGATAGTTGTGGCACTTTTCAACCTAATCGGTGCATTGATTATGATGATTCTAGACAAAAAAGGGAACTTAAAAACGCTTTTTAATCTAGGAACCGAAATCAAGGATTTGCGACAAATATTTTTACTTCAAGGAACGCTATTGAGTATTTTTGGCGGGGTTATTGGACTGACTTTAGGAATTGCTATTGTACTATTGCAGCAACATTTCCAACTAGTTATGATTACACCTACACTAGCTTATCCAGTCGTTTTTACGTTAACAAACGTATTGATTGTTATGGGAACAATTGTTACTCTTGGCTTTATTGCTTCATTGATTGCGAGTAGCCGCGTGAGTAAGAAATTGTTAGAATAGATGAGTTGTAAGTAAAGACGTAGCGCAGCAGCTCTCCAGAGAACTAATAAGGCTATCTAAAATACGAATTCCACTAATTTACACAAATTAATTCGTGGAAATCAGTGGAATTCGAGTTTAACTATTCTTTTTAAACTACTTCGTAACCAGCATAAGCTTGTTCTATATTATTCAGAATTGCGAATAATTCGGCAGGATCGTCTTGTGTAACCAATTGTTGTTTGAAAGGTTTAAACGAATGAATTCCTTTGAAATAATTAGTATAATGCGGTCTTGTTTCCACTATACCTAATCTTTCGCCTTTCCATTCCATCGCCCAAGTCAAATGGTTACGCACTGCTTCTACACGATCAACGACAGTAGGCTTAGCCAAATGTTCTCCTGTTTTGAAGTAATGTTTGATTTCGTTAAAAATCCAAGGATATCCAATTGCGGCACGACCAATCATAATTCCATCAATACCGTATTCATTTTTATATTGCAATGCTTTTTCCGGACTGTCAATGTCTCCGTTACCAAAAATAGGCATGGTGATTCTAGGGTTGTTTTTTACCCGTGCAATATGAGACCAATCAGAGTGACCTTTGTACATCTGTGCACGAGTTCTGGCGTGAATACTTAAAGCCGCAACACCAATGTCTTGCAAGCGCTCCGCAACCTCATCTATATTGATCGAATTATCATCCCATCCCAAACGCGTTTTTACCGTAACAGGCAGATTTGTACTATCAATAACCGCTTGTGTCAAGCGTATCATTAAATCAACATCTTTTAATACTCCAGCTCCGGCTCCTTTGCAAACGACTTTTTTCACGGGACAACCAAAGTTAATGTCGATGATGTCTGGATTTACCGTTGTAACAATTTTAGATGACATGGCCATCGCTTCCTCGTCTCCTCCAAAAATCTGAATACCAACAGGTCGCTCATAGTCGAAGATATCTAATTTCATTCGGCTTTTTATCGCATCGCGAATCAGTCCCTCAGAAGAAATAAATTCAGAGTACATCATATCAGCACCATGCATTTTACACAACCTGCGAAAAGGCGGATCACTCACGTCCTCCATAGGAGCGAGAAGTAAAGGGAAATCTGGTAATTCTATGTTGCCAATCTTAATCATCTGCTTAAATTTTGTGCAAAATTACAACATTTAGATGAATCATAGAAAGTAGTTAACGAAAAGACTTATGACTTAACCTATTAGTTTACTAATTCTAGGCTTTGAACCTATTGATTTTAGCGTATATTTGCAGATTAATTGTCGCCATTTGCGATCGTGCGTGAGGGATAGAAGCGACATCCTTTTGTGAAGTTTGCGAAACAAAAGATATAGCGGATAGCCCGACTTTGCTGGAACGATAGTGGAAGCAAAGACACGCCCAAAAAAACTTGATACTATATAGAAGATGAAACATATAAGGAATTTTTGCATTATTGCACATATTGACCACGGAAAAAGTACACTTGCTGACCGTTTATTAGGGGCAACTCAAACAGTTACAGCTCGTCAAGAAAAAGCACAATTACTTGATAACATGGACTTGGAACGTGAACGTGGGATTACCATTAAAAGTCACGCAATCCAAATGGAATATACTTATAAAGGACAAGAATACATCTTGAACTTGATTGATACCCCTGGACATGTTGATTTTTCTTATGAAGTTTCTCGATCGATTGCTGCCTGTGAAGGAGCACTTTTGATTGTTGATGCAGCTCAAAGCATACAAGCACAAACAATCTCAAATTTATATTTGGCTTTAGAGAATGACTTGGAAATTATTCCGGTTCTGAATAAAGTAGATTTACCATCTGCGAACCCAGAAGAGGTAAGTGACGATATTATTGATTTGCTAGGTTGTAAATTGGAAGATATCATTCATGCTTCTGGAAAAACTGGTTTTGGTGTCGAAAATATTTTGGCTGCCATTATAGAAAAAATCCCACCTCCATCAGGAAATATTGATGAGCCTTTACAAGCTTTGATTTTTGACTCTCACTACAATCCTTTTCGCGGAATTGAAGTTATTTTCCGTGTGAAAAACGGACAAATCAAAAAGGGTCAGAAGATAAAATTCATGGCTACAGGCAATGAATATTTTGCAGATGAAATTGGTACATTAAAATTAAACCAAGTTCCGAAACAAGTAATTTCAGCAGGCGATGTTGGATATTTAATTTCAGGAATTAAAGAAGCTAAAGAAGTAAAAGTAGGAGATACCTTGACGGATGCAAAAAATCCAACAACAAATATAATTACAGGTTTTGAGGATGTAAAACCGATGGTTTTTGCTGGAATTTACCCTGTAGACACCGAAGATTATGAGGAGTTGAGAAACTCTATGGAAAAACTGCAATTGAACGATGCTTCTCTTGTGTTTTTACCGGAAAGTTCGGCAGCATTAGGTTTTGGTTTCCGTTGTGGCTTCTTAGGAATGTTACACATGGAGATTATCCAAGAGCGTTTAGAGAGAGAGTTCAACATGACTGTTATCACCACTGTTCCTAACGTTTCTTACCATGCGTTTACCAAGAAAAATCCTGATACTGTTTTGATTGTAAATAACCCTTCCGACTTACCTGAACCTTCTCGTTTAGACCATGTTGAAGAGCCTTTTATCAAAGCAACTATCATTACTAAAGCAGATTACGTAGGCAACGTAATGAGTTTATGTATCGAAAAACGAGGTTTAATTACCAATCAAACGTATTTGACAACAGAACGAGTTGAATTGACTTTTGACATGCCATTAGCTGAGATTGTATTTGATTTTTACGATCGTTTAAAAACGGTTTCTAAAGGATATGCTTCATTTGATTACACACCTATTGGAATGCGAACTTCTAATTTGGTTAAAGTAGATATATTATTAAACGCAACAATTGTAGATGCTTTATCGTCATTAATGCATACAGACAACGCTTACTCGATAGGTAAAAAAATGTGTGAAAAATTGAAGGAATTGATTCCAAGACAACAATTTGACATTCCTGTTCAGGCGGCTATCGGTGTAAAAGTGATCTCACGTGAAACCATTAAAGCGCTACGTAAGGATGTGACTGCCAAATGTTATGGTGGTGATATTTCTCGTAAGCGTAAATTACTTGAAAAACAGAAAAAAGGAAAGAAACGTATGAGATTAGTTGGAAATGTTGAAATTCCACAAGAAGCGTTTATGGCCGTTTTGAAATTGAATGATTAACTTTTTTTAGAGAAAAGAATATAGAAAACAGTAAAAAGAGAACCCTGATGATGTAAAAGTTGTCAGGGTTTTTTTATGGTATTTCAGTAGAGACGCACTTTAGTGTGTATGCCTAAATCTCGTGTCTATAAATCATACTTGTGTCTCTACAATACAATAATAAAACTACAATTATTTATCCTTCAACCATTCAAACAATCGTTTCGCATCTTCCAATTTAAATAACTGCGTTCCTTCGTTCATTGTTGCCGCTGAACCACAGGCAACACCCCAACGGATTACTTCTTTTAGGTTTTTATTTTGCGAAAGCGCCCAAACCATTCCGCCTACCATACTGTCTCCAGCTCCCACTGTACTTTTTTTAGCAACATTAGGAGCAGGGACATAATCATACGAATCTTTAGTTACCAGAACCGCACCTTGAGGACCAAGTGAAACAACTACAATTTCAGCTCCGCCTTTTTCAATAATTTGCTTGGCAGCATCATTGACTTCTTCCATTTCGAGACGCTCCACACCAATTAGTTTTGCTAACTCACCCACATTGGGTTTAATGAGATATACTCCAGTTTCCAATACCTTTTTCAATCCTTCACCTGAGGTATCAACAATCATTTTTGTATCTGATTTTTTTGCGATTTTAGCAATCTGTTGATAAAAATCTACAGACAAACCATCTCTCAAACTTCCGCTTACGACAATAAATTCCGCCTCAAGACCTTCAACAGTTTTAATAATCTCGTTTTTTTCAGCGTCCGTCACTGAAGTCCCTGGGAAATTAAAACGATATTGCGAATTGGTATTATCATCAACAGCTACAAAACTTTCTCTTGTCAAATTTTTAGTTTCAATACTTTGAAATGAAATAGATTCCTTATTTAAAATTTCTTTTATCATTTCGCCTGATGGTCCACCGGAAGCGATTACAGACAAAGAAGTCCCTTCCAAACGAGATATTGCTTTAGATACATTTATCCCTCCTCCTCCTGCATCATATAAAGGAGCTTCACACCTAATCTTTTGCTCCGGTACTAGTCCTGAGAAATGAGCGCTTTTATCAAGTGCTGGATTTACAGTTAGGGTTACGATTTTATGTTTTTTCATTGTAAACAGTTTTACTAATCTAAGATGCGAAAAAAATATTAAATCTCAAAACAAGTATTTACAATCATTTAGCGTTGATGGTGTCGTTTTTTATTAGACAAAACCTTTCCAACTTTGTACCTTTGTACCTCTGAATCGATTTAAGAAAAGAGTCAGACAAAATAAACTAAAAAAATGATTGAAGATAAAAACCCACAACGTACAAGTATAGCTCAATTAGGAGAATTTGGATTGATTGACCATTTAACAAAAAATTTCAAAATTAATCAGGCTTCAACACTAAAAGGAATTGGTGACGATGCTGCCGTTCTTGATTTTAAGGATAAAAAAGTAGTTGTTTCGACTGACTTATTGATTGAAGGAGTACATTTTGATTTGGCCTATATGCCTTTGAAACACTTAGGATACAAGGCAGTCACCACTAATATCTCTGATATTTGTGCAATGAATGCCAAAGCAACTCAAATCACAGTTTCTATTGCAGTTTCAAATCGTTTTCCATTAGAAGCATTAGATGAATTATTTGCTGGAATTAACCACGCTGCTAAAGAATATAACGTTGATGTTATCGGTGGTGATACCACCTCTTCTCAAAAAGGACTAATCATAAGCATTACTGCTATTGGTGAGGCTGACGAAGATGAAATTGTATATAGAAATGGCGCGAAACAAACCGATTTATTAGTGGTAACTGGAGATATTGGAGCAGCATACATGGGCTTACAAGTTTTAGAACGTGAAAAACAAGTCTTTCAGGTAAATCCAAATTCACAACCGGACTTAGATGCTTATACCTACTTAATAGAACGCCAATTGAAACCAGAAGCAAGAAAAGATATTCGTACTTTATTTCATGCCTTAGAAATAAAACCGACTTCAATGATTGATATTTCGGATGGATTATCTTCTGAAATCATGCATTTGTGCAAACAATCAAATGTGGGTTGTAATTTATACGAAGATAAATTACCCTTAGACCCTCAATTTATTAGTGTATGTGAAGAGTTTAATATTGATAGCACTACAGTAGCCATAAATGGAGGCGAAGATTATGAACTACTTTTCACTATCGCTATGGAAGATTTTGATAAGATAAAAGCAAACCCTAATTTCTCAATTATTGGACATATGACTCAGGAAAGTGAAGGCATTCATTTAGTGACTAGAGCAAACACTAAAATTCCTTTAAAAGCCCGAGGTTGGGATTCTATAACTGAATAAAACAAAAAACGGCATTTTTTAAAAATGCCGTTTTTTTTTGCTATTTTCTAAAATAACAGTCCAATATTTCGGGCTTCACGCACCAAATCGATGTCGCTCCCCTCAGTTACTTTTAATAATATCTTAAGATTTAACTTCCGAACTTCAATTGCATTTAAAGATATAGGAATGTATTGAGGAATATCTTTTGTCTTCGTTCCTTTGGACAAGTGAAATAAAATTTGTTTGTCGAATAAATCAATTTCTATAGTGTCTTCTTGAGAATCCAACATTTTTAGAACAGATTGGCTATAATATTGCTCGTTTTTAATTACTTTATCAAAAGCAAACAATAATTCATCAAATGTCAAATCATTTTTAATCACTAATCCATGTGGATTAATATTTTTTATGATTGTCTTTATCTTTAAAAATTCAGTGAACATGGTAAGCAAAATAATTTTGCAGTTAGGCATCGTATCTAAAATCAATTTCGCCAAATCTTCACCAGAATAAAGCCCCTTCTCTTCATAAGGCGGCATACTTATGTCCAAAAAAGCAATATCAAAAGGTAGCGTCTCTGAATCTGTAATAACATCATATGCCGATTTGCAATCCTTTGCTTCAGATATTACAAACTCATACTTATTTGGATTATATCTAGTAATTGCATTTTTATATCCTTGTATGATAAAAGGATGGTCATCAACAATTAGTATATTATTCTTTGTGATCGTTAAACCCTCCGAGTCCGTTGTCATTTTTATGTTGGTATTTGTTTTTGTTCTATTGGCAAGGTAACAGTAATGACTGTACCTTCTCCTTTTTTGGACTTAATAATAAATAGACCATTGCATTCTTTAGTTCGCGAAAGCATATTTTGTATTCCTATCCCCTTCTTTTTCGCCTTGGAATTAAATCCAACTCCATTATCAGTAATTACCAACAACAAATCATCCTCCTGTCTTTTTAATTCAATAGTAATAGAATCTGCTTTGGCATACTTATTAATATTTTGAAGCGATTCCTGGATAATTCGAAATAAATTGATCTTTACGGAATTGACCATTAATTCCCATTTTATCCTGCGATCTATTGTTGAGACTAATTTAGAAGGAAATGTCTTTCTTTGTTCTTCAAATAGATTGTCAACTATCGCAACGAAGTTATTAATTAATTCCGATTTTTCTCTATTTAGGTCATGTGAAATTTCACGAATATCCTGTTCGATATTTTTTAATTCAGACAAATAATTAATTCTTTGACTGACAGCAATATCGTCCTGAAAATTATTTAAACTGTCCAAGTTCATCCTGACGCCAAACATCCTTCCCAAAACACCATCATGCAGCTCTTGTGCCACTCTTTTTTTCTCCTTTACCCTATTTGTTTCGATCGTATTTTGCTGAGAAATCATTAAATTATAAATATCCTCATTGGCAATTTGTTGCTGCTGTTTATACAACAGTTCTCTGTTCTTAGTCTTCTGCGCTTTTATGATATACAAGAACAAACCCAAAATAGTTAATGCACTGAACACATATACCAAATTCCTGTTTTGAACCTCCAAACTAGAATTCTCTGTTTTTATCCTATCCGTTTCGTATTCAATACGGGAAAATTTATCCCCCATTGCACGTTCTGCTTTTTGCAGATTTTCATTAATTTGAATATATTCTTTTGTATAAACAGAAGCCTTTTTCGGCTCAATAATTGAAAGTTGCTTCAAAGCTACCAACACATCTCGATAATTATTTGTGTTTCTACCAAGTAAAAGAGCTTCATTAGAATATTGCAATGCTCTGGTCAAATCTTTTTTTGAATAAAAATATTCAGATAAATGAATTTTAGTAACAAAGATTCCAGCTGTCAGTTGAAGGCTGTCACTTAATTTTAGTGATTCATAAAATAGTTGAGGTAATTCTTTTGTATCATTCAATTTAAATTTAGAGTAGGCTAAATTATCCAATAGCATAGCATAAACATAAGGTTTTTGAACCATCACATTTTTTTTCTGTAATCCTTTTATAAAGTAATCTTTTGCAACTAAGTATTTTTGTGATGTAAGATATAGAACGCCTATATTATTATAAGTAGTCGCTTTTGACTGAAATACTTTGGGTATTATTTCATCTTCACTAATTAGCAATGCCTTGTTATGATAAGCTATTGCGTTCTCAAACTGCCCAAGTTCGCCATAGATAATACCTAAAAGGTTATACGCATCATACAAAATATTATTTGCTAATTTCTCATCTTTAATAATTCGTAATATATTAAAAACTGACTTTTCAGAGCCAAAAAAATCACCCGCTTTAAACTGCAAAGTTGCTTTATTGATGAGTGTCTTTCCTAAATTTAAATTATCTCCCTGTCTTTCATACATTTTTTCGGCTTTATAATAAAACTGAAAAGAACTATCTAGAATAGCTTGTGAATCATAATAATCCCCTAAATAGGTATATGCCTTTATTACATTTAACGTGTCCTTTGCAGTTTCTGACTTCTCTAATACAATATGGACCGTTTTATTAAATGCTTTCCAATCGTTTATGTTATAATAACGATTGGCAACTTTGAACAAGTTTACTCTATTGAGAGAATCATTGTCCTGATTGACAACAACATTAAATGCTTTTTGAGTAAACGCAAGTCTTTTCTCTTTAGCCAAACTAAAATCGTTCGCTAATGAAAAGTAAGTGGAGAGACTGTCTTCAGATGAGGTCAGAAATACACCATCCATTTCCTTTTTGGAACACCCAAAAAAAACAAATAGCATAAAAAACAATAGAAGTATGTGGTATTTATTTTTCAAAAGCCGTTAAGATGTTTTACCAAAAATAGTAAAATAAAACTATTGACCTAAAAAAGGCTATCAAATAATTGATAGCCTGTATATATATTTTAAAAAAGAAATTTAAATTTTAGTCTACTTTTACGTTTCCTCCAGCAGCATTTTGACCAATAATATCTACTTTAACATTTCCTCCAGCAGCATTTTGTCCTATGATGTCCACTTTAACATTTCCTCCAGCAGCATTTTGTCCTATTATATCAACTTTAACATTTCCACCAGCAGCATTTTGCCCAATGATATTTACATTATTATCGTTGTTTGTTTCTGGTGTAGTGAATGAAGTTAAAATCATTACTAAAGATAATAAACTGATTGTGTAGATTGCTTTTTTCATAATAGGGGATTTTTATGTTATTTTTTTGATTTACATTAATTTGATGATCTTGCTGTTGTTGCAGTACCACGATGTAAATCTACACAGCATCCCTCTGTTTTTCTTGCAATACACAACTTAAATGGTAGAATGTAATCATCTGATAGTGAATGAATGCCAAATCCATGTGAATGGATGCATTTTAGATTTCCAGGTAATTTTCGTTTGAAAAATCACTAATAATAAGGTCTATATTTGCCTTATATGATTTGGAAAAAGGAAGCTTTATTGTGGTGTTTTTAATATAACAAACCGTATTACCATTATGAATTCTAGAAATGTACGTACGGTTTACAATATAACTATTGTGAATTCTAATAAAAGGATAGGTCAATACACTTTCGAAATGTTTCAAAGTCTTGAATGCAGTAATCATCTCTCCGTTACTTAAATGTATATCAGTGGAGTTATTATCTGCTTGCAAATAGGCAATATCTTTTGCATCTATATACCTATAATCGCCATACGATTTTATACATAATATCAAAGGCTTTTCAGTATTGCCAATTTTGATATGTTCTGCATTTTTTGGGATTGCATGAGAAACAACAGCTTGTTTCAATGAACTAATTTCCGACTCCGTGTTTGACTTGCTTAATTTTAAAATCAATTTCACAAAATCAATTCGGGTTAATGGTTTCAATATATAATCCGTGACTTCATATTGTATCGCTTCAAATGCCAAATCTTTTTTCTTGGTAGTAACGATAATCTTTGGAACAATTTTCAGATAACGATATAATTCATTGATAAGCATCAACGATAAATTGCTTTTTTTATCCGCCGGGTCAATCTCGAGAAAAACTAATTGAGGAGTGTGCTCTAATATAAGATTCAAGCCGTCTTGATAATTAGTAGCCGAAGCTAAGAACTCCAGCTCCGAAAAACTATCAGCCATGGCTTTTGTTTTCAAAACACTTTCTTGATCGTCGTCAATAATAATGTACGAATAATTCATTAATGGCTCTCCTAATTGTTAGGCATATTATGTCATGTTTGAAGCAGGTATACGTCAAAAAATTCGAAATTAATGGTAGTTTTGGGAAACCAATTGCATAAAAATATCCGATTATCAATTTAAAAACCAATCATTTATCAATATTCAACAAAATAAAAATACACGTTTAGTGTATTCCTTACATGAGATGTTAATATGTTTTTAACAAATGTTGATACATTAAGATGAAACGCAAATAAATCCGATAAAGTACACAAATCCATGTTTAAGATAATTGGATTTCCTTCCTAAACCGCGCTCTTAAAATAGTATACCACGCAAAAGGCCTCCCTTATAGGAAGGCCTTTTTATAATAAAACAAAATTTGATTACATTTTCATTAACCAGTTTTTCATGGAAACTTCATTATCAATAATAGCTTTCAATTCTGATATTTTAACACGGTCTTGCTTCATGGTATCTCTATGACGAATCGTTACCGTTTGATCTTCTATAGTTTGATGATCCACAGTGATACAAAAAGGAGTTCCCAACGCATCCTGTCTTCTATAACGACGACCAACTGCATCTTTCTCATCATAAGCGACATTGAAATCCCATTTTAAATCTTCGATGATTTTATGCGCTATATCTGGCAAACCGTCTTTTTTAACTAAAGGTAAAACTGCCGCCTTTGTAGGAGCCAATACCGATGGTAATTTAAGAACCGTTCTAGTTGAACCATCTTCCAATGTTTCTTCTTTCAAAGAAGTTGCAAAAACAGCTAAGAACATTCTGTCTAAACCAACAGATGTTTCCACTACATAAGGAACATAGTTCTGATTCAATTCAGCGTCAAAATACTGTAACTTTCTTCCTGAGAATTTTTCGTGTGCTTTTAAATCAAAATCAGTGCGAGAGTGTATTCCTTCTAATTCTTTGAATCCAAAAGGAAAGTCAAACTCAATATCAGCCGCAGCATTTGCGTAATGAGCTAATTTTTCATGATCATGAAAACGGTAATTTTCTTTACCTAAACCTAATGACAAATGCCATTTCAGTCTTGTTTCTTTCCAGAATTCATAATGTTTCATTTCATCCCCTGGACGCACAAAAAATTGCATTTCCATTTGTTCAAACTCACGCATACGGAAAATAAATTGTCTAGCGACAATCTCATTTCTAAATGCTTTCCCTGTTTGTGCTATTCCAAAAGGGACTTTCATTCTTCCCGATTTTTGAACATTCGTGAAATTCACAAAAATACCTTGAGCTGTTTCCGGACGTAAATATAAATCCATGGCAGTATCTGCTGAAGCTCCTAATTTAGTTCCGAACATCAGGTTAAATTGTCGCACTTCAGTCCAGTTTCTAGAACCTGACTCAGGACAAGCTATTTCTAATTCTTCAATTAGCGCTTTTACATCTTCTAAATCTTCATTACCAAGAGAACGACCCAATCGCTCAAGAATTTCTCTTTCTTTCGCTTTATATTCTACAACTCTAGCATTTGTACTTACAAATTCGGCTTGGTTGAAGGCGTCTCCAAAACGAATTTTCGCTTTTTCAACTTCTTTGATTGCTTTGACATTTAACTTTTCAGCATAATCTTCAATCAAAACATCAGCTCTGTATCTTCTTTTAGAATCTTTATTGTCAATTAAAGGATCATTAAAAGCATCAACGTGTCCTGATGCTTTCCAGGTCGTAGGGTGCATCAAAATAGATGCATCTAGACCCACAATATTATCATTTAACTGAACCATTGATTTCCACCAATATTCACGTATGTTCTTTTTTAACTCCACACCGTTCTGTGCATAATCATAAACTGCACTCAAACCATCGTATATTTCGCTTGACGGAAAAATAAATCCGTACTCTTTTGCATGCGAAATTACATTCTTAAATATATCTTCTTGTTTTGCCATACTGCAAAAATATAAAAAGTGAACTTAAAAAAAGAAGAATAGCTGAAGTTTGAAGCGTTGATTTTCATATTTTTATAAATAAATTATCAATTATATGTTTAAACACATAATAAATCTATTTTTTCCTGCTGTTTGTGCAGGCTGCAACTCTTTATTATCATCGAATGAAAAAGTGATTTGTACCCTTTGCAGACATAATATTCCGCTGACAAATCAACATCTCAATCCAGATAACGAAGCTTTCAAAAAGTTTTACGGCAGAATTCCTTTAGAATATGCATCGGCACTGCTGTATTTTCATAAAAAAGGAATAGCACAGGAAATAATTCACAAATTAAAATACAAAGGACACGAAGAAATAGGTACGGTTCTAGGACATTGGTACGCCCAAGATTTAAAAGCAATAACAATCTTACAAACAGCAGATATAATTATCCCAGTTCCTTTGCATAAAAGAAAATATAGCGAGAGAGGCTACAATCAAGTTACTACCTTTGGAAAAGCACTTTCTGCTGATTTGAATATCACATATAATGACTCGATATTACAACGAAAAGTTTATTCAAAAACTCAATCCAAAAAGAACCTTTTGGGCAGGACAGAAGGCATCGAATCCACTTTTGGTGTTTCTTTTACCGAAAAGGATCACGGCAAACATTTTCTACTTATCGATGATGTGATTACAACTGGCGCCACACTTGAGGCATGTTGTCGCGCTTTACTAAAAATTCCTGACTCTAAGATCAGCATAGTATGCATGGCAATGGCGCAATCCTAAAATCACTTCATTAAATTGAATCGTCCAAAATAATTGCTCATGGAATGTACATCCATTTCACGGCGTTTAAAACACATTGTTTTTCTGCCCGAAGACTAAATTAAACCCATCGCCTTAAAAGAGCCAAAGGCATAATTCGTCCTCTTTTTGATAATCCATAACACATGATTTTATTTGTATAAAAAGCAAATTTAAGTCATACATAATTACACTATCAATTTAATTAATGAAATTATAACGAAATAGAATTTCGAATTCCAAACTTAAATGTTTAAATTTGAATAAATATTTATAAATCATTAAACAAATATATCATGGCTTTTGAACTACCTCAATTACCTTATGCGTATGACGCATTAGAACCTTATATTGATGCACGCACGATGGAAATTCATCACACAAAGCATCATAATGCATATACTACCAACCTTAATGCAGCTACCGCTGGTACTGACATGGAAGGTAAAACAATAGACAATATTCTACTTAACCTAGACATGAAAAATACTGCTGTTAGAAACAATGGTGGTGGATTTTACAATCACAATCTATTCTGGACTGTTATGACTCCTAATGGAGGTGGACTTCCAACTGGAGATTTGTTAACTGCAATTGAGAGTGCTTTTGGATCTTTTGAAGAATTTAAAGCTAAATTCAGTAAAGCAGGAGCAACGCAATTTGGCTCAGGATGGGCTTGGCTTTGCGTTCATCCAGGTGGAAAATTAGATGTTTGTGGAACACCAAATCAGGATAATCCATTAATGCCGGGAATCGGTTGTGGCGGAACTCCAATTTTAGGTATGGACGTTTGGGAACATGCTTATTATCTGCATTATCAAAACAGAAGACCAGATTATATTGAAGCTTTTTTCAGTGTAATCAATTGGACTGAAGTTTCTAGAAGATATGCTTCTGAGAAATAGTTTTTTTTAGAAAAACATCGATTAAAGAACATGGAGAATAGACAAATTGACTGAAAAGTTGATTTGTCTATTTTTTTTATGCCTACTCCTTTTCAGTCCTTTATAGTGCTAATTCAAATAAAAAAGAATAATAAACACTTCGCTTATTCACCTTCTCTCTATACTTGACTTTATTCCAATAAAAAAGATGGAATTTCTCCCATCTTTTTTGCCCCAAATCTACCATAAACTTAACCTACTAATTTTATGGTGATTCAAAGATAAGAAGCTTATTAGCTTAAAAATAATTTATTAGACAACTAACCTCAAAAGTCGATAAATTACTCGATTTTTAAAACACAACACACTGCATAACAAATAAATATATGTTTTTTCCTTCAATTTAAAACAACCCGATCAACTTATATAGACTAACAAACTCCGGGATGCACTCTTTAAAGCTTCATTAATTACTAATTAAAAAAGACTTATGAAGTTGGACTAGTCCAACTTCATAAGTCTTTTTTAAAGTCTAAAATTAGGTAAAATAAAAAAGGTGGAATCTCTTCCACCTTTTTTGCCCCAAATCTACCATAAACTTAACCTACTAATTTTATGGTCTTCCAAAGTTATGGTAGATGTATATTCTATACAAATATTTTAGATGAACAGCTCATAAAGTCGTTCAATTGCAACATTCGAAAATTTCTAATATGCTCTCGCATCTTTCCCTTCATAAAAATTCATAAATGCACGATTCACAACTCTATTACCACCTGGAGTAGGGTAATCACCAGTAAAGTACCAATCCCCCAAATTTTTCGGACAAGCGATATGCAAATCTTCTACCGTTTGAAATATAATTTTTACTTCGGCTTTTATTTCAGGAGAACTCAACATTTGAGCTATCTTATCAGAAACCTCTTGAGGTTGGAAAGGTTCATAAATTGCAGTAACGTAATTCACCACCTCAGAATCTTTGAAGTTTTCTTGTGCTTTACATTTAGCATAAACTTCATCGACAATATGATACAAATTTCTTTCTTTTAACAATTCCAATGCAGCTTTAAAAGCCACTAAACCTTCTAATTTTGCCATGTCAATTCCATAACAATCAGGGTAACGTATTTGAGGCGCCGAGGAAACAACAACAATTCTTTTTGGATTCAAACGATCCATCATTTTGATAATACTCATTTTCAAGGTAGTCCCTCTCACGATACTATCATCAATGATCACTAAATTATCTGTTGGTTTTATTACACCATAAGTAACATCATAAACATGGGCTACTAAATCATCGCGGCTACTGTCTTCAGTAATAAACGTTCTAAGTTTAGCATCTTTAATAGCTACTTTCTCAGTTCGTATTTTTACTGCTAAAAGTTCCTGCAAAGATTCCTTAGTTAATTTACTTCTATTTTTAAGAATGAAATTGTTTTTCCTTTGGTTCAAAAAATCTTGTGCTGCTTCAACCAATCCGTAGAAGGATGTCTCTGCAGTATTAGGAATATATGAAAAAACAGTGTTATCAGTATCTTCATCAATAGCTCCCAAAACAGCAGGCAGAATCAATCTTCCTAAATTTTTTCTCTCTTGGTATATTTCAGCATCACTTCCTCTAGAAAAATAAATTCTCTCAAACGAACACGCTTTTTTAACCGTTGGTGTAAGAATTTCTTGCATCGAAACGGTTCCATTTTTCTTAATTATCAACGCATTACCTGGCTCAATTTCCTGTACTTTTTCAAAAGCAACATTAAATACGGTCTGAATTACTGGTCTCTCTGAAGCTACCACGACCACTTCATCATCTTGATAGAAGTAGGCTGGGCGAATCCCTGCTGGATCTCTAAAAACAAAAGCATCACCATGACCAAGAAGTCCTGCCATGGCATAACCTCCATCTAAATTCTTAGAAGCTCGTGTCAAAATTTTTGCAACATCTAGTTTCTCTGCAATTACTGGCGAAGCCTCTCTTTTGGTCAAGCCATTGTTTTTGCACTCTTGATACAAATCTGTAACTTCATCATCAAGGAAATGTCCTATTTTCTCCATTACGGTAACAGTATCAGCCATTTCTTTCGGATGTTGACCTAACTCCACCAAGCTTTGAAAAAGCTCTTTTACGTTAGTCATATTGAAATTTCCAGCCAAAATTAGATTTCTGTGCATCCAATTGTTCTGACGTAAAAAAGGATGAACGCTTTCAATACTATTCTTTCCAAAAGTACCATAGCGAACATGCCCCAAAAAAAGTTCCCCTAAATAAGGCAGCTTTTCCTTTTGAAGAGGCACATTATCGGCATACTCAGGATGAGAAGCCATCTCTTCGTTTATTCTGTCATTTATTTGCGCAAAAACATCTTGAATAGGTTGAGCGTGATTAGAACGCACTCTACTTATATAACGCTCTCCCGGCTCCATATCTAATTTTATACTTGCGAATCCAGCACCATCTTGTCCGCGATTGTGTTGCTTTTCCATAAGGAGATACATTTTTTGTATCCCGTAGAAAGCAGTTCCATACTTCTCTTTGTAAAATTCAAGCGGTTTAAGAAGTCTAACTAAGGCTATTCCACATTCATGTTGTAACGCATCGCTCATCGTGTAGTTATTTGTTGTGTTGTTGTTTCTAATAATAAATTCTTACAAATAAAAAGGAAACTCTATTTTAGTCCCTACTAAATATAAATTAAAAAAACCCCGTTTCCGAGGTTTCATGGCATTACAATGCTATTTCGAATTGTGTCAAAGACTTGAATTGTTTCAATCTTAACATAACTTCGTCTTTATTTAAATCCACCATTCTTTCTGTCCCAAATTTCTCCACACAAAATGAGGCTAGATTAGAACCGTATATAATCGCATTTTTCATGTTTTCGAATGAAACATTTTCGCTTTGAGTTATGAAACCTGCAAATCCGCCTGCAAAAGTGTCGCCTGCACCCGTTGGGTCAAATACTTCCTCTAACGGTAATGCTGGAGCAAAAAACACTTCTTTATCATGAAACAAAAGCGCACCATGCTCACCCTTTTTAATCACTACATATTCCGGTCCCATAGCTTGAATTTTTGCGGCAGCCTTCACTAAAGAATATTCTCCAGAAAGCTGTCTCGCCTCTTCATCATTGATGGTTATAACGTCAACACGTTTTATTACTTCTAATAATTCTGGTAAAGCGCAATCCATCCAAAAATTCATCGTATCCAAAACTACTAACTTTGGCTTCGTTTCCATTTGGTCCAAAACACTACTTTGAACTAGCGGGTGCAAGTTTCCTAGCATAACCACATCAGCATTTTTATAATTCTCAGGTACTTTAGGCTGGAAATCAGCCAAAACATTCAATTGTGTATCAAGAGTGTCTCTACTATTTAAGTCATTATGGTATCGACCGCTCCAAAAGAACGTTTTTCCACCCTTAACTACTTCTAAACCAGAAATATCAATATTTCTTTCAGTTAACAAATCTAAATGTTCTTGTGGAAAATCATCTCCAACTACAGAAACTATAGCCGATTGTAAATTAAAAAAAGAGGCGGACAAACCGATGTATGTTCCTGCACCACCTAAAATTTTATCTGTTTTGCCAAAAGGAGTTTCAATGGCGTCGAAAGCAACTGTTCCAACAATCAATAATTTGTTCATTTATTTGAGATTCGAATTAAGGTGCAAAGATAGTTTATAAAGTATAAAATTGCAAAGACTAACAATTGTAAAGTTTTGCCAATTTATAATCCTTTATATTAAGTACTTACAGCAACTTACCAACCTCTTTTTCATAAAACTCATCAACGCCAAGTGCCTTCTGCATCGAAGCCATAACTGCTAATTCGTCACACCTTTCATTTTGCATATGATTGTTGTGTCCTTTTATCCATTTGAAGTCGACTTTGTGCTTTCGATAAATAACCAAAAAACGTTTCCATAAATCCGAATTTTTCCGATCAACAAAACCCTTTTTCTCCCATCCTAAAACCCATTTTTTTTCAACTGAATCCACCACGTACTTAGAATCAGAAACTACAAGAACCCTTGTATTTAAATTTTTTAATTTTTCTAAACCTACAATCACGGCCAATAATTCCATTCTATTATTGGTGGTAAGGCGGAATCCTTCGTAAAACTCTTTTCTAAAGGACTTGCCATCTACAACCGTTTCCATAACTACGCCATAGCCTCCTTTTCCTGGATTTCCCTTAGCAGCTCCATCAGTATAAATATGTACGTCGTAACTTTTCACTATTTTGAATTATCAGTTAACAATTTTTCAATAACTCCTGGGAAATATCTTTGTTCTAGATCGTGTATTTTTTCGGCAACCACTTCCGGCGTATCTGTTCCTAAAACCGTAACTTTCTTTTGAAATATTATTCCCCCTTCGTCATAATCTTCATTAACATAATGAATAGTAATTCCAGTTTCCACTTCTTTGTTATCCACAATTGCTTTGTGAACATTCATACCATACATCCCTTTACCGCCATATTTAGGCAATAATGCTGGGTGGATATTTATTATTTTGTTGGGATAAGCAGCAATAATATTTTCAGGGAATTTTAATAAAAAGCCCGCGAGAACAATTAAATCCGGCTGAATTATATTTATTTTTTGTAGTACTATACTTTCAATTAATTCAGATTTAGAAAAAACTTCAGCAGGAACTCCATTATTTTTGGCTCTCTCAATAACTTTAGCATTTGGATTGTTTGTAAAAACAGCCTCCACTGTTACCATTTCATTTGAAGCAAAATGCTTTATGATATTTTCAGCATTTGTACCCGATCCGGAAGCAAAAACGACTATTTTTTTCATGATTTACCCAATTTATATTACGCAAAAAAAGGAATAAAAACTCAAATTAAATAACATTAGCAAGTCTTTGTTGAAAATTATTTTTTAATTTAGATGACACATTTATCAACTTATTCGTTGTTTTAAAATAAAGTTTTTTATTTTTGCCATCAATTAAATTCTAAAATTAAAGATTATGTCAGACATTGCATCAAGAGTAAAAGCGATTATCGTAGACAAATTAGGCGTTGACGAAAACGAAGTTGTAACAGAAGCAAGCTTCACTAATGATTTAGGGGCTGATTCATTAGACACTGTTGAGCTTATTATGGAATTCGAAAAAGAATTTGACATTCAAATTCCAGACGATCAAGCAGAAAACATTGCTACTGTTGGTCAAGCTATTTCTTACATCGAAGAAGCTAAAAAATAATAATTTAAGCACCCGCCTGCATCCATGCCTGCGGGTGTTATTATTTTTTTAAAAAAAATTAAATTCAAGATTGATTTTCAATCAAAGAAATATTTATTGTAATACCCATGGCTCTTTTGTAATAAAAATACGGCAAAGAAAGCATGGGTTTTATTTGTTTAAAGATAACAAAATAAAGAAGTTATGGTATTAAGACGAGTTGTTGTTACGGGTATAGGTGCTCTTACTCCTATTGGAAATAATATTCAGGAATATTGGAACGCTCTTATCAGCGGCGTAAGTGGAGCTGCTCCAATAACTTATTTTGACGCTTCAAAGTTCAAAACTAAATTTGCTTGCGAGTTAAAAAACTTTAACGCCGAAGATTTCTTGGACAGAAAAGAAGCTAGAAAAATGGATCGTTATGCTCAATATGCCATGGTTTCATCTGAAGAAGCGATAAACGATGCTGGTTTCAATTTTGAAAAACTAGATAAAGACAGAGCTGGAGTTATTTGGGGATCAGGAATTGGCGGTTTAGAAACTTTTCAAATAGAAATGTTGAATTACTCTGCCGGTGACGGTACTCCAAAATTCAATCCTTTCTTTATCCCAAAAATGATTTCGGATATTGCTTGTGGCCATATATCAATTAAATACGGCTTTAGAGGTCCTAACTTCGCAACTGTTTCAGCTTGCGCCTCTTCTACAAATGCAATCATTGACGCATTCAACTATATCCGTTTAGGACACGCAGATGTTATGGTAACCGGTGGATCAGAAGCTGCAGTAACTATTGCTGGAATGGGTGGATTTAATGCTATGCATGCGCTGTCAACACGAAACGATGACCCAAAAACAGCTTCAAGGCCCATGGACAAAGACAGAGATGGATTTGTACTAGGTGAAGGTGCTGGTGCGTTAATTCTTGAAGAATACGAGCATGCAGTTGCACGTGGCGCTAATATATACTGTGAAATTGGTGGTGGCGGAATGTCAGCTGATGCATATCACATAACTGCTCCACATCCTGACGGCTTAGGTGCAAAAAACGTAATGTTGAACTGTTTGAGAGATGCTGGTTTAAAACCAACAGATGTTGATGGTGTGAATATGCACGGTACCTCTACTCCTCTTGGGGATTTAGCAGAATCTAAGGCTATTGAACACGTTTTTGGCGAACATGCATATACCATGAACTTGAACTCTACAAAATCAATGACCGGTCACTTACTAGGTGCAGCCGGAGCTGTTGAAACTATATCTTCTATTCTATCGATGAAATACGGAATAGTTCCACCGACTATCAATCATTTTACAGATGATGAAAATATTGATTCAAAACTTAACTTCACATTCAATGTAGCTCAAAAAAGAGATATGAAAGTGGTCATGAGTAATACTTTTGGTTTTGGTGGACATAATGCTTGTGTATTGGTTAAAAAATTAGAATTCTAATTTAAATGAATAGATTAAGAAAAATATTTACAAAATCCCGTTCTCCAGAAGACGGGATTTTTTTTGATGCTATGCAAACAATTTTAGGATTTGCACCTAAAAACTTAGATCACTATAAAAAAGCATTTACGCATCGTTCTTCCAGCCGTGTTGATCCAGAAGGAAACATCATCAACTACGAACGCTTGGAGTTTCTAGGTGACGCCATGTTAAGTTCCGTAATTGCGGCATACCTATTTCGTGAAGCTCCGCGCGGAGACGAAGGCTATCTTACAAAAATGCGTTCAAAAATCGTAAGTAGAGAACATTTAAATGAACTGGGAAAAGACTTAAACCTTATCCGGTTTATAGAGAGCAAAGTTCCTGTACAACATTTTGGAGAAAACATACACGGTAATATTTTTGAATCTTTAATTGGCGCAATTTATCTTGACAGGACCTATATCTATTGCGAAAAATTCATACAGAAAAGAGTTATCATTCCTTATGTTGACATTTCTCGATTAGAAGGAAAGGTAATCAGCTATAAAAGTCTGGTTATAGAATGGTGTCAAAAAGAAAAAAAGATATTTCATTATGATATTTTTGAAGACAACGCAATTGACGGTCAACGCCTTTTTGGAGTAAAATTAAGCATCGATGGCAAAGTAATTGCAAAAGCAAGAGCTACTTCAAAAAAGAAAGCAGAGGAAAAAGCATCACAACGTGCCTATTTTGCATTTCAAGAAAAAATGGACAAGAAATAATATCAAATCCCTCAAAACTACAACGTTTTCGTTCATAAATTAACGAATTCATTACATTTTCTTCTCTTTAACTTCGATAGAAATGGTATATTTACCACTTATTTTATCATGAAATGGCAATTCACAAATTGGATCTTGGCGAATTTGACGAAATAGATTACTATCTTATCGCTATTCATACTTCATTAGAAGATTTTCGATTGGCTTATTTCATCAATCAAAAATTGCCGATAAATTTAAGTAAAAGTAAAGATGAAGTTCAAATAAATATAAAAGAAGGAGAAACGAATTTTTCCAGATTTTATTATTATGACCTAGAAAACGCAATTTCATGGAATTTGATTCAAAATAAAAACGCTGTGTCTCAACATAAAAAAGACACGCTCCAAAATTTATTTTCAAATATAACCATGGAAATTTCGACAAAAGTTTTCTTGCTACCAGAATTTAAAAAAGCAGATTTCTTTTTAAAAATTGAAAATACCGATGACGCTTTAGATGTGTCAAAAATAAAGACAATATTAAATACCATTGATACCATATCTACTGCATATATCGTAGATACAAATCAAATAAAATCAAAAAACAATTTAATTTTTTAATACAAATGATTCCAAACAAAAAAACAAAAATTGTAGCCACACTTGGACCTGCATGTAGTACTAGAGAAATCATCAAAGATATGATTGATGCTGGAGTAAATGTGTTTAGGGTTAACTTTTCTCACGCAGATTATTCTGACGTTAAAGAAAAAATTAATATCATCCGTGGACTAAATGAAGAATATGGATATACTACTGCGATACTTGGAGATTTACAAGGACCAAAACTTCGCGTAGGAGTTATGGGTGAGGGCGTTGTAGTAAATGACGGAGACTTAATTACATTCACAACTGCTGAAGACATACTGGGTACTGCACAAAAAGTATTCATGAAATACAAAAACTTTCCAAACGATGTTAATCCTGGAGAAAGAATTTTACTAGATGATGGGAAATTAATTTTTGAAATTGTCGAAACAGACAAGAAAACAGAAGTTATCGCCAGAGTAATACAAGGTGGTGAATTGAAGTCTAAAAAAGGAGTAAATCTACCTAATACAAAAATATCTCTTCCTGCAATGACAGAAAAAGATATTGCAGATGCTATTTTTGCGATTGAACAAAAAGTAGACTGGATTGCACTTTCTTTTGTAAAAACACCACAAGATTTAAAAGACTTACAGGATTTAATTGCTGAACATTCTGAACATAAAATTCCGATTGTAGCTAAAATAGAAATGCCTGAAGCATTAGAAAATATCGACAAGATAGTAGCTTATTGCGACGCACTAATGGTTGCTCGTGGAGATCTTGGTGTTGAACTTCCTGCTCATGAAGTACCACTTGTTCAAAAAGAATTGATTCGCAAAGCTAAAATGGCTCGAATTCCAGTAATTGTAGCCACTCAAATGATGGAAACAATGATCACTAGTTTAACTCCAACAAGAGCTGAAGTAAACGACGTTGCCAACTCGGTAATGGATGGTGCTGATGCGGTAATGCTTTCGGGAGAAACAGCTACTGGTAACTATCCTGTACAAGTAATCGAAAAAATGACACAAATTATTAAAGCGGTTGAAGATTCTCCGCTAATCACTGTGCCACAAAATACACCACAAATAAAAACAAAACGTTTTATTACTAAAACAATTTGTCGTCATGCTGCATTAATGGCAAATGCTATTAACGCCAAAGCAATTTGTACTTTGACTAATAGTGGTTATACTGCTTTCCAAATTTCAGCATGGAGACCATCAGCTTATATTTTAGTTTTTACATCTAATAAAAGAATCTTGACACAATTAAGTTTATTGTGGGGAGTTAAATCATATTACTATGATAAAGTAGTAAGTACTGACGATACTGTAACGGATGTAAACGAACTTGTTAAAGAAAAAGGATACGTAACTAAAGGCGATTTCCTAATCAATTTAGCAGCTATGCCTATCAAAGAAAAAGGAATGGTAAACACCATGAGAGTTTCAGAAATAGAATAAGCTAACTAACGCTAATCACAAATATAATCCGTCTTGTTTCGTAATTAAACAAGACGGATTTTTTTGTACCCAATTTTTTTTTGATTTATCTTTGACAAAATAAATTTAATTTCCCATGAATTTCAAATCGCAAAATCCTTTTTTAAATAATAAATCTTTTTCTGCAACAACTGCTTCAAGAAAAGAGCAAGTACATAATGCTACTATTATAGATTACAACCAGGAAATGACTTTGTCTGGTACAGTTAGTAAAACGTTACTTTTATTCCTATTACTTACGGCATCAGCTATGGTGATTTGGTGGATGACTTTTAACGGCATGAACCCCTTGGTTCCAGCTATTGGCGGCGCTATCGTAGGTTTAATTCTAGTAGTTATTTCTGCTTTCAAACCACAATATTCCCCTTACCTTGCCCCCGGATATGCCTTATTTGAAGGTTTATTTATCGGCGGGATTTCAGCCATTTTCGAAACGATGTATCCTGGAATAGTAATTCAGGCAGTGGGGGCAACTTTTGTCACTTTTATTGTCTGTTTAGGATTATATAAATACCGGATTGTAAAAGTAACGGAGCAATTTAAATCAGTTGTTGTTGCAGCTACACTTGCTATTGCCACTTATTACCTAATTTCATGGGTGTTCTCCATGTTCACGAGCTTTCAGCCAGTTCACTATGGTAATTCTATGATGAGCATTGGAATTAGTGTTTTTGTAATAATAATTGCTGCTTTAAATTTATTCTTGGATTTTGACCGCATAGAAAAAGGAGCCGAGCAAAAAATGCCGAAATACATGGAATGGTATGGAGCAATGGGATTGATGATCACTTTAGTTTGGCTATACATTGAGTTTTTGCGATTACTGTCAAAACTGAGCAGTAAAAATTAATTGCAAGACCACTATTAAAATACTAAAAAAAGACCTTTCTGCTGTTTAGAAAGGTCTTTTTTTATGCCGCCTTTTCAAAAGCGATATAATGGATTAGTTCCCCTTTTATATTAAAAATAGGGTAGCCCTTTATTAAACAAGCGTATATTTCACCGTTCTTTTTATAATTTAAAACCGTTTTTTCAAACGCTTGGCGTAATTGAATAGCAGTATTTATTTCACTAGAAATAACTCTATCAGTTACTTCACCTTGAAACATTTTAGGACTTTTACCTAAAACGTCTGCCGCTACATAACCATTCATTTTTATCATATTACGCGAAGCAAAGACGATGCTTAATTTAGCATCAGTGACAATAATTACTTCTTCTTTTATAGGAGTATCAATATTCCAATCTGGAGACATTTCCCATTTATTTTTAAAGGCAAGACCTTTAAGATTACGGAAATCCACCAAAGATTCTTTTAACTCCTTAATATACTGATAATAAAATTCCAAAGAAAGAACTGGAACTGATTTAATTCGCAAATCACTGTGATACTTCACAATAGCCTCTTCATATCGTTTTAAATCGCTCATGTTTTTTGGATTATATTCTCCAAATGTAATTTTTTTTCTAAAAAGGAAAAAACAAATCCACAGGTTTAACCTTTGTTGAACGACAATCCTACTCAATTAAAAATCAAATTTCAACTGTACAACGACAATTTTCTTTTCCTCTGTATTTAAATTACTCAAAGAAATCCCCAATAGTCGTACGGAATCTTTCATTCGCTCTTGATATAATAATTCCTTTACTATTTCTAAAATAAGGCCTTTATCTGAAATAAAATAAGGCACCGTTTTGCTTCGGGTTTGCTGGGTAAAATCGCTGTATTTGATCTTTAAAGTGATCGTTTTACCAGCAACCTTGTGTTTATTCAATCGTCTTTCAAGTGCAATCGCTATGCCTTCTAGCTTTTCCAACATGAATATTTCTGAGGAAAGGTTAACATCAAAAGTATGTTCAGCGGCAACTGATTTGGTGATTCGATCTGATTTCACTTCGCTGTTATGGATTCCGCGGACAACATTAAAATAGAAATTTCCTGATTTTCCAAAATGTTTCTCCAAAAACTCCACCGATTTACTTTTTAAATCCAAGCCCGTAAACACCCCTAATTGATACATCTTTTCAGTGGTTACTTTCCCAACTCCATAAAATTTACGAATAGGTAACTCTTCCAGAAAAGCATTCACTTCATCTGGGTTAACTGTTTTTTGTCCATTTGGTTTGTTGTAATCGCTGGCAATTTTAGCTACGAACTTATTAATTGAGATTCCTGCCGAAGCCGTCAAACCTACTTCTTTAAAAATTCGCGCTCTAATTTCCTCTGCTAACAAACCCGCACTTGGATTCCCTTTCTTATTTTGGGTAACATCTAAATAAGCTTCATCTAGAGAAAGCGGTTCTACCAAGTCCGTGTATTCATGGAAAATCTTATGAATCTTGGTTGAAATCTCCTTATATCTATCAAACCTTGGTTTGACAAAAATAAGTTCAGGGCAGTACTTCTTAGCCATTATCCCACTTATCGCACTTCGGACACCAAATTTCCTAGCCTCGTAGCTAGCTGCCGCAACGACTCCTCTGTTTTCTGAACCGCCTACAGCAACGGGCTTCCCGCGTAAAGCAGGATTATCCATTTGCTCCACAGATGCATAAAAGGCATCCATATCAATGTGTATGATTTTACGATTTACTGTAGTATTAGGCATGAGACAAATTTAAACCCCTTTTGTATATAATGAGACGAACTAACATTAAAATATTTGATACATTTGGAGAACCCAGATAGCCCAGATGGAAGCGGTATCCTTTATGTTTTTCTTTAAAAACATAAAGATATAGCAGAGAGCTGGAAAAAGCTCCAAAAACAAAATAAATTCGGTAAGAAATGATAGAAATAGAAAGAAAATTTTTAGTTAAAGACAACTCATTCAAATCGGCAGCATTTAACCAAAATCGTATTGCGCAAGGTTATTTAAACTCAGATCCCGAGCGTACCGTAAGAATACGCATAAAAGGCAATCAAGGATACATAACCATAAAAGGGATCTCAAACGAAACTGGAATGTCACGTTTTGAATGGGAAAAAGAAATCCCTTTTGATGAAGCCAAAAGCTTATTACTATTATGCGAAAAAGGCGTAATCGACAAAACTAGATTTGAAGTAAAAATAGGCAACCACACCTATGAAGTGGACGAGTTTTATGGCGAAAATAAAGGCTTAATTATCGCCGAAATAGAACTTCAGTCAGAAACAGAAACCTTTGAAAAACCACACTGGCTGGGACAAGAAGTAACAAATGACAAACTTTATTACAACTCTAATTTAAGCATGAATCCATACACAAAATGGCAATAATTATTTTGTAAATACCTCAATACTTACAGTCATCACACCCGCTCCTTTATTCTTTGCAATTTCCATAAAAGCTTTTTTAGAAAGGTCAATTTCCCTTGATCTAACAAATGGGCCTCTATCAGTCACTTCGACGATTACTGACTCACCATTTGCTTGATTTGTAACTCTTAATTTGGTCCCGAAAGGGAATTTTTTATGGGCGGCAGTATATTTATTCATGTCAAATAAGATGCCACTAGCCGTTCTTTTTCCATGAAATTTGTCGGCATAATAGGAGGCATGCGCCCCTTTTTTATAAGGAATAAGCTTCCCCATTTTTTCCTCTATGGTATCCTTTTTAATTTCCGTCTGAAGTACTATTACTTTTGCCTTTTTGACAGTGTCTTTGGGTACCGAAGTTTTTTGAGTTGGTAATTTTTGATTATTTATAATTTGGCTTTGACTACTCACCAATGCGACAATGGCAAATAAACAAAGGGCTGTTATTGATTTTCTCATTATTAACTTTTTAGTTAGAAATCTATTTAAACAAAAACCATACCTAGATAAAAAAAAAGTCCTATTTCTAGGACTTCTACGTATTTTAGAACCACATAGACCATGGAATTCTACTTAAAATAAGTACCAATCCTAAGCCATAAAAAATAGAAAAAGTTTTGAATTTCGACTCAGAAGTCATCAGTTTTTTATGTTTTGTCCAACCAATAGTAATCAAAGTAATTGCGATAATATTAATTAATGGGTGCTCCAGTGAAGTTAGTCTCAGCGCCTTATCAGACATTTGTCCAAGAGATGCAAAACCTAGAGGAGAAACAAAATACAAGATTAATCCGATTAACAATTGCGTATGAGTACCTATTAACCCGAAAATGGCAATTTTTCTGTCTTTGGCAGTAAATTCTTTTTTACCAACTAAGCCAATAACTGAGTTTATAACCGCAACAACCAATAATAAAAGAGCTAAGTAAGCCCAACCAGAGTGAAAATTTTTAATGAATTCGTACATAGAGAGTATTTGTTTTTTACAACAAATATAAGCAAAAAAGGCATAAAAAAAACGGCATTACACTTAAAGTGAATGCCGCTTTTGCTTATTTAAAACTATGTTCTAGAAGTTAAAACGCATTGAAGCATTCCAAGTTCTTCCAAAACCATAATATCCTTTATTACTAGCATTAAGACCATTAATAACTACATCTCCTGGATTAGCAGCAATATTTGTAGTTAATTCAGATACATAAATTTCATCAAATACATTGTTAACATTTATTCTAAAAACAACTGATCTGTTTTTATCTTTCCCTGTTAGCATTTTATAAGAAAGTCCTGTATCAACTAAATCATAACTTGGCAATTCCACATTATTCTTAACTGAACCTACGTTAGCATACAATTTTTCATAATTTCTCCAGTCAGCATCAATAGAAAAACGAGTTGCTATTTCATACTTAAAGCCTAATCCTATAGTAACCTGTGCAGCATCGCCCACTTTACCTCCGTCAACATCTTCTCTAGAGCTGCTAAGTATATTTCTATCTGAGTCTCTTACCGTTTTTACTGCATCGCCAACATAATGATAATCTCCAACAGAAGCAAAACCACTAATGTCTAATTTTGAGAATGGCTTAGCAACAAAATCAAGTTCCAAACCTGAGTGAAGTTGCTCTACTCCCTCATTAGTTGTGTATTGCAAATCATTATCAACTTCATTAGAACTTGTAGTAACTCTATCTTTCCAAGAAGTTCTGTAAGCATTAATACTACCGCTTAAAAATTGTGATTTAAAGCTGTAACCCGCTTCTAAACCAATAACTTTTTCATTCTTAGTTAATGGGTTTACTTCATTTCCAAAATTCAAATATATATTATCATGGTAAGGTTGACGAGAATAATAACCCGCATTTACATAAAATGAACTGCTACCACCTATTTTGTAGCTACCACCAGCCTTAACATTATATCCTACATTATTTACCTTTTCAGATTTTGCATCTGCAGGAAGGTAAGCATATCTATCAAATCTTTCATGAGATTGGTTTGAAACTGCTCCTTGGAAAAATGCAGAAACATTGTCTTTAGCATATTCTATTTGAGAAAAGAAACCACCATAAGAAATTGTTTCATCATAATCCCATGAATATCTATTTTCAACAGAAGCAGTATTTGTTAAAACTGCCCAAGCATTGTTTGTGTTAGTCTCGTATATTTTATTATTAGGAATATTTACATTGTATTTATCTAAATAATAGTCAGCACCTAATAAATTTGTAAGTTGTCTGAAGTGAGTTCCTTTATACGTTCTCAAATCAAGACCCATATTGAAGTTGATACTCTCAGTCAATTCAGTTTTAAAATTAGTTACCATACCGTACCAAGCGTGGTTATTTACTGAATTACGTAAAGCACCTGTTGCAGCACCTGTTGCACTTGCTTGATTTGCTGCTATAGTAGCATCAAAATCAACATTATCAGTAGCTGTTCTTTTAATTGAACCAACAGTACCTACACTTCCACCTCTTCCCCATGACGCATAAAGAACAGTAGACAAACTTGATTTATCATTAATATCAAAATCCCAGTTTAAATTAGCAACTGGTTTATGGTAATAATTCCCAACTGCTGAAAGATATTCTCCATTTAGAGTTCCCCAGTTATTATTGTATTTTCTACCATATTTTTCAAAATCACTTAATCTTTTACCATAGTTTTGATCATGTGTTTGCGGAGCTCCAGTCAATATGAAGTTAAAACTATGTTTGTCATTTGCTTTATAACCTACAGAGATAAAATAGTTTTGACCCTGACCTTTAGTTCCATCGTTGTAACCATCACCTTGCCAATGAGAAAACAATACACTTGTTCCCCAACCGCTTTTACTCATTCCTGTGTTATAAGCAATTGTAGATTTAAAATAATTGTCATTTGCCTGCCCAAATGAAGCAAAACCACCTTGTTTTTTATCAGTAGCCTTTGTTACAAAATTCACAGTTCCTCCTACAGAAGATATTGCTAATTTAGAAGAACCTAATCCTCTTTGAATTTGAATTATACTTGCAATATCAGACATTCCTGACCAGTTAGACCAGTACATTTTCCCATCTTCCATTCCGTTAATAGGCTGTCCGTTTAATAAGAAAGCAGTATTGTCTTGAGCAAAACCACGTACACTTATTCTTGAATCACCATATCCACCAGCTTGACCAGCAACATATACAGAAGGCGTATTTACAAGAGCTTGAATTACATCAGATGCACCAATTTTTGCTTGGATCTCTTCAGCTCTAATAGTAGAAACAGCAATTGCAGTTTTTCTATCCTTTGCTAAATCAATAATTCCTCTACCAATAACAACAATTTCACTTAATTCATTAGAATTAGATATCAATACGATATTACCTAAATTTTGTGTCGCACCTTGTGCAACTGAAAACTTAATAGTTTTAGGTTCGAAACCTATAAAAGAAAGAACTAATTCTCCAGTACTAACTGTAGAACTAATTGAAAATTTACCGTCAAAATCTGCAGAGGCTCCTATTTTAGTACCTTTAATAGCTACATTGGCACCAGGTAGTGAACCTTGTCCATCAGTAATTGTACCTGTAATTTTCCCTTGAGAAAAGGCAGTTCCAACTACTAAAAATAGTAATCCAGAGAGTAACCAATTTTTAAATGTCTTCATTTTTTGTTTAGTTTATTATTTTTGGCAAAATTATAACAATTTTACCGGAAACTGTTAACATAACGTTAAGAATGAAAAAACCCTTAACTCGTTTTTATTTAATTAAAATCATTAAAACAGCTATTTTATTTAAAAAAAAGATAATAATGCATCATTATATCGATTAAAGTGATAAAATCACAATAAACAGCAGCTAAAAAAACGAACTTGAAAACGCGGAAAACTATTGTTTTTGTTATAAAAAAAAGAGTTTTACAGGGAATATTGCATCAAATCATCACAAAAAACCGATTAAATTGACCTTAAATTACTCCAAATAATTTAAATTTCAGTATCACAAAAACAACGGAAATACTTTATAAGAAAACTGAACTACACTAATTTCATCTAAAATATTCACAACTTCTTCACTAGCAGTGATTGCCTTAAAAAACAGCTTCAACCTTAGCTCTTTATTACAATTTCAGCAATCCACTAAAAATGCTCGAACTCAGGATTGAAACAGCCATTTTTACACAAATACATCTTTATCACACAGCTTAATTTGCACTTATATTTCTACCTTCAAAGTGACATTATAAAATATTATTATTTTACATATCCACTTTTAATCAGGTCAGACAAAAAAATACACCGCATTAAGTATCAAACTCAATATTAAAAGCACGACATAAGATGTGACAGAATGAAACTTTATAAATAAATCCGTAGCAGCTTCAGTCATTTTAAGGCATAAAAAAACCACGCTATAAAGCGTGGTTTAAATTTCAAATATTTTGATTAGGTATTATTTCCCAAAAATATATCTAAGTGTAAATTGTGCTTGCCATACATCAAATGTTGAAGCATTTTTTTGAAAAGTATCTTTAATCAAAGCTTTTGTTCCAGCTGCATCTGTTTGTGTTGCCAATTGATAATATGGTACGTTAGCAGTAGTTGTTCTATAACTCAGTACATTTACATTTGTAACTCTTTGTGTAACACCCCAGTCTTTATTCAATAAATTTGTAAAGTTCAAGATATCAGCTCTAAACTGAAAACTATTCTTTTTACCTGAAATTTTCATAAAAAAGTCTTGAGTAACAGATAAATCTAATCTATTCAACATTGGCAATGTAGCCCCGTTTCTTTCAACATATTGACCTCTTCTAGTAGAAAGGTAAGAATCTTGATTGATAAAAGCCTCATACGCTTGTTGCTGTTGTGCCTCAGTATAAACCGTTACTACATTTGCTCCATTCACTACATTTGTCACAGACAAAGATTGAAAACGGATTTCATTTGCATTATTAGGAACAAAGATTAAATCATTATTTGATATTCTATCTCCATTCATATCTCCTCCGTAAGAATAAGAATATGCACCTGCCTGCTCCCCAATATAACCTAAGTTAATAGAAGTCGCAGCACCTGGATTTTTACCGTACTCGATTTTATACCCTAAAACACCCACTAATCTATGTGGTGTATTATTACTTGACAAAGATAATGGTAAATCATTGTTTCCATTAACAGATCTAGCACCAGTCCAAGAACCAGAAGCAATAGAACCTGCAGAAAGCAAGTCATTAGCACTTGAATAAGTATAAGAGAAAGATCCCCAAAGACCTTTTTTATATGGATACTCTAATTTAACTGTAGAAGAATAGAAATATCCTTTATTAGTATTTGTAAGTACAATTGCATTTGATACATTGTCATTTATACGAACACCATTATCATTTCGAGCATACACTGGTCTTTGATCTGGCCCGCTGAAATTTCCAACTGGAGCATCAAAATTAGCATTGTAGTAATGAATAGCATTGATATTAGATTGATATATTCCTTCAAGCGTACCTCTAAAACCGAAAGGAAGCTTTTGATCAACAGCAATATTTGTTTTCCAAACTTGAGGGAATTTGAATTTAGTATCAGTCAATGCTAAATCAAATGTCGTAGGCAAAGTAGGCGTAGCAGGAACGAAATAATCACTTGGATTAGCAGTGAAACCATATCCTCCTGAAGCTAATGCAGCTCCACTCACGTCAACATAACCAGTAAGCACTCCGTTATTTCCAATAGCATTAGATAAAAACACACCAGGCGCTCTACCTGTAAATACACCACTACCTCCACGAAGAAGAGTAGATGTATCACCAGTCACATCTAAATTAAATCCAACTCTAGGCTCTAATAAATATTGAGTATCAGGCATTACTCCCGTATTAAACTTCTCGCCATTTCCAAACGTCATTGCTGTTACAGCTGTATTTTCTAGAGCTGTATTTGCAAATGAAACTCTAGAAGCACGAAGACCAACAGTTACTTTAAATCTATCGTTAAACTTAATTTCATCTTGAGCATACAAATCTAGTTTATCAGACTTATAAATTTGTAAAGGCTCTTCTGCATTAGGCAAGGCAGAATATCTAAATTGTGTACGAAACGGAAGCGCTGTCGTTGAGGGAGCGCCTGCATTTGCAGAAGATTGATTAGCCGCAGCATAAAAATCAGACAATGAATTAAAAATATAAACTCCATTAGAAGCTGGGAAAAACAAGTTACTTGATTTAAAATGCTCAAAATTAACTCCAGCCAATAAAGTATGTTTCCCTATAGTTTTTGTCAAATTATCTGTAAAGTGTAATGTTGAGTACGAAAGTTTATTCCCGTTAGTAAAAGGATCTAAACCTGCAGAGATAAACGTATTTGCACCTTCTTTGATATCAATTGTTGGAAAAACACCTCCACCTATCAAAGCTCTATCTTCAATTTGTTTATCATAACCTCCCACAAAATTGTTATGCCAAGAATTACTCAATTTACTGTTTAATTCTAAAACAACTGATCTTGTATTATCTAACACAACATATCCGCTATTTTGGAATGACATCGCAAGAGGACTAGTTCTTCTATTTCCATTACCTGCTGATGTTGAATTTGAAACTAAATTATCTGCATTTGAATTATGGAAAACATAACGAGCAGTAAGTTGGTTATTGTTATTAATATTCCAGTCAATTCTAGCAAGAAACTTTTTTGAAACATTATCCGCATTGTAATTTTCCCATGGTCCTGTTTCATACCCAAACTTGTCTTTCAAAAAAGTAGAAAGTGTTTGCATTTGAGTGTAAGTAGGCGCTGATACTTGAGCGCTGGGACTTGGAGAACCTGTAGAAGTCCATGTAGTAGCTGGACTTGTATTTGTTACTGTCTCAAAATTTCCAAAAAAGAATAATTTATCTTTAATGATTGGAGCTCCAATTCTTGCTCCCCAAATTTTTTCTTCAAATTTCCCAGGTACTATAACTTGATCTCCAGCTTTAGTTCCGATAAAACTCTTTTTATTACTTCTAAATGAATTATAAACAGAACCTTCTATTTCATTAGTTCCACTTTTTGTGACTGCATTAATACCAGATCCTAAAAACCCTGACTGACGTACGTCATAAGGTGCAATATTTACTTGTAATTGCTCGATTGCATCAAGAGAGATTGCTGTAGAACCTGTTCTACCTCCAGCTTGCGCATCAGAACCTAAACCAAAACCATTGTTAAAAACCGATCCGTCAATTGTAAAATTATTCAATCTTGAATCTTGACCACCAAAAGAACCTCCAGCACCTGCATTAGCATTGTACTTAGTTACCGAATTAATAGATCTTGAACCAGTAACTGGTATCGCAGTTAATTCTCTATTCGAGAATTGTTGCGATGCTCCTGTTCTACCTCTGTTGAAAGCTCCATTAGATTTTGTAGAAACAACCACTACTTCTTTTAAAGTATTGGACTCTTCAGCTAAAACAATATTCACTGTAATATTGTTACCTAACGGCGCGTTAATTTCAGTAATCTCCGTTGTTTTGAAACCAACATAAGTCACCTTCACAGTATAAGGACCTCCTGGACGGATCCCTTGCACAGCATACCCACCGTTCCCATCCGTAGACGAAAAATACTTTGTCCCAGTTGGTTTATGTATAACCTCAACCGTGGCCCCTGGAAGCAAATCTCCAGCGCTTGATTTAACAGAACCAGACATTGCAGAACTAGTAACCTGCGCATGACCAACCGCTGATAAAAAAATAATCAAAATAAGAATAATTTTTTTCATTTTTGTTTTTGTGTATTGATTTAGTTATTTAAAATTTCGGCTAAATTATAAAATTTTCAGATTATAAAGTTAACTTATTGTTAAAAAAACATTCATTAATGTAGGTGCTCAATAAATTGTTAATTTTCGTATTTTTTATGTTAAAAATTATTAATTAGTTAGGCAAAATAATCTTTTAATTACTGATTTAATAATTAAAAATGACGCTAAAAAAGCAAAATAACAATCATATTCATTTATTTAACTGAAATAAAAAACCCTGATTATAAAAACAATCAGGGTTTTAAAAAAAAGTAAAAGAATCTACAAATAAACTCTATTTATTCTTTAAATAATATTTCAATAAAAATTCAGTTGAATTATCGTGATTTTTAACTTTTTTAGTATGTATCTCTTCTAATATAGAAGTCGCCAATTGCTTACCAAGTTCTACTCCCCATTGATCGAAACTAAAAATATTCCAAATCACTCCTTGAACAAAAATCTTATGTTCATATAGTGCAATTAAAGAACCCAACGATTTTGGAGTCAATTTGTCGACAAGAATAGTATTAGTAGGTTTATTACCTTTAAAAACCTTGAAAGGAACTAAAAACTTTGCTTTATCCGCCGAAAGTCCTTGTTTATCAAATTCCGCCTGAACTTGGTCTGCAGCTTTACCGTGCATTAAAGCTTCAGTTTGCGCAAAAAAGTTAGACATCAATTTATCGTGGTGATCCTCATCACCATATAATGGCTTAACATACCCGATAAAATCTGATGGGATTAGCTTAGTCCCTTGATGAATTAACTGAAAAAAAGCATGCTGTGCATTTGTCCCTGGTTCTCCCCAAATTATAGTTCCAGTTTGATAGTTTACCGGTTTCCCGTCTCTACCTACACTTTTACCATTACTCTCCATAGTTCCTTGCTGTAAATAAGGTGCCAACTTCTGTAAATATTGAGTATAAGGAATTAGGGCTTCGCTTTCAGCACCAAAGAAATTATTGTACCAAATGCTTAACAAAGCTAAAACTACAGGCATGTTCTTGTCAAAATCCTCCGTTTTAAAATGCTCGTCCATTTCATTTGCACCGCCTAATAATTCATCAAAATTATCAAAACCAACAGCTAAACTGATGGTAAGTCCCACCGCACTCCACAAAGAAAACCGTCCACCAACCCAATCCCACATAGGGAAAACGTTTTCTGGATTTATCCCAAATTCAGTTACTTTTTCTACATTGGTAGAAACCGCAACGAAATGCTTGGCAATATCCTCCTGACTGGCTGATTGTAAAAACCATTTTTTGATGGTCTCGGAGTTTGTTAGTGTTTCCTGAGTTGTAAAAGTTTTAGAAACGATAACAAAAAGAGTAGTTTCAGGATTTAATTTTTTAATAATTTCATTAACATGATCACCATCAACATTTGAAACAAAATGAACGTTTAGGTGATTTGAATAATATTGCAAAGCTTCAACTACCATTGCAGGACCTAAATCAGAACCTCCAATACCGATATTAACAACGTCAGTAAAAGCTTTTCCGCCGTACCCTTTTCTTTCTCCTGACACCACTTGATCCGTAAATGCTTTTACCTTACCCTTTACATCATATATCTCAGGAACTACATTAATACCATCTACATTGATAACAGCTGATTCCTTAGCTCTTAACGCGGTATGAAGCACTGCTCTATTTTCCGTCTGATTAATTAAATCTCCTTCAAAATAGTCCACTATTGCCTTTTCAAGCCCCATCTCATTTGCCAATTCGAGCAAAAGAGCCATCGTGTCCTTATTAATTATATTTTTCGAATAGTCAATTAAAAAGTCATTCCATTTTAGGTTAAACTTTTCAGTTCTTGCAGCATCCGCTTGAAACATCTCCTGCATTGAAGCTCCTTGCATTTCATCAAAGTGCTTTTGTAATTTTTTCCAAGATGATGTTTCAGTCGGGTTTGTAGTATTTAAAGCCATTTATAGTGGGGTTCAAGTTATATTTTATACAAGCAAAAATACTGAATTAAGTTTTAATTGATAAAGCGTTTTACTTTTTATAATAATTTAATCAAAATTCAAAAGGATATCAGTTTCCCAACAAAACATAAAAGAGGAACAATTATTTAATTTAAATAATTGTTCCTCTTTACAAATTAACTTACAAAAACTACGTTTAGAACATTTTTATATTGAATTATAAATTTCCAACGCTGTCTAATTCAAATTTCAACGGTTGTATTGTCTTTAAAAATCGCACTTTATTTTTACCGCTCATCGGCTCTCCGTTTGGTAAATTCAGCTTCAATGCATCAACCTGCTTACCATTTTTCCAAAATCGATAACAGACATGAGGACCTGTTGCTAAACCAGTACTACCTACTCTTCCTATAACATCCCCTTGATTGACACGTTGACCGCGTCGAACCAAGATTTTTGACATGTGTAGGTATTGTGTAGAATAAGTACTATTATGCTTCACTTTTACATAATTCCCGTTTCCCGCCGTATAACCTGTTCTTTCTACCGTACCTGAAGCGGTTGTAGTAATAGGAGTTCCCGTAGGTGCCGCATAATCAGTTCCTTTATGTGCTTTCCACCTATGTTGTACCGGATGATAGCGGTTCATTGTAAATCTCGACGAAATTCTACTAAATTTAATTGGAGTTTTAAGGAAGAAGTTTTTCAATGTCTTACCATCTTCGTCGTAATATTGAATTTTCTCAGAAGAAGGGTTTGGGGCAAAAGGAAAGGCATAGATAATTTTTCCTTTGTATTCAAAAAATGAAGCTTCTAGATTATCTACTCCGTCGTAAACTGAGTCATTTATGAATCTTTCCGTAAAAGTGATTCCGAAGCGGTCTCCTTTTTTAAGTTTAAAAAAGTCAATAGACCAAGCATATATTTTTGTAATTCTATTAGCTAACGCAGCCTCGACACCGGCATCTCCTAAAGTTTCCGACAAGGAACCTTTTAGAACACCACCAATTGTCCTTCTTCTTATAGTAATAGGTCTTGTTTTCTTGTGAGCAACAACTACTGAGTCACGTAAATCAAAGATATAGTAACTTAAAGCATCTGGCTGGTAGACAAAAAGCTGCAGCTTATTAGTTTTATCCTTTGACCTCAGCATTGTATACGCTCGATTAGGTCTAATAATCCTAACATTAAAGGTGTCTTTTATACTTTGTACAATTTCGTATATTTTTCTGTCTCCAATATTTTGGTCTTCTATAATTGTACCAAAAGTATCGCCTCTTTTTACCGTATCCTGAACCACATTGTATTCAGAAAAATTAAATCCAAAGTCAGAATTTTCCGCAATCTCCTTTTTAGGCTTAACCTTATTTGTGTTTTTGGATTTATTATTAGATTTATTACAAGCTAGTATTGTTGTCAATACTATGATAACCATTAATACCTTCTTCAAACTGTGTTATTTTTCTGAATTCAACTTAATTTTCTACACCCCAATTTGCCAATTCCTCAGCAGTCCATAATTCCGGGAAAAATATCCTTCGTTGGTATCTTGGATGCATGTATTTTTTCCAATCGCTTCCGCCTGTCGCCTCTCCATCTCCTTTTCCGCTATGATCGATGTACTTAATTGCTACGTTTAAATGCTGCATCACCCAAGTAATATTGACAGTATGGTCAAAATGACGCATTGCCTTTACTAATTCCGGATTGTTCTGATCGTCTTTAGGAAGTTGCTTAAATTTCTGCCAAATATTAATGGAATTATATTCCTTCATATGGGCTAGGAAAGTAGCTTTATATTTGCGTTCAAATTCCTGTAAAAGGAATGATTTTTCACCTGTTTTATAATCCTTTCCAGCAGCTTGCCAATATAAATGTTCAAAAGCATGTTCAAATGAAGTGTCTCTGTCAATCTTAGCTCTGAAACGGTAATCAATCAAATTAATCAAATCTGTTGAAGAAAATTCGATTAATCTATATTGTGCGCTCTGGAATCCACTAGCTGGAGTTAAGGTATTTCTAAATTTCATGTATTGATCTACCTCCATACCTTCTTCCATGATTCCAAAAGAAGTAGTTAGCATATCAAAATAGCGACTGACTCTCATTAATCTTTCAGTAAAAAAGTCTGTCTTTATATCTTCACAATAGCATATTTGATGCATCTCCCACAGAATCATCTTAAAAATAAGTTCATTTACTTGATGATACATAATGAAAACCATCTCATCAGGAAGTGTTGTTCTTTGCGTTTGCAAACTCAACAAGGCATCAGTTTGGATGTAGTCCCAATATGTAATTGGTTTTGACCACAGCAAACCTTCTAAATGCGTCTCTGTTTTTTGGTTTATGGCCTGGTATTTAAGCTCGATTTCATTTAAAATAGCTTCTGTATTCTCATTAATTTTCATTACTTTTTTATTTTAAACGGATTATTCAATCCTTTAAACGCATCTAAGTCCGCTTTTATTGATCCTACGGCCAATTCGGCTTTTATTCTAACAGGCAATCTATTATCATCATCTGATATCCAAACAGTTAAACTCTCCTGCTCCTTAAAAACACGACCTGACTGAACGTAGGGTTTAAAGACCATACAAGACACTGTGCCAAATTTAGTCGTAATATCTTCACGACCTATGAACTTTAACTTAAATTTTGTGGTTTCATCGTCAAAAAACATGTCGATAGCGATTGTTTCCCCTGGATTAATTTTATCTATACTAGGGTAGTTCCTCAAATAATAAAAGGCTGATAAAATATCTTGGGTATTTTTAGGAATAACAAAGGTCTTTTCGTTTCCGTGTTTGTAATCTTTTACGGTAACTTTATTGGATGACTGATTAAAGAAACCTTGTTGGTTTTTAGTATAACCTCCTTCATTTATCTTTCTTACAAATTGATAAGGGTTACCCGATTCCTTATCTATATAGCTTTCATATAAATCATCTACTTTAAAGAAAAACCGAGACATTCCTGTCGTATATCCTTTACCGATAACATGAAAGGCTTTTTTATTATTTATATTGGCATCTTTGACTTCTAAGGTTGCATACCCAGCATTTACAAAACCATAATGAATGCGAAACTTAAACCATTCGCCAACATCATATGCGTCATCTTTAGGTGAGTCAAAACTTACAGTTAGTATCAATAACAAGAATAGTATTATTTTTTTCATAACTTACTTTATCTATTTATTGAGTGCAGTTGCAAATTTTGTTCCAAATATATTAAAACAAAAAAACTCAGTCAAATAATGACTGAGTTTTTATGCTATTAACTAACCAAAAAACTATAAATTATGAAATTTATATCAAATCGGAAGGAAACCACCCCTTCCATTTTGCGAGTGCAAAGGTAGCCAACAAATCTACATATTTAAACTAAAAAAAAAGTTTAACACAACATTGATAAAATAACAGGTTGTTCGTCGGTTATTTTTTCACATACTGTAAAAAAAATGCATTTTTACAGCGTTCCTCGCAATGCTTGCTCTCTCTCAATAGATTCAAACAATGCTTTAAAATTACCTGCTCCAAAACCTTTAGCCCCCATTCTTTGAATAATTTCAAAAAACAAAGTTGGCCTATCTTGTACTGGTTTTGTAAAAATTTGCAATAAATACCCATCTTCATCAGCATCAACCATGATAGCTAATCTTTCAATTTCATTGATATCTTCTTTCATCATACCCATATGCTCTCCTAAACGTTCCGGAATTGCTTGATAGTATGTATGTGGCGGTGCTGACAAAAACTCAACCCCTCTGGCTTTTAATTGACTAACTGTTTTGATAATATCATCTGTCGCGATGGCTATGTGTTGTATTCCTGGACCTCCGTAAAAATCCAAATACTCTTCAATTTGTGATTTTTTCTTCCCTTCGGCAGGTTCGTTAATAGGAAATTTAATTCTTCCATTTCCATTAGACATCACTTTACTCATCAAGGCTGAATACTCCGTGTTAATTTGTTTGTCATCAAAAGAAAGGAAGTTTACAAATCCCATTACCTCTTCATAGAACTTAACCCAAGTATTCATTTCATTCCAACCTACATTCCCCACCATATGGTCAATGTATTTTAAACCTGTTGGTTCTGGGTTGTAATCGGATTTCCATTCTTTATATCCTGGCAAGAAAACACCATTGTAGTTTTTACGTTCCACAAATATATGAACGGTGTCTCCGTAAGTATAAATCCCTGAACGCACCACTTCACCATGCTCGTCTTTCTCGACTGTAGGTTCCATAAAAGAACGTGCGCCACGTTTCATCGTTTCTTCATAAGCACTTGTGGCATCTTCTACCCATAAAGCAGCTACTTTTACTCCATCACCATGTTTTCTCAAATGGTCGTGTATTGGAGAATCTTGTATTAACGGCGTTGTAAGCACGATGCGGATCTTATCTTGTTTTAACACATAAGATGTTCTGTCTTTAACTCCAGTTTCTAATCCGGCATAGGCCAGTGATTGATACCCAAAAGCCGTTTTATAATAATGTGCAGATTGTTTTGCGTTTCCTACATAGAATTCTACATAATCAGTTCCTAATAATGGAAGGAAATCTTGTGCCCCTTCAAATATTTTTTCTAGTCCGTATTCTACTGATTTTACTTCTTTAGCCATAATGTTTATTTGTTTAATCGGTCAATCGTTTATTTGATACAACCGAATTGTTTTTTTGAATTTTGATTTCTAGCCCTGATGGTAGCGGCATCCTTTATGTTTTTTCTTTAAAAACATAAAGATACAGCGTACAGCAGGAAATAGCTCCTTAAACTACTCTACCCAAGATTTGTAGTACTTGCCGTCATCTAGCCCCATAGCTTCTTCGGTTACCATCAGCGGACGGAAAGTATCAACCATAACAGCTAATTCCTCGGTAGCTTTGTGACCAATACTGCGTTCCATAGCTCCTGGCGCCGGACCGTGTGGAATTCCTTTCGGGTGCAACGTGATGTGTCCTTGCTCAATGTTATTGCGACTCATAAAATCACCATCTACGTAATACAATACCTCATCACTGTCAATATTGCTGTGATTGTAAGGCGCTGGAATTGCTTTTGGGTGGTAATCGTACAATCTAGGAACAAACGAACAAACTACAAAAGTTGACGTTTCAAATGTTTGATGTACTGGCGGCGGTTGGTGTACACGCCCCGTTATAGGTTCGAAGTTATGAATACTAAATCCGTATGGAAAATTATAACCATCCCAACCAATAACGTCAAAGGGATGCGTAGCATAAACTACTTCATGCATCATTCCCTCTTTTTTGATTTTGATTAAAAAATCTCCTTTTTCATCGTGGGTTTCTAACTCGTTTGGCAAAATAAAGTCGCGTTCGCAAAATGGCGAATGTTCTAAATGTTGTCCAGATTCGTTTTTATAGCGTTTAGGCGTATAAAATGGCGCAAAAGATTCTACATAAAACAAGCGATTGTCTTCGGTATCAAATTGAATTTGGTATATGATTCCGCGCGGTATGATGAGGTAATCTCCGTAGTCAAAAGGAATATTTCCCATCATCGTACGTAATTTTCCTTTTCCTTTATGGATGAAAATCATCTCATCAGCATCGGCATTTTTATAGAAATATTCCGTTAGCGATTTTTTAGGTGCCGCAAGCCCAATTGTACAGTCTTTATTAACTAACATCGCTTTGCGACTGTCTAGAAAATCATCTTCTGGCTTTAATTCAAATCCTTTAAGTAGTAAAGATTTTATGTTTTTTCCAATAGCTATTCTAGGCTCTACTGAATATGATTTATTGATTTCTTTTACCTGAGTTGGTCTGTGGACATGATATAACAAGGAAGAATTTCCATGAAAACCTTCTGTTCCAAATAATTGTTCGTAGTAAAAACCACCATTTGGTTTTACAAACTGCGTGTGTCTTTTTTGAGGAAACTCCCCTAATTTATGGTATAATGGCATGATTATTTTGTTTAAAGTGTAACTAATAAAGCGGCAAGGCTTTGCAATTCGTTATTCTAAATCAAAAAATAGTGCCTTATTCAGGATTTCTCTTGATTAAGAATTGTAGATACTCTAATAAACCTGTCCATTTTGCTTTCATTATAACAAATATCGGAATTTTTATTGATAAAGTTTAAATTTAAAACGAAAATCCCACACTAAACCAAGTGTACCCTTTTTTGGTTTCAGGTGACCAAGTATGTTTAATTTCAATAGGACCTACTACCGTTTCAAGACCATAACCAATGCCGTAGCCCGAGTATTTAGGTATTGAAATCCAATCAACAGATTCAAAAATTCTGTCACCCAAATTGGCATAATTAGCTGCGAAATTAATATGATTGTTTTTCAAAAACTCGTAATCCATTGTCACAGTAGACTTTACATAACTATTAGCCGCAATACTTAAAAAATCGTAGCCGTAAAAATGTCTGAAATTATTAATTTGGTTGTAGCCGTATCCACCTAAAATAAAATTAAAGAATGTAACACTTTCGTTGCCAAAAGAAAAACCTGCTTCCGTTTGAAATTTGACGGTTGCATTTTTAAAAACGGTTGCTGCAATTCCAAACTCTCCCTTCACTATAGAATAGGTGTTAAATTCCTTTGTATAGTCTGACGAAAGTAAGTAAGACTTAATATCTCCAGAGCCATACCATCCTTTTTTTGGAAAATACTTGTCATCAAAAGAATCGTATCTCATATATCCAAAAACACTTATATAATCGCTATTATCTATTACTGGATCCATGGCAGCCAAAGTCTCAGAAGTAATCTTCAGTCGTTTATATTCTAGACCTCCACCAATTAAAAATTTCTGCACAAATAAAGATTGAAAATAAAGCTGATTCGTAATATCTGAAAAATCAATATTAATCGAATTTATACCCAAAGGCCCAAAATCCAAACTACTTATATCTCTAGCCACATTCCTATTGAATTGATTGAAAGAGGATTTAAAACCGAAACTCAAATTGTAACCGTTTTCGATATAGTAATCAAAATTATACCTAAAATTATCTCCCAGTACAAAATCTAACGATGCAATATCATTTTTAAACAATGTCCTTTTACGCGTTAAATTTAGTAATACAGCACTCTTAAATAGTCCGTCATAATGCAATCCAAATTTTAAATATGTTTTGGTTGCATTTTCTTTTAAATTAAGATTGAAGTCATCCTCTTCCCCATTTGAATCCAACGAGTAATTTATGACACTAAAGTTATTTGTTGCATTAATATTATTAACCCCTACTTCCAACTGCTTATAGCTAATAGTAGTTCCTGGCTTAAATTTCAATTTCCCAAGGACATAGTCTTTTGTGAAATTGTCTAATTCAGTAATATTTATATCGCCTATTTGTAAACTATCCCTTTGGACTTTTAATTTAGGTTTCTTGTATAGTATTGAATCATTACGCACTAACTCTTTTATTTTTTCAAAAACAGCAAATGTGGCTTCTTCCCCTTTTTGTATAATCTCTTTCCCTTTGTCGAATGATATTACTCCATAATCTGTAATGTCAGGCTTGATATAAATATCCGTTTTAAGGACATTATTTTTCATTTTTTCTATCGAATGAAGGTTCGTTATTTGCACTAATATTTTAGTAGCATCATTAAGTGTAGTTCTATCCCGTAAGTCATCTTGCACATCAACTCCAATAATAATATCCGCTCCTAACTTCCTAACCTCATCAATAGGGTAATTGTTAGTAACTCCCCCATCAACTAGAAGCTTACCATCAATTTCTACCGGAGAAAACAACGAAGGAAATGCCGAACTAGCAAGTAAGGCTTGAGCCAGATTACCCTTGTTTAATACAACCTGTTTACCTGATTCAATATCAGTACCAATACACAAAAATGGAGTAGACAACTTACTGAAGTCTCTTACATGCCTCACATTCCTTGTGATTCTGCTTAATAAATTAAAATTGTACATTCCTTTTGAAAGTGCTTCAGGTATTCCAATGCTAAATTTGTTGAAAGGTAAAACAAGCGCATACAGTTCATCGTTACTTTTCTCGTAAAAATTTTTTGATGATCTTGGAATGAAGTCATTTATTAATTCATCAAAATTAGTAACCTGAAAGATCGAATCAATTTGCGTCGCATTATATCCCACAGCATAAAGTCCCCCTACAACAGCACCCATACTGGTTCCTCCTATGTAGTCAATCTTTACCCCTGCTTCTTCCAGCACTTTCAAAACCCCTATATGTGCAAATCCTTTTGCTCCACCACCACTTAAGACCAAACCTATCTTTGGTCTGTTTTGCTTTTGTGAAAACATCGATATGCTACTGAAAAATATTAAAATTAGAAGAATATATTTTTTCATAAAGGACGTTTGTATTTTTTACTACTTATTACTTTTTATTACCTATATCAAATTCATTCTTTTATGGAATTGTAAAAGTCGACAATTTTTTTGGCTTTTGATAACCCTATAACATCTGAAACTTCTTTTTCTGTTGCTAATTTCACTCTTTTAACACTTTTAAAGTGTCGTATTAGCGCCAACATGGTTTTTTCGCCTATTCCAGGAATGGATTCTATTGATGAATTTAATGCTGCTTTACTTCTTTGATCTCTATGATGTGTTATCCCAAATCTATGCGCTTCATTCCGCAACTGCTGAATTACCTTAAGTGTTTCTGATTTCTTGTCTAAGTATAACGGAATCGAATCTCCTGGATAAAATAACTCCTCCAGTCTTTTTGCAATACCAATTATGGCTATCTTTCCTCTTAGTCCCAACTCGTCAATACTTTTAAGCGCCGCAGATAATTGTCCTTTCCCCCCGTCTATAATTATCAATTGTGGCAAAGCTTGATTTTCATCCAAGAGTCTTTTGTAACGACGGTAAACAACCTCAGTCATAGAAGCAAAATCATCTGGTCCTTCGACCGTCTTGATGTTAAAATGGCGATAGTCTTTCTTACTTGGTTTTCCATCTTTAAAAACCACACAAGCTGCCACAGGATTTGTCCCTTGAATATTCGAGTTGTCAAAACATTCGATATGTCTTGGTTCGAAAGGCAATCGCAAATCTTTCTGCATTTGTGCCATAATCCGATTAGTATGCCTGTCTGGATCAACAATTTGTAATTGTTTCAACTGTTCAATCCTATAAAATTTAGCATTACGAATAGAAAGGTCTAAAATTTGCTTTTTGTCCCCCAACTGAGGTACGGTGACTTTTATATTTTCACCCAAATCTACCATAAATGGAACAAGAATTTCACGAGACAACAATTGAAATCGTTCTCTCAACTCTATTATCGCCAGTTCTAATAATTCTTCATCCGTTTCTTCCAGTTTTTTCTTTATTTCCATGGTGTGCGAACGAATAATAGATCCGTGGGAAATTTGTAAAAAATTTACGTAGGCGGCACTTTCATCAGAAACGATGGAGAACACATCAATATTGGTAATTTTTGGGTTTATGATTGTCGAGCGCGATTGGTAATTCTCGAGCACTTCGATTTTCTCTTTTATTTTTTGTGCTTCTTCAAAATGCATATTTTGAGCTAGCTCAGTCATCACTTTCTTAAAGTCTTTCATGCTTTCTTTAAAATTCCCCTTGAGAATTTCGCGAATGGCATCTACCTGCTTCTGATAATTTTCTAAAGTTTCAAAACCTTCACATGGGCCTTTGCAATTTCCAATATGGTACTCGAGACAAACTTTAAATTTCCCGCTTTCAATGTTTGATTTACTTAAATCAAAATTACAAGTACGCAGCGGGTACAGCTCTTTTATAAGTTCTAAAATAGTATTTACTGTCTTGAAACTAGTGTATGGACCAAAATACTCAGAACCATCCTTTACCATTCTTCTTGTGGCAAAAATGCGCGAAAAAGGCTCTTTCTTAATACACAACCAAGGGTAACTCTTATCATCGCGCAACAGCACATTATATCGAGGCTGCAGTGTTTTTATGAGGTTATTCTCTAATAAAAGAGCATCGGTCTCAGTTGGTACCACGATATGTTTTATGGTCACAATCTTCTTTACTAACACATTTGTTTTGGCCGTATCGTGAATCTTGTTAAAATAGGAAGAAACTCTCTTTTTCAAGTTTTTAGCCTTCCCTACATACAATATTTTTCCTTCCTTATCATAATATTGATATACTCCAGGACCGTCTGGTAAAGTCTGTATTTGAAGTTCGAGAGTTGGGTTTTGCATTTTAATTATATTTCACAAAGATACACAGTAGCATTTACTGATCTGTAGTGATTTTATTAATTTGGATTTAATTATTGTTTTGAATCCAAATTTACGAATTACAAATAATAATTTCTACATTTAACCTTTTTATTCCCCATGAAAAACACAAGACCTATAACTATCCTAGGAGAGGTTATCTTAGCAGGCCAGAGTAGAACCATCGATATGGAAATCGCCAAATTGCACAACACGGCAAAACTTAAAATACCAATCATTGTTCAGCGCTCTAAAATTGACGGTCCCATAGTTCTTTTTACAGCTGGAATTCATGGAGATGAAATAAATGGAGTAGAAATTGTTCGCCAACTTATCACAAAAAAAATCAACAAGCCAAAAAGAGGAACTATTATATGCATTCCTATAATCAACATGTTTGGTTTTATAAATATGTCCCGCCAGTTTCCTGATGGCAGGGATTTAAACCGAGTTTTTCCCGGAACTAAAAAAGGCTCCTTAGCCAGCAGATTTGCTTTTCATATCCTAACCGAAATTATACCGCTAGTTGATTACGCAGTAGATTTTCATGCAGGAGGCGCCAGTCGATTCAACGCTCCACAAATCCGACTTGCTCCAAACAGTCCCGAATTAAAAGAATTAGCTGATGTCTTTAATGCTCCTTTCACCTTGTTTTCTAAAAATATCGCAGGATCATTCAGGAATTCGAGCCAGAAACTAAATGTAAAAATGTTACTTTTTGAAGGCGGAAAATCGCTTGATATCAATGAATCAATTGCTGATGCAGGTGTCGATGGTGTAAAGCGAATTCTCGCCCATCTTGATATGTTAGACCCAAAACATTTTGTAAAAGAACAAGAATCAAACACCATTTATATTGAAAAATCAACCTGGATCAGAGCCAAATGTTCCGGCTTATTACATGATCAAAATACGATTGGTAGCTTTGTAAAAAAAGGAACTGTTCTGGCGATCATTACAGACCCTTTTGGTAAATTTGAACGAAAAATAAAAGCGCCTAATGACGGTTATATCATCAATGCAAATCTTGCTCCTATTGTCTACCAAGGTGATGCTATTTACCATATATCTAAAACTTTAGAAAAGTAAAAAGCTAACATTTATCATATTTCTCCCCAGTTTGGATGCGTATTTTTGATGAAAAAATAACAAACATGCAATACTGGAAAAAACTATCACAAAATGAAAGACAGGAACGCATTGAAAAAGCGTTAGATGAAAATGTGAATTTTGAAAAGGATACTTCATTGGGATATCCTGCATCTAAACTAGATGGAAAGGTATTTAACAGTGACGCAGCCTTTCTAAAAGACGCCCCAACACTTCAGACTTATGTAGCCAATCCAAATCATATCGGTTGCCACACACTTGGCACTTCAGAGAAAGCATTCAAAGGAACACAGGAAATAGAACGTGAAGTCTTGAGTGTTCTCGCAGTTGATATATTCAAGGCTGAGGCCAATTCATTTGATGGTTATATCGCACCCGGAGGAACCGAAGCAAACATACAGGCAATATGGATGTACCGCAACTACTTTATGTACAAACAGAATGCAAAGCCCTCTGAAATTGCCATTATCGCATCCGAAGACACACATTACTCTATACCTAAAGCAGCCAATCTATTAATGCTTGATTGGTTAAAAGTTCCCGTAGATGTTAAAAACCGCACTATAGACGTTTTTGCACTTGAAGACATCGTTCTCAACGCCAAAGAAAGCGGCAAAAAATACTTCATTATAGTTTCAAACATGGGAACCACTATGTTTGGCGCTGTTGACAATCCCGATGATTACACCCAGATTTTAGAGAAACACCACTTAAAGTACAAACTACATATCGATGGAGCTTATGGAGGTTTCGTGTATCCGTTTAGCAATAAGAACTGCGACATAAATTTTGAAAATCCAAAAATCAGTTCGATAACTATTGACGCCCATAAAATGCTTCAGGCACCTTATGGAACTGGAATTTTTATCTGCCGAAAAGGCTTGATTGAAAACGTCCTAACGAAAGAAGCCGAATATGTAGAAGGAATGGACTTAACACTATGCGGAAGTCGGTCTGGATCCAATGCAGTTGCGGTCTGGATGATTCTGTTTACTTATGGTCCCTTTGGATGGTGTGAAAAAATTAGGGTCTTGCAAATGAGAACTGAATGGTTATGCGACCAATTAGATCAATTAGACATTCCTTACTTCAGGGAACCATTCATGAATATAGTCGCGATTCCAGCTAAATACATCACAAAAACATTGGAAAAAAAATATGATTTAGTTCCTCAAAAACACGCAGAAGGCAATCAATGGTATAAAATTGTGGTTATGGACCATGTAGAACTAGATCATTTGAGTACTTTTATAGCTGATTTAAAAGGCAGCATTCATGCACAAAAAAGAATTACGCTCGAAGTATAAAGCATTAAGAAGGGAATTAACCGAAAATGAATTGGAGGAAATGAGTTTGGCTATCGCCAATAAACTATTGACTTTACCCATTTGGGAGAAGACCTATTTTCATATTTTCTTGCCTATTATTGAACATAAAGAAGTGGATACGGAACTAATCTTATATTTACTTTCAGGTAAGGATAAAGAGATAATCATTTCGAAATCAGATTTTGAAACGCGGAATATGACCCATTTTTTATTAACCGATAATACCAAAATCAAAAAAAACGAATTCAATATTCCCGAACCAGTTGACGGAATTGAAGTTCCTTCCAATAAAATTGATGTGGTTTTTGTCCCACTTTTGGCTTTTGACAAGCTAGGACATCGTGTGGGATATGGCAAAGGCTTTTATGACAAATTTCTTTCGGAATGTAAACCGGACGTAATTAAAGTTGGGCTCTCCTTTTTTGAAGCAGAAAATAAAATAACTGATGCTCACGAAGCTGATGTGAAATTAGATTATTGCGTATGTCCTACTGCTATTTATCAATTTAAAAAAGCTTAATTTCGCCTCCAATTTTATTTAAAATTATGAAAAAAATTAAATACACAAGGTCTCTAATGGCAATTTTAGTCCTTCTGTTTGCAGTATCATTATCAAACTGCAGCATACAGACTGGAACCAGCAGATCAACTTATAAAGCTAAAAAACTCCCACCAGGTCAAGCTAAAAAAATATATGGCGGAAAAAGCGCTAAAAAGTATGCTCCAGGACATAACAAATAAAAAAGGGATCAATTCAAGTTTGAATTGGTCCCTTTTTTATTATAATTCAGAGTTTAATTCTTGTGAAAAGCTTTTTTATTAAAAAAGATTAATACTCCCACTCCAGTTGAAATGGCCATATCAGCAACATTAAAGATAGCATTAAAGAATGTAAAATCTTTTCCACCCCAAATCGGCAACCAACTTGGTAAAGTTCCATGCCAAAACGGAAAGTAAAACATATCAACTACCTTACCGTGAAAATATTTGCCGTAAGGCTGATCAGTAAATAGTGTAGCTAATTGTGCATGGCTGTCGTCAAAAATAACTCCATAAAACACAGAGTCAATGATATTTCCAAATGCCCCTGCCAGAATTAATGCTATTGCTACAATTAAATAATTAGAACTATGTTTTCTTTTTACAGAATCCCATAACCAATATCCAATTCCGCCTACTGCAATCAATCTAAAAATGGTCAAGAACAACTTACCATAGGTTCCTGGTATTTCAGTACCCCAAGCCATTCCTTCATTTTCTATAAACAGAATTTTAAACCATCTGAAAACTTCAACCTCTTCACCTAATATAAAATTAGTTTTTACAAATATTTTTGAAACCTGATCAACTATTAATATAATGAAGATAAGTAGATACGCTTTTCGTAATGACATTTTTAAAATTTTAAGTGGCGCAAAAGTAATAATTTTATCAAAAAAAACGCTCCCAATGGAGCGTTAAATATTTATATAACGGAAGATATTATCGCTGTAGATTTTTAGCTTCAATACTCATGGTAGCATGAGGAACGATTTTCAATCTCTCTTTACCAATTAGTTTACCAGTTACTTTGCATAAACCATAAGTCTTGTTCTCTACACGGAATAATGCATTCTTCAAATCACGAATGAATTTTTCCTGACGGATGGCCAGTTGCGAGTTCGCCTCTTTAGACATACTTTCACTTCCTTCCTCAAACGCTTTGAATGTAGGCGACGTATCATCCGTACCATTATTCAAATCATTCATGTAGGCGCTTTTTATCAAGTCTAAATCAGCCTGCGCTTTATGTATTTTGTTTAGAATTATCTCTTTGAACTCTGCCAAATCAGCGTCTGAGTATCTTGTTGGTGCATCTACCATATCCTAATTATTTAGTAATTTTTATTTTTGTTTTTATCTCGTCAAACTCAATTTCTGTGCCATTATCTATAACTTCTTCAAAAACCAATTCTTCTGTTAGTGTTTCTGATTTAATATATTCTAAATTCGGCTTTATCGCATCTTCTAAAGTGTCATTTTTTTGCAAATGAACCTTTATTTTATCCGTCACTTCAAATCCCGAATCCTTTCTGATATTTTGAATTCTGTTTACCAATTCTCTAGCTATACCTTCTTTCTTCAATTCTGGAGAGATAACTATATCAAGGGCTACGGTTATTCCATTTGAATTAGCAACCAACCATCCTTCTATATCTTGGGAAGAAATCTCTACATCTTCCAATGTTAAAGTTATACTTTTTCCATCAATAACAACATTTATAGCTCCGCTACTCTCCAATTGACTAATTTTTTCAGTAGAAAAAACTTGTATCTCCTTGGAAACTAGACCCATATCTTTTCCAAAACGAGGCCCTAGTGCTTTAAAGTTAGGTTTTATTTGCTTCACCAAAACTCCAGAAGCATCGTCCAAAAGTAAGATTTCTTTAACATTTACCTCAGCCTTTATTAGATCGGAAACCGCCTCTATTTCAAGCCTTTGATTCTCGTCAAGTACTGGAATCATTACCTTTTGTAATGGTTGACGCACCTTAATCATTTCCTTTTTACGGAGTGACAAGACTAATGACGAAATGGTTTGTGCCTTCTCCATTTTACTTTCTAACATTTTATTAACATAGTTGTCAACCGAAATTGGAAACTTTGCCAAATGTACACTGTCATAGTTTTCTGACTGTGTTGCTAAAGTTAAATCTCTGTAAAGCTTGTCCATAAAGAACGGAGCAATTGGAGCACCCAGTTTACTTACCGTCAATAAGCAGGTATATAGCGTCTGATAAGCCGCTATTTTATCTTGTGCATATTCCCCTTTCCAGAAACGTCTTCTACACAAACGAACGTACCAGTTGCTCAAATTTTCCTGAACAAATTCTGATATTGCACGAGCTGCTTTCGTAGGCTCATAATCAGCATAGAAACCATCGACATCTTTTATCAAAGTATTCAACTCAGAAATAATCCATTGGTCAATTTCTGGTCTTTCGTTTACTGGAATTTCCTCTTCTTTATAGGTAAATCCATCAATATTAGCATATAAACTAAAGAAAGAATAAGTATTGTATAAAGTCCCAAAGAACTTACGACGCACCTCAGCAATTCCTTCTAAGTCAAATTTTAAGTTATCCCAAGGATTGGCATTTGATATCATATACCAGCGTGTAGCATCTGGTCCATATTCCGCCAAAGTATCAAATGGATCTGCAGCATTCCCTAGACGTTTAGACATTTTTTGTCCGTTTTTATCTAGCACTAAACCATTCGAAACTACATTTTTATAAGCTACTTTATCAAAAACTAAAGTTGCAATAGCGTGTAAAGTATAAAACCATCCACGGGTTTGATCGACTCCTTCAGCAATAAAATTAGCTGGAAAGTCTTTATTCTCGTCTATTTTGTCTTTGTTTTCAAAAGGATAATGCCATTGTGCATACGGCATTGAACCGGAGTCAAACCAAACATCAATCAAATCAGCTTCACGCATCATTGGTTTTCCTGAAGGAGAAAGCAAGGTGATTTCATCAACTACATTTTTATGCAAGTCAATTAGGTCATAGTTGCTCTCGTCCATATTCCCAATTTCAAAACCTTTGAAAGGATTTTCTTTTTGGAAACCTGCAGCGATTGATTTTTCTATTTCGTTGTATAACTCTTCAACAGAACCAATTAAGATTTCTTCTTGTTTGTCCTCTGTTCTCCAGATTGGCAATGGAATTCCCCAATATCTTGAACGAGATAAATTCCAGTCATTGGCATTTTTAATCCAATTACCAAAACGACCTTCCCCTGTTGATTTTGGTTTCCAGTTGATGGTTTCGTTCAGTTCGAACATTCTGTCTCTAACTTCTGTGATTTTTATAAACCAAGAATCTAACGGGTAGTACAAAATAGGCTTGTCTGTTCTCCAACAATGTGGATAACTGTGCACGTATTTCTCTACTTTAAACGCTTTATTTTCTTCTTTTAATTGAATGGCAATTTCAACATCTATAGAACGCTCTGGTGCTTCACCATCGTTATAATATTCGTTTTTAACGTATTTACCAGCATATTCACCCATGTGAGAAGTAAACTTTCCTTGTAAATCTACAAGTGGAACTGGAGTTTCGTTTTCATCCAAAACCAATAATGGCGGTACCTCTGGTGAAGCTTCTTTTGCCACTTTTGCATCATCAGCCCCAAAAGTTGGTGCAGTGTGTACAATTCCTGTTCCATCCTCAATGGTCACAAAATCTCCTGAAATTACTCTAAAAGCATTTTCTGAATTTTGATAAGGCAAGACGAACGGCATTAATTGTTCATAACGAATCCCAACTAAGTCAGCGCCTTTTGCTTCAGCAATAACCTGGAATGGTATTTTCTTGTCTCCTGCTTTGAAATTCTCAAAGTCGGCAGCATCTTCGCTAGCGAAAAATCCTTTACCAAATTGTTTTCCAACTAAGTTCTTAGCGAGAACCACGTTAGTAGGCAAGAAAGTATACTGGTTGAATGTTTTTACAATTACATAATCAATTTTAGGACCTACAGTCAAAGCGGTGTTCGAAGGCAATGTCCAAGGTGTCGTTGTCCAAGCTAAAAAAAGAATCTCTCCTAATCCTTGCCAAGCAGCTGGTAAAGTTTCATTGATCGTTTTGAACTGAGCCACGACAGTTGTATCAGTTACATCACGGTAACTTCCTGGCTGATTCACTTCATGTGAAGACAATCCTGTTCCTGCTTTTGGAGAATACGGTTGAATTGTGTACCCTTTGTACATCAAATCTTTGTTATAGATCTGTTTCAAAATCCACCAAACCGTCTCCATATATTTAGGCTTGTACGTCACATATGGATCTTCCATATCTACCCAATACCCCATTTTTTCAGTCAAGTCATTCCATACGTCAGTATAACGCATCACGGTCTTCTTACACGCTTCGTTGTATTCTTCGATAGAAATTTTCTTTCCTATATCTTCTTTTGTAATTCCTAGTTCCTTCTCGGTACCAAGTTCCACAGGCAAACCATGAGTATCCCAACCCGCTTTACGCTTTACTTGGAATCCTTTTTGAGTTTTATATCTGCAAAAAATATCTTTAATAGCGCGTGCCATAACATGGTGAATACCTGGTAAACCATTTGCTGAAGGTGGCCCTTCAAAAAATACGAATGGTTCATTTCCCTCACGGGTAGTTACACTCTTTTCAAATATATTTTCTTTCTTCCAAAAATCAAGTACTTCTGATGCTACAGTTGGTAAGTCAAGTCCTTTGTATTCAGTAAATTTTGTGCTCATTTTATCCTTTTCTTTAATCGAAGTGCGAAAGTAAGGAATTTTCAATAATTAAACACGGATTTCATGAATTGACGCAGATTTTTGTCAACTACTGCGTTTCAAGTAATTTAAAAGTAAGAGTAATTTCATTTTTGAGTTTATTAAACTCAAAAATGAAATTATCTATTTGCCTGAAGTTACAAGTATTCAATTAGATTTTTCTTGAATTTTTAAGGGAGATGAGCTCAACTTTCTAAGAAAAAACTTCCTTTAAAACATCAAGGGATTTTGGCTTTTTGAATCCGTCAAGATGAATACTGTAGTAATCAATAAGAACCTTCAGCACAATTTGCCTTTCAATGACATGGAAGATTTTTTGGTCGTTATCGAATTTTAAATTGATCAATTTTTTAAACAAATTCGTTTCATGCTCCGTAAGAGAACTTATGGCGTGAAAAGGCGTAAAAACACCTTCGGTCATCTCGAAAAAAGGCATCTCTATGTCAGAAATATCAGGATAAAAGCCAAGATATTTTGTAGTTTCAAGCAACAAAATCAAATGAAAATTAGCTATTTCATCATGATGATCTAACCAAAGTAAGGCCGTTTCCAGAAAGCTGAAAAGCGATTCGTTTTCTTCCTCTTCATGTATTGAATGATGCAGAATTTCCGATACAAACATCACGATGGTACTTTTATAAATATCCGAATGAATCGACTGAAAAGGTGCGCTAATCTTTATCTCTTTGAAGTTTTCCAAAGTTCCTTTATTCTTATGGACAGCTTCAATTTCAAGAATGGTCAACGGTTGAAAATAAGCGATTTTTTGATTCGATTTTCTACCCGAAAAAGCATCTCTGACAAAATAAGATTTCAAACCATGAGACTGGGTGAAGCATTTCACAATCAAGCTTTTCTCTTGGAATTTTATAGATGAAATAACGATGGCTTTTGTTTTGACTTGCATTATTTTAATTCAAAAATTGAAAAATTTAAGATTGAAAACTTAATTCATTCTTCTAAACTACCTTATGATCATCACTTTTTTAACTTTGGTTTCTACTCCGTCATTCGCCGAAATAAAAATCATATATACACCAGAAGCTACTTTATACTTTCCAAATGCATAAGTATCCCATTCTAGCGTTCCTCCTTCTGAAGTAGATTCATACACTAGATTCCCTTCAATATCGGTGATTTTCACGTTAGCTCTATCTATTAAACCTGCTATTTTCACAGTTCCTTCATATTCTGGCCGAACTGGATTTGGATATACATAAACCTCACTTAAATCCTCATTGGCTTTTGTAGCAACTCCTTTAAAAGAAATTAAACCTTTGTCAGTAGCAATAAAAACCTCTCCTGTTGCACTGTTTATTGCAATATCATTGATGACATTACTAGGCAAAGGGGAGTTGTTTATTGTAAAATGATATAGCGTTTGCTGTCCGTTTGGAGAAACTAGAAACAAACCTGAGTCTGCAGTACCGATCCACTTATTATTAGCCCCATCAACAACAATATCAGTAATAAATTGCTCGTACAATAATTCTTGAGCAAGGTTATCTTCTAATATAATAATCGAACTTGTTGTCAATTGGTTTTCGGTTTGAAAATCGCCCACATTCGACAAAATACGAAGGCCTTTTGTCGTTCCAATCCAAAGCTGATTCCTATTGTCTACTGCCGCTACTCTTGCATCTGCAATAGGAAGATTCCCCGATTCAGGTCCAAATGTGATTTTCTTCAGCACATTACTAATTTCATTAAAACCTATAATACCATCTCTGCTGGTTGCTATCCATTTTGTTCCGTTTTTATCGACAGTCATTCTTCCAAAACTGGATTTCTCGATATCAGCGAGTATTGTTTTTGTCGAGAAAGCTTGCCAAGACCCATCTCTTTTTAACACTTTTATGCCGTTATCAACCAAACTATTATTGACCCACAAATTCCCTGATTTATCAAAGACAGCCCCATTTACTCGCACATCATTAAAGTAATTTGGCAGGAATGAAATCTGCTCTAGCCCACTATTTGTTTGATTGTATAAAACTGATGGCTCATCATTTTCTATTTTTAACAAGCCAGAATAAGAGGAACCTATATAAACCTCATTTTCATTACTAGGGTTCACAATAATCCTTACCAACGATTTTGCATCCAAAACTGATTCATAAGGAATATTCAACCAGCCTGTTGCGCTAAATTTGCTAATCCCATAATTATCTAGTGGATAAGGATTATAATCTACCGTATAATCTCCATAAACTGCCCAAAGTGAACTTGACGTAGCTTCGATTGCGAAAATATTATTTCGGCTTGGACCTGAAGGCATTGCGTTTTTAAAATCAGAAACACCAACTATTGTTGTTGTAAATAGTCCATTTTCCTTTGTACCAATGTATATTATACCTCCTGCACTTGCGGCACAGCTAAATACAGGGTCGCTTTCTGGGATTTGATTACTGCTTATTTGGCGTACTAAAGCCATTTGCTTATTGTAAACATATATACTATTCGGACTTGTAACAATCAAATAGCTATCATTTGCCCTCATATCCACAGTCGGCTGGGACAAAACCACAAAACTGACAAAGGAGTTCGTATTACTATTATATCTATGTATATTACCAGAAGTGCTAATTGCCACTAAATCTGTATTAAAAGTTTCTATACTAGCCCAACTTCCAGCAATCACTTGCATCCATTGATTAAAGTCATTTAAATTCGCGCTTGTGATCGCAGCTCTTCGAATTCCATTAATTGTTGCTGCATAAATAAACCCATTGTAAACTGCCGTTTGTCTTATGCTAATTTCCGCACCATTATCCCCTATGAAATAAGTGTCTCCAAAGAGCATCGTAGCTAAATTGAACTGAACGATTCCAAAATCACAGGAAACATATACAATACCATCATATTCCATGAAATGGTTTATCTTTTTCATGTTAGCAGGAAGTTGCTTGTTGATAATATCAACTACATTCAGCATACTTCCGTCAGCCTCATTTATAACAATGATTAATCCATTTTCATAGCCAACAACCGACTTATTAAATTTAGGACTATAGTAAAGTGAACTTATGGTTTGACCTGAAAGACCATCTACCGTATTGGTTGTTTTTATTTGGTTGCTGATTGTATTTACAGAAAACAAGGCGTTTTCTGAAGCCGCAAAAATTCCAGATGTTGATATTGAGACATCCTTAATTTCATTATATGAAAAATAACCCTGCCAAGACAAATTAGTTTGGGCAAAAGTCATTTGAATGACAACTAAAAGTAGTAAACTTAAAAGTCTTTTTTTCATTATCGTTGTGACTATTAGTTTACAAATATAACACAAACAAAAGTATCCGATTTTTGTTCTAACCAAAAAAAAGCCCTCTGTCCGAAACTTCGGCAGAAAGCTTTTTAAGTATTTAAAAAAGATTTATACTACTCCTTGAGCTAGCATAGCGTCAGCTACTTTTACAAATCCAGCGATGTTTGCACCTTTTACATAGTCAACATAACCATTAGTATCAGAACCATATTTCACACATGAAGCGTGAATAGCAAGCATAATTCCCTTTAATTTTTCGTCTACTTCTTCAGAAGTCCAACTTAATCTTAATGAGTTTTGAGACATCTCAAGACCAGAAGTTGCTACTCCACCAGCATTAGATGCTTTTCCTGGAGCAAACAATAATTTAGCATTTTGAAATACAATAACTGCATCAGGCATAGTTGGCATATTAGCTCCTTCAGCTACACAAATACATCCGTGCGCTACTAAAGCTTTAGCCTCATCCTCATTCAATTCGTTTTGAGTTGCACAAGGCAATGCAATATCACATTTCACTTCCCAAGGGCGTGCTCCTGCAACATATTTTGCATTAGGGTATTTCTTAACATACTCGCTAATTCTTCCTCTCAATTCATTTTTGATTTCCATTACGTGAGCCAATCTCTCCGCATCAATACCCTCAGCATCATAAATGTATCCAGCAGAATCTGACATAGTCACTACTTTACCACCTAATTGAGTTGCTTTTTCAGTAGCATATTGCGCTACGTTTCCAGAACCAGAAACCACAACTGTTTTACCTGCAAAACTATCTCCTTTTGTTTCTAACATACTTTGTGCAAAATAAACCGCACCGTATCCAGTTGCCTCAGGTCTGATTAATGAACCTCCAAAAGAAATTCCTTTACCGGTCAAAACACCTGTAAATTCATTTCTAAGTCTTTTATATTGACCGAACATAAAACCAACTTCTCTTCCTCCAACTCCGATATCCCCTGCAGGAACATCCGTGTTAGCTCCGATATGTTTAGATAATTCTGTCATGAAACTTTGACAAAAACGCATCACTTCATTATCTGACTTTCCTTTTGGATCAAAATCAGCTCCACCTTTTCCACCACCCATTGGTAATGTAGTTAAGCTATTTTTAAATGTTTGTTCGAAAGCTAAAAATTTCAAGATGCTCAAATTCACAGATGGGTGAAAACGAAGTCCTCCTTTGTATGGTCCGATTGCCGAATTCATTTGAATACGGTATCCTCTATTCACTTGAGTTGCTCCTTTATCGTCAATCCAAGCTACGCGAAACATAATGATTCGATCTGATTCGACCATTCTTTCCAAAAGCATTTTGTTCTGGTATTTTTTATTTTCTTCGATAAAAGGAATTACAGTTTCAGCAACTTCTAAAACTGCCTGTAAAAATTCCGGCTCGTTTGGGTTTTTTTTAGTAACCTCTTCAATAAAAGTAGTAATACTTTGTGACATGATTATTAGATTATTAACGTTTAAGAAAACGTTTTCGTTAGAGTATACAAATATACGTTTTATGCGACTATTTATAAATAATATTTAATTATATCTCGCCGAATTATATTTTTATTAATCATTCCTTAAAATTTAGGCTTTGGAAGTTAGCAATTATATAAAAACGTTGTGTTTTTCTTAAGCAAATTCCTATTTGTTTATTTATTTTTGATTTTAATTTTAACGGATGAATGATGTTTTTTATATATTTGTCCGTACTCGAAATTTTAATAGAAAATGCTCAGATACGTCTCTCTTATTTTATTTGTTTTCTTCGGCTTTTCAAATAATTCTAATGCTCAATTCGGCTTCTCTCATGAAGTGGGAGTTATTGCTGGCCCTGTCGCTTTTCAATCTGACTATGGCGAGCGTTATAGTTTAAGTACTAATGCCGGAAATACAGGGATAGGAATAGGGATAATCCATTATATAAATTTCTCCTACGAAGCAGATTGTAATTGCTACACGCCAGAAACCTATTTTAATGATCATTTTAAATTAAGAAGCGAATTGTCTTACAACAAAACCAACTTAGAGCATCTTGGGGAATGGGTCGCACCAGATAAAACATCAGTAGGTGCTAATCAATTGCGAGCTATGAAAGGAAGCACAGCGGTTACTAATATTGGAATGCAACTGGAATATTTCCCTTTAAGCATACGTGATTTCACCGCCTCAATAGGGAGCCTCGGTCCATTTGTAAGTCTGGGAGCCCAATTCAGTTATTATAACGCTAAGGCTTATTCTACGCTTGGTCCTTTGGGCACACCATTAACTACATTTCCTAAATATTTAGTCCCTACTGACAATCGTCCTTATGGATTTTCAACCGAAGGAGGCTCTGTTTGGTCCGTTGTTTCAAGTGTGGGAACACGATACAAATTAAGCCCTTTAAGTGATTTTATGGTTGATTTACGCTTTCAATATTATTTCTCTAACTGGGTGGATGGCTTAAATCCCAACCCTGCGATTTACAAGGAGAATAAAGCAAACGACTGGTTAGTGTGGTTTAATGTTGGATACATCTATTATTTACAATAGCATATTGCTTTATCATAAAAAAACATAAGTCCCAATTCTAAATTTAGAATTGGGACTTTTTTATTCATCTAAAAAGTCACTTACAAAGTGAGATGTTTTTGCTTACGTCAATGCTTGCTTCAAATCTTCTATAAGATCTTCAATATCTTCTACACCGATACTTAAACGAACTAAATCATCCGTAATTCCCACTTCTTTTCGTTTATCTTCCGGAATCGAAGCATGAGTCATTAAAGCCGGGTGATTTGCCAATGATTCAACACCTCCTAATGATTCAGCCAAAGTGAATATTTTGACTTTCTCTAAAAAATCAATAGAGTCTTGTTTTGCTCCTGACACAAAATCAAAAGAAACCATTCCGCCAAAAGCACTCATTTGCTTCTTAGCAACTTCATGATAAGGATGACTGGCTAATCCTGGATAATAAACTGTCTTTACTTTTGGGTGATTGTTTAAAAATTCAGCCACTTTTTCTCCATTTTCGCAATGTCTTTGCATCCTTAAATGCAATGTTTTTATTCCTCTAAGAACTAAAAAACTATCCATTGGCCCTAGTGTAGCACCAGTGGCAAATTGCTGAAAATGTAATTGCTGGCCTAGCTCCGCTGTTTTAGCAATTAAAGCTCCTGCCACTACATCAGAATGACCAGCAAGGTATTTTGTAGCCGAATGCATTACCACATCCGCACCTAAGTCCAGTGGGTTTTGTAAATATGGTGTTGCAAACGTATTATCTACGGCAAACAAAATATTATTAGCCTTAGTAATTTTTGCTACAGCAGCAATATCGGCTAATTTCATTAAAGGGTTTGTAGGTGTTTCTACCCAAACCATTTTAGTGTTTTCATTAATTAATGCTCGAACATTATCCAGATCATTCATATCAACATAATGAAACTTAATTCCTGAATTCTTATATATCTTAGTAAACATTCTATAGGTACCACCATATAAATCGTCCATCGCAATAATTTCGTCACCAGCTTTAAAAGAACGCAACAAACAATCTGTCGCAGCTAAGCCTGAAGAAAAAGCCAATCCTTTCGCACCGTTTTCAATACTAGCCAAAGCCTCTTCTAAAGCCGTTCTAGTTGGATTTGCAGATCTACTATACACATAATCACCAATAGGTTTACCCGGACTAGTTTGTGCAAATGTAGTAGTTTGAAAAACCGGTGGCATAACTGCCCCAGTGCTTGGGTCATGATGTTGCCCGCCGTGTATTGTTTTAGTATTGAATTTCATATCTTTAAATTTTTAATGGCTTTACAAACTTACCTTTAAATTTATTCTTGGCAGGATGCAAGTCCATCCCTTTTTATTTGATTAACATTTTTTGCAATGAAACACATTCTCCTATACACAATACTACTTTTATCAATGGCACGATGTTCAAAAGAATTGACTTTTGACAACCAATCTTTCGAAAAGGAAAGCAGTTTGCCCTGTAATGAAAATTGTCCGCATATAAGTGTCACTATCCCAATTGCGAAAGACGTCCCAATTGTATCCGATAGTATCAACAAAAAAGTATTTTCTGTTTTGAAGGAGATTATTTATTTTGGCGAGAAACCCTATACTTCAACTGAATATAATGGACTGCTAAATTCATTTATTGGCTCTTATGAGAAACTTAGAAAAGATTTTCCAAAAGACGTTTTTGGTTGGGAAGCAGAAATTGAAGGAAGCATAAAATACCAGTCTGATAGCATCCTTAACATTCAAATCAAGCACTATACTTTTACTGGTGGCGCACATGGGTATCAAGGGCTACGCTCTTTAATTTTTGATCCCGAAACCGGAAAATCAATTCCAAACCATCTATTGTTTAAAGACCAGAATACTTTTAAGGCTTTCGCCGAAAAAAAATTCAGAAGTAAATATAATATCCCTGCAAATAAGTCCATTAACGCAACAGGCCTTCTATTTGAAGGCGACAAATTTAGCTTACCTAACAATATATTCTATACGGATCAAGGGCTGCTTTTATATTACAACCCTTATGAAGCAGCATCTTACGCTGATGGTCCTAAAGAATTATTGCTGTCTTATAACGAAGTGAATGATTATCTTTTAATAAAATAACTCAAACCTAAACGAACTTTCTAATACTAAGAATAGCTCCAATATGGATCCCTTCATGAAAACTATTAAAAGACATTGCGTCTTTGACGTTTTTTAAAACTAATCCTGTCGAAGTGGGATATTCTTGGTAATTAACAAAACTATTGTTATTCAAATCAACCTCAGTTTGATCGATCGTTTCTATAAGTAAATTATAAATTTCATCAACTTCGGCTTGTGTCACATCCTGTTCTGGCTTTGTTCCTTTTTTATATTTTTGTACCAGCGTGTCTGAAATTTTCATCGGAAGACCAGACAAATTATAGACCAGCATCTGTTGTACCACAACAATATGTGCAATATTCCAAATCAAATTATTGTTATGTCCTTCGGGAATAGTGTTAAGTTGAGCTAAATTATATCCTTTTAAAAATTGAGATAACATTTTTCTACTAGTTCTAGTAACGTCTAATGATGTGTTCATTTTTATTTTTTTGATAAAAATAATCATTTTCACTTTCAAATGATTTTTCTTTGCACAAAGAAATTGAAATTATTATGAACAAAATATATTACATCGCTTCTTGTGATACTTGCCGAAAAATTATAAAATCATTACCAAAAGGTAATAATCTAGTTTTTCGCGATATAAAACAAACAGCTTTGACAGAAGAGGAATTAGAAGAAATGCACCAACTTTCTGGTAGTTACGAAGCGTTATTCAGCAAAAAAGCAGTACTGTATAAAACAATGGATTTAAAGAATAAATCTTTGACCGAAGCCGATTATAAAAAATACATTCTAGAACACTATACCTTTTTAAGCCGACCCGTTTTTGTTATTGACAATAACGTTTATGTAGGCGGTACGCAGCAAAACATGCTTCAAGTAATGAAAGCGTTAGCTAATGTCTAAAAGGAATGTTGCGCTTTTTGGTGCTACTATTGTTTCTGTAATTTACGGCGTTACGTTTACTATTGCTAAGGACGTGATGCCAGAATATATCGATGCATACGGCTTTATTTTATTGCGCGTAAGTGGCGCAATGCTGCTATTTTGGCTTTCCTGGCTTTTTATGCCAAAAGAAAAAATTGCACTAAAGGACTTTCCTCGAATTATTGCTGCCGCTTTCTTTGGTGTCGCTTTTAATATGCTTACTTTTTTTAAGGGATTAAGCCTAACTTCGCCAATCTCGGCATCAGTGATAATGGTCACAACACCAATGATCGTATTAGTTCTGTCAGCAATTATTATGAAGGAACGCATGCAAAAACGCATGGTCATTGGTATAATTCTCGGATTAATAGGAACCGCCTTTCTAATCCTTTACGGCAGATCAATTGGCACGGCCTCTAATGCCAGCTTGGGCAATATTTTAGTTTTTGTCAATGCGGTCTCCTACGGTTTCTATCTGATAACTGTCAAGAAACTAATGGACAAATACAATGCTTTTACCTTTGTAAAATGGATCTATCTTTTTGGTTTTTTGATGGTTTTACCTTTTGGCTGGAGCCAATTTGAAGCGGTAAACTGGGCGATAGTACCAGTGCACATTTATTGGAAAATAGGATTTGTGGTGGTGATTTCGACCTTTATAACCTATTTATTAAACCTGCTTACCATGAAAGAATTAAAACCAACAACCGTTGCCGTCTTTATCTACCTTCAGCCTTTCTTCGCTACTGTGTTTGCAATTGGCCTAGGAAAGGATGATCTGAGTTTGGTAAAAATAGTTTCGGCAGTTTTAATCTTTGTGGGCGTTTACATGGTTACCCAGAAAAGGAAAACTGCTGATAGCTAAACTAAAGCTCGCTCACAGGACATTTATATTCTTAAACACATCGGCAGCGTCGAACTCTGGCCAATGAACTCTTTTTTCTTATCTTTGAACTCTTTTAGAAAATTATATGATACAATCGATGACAGGTTTTGGTAAAGCCTCTTTGCAATTACCAACCAAGAAAATAACAATAGAAGTAAAATCTTTAAATAGTAAAGGACTTGATTTGAACGTGAGAATGCCTTCCCTTTACCGCGAAATAGAATTAGGATTGCGCAATCAATTAGCAGTAAAACTAGAAAGAGGAAAAGTAGATTTTTCTATTTTTATCGAAAGCACAGCAGAACAAACTTCAACCAAAGTAAATGCGCCAATCATAAAAGGATACATCAAACAGCTTAAGGAAATCTATGCTGATGCAGACGAGACTGAATTGATGAAAATGGCAGTTAGAATGCCTGACGCATTAAAAGTGGAGCGTGATGAAATTGACGAAAATGACTGGGTACAAATCCAAGTTGTTATCGAAGAAGCTGTTCAGAATATCTTGGCTTTTAGAAAAGACGAAGGAATGTCATTGGAAAAGGAATTTCAATTGCGCATTGGCAACATTCGTCAATACATGACTGAAGCACTAGCATTAGATCCAGAGCGCGTACAAGCAATAAAAGATCGTTTACAAACTGCAATTGCAGAACTTAAAGTAAACGTGGATGAAAATCGTTTTGAACAAGAATTAATCTATTATTTAGAGAAACTTGATATTACTGAGGAAAAAGTGCGTCTAACAAACCATTTAGATTATTTCTTAGAAACAATAAACGGAACGGAAGCCAATGGTAGAAAATTAGGTTTTATTACCCAAGAAATGGGGCGTGAGATCAATACTATGGGTTCTAAATCAAACCACGCACAAATGCAGAAATTAGTCGTTCAAATGAAAGACGAATTAGAAAAAATCAAAGAACAGGTTTTGAACGTATTGTAGATTTAGCTAATAAAAAAATACTGGAATAAATTCAGCATAAAATGAAAAAAGGAAAATTAATCGTTTTTTCAGCACCCTCTGGTTCTGGAAAAACGACCATCGTTAGGCATTTATTAAGCAAACCAAATTTGAATTTGGAGTTTTCCATTTCAGCCGCCACTCGAGAAGGTCGCGGGGAAGAAGTTAACGGAAAAGATTATTACTTCATGTCCTTAGAAGATTTTAAAACTCATATCAAAAACGAAGATTTTGTGGAGTGGGAAGAAGTCTATCGTGATAATTTCTACGGCACCCTAAAAAGTGAAGTGGAACGCATCTGGGCTAAAGGAAAAAATGTGATTTTTGATATTGATGTGGCTGGTGGATTACGAATAAAACACAAATTTCCTGAAGAAACATTAGCTGTGTTTGTGAAACCTCCCAGTATTGATGAATTGAAAATCCGACTCAAGAAAAGGTCCACAGAAAGTGACGACAAGATCAATATGCGTATTGCTAAAGCTTCCGTAGAATTAGCTACTGCTCCACAGTTTGATGTTGTTATCAAAAACTACGACTTGGATATCGCTTTGGACGAAGCCTATGAATTGGTGAAGGACTTTGTAAATAAATAAAAATTAAAAGATTGAAAAACCAATTACAATCTTTCAATTCTTTAATTTTTAAATCTTTAAATTAAATCTATGAAAATTGGACTTTATTTTGGAACATTTAACCCCATCCACGTTGGCCATCTAATTATTGCTAATCACATGGCAGAAAATGCTGACTTGGAACAAGTTTGGTTAGTCGTTACGCCGCACAATCCGCACAAAAAGAAAGAGACTTTACTAGATGATTATCATCGGCTACAAATGGTACATCTGGCAACCGAGGATTATCCAAAACTCAAACCATCTGACATTGAATTTAAATTATCGCAACCCAATTATACGGTTAACACTTTAGTTCATCTCGAAGAAAAATATCCAGATCATGAATTTTCGCTGATTATGGGAGAAGACAATCTGAAGTCCCTACACAAATGGAAAAACTATGAGGTTCTTTTGCAAAATCATCACATCTATGTTTATCCAAGACTCTCGCCCGATCAGGAAGATTCATGTTTAAAAAACCACCCTAAAGTTCACTTGATTGATGCTCCCATCGTTGAAATTTCTTCGACTTTTATCAGGAAAAGCATTAAAGAAGGAAAAAATATCCAACCATTATTACCTTCAAAAGTTTGGGAATACATTGATCACAATAATTTTTACAAAAAATAATTACCGCAATATACTATTCAACTCGGACTCAATTTCTTGAAAAGCAGTATTAAAATTATCGTTTTTACCGGATAATAAGTGTACTTCAGTATTAGGCATTTGCTTACTGTCCCATAGTAATTGCAACTTTTTGTCCTGCAGGAAAGATTTGGCATTACAATTCCACACAACTGCCACGCCAGTATTTTTCGAGAGCACCCCTAACATCTCGTATTCAGAAGGAATAATGTAATTAGGAATTATAGAAGGCCTTTTTTTATTAAAGGCATACATCCAAAATAATTTCACATGCGGAATTCCAGAATCATGGCTATACCACACTTGCTCATTTAACCAATTTTCAGCAGCCGTAAAATCATTCGCTTTGATTTTAGTTTTAAATCCTGCAGCAGCAATGGTATTTGAGCCAACTATAATTTGTTTGATGTCACCCACTTTTTTCTGAATGGTATCAAAAGTGTCGTATTTAGTAGTCACAATTGCAAAATCCAGTTTCTTGTCGTTAACCAATTCAAAAAGCACTTCATCTTCATGAAAACTAAAATCAATGTACTCAAATTTCGCAATTAGAGAACTACCCAAACTACTGAATAAATGGGTAGATATTCCTATGGTAATTAATCGATTGGCATTAAAAGCTTTAGTTCGGAAACCATTTTCCACATTTTCCAATCGATCTAAAGCTTCTATTATTAAGTTATTCAGTAACTTAGCATATTCTGTTGGTTCGACTCCTTTAGATTTTCTATTGAATAGTTTATAACCTACATGCGCCTCTAACATTGACATTTGCTGACTAACCGCCGGTTGACTGATAAATAATTCTTTGGCTGCCAATGAAAAATTACGGTTTTTATACACCGATTTAAATGTTCTGTACCATTCCAAGTTTACCATGATATAAATATATTTATCACAAACATAATTTAAATTATTTTTATTGATAACATATTCGCCGTAAATTTGTAGAAACAAAATCAGTAATGAAGAAAATAGCATTATTTACAGTAATAGCATTAACAGTAGGCTGCCTAGGTGCAACTGCGCAAAAACAAAATAAAAAAATTATGAAAAAAGTATTATTTGTTCTTACTAGTCATGATAAACTAGGAGATACCGGAGAAAAAACAGGATATTGGACTGAAGAATTTGCAGCTCCATATTACGAATTAGCTGATAAAGGCGTTCAAATTGACATTGCCACACCACTAGGAGGACAACCTCCAATAGATCCAAAAAGTGACGACCCTTCTGCAGCAACAGAAGACACAAAAAGACTTGACAAAGACAGTGAAGTATTGGCAAAACTAAAAAACACACATAGGTTATCTGATGTGAATGAAGCTGATTATGATGCTGTGTTTTATCCAGGAGGTCACGGTCCACTTTGGGATTTGGCGACAGACAAAACATCAAGCGAATTGATTTCAGCTTTCTATACTAATAACAAACCAGTAGCTTTCGTTTGTCACTCACCAGCGGTGTTGAAAAACGTAAAAGTAAACGGAGAGTTTTTAGTAAAAGGTAAAAAAGTAACTGGATTTTCAAATACGGAAGAAGCAGCAGTAGGATTAACAGATGTTGTTCCTTTCTTACTAGAAGATGCGCTACAGGCAAACGGCGCAACTTATTCAAAAGTTGAAGACTGGCACCCTTATGCAGTTGAAGATGGTTTGTTGATTACAGGACAAAATCCAGCTTCATCTAAATTAGTTGCTGAGAAATTATTGCACCAATTAAACACACAAAAATAAGCATGTTAAACTTCGAATTATATAATCCTACGAATCTTGTATTCGGTAAAGGACAAATTGAAAAATTAGGTGAACTCGTACCTAAAGGAGCTAAAATATTACTAGCTTACGGTGGAGGAAGTATCTTTAAAAACGGAATTCACGAACAAGTGATGAACAATCTTAAAGGTCATGAGGTTGTAGAGTTTAGCGGAATAGAAGCTAACCCTCACTTCGAAACTTTAATGAAAGCTGTCGCTGTGGTTAAAGAACAAAAGATTGACTTCATCCTTGCTGTTGGTGGTGGGTCTGTAATTGATGGTGTGAAATTTATTTCGGCTGCTGTTAATTTTGAAGGAAACCCAATCGACATCTTGCAAAAACGCATATTGATTAAGGAGAACGCAGTACCATTTGGAACTGTATTGACTTTACCTGCAACAGGAAGTGAAATGAATTCTGGAGCTGTAGTTACTATCGAATCTACAAAAGAAAAATTAGCTTTTGGTGGTTCAGCTATGTTTCCTCAATTCTCTATTTGTGATCCAACAGTAATCGAATCTTTACCAAAAAGACAATTACAAAATGGTGTTGTTGATGCTTACACTCACGTAATGGAGCAATACCTAACTTATCCTCATGAAGGATATTTACAAGACCGCATTGCCGAAGGAATTTTGCAAACTTTAATTGAAGTTGGTCCTAAAGTGGTAGAAAACCCAAAAGATTATGCATTAGCATCTAACTTTATGTGGAGTTGTACTATGGCTTTGAATGGTTTAATCCAAAAAGGAGTTCCTAGTGACTGGGCAACTCATATGATTGGTCACGAACTAACTGCAATGTATGGAATTGATCATGCAAGAACACTAGCTGTTATTGCTCCAAGTTTATACAAAGTAATGTTTGAAACTAAAAAAGGAAAACTGGCACAATACGGAAAACGCATCTTCCACTTAGAAGGTACGGAAGATGAAATTGCCAATGAAGCGATTAATAAAACAGTTGAGTTCTTCCACAAAATGGGAATGGACACTAAACTTTCTGACTACACGAAAGAATACGACGACACGGCAGATTTTATTGTGAATCGTTTTGACGAAAGAGGCTGGAAAGGTTTAGGTGAAAGACAAAATATCACATTAGACAAAGTAAAAGCTATTGTGGAAATGAGTTACTAATTCAAAATACTGAAATCATTCAGTGTGAAATAAAAAGGCGTTCTGGAATTAAATTCAGGACGCCTTTTTCATAATACCAAAACAAAACTAACTAACTCAATTCTTATTTTTAATTAAAAACTTAATTTATAATAGGCTTAAACGTTAATAAATAACTTTTATTGCATATTATTATAATAAAAATAATTTTAATTGCAATTTAAAGGTTCTCACCCCCATATAACTTAAGTCATCTTCAATTATTTTTTTAATTAATTCATCCAATTTTAAGTACTTTTGGTTAAATTTAATGAAAAAAATGACCGAAAATTTAAAATTTGCAGTGATTGGTGGAGGAAGTTGGGCAACGGCAATTACTAAAATGCTGTGTGTAAATCTTTCTGAAGTTTCGTGGTACATGCGAAATGAATCTGCCATTGAACATATTAAAACCTACAAGCACAACCCTAATTATTTAAGTTCAGTGGAGTTTGACACAAACAAACTTAAACTGACAAGTGATATTAATGAAGCTGTCGCCTATGCTGACTACATCATATTTGCAATCCCTTCTGCATTCTTAAACGGTGAGCTAGAAAAACTTACAGTTTCTTTACAAGACAAAGTGATTTTTTCAGCTATCAAAGGAATCGTTCCAGAAACGAGCATGATTGTGGGAGAACACTTTCACTTCAAATACGACATTCCTTATTATAATATTGGTGTTATCACCGGTCCATGTCATGCGGAAGAGGTGGCTTTGGAACGCTTGTCCTACCTAACTATCGCTTGTGGCGATGCTGACAAAGCAGAAATTGTAGCCAAAACTTTAGCCGGAAATTACATCAAAACGAAAATCACTGACGATATTATCGGGACTGAATATGCTGCCATGTTGAAAAACATTTATGCAATTGCTGCCGGTATCGCACATGGATTAGGTTACGGAGATAATTTCCAATCTGTTTTGATGAGTAATGGTATCCGCGAGATGAAAAAATTCATCAAGAAAGTACACAAAATGAAACGAAACATTAATGACTCAGCTTATTTGGGTGACTTATTAGTGACTGGATATTCCGTTTTTTCAAGAAACAGAATGTTCGGAAACATGATCGGGAAAGGCTATACCGTAAAAAGCGCCATGATGGAAATGAGCATGGTTTCTGAAGGCTACTACGCTACAAAAAGCGCCTACAAATTGAATCAGGGATATGGAGCAAAAACACCGATTATAGATGCTGTATATCAAATTTTGTATGAAGGAAAAGATGCTAAAGCTACCTTTAAAGAATTAACAGACAAACTTGATTAATTAGTTCGCTTCAGAAAAGTAATTTTACACAAAATCAAGAATATGGCTGCAATCTTATTCAAAAGAACATTAGCATTGCTGCAGAGCAACTTGCTTTTCCTTTGTCTTGTTGTTGTTTTCCCAGCTTCTGCTCAGCAGATGACAGGATTAGATTTACTAAATAAAACCATTCAATATCACGACCCAAATAACAATTGGAGTCAATTTAAAGGAAAACTTTTCATCGAAATGCAAATGCCTAACGGCAATCAACGTCTGAGTGAAATAAGTATTGATTTACCGCAAGAATATTTTAAACTGAGTTCTCTGAAAAACGAGAATAAAATTGAGCATATTGTAAACAAAGAAAATTGCTCATTTAGTATAAACGGTAAAACAGAATTTAGTGAGGAGGAAGCCAAAACCTACAACTTAACTGAAACTAGAGCAAAATTCATGCGCAACTACTATACGTTTTTATATGGTTTGCCAATGAAACTTAAAGACCCAGGAACGATTATTGATCCGGTAGTTGAGCAAAAAGAATTTATGGGAAAAGAGTATTTGGTTTTAAAAGTCAAATATGAAGAAGGGATCGGAAAAGATTCCTGGCTCTTTTATTTTGATCCAAAAACCTATGCCATGGAAATATACCAATTCTACCATAACGTAACTGAAAACGACGGAGAATACATTGTAGTAAGCGAACAAGAGGTTTTCTTGGGAATTAAAATACCAAAAGTAAGAACCTGGTATGTTAATAAAGACGCAAGTCTTTTGGCCACGGACAAACTGACCAAAGTTATTTCGTTTTAGTGCTCAAAATATAGGCATACTGTACACAATATTAGTCGAAATAAAAAAGCACATTTATTACTGTTTACAAACAGAAATAAATGTGCTTTTTTTTTATGATTTCAAAACAGCCTTACCTTACAATGACACCCTCAACAAATAATATAGGTACTTCCTCAGTCGCTTCTTCATTAATAGCTTTTGCTTTAAATATAAATTTCTTGTCGTATAGTTTATTGCCAATGAAAAAAGTAACCATAAACTCATTATTGAGTACTAAAACACTTTTCTCCATCATTTCAATCTTAACAACTGAAACTGGTGGCACTTCAACAAAAGCATGACGCAATAATGACGTTTTCTTCATTTCGCCATCTATGGTTCCAAAAGCCTTTGAAACAACCATAACGCTTTCTATAAGGAAGTCGCTATCGTTTATTACATAGGCATACCATACTTTCTCCATGAAATCGTCGCTCCATTCTTGAACGGCAGCTACAAATACGTTTTCCACTTCGGGGATGATAATGTCTTTTTTCATTACTAATGTTTTGCTATGATGTCTTGAAGATACAAAATAGTATTATTTAGAACTTTCTAGCCCAGATAGAAGTGAAAATCCTTTTCTTGTTTTTCTTTAAAACAAGAAAAGATTGCAACGAATAGCTGGAAATAGCTCCTAATTCTTATTAATTATATACTCGCTTTGAATTGCTCCAAGAAACGAACATCGTTTTCATAAAACATACGAATATCACCAATTTGATAGTTCAGCATGGCAATTCTTTCAATTCCCATTCCGAAAGCAAAACCAGTATATTCTTCTGGATCGATACCACAGTTTTTAAGCACGTTAGGATCTACCATACCACAACCACCAATTTCTAACCATCCGGTTCCCTTGGTAATTCTGTAATCGGTTTCGGTTTTCAGTCCCCAATAAATATCAATTTCAGCACTTGGTTCCGTAAATGGAAAATAAGACGGACGCAAACGGATTTTTGATTTTCCGAACATCTCTTTTGTAAAATGCAACAAAGTTTGCTTTAAGTCAGCAAATGAAACATCTTTATCGATATATAGTCCTTCCACTTGGTGGAAAATACAATGCGAACGAGATGAAACGGCTTCATTACGGAAAACTCTTCCCGGAGAAATAGTACGTATAGGCGGTTTATTGTTTTCCATGTAACGCACTTGCACAGATGATGTGTGTGTACGCAACAAAATATCAGGATCTGTTTGAATGAAAAAAGTGTCTTGCATATCACGCGCCGGATGGTATTCCGGTAAGTTCAATGCAGTGAAATTATGCCAATCATCCTCGATTTCAGGCCCTTCGGAAACATTGAAACCAATGTTTGAAAAGATATCGATAATTTGGTTTTTTACCAAAGATATAGGATGACGGGAACCAATAGTAACAGGCTCACCGGACCTTGTTAAATCACCGTAAAACCCTTTACTTTCTTCTTTGTTTTCCAAAGCTTCTTGAATGGATTTTACTTTTTCTTCAGCCGAAGTTTTAAGCAAGTTAATTACTTGTCCAAATTCTTTTTTTTGTTCGTTAGGAACATTTTTGAATTCGGCAAAAAACTCTTTTAAAAGCCCTTTACTTCCAAGAAATTTAATTCGGAAAGCTTCTAATTCTGCTGGGGTTTGTGTTGAGAAAGCTTGTGCTTCACCAATATATTCTTTTATCTTATCTATCATTTTCATTCAATAATTGAGTGTGCAAATTTAAGTAATTTGTTTCAGGTTTAAAGTGTAAAGTTCAAAGTTTACAAGCTAAAGTCAAAAATCCTAAATCTGCGATTCTAAATTCTTACTCTATAACTTCTCTTTCCAGAAAATAATTAACAATTGCCTCTTTCATCAAAACAGACTGTTCACCCGCTTTTAGCGGTGGCAACTCTTCTTTGACTCTATAATGAGGCCAGCCGTCTTCATCAAAAAATTCGAATTCATAGAAACCATAAGGCTCCAGTAATCTGCAAATCGCGATATGCATCAGATTTAGTTTCTCGTCTTTTTTATATTCACTATGAACTTTTCCTAGTTCTTGTACTCCGATTAAATAAATTATGGCGTCCAAATCTAAATCTTCTCCTTGTGAAAATTGATCTGAAAGTATATTTACCAGCTTTTCCCAGCGGTCTTTAAGTTGCGTGTCTCTTGACATTTTTTTTGAAAATAGAATAAAGAATAAAGTAAAAACACTTCATCCTTTGCGTTAAAAAAAATTGATTTTGGCAAAGATAGCAACTACCTTTATGACTTCGGGATATTCTATTCTCTATTTTCTTTATTCTTTTAATGACTTCTCTCTTTTGCTTTCTTTTCTCTGTCTAATTTCTATATTCTTCTATCTTTGCTCTATTCTCTTTATTCCTTAACTATGAGTTTTTTAGATATTGTTTTAGGTTCTCTACTTATTTACGCCTTGTACAAAGGCATAAAAAATGGTCTGTTTATAGAATTAGCCTCCTTGATTTCATTGCTATTGGGAATCTATATTGCCATAAAATTCTCTTATGTGGTTCGGAAAACTCTTGCTGGACATGTTTCTTGGTCGCCTAAATATATAGAGATAGTTGCTTTTGGACTGACTTTTATAGCTGTCGTGTTAGTAGTACATGTTTTGGCAAAAATTTTTACTGGAATTATGGACTTCGCCTTTTTAGGTTGGATCAACAAATTGGCAGGAGGTTTCTTTAGTGTTATAAAAACCATACTGCTTCTAAGTATTGTATTGAATCTTTTTCAAAAAATCAATATAAACAATATGATTACCAAGGAAGAGACACTTGATCATTCCTTATTTTATAATCCGATCCAAGAGACATCAAAATGCATTTATCCCTCACTGGAAACTTGGTACAATGATTTTAAAAAGAAAAAAGAAAGCAATCCTACCTAAGCTTATTCTAAACCTGATAAATTTTCCGACTTAAAAAAACCGAATTACTTTACTTCTTTAATGGCGGATGTTTGAATCCAACCTTCGGTACCATCAGTTAACTGGATTTTTTTCCAGTTTTGCAGCGTTTCCTTCACAAAAACCTTTGTCCCTTCGTGCAGTGTCACAACATTTGACGCCAATTTTTGGGGCTCTGCTTTGACCTCTACCATTTCAGCAAATACTACTGCGGGAATTTCATTTTTATAATGGCTATTCTCGAAAATAGCTGCAGCAACACTAATAAGTAGTAAAACAAACATAATGAACATTCCGAAGAAGAAAATTCTCTTTGACACGGTCAATTGAGAAAAATAGTACCCAATAAATGACAATAAAAACAACACAGAAAACGCAACTGAAATCCACGCCCAAGTATTGTAATGATAAATACCTGTAAAATCACGAAGTAATTTAGCAAATCCCACTTTAGGAATCACTTTTATTTCGTCGATGGTTCGCTTTTGGGCAAATCGTAAATTGGTCAGCACATCGCTATCATTCGGACTAAGTACTAAAGCCCTTTCGTAATTATAAATAGCTGGTGCCACTTTGTTGAGTTTGTAATAGCAGTTCCCCAAGTTGAAATACAATTCCGAAGATTGTTTGTTGGTTTTCAAAACATTTTCGTAGGCAGCGACCGCTTCTTTGTATTTGCCTTTTTGATACAGATCATTCCCTGTTTCAAAGCCATTTTGGGCAAAGATCACTTGAGTTAATAATAAAAATATATAAAGTATCTGTTTCATTTTGTTTACTTGTCAGTTGTGGATTACCAATTATTAGATCTGTTTTTCCAACTCTGAAATTATCAATACAGCCTTGTCATAATCTTGCTGGATTGTAGCACTTGAGGCAGGAGCATATCTAGCGATTTCACAGTTCTCAGTAAGCGCTATAAAATCGTTTACTCCTTCTGGACTAGCATTTTTGCCTAATAACAGTTCCTTTATATTGTCCTTGCTCATTTCTGCAGTTTCGATATGTAGTTTGGCTTTAAGAAAATTATGCATCGCTTTTTCTAAGGCAACATAAAAAGGTTCTTTGTTCTTGATTTGTTTTTTGGCTTCCGACAGATATTTTTTGGCCAATTTATTGTTCCTTCTTATTCTGTTTCCTACAACATCGCCATCGATAGCTTCTTTCTTCTTTTTGAACAAAACAATTAGTGGCAACAGTAAAAAAGGTAAAAACAATAATCCATAAAACAACTGAGATCCAAAGAAATCATCCTGTGCTCTTGATATAAGATTCGTTTTTAGTTTAATGAACTTGAATTGTTCTAGGCTTGAAATTTTATTCTTACCATTCTTCGAATTTTGATTTTCTACAGTTCTGGTATCGGTAGGTCCCTCTAGCACATTGACCATTACCTCGGCAGAAGTTATCGTTTTATAGGTTTTTGTCGCCAAATCGAAATAGGAAAATTGCATTGGTTTTACAGGATAATTTCCTTTATACTGTGGTACAATTGTATAAGTGTCTGATACCTTTCCAGACATTCCTGACAAGGAAGTGTTGACTTGTTCGTTGTGAACGGCATCGTACATTTCTAACGCATTAGGAACCACTGGCTTTGGTAAACTGAACAATTTCATATTTCCTTTTCCGGTAACACTTACAATTAAATCAAGGCTTTCCCCGTTTTTCAGATTCGTTTTTGTAGGTGTTACTTTAAAATCAAAATTACCCACAGCCCCTGAGAAATCATCTGGCCTTCCTTTTTCCGGAAGCGCTTTCACCGTAATAGTTTTTGCTCCAGCAGACACTCTTTTATTCCCTTCAGTCAAGACCATTCGGCCAAAAACATCTCTTCGATTGCTAGGCAGCTGCACGTCAATATCCATAGACAATGGCTCAATATCAAGCTTACCCGCTTTTTGGGGATACAATACTGTTTTTTTCAATACAACATAACGATAATTCTCGCCTTTAAACATGCCTTCTTCGGCAACAAGTTGCTTTATTTCGATATTTTGGCTCCAAAAATCATTGTATTTAGGCTTGTTTAATTCTCTAAAATTAGAGATTCCCACATTGGTGAAATACAATTTATAAACGATTGTAATTGGTTCATTGACATAAGGATTCATTTTAGAAATATCGGCAACCAGATATATATTATTATCTGCTGAAACGCTAGTGTCATTTGGATCTTTAGGTTGCTCAACAGCTGCAGTTACATTGATTTTTATAGGAGATGTCTTATACACCTGTCCATTATATTCAATAGTGGCCTGCTTGATCACCAAGTTCCCTTTTTGATTTGGCAACAGATAATAGGAGTAGATTTTTTCGAAAGAACTCCTACCATTTACCCACGATTGGCTCACTTGCTGACTAGGTCCCGCAATTACCCTAAATCCGTCAAAAGAGGGCTCGTTGAAGTTATCTCCATCAATATTCATAGCAAAATCAATACGAAGTCTTTCGTTTAATCCAAGCGTTGTTTTGCTGACTTTAGCTTCAAATTGCACTTGAGCCAATAGTCCTTGAAAACTGATCAGTATTAAAATCAAATATCTTTTCATTTTCTTATTCAATCTTTCCTTACCGGATATATATTAAATTCTATTGTTGCGTGCCTAATTTCCTAACTGATAAAATTGATTACCAATCTTTCTCAGTTTTCGTAGGCTTCCCTTTTACTTTCGAAGCGTTTACTTTGTCTTGAACTTTCTTTTCTTCATTACTAACGGCATCTAAAAGGTTTTCTAATCGTTGTTTTGAAATTCCGCCAGGAGCTGGCTTTGGTTTTTCTTGATCTTTCGGTTTGTCATCCTTATCCTTTCCTTCTTTGTCCTTTTTATCTTTATCCTTATCGCTTTTATCGTCCTTTTTATCCTTGTCTTGATCTTTTTTATCCTTGTTGTCTTTGTCCTTTTTATCTTTATCCTTGTCTTTTTTATCCTTGCTCTTATCGTCTTTCGGAGGATTTTCCTTTAGCATCTTCTTAGCCAAGGCGTAATTGTATCTTGTTTCCTCGTCAGCTGGATTGTTGCGAAGTGCATTTTTATATGCTTCTACTGCCTCAGTATAATTTTTCTCCTTCATAAAAACATTTCCTAAATTATGGAAGGCTTTGTGCTTTTGAGGTCTAGTTTTGGCATTTTTTATTGATTTTGCATAGGCAAATTTCGCTTCTGAAGCTTGGTTTTGCTTGTAAATCGCATTCCCTAAATTATAGGAAGCAATAGTTCTACTGGGGAATTTTGAATTTGAAATCCTATAATTCGCTTCAGCGTCAACAAACTTACTGTCAGCATATTCGTCATTTGCTTTAGGCAAACTTTTATCCTTTTCTTGGGCAAACACTCCTCCCAGTCCCCAAAGGAGAAAGAAGAAAGAGGCAAATATATATTTCTTAATGTTTTTCATTTTAATTTAATTCTGTCAATCCTACAAAGCCAAAACTTTGAAGGAGTAACGATTTACTTTTCTTCGTTAAATAAATTCAACTTGCTAACCCAGTTCGTTTTTCTTTCTAACAAGAAGAAATCTAAAAACAACAAACCAAATGCGATTCCAAGAAACCATTGAAATTGCGACTGAAAATCTGCCATTTGCGTAGATTCAAATTCAGTTTTTTGAATTTTATCCAAAGTACTTTTTATGTATTCCAGCACTTCTTTAGTGTTGTTTCCGTTCACATAACCGCCTTTTGTAGCCTTTGCGATTGCTTCTAAACTAGCACGGTTTAATTTTGTAACTACAACTTGGTCATTATTGTCTCGCTGATAGCTTTCAACAATTCCGTTCCTTTTTAAAGGAATAGTCCCTCCTTTTTCGGTTCCGATTCCTATCGTAATAATTCTCATTCCCTGCTTATTGGCTTCTTCCGCCGCTGCTTGTGCTCCTTCAGAATGGTCTTCGCCATCAGAAATCAAAATCAACAACTTACTCGTTTTGCTCTTGTCGTCAAAATAAGTCGCCGATAATTTGATCGCTTCATCAAGAGATGTCCCTTGCGAAGAAACCATTCCTGTATTCATGCTTTGCAAAAACATTTTAGCCACGCTGTAATCTGTCGTTATAGGCAAGACTGGAAACGCACTTCCTGCATAAGCTACAATACCGATTCTGTCATTTCCTAATTGGTTTATGATTTGCGAAACTATCTGTTTGCTTTTCTCTAATCGGCTTGGAGCAATATCTTCGGCAAGCATACTTTTAGAAATATCCATCGCAAAAACGATATCAATTCCTTCCCTTTTCACCGTTTCCATTTTGGTCCCTATTTTTGGATTTACCAATCCTAATATCAATCCAGCCAATGCCAAAAGAATAATTACCAGTTTGAAAGTGGGCTTAAAAGTAGACTTCTCTGGACTTAATCTTTTTATCGCGTCCAAATCTCCAAATTCACGCTGCTTTTTTCGTTTCCAATATAAATTGTATAGAAACAACAACACTACTAACGGCAGTATGAATAGCAGGTATAAATATTTTTTTTCGTCTAATTCCATATTTTTCTTAAACACAAAGGGCACCATGTTTTAGCACAAAGTACACCAAATTATTTTAAATCATAGAGTGCCATTTATGACTCTCTTTACTCCATTCTTTAACAACCTAAATGAAGCTTTTGTATACTGTATTTCTTAAACCAATTTCAGCTAACAATAAAAATCCTGCAAGCCACACAAAAGATCTATATTTCTCATCGTAATCATAAAACTTAAGCTCTTCGATTTCGGTGGTTTCTAATTTGTTGATTTCACCATAAATTTCAGCCAGCTTATTATTACTTGTTGCTCTAAAATACCGTCCGTCAGTTTTTTTGGCGATACTTTTCATCAATCTTTCATCAATTTCCACTTTCATCATTTGGAACAAAAACTGACCGTTTGGAGCAACAGCATATGGGAATTCCGCCATACCATTTGTTCCTATCCCTATGGTGTATACTTTTATTCCATATTGTTTAGCAATATCTGCTGCCGTTTCTGGCTCAATAAAACCCGCATTATTAACTCCATCCGTCAAAAGAATAATCACTTTACTTTTGGCCTTACTGTCTTTCAATCTGTTTACGGCAGTGGCTAATCCCATCCCTATTCCCGTTCCATCTTGTAAAACATTATCGTATTTTATGCTCTTAATAGCCTCAAGAATAACAGCTTTATCGCTGGTTACCGGTGTTTTTGTATACGCTTCAGAGGCATAAACCACTAGTCCTATTCTATCGTTAGGTCTTTCGTCTACAAAATCGGCCGCCACTCTTTTTAGCGCTTCCATCCTATTTGGTTTCAAATCCTTGGCCAACATACTCCCGGAAACGTCTACTGCCATAACAATATCAATTCCCTTTGTCGTTTTTGTTTTGTTGCTTATGTCAACCGTTCTTGGTCTTGCCATGGCCACAATTAAAGAGCTTAACGCCAATAATCGAAATACGCTTAAAAAGGGCTTTAGCCTTGCCAATAAAGATGTCGATCCCTTGAACCCTTGAATTGAACTGATTTTTAAAGCGACTGATTGCTCATTCCTTTTAAAAACCAACCAGATAATGGCAATTGGAATCAAAAGAAACAACCAGAAAAACTCAGGATTTAGAAAAGTTATATTCGTCATTATTTACTTAGTTGTATTAATTCGACTGAGCTCATCACTCTGTCAGCTATTTCATTTGCATAAGAATCACCGTCTTTATGGAAAATCATAATTTGTTGTAATCCCCCTTGTTGGCTGAATAATACGATCTCATAATATAATTTTTCGCTTCCTATCGACTTATCATTCACTCTCATAAAAGTACCGTATCCTTTAATCCCGGTTACGCCCTCTTTAGTCTCAAAATCTTCTTGTTTCACAATCATATTTTGTGCTCCTTGAGATTCTAATGTCTGCAAAGTAACCTCTAATGATTTTTTTAAATCAACTGCTGTCGAGTCTTGTTTGTATTTATAAGTAGAAACCATCAGGTAAAACTCATCAGCAACTCCGCCAATGGCGAAAGAATTCATTTCTTTAATAAGTGCCAATCCGTTTTTAGGCAATGATTTTGTCAAGTCTATCCTTCTCAGTACTTCAGGAGTCTCTATAACAACCCCTGGATTCCCGTAGGTACTTTTTATCCATTCTCGTTCCAATAGTTCTTTACTTGAGTTTCCAGTGACTGTATCCTTAACATAAGTAAAGCCTTTGGTCACGATAAAATAACTCGTCGTAGCCAACAGTAAGAAAAGAACGGAAGCGGCTGCAATTAGAATTCTTCTTTTTCTCTTTTGTTTTAATTGAATTTGAATCTGTTTTTGTTTTTGTGCTTCATTCAGAATCGCATCTTCTTCAATTTCAACCTCAACAGGAATAGAACTGTCTAGTGTTAGAATTGCTTTTTGTATTTTATTTTTATCCTCTGCTATTTCGTAGTCCAATGGTTTTGACTTCGCAAATTTTACTAAATCGGCTTGTTTCAAAACTCGTTCCAGATTTTCAATAGTTTCCTTCGAAACCGTCATCTTTTTTCTGACTGAAGCAGCTCTAAGTCCCAAAATCAATTCTGAAGTAGTACTTTCCATAGCAGGAATTTCTATCGCTTCCTCAATGTAATTTCGAGCAATATCAGTTAACTCGCTATAATATTCTTTAACCTCCCCTTTTTGCCAAAGCTCTTTCTTCTCTAAGCTATTCAGTAGACTGGTCGCTTTTTCAATAGGAGTTTTATAGACCTCTTCCTCGATCTTTTTCTTTTGTTGTTTTTTCACCAACCAATATACCAATACACCAATACCCAGAAATAAAGCTACTATCAAAAGGTATTTCCACCAGTTGCCCAATGAACTCTTTACTGGCGTAATATCCTTAATGTCGTACATTTTTTGTTTCAATGTGTCGACTTGAACATTTGCAACTTCTACCAAAAGAGAATCCGACATGTACGGCTTACTATTGATAAAAATCTTGATACTTGGAATGGAATACTTTCCAGAATCAAATTGAGTCAGTCCGTATTCCTTGATTAATTCATAACGGTCCTCTTTTTTTACCGTGTCAATTGGATAAGACCGAATCACCTCAAGGGCTCCAATATTTTTAAGGTTTGGAAAAATAACTTTAGACAAGGTATCCACCGAAGTTTTTATGGTTAACTTAAACTCGGCACCAATTTTATTTTTCGTTGTATCGATACTTGTTTCCAACCTTTTTTGCTGAGCAAAAATTGCAGTGGAAAGAAGCAAGATTAGTAGGTATATGTTTTTTTTCATATTTAATTCTTGAAATTTTAGATTTTTGATTAACGATTTTAGATTTCTTACAAATTCATTATTCGTTTGATATCAAAAACATAAATTATTTCAGATTTGTTTTGGCTGTTTCATACTTAATCAAAAATCTCTATCTCGATTTAAAATACCCCAACAATTTGGTCACATAGCTTTCATCAACTCTAGTATTAACAACTCCTGAACCTGATTTGCTGAAAGTTTCCTTGAAATAATTTACTTTATCCCTGTAATATTTCTCGTAATTGAGACGTACTGTTTTCGAACTGGTGTCAATTAACTGCGTTTCACCCGTTTCAGCATCTAGCATTGAAACCATACCAATATTTGGCATTTTTTCTTCGCGAATATCAAATACTCGAATACCTGTAATGTCGTGTTTCTTAGATGCTATTTTTAGGGTTTGCTCATAATCTCCACACATGAAATCAGAAATCATAAATACGATGGCTTTCTTCTTTTGGGTGCTTGATAAAAACTTCAATGCTTGAGCAAGATCAGTTTTAAGGCTTTTAGGTTCAAACTCTATCAATTCCCGAATGATACGTAGCACATGTGATCGCCCTTTTTTAGGCGGAATATATAATTCAATTTGGTCTGAAAATAATATCAAACCAATTTTATCATTATTTTGGGTTGCCGAAAAAGCCATCGTCGCCGCAATTTCAGTAACAATATCTTTTTTGAATTGTTTTTGAGAACCAAAACTCTCCGAGCCTGAAATATCAACCATCAACATCATCGTCAATTCCCGCTCTTCTTCAAAAACTTTAACGTGCGCTTCGTTATAACGCGCTGTTACGTTCCAGTCAATAGCACGAATATCGTCTCCATATTGATATTGTCGCACTTCGCTGAACGTCATTCCGCGCCCCTTAAACGAAGTATGGTATTCCCCAGAAAAGATATGATCGCTCAACCTTCTGGTTTTAATTTCTATTTTACGTACTTTCTTTAAAAGCTCTTTTGTATCCATTCTTTAATTTGTTTAAAGTTTAAAATTTTAACGTTTCAAGCTTGACATTCAAGAACCTGAAACTTTAAACATTAAACAAACTTTAAGGCACTTCTACTTCGTTGATGATTTTATTAATGATATCAACAGAAGTAATATTTTCAGCCTCCGCCTCGTAAGTAATCCCAATTCTGTGACGCAATACATCATGTACAACGGCACGAACATCCTCAGGAATAACATAACCACGACGTTTTATGAAAGCATAACATTTGGCTGCATTCGCTAAATTGATACTTCCACGTGGCGATGCTCCAAAACTGATTAATGGTTTCAAATCAGCCAGTTTATATTTCTCTGGAAAACGAGTAGCAAACACGATATCAAGAATGTATTTTTCTATTTTTTCGTCCATGTACACTTCACGAACTGCTTCCTGTGCACGTAAAATCTGTTCAACAGAAACCACTTGATTTACTTTCTCATAGCTTCCTTTTAGATTTTGACGAATAACTAGGCGCTCTTCATCCATTTTAGGATAATCGATAACTGTTTTCAACATAAAACGATCGACCTGCGCTTCCGGAAGTTGGTATGTTCCTTCTTGTTCAATTGGATTTTGAGTAGCCAAAACTAAGAAAGGTCTCTCTAACTTGAAAGTAGTATCACCAATAGTTACTTGCTTTTCCTGCATCGCCTCTAATAATGCTGATTGCACTTTGGCTGGCGCACGGTTAATCTCATCAGCTAATACAAAATTGGCAAAAATAGGCCCCTTTTTAATAGAGAATTCATTTTGTTTAATGTTGTATATCATGGTTCCTACAACATCCGCAGGTAATAAATCCGGTGTAAACTGGATTCTGCTGAACGATCCATGCACCGCTTGTGACAGCGTATTTATGGCCAGAGTTTTTGCTAATCCCGGAACACCTTCTAATAAAATATGTCCCTGACCCAAAAGTCCAATTAACAATCGTTCGATCATGTGCTTTTGACCCACAATCACTTTATTCATTTCCATAGTCAGAAGGTCGATAAAAGCGCTCTCTCTTTCTATTTTTTCATTGATTGCTCTTATGTCTAAAGTCGATGTATTTTCTTCCATATTGATATTTTTAAAACCTTGAATTTAATGCCTTACTTTTGAGAGTGCAAATTGAATTATTTTTTAGAGGTAAGATGTTAAAAAATGGTTAAAACTTCGGCAAATGCCCTAATTTTAAGGTCGAATTATGATACAATTTTTATATTTTTAAGAACTTTGAAAAATATACTTCGGAATCGCATAATTACCGATTTTACTAAAAAATAAAAACCATGAATAAAACAACTTTATCACCTATAATAGCAGGAACTATGAATTGGGGAGTTTGGGATAAAAACCTCACTTCAAAGGAAATGGAAAACATGATCCACGTTTGTCTTGAAAACAAAATTACGACCTTTGATCATGCCGATATTTATGGTTCATATACCACAGAAGCTGATTTTGGAAAAGCATTTTCCTCGAGCAAAATAGCAAGAGAAAAAATGCAATTAATATCTAAATGTGGAATTAAGATGTTGTCAGAAAACAGAGACAATACTGTAAAGCATTATGACTATTCCAAACCGCACATTATCAAGTCGGTTGAACAATCGTTAAAGAATCTGCAAACTGATTATTTAGACGTATTTTTACTGCACAGACCGAGTCCGTTAATGCAGGCTGACGAAATTGCTGAAGCAGTTGAAAAACTAAAATCTGAGGGGAAAATAATCGATTTTGGACTTTCGAATTTCACTTCCTCACAAACGGAACTGATTCGTCAAAAAACGGAAATCAGCTATAATCAGGTCCAGTTTTCAGCAACCAATTTTGAACCGATGCTCGATGGAAGCTTTGATTATATGCAAATGCACGAAATTCGTCCCATGTCTTGGAATCCATTAGGTTGCGTATTCAGGAAAGACATTCCACAAACGCATCGATTGAAAAAATTACTTGCGACACTAGTCTCCAAATACCATTTAGGCTCAGATACCATTTTGCTTTCGTGGGTTTTGAAACATCCGGCAAAAGTAATGCCTATTGCGGGAACTGTTAATGTAGCACGTATACAATCTCTGATGAAAGCGGTCGAGTTAGATCTTGACAAAGAAGATTGGTTTGCCATTTGGTCAGAAAGTATGGGAAAAGATGTGCCTTAAATAACGGTCTGATTTTGGGTTTCAATATGTAATAGCAGATCTCTAATTATTTTCTGTTGTTGTCCATATTAACCTAGTTTATATGATTAGAAACGAACGAAACAAAAATACAAACCATGAATAAAACAGTCCTCATAACTGGAGCTACCAGCGGAATTGGTAAAGCAACAGCCGAAATATTAGCACAAAACAAGTACAAAATCATACTTTGCGGAAGACGGGAAGATCGACTGCTTGAACTTGAAACTGCACTTTCTAAATTGACCAAAGTTCACACTTTACAGTTTGATGTTCGGGACAAGAAAGCTGTTTCAGAACAAATCAATTCTCTACCCGAAGCTTTTTCCAAAATCGACATTCTGATTAACAACGCTGGTAATGCGCATGGTTTAGACCCAATTCAAACTGGAGATGTAGACGATTGGGACGCGATGATTGATATCAATATAAAAGGACTTTTATATGTTTCTAAGGCAATAATTCCCCAGATGATTGCAAGAAAATCAGGTCATATTATCAATATTGGTTCCACTGCAGCAAAAGAAGTGTATCCGAATGGAAATGTTTATTGTGCTACAAAACATGCCGTTGACGCCTTGAATCAAGGAATGCGTATGGACCTAAACCCTTTTGGAATCAGGGTCGGAGCTATTCATCCCGGAATGGTGCAAACCGAATTCAGCGAGGTGCGTTTCAAAGGAGATACTGAAAGGGCATCAAACGTGTATAAAGGTTTTGACCCCTTGCAACCAGAGGATATTGCTGATATAATTCATTTTGTAGTTTCTAGACCGTATCATATTAACATTGCCGATTTAGTGGTAATGAGTACAGCCCAAGCATCATCGACAATTGTGAATAAAAATTAATTTTAAAGCAAATTAGTAAGCGTGGTAACGAAGCCTAAAAATATCGAAACCCCAATCAAATTAAAAAAAAACTAAAAAGCAGCTGTCATACAGCTGCTTTTTTATTAAAACATTTATTATTCCATGTTACGGCAAGGAGGTACTACCCATATCAGTGACTTTACCATCCATTACAATTACACCATAAACTATTTTAGTTTGCTCTACAGCTGCCAATTCATATGTTATTTTTACATCATAAGTTCCTGCAGGAATTCCGTTTAGTTGAAACATCCCCAAGTCATTTGCAAATGCTGAAATTGTAACGTCACCCACTTTAACGGAAGCTCCCAGTGCTTTTGCATCAGTAGGAATTGGACTAACAGTCCCTTTTATCACTCCTGATGTTGCCGTCGTTGACACTCTGATCACCGGATGAAGGTTATAATTTCCTGAATTCCCCGCCTGAACAACTACAGAACTCTTCACGTCAAAATCTAACATAAACTCATAGGTCGCACCCGCAACCAAGGTTTGGTTAATTTTTAATTTTAATCCAGACTGTTGGGCACTTGGAGTTTTCAGATCGTATCTCACTCCGTTTTTAACCACTGTGTTTTTGTCCCCCAAAAGCAACCTGATTTGTCCCAAATATCCAGAAGGAACTGTATTATCTGCCAATACCACATTTACTCCTCCGGTTAACTTCAACAAATCGTGTATTCCTGGAGTTACATTCCCTATACTTACCCATCCTTTGCTACCATCAGCATCATCAGCGTTTTTAATCATTACATCAACCAATTCCACAAATACAGCATCATAATTCCCTGGCGCATCTGCCATTCGAACAGTAAGCCTTGAATTTTCTGGTGTATCGTTATTACTATCACATCCCAAAAAAAATAAACCCATTAAGGTTATTGCAAAAAAGCCTTTGAGGCAAAATTTTATCCTTTTCATATCTTTAAATTATTAAAAATTAGTATATTAACAACGTAAAATCAATACATAAATTTAGGGAATAAATTTTACTTTAGCTCGTTAACTCGACTTTTAACTATTTTTCAACCTCCGTATTTACCAAATGATCAACAAGCGCCTTTTAATCAAAAACCTGCTCGCCTACAATGATGAGTGTAGTTTTTATGATAAAAAACGTCAGTTGAACTTACACACTCGGGAAGGAAAAGCAAAATTTTTGAAACACATTTGCGCACTATCTAATTCTAATCCCACAAATAATTCCTATATTGTTGTGGGGGTTGAGGATCAGGATAACGAAATTGTAGGCGATGATTTTTTCGACGACAGTCACATCCAGAACTTAGTAAATGCCTATCTCGAAAATCCACCAAAAATCCAGTACGAGAATGTCCCATTTCCGAATTTGCCGAAGGACAAGGTAGTGGGACTTGTAACTGTAAAACCAAAAAAAAATAGTTCTTTTTTCAAAAAGGGAATTCACACCATACCTACTGGCAGTGTATTCATAAGAGTAGGAAGCAACACGACACCAATAGTAGGTAAAATTGAAAGAAACTATCAAAATGCCGAAACGGTAATAGGTATTGAAAACGGTTCCAGAAACAATATTGAATACACTCTAGACGGGGTTTTTGATTTCATGAACTTTCGCCACAGGGACATGGCACCACAATACAAAGTATTCAAGGAATTATTTATTATCTGTTGGGCTGGGATTCCTAAAAGGGTCCGTGGTAAAATCTTTTTATCCCGTGTTGACATTGAGCTTATCAATGAACAAGTAAAGCTATTCTATTCGGCACAAGACGTTGTCACGATAACCTATGACGAGCATTCTTTTACGATTATGGAATTTGTCCCCTTAGGTTTGAATGACAAAACCAGTTATTATCCATTGGAAAAACAAACCATTTATTTTTATGAGAATGGTTACTATAAGATTGAAAGTGAAATGCTTTTTCAGCCGCCAGAATTCAATCGTAAAATGCTTTACCACATTTACAACTCAAATCTCGCTTTATTAAAAAAATTAAAGAAAGGACAGGTATTGGCAGAGCGGGAACATAAAGATTTAGGGAATTTACCTTCGACTTTCATGATTTGTTACCTCAACGGTTTTGATGATGCCAAAGAAAAGCTGATTGAAGCCAAGCCACTATTAAAACTCTATCCGCAAGTATATTTATCCTTTAAGGAGGCTATGCGAATTTTGAGAAAGATGAAGTACGACATACAGTAGACTGCCAATAAGTGGCTAACACAATTTTAGAAAATGATGATGACTATTTTAATGAGCTACATTTTCTATACCATTAAAACAAAGGATCTAATTAAGCAGTGAAGCGATTAAGCCAATCTCCTATTTAGACCTACAATAGGCATTGTGTAATCTTTACATCTGAACTGTTCTTTTTAGCCAAATAAGATTTCATTAACAAAACTGCATAACATTTGGATAATTAAAAGGGAAAAAGCGATAATTGCATTCATTTTCTGGCGTTTTAATTTTTTATAAAGTTAACCTTAATTTTTAATCTAATCAATCACTAAATCTGGGTATATTTAGGTGCCGCTGGAACAGTGGTTTCTACCCTTATATTTTGTGATTTAAGCTAATTTAGTTACTTTTATAAAATGAACAATTCTGGCAATTGGAATCAAACCTGTTTTTTGACCGCTAATCAGTAATTACAATTCAAATCGACCTGCTTTACGCCCTTTTACATCGAAAAAAAGCATTTAAAATTCTTATGTACTAACTCTTTTGCCTATTTTTATCAATTAAAACAAAGCAGCTTTCAGGCTGTTTTAGAAAACCCTTCTGAGAACACATCAAATGAGAACATTAGTTATAGGTGATATACACGGTGGCTTGCGTGCACTTCACCAAATTATGGAAAGAGCCAAGGTAACTCCACACGACAGCTTAATTTTTTTGGGAGATTATGTAGATGGCTGGAGCCAATCGCCACAAGTTATCGATTTCTTAATCGAATTGAACAGCACGAACAACTGCATTTTTATTCGTGGAAATCATGACGAACTGCTGCTACATTGGCTTAAAGACAGCAAGGACAACCCATTGTGGTACAAACACGGCGGAGAAGCGACAGTTATGGCATATGGTAACGTAGACTCTACAAGGAAGCAGCTACATATTGATTTTTTGGATTCCCTGCAAGATTATCATCTTGACGACAAGAACCGTCTTTTTGTTCATGCCGGGTTTACAAATATGAATGGCGTAGCTTACGAATTCTACCCAAAGTTATTTTATTGGGATAGAACTTTATGGGAAACTGCACTTTCGTTAGACCGAAGCATCAAACCCAATGATTTATTATATCCAAAACGCTTGACATTATATGATGAAATTTATATTGGCCACACTCCTGTTACTAGAATTGGAAAAACAGAGCCCTTGCAAATGGCTTGCATCTGGAATGTAGATACAGGAGCCGCTTTCAAAGGACCTTTGACCATTATGGATATCAACACTAAAGAATTCTGGCAAAGCGAGCCTTTGAATGTACTGTATTTTGACGAAAAAGGGAGGAATTAGTATTTATTAACTAATTTTGCCACTCAATTTATAGCCCCCTAAATTATGAGAAAAATTATTACATTATCGTTACTATTGTCTTTTGGTCTAATTAGCGCTCAAGCCTTCAAAGGAAATGGTGATGTCAAGGGACAAGTTGGTCTTAATTTACAAGACGGTGGAACCGGTGTTTTTGTATCATCTGATTTTGGGATTGGAGAAAACATGTCATTGGGACTTACTGCTAATTATTTATTATCAGTACGTACAAACCCTTTGACTGACGAAAACCCTTCTTTTGGAGATCGTGTTGATCTAAAAGCCAGATTTAATGCCAACCTAGGAAATGTAATGCAACTTGAGCCTAACATGGATATCTATCCTGGATTAGACTTAGGATTGAAAAATTTTGGTGCCCATTTGGGTTTCCGCTATTTCTTTACTGACGGTTTTGGATTGTTTGGAGAAGCTGGAGTTCCTATTGCCAAATATGACAAAAACAGTACTGATTTTGGTCACAACTTAAACAACCAGTTTACATTAAACATTGGCGCTTCTTTTAATTTATAGATCAAATTAAAATCAAAAAAGCAGAACGATTCTTTTGAAGATTACAAAAGAATCTAAACTAAAAAAGGCAATTTGAAAACTCAAATTGCCTTTTTTAGTTATTATGATTACTATTTACAAATCAAATTTTATCCCTTGTGACAAAGGTAAACTTGTTGTGTAATTAATCTTCGAATATAAATTAAAGACTCGCTTTAACGAAAATTCGTTTTAAAACGCCATTTTTTTCAGTTCCTTGAACGGTTAAATTAAACTGCTTATTTGTTTTGTGGAATACACTACAGTGAATTAGTTTAATATGTCCAAGATATAAATCTTCTTTGAATACTTTTACAGCATTATTATCATATTGATTATTTGGCTCTAATTCATATCTTAAAACATCTCCATCGGCAACCTTGTCTGAAGGTATTTGACTTTTTAATAAATTGGTTATCTCAGTAACAAAAGATAAATTTTTCACAGGATTAAAATGAGCCAAAAACTCAAAATTATCTGTTGGTAAGAGCCCTTGAGTAAAAGCCAACATATAATATTTATCTTCTTTTTTACTTAAATCAATATTCCAAAAATCATAAAAATCTTGCAAATCTGGTCTTTCACTACGCATTAATCGTTGACCAAAAATTTCAATAACATTTTCATTATAAATTTTATCTGTATCCGGAAAACCTTCATAATGTACAAATCCTAACTTCTTGGCTTGTTCAACACCTTCTTGATTATATTGAAAGCGGATTCCTTCTGAGGCACTTTTTTTTATAGTGCCAACAGAAATTCTTCTACTGCCTTTACCTGCTCTCCAGATAAGGTGTATGTGTCCTATTGCTTTCATAAATATTGGATTAATGTTTGAATGCGCAAAGTTACCAATTTTAACATCAATTGTTTTCTTGTTACCGATAATTTAAATTTAATTAAATCATTTGGAATATTGATGTCAATATTATCAATTATCTGCTTTATTACATCGGAGTTGTATTTCTCCTTAACTCTATTTACGACCCTTATCGTTTCAATTGGATATTGACCCAACAATAATTCTATAAGTTCAAAATGACTCCTTTTTTTGTCGTTCCCCTCCCAGTGAATCTCTGATTTACCTTTTCTTACATAAGCTTCTATCATCTGTGAATCACCTAGCATTTTTACAATTCTATCATCTAAATGCTCTCTCCCTAGACAACAACCACTATCATAAATTGGGGCTATTTGATGCTTAATTTCAAATTTTACTGTAGAATTTTGGTTGTCTATTATACTTTCAGATTTGATGTTTTCGTCAGTGAAAAACTTTCTAGTTAATCTTCTTATTTTTCTGTAGAAACTTCGCTCTTCTACTTTAGAAACAATCTCTTTTTCAGGTTTTACTTGATGTATTATTTTATGTTTTGTTATTATACCCCAATTCTCTTGGTGTCTATCTGAATTTCCAATGATACTATCGAAAACTATAATTTCTATAATGTTTTTGATATATTCATCTAAAGAAAAACTTTTTAAAGCATTACAAATAAATTGAAAGGTATAGTCCTTTTTATCTATATCCGGATTATATTGGGCGTTAAATCCTGTCAAATAAGTTTTCCCTTCGGTCAATTTATTTTTAGCACCAAAAACCATCGATTTGGACAAACAACCTATTTTTTGTTTGTGTTTACTATCATAAGCAATATTATAATCTAACATTGGAAAACCTAAAAATTGCCCGATTTTAGAAGAAACAATTTCAGACCAAAATTCAGTTGGATAACGAATTTCTCTTAAAGGTGTCTCCTTCGATCCTTTAAAAAAATATTCTTCATTTGTATCAGGATGCAAAGCAATATATTTACTTCGCGTACCACCAGTGCTATAATGAACATTTTTATGCCAACCTGAAATATCTGTAAATGTTCCTTCTAAATTGGTCATTATTCTTTTTTTGTCTAATTTATAAAAAAACGCTTTATCTAAATAAGACAAAGCGTTTTTTATAAAATTTATTTTAATCTAAAACTTACAAATCAAATTTTATCCCTTGTGACAAAGGTAAACTTGTTGTGTAATTAATTGTATTAGTTTGTCTTCTCATATACACTTTCCAAGCATCAGATCCAGACTCACGTCCACCACCTGTTTCTTTTTCTCCTCCAAATGCACCACCAATTTCAGCACCAGATGTACCGATGTTTACATTGGCTATCCCACAATCTGAGCCAACAACTGACAAGAACAATTCTGCTTCACGCAAATTATTAGTCATGATTGCAGAAGACAACCCTTGCGCCACTCCGTTTTGGATTGCGATAGCATCTTCTACCGTACCTGAATATTTCAATAAATACAATACCGGTGCAAAAGTTTCATGTTGCACGATTTCAAATGAATTATCTGCTTCAGCAATTGCTGGTTTAACATAACAACCACTTTCATACCCTTCACCAGAAAGAACACCACCTTCAACAAGGATTTTTCCTCCTTCGGCAACTACTTTTTCTAAAGCTTTGCTGTACATCTCCACTGCGTGCTTGTCGATAAGCGGACCAACATGGTTATTTTCATCCAATGGATTTCCTATGCGTAATTGTTTATAGGCTGAAACGATCGCCTCTTTTACTTTATCATAAATACTTTCGTGAATAATTAAACGACGAGTTGAAGTACAACGTTGTCCCGCTGTTCCTACCGCTCCAAAAACTGAACCAATAACCGTCATTTTTATATCAGCATCTGGCGTCACAATGATTGCATTGTTTCCACCTAGTTCTAATAATGACTTACCTAAACGGCCAGCAACGGTTTGCGCCACAATTTTTCCCATGCGAGTAGAACCCGTTGCAGAAATTAAAGGAATACGTTTGTCGCTAGTCATCATTTCTCCCACTTTATAATCTCCGTTAATTAAACAAGAAATTCCTTCTGGAAGGTTGTTTTCTTTTATTACCTCAGCAATAATGTTCTGACAGGCAATTCCACATAAAGGTGTTTTTTCTGATGGTTTCCAAACGCAAACATCACCACAAATCCAAGCTAAAGCTGTATTCCAAGCCCAAACCGCTACTGGAAAATTGAAAGCTGAAATAATCCCAACAGTTCCCATTGGGTGGTATTGTTCGTACATTCTATGTCCTGGACGTTCAGAATGCATCGTTAATCCGTGCAATTGGCGAGAAAGTCCCACTGCAAAATCACAGATGTCAATCATTTCCTGAACTTCGCCATATCCTTCTTGTAATGATTTCCCCATTTCATAAGAAACCAATTTTCCTAAAGCTTCTTTGTTTTTACGTAATTTCTCTCCAAACTGACGCACAATTTCACCACGTTGTGGCGCTGGCATCGTTTTGAATGTTTTGAAAGCTTCTGTTGCTGTTTGCATTACCTTTTCGTAATCAGCAGCAGTTGACATTTTCACTTTTGCTATCAATTGTCCGTCGACAGGAGAATAACTTTCCAGGATTTCTCCATTTGAAAAATGATTTAAACCTGTTGAAGTACCTTCATTTATGTCCTTTATGCCCAATTGTGCCAAAGCTTCTTTCATTCCGAATTGATTTGCTATTGTTGTCATTGTAACTTTTTTAGTTAAAATTGTTATATTATTCCGTAAAGATATTATTTCGAGTTGAATTTATCTCGAATTAAATTGTTAAAATCTAAGTAAAATTAGGCCAATTTGAGCAGTTAAAATTGATTTAGCAAAAAAAGCTTCAATTTCAAAAGAAGAACCTAATTTTATGGACTGAAAATTAATTCCTAATTACACACTATAAATCATGATACTTTTTAAAAAATTTTGGATTTGTTTGATTCTAATATCGATGAACGGCATTGCTCAAAAGGTACAAAAACCATCTTTTCAGATTGTCCCTTTAGGAGTAAAAGGCGGAATTGATGAAAAAAATCTTTCGGCCTATTTATTAGCACCTTTAAACACTACTGATTTTATTTGTCTTGATGCAGGGACAATACATGCTGGAATTGAAAAAGCGATTGAGAACAACGTTTTCAAAATTTCATCTGAAGCCGTTTTAAAAAAATATATCAAAGGCTATTTAATATCCCATGCCCATTTAGATCATGTTGCGGGTTTGATTATCAATTCGCCTGCCGATTCATCAAAAACTATATACGCCACCCATAGCTGTATGGAAATGATACAAAAACATTATTTTAATGGGGACACTTGGGCTAATTTTGGAGATGAAGGAAATGGATACCTAATAAAAAAATACCATTTTCAAACATTACAGCCCGAAGAACAAACTCCAATTGCAAATACTACAATGACTGTAAAAGCGTTTCCGCTAAGTCATGTCAACCCTTTTGAAAGCACCGCTTTTTTAATTAAAAATGAGAATACCTACGCTTTGTATTTAGGCGATACCGGTGCGGATCAAATTGAGAAAAGTAATAAGTTGAGTTTGCTATGGACGGAAATAGCTCCTTTAATTAAAAGCAAACAATTAAAAGGAATTTTTATTGAGGTTTCATTTCATAACGAACAGGCCGACTCGCAATTATTTGGGCATTTAACTCCAAAATATCTCATGAACGAGCTTCATTCCTTAAGTGAACTTACAGGAAAAGATGCTTTGAAAGGTTTTAAAATTATCATTACCCATATGAAGCCACCAACTGAGAATTTTGCTAAAATTAAAGCGCAGTTAAAAAAGCAAAATGATTTAGAAGTGCAGTTTATTTTTCCTGAACAGGGTAAACGATTTGAACTGTAATCACTACCTTAGATTTAATGTTTTTTACCACATAGAGACATAGATAGTATTTGAACAAAAAAGCGTTACACTTTTTAAAAAGCAACACATAGTTTTGTGCAAGTAAAACTGGTTACTTACTTTCTCTCTTTTCCACTTTACTATAGCGTAAAGATTTATGCTTCTTAACCGCTAAACCTTCAATTTATATACTGGTTCTAATCGTTATAACTAAACCCTAGCCCAGGTAGAAGCGGCATCTCCCGATTTAGAAAAACAAGGCTTTTTTCAAGCCGTAGTTTTTCTAAATCGGGAATACAGCGGATGACGGGAAATAGCTCCTAAAAAAACTATTTTTTAGCAACAAATCGTGGATCAACTTCCATAACTGTACCGCATTTATCACAAGTTCTTAATTCTTCTGAAGCATAAAAATGTTCAAAATGGGGTAAGAAATCTTTCTCGATATTATGAAGTTCAAAACGTACTTCATGCAATTTATGATTGCAATTGTCGCAATACCATTGCAGTCCGTCAGTGAATCCCTTCCCTACTCTTTTGCGTTCAATTACTAAACCTATTGAGCCTTCTGACCGTACCGGCGAATGCGGAACGTTAGCAGGGTGCAAGTACATATCACCCGCATGGAGCTCCATTTCTTTGCGCTCCCCATCCTCTTGAATGAATACTTTTATGGAACCTTCTAGTTGATAGAATAGCTCTTCGGTTTCATTGTAATGATAATCCTTACGGGCATTAGGTCCCGCAACAATCATGACAATGTAATCTCCTGATTCTCTATATAAATTACGATTACCAACTGGCGGTTTTAATAAATGACGGTTTTCATCAATCCATTTATTTAGGTTAAACGGTTTTGCTATGGACATCTTGATTGTGTGTTAAATTTATGAGTTGCTAAGTTACTAAAAAGTCGGATGGCTTAAATTTTATAAATTCATAAATTATTCCCGAGGCTTTCGATTTTCTCTACTTCTGTCCTTGACTTAATTTCTACTTCATCTCTTTAATGAGATAGATATAAACAGGAAAGTGGTCACTAAAACCAACTTCGGTTGCGGAATGCCGTTTCGGATAACCTTTATATTGGCCGCTTGTTTGTATCAAAAAAGATTTATTGTAAATCCCCGCTTTCCAGTATCGAAAAGAACTGAAGTCATTTTGAATTAAAGATTGAGATACCATGATTTGGTCAAAAATATCCCATGAATCTCGGTAAGCAATGGTTCCCAATCCTTTTTTAGCCATGTCTTCAAATGGATTGAATACTCCTAAAGGGAGAACATCTACCTTATTGGCCTTGGCGCCTAAAGCTAGCTTCACGCTTTTGTTAAAAGGACCATCATTTAAATCTCCTAATGTAATCACTTTTGCATCAGGATTGACTTGTTGAAGTGAATCAATTATCTTTCGGTTTAATGCTCCTGCCGCTTCTCTAAATGGGCTAGATTTTTTCTCGCCACCAGAACGAGAAGGCCAGTGATTGACAATGATATTGATTTCCTCACCGTCCAGAAATCCAGTAACCAGAAGCTGGTCTCTAGTAAATACACGATTGTTTTGGTCACTCACAACCAAGCTGTCATCGGTTCTATCACTGGCCTCTGCTTTTATCAGTCCTTTACTCGCCGCCTCCTTCCGATATACAATTAAAGGAATATTAGTATAGGTGGTAGGACGGAAATATTTCTTTTGATACAACAAGGCTACATCAATACCCCGCTTATCAGGCGAATCAAAATGAATGATTCCATATTCCTTATTGATAAGTTTAGGTTCTTTAATCAAATCTTCTAACACGCCTCTGTTTTCAATTTCAGAACAGCCTATAAAAGTGGGTGAATTTGTATTTTCAGAAGAACCAATTTCGAGCAAAACCCTGGAAAGATTTAGCAACTTTTGCTGGTACTTTTTAGATGTCCAACGCTGGGCCCCTTTTGGCGTCCACTCATCATCATTCGTATTGGGATCATTGATAGTATCGAAAAGATTTTCAAAATTATAAAATGCCATTGTATGTATAGCGTAATTTTTCTGCTGAGCAAAAGTCTTAGTTATTGAAAACAGTAAGATGAACAAGAAAAACAATCGCAAAACTCTCATATCTGACATATTAAAAATAGCTTTCAACAGGAAATACCACAAAACTTATGTTAACTCCTAGTAAAAATACTTCATTTGAATAACAAACTCCGATTTATTTTCAATTTGCTTATCTTTGTTTATGTCTATTCTTTTAGACTACACTGATATTAATAAATAAGGAAAACAAAAATATGCACACTACTCGATCTTCGTTTATAAACAGTACGTTTGGTTTATATAAATTCCTGTTTTTACTTTTTATTTTACAATCCTACAACAGCCAAGCTAGCACACTAATGACAACACCACCCATTTTACAAAAAGGAGACACCATCGCCATTTTGGCTACAGCCCGAAAAAACCTTGACGACAATCTTAAACCAGCAATTGATTTATTACACAGTTGGGGACTGGAAGTCGTTATTGGGAATACCATCGGTTTAGATGAAAACCAACTTGCGGGAACTGATGAGCAAAGAGCCGCTGATTTTCAGAAGCAATTAGACAATCCTAACATCAAAGGAATTTGGTGCGTAAAAGGGGGTTATGGTACAGTAAGAATGGTTGACTTATTAGATTTTACCAAATTTAAACAAAGTCCAAAATGGATTATTGGATTTAGTGACGTTACTGTGCTGCACAATCATTTGAATACTTTGGGTTATAAATCCATCCATGGAATCATGCCTGTCACGACAGCGCGCGCCTCCAAAGAGGCAGTTGAAAGTTTAAAAATTGCATTATTTGGAAACCAATTGTCTTATCAAATCGCTCCTGATCCAATGAATCGAATGGGAACTGCAACGGGCGAATTAGTAGGTGGAAACTTATCCATTCTTTATAGTTTGTTGGGATCTCAATCAGCTATTGACTGTACAGATAAAATCTTGTTTATAGAAGATCTAGATGAATATCTGTATCATATCGATCGTATGATGATAAATTTGAAACGCAACGGCTGTCTAGAGAGCATAAAAGGAATTATAGTGGGCTCAATGTCTGACATGAAAGATAATGATATTCCTTGGGGAAAAAACGCTGTTCAAATCATAGAAGATGTGACTAAAACATATAATATCCCAGTCCTATATAGTTTCCCCGCGGGACATATTCGTGACAACAGAGCCTTGATACTAGGTAGTAAAGTAACTCTAAATGTAGCTGAAAATAGTTCAAGTGTTGTTTTTGAATAATAAAATTGATTACCGATTTTGAGTAATGAATACCAATTTCTGAACGCAGATCTATACTTACTGCGGCTAAACGCTGAACACAATTTTCATGGCCGAACATAATGATTTAGGAAAACTGGGAGAAGAGTTGGCTGTAGAATATCTACAGAAAAATGGCTATGCTATTTTAGAAACCAACTGGACTTTTCAAAAAGCGGAAATAGATATTATTGCAAAGAAAGAAAACATACTTGCCATTGTCGAAGTCAAAACTCGCTCTTCTTTAGATTTTGGTTTACCCCAGGATTTTGTGAAACCTAAAAAAATTCAACTTCTGGTAAAGGCGGTAGATGCATATGTAATCGAAAAAGATTTGGACATCAATGTCCGTTTTGACATAATAGCCATCCATAAAGAAGGCAAATCTTTTGCCATTGAGCACCTTATAGATGCATTTTATCATTTTTAAGTATATTTTTTGATGTTATATTTGTAACAAATTGTTTTTTATTTATATTTGCAGAGACTTTTAACACACAAACTAAACAACCTTGCTGTTCTTACCAAACACAAACACATCAAAATCATGAAAACTGTCTCTTCAATTGTAGAAAATTACATCAAAACAAAGCCATTTTTATTAAACGCATTATCACTTGGGATTATCAACTTGACTTCACTATCAAGAAACATCATGTCCGAATTGGAAAGTGAGTTTGGCAAAGAAGTGAAACAAGGTGCGGTTGTAATGGCATTGAAAAGGCTAACTGAAGAGCTTGATTTTAGATTAAACCACAAAATAAATAAAGTAATAAAAAACATAGGCGAAATCACTGTTCGGTCTGCCTTGACTGATTATACTTTTGCGGTTTCAGATACTGTTTTAAACAAACAAGCTGAATTAATATCAGACATCAATGCATTACCAGATGTTTTTTATACATCATCCAGAGGTGTAAATGAAATCAATATTGTAGTAAGCAAAAGTGTAAATCAATTGGTTGATAAGCATCTTAGCAATGAAAAATTAATCCAAAAACTGGATGACTTAGCGTCAATCACTGTTAAGCTACCTAAAGAAAATATTGTTATTCCTGGTATTTACTATTTCATTTTTCAACGTTTAGCTTGGGAAGGGATTATTATTAATGAAGTGATTTCAACTTCAAATGAATTTACTATTTTGGTAAGCGAAGATCAGGTAGATGTTGCTTTTAAAGTAATTAAAGATTTAAAAATGTAGATATATGAATTAAAGCTCCCAGCCTTTAACAGGCTGGAAGCTTTTCGTTTCCGGTAGTTTTTCTAAACAGAAAGATTATTTGTCTACTCCACCTAACATTTCCATTAATTCCAAAGCTCTTCTAGTTGATTTTACATTTTCAAAAGTCAACAACAAGCGCAAGCCATTCTTAGTTTCTTTTTCTTTTATTTTGCAAATGGAACTGTGTTTTTGGACAAAACGCATGACATCCGTAAAACGATTGGACTGATAATAATCCGATTGTTGATCGGATACAAAATAGCCTACCATTTTTCCTTGCTTCATGACTAATTTTTCGATTCCTACACGACTGGCAACCCATTTAATTCGGATACTGTTCATTAAGGCAATTGCGCGTGGTGGCATTGGACCAAATCTATCAATTAATTTTTTCTGGAAAAGTTGTAGTTCATCTTCATTTTTCACAGCGCCTAATTCGTTGTATAAACTCAATCGCTCGCTAACATTATTGATATATTCGTCAGAAAACAACAACTCAAAATCAGTATCGATCTGAAGGTCTTTTACGTATTCTTTGGTTTCTAAATCATTCTCGACTGGATACAAATCTTTAAATTCATTTTCTTTCAATTCATCGATAGCTTCGTTCAGTATTTTTTGGTACGTATCAAAACCAATTTCATTGATAAAGCCGCTTTGTTCTCCTCCCAATAAATCTCCAGCACCACGAATCTCTAAATCTTTCATGGCAATATTAAATCCGCTTCCCAGTTCACTGAACTGTTCCAAAGCTTGAATTCGCTTCCTAGCATCATCTGTCATGGCCGAATACGGTGGACAAATAAAATAACAAAATGCTTTTTTATTGCTTCGCCCCACACGTCCTCGCATTTGATGCAAATCAGACAAACCAAAATTATTGGCATTATTAATGAAAATCGTATTGGCGTTAGGAACGTCCAATCCACTTTCGATAATGGTAGTTGCTACCAAAACATCAAATTCGCCGTTCATGAAAGCAAGCATTAACTCTTCGAGTTTTTTTCCTTCCATCTGTCCGTGACCAATTCCAACTCTGGCATTTGGCACCAGTCTCTGAATCATTCCAGCAACTTCCTTAATATTCTCAATGCGGTTATTGATAAAGAAAACCTGACCGTTACGCTGAATCTCATAGGAAATCGCATCCCGAATCAGTTCCTCGCTGAAACCGACTACATTCGTTTCGATAGGATATCGATTGGGCGGTGGCGTCGTAATTACGGATAAATCTCTTGCTGCCATTAACGAAAACTGCAAGGTTCTCGGAATTGGCGTTGCAGTTAAAGTCAGTGTATCGACATTGGCTGCTATTGTTTTTAATTTGTCTTTTACGTTGACCCCAAACTTTTGTTCCTCATCGACAATTAACAAACCTAAATCTTTAAAAACTACATTTTTATTAACCAACTGGTGTGTCCCGATAACAATATCGAGTTTTCCTTCCGCTAATAATTTCAGCGTTTCTGATTTTTGTTTCGCCGATCTGAATCGGTTTAAATAGCCAATAGAAACTGGCATATCCTTCAATCTTTCCGTGAAAGTACGGTAATGTTGGTATGCTAATATGGTTGTTGGCACCAGAATGGCAACCTGCTTGCTGTTATCAACGGCTTTAAAAGCCGCACGAATAGCCACCTCCGTTTTACCAAAACCCACATCACCACACACCAAGCGATCCATAGGACGGTCACTTTCCATATCTGCCTTTACTTCCTGAGTCGATTTGGTTTGGTCTGGCGTATCTTCATATATAAACGAACTTTCCAATTCGTTCTGTAAATAACTATCGGGCGCAAACTGGAATCCTTTGTCCAATCTTCTTTTAGCATACAACTGGATCAAGTTAAACGCAACATGCTTAACTCTTGCCTTGGTTTTTTGCTTTAAAACTTTCCAGGCATTCGAGCCTAATTTATAAATTTTGGGAGGCGCTCCGTCTTTGCCTGCGTATTTCGAAATCTTGTGCAGCGAATGAATACTTACGTAAACAATATCATTGTCCGCATATACTAACTTGATCGCTTCTTGTGTTCTATTCTCTACTTGTATTTTTTGTAGTCCTCCAAAACGCCCTATTCCGTGATCGATGTGTGTTACATAATCCCCAACAGATAAAGTGGTGAGCTCTTTTAAAGTTATATTTTGCTTTTTCGAATAACCATTCTTGATGCTAAATTTATGATAGCGCTCAAAAATCTGGTGGTCAGTATAACAAGTAATTTGATTCTCCTCATCGATAAAACCTTGATACAAAGGAAAAACAATAGTGTTGTACTGTTTTCGAATATTCTCCGAATTAGCTTCGTCAAGGGTTTCAAAAATATCATGAAAACGTTTGGCCTGATTTTCATTCGAACAAAACAAATAATTTTTATATCCGTTGAAATGATTCTCGCTCAGATTATTCAACAGAAGGTCAAACTGCTTATTGAACGACGGCTGCGGTTGAATATAGAATTCGAATTTTTTAGCTATTTTAAATATTGGTCGAGAACTCAATTCTACGATCGAGAAGTCCAATGCTCCTTTGATAAAAGCAGATTGATTTAGAAACAATTGCTCAGGAGTAGCATGTTTTATGTCTTTAGACAGTTTTTCGAAAGCCTCTTCTGCTCTGGTAAATTGCTTGTCTAATTGCGAAAATAAATCCTCTGTGTTTTGAATAAAAATTACCGTTTTCTCCGAGATATAATCCAAGAAACTTTCTCTGTTCTCCTGAAAAACCTTGTTTTCTACATTTGGGATTATGGTAATCTTCTTTTGGATCGCAATAGACAATTGTGTACCTACGTCAAAACTCCGAATACTGTCCACTTCGTTTCCAAAAAACTCGATACGATATGGGTTATCATTTGAAAAAGAAAAAACATCGACGATACCTCCACGAACAGAAAACTCACCTGGTTCAGTTATAAAATCAACTCTTTTAAATTCATATTCGAATAAAACTTCATTAATAAAATCAATAGAAATTTTGTCTCCAACAGATACTTTTAAAGTGTTTTTTTCCAAATCCTTACGTGTCACTACTTTTTCAAATAGCGCCTCCGGATAACTAACGATAACCGCTGGTTTTTTTCGCGAATTTATTCTGTTGAGCACTTCGGCACGAAGCAAAACATTCGCATTATCGGTATCTTCAATTTGGTACGGACGCCGATAGGAACCCGGATAAAACAGCACATCTTGCTCACCAATCATTTGCTCCAAATCATTTAAATAATAAGCTGCCTCTTCCTTGTTGTTTAAAACTACTAAGAAAGGACGCTCCGCTTTTTTAAATAAGGCGCGAATAATGAATGAAACAGAAGAGCCCAACAAACCGTCGAGTTGTATTTTTATTGGGTTTAATCCGCCCAACTGCTCTACAATCTGCTTAACTTTTGGGGAATTATCGTATGTATTATATAAGGCTGTCTTACTCAATTTGAGGGGTATTTGAATCAATAACTGTAGTAGGTGTATTAGGGATTGCTCTTGAGGCATCCATCATCTTCATTAATTCAGACTCGCCCGCTTCAACAGGAATTTTACTTTTTTCTGAAATCTTATCCATTTGTCTCTGCAAGGAGGACAATTCATTATTAATCTCTGTAATCATACGAACCACCTTTTTATCTGGAATGTTGTCGATATGAATATATAAATCCAACAATCGCACCTTGGTAATCAAAGTCGCAATTCTGCTTTTAATCTGAGGATTGTTAAACTGAGATGGTATATTCTCATTCAACGCCATTGCTTTTTTAGAAATAGCTGTTGATTTTTGTTGAAAAGCACCAATAGTTTTTTTAGGCTTTATAGCTAGTTCAGCCAAAAAAAATCGCAATTCATTCCAAGTGGCCATGCTGGCCTCTGAAGTGTTGTTAATAGGAGTGTCATAAAAGACCCAGCCTTTGTCTATGTTTGTGAAAATGACTTCCTTTTTTTGGGCATCTTTTTCATTTTCGGCAATCCGTTTTTGATCATCATTTTTACACGAGGAAAGCAAAATAATCAGAAAAAGAAAATAGGATAATTTGTATTTCATTGTAATTGCATTGAAGCACAAAGTTACAAAGTAAATTTATAATTATAGTTTCCAAAACACGAATTACAAGTACAGGCTAAACTCTGCATTTTCAGCATTAAATATGCCAAAAAAACAGAAATAAAATTACAGTTTTACGCCTTTTTGTATGGTATTTGTAATCTTGATTCACTAGCGCAAAATTATTTACGAAAACGTTACCTTTGCGATTCAAAACCTATCAAAATGAGTACAAAAATATTGATTATTGGCGCTTGTGGTCAAATTGGAACCGAGCTAACCCATTCATTGAGAAAAATATACGGAACTGATAATGTTATCGCTTCTGACATTCGCAAACTGAACAATGACGTTGTTAACTCAGGTCCATTTGAAGTTATTAACGCCCTAGATTTTAATCAGATTGAGCATCTTGTAGAAGTGCATAAGATTGACGAAATCTATCTTATGGCAGCATTACTATCGGCAACAGCCGAAAAAAACCCTGCTTTTGCTTGGGATCTCAACATGAATTCACTATTTCACGTTTTGAATTTGGCGAAAGCTGGAAAAATAAAAAAATTATTCTGGCCTTCTAGTATTGCTGTATTTGGACCTACAACACCTAAAGAAAATACTCCACAATATACCATTATGGAGCCTTCTACGGTTTATGGAATCAGTAAACAATCTGGTGAAAGATGGTGCGAATACTACCATAATATTTTTGGCGTTGATGTGCGCAGCATTCGTTATCCTGGTTTAATCAGCTATTCTTCTCCTCCTGGTGGTGGAACTACAGATTATGCAGTTGATATTTTTCATAAAGCACTTTCTGATAAAACTTACGAATGTTTCCTTTCATCAGAAACTAAAATGCCAATGATGTATATGGATGACGCAATTGCGGCGACCATAAATATTATGCAAGCACCACTAGAAGAAATCAAAATTCATTCTTCGTACAACCTAGCTGCAATGAGTTTTACACCCACCGAAATTGCTGCAGAAATTAAGAAACACATTCCAGAATTCACGATTACATACGAACCAGACTTCCGCCAAAAAATTGCTGACAGTTGGCCAGCAAGTATCGATGATCACCAAGCGAGAGAAGATTGGGGCTGGAATCATAAATATGATTTAGAAACCATGACTAAAGACATGTTAGAAAATCTAAGTAAATCAGAATAAATATAAAGCAAAAAAAAGTCTAGTTTCACAACTAGACTTTTTTTTGCTTTATAAAAATATTACTTCACTTCATAAACGTTATTCGCTTGTTTCACATCAGCCATTAATCCGCTTGAGTCAATAGTGATTTTCTTAATACTGCTTTTTGCTTTAGCAATAATAAAATCATAGTTTGATGCTGCCCAGGTCCAGTCGCTTAAAACCGTTCTTTTTACAGATGGATTCGGGTTTTCTTTTTGAAAACTCATCATGCGCAAAGGAACATAGAAACTCTCTGTCGTCCCATCAGCATATTCTACTGTTAAGTCAATAGGCATTGGCATTCTTCCAATTCTCTCTAGGCTAACTGTAGTTGACTCTCCGTTTTCTTTCACTTCTTTGATTCCATAATCAATTGTATTAGCAGTTTCTGCCCAATCAACTAAATACCAGTCTAAGTTAGCTCCTGAAACACGCTCTGCAGATCTTTTAATATCATTTGGCGTAGGATGCTTAAACTTGAAATCATGAAAATATCTTTTTACTGTTTTAGCAAGATTGTCTTGTCCTATTACATAACCTAATTGAGATAAGAAGATGCTTCCTTTTACATAAGATGAAATACTGTACGGTCTGTTTTCATCATAACGATCACCATGTGTCGTTTGTGCTTGTTCTTTCCCAGATTCTACTAACTTATAGTAAGCATTATAATTCCCTTTGAAAGGGTTTTCTACTTTTTCCCCAGATAGTTCGTTTATTGCTAAATCTTCAGCATAAGTCGTAAATCCTTCATCCATCCAAGGGTGCTTAGACTCATTTGACGCTAAAATATGTTGGAACCATGAGTGTCCTAACTCATGTGTTGCCGTACCGTAAATTCCTTCAAGAGTTCCATTTCCTAACATTAAAGTACACATCGCATACTCCATTCCTCCATCACCACCTTGTATGAAAGAGTATTGTTTGTAAGGATAGTCTCCAATGTTTTTATTGTAAAAATCCATCACATTCACCATCATTGGTTGTAGTTTTTTCCAGTTCTCTACTGTCTTTGGATAGTTTTTGTATAAAAAGTGAATCGCAACATCATTAGGTCCTTTTACCACATCATGAATGTAATTTTTATCAGCAGCCCAAGTGAAATCGTGCACCATTGGCGCAACAAAATGCCAAGTCAATGTTTTCAGTTTCTTTGGGTAGTTGACGTTAACACCTTCGTCTTGGTAGCCATGTCCTATTTCGTTTTGATTTTGCAAATACCCTGAACCTCCTAATGTATAGTCTTTATCAATGGTAATATTTACGTCAAAATTTCCCCAAACACCGTGAAATTCTCTAGCGATATAAGGATCAGCATGCCAACCTTCGAAATCAAATTCGGCCATTTTTGGGTACCATTGTGCCATAGACAATTCAACTCCTTCAGAATTGTTTCTACCAGAACGGCGAATTTGAACTGGCACTTGACCGTCAAAATCTAGGGTAAAAGTAGTTTTAGAGTTAGGTAAAATTGGTTTTACTAAATCAACAATAAGTATTGTCCCTACAGTCTTTGCAACAGCGTCAATTCCATCTTGCTTGAAATTAGTAATTTTTAAGTAGCCAATTTCGTTAGGTTTCAAGCTCTCGATTCGGCTTACTTTGACCTCTTTTCCGTCGACTTTTATTTTGTTCACCATTCTTCCGTCAGGATCTTTGATGCTATGGAGTCTTGCATCCATCTCACTTCCTGGCTGGAACGCGTTATTGAACAAATGATAATATACTTTTCTTAATGTGTCAGAAGAATTATTGGTATAAACCAATTCCTGCTTTCCTTTATATTGATAGTTTTTTACGTCCATGGTAACATCCATTTTGTAATCAACATGTTGTTGCCAGTAGGTGGCACTTTGTGCATAAACAGACCCAAAACTGAGCGTGATAATTGAAAGTAAAATAAGTTTTTTCATGGTATTTAATTGAAAAATGGAAGGACAAATATCCTTGGATTAGTAAATTTATTTTTAACTGTTTTTAGACAATGCATCCGCAAGGATAAGTGCATTATACGCATTAATCATTTTTCCTGATTTTGACGTATCAGCTGCTGATTTTTTATCATTTTTTTCGCCTAATTCTACTGAAGCTGGAAGTGGTGTTCCAGAATCCATTAGAATTTGTTTAACCTGCTTAGCAGATAATTTAGGGTAATACGAGCGCACTAACGCTGCAACTCCGGCTGCATTTGGCGAAGCCATAGACGTTCCCTGTTCGTATTTATATTTGTTGTTTGGAACTGAAGCATAAATCTCCATTCCTGGCGCATATACATCTACATTAATAGTACCATAATTAGAAAATGGCGCCACAACAGTTGGTCCGTAAACATTATTTATCGCCCCAACAGTAAGAACATTACTAGTAAACTCTTTTTTGTTGTCTTCAGAATCATTTGGGAAATTAATGTTTTTTTCTAAATCAATATTGTTTCCGTCGTTTCCAGCTGCATGTACAAACAAGACATCTTTTGCTTCAGCATATTTAATGGCATCAAAAACCCATTGTTTATGTGGAGAATAGCTTTTTCCAAAACTTCCATTAATTACTTTCGCGCCATTATCAACAGCATAACGAATCGCCAAAGCAATATCTTTGTCGTATTCGTCACCATTAGGAACGGCTCTTATTGCCATAATTTCAACATTATTTGCAATTCCATCACCACCAATACTGTTACCTCTAACTTGGGCAATAATTCCCGCAACATGAGTTCCGTGCAGTGCCTCTTCCTTATCGGGCCCGTAAACTATATTGTTACCGTATTTGTTGTCATCTATATCATCCGGATTATCCCCAACTGATTCCCTACCATTAAAATCCTTATTTAAATTATAATTTAATTCGTCATAAACATATTTTCTATATTCTTCGATATCAGCGTTGAATGTAGGACCTGACTGCCCAATAACGCTAGTCATAATCATTTTACTTTTACTCAAATCTTCATTAGTAGTCACGATTGCATTCAATTCCTCGAGCGTATAATCGTCTTTCTTTAAATACGTTTGAATCGTTTTATTAGTATTTAAAAGAAAATCTACTTGTTGTTTTCCTTCCAATGCCTCATTGTACTTTTTTTCATAGTCTGCTTTAGCATTTTTATAGGTCACTGATCCATCATCTGATTTTTTCAGAATACGGGTCATCTCCAAGTTTTCGAATCCTGAATTACCAAGAAAATTCCAACCGTGAATATCATCAATAAACCCATTCTTATCATCATCAATTCCGTTACCTGCAATTTCTTTTGCATTCGTCCAAATCACAGATTTTAAATCTTCGTGCTCAATATCAACTCCTGAATCTACAACTCCTACGATAACTTTTACTCCTTTTCTGTTTTTCAACAATTCCGAATAGGCTTTATCAACACTCATTCCAGGGATTGTATCGTTAACTAAATCTAAATGACTCCAACGTTTTAAATCGGCATCAGTAATGGGCGCTACTTTTTTAATAATCAAAGGCGAACTTACCGTTATAGGCGCACTAGTCTTAGTTACTTGTTTTTGAGCGCTACACCCTACTAATGTAAATAAAGCGAAGGCAGAATAATAGATAGGTTTAATCGTGTTCATTTATATGTTTTTAAAATTAAATGCGGGCCTAAATTATGTCTTTTTACAACAGACTATTAATAAATTAACTCTCTGTTAAGGTTTGACGAAAGTAAAAAAATAAATGAAGGTTTTCAAATTGCTTAAAATAAAAAATGGAAGGACATATTGCCCTTCCATTTTTAAATATTTGATAAATATTATTTTGAAATTTTTTCAGCCATCAGTAAAGCATTGTAAGCATTCACTATTTTTCCTGATTGAGATAGCGTAGTAAAAGAACGAATGTCTTTTGGATTTCCTCCAACAACTACATCAGTAGAAATCGCTACTCCTGAATCCATCAAGATGTGCTTTACCTGAGATGCAGATAATTTTGGATAATAAGAACGGATTAAAGCAGCAACACCTGCAACATTTGGTGAAGCCATTGAAGTTCCTTGTAAATACTTGTAAGTATCATTTGGTGTTGTAGCATAAATCTTTACTCCAGGAGCAAAAACATCAACATTCACTTTCCCAATATTTGAGAAACGAGCCACTACTTTATCGCCATATTCAAAATTCAAAGCTCCAATAGTAATCATATTGTCTGCGAATTCAGTTTTTTTGTCATCAGAATCATTCGGGAAATTATCATAACTATCAATATCTTCAGCGCTATTTCCTGCAGCATGAACAATTAATACATCTTTCTTTTCAGCATATTTAATAGCGTCATAAACCCATTGTTTGTGAGGAGAAAAGCTTTTTCCAAAACTTCCGTTGATCACTTTTGCACCATTGTCAACTGCATAACGAATTCCTAGCGCAATATCTTTATCGTACTCATCACCGTCTGGCACTGCACGAACTGTCAATATTTGAACATTGTTAGCAACTCCGTCACCTCCTATATTGTTATTTCTCACTTGAGCAACGATACCGGCAACGTGAGTTCCATGAAGAATTTCATTCTTGTCTGGCCCCATCACATTGTTATTCCCGTACTTTGTATCAGTGATATCATTTGGATTATCTCCCACAACCTTTCTATAATCAGTTGTTAGATTGTCTCCTTTTAAAATCGCATCCATACCATCTAATTGCTTTTGAATAGCCAGTTTCAAATCTGCAATTGGCAAGTTAAAAGAAAGCATTCTTTGCATTGAAGCTTTACTTTTTTGCATTGCTGGTTCCTCTGAAACGATGGCTTTTACTTCGTCAATTGTGTAAACCGGTTTCCCAAAATATTTTGCTAAAGCGGCATCACTTTCGTTTAAATCCGCAATCATTTGCTCTGTGCGAGCCTTTCCAGTTGTAGCATCAGCAATTTTTTTATCATTTACTGCTTTTGCAGCTTGATACGTAACTTCATCAACTAGGTCTTTATTTTTGATGATTCTTTCATACTCCAAATTCTCTTTAGTGATGTCTCCAAGAAAATTCCAACCGTGAATATCATCTACATAACCATTTTTATCATCATCAATTCCGTTTCCAGGAATTTCTTTAGCATTAGTCCAAACAACATCCTTTAAATCCTCATGTTCAATATCAACACCAGAATCTACAATTCCGACAATAACTCTTACTCCAATCTTATTTTTTAATAATTCAGCGTAAGCCCTGTCAACACTCATTCCGGGAATTGTGTCATTTACGATGTCTAAATGACTCCAACGTTTTAATTCATTTTCTTTTAAAGGGGCAACTTTTTTTATGTTTAAAGGAGCGCTAATTTGAGCTAGTGAAGCAGTAGTTGAAACTTGCTTTTGAGCACCACATCCTGCTAAAACCAAAACAGCAAAAGTAGAAAGGCAAATGGGTTTAATGATATTCATGGAAATTTAATTTATGTTTTAAATATTTGTCGAAAATAATTTATTTTGTTACAAAAAAAAGCAGCCTTAACACTACGTTAAGATTTCTTCAGCAGTAAAAACATCTTTCAATCGAACACCTTTCTCGGTGTGCTGCACTGTAACAATCTCATTGTGGGCATCATGTTCCAAGAATAAATAGTAATCATTATCCGCTGCTGAAGTAAGGAATTTTGTTTTTTCAGGCATGGTCAATAATGGTCGTGTATCATATCCCATTACATAAGGAATTGGTATATGTCCGGCAGTAGCCAATAAATCCGCACAAAAAACGATTGTCTTATCTTTATACTTAATATGTGGAATCATCTGCTTTTCGGTATGCCCATCTGCAAAAAAGATGCCAAAACCAAGTTCTGAAGTTTCCAAGAAATCCCCTTCTGGTCTTTTTACAAAGTTCAATTGCCCGCTTTCCTGCATAGGCAAAATATTTTCTGACAGGAACGACGCTTTCTCTCTTGGGTTAGGTTTTGTAGCCCATTCCCAATGATTTTCATTACTCCAAAATTTAGCATTTTTAAAAGCAGGTTCATATCCCGTTTTGTCTGCATTCCATTGTACACTTCCACCGCAATGGTCGAAATGCAAATGCGTCATAAAAACATCAGTAACATCATCACGATGAAAACCGTATTTAGCCAAAGACTTATCCATAGAATGGGTTCCCCAAAGTGAATAATAACCAAAAAACTTTTCCGATTGCTTGTTCCCCATTCCAGTATCTACCAAAATCAATCGGTCGCCATCTTCTATTAGCAAGCATCTTGCCGCAATATCAATTAAATTATTATCATCTGCCGGATTGGTTCTGTTCCAAATTGTTTTTGGCACCACGCCAAACATTGCGCCACCATCAAGTTTAAAATTACCAGTTTCAATAGGATATAGTTTCATTTTTTTGATTTGAAAGATTAAAAAATTAAGGAATAAAGGATTCGATTTAGATCATCTTAACCTTATATAGGGAAAAGGAAACGCTTTGAAGCTTTTACTTCCTCCATAATAGATTGCAATTTATGAAAATTGATTTGCTTTAAAACAAATCATATAGACTTTTTCTATTTTATCATTTGTTATAAAAATGTTATCAGTTATGGAAAGAGATTTTTATATAGTACCTTTGTGGTTAATTTAGACAAAATCAATATAACAATGATAAAAGTTTCTGATACTGCCAAAAAGAAAATCATCGACTTGATGAAAGAAGATGGCTTTGATGCTGCAGTCGACTATGTTAGAGTTGGCGTAAAAAGCGGTGGATGTTCGGGCTTGTCTTATGATTTAAAGTTCGATAAAACTAAGGGTGAAGACGATAAAATTTTCATAGACAACGATATAACAATTGCAGTAGAGAAAAAATCTTTTCTCTATTTAGCCGGAACCATCCTAGAATTTTCAGGAGGGATCAATGGCAAAGGATTTGTTTTTAACAATCCAAATGCAAGTAGAACCTGTGGTTGTGGAGAGAGTTTCTCTTTGTAGTCAAAAATCATAAAGTCGAAAGACTTACAATGACTTTAAACCTTTAAGACAAAAAACATGAGTAAATATACAGAAGACGATTTAAAAATCGAACTCGAAACTAAAGAATACGAGTACGGATTTTATACCGAGTTAGAATCGGACACCTTTCCTATTGGACTAAACGAAGATATTGTTCGTGCCATTTCCCATAGAAAAGAAGAGCCACAATGGATGACCGACTGGCGTATTGAGGCATTTCGTGCTTGGCAAGAAATGACCGAGCCAGAATGGGCTAATGTGCATTATGAAAAACCAGACTTTCAGGCTATTTCTTATTACTCAGCTCCAAAAGCAGTAGACCCTAATAAGACATTAGATGACGTAGATCCTGAACTTTTAGAAATGTACAAAAAGTTAGGCATCTCTGTTGATGAGCAAAAGATGATGAATAATGTGGCTATGGATATTGTAGTTGACTCCGTTTCAGTAGCGACAACATTCAAGAAAACATTAGGAGAAAAAGGAATTATCTTTATGAGTATTTCTGAAGCTATTAAAGAGCATCCAGAATTAGTTCGTAAACATTTAGGAACAGTAGTTCCACAAAAAGACAATTTTTACGCTGCATTAAATTCAGCTGTTTTCTCTGACGGATCATTTTGCTATATTCCAAAAGGCGTTCGTTGCCCAATGGAGCTTTCAACTTACTTTAGAATAAATCAAGCAGGAACAGGACAGTTCGAAAGAACATTACTAATTGCAGACGAAGGTAGTTACGTATCCTATCTAGAAGGCTGTACGGCGCCAAGTCGTGACGAAAACCAATTGCACGCAGCTGTAGTTGAACTAATCGCACTAGACGATGCTGAAATCAAATACTCAACTGTTCAAAACTGGTACCCTGGAAATAAAGAAGGTAAAGGTGGAGTTTTCAATTTTGTAACCAAAAGAGGAATCTGCGAGAAAAATGCTAAAATTTCTTGGACACAAGTAGAAACTGGTTCCGCAGTAACTTGGAAATATCCATCTGTTATTTTAAAAGGAGATAATTCAGTAGGGGAATTTTATTCTATTGCTGTAACTAATAATTTCCAACAAGCAGATACAGGAACGAAAATGATCCACATTGGTAAAAACTCCAAGTCGACCATTATTTCTAAAGGTATTTCTGCTGGAAAATCACAAAACAGCTACCGTGGTTTGGTTAAAATTGGACCAACTGCTGAAAATGCCCGCAATTTTTCGCAATGCGATTCCTTATTAATGGGAAACAATTGTGGCGCGCATACTTTCCCATATATCGAAAGTAAAAATCCAACAGCTAAAGTGGAACATGAGGCTACTACAAGCAAAATTGGTGAAGACCAAGTTTTCTATTGTAACCAACGTGGAATTCCAACTGAAAAAGCCATTGCTTTAATCGTTAACGGTTTCAGTAAAGAAGTTTTAAACAAGTTGCCAATGGAATTCGCAGTAGAAGCACAAAAATTATTAGAAATTTCCTTAGAAGGTTCGGTAGGATAAACTTTTTAAGACATTATAAAAACAAGATATTTATGTTATCAATAAAAAATTTACATGCCTCAATTGGGGATAAAGAAATATTAAAAGGAATCAACCTTGAAGTAAAAGCAGGAGAAATTCACGCCATAATGGGACCTAACGGTGCCGGAAAAAGCACACTTGCTTCGATCATTGCAGGAAACGAAACTTACGAAGTGACTGAAGGAGAAATCTCTTTAGAAGGAGAAGACCTTTCTGATTTGGCTCCAGAAGAGAGAGCTCATAAAGGTGTTTTCTTGTCGTTTCAATATCCAGTGGAGATTCCAGGAGTTTCTGTAACTAATTTTATTAGAACAGCTATTAACGAAACTCGTAAAGCAAACGGTAAGGAAGAAATGCCTGCTAACGAAATGCTAAAAGTGATTCGTGAGAAATCAGAATTATTGGAAATCGACAGAAAGTTTCTTTCTCGTTCATTAAACGAAGGTTTTTCTGGTGGAGAGAAAAAACGTAATGAAATTTTCCAAATGGCGATGTTGGAACCAAAATTGGCTATTCTTGATGAAACTGATTCTGGATTAGATATTGATGCATTACGTATCGTAGCTAACGGAGTTAATAAATTAAAAAGCGACAAAAACGCAATTGTAGTAATTACGCACTACCAACGTTTATTAGATTATATCGTTCCTGATTTCGTTCATGTTTTACTTAACGGCAAAATAGTAAAATCTGGAGACGCTTCTTTAGCTTTAGAGCTTGAAGAAAGAGGATACGACTGGATCAAACAAGAACAAGAAGCATAAAATTTGTTTAAAGTCTAAAGTTTAAAGTTACCTCAAAATAACTTTAAACTTTTAAACCTTAAACTTTAAACAAAAACTATAAAAATGGATTTAAAAGAAAAATTAGTATCGTCTTTTATGGCTTTTGAAGAGCGCATCGATGTTCATTCTGAACTTCATGATGTGAGAACTTCAGCCATAAAAAACTTTGAAAATAAAGGTTTCCCAACCAAAAAAGACGAAGCTTGGAAATACACATCGCTAAACGCCATCTTAAAAAATGACTTTACCGTTTTTCCAAAAACAGAAAGCAACATTCAATATTCTGATGTACAGAAATACTTTTTACACGAAGTAGACACCTACAAAGTAGTGTTTATTGACGGTGTATTCAGTTCTCATTTATCATCAACAACTCATGAAGGAATTGATGTTTGCTTAATGGCATCGGCATTGACGAAACCAAAGTACAAAATGGTTATTGACACTTACTTCAACCAGATTGCCAATAAAGACGATAGTTTAACTTCGTTGAATACGGCTTTCGCCATTGAAGGAGCTTATATCAACATCCCAAAAAGTAAAGTGGCTGACAAACCTATTGAAATCATGTATTTCTCTACTGGAAGCGAAGCTGCCTTGATGACACAGCCAAGAAACTTGGTGATTGTAGGTGAGAATTCTCATGTCCAAATTATTGAGCGTCACCAGAGCTTGAATGACAATCCTGTTTTAACCAATTCGGTTACAGAGATTTTTGCACAAAAACGTGCGATTGTAGATTTCTACAAAATTCAAAATGACAATCTGACTGCTAATCTTATAGATAACACCTATGTTTCCCAAAAACAGGAAAGTCATGTTTCGGTTCATACCTTCTCTTTTGGAGGAAACATAACTAGAAATAATTTGAATTTCTATCACTTTGGCGAAAGATTGACAAGTACATTAAACGGAATCACTATTATTGGTGAAAAGCAACATGTAGATCATTATACATTAGTGAAACATTCTACTCCAAACTGCGAAAGCTTCCAAGATTATAAAGGAATCTATTCTGATCGCTCAACAGGCGTTTTCAACGGAAAAGTATATGTAGAAAGAGAAGCGCAAAAAACGAATGCATTTCAAAAAAGTAACAACATTTTATTGAGCGACAAAGCTACAATAAATGCTAAACCGCAATTGGAAATTTTTGCTGATGACGTAAAATGTTCTCATGGTTGTACCATCGGACAATTAGACGAAACGGCAATGTTCTATATGCAAGCACGTGGAATCCCTAAAAAAGAAGCAAAAGCGTTATTGATGTATGCATTCTCGAATGCAGTTATAGAAAATATCAAAATACCTGAATTAAAACAAAGAATTACTAAAATCATCGCTAACAAATTAGGCGTGAAAATTGGTTTTGATTTGTAATTATAAAAGGCAATCCCGATAGCTATCGGGACGCCAAGGAATACACAAGGGGCGCAGAGTTTTACTAAACTTTGCGCCCTTTTTATTTTTATGTTTTTCTAGAAGCTATTCCCGCTTCCCATTTCAATCTTTTATTGTTTTAAAGAAAAACAAGAAAAGGATTTTTATTGCTATCGGGGCTAAAAGAAACAAAGCTTTGCATTATTATAACTTCTTTTCTAAGTGCTTTTGCGGTTAAAACTTATTTCTTAAAACTTCCAATTATTCCTTTCAACATTCCATTAAAATCAAATTCAGGATCTTCCTTCAGCCCCATCCGAACAATCACCAAGTCATGTGACGGGATAATAGCCACCATCTGTCCTTGAAAACCGCTACAGTAATACATTTCTCTTGGGACATCAGGAAATTTTCCTCCAGCATTCAACCAAAACTGCGCCCCATATTTCCCATCAGATGTATTGGTAGGTTTTGCAGTGTATTTTACCCAGCTTTCCTCTAGAATCTGATCTCCATTCCAATTACCTTTGTGCAAATACAACAAGCCAAATTTTGCCCAATCCCTGGTTGTTGCCCATCCATAAGAAGAACCAACATAATTACCTACCATATCCGTTTCTATAACCATAGAATTCATCCCTATTTTATCAATCAGGGCAGAATACCAAAAATCTAAATACTCCTGATGCGTTTTGAACTGTTGGCGCAAAATCCCAGACAATAAATTGGTCGTTCCTGACGAATAATTCCAATTCGAATTAGGCTTGAATGCCGCTGGTTTTTCTAATTGCGCACGTGACATGTCTTGAGACATAAAAAGCATTTTCGTCGCATCACAAATTGTGCTGTAGTTTTCTTCCCATTCCAGACCGGAGTTCATATGAAGCAAATCATTTGTTGTAATTAACTTTCGGCTGTCATTTTGCCACTCCTGAACTGGTGCTGCTTGGTAAATATCATATTTCCTCTGTTTTTGCAAAACGCCAAAAATAGCACTTGTAATACTTTTGGTCATTGACCAACCTAAAATTTTACTCTCTTTATTGAAACCCGTATCGTATTTTTCGGCAATGATTTTATCTTTATAGATCACTAATAATGAGCGTGTTCTTTTATCCTTTTTATCCTCGACATCAAAAGCATTGGCTACAGCCAAATTTAACTTATCATAATCAACGTCACTAAATACCGTGTCTTTGGGTTCATTATTCCCATATGGAAAAGGCGACTTATTTTTTATAAAAGTCCTGTTAGGCACCTCATATGGTTTTGTCTCGTCAAAATCGCTATCAACTAAGGTTACTCCTAAACCCTCCCGATAAATGGCTTTTCTTTCCTGCAACCCATATACTGAAGCCGTTGCATATTTTTCACTTTCTACAATATGATTTGTCGCTAAATCTATCATATCAATATCATTATCTCCGTTCTCAATCATTTCTTGTGGACGATTATCAATAAAATGTCCAGAAGCGACACTTTTAGCAGAAAATCCAGAAATCAGATCAAGTTTTGGATAGCTGGTGTATCCTAAATAAAAAATAAAGATAAATACAACTAATCCCAGAAGTTTAAATGTTTTTTTCATACGTAGTTAAAATTTGTTTTTATCGGAATATGAATTCGCATCTATTCCTCGGTTTCAATGTTGAGTTTTCACTATGCTTATTTCATAGTAGTTATTTGTAAAACAATGCAATATAATTAATTTTATCTTATAATTACATTGCTATTATTTCATAAAAAATCCGAATTTAACATAAGTTAATTGGGGAAATAATGCCTAAAACAATTTAGTTTTTCTTACTTTTGTATTTAGAAAAATTCTAAATAATAAAGCAAAAATATCATATTGGTTTATCTAAAAAATGTTAATTACTGGCATTGTATCTGACCAATAAAAAAACCATAAAAACAAACAGATAAAATGTTAGACATAAATAAAATTAGAGCCGATTTTCCGATTCTTTCTCAGAAAGTAAACGGAAAACCATTGGTTTATTTCGATAACGGAGCCACTTCCCAAAAGCCACAAGTGGTGATTGATGCGATTTCAAAATATTACCAAGAAATTAATGCTAATATCCATCGTGGCGTACACACTTTGAGTCAATTAGCTACCGATGCCTACGAATCGTCTCGCGGAAAAATTCAGCAGCATATTAACGCTGAGTTTGCCCATGAAGTACTTTTTACTTCAGGAACCACTTTCGGAATTAATTTAGTCGCAAATGGCTTTGCTTCTATTTTAAAACCCGGCGATGAAGTTTTAGTTTCTGCAATGGAGCACCACAGCAATATCGTGCCTTGGCAAATGTTGTGTGAAAAAACAGGAGCTACGCTAAAAGTGATTCCTATGAATGACAATGGTGAGTTGATTATGGCAGAATATGACAAATTATTGTCGGATAAAACTAAGGTCGTAACCGTAAACCATATATCAAATGCACTTGGAACAGTCAACCCTATTAAATACATGATTGACAAAGCCCATGAGTTTGGCGCTGCAGTTTTGATTGATGGTGCGCAAGCTGTTCCACACCTTATACCAGATGTTCAGGCTTTGGATTGTGATTTTTACGTTTTCTCAGGACACAAAATCTGCGGCCCAACAGGAGTTGGCATTTTATACGGAAAAGAAGCTTGGTTAAATAAATTACCTCCTTATCAAGGCGGTGGTGAAATGATCAAAGATGTGACTTTTGAAAAAACTACTTATGCTGAATTGCCCCATAAATTTGAAGCCGGAACTCCTAATATTGCAGGCGGCATCGTTCTAGGAACAGCCGTTGACTATATGAATTCTGTTGGTTTTGAAAATATTCAAGAACAAGAATTAGAATTGTTGGAATACGGAACAAAACGACTACTAGAAATTGAAGGTTTGAAAATATATGGTACGGCCGCAACAAAAACTTCTGTAATTTCGTTTAATATTGAAGGAATTCACCCTTACGATATTGGCACTATTATTGACAAATTAGGAATAGCGGTGCGAACCGGGCACCACTGTGCACAACCGATAATGAATTATTTTAAAATTCCGGGAACCATCAGAGCCTCATTCTCCTTTTACAATACCAAAGAGGAAATTGACGTTATGGTAGAAGCCATTAAGAGAGCAAAAACAATGTTATCCTAATACTCAACATATGAAAATACTATCCTTATTGTTACTGACCCTTTTTCTGGGAAAAGGTTGTTCCGATCACCAAAAACAGGAAATCGACACGGCTGTAATTGAATATGTGGCAAACACAAGGGGGTTTTACCAAAAGATCACCATAGAGAAACAAATGGTTGCGATTTCTTCAGACCGCAGTGGAAAAGAGAAAACGATTCCCACAAAAATTTCAGATGCCGACTGGAAAGAATTGGTAAATTGTTTCCAGTCCGTAGAATTGGATAGTTTAGCAAAATTAAAAGCGCCTACAGAAAAACGATTTTATGACGGTGCCGCAATTGCCAATTTGAAAATCACATATAAAGACAAAAACTACGAAAGCAGCAGTTTTGACAATGGTTTTCCACCAAAAGAAATTAAGAAATTCGTAAACATAATAACTTCATTTGCAAAACAAAACAATGAAAATTAAAGATATACAAGAAGAAATCGTAGACGAATTCTCCATGTTTGATGACTGGATGGAACGTTATGAATACATCATCGAATTAGGAAAGAAACTACCTTTGATAGAAGAAGAATACAAAACAGAAGACAATCTGATCAAAGGTTGTCAATCAAAAGTCTGGTTGCAGGGCGAACAAAACGAAGACAAAATAGTCTTTACCGCGGATAGCGATGCGATATTAACCAAAGGTATTATCGCCATTTTAATCCGGACTTTTTCTAATCAAAGTGCTACTGATATTCTTGAAGCTGACATGAATTTTATTGACGAAATAGGACTCAAAGAACATTTATCACCAACACGTGCAAACGGTTTGGTATCGATGATAAAAAATATTAAAATGTATGCTTTGGCATTCAATGCGAAGAATTAATTTCAACATATAAGTCAATTCAAAACTTAAATGACTCCTATGTTGAAAAATACAATAACAGAATTAAACAAAAATAAAAATGACACAAGAAATAGACACTAATGATTTAGGGGAAGCAATTGTAAAAAAATTAAAAACGATTTACGATCCTGAAATTCCTGTTGATATTTACGAATTAGGATTGATATATGACGTCATGGTCAACACAGATTACGAGGTAAAAATACTGATGACTTTAACCTCTCCTAACTGTCCGGTAGCCGAAAGTTTACCTAGAGAAGTTGAAGAAAAAGTAAAATCAATTGAACATGTAAAAGATGCAGAAGTAGAAATCACTTTTGATCCACCATGGAGCAAAGACCTAATGAGCGAGGAAGCGAAGCTAGAATTGGGAATGCTTTAATAAGTCATAATGTCAAAAGTCATAAAGTTGAATGCATTACTTTATGACTTTTGAACAATTAGTAGTGGTTAATTAAATTTTGAGTAAATCATAACTGAATCTTGAAGACTAAAACGAGAACTTTCGACATTAGACTTTAAGACTTTAAGACTTTATCATGGAAGAAATTATAAATAAAGTAGCTAGTAGCGCTCTGGAGGTATTTGATCTTGAAGATTACTATCCAAAGGGTGTGCGCACGCAGATAGATATTTCGCAATGGCTATTAGAAGGATTTTTATTGAAAGAAAAGGATTTTAGAGAACACCTTAAAAATCATAACTGGACGCAATACCAAGATCAATTTGTGGCAATCAATTGCAGTACAGATGCGATAGTTCCAGCCTGGGCAAGCATTTTGGTAACCATTCAAGTAGCTCCATTTGCGAAGAAAGTGGTTGACGGAAACATCGAAGATCTAGATGCCTCTCTCTACGAAGAGCTATTAGCCAAAATTGACTATTCTGTCTATGCCAATAAAGCGATTATTATAAAAGGTTGTTCTAGAAAACCAGTTCCTATGCGTGCTTATGTTTTAGCAGCAAGTAATTTGCAACCCTTTGCCAGAAGTATTATGTATGGCGAAGCTTGCTCTGCAGTTCCCTTGTACAAGGCGAAAAAATAGATTCCTTAAAAATACAAGAACATGAAAAAAACACTACTTTCTTTCGTATTTCTTTTGGCTTTAGTAACCGTAAATGCACAGGAAATTTCAAAAGACACCACAAAACTTTGGACTAAGAAAGGAAACATATCCTTACTTTTTAACCAATCTGCTTATAACAAGCAATGGCTTGGTGGGGGAACCTCAAACATTGCCGGAAATTTCAACCTTAATTATGATTTCAATTATAAAAAAGGTGCTGTTGTTTGGGATAACAAACTTATCGCAGCTTACGGATTGACCAAAATAAAAGGGGACAATCAAATAGCCAAAACGGATGACCGACTAGAATTAAATTCGCTTTGGGGTAAAAAAGCCAAAGGCGATTGGTACTACTCGTTATTTTTTAATTTTAAAACCCAAATGGATACGGGTTATGATAAAGATGACCTGAAAATCTCGCATTTTTTCTCACCAGCCTATACTCAATTTGGACCTGGTATGTTATGGAAAAAAAGCGATAATCTAAGTGTCAACTTTTCTCCCGCTACCGCAAAACTAATTCTTGTTCACGAACATTTTACTGAGTTTGGACCGTCATTTGGTGTTTTGCAAGGTGATAATTCTCGTTTTGAATTTGGAGCCAGTATTTCGGCTAATTATAAGTTTAGCGTGATGGCTAATGTAACTGTTGAAAATCGTTTGAATTTATATTCCAATTATTTAGACAATCCACAAAATGTAGATATCGATTACCAAATGAATTTGGTAATGAAAATCAACAAATACCTTTCGGCAAATGTGGCTTTACGAACAATATACGATGACAACTCTATACAAGCCGTTCAGGTAAGTGAAGTTTTTGGAATTGGCGTTAATTACGGTTTCTAGAGACCAACAAAAACAAGCATCCTAAAAAGCCCTTTTGAAATTTATCAAAAGGGCTTTTATTTTCGTTTTTATTCAGTCAATATATCATACTTCCAAAAGAACGCTCGCAGCAAGTGCTTTTTTCTAAACCACTACCTTCTGTTTTTAAATCTCCATTTTCACCACAGTTCTTCCTTTCAATTTTCCCTTAAGCATTAAATCTATTTTTTCGTCTAATTCACTTAAGCTTATTTCAGTACATGTTTCAGCTAAGCTGTCCGTTTTCCATTCATTTGCTAATTTACTCCAGACTACCTCTCTGTATTTCATTGGGTAATTTTGAGAGTCTATACCTATTAGGCTAATTCCTCTTAATATGAAAGGAAATACCGTTAAATCAAGTTTTGGTGAAGCTACATTACCACAGCAAGTAACAACTCCCATTGGACTTATGGATTTAATAATGTTATCCAAAATCACTCCTCCTACAGTGTCTATAGCACCAGCAAAAGTTGGCTTTAAAAGTGGCTTTTTATCTATTTCTTCAAAGTCTTTACGCAGAATAATGTTGTCCGCTCCAAGTTTCTTTAAAAACTCAATTTCGGTTTCTTTCCCTGTTATTGCAGACACTTCATATCCAAGTTTATTTAAAATAGCGACACTTAAAGATCCCACGCCACCTGTAGCACCTGAAACAACAATTACTCCATCTTCAGGCTTAACCGTTTCAGTCAGTCTCAATACTGACATACCAGCTGTCAATCCGGCTGTTCCAATGATCATGGCCTCTTTCATAGATAGGTTTTCCGGTAATTTAACAGCCCAGTCTTCGGGTACTTTGATAAATTGACCAAAACCTCCATTTGTATTCATTCCTAAATCGTAACTGGTTACAATAACGGCCTCCTCTACTTTGAATTTACTTGATTTAGATGAAACAATAGTTCCTACTGCATCAATACCTGGTGTATGCGGATAGTTTCTCGTTACCCCTTTATTTCCGCTAGCTGATAAAGCATCTTTGTAGTTTAATGAACTATACTGCACTTTAATCAACAATTCGCCTGTGGCCAAAGAATCAAATAATATTTCTCTTATTGTCGAAATAAATTCCCCGTCTTTTTCTTCTACTCTAAAGGCTTTGTATGTTGATAGACTATTCATCGTTGCTTTTTTATATGATTTGATTACTTTTACATCAAAATTCGACTAAAATATACTGATAAACAATAGCTTACAAAATATTCTGCTACGAACATTTTGTACTGTTTTGTATGTTTACTGCGTTTTCAAACCAAAAAAGATGAAAAAAAGTTATTGTCCTATTGATACATTTATAAACTCTATAAAAGGAAAAAGAAAAGGCACCATTATTTTGCATCTTTTTCAAGGGAATAAAAGATATAGCGAACTGGTAAGACTAATACCTGATATTAGTGAGCGTATGATGACAAAACAACTTAAAGAACTAGAACAAGATAGTTTAATTAATAGGACTGTATTTCCTGAAGTTCCGCTTAGAGTAGAATATAGCTTAACAAAAATGGGCCAAGAAATACATCCCGTTTTAAAAGGAATGTACAAAGCAGGATTAATTTTTGAAAATAGTATTGAACTTCTAGAAAATTAATTACAAATAGCCTTTTACTATATTCCCTTATATGACACAAACGCTTTCCCCTCGATAGACGTATTGTTAACCAAATGCAAATCCGATTAAAAAACGGCTATGCAACCGGAACGCATTGGAGGCTGGGGCATACTCAAAAAAAATCCCTGCTGAAAACTCAACAGGGATTAATATAATTCTATATTTGGGAAAACTATTCGGTTTCTTCCTCTTCTTTGTCTTCTTTGTCTTCTTTCTCCACAGCGTCCTTATAGTCAGGATATAAAAACTTATTGTAAGGAAAACGGGTAATGTGAATGTGTCTTACCGCTTCATATACACGCTCTCTGAATTCCTCGAAATTCTCTTTGTTTGTTGCCGAAATAAACAAAGCGTTTTGTTCTCCTACTCTACTCATCCAAGTGGATTTCCACTCTTCAAGCGTAAAATGTCGTGGTGTTTTTTCCGTCATTAAATCATCGTCGTCAATAGTCAACGGCTTATAAGCGTCAATTTTATTGAAAACCATAATCACCGGTTTGTCATTGGCCTTGATGTCCAATAAAGTCTGGTTTACGGATGCGATATGATCTTCAAATTCAGGATGCGAAATATCAACCACGTGCAATAACAGATCGGCTTCACGAACCTCATCAAGCGTACTTTTGAAAGAATCAACCAATTGTGTTGGCAGTTTCCTGATAAAACCTACGGTGTCAGAAAGTAAGAAAGGCAGGTTTTTGATCACTACTTTTCGAACGGTGGTATCCAAAGTTGCAAAAAGTTTGTTTTCGACAAACACGTCACTTTTCCCTACAGCATTCATCAATGTTGACTTCCCAACATTAGTATAACCAACCAAAGCTACGCGAACCATAGCGCCACGATTACCGCGTTGCGTTCCCATTTGCTTGTCAATGGCTTTAATTTTTTCTTTTAATAAGGCGATTCTATCGCGAACAATACGTCTGTCCGTTTCAATCTCGGTTTCCCCAGGTCCACGCATTCCAATTCCCCCTTTTTGACGCTCAAGGTGTGTCCACATTCCAGAAAGTCTAGGTAATAAATATTGACACTGTGCCAGTTCTACCTGCGTTCTTGCATAAGAAGTTTCGGCACGTTGCGCAAAAATATCAAGGATAAGGTGCGTTCTATCCAGAATTTTACATTCTGTTATTATTTTAGAGATATTTTTTTGTTGGGAAGGCGATAACTCATCATCAAAAACCAAGGTAGAAATATCATTTTCTTTTACGAAATGATGAATCTCTTCAATTTTCCCTGTTCCAACGAAAGTTTTGGGATTAGGACGTTCCATTTTTTGTGAAAAACGCTTCACCACTTCTCCACCTGCTGTGTAAGTCAAAAACTCCAATTCGTCAAGATATTCTTTTAATTTCTCTTCGCTTTGGTTTTGAGTTACTATGCCGACAATGGCTGTTTTTTCGAAATTTATTGTTTCTTTTTCTAACATAACTTTGAATAAGTTACAAATTTAATCATTTGTCAGCGACTTATGGAATTTATCCCTCCATAAAAAACAATAGCCGTGAAAGTTGACACTTTTAGACTACTGATTATCCTTTACCACATAGAGAGACATAGAATTAATTGTCTGTAAAAAGAATTAGATAGAAGTTTTACTTTTAAAATAGCAAAGTTGTAAAGAGATCTTTTTTTTGAAAGGTTTTCATAAATAGGAATTGCCATCATTTTTAATTTTCAAAAGCTATATTTTCTTTAAAAAAGTGAACTGCCTTCTCAAAAACAACACTATCTATGTGTCTATGTGGTAAAAAAATAAATACTCCCAATGCAATGGTTTATTTTAATTATTTTTACCACAATTTAATCCCATTTGAATGAATCGATTTTTGATATTAATTCTTGTAACACTATTTCCCGTTCTTCTTTTTGGGCAAAATGATTTTGGCTCCTTATTAGATGAACTAGACAAAACAGTGGACAATCACCAACTGTATTCCAATAAAAAAGAGGATAAAATAAACGAGCTGAAAGAACTGCTAAAACTAACTTCTAGCAATCTTGAGCAATATGAAATTGGTCAAAAATTATATGAAGAGTACAAACTCTACCAGTCTGATTCCGCTTTAGCGTATGCTAGAAAGAATCTTCGAATAGCCACTGTTTTAAAAGATATCACAAAAATTAATTCGGCTAAATTAAATCTGGCTTCCATAATGGGAACATTAGGAATGTATAAAGAAGCCACTGATGTTCTCCATAAAATTGACATCAAGTCTTCAACTAATCTATACAACTATTTTTACCGCGTCAATACAACTACTTATGATTCCATGTCTGATTATGCAGCATCACTACAGGAGCAAAAGAAATATGATTTATTGACTAAGCAGTATCGGGATTCTACAATGCAATCGTATCCATCCCAATCCAACTTAAAATTTATTGACCAAGCAAGTGAACTCCTTGAAAACCAAAAGTATGACAAAACACTTCATTTATTATTGGATTATTACCCTAATATAGCCAAAGATAATCCAGAGCAAGCGGTTGTAGCCTATCTGATTTCGCAATCCTATAATGGCAAAAAAGACCATCAACAGGAAAAAAAATGGTTGACTATCTCTGCAATATCCGATTTGCAGTTGACCAAAAAAGAATATATTTCGCTGCGATCACTAGCCTTTATAATGTACGAAGATGGCGATATAGACCGAGCGTATAAGTATATGAAACGCTCTCTTGAAGATGCCCTTTTTTGCAACGCCCGTTTAAGAACCTACGAAATCTCGAAGATGATGCCCATCATCAATGAAGCCTATCAGAAACAAAACGAAACAAACCGTTTTCAATTAGTGCTTTTTCTTGTAAGCGCCAGTCTGCTCTCTCTTATTTTATTGGTGATATTATTTATGCTTTTCAAACAAATGAAGAAATTGAATAAAGCGAAACAGGATATCGATTTAGCAAATATTAAACTTTCTGAATTGAACAAAGAACTTTCTGTTTTTAACGAGAAGTTAAATGAAACCAATTTTACGCTGACTGAAGCCAACCTATTAAAAGAAATATACATAGGGCGTTATATGGATCAATGTTCGGATTACATAGGCAAACTTGAGGGATACCGCCGCAAACTAAACGTTATGGTGACTACGGGAAAAATGAACGATTTGGTAACTGCGGTTAAGTCAAAACAGTTTATTGAAAACGAACTAAAAGAATTCTACACTAACTTTGACCAAACTTTTTTACAACTATTTCCCAACTTTATCGAAGAATTTGCTGCCTTATTAGTCGATGAAGATACCATTCAATTAAAAGAAGGTGAATTACTAAATACCGAATTAAGAATCTTTGCACTAATCCGTTTGGGCATTAAGGATAGCGCTAAAATATCCGTTTTTCTTCGATATTCTGTTTCGACTATTTATAATTACAGATCCCAACTAAAAAATAAAGCAGTGGGGCCTCGCGACGAATTTGAAGCCAAGGTCATGCAAATAGGAACTAACGTAAAATCATGATAGTCCTTTTTTAGAAGCACTTTAAGTATTTTTTTTACCTAAACTCCTTTTTTACATTATTAAACCACCACTTTTTTCGGTCTTTATTTTTTTTCAAAACATTGATTTTGTTATATTTACAATAAAAAAATTGGATTTAAATCTACTTTTTTAAAACTGAAAAAATATTACGACTGTAAAGAGCCTACTTTTACTTTCCAGAAATTGTAAATGCAAATACGATTTTGCTGCTATTTAAATAAATCGATTTCGTAAAACTAAAATCGCGACATAAAACCAAAAATCAACTAGTAATTTATATTCAATAAACATGAAGCATTATCTTTTTTCACTACTATTCACTTTAACGTTCTTGAGTAACGTTTCTGCACAACAATTAAAATCACCCAATCAAAAATTCACCATGGAATTTTCATTGTTAGCTGATGGAACTCCAAGTTACACTTTGAACTACAAAGGTAAAGCAGTTATAAAACCAAGTAAACTAGGTCTTGAACTAAAAAGCGACAAAAAAACAATGTTGTATGATTTGACCTTTAGTACAAATGCATCTGAAAAAGAATTACTATTTGACAAAAATTCATTGTTAAATAATTTTACGATAAAAGACACCCAAACAAGCACTTTCGATGAAACTTGGAAACCTGTTTGGGGTGAAGAAGATCAAATTCGCAATCATTATAACGAATTGGCTATTACTCTGAACCAAAACGAAACAAACAGACAAATCGTTATTCGTTTCCGTCTGTTTGATGATGGACTTGGTTTTCGCTACGAATTCCCTACTCAAAAAAACCTAACTTATTTTATAATCAAAGAAGAAAGAACGCAGTTTGCTATGACAGGCGATCATACTGCATTTTGGATCCCTGGTGATTATGACACACAAGAATACGATTATACTACATCAAAATTATCAGAAATTAGAGGGTTAACAGAAAAAGCCAAAACGGACAACGTTTCACAGACTTCTTTTTCTCCAACAGGGGTTCAAACTTCTTTGATGATGAAAACCAATGATGGTTTGTATATCAATCTTCATGAGGCGGCACTAATTAATTATTCCTGCATGCACCTGAACCTAGACGACAAGAACATGGTTTTTGAATCTTGGTTGACACCCAGCGCAAATGGCGATAAAGGAAATATGCAAGCTCCAGACCATTCCCCGTGGCGTACAATTATTGTAAGTGATAATGCCACGGACATTCTTGCTTCTAAAATGACATTAAATTTAAATGAACCTTGCAAAATTGAAGATACTTCATGGATCAAACCCGTTAAATATGTTGGTGTTTGGTGGGAAATGATTACTGGTAAAAGTTCATGGTCATATACCAATGAATTTCCATCAGTACAATTAGGGATTACAGATTATTCAAAAGCAAAACCAAACGGAACTCATGGGGCAAACAATGCTAATGTAAAAAAATATATTGATTTTGCTGCGGCAAATGGTTTTGGTGGTGTTCTGGTTGAAGGTTGGAATGAAGGTTGGGAAGACTGGTTTGGCCATGCCAAAGATTACGTTTTTGACTTTGTAACACCTTATCCGGATTTTGATGTTAAAGCAATTCATGAGTATGCCAAATCAAAAGGGGTAAAAATGATTATGCATCACGAGACTTCAGGTTCTGTTCGTAACTACGAGCGTCATATGGACAACGCCTATCAGTTTATGAAAGACAATGGATATGATGCCGTAAAAAGTGGCTATGTAGGTGATATTTTACCTAAAGGGGAGAATCATTATAGCCAATGGACTGTCAATCACTATCAATATGCTATTGAAAAAGCAGCTGATTATAAAGTTATGGTCAATGCACACGAGGCAGTTCGCCCAACAGGAATTTCTAGAACATATCCCAATTTAATTGGAAACGAATCAGCTAGAGGAACGGAATATCAATCTTTTGGAGGTTCAAAACCAAATCACGTAACAGTATTGCCTTTTACTCGTTTGATAGGTGGACCAATGGATTACACTCCTGGGATTTTTGAAATGGATTTGTCAAAATTGAATCCTGATAATCATTCGCATGTAAACAGTACTATTGCTAATCAATTGGCTTTATACGTAACTATGTATAGTCCGTTGCAAATGGCAGCTGACTTACCAGAAAACTACAATCGCTTTTTAGATGCATTTCAGTTTATCAAAGACGTAGCTATTGACTGGACGGTGAGTAAATACATAGAAGCAGAACCGGGACAATACATTACTGTTGCTAGAAAAGCAAAAGCAACAAACAACTGGTTTGTGGGGAATGTAAACGGAGAAACGCCGCGTACTTCAAACATTACATTTGATTTCTTAGAAAAAGGAAAAAAATATGAGGCCACTATTTATGCTGATGCAAAAGATGCTCATTACAAAACAAATCCACAAGCGTATACTATTCGTAAAATGACAGTAACAAGCAAATCTAAATTATCGCAGTTATCTGCTCCAGGTGGAGGTTACGCCGTTAGCATAATCGAAATCAAAAAATAATTGAATATAGAAATAGAAAAGGCTGCCTAATTGTTCAGCCTTTTCTAATTTAAAACCAAGAACTAAATAACCAAAAAATGAGATTAAAATATTCAAAATACTTAATCGTTACTATTCTTTACTTTGGATTGTTATTAACCAATACAGCTATGGCACAAGACAATAAATCTACCACTGATCGTAAATGGTGGAAAGAAGCAGTCGTTTACCAGATCTATCCTCGCAGTTTCAAAGACAGTAATGGAGACGGTGTAGGCGATTTAAAAGGAATTATTCAAAAATTAGATTATATCAAAAGTTTGGGTGTTGATGTCGTTTGGTTGAATCCGATTTACGGATCGCCAAATGCCGATAATGGCTACGATATTTCAGACTACCAAGCCATCATGAAAGAATTTGGTACGATGGAAGATTTTGATACTTTATTAAAAGGAATGCATGAAAGAGGATTAAAATTAGTAATGGATTTAGTAGTCAATCATAGCAGTGACGAACATAAGTGGTTCCAAGAAAGCCGCAAATCTAGAGACAATCCCTACAGAGATTATTACCACTGGTGGCCTGCCGAAAAAGGAAAGCCTGCTTTCCGCCCAGGCTCATTTGAGGCCGATGGAAGTGGATGGCGCTATGACAAACAAACAGATTCCTATTACTTGCATTATTTTAACTTCAAGCAACCCGATTTGAATTGGGAGAACCCAAAATTACGTGAAGAAATTTACAGCATGATGAATTGGTGGTTCAAAAAAGGGATTGATGGGTTTAGAATGGATGTAATTCCGTTTATCTCTAAAGACACTAGTTTTCCAGTAATCACACAAGAAGAATTAAACAAAAACTACCTTGGTCGTTGGGATGTATACTTTGCTAGTGGACCTCATTTGCATGAATATCTTCAGGAAATGAATCGCGAAGTGTTGAGCAAATACGATATCATGTCCTTGGCGGAGGGAGCAGGAATGTTAACCTCAACGGCTTTAAATTTTGTAGATGAAGACCGCAAGGAACTCAATATGGGGTATCATTTTGAAGGAACAAACTTGGGTTATATCCCTGGCTATTTCAAAAAAATGGGGCCTTATTCTTTAGTTGATTTCAAAAAAATCTATTCTGATTGGGACAAAGTGTATGAAAATAAGGGATGGGGAACGATCTATTTAGGAAATCATGACCAACCAAGAATGACTTCTCGTTGGGGAAATGACGCACCTGAATTCCGTGCTGTTTCATCTAAATTACTAACCACCTTCTTGCTATCGATGAGAGGAACTCCTTATTACTATAATGGAGATGAAATTGGGATGGTAAATGCTAAATTTGATTCTATCGATGAGTATCGTGATATCGAAACGTTGGCTGAGTACGAACGATTAAAATTAGCTGGAGGAGATTTAAAACAATTCATAGAAGACCAAAAAACAGGCGGAGCCAGAGATAACGGCAGAACTCCTTTCCAGTGGAACAGTTCAGAAAATGGCGGATTTACATCTGGAACTCCTTGGTTAAAAGTAAATGATAATCATGTTACTATAAATGCTGAGGCACAAGAAAATGACCCTAATTCTGTTTTGAATTACTTTAGAAAAATGACTCATTTGCGTAAAACAAATCCTATTTTAGTTTATGGAAAATATACTTTATTAGACAAAGACAATCCAGATGTTTATGCTTACACTAGAGAATTAGACGGAAAAATGGTGTTGGTTTTATTGAATTTTTCTTCTAAAAATGCTACGGCAAACACAGGATTATATAGTAAAAAAGGGAAAGTATTAATTGACAATTACGGTAAACCATCCACTAATGGAGAATTAAGACCTTATGAAGCAGTTATATATCAGATAGAAGATTAAATAGATGATTTCTATAAATACTAAAAAACAAAAAGGCTGTCTTCTCGGACAGCCTTTTTTATATTATAGGAGTTTAAAACTAATTTACTTTAATCAGTTTAACATCAAAAACTAGGACAGATCCTCCAGGAATTCGTCCGCTTCCATTACTTCCATAACCTAAATGAGAAGGAATTAAAAGAATACCGTTACCGCCTTCTTTAAAATAAGGAATCCCTTCTGTCCATCCTTTTATAACTTGATTCAAACCAAAAGTAAGACCTCCAGGCGTACCTCCGTCAAATACAGATCCATTAGTAAAATACCCTTTGTATTCTACAGTCACATTAGAAGAAGCTGTTGGTTTAACACCTGTTCCTGCTTCATTAATTACATAATACAAACCTGAATCGGTTCTTGTGGCAGTCAATTTGTTTGCAGCAATATAATCCACAATTTCTTTTTCATTTTGAACTTTATAATCAACCGGTTGAGTTTCTACGTCTGTATTTGTATCTGATAAACAAGAAACGAATAATAGAGAGACAAATGCTAATAAAATAGATTTCATAATATAATTTAATTGGTAAGCTGGCAAATATATAAAATACAGCCTATATAAATTATATTTTTTACTACTATATATAACTAATATCAATCTCCAAAAACCTGAACATCATCTACCTGGAAAGCCCCATCCAAGGTTAGGTTTTTCCCAGAGCCGATATATTTGAATGCAATATTAATTTTTCCTTTATAGGAGGACAGATCTACTCCACCACTACCTACAAACTGATACCATGGTGTAGCTTGCTTTGGCAAAACAACTGGAACTAGAATCCAAGTCGCTTTAGTCACATTCAAACCATCAAAATTAGTAGAAACATAAACCTCAATTGTATTTAGCGGCGAGTCGACATCCAGATGATGCTGGGCACTTCTAAAAGTTAAAACCTCATTAGTATGGGTATCCATATCAATTTTTGGAGAAATCAACCAGGCGATATTAGACACGACTTTTGTTCCACTTATATTAAACTCGGCATATCCATTTCCAGAATAGACTGTGCCTTTCCAAAAAAGCGTGCCGCTCTGAACGATATTTGCCCAACCCGGAAGGCTTAAATTCGACTTGTCAACAACTCTATTAAAATCTTCCAAAAAAAAGGGAACGGCTCTTGTTCCTGAAATCGTAACATCACTTTCAGAACGGGCGACTAACTGATAATCGGGACCAAATTTGGTCAATACTCCCCTTACTTTTCCGTTTCCTGTTGGCACTAATTTACTAGCAAAATCAGCATAACTGCTAGTTCTAAAAATGACTTGGTTTCCTTTTTCGTCAATTAAATTCCAATTTGTCGCTCCGCCAACATTGTTCGTTTCTTCAAAATAATGACGACCAATGGCTGCTTCTGTAAACTGCACCTCTGACAACTCAACCAGCGTATTCAAATTGGAATCGTTCAGCAAATCTGAAATTGATGTTTTCCGCACTAATTGCTCGTCCGTTAGAGTCGTACAGGAAGCATGTAATACATATTTGTAGTCGTTTTGGGAAAGTCTGCCCACGCCGCCTTCATTGTAGGAATTAACGTAAATCCCTCCTATTCGTAAACTTCCGTAATTAATATCAGTGTACTGGTCTTTCAGTTTTAGGTAGACTTTATTTCCAAACCTATAATCGACATAAATATTACTTACGTCCACCGGAACGCTAAAACCTATAGCTGGTTTTGTAGCTGTTGCCAAAGTTTGAAAAGAAATCGTCTTAAAAAAATTACCAAATTCATCCGTTGAAACAACATAGGCTTCAATGATATCATTGTATTCATATTTTGAAACTATTGCCGCTGCATTAGTATGAACATCAGCAACCGATTTGTTTACTGACAAATCAGGCTGGTTACAGCTAAGCTTAGGAATTTCAACCTCATCATTCACACAAGATGTAAATACGATAACCAATAGTAACAATGAAAAAACGGTATAGGAAGTAGCTTTCATAATAGTTAATTATTTATAAATTGAAACTCAGATTCACAAAATAGGTTCTGCCGTAACCATAAAAATATTTATTGCCAAAAGAAGGAGTACCACTGGAAACATCTTGATTGAGTTGTCTGAAATTTGCATTTCTCGCTTGCTCATATCCTCCTGTTTTATATTTTTTGTCTAAGGCATTATTGACACTCACAAAAAGCCCCAAATACTTTTCTCGTATCCGCCATGATTTTCCTCCCGTAAAGTTGAGCAACATGACTGGATCGAATTTTTCTTGTTTTAGCAATTCCACTGCTCTTGCTTCTGTTGCTTCGGGGAATGGGAATCCGCTGGCGGGATTTGTATAAAAGTGACTTGTTCTGGAAATAGGAGAAACATCAATATAGGTTTCTGCCAGATAATTAATGTTAGAGCTAATCCACCAGTATTTTGGATCACGGTATTCTATCCCAAATGCATAGGCTTGTTGAGGCATTCCGGCTTGTTTGTAATTCTTCAGCAAAGTCTTTCCGAAATCAAATGACGGATTGGTATTTTCTACAGTGGCAACTGCATCATTGTTGACACTTAAATTAGGATTGCTGTCATAGGTGTATTTTCCATAAGCTGCAGAAAGACTGCTTTTGATTGTGGGGCTCCACTGGTATTCAAAACTCATTTCGGCGCCAATATTCTTTTTATCTAACTGAGTTAATGTCTGACTTACAAAAGCATTGGTATTAGTATAACCCGCGCCATTGTCAAAAATCCCTTCGGCATAAAAAAAGGAAGTTTTAGTTGCCTCTTTTATTGTACTATAGTAAGCCGTTAGTCGTGATTTGAGTTTTGGAGAACGAAATATATAAGTCGCATCAAGACTATTTATATTTTCACTTTGCATTCCATCAACTATGGAGTTGTTCAAACGTGAATTCGGAAAGCTGTTCCTAACCGTTGGCGCTTTGGTCAAATGAGCTCCGTTAAAAGTCAACAGCTGTTTTCCTGATAATTTATAGGTCAGTCCTCCTTTGAACCCAAAGTTTTCAAATTGCAGCTTCTCGCTTTTGCCGAAAGAAATCGTTTCATAAATTCCGTTTTTGTACAATCCTTCTCTTTGATAATTGGTGCTAGTAAAAGATTGTGCCAAATAGAAATCGACTTTATCGTATGAAAATTTAAATTGGCTAAAGGCGTCCAAAGTAGTAGCAACATAATTGTAATTGTAACCATAAACTTCTCCCTCCACCACTTGCCTATCTGGATTATTCAAATCTGATTGTGCCTGATTTCCAGAATAAAAACCATCGATATCTTCAAAATAAGCACCTCCCAACAAGTCCAACAGTTTCTGGTAATTGTGTGATTTTAGATTGCTAAATGAAGCTCCCGCATTCAGAATCAAATTTTCATTAAGTTGTGTGTTGAAAATAGAAGTCGCCACCATTGTTTTGTCATCAGTACGGTCTTCATATAAAACGTAATGACTTTTAGCGGGTTCATATCCAGATATATTTCCATTACCGCCAATAATTGGAATTTGATTGGCCTGATAAATGGCCTGCCAATCGATTTGTGGATTGGCTAGAAATTGAACTTTGCTTTTTTCGGCATTTTCATAATCAGGAGTAAAACTTCCTGAATATTCTCCGTTATCCCGTGCATAAAGTGAGGTAAAATAAGATGGCAGTTTCCGGAAATAAGTAGGATCCGGACTATTTGCACTTTGATAGTCGATGTTACTATTCCCAATTTTGCCAAATTGATACATCAATCCCGAATTCAGATTAGTATGGTCGTTTATTTTGAAAAAATGATTCAGTATTAAGATCGGTTCTTCGATAGTCTTCGTTCTGGCATTCCTCTTCTTGCCATCTTGAAAACCCCAATAGGAATTGTACTTTTCAGACGTTAGTTGGATAACCTCATCCGTATTTGGAGAGTTTTTTCCTCTCGTATTTGGCGTGTAAAATCCAGTGAAATTAATGGAGTGGCTTTCGTTTAATTTCTTTTCGACACTCATAAAGAAAGAATTGGCATCATAAGTTGTGCCTTCAAAATGACCTTCTTGCGCCAAGCGTTTTGCTGCCGAAACGACTATAGCCCAACCGTTACTTCCCATTCCAGAAGCATAAGTTCCCATAGTACGCCAACTATAATTGGTATTAGTACCCGAAACCGTGATTCGCGTGCCTGTTCTGTAAATGGAAGCACGAGTATTGATTTCTTGTGTTCCAAGAATTCCGCCAAAAGTATAATCAGAAGGGGCTGTTCCTATTGAAAATTCCTGATTGCGGGTGGCATCGTTTAGTCCGCCCCAGTTTCCCCATTGCGGCCTACCGTCATATAATTTATTCATGGTGATACCATTAATCATGGTTGTAGCATTTTCACTATCCAATCCCCGAATCCTGAACCGTGCCTGCCCCCAATTGAAAGCGGCAGCTAGTTGAAAAGCATCTTTAGAGGATTGCAAAAGTCCTGAGGTACTTTCGGAACCACTATTATCATCGCTTAAATCGGTGTCGAAAAGTCGGATCATACCTGTTTGCACTTCTGAAACCACATCATCTTCTAGAATGATAGTTCCCAAGTCGAGCTGTTGACCTGCAATTATTGTAATGGGAATCAAGGCATCCTTGAAACCCTGACTGTGAAAAAGGATTAAATGATCGCCTACGGAAACGTCTTCCAGAAAAAATTCTCCAGCTGTTGTGCTAAGTTGCATTAATGTGGTATTCTGGATTGAAACGACAACAAAGGCTAGTGGTTTCTGGCTTTTGGAATCCAGAACCGTTCCCCTAACCCCCGTTTCATTTTGTGCAAAAGCCAATCCCAGCTGGAATAGTAGGAAAAGAGTCGGGAAAACGTTTTTCATAGGTGTATTTGTGTTTTATAGGCTAAGCAATTCCCCCCTTTAAGACTTGAGAATTTTTATTCTAAATAAATTTGCTGATTTTCATTTTAGACCATATAAAAACATCCCCAAGGGAGCAATAATGGAAAATAACGGAAAGTTGTTTTTGGGAAATTTAAAGAATACTATAAAACAGTGGTATTGAGAATGCCGATCAATTATATTATCTGAAATTATTAAATAAATGTAATTAAAATTCCTATAAGTTGTTGATTTACAGTAAAAATAAAATACTGTTTTTTATTTCGGGATTTCTGGTTGGGAATTATCTTTCTTGGGATGATATATTTAGGTTGGTTTTTTTGTATCGAATGAATTATATCAGTAAACTTTGTTATTGCAAATTGCCTAGTTATAGAAACAAATTTATAACGAAAGTCACCCTCAATCACGTTTGGTTGAGGGTGAAAATTGTGTTTTACTAATTTTCTTTTTTGCTTGATCAAAAAAGAAACAAAAAATTATTCATGGGTTGTTATTGTTTTTTAGTATTCATGAATCTTCGATTTCAAGTCTACACTCCCTCGTCGGTCAAATTAGTTTTCGAAGTAGCTTCGCTCTATTCGCCTACGGCTCGGGTCTAAAACAAAAAAACTCGCTCCGCTCAAACAGTTTTTGTTTTTACAACTTCTTCAAACATTTGACGCTCGACTGCGGAAGCTAAGGACGCCTTCATATCGAAAGAAATGAAATCCACAAAAAGTGATGCATAGCCCCGATGGCAGCAAGTATCCTTTATTGCCAGACCCATTTTTTTGGGGCGGGAAAAAAGATACTGCGTACAGCTGGGGCTGATTTTATTATGAAAACAGCATATTGTGCTCCTAAAAAAGAAATTACTGAATCGCTTTGATTCTGGAAACCATAATGGCAATCAAAATACCGAAAAGCCCTATAAAAGCGAAAGAAAATCGCAGACTCGACATTTCAGCGATGTATCCAATAACTGGCGGACCCATCAGAAAACCAAGAAAACTAACGCTCGAAACAATCGTTAAGGCTTCGCCTGGTGGAACATTTGGATTTTTTCCAGCGATACTATAAAGTGTAGGAACAATTGTAGAAACTCCTAAACCGACGAACATAAAGGCGATTGTGGAAGGAATGATATATGGAAAAAATACTGAGGTAAAAAGTCCTGCAGAAATGAGAAGTCCGCTGATTTGCATTACTGATTTTCGTCCAAACTTTAGAATCAGGCCGTCACCAAAGAATCGGCCTCCAGCCATCATAATCATAAAGGAAGTATATCCCAAAATCACTAAAGGTCCCGGCGCTTGAATGACATCCTTAAAATAAACACCGCTCCAGTCAAACATTACTCCTTCGCTGGCCATGCAGCAAAAACCTATGACACCTAACCAAATAAGTGCGCTGTCTGGCTTTGTAAATAATTTTTTCTTTTCGGCCTTAGGTATTTCTTTGGCCTTGATCAGGAATTTATAATTGAATGCCATCATCAAAATTACAATGGCGCCAATAATCAGAAAATGATGGAATGGCGAGAGTTGCAAAGCCAGCATTCCCAGTCCTACCAAAGCTCCTGTAAAGCCTGCAAAACTCCACATACCGTGAAAAGACGACATGATGGTTTTCTTGAAAAGTACTTCGGTATAAACGCCTTGTGTGTTTACTGCAATATTGTTTAGGTTTCCAAATAGTCCAAACAAAAATAATGCGAAGGACAATTGCCAGGCTGTAGTTGCTAACCCAAGATTAACGAGACTTAATACATATAGTAAAGAGGCGAATATCAGGATGCGGTGACTCCCATAACGGGTTACCAATTTTCCTGAAAAAGGCATAATCAACAACTGCCCTACAGGAACTGCAAACAGAATGCTTCCTAGCTCTGCCGATCCTAAATCTAAGGTTGTTTTAATATCCGGAATTCGGCTTGCCCAAGTGGCAAAACACAATCCCATACCAAAATAAAAAGAGGAAACTGCCCAACGGATTTTGTTGAGATAGGAAATCTTTGCATTACCGTAGGTTTTCTTGTACTTACCTTTTGCTTTAAACTTGGTAATAAATTTTATATCTATCAAAATAACGGGATTTTACAATTTGAGCGGCAAAAATACAAAAAGCAATCAGCCGTAGTCATTAAATAAATTTTGTGGCAAGAATTATAACGTTATTGTTTATAAAATAAGTGAAGATTACATTAACCCTTTGGTTGTAGATAGTTTTTAGTGAAAAATTATGGTTTAATAATTGTAATTTTCTTTTTTGCTTGATCAAAAATGAAACAAAAAAATTAAGTCTCAAACTAGTACTATTTTTTATAAAAAAAAGACCGCAGATTCACTGATTCTATAAATTTATAAAATCTGCGAATCTGCGGTCCTTTTTTCTATTTTTACTAAAAAACGCTACAAATAGACAGCTTTTTTCTGAGCGCTACTTTGAATTACAGCTTCAATAATTTGCATTACTCTTACACCATCTTGGGCTGTTACTGGCTCGATAGTATCATTAGCAATTGAATTGTAAACCCCATCAAAAAAGGCATAATAGTTCCCTTGTAATGTCGGGATTTTTCCATGCATAGTGGATCCATCTATATCAGTGTGTACTATTCCCTCTAGTTCTATGGACTCTTTTCCCCATCTGTCTAAATTTGGTTTTTTAGCTAATTTCAAATCGTCTTCCTGCACGTCTCCGCGCGGTTTCAGGAATGACCCTTTCTTACCATGAAGCTGATAGGCCGGAATGGCTTCTCTGACAAAAAAACTGGCTTTCAATCTCACTCTAAAAGTATCGTAATATAAAACGATGTCAATCCAGTCATCTACTAAGGAATGCTCACGTGTTATTCTTACATCACCAAAAACAGAGTTCGGAAATCCAAATAAATATAGCGCCTGATCTATCAAATGCGGACCTAAATCTTTCAGAGTACCTGCTCCAGCATTGGCAGTTTCCTTATGTTGCTTTGGACTCAAGTTAGGATTGTAGCGGTCAAAATGAAATTCGGCTTCCACAATATCACCCAAAACGCCATCCGAAAGGACTTGTCGTACCGTTTTTAGATCACTGTCCCATCTTCTGTTTTGAAAAACCGACAGTTTCACTCCTTTTTCTTTAGCCAATGCTGCCAGTTCCTCTGCTTCGGCCACAGTGGTAGTAAATGCTTTTTCGACTATGGCGTGTTTTCCTGCTAGCAGCACTTTTTTGGCATATTCAAAATGAGTTCCCACTGGTGTATTAACGACTACCAAATCAACATCCTCTTCGAGAACTGATTCCAAAGTGGGATAACTCTTCACATCTGGATAATCCAGTTGTATCAATTTCTTGCTTCTTTCCCAAGATCCCAGCAATTCAAATCCAGAATGAAATTCCAGAAATGGTGCATGAAACACTTTTCCGGACATTCCATAGGAAAGCAAAGCTGTTTTTATTTTTTTCATAGGTTGTTGTGTTTTTATGGAACGCGGATTAATCGCGTTTTTAATCTTTAATTTATAAGTCATATAAGACTTAGATTGGAATTACTCTGTATTCTCTTATGGGACGCGGATGAAACAGATTATCGCGGATTTTTTTTAAATTCTTTGTCTTTAAATTTAAACATATAAGTCATCTAAGAAATAGAATAAGCTTACTCGTTATTATTTTACACTATCTAAAACTTCCATGACTTATATGTTACAAAAAACCAGCAGTTAAAAAACTTATATGACTTATATGTTTCAAAAAATTATCTGATTTTAGCTCTATCGTATTGATTAGGCCATTTCACATCTTCCTGTAGCTCATATGCAAATGTCAATCCCAGATTAGGATCTCTCAACGACTCTCTAGCAAACAACACCAAATCAGCTTTTCCAGAAGCCACAATTTCTTCGGCTTGCTTGGCTTCGGTAATTAGACCTACGGCGCCAGTCATAATTCCTACTTCTTTTTTTATGCTTTCGGCAAAAGGAACTTGGTAATTCGGTCCCAACGGAATTTGTTGGTGAGAAACCAATCCCCCTGAAGAGACATCGATTAAATCAACGCCTTTTTCTTTTAGTATTTTCGAAAGTTGTACTGATTCCTCAATATTCCATCCTCCCGCTGCCCAGTCGCTGGCTGAAATTCTAACAAATAACGGAAAGTCTTTTGGCCATTCTGATTGAACCACCTCCAACACTTGCATCGTCAAGCGCGCTCTGTTCTCAAAACTTCCGCCATATTCGTCCGTTCTTAAATTAGACAATGGCGATAAAAACTGATGTAGCAAATAGCCATGTGCTGCATGAATTTCCATTACTTGAAAACCCGCTTCCACTGCTCTTTTAGTAGCTGATTTGAAATCGGAAATCACTTTTTGGATTCCTGTTTTATCTAAGGCAATTGGCGTCTCATCATCATGATACCCTATTGCGCTTGGCGCTACGGTTTCCCATCCACCATCAGCGGGGAAAATTTTCTTACTGCCTTCCCAAGGCGATGCTGCACTGGCTTTACGACCGGCATGCGCCAATTGTATTCCGGGAACTGCATTTTGACCAATGATGAATTGATTTATAACTTTCATCTTATCCATTTGTTCATCTTTCCAAAGCCCTAAATCTCCTGGAGAGATACGGCCTTCTGGAGAAACTGAGGTCGCTTCCTGAATGATGAGTCCCGCACCACCAATGGCACGGCTGCCTAGATGTACGAGATGCCAATCATTGGCAAAACCATCTGTTGCTGAATATTGACACATGGGTGAAATGGCGATTCTGTTTTTTAGCGTAGTACTTTTTATTTGGAGTGGTGAAAATAATTTTGAAGGCATACTTGTTGTTTTTATTACATTATAAATAAGGCTAACGGTAAAACCGTTTTCGAAAAGTAAAGTTACGGGACATCCGTCAAAGGAAACATTCAAATTCTATTAATTAACAAACATTTAAAATGCTATGGAACAATTATTGTAAATTAAACAAATAGAAAACCTTACTTTTGTGAGTTGTAAAAAGAATTAAAATTTAAAAATGGATTTATTTATCAAGCTTTCTCAATTTTTATTGAGTTTATCATTACTTATTATACTTCACGAACTAGGACATTTTATTCCTGCTAAGTTATTTAAAACCAGAGTCGAAAAATTTTACTTGTTTTTTGATGTCAAATATTCTCTTATAAAAAAGAAAATCGGAGAAACGGAATACGGAATTGGCTGGTTGCCTTTGGGTGGCTATGTGAAAATTTCTGGAATGATTGATGAGAGCATGGACAAGGAACAAATGGCTTTGCCACCTCAACCATGGGAATTCAGATCTAAACCGGCTTACCAACGTTTGATCATCATGTTGGGTGGTGTTACGGTAAATTTCATTTTGGCATTCATCATTTACATCGGGATGGCATTTGCTTACGGTGATACTTATATTGCTAACTCTGACTTTCAAGACGGTGTATTGATCGAGAATCAAGCCATGATAAATGCAGGTTTTAAAACTGGAGATAAAATCATCTCAGCAGATGGCCAAAAAATAGCTAGGTTTGACAACGACATCAACATGAAAATCATCATGTCTAAAAAAGTGTTGATCGAAAGAAACGGAAGCCAACAAGAAATACAAATGCCTATTGATTTTATCGATCAATTGTCAAAGTTTGAAAAAAGCACCCTTGTAGGAATCAGAATGCCATTTGTAATTAGTGGCGTTTCAGAAGGATCAGTGAATACTGCTTTAGAGCCAAAGGATTTAGTTCTTGCCCTTAATGGTCAAAAAATAAAATACTTTGATGAAGCAAAGACAATTTTGGATAACAACAAAGGAAAAACGATTTCAACTGTTGTTCTTAGAGATCAAAAAGAAACACAAGTTCCAATAACGGTTGATAAAGAAGGAAAACTAGGTGTAGGTGTAGGAGGTTTAAGCATCGCTAACCTAGAAAAACTAGGCTACTACAAGGTGAGTACGCAAGAATTCACTTTTATGGAATCAATTCCGGTAGGAATCACAAAAGGAAAAGATCAGTTAGTAGGTTACGGGAAACAACTAAAGATGATTTTTAGTCCAAGTACAGGTGCATACAAACAAGTAGGTGGTTTTAAAGCCATATTTGATATTTTCCCAAGTACATGGAGCTGGGAAACTTTCTGGACCATCACGGCATTATTATCAATTATGCTAGGTGTTATGAACTTATTACCTATTCCGGCACTTGATGGTGGACATGTAATGTTTTTATTATACGAAATAATTTCAGGTAAAAAACCAAGCGACAAATTCCTAGAGAATGCACAAATGGTTGGTTTCGTATTACTTATAACACTACTACTATTTGCTAACGGAAATGACATTTATAAAGCAATTGTAGGCAAGTAAAAAAAAAGTGAAAAAAGTTTAATTTTTGCTTGCAGATATCAAATTTACCCCTATCTTTGCACCGCTTTACAGCTGAAACAAACATCAGCAATAAGCACACAAAAACGTTCATTCATTACCAGAATATAGACATACAGTTTCCTTCTTAGCTCAGTTGGTTAGAGCATCTGACTGTTAATCAGAGGGTCCTTGGTTCGAGCCCAAGAGAGGGAGCTTTTTAAAAAGACTTTACAGCAATGTAAGGTCTTTTTTGTTTTTACTACTTTCGTATTTGATGAAAGCTCGCGATTTGGAGTAGCTTTTATTTTACATACTACATCTCGACACACCACAACAAGCCAAAAACTAAAATTCTTACAAATACATAGGAACGCATTTACAAGCGCTTAAAACTACCTGAAAAAAGCCAGGAGCTAAAGCTATAAACACATTCAATTGAGAGTGGTCAAAATACCAGCCAAAAATTGCAAAAAAGTATTTCTAAGATGTTTGATACTGAAGATGCAAGATAGAACGGCTTTTCTTGTATGAAAATTCAAAGAATGACTGACTGACAAGTGCTTACTCTAACACGTTTTTCTTTTTTAAGAAATCAAAAATCAACTTATCCACTTCAGATATTTTATCTTTATCTGAATAATTTAGCCATACCATTTCTTCGATTTCTGAATCTGCTCTTAGTAGTCCAGTATAGTTTGCAGAATAACAAGTCATCTTTACAAAGGTGCCTGCAGAATGTCCATGAGCTTGAGCTTGAAAAACCCCAATAAATTCTAGTGTATCAGAAATTAAATTAACACTAAGCTCTTCTTTTATTTCTCTACATAGAGCTTGCTCGTCAGTCTCAAAATTTTCCCTTTTACCTCCGGGGATATAGAATTTATCCTTTCCAAAAGATCTTGTAGAAAGAATTTTCTTGTTTACAATTTCAATCCAAGCTAGCTTATCAATTATTTCCATTTGCTGTGTTTTTTACATCAACTTCGTTATTATCCCCAAAATAACTAAATCCTCTTTTACTACAACCTTTTTATCTATATAGTTTTTCAAGATTACCGATGCGCTTTTTTAATAACCCCTAGATTCAGTTAACCTCGTTTGTAAATGGAGTCTGGTTTGAAAGTCTTTCTAAAGTACTTAATACTGAAATCATTCGATAAATTAGCCTTCTTTCTGTAAAATGTAAAAGCGTAGCTTCTTGCACTCGCACTTTTACCCCTCGAAAAACAACAGTCTATTGCATCAGGAATTCGATTGCAGTCAGGGCTATAAGAGATTTGATTCTACGAGAATTTGATATTTCAATTAAAGTCTATTCAATTTAAAAAACGTTGTTTTTTACTACTTAAAATTTGCAAAAGGAAAAAAATGATAAGAACTCAAAACGTCGCAGTTGTTGAGAATAAACCTATATATTTGTATAGCTTAAAAATAAAAATATAGTAGAACACTCATTCTACATAGAAAGAGTATGTACGAGAAACAAAGGTTAAGAATGAAAAAAGTTGAAGTCGTTGCAGCAATAATATATTTTGAAGATAAAATTTTGTGTGTTCAAAGACCCAAAAATAAGTTATCGTATATATCAGAGAAATTTGAATTTCCAGGCGGAAAAATAGAAGAAGGTGAAACACAAAAAGAAGCCTTAAAACGTGAATTAGTTGAAGAACTTGATGTTGTAACAGATATTAAATCTTTGTTTCTTACAGTTATTCATCAATACCCAGATTTTGAATTAACAATGCATAGTTTTATTTGTGAAGCAACATCTAAAGAACTCATCCTAAATGAACATATTGCTCAAGAATGGTTACCTATTAGCGAACTTAAAAAGCTTGATTGGGCAGCGGCAGATATCCCGATTGTAAATAAATTAATAATGAATGGATAAGATAATTCAAATTTTCAATTCCAGTTTACAAACTGGCTACGTGGATAAAAATGTTTTATCTGACGCAGCTTATCAGCCGGAGTTACTTGTCAATCAAAAAAAACCAGCAAAAAAAGTACTTTCAACAATACTTCAAGAACTTGAAAATTGCAATCAGTTTTATATTTCTGTAGCGTTTGTTACAACAAGTGGAGTTGCAACAATAATTAACAAATTAAAAGAATTAGAAAATCGTGAAATAAAAGGCCAAATTTTAGTTTCACAATATCTGAATTTTACCCAACCTGAGGCATTAAAGAGGTTATTACGTTTTAAAAATATTGACTTAAGAATTGCTACAACTGGAAACGCGCATGCCAAAGGTTACATTTTTAAAAATAATGATCATTACAATCTAATTGTTGGTAGTAGTAATTTAACGGCCCAAGCCTTATCAACCAACAAGGAATGGAATATTAAAGTCTCGGCCTTAGATGAAAGTGGTTTAGTTGAAAATGTACTCGGTGAATTCCAAACTGATTTTGCAAAAGCAACACCAGTTACAACTGATTATATTTTTCGTTACGAAGAAATTTATAAAAAGCAATTTCTAACAAGTAAAATCGAAGGGTTAAATGAAACCATAACTCCAACAACTCCTAATGCAATGCAAATAGAAGCATTGGGAAATTTAGAAAATTTACGAAAGGACAATAAAAACAAAGCTTTAATAATATCTGCAACAGGAACAGGAAAAACTTATTTATCAGCATTCGATGCAAAAGAATTTAATCCTAAAAAGTTGCTGTTTGTAGTACATCGATTGACCATTGCAAAGGATTCATTAAAGACCTTTCAAAAAGTTTTTGGAGAAAATAAAACAATGGGGTTGTATTCTGGTGAAAAGCGAGAATTAGAATGTGATTTCGTGTTTTCAACAATTCAAACAATTTCAAAATCAGCACATCTCAAAAGCTTTGCAAAAGATCATTTTGATTATATAATCATTGATGAAACGCATAGATCTGGTGCAGATTCATACTTGCGTTTAATAGATTATTTTGAACCACAGTTTCTCTTGGGAATGACAGCTACTCCTGAACGAACTGATGGTAACGATATATTTCAATTATTTGACCACAATATTGCTTATGAGATTCGGTTAAACCGAGCAATGGAAGAAGAAATGCTCAGCCCATTTCATTATTATGGTGTCTCCGATTTATTAATCGACAGTAATGTGATTGACAATAAATCAGACTTTAACTTATTAGTTTCTGCCGAAAGAGTAAAAAGAATAATAGAACAAGCGAAGTTTTACGGAAGTGATAACGGTATTACTAGAGGATTAATTTTTTGTTCTAGAAAAAAAGAAGCTATTGAACTATCCGACTTATTTAATTCAAATGGACTTAAATCAATATCCTTAACTGGTGATAGTACAGAAGTAGAAAGAGCAAACGCAATTGAAAGATTAGAATCGGATAACATACGTGACAAACTTGATTACATTTTTACAGTTGATATTTTCAATGAAGGTATTGACATTCCTAAAATCAATCAGATTATTATGCTTCGACCAACTGAATCAGCTATCATTTTTATTCAGCAATTAGGTAGAGGATTAAGAAAAGTTGAAGGGAAAAACTATGTGACTGTTATTGATTTTATTGGAAACTATGAAAACAACTATCTAATTCCAATTGCACTTTATGGCGATACTTCATACAACAAAGATTCCCTTCGAAAATTAGTCACTGAAGGTAGTAGGATGATTCCCGGCTCGTCGACAATTAACTTTGACGAAATCACTAAAGAGAAAATATTTCAATCCATTGACTCTGCAAACATGCAATTGTTCTCTGATTTGAAGAAAGATTACAACTTGTTAAAATTTAAGCTTGGTAGAATACCAATGATGATGGATTTTATAAAGCATGGCTCTAGAGATCCATATTTATATGTTACTTATTCTAATTCGTATTATAATTTCATTATCAAAGTTGAGCAAGAATACAATTCCGAATTTGAAAGAGAACAAATTAAACTTTTAGAATTGTTTGCTAAAGAAATAAATAATTCAAAAAGAGTTGAAGAAAGCTTAATCATCAAACTATTAATTAGCAATGGACAGCTTTCATTAACTAGTTTAAAAGAAACTATATTAAAAAAGTATTATTATACCGTTTCTGATGAAACAATTCAATCTTGTATCACAAACTTAAATTTTGAATTTATTAGAGAAAAAAAAGAAGGGAAGCTGATTTCTGTAAAGGATATTTATAATTTGAATATTATAAGATTAGAGAACGAAAATTTTATATTCTCAACTACATTTCTCTCTTATTTAAGTCAAGAGACATTTAAAACATTTCTAATTGATTGTACCGATTATTCCATCTATGAATTTAACAAACTATTTGAAGCTCATAATTGGCAAAAAGGGTTTTTACTTTATCGAAAATATTCGCGAAAAGATGTTTTTAGAATATTGAACACTAAAGAAAATCCAGTAGCACAAAATGTAGGAGGGTATTTAGTAAGTCCCGACAATACTCATTGTCCTATTTTTGTAAACTATCACAAAGAAGAAGACATATCTGAATCTACTAAATATGAAGATAAGTTTGTAAATACTAAGGAATTTGATTGGATGTCAAAATCAAATAGAAAAATAAATAGTAATGACGTTCAATCTATTCTGGGCGAAAACGGTCCAATTAGACTTCCTCTTTTTATCAAAAAAAATAATGATGAAGGAATGGACTTTTATTATATGGGAGAAGTCAGCCCTGAAATGAATCAGATTGAGCAAACCACGATGGGTAACGATAGCGGGAAACAAGTTTCAGTTGTTAAAATCCGGTTCAATTTAGCAAATCCGGTTTCACCTTCGATGTATAATTATTTGGAAGAAAAAATAACCGTTAAAGCTGAAAAACCTCAAAAGAAAGCAGAAAAGAACGAGTTTCAATCAACTATAGATTTTGAACCAATTTTACAGAATCCAATCCCTTTATATGATTTCTATGCAGCAGCTGGAACATTTAGTGAAATTCAATCTGAGAAAGAATTTACACTAATTGAAGGACCTGCAAATTCTCAAAGTGACTATTTTGCATGTAAAATAATTGGAGAATCAATGAGTAGAGTGATTCCTAATGGCTCAATTTGTTTATTTAAGCCTTATACCGGTGGTAGTAGAAACGGAAAAATAGTTTTAGTTGAAAATATTGACATTCAAGATCAAGATTTCAATTCGGCTTTTACAATTAAGACCTATTCAAGTGAAAAATCAGTAACTGAAGAAGGTTATGAACACAAATCAATTGCTTTAAAACCTAATTCATTTGATTCTTCCTATAAAGATATTATTATCAATGAAGAAAATAGTGCTTCTATGAGAGTTGTTGGGGAGTTTGTTTCAATTATTACCACAAATAATTAAATAATGATTCGATCTCAAAATATTCATTTTAATATTTCAAACCAACTTCCACTCACAAAAAATTAACGTCTTAGATCACACTTCCTTTAAAATTCCGTATCTTTAGATTAAAACAATATTATGTGGAATAAATTTCGATACATGTGCAATTCATTGACGATTTACGGTTTATATTTTGACCTGCGATACCATCGCAGAAAATACATTAGAATCCGTTTCTTATAATGAAGCACTAATTAATAGTACTACCTACTCTTTATGAATAGGACAAACTAAATCTAGTATATAGCAGAGTTCTGTGCTTTTAGTAGTATCCATTTTTTATCACTATTGAGTTTAAAGGTACCAATGTGTTCTCTATTCCATTCTTGCGGCCCTATCAAAGAGAGAAAGTTTACCCCATTAGCATCTCTATATAAATGATAGATTTCGCCAATAACAGGCTCAAATGAAAATTTAGCACTATAAACCAACTCATTCCATTCGTATTCTTCCATCAACTTTTGATATTGAATTCGTAATTCGTTGAATTTATTTCCTAGCTCTTTGTTTACATTATCAATTCCCCTACTTTTCCAAGAAACAACATCATCAACTCTAATTACTGGAGCACCCACATTTGTAGCGTAAGGCAATATATTGGCATTAAATCCTTCCTCAGCGGAGTAGACAACATTATCGGGTATTTTACTTTTCATGTGATTTTCTTTTAATGTAAGAGATCTAAATAATTAACTATTAGCTCCCCTCTTTTTTCTGTTTACCAATGTTTTATGTTAAGCAAAAGTCTATCTACAAGCTTCAAAAGCTATATTTTAAAACACCAAAGCCTTTTGTTTAACATTTATGAAGCAAAGATAAACAAAAAAAACAAAAACCCTCTGCACAATTCAATCTGAATCGCGATAAAAAAATGTCATACGCTGATCCACTCAATTTAAAATCTGACCTTCTTTACTGACTATAATCCTAATTTTTTCTTCCAAAACCAATTGGAAACAAACTCTGATTTAACAAACGGCTCTGCTCGATTTTCTAAATTAGATTGTTTCGCTTCGCTTCTTTTACTATCTTCGAGTACTTTGATTTATTGAAAAGCGATTTAAAAAAAGAAAATCATGAAAAGAATCACACCCATACTACTTCTGTTTTTTTTTATTAGCTGCAAAGCACAGGAAAAGCCAAACGATATTCCCATACAGGATGAAGTGATAAGTTATACTTTTGAAACAGTCGCTTCAGACATTCAAAATCCTTGGGGAATGACTTGGCTGCCCGACGGAACTTTGTTAGTTACCGAAAAAAGTGGGACTCTAAACCAAATTAAAAATGGGCTGAAAACAGAAATAAAAAATGTTCCTGCTGTTTACAATCGCGGACAAGGAGGATTACTTGATATTGCCGTGCATCCTGACTATGCTAAAAATGGCTGGATTTATATCACGTATGCCTCTACTGAGGGAGAAGGCGAGGGCGGAAACACCAAACTCATTCGTGCTAAATTGCTAAACGGAGCACTGACACAGATTGAATCTTTATACAAAGCAGGTCCTAATACGACCAAAGGCCAACATTTTGGTTCTCGAATTGTTTTTGATAAAGCGGGATTTCTTTATTTCTCAGCAGGAGAACGAGGCAACCATTTTGTAAATCCACAAGACATCACTCGCGACAACGGAAAAATATACCGTCTAAATGACGATGGTAGTATTCCAAAAGACAATCCTTTTGTAGGTCAAGAAAACGCAAAAGAAGCCATTTATACTTATGGTAACAGAAATCCACAAGGATTAGCGATGAACCCTCTTACAGGAGACATTTGGGAACACGAACACGGTCCAAAAGGAGGCGATGAAATCAACATTATCAAAAAAGCCGCAAATTACGGCTGGCCTATTGTTACTTACGGAATCGATTATGACAACACGACCATAAGCAAAATACAGCAAAAACCGGGAATTGAAGACCCTATTTACTATTGGCTTCCTTCTATCGCACCAAGCGGAATGGCTTTTGTAACTAGCGATCGCTATCCTGACTGGAAAGGACATTTGCTTGTAGGTTCCCTAAAATTTCAATACTTAGAATTAGTGAAATTAGACGGAAATAAAATCATTGGGCGACAAAAAATTGCCACTGATATTGGGCGTTTACGAAATGTAGCTCAAGGTCCAGACGGCTACATTTACATAGGTGTAGAAGGAAAAGGAATTCTTAAAATTATCCCCAATTAATATGTTAACATCTAAACTAATTTTAGGATTCGCCATTTCACTCTCGTCTGCGTTCTATTTTTCGAATACTATTCAAGCCTTTACTTTACATAAAGAAAGTGATTATCTGGCTGTTGCCAAAGTCGATCAGGAAAAGACTGCCTTAGAAAAAAGCATCGCTAATGGCAAAGAAGTTTATGCTGATTTCTGCATGCAATGCCATCTTGCGAGCGGCAAGGGAGATTCTAAAAACTTTCCTACTTTGGACGGTTCTGATTGGCTCAGCAAAAAAAACACTCAAAGTATTCATGCTATAAAATTTGGGCAAAGCGGTGAAATTGTGGTCAACGGAAAAAAGTTTAATAGTACTATGCCTTCCATTGGATTATCAAATCAAGAAGTGGCTGATGTGATGAATTATATTAGAAACTCTTGGAGCAACAAAAATCCAAAAATAATTAGTCTGGAACAAGTTGAAGCCGTAAAGCAATAAGCAAGTTATTTTATAAAAAAAGATAAGTAACGGAAAGCCCGCCATAAAACTGGATTGGACTTCCTGGATAATAATACCGCGGCGCTGCGTTGCCAAAAGCAGTAGCATTAGGCAAAATACTAGCGGCATACTTGCGATCTAGTACATTATTAATTCCGCTGCTTACTGTTGCTTTCAAAACTTTTAGGAGAGTGCAACTATAAGCTACTTTGATATCCAAAAGCGAATAGGACTCGCTGTATTTTGTATTCGAATCATTCATAGGGATTTTTCCCATACTCGTAAAAGAGCTATTGAAACTAAATCCGCTAGCTGTTTTCAAGTCAATCCCTGCGTTCCATTGTTGATTGGGAACTCCGGTCAATCGATTACCAGAATAATCGATTCCATTATCAACAAAATCTTTAAATTTAAAGTCATTCAAAGAAGCGGAGAAGTAAGTGCTTATTTCAAAATTGGTCGTTTTTAAAAGCGCATAATTAAAGGCGAATTCAATTCCACGATGTGAACTTTCTCCTGCATTAATCCCCACAAACTGATCATCAGCAGTACGACGCGCTACTAATAAATTGCTGATTTGGGTGCTATAGAAAACGACTTCTGTGTGTAATTTTGATTTTAACCAATGCCCTTTAAAACCCAATTCATAATTAAGTCCGACTTCTGGCTTTAAGTCGGTATTGATTTGACCTTCGGGAGTGAGCGTTTCGGCAACTAAAGGCACTGAAAATCCTTTACTAATAGAGCCAAATATATTTTTTCCGCCGCTTAACTGATAAGACATTCCTACTCTGGGCGACCAAACTTTCCCAAAAGTATAGCCTTGTTCTAATTGTTTTCCGTTTTCTAGGAAAACATCTTCCAGTGTATATTTTGTAGTATTTAAAGCCAAGCCACTTTCTAAATGAAGGTTTTTCACAAGCTCAATATTCACTTCTAAAAAATAATTACTATAATTCCGATTCTGTTTCATCTTGCTAAATTCGGCTCCTGCAATACTTCCCTGACCAGGCTGCGATACATACAAATTTTCGAAAAGAGAAAATCTATATTGCTCCGCTAAAATTTCAGTTCCAACACTGGCTTCAAAAGGCAATGAAAATAATCTAGCTTTATAATTTAATGAAGATCGAAAACCTAATCCATTTGTTTTTTCGTCCAAAATATTAAAAGGCCTTGGCTCGTACGCTTTTTTGAAATTAGAAAAAACACTACTCTTAAAAGACCATTTATCAGAAAATAAATGTTGGTATCCTATGCCCAAAAGTGATTTGTCATACGACTCATACCCTTGTGCAGCTGCCCAAGTGCTCGCTGCTTTTTCGGGATGATTTCTAAAATCATTTTCATTTATAGAACTTGGAATAAATGCTTTCAGACGAGTAAATATTCCCAAAAAAGACAAACTCCCTTTTACTCCTAATTTTTGTTTTGCATGCACGTTAACCGACTTCCGATCATAAGAACTGTTAGCCCGAAAGCCATCACTTTGTAAATGTGTATAATTAGAAAACAAATTCGAATTAGCATCACTATAACCAGCGCCCAGACTTTGTTTGATTAAACCATAACTACCATAAGTCGTCACCGATTTTGCGAAAGTTTTTTTTTTAGAAGTTTCTCGAGCAAACAAATGAATCACACCGCCTAGTCCCGAGCCAAAGCTAGTATTGTTAGGACCTTTACTAATTTCGATTCCGCCAATAGTTTCTAGATCGATATCTTCGATAGTCGTATCTCCTTCCCCATTTGTCAATGGAATATCTTCAAAGTAAGCTTTAATTCTGCTAGTTCCATATTGAGAACGAGCGCCTATTCCGCGAATACTGATTCGATTGGTATTCAAACTTCCTTGCTGCATATTAATCCCCGGAATTTTATTCAATACCGAAGTCAGGATTATTCCATCACTTTTGTCCAAATCCGTTCTTTGGATCACTGCCACAGAAGAAGCTGAATTTTGCAATGATACCTGAATAGGAGCCGCTTTTATAACTATTTCAGCAAGCGAAGTCGTGTCTTTTTTTACTTGTCCAAAAACTGGGGAAAAGTAAAATTGGATTATAAAAAGACTAAAAACCAAACGTGCTTTTGTATTCAAGGACTTAGATTTAAATAAAGATTGAAATTATTTATAAAATTAGCCTTTTAATTGCTTGCTACAAAACCAAAATGTTTTTAATAAAAAGGACTATTCTCAGAAACTCCATTTTTAAAGTTAAAGGAAATATAATACCTTTGAAATATCAAAAAGACCCGGAAAATGAAGAGGAAGATTATTTGTTACCTTATATTTAATCCTTCCTACTGATGCAATTTTAATGACAGCTTTTTCTAATTTACAGCCCTGTAGTTCAACGGATAGAATGGGAGTTTCCTAAACTTTTGATCTAGGTTCGATTCCTAGCAGGGCTACTACTTTATAATACAACAAATACCGCCATTTCTAAAGGTATTTATTGTATATTAACTACATATTTTTTTAAAATTCGACAAGGAAAAATTAGTAGAAAGTATTGGCTTAATACAACAAAAGAAACTTTCGCGCTTACTCTCGATTACGATTCCAAAAATTAATTGCACGCAAAACTGATATTATAATCCAATTCTGATAGAATATTTAAATAACGGAAATGCTACATTCGGATCCGTGAATTATATAAATTCCAAACCTAAGATCATCGTATATAATTGCTCTTAGGTCCTAAAATACTTTACATTTGCAGTATTAAACCTCTATATTTATTTTATGAAAAAGACAGCAATTATCTTCCTTATTTTTACCCAATTAATTTTAGTTTCTAGTTGCAATCAAGGTAAAGCTGCCGATGAAGTAAAAGGAAATGAAAAAATTACAGAAGTAAAGATAGATTCTGTAAAGAAAAAGGTGCAATCTACGATAGACACTTTAGACTATAATAAAAGAATGATTGCGCTAAGCAACAACGATACTACTGGAAGGTGGCCCGTTAAAACGCCATATCCTTTACCCGGAGCGCTATTGCCTTACAATAGAATCATTGCCTTTTACGGAAATTTATATTCCACAAGAATGGGGATTTTAGGTGAAATTCCAAGAGCCCAAATGATAGCAAAATTGCAAGGAGAGGTTGCCAAATGGAACGCAGCCGATTCTACGGTAAAAGCGATTCCGGCATTGCATTACATAGCCGTTACGGCTCAAGGATCGCCAGGAAGCGCAAACATGTATCGCATGCGCATGCCGTTCAAACAAATAGACACCATAATAAGTTGGGCTAAACCCATAGATGCTTTAGTGTTTTTAGACATCCAAGTGGGACACAGCACCGTAAAGGCCGAAGTAAGCGAATTGGTAAAATACCTTTCCTTACCCAATGTTCATCTAGGAATTGACCCTGAGTTTTCACTAAAAAACGGTCATGTTCCTGGAACTAAAATTGGTAGTTTTACAGCCGATGATATAAATGACGCTATTGATATTCTAGCTAAGGTTGTTCGCGAAAACAAACTGACGCCTAAAGTTCTTGTTGTACACCGTTTCACTCAAGGAATGGTAACTGACTATAAGAGAATAAAAACGCTTCCTGAGGTTCAGGTAGTGATGGATATGGATGGTTTTGGGAGCAGAGTCTTAAAAAGATCAACCTATCTGACTTATATTTATAGAGAGCCGGTACAGTTTACTGGTTTTAAATTGTTTTACAAAAATGACAATTGGAACAATTCAAAAATGTATACTCCGGAAGAATTGTTAAAATTCACACCAAAACCAAGCTACATTCAATTTCAATAAAAACAGTACAATGAAAAATTATATTGCCTGTCTGATTTTAGGACTTGTCATTTTAGAAGGCTGCCAATCAAAAGCGGAGGAAACAAGCAAAGAAGATGCTCCGCAGAAAACAACTTTGGTAAATGCTGTTGCAAAGGAAACTGAAGTACAAAAAGTGACCAATGATGCAGCAGCCATTCTTGCAAAAAAAGAAGTACCTATTTTGTGCTACCACAATATTAAGAATTTTGATGCTAGTGCTGGTCCCATGACCAAAGTCTATTCAGTAAAACCGGCCAACTTTGCGACGCAAATGAAAGCGCTGTCTGATGCTGGTTATCACTCCATCTTACCAGATCAATTGTACGAATATCTTGTGCATGACGCGCCATTACCTGAAAAACCAGTCATGATTACTTTTGACGATACACGTGGGGAACAATTCAGCATTGGAGCTGCCGAAATGAACAAATACGGTTTCAAAGGGGTTTTCTTTGTTATGACGGTTTCTATCAACCGACCTAATTATTTGACATCTGATGAAATTAAAAAATTATCAGACGATGGGCATGTTGTCGCAGCGCATACTTGGGATCATCATATGGTCACTAAGTATACTGGCGACGATTGGAATACACAATTGGTTAAACCAAAGAAAAAACTGGAAGACATCACGGGAAAACCAGTTACCTACTTTGCTTATCCTTTTGGCTTATGGAACAAAGAAGCTATTCCTAAAATAAAAGAAAGTGGCTATGATATGGCGTTTATCTTGTCAACCAAGAGAGATTCTATTGATCCCCTTTATACCATTAGGCGTATAATCGTTTCTGGTACTTGGTCAACTGAGGGAATGATGCGTTCTATTGAATCGTCTTTTGATAAATAGATTAGTAAATTAATTCCTTGTAGAAATCAGCAACTGTTTGTTTAAAAAAACAGAACACATTGCTATTTGATATTACCTCTAAATAGAATCCAAAAAAGAAACAGCCTGGTTTCATTCGACTGAATGAAACCAGGCTGTTTCTTTTTATAGAAAATAGCTGAGCTGTTATTTATTGCTCAACCACCCTTGTGGATTAGTGTAAGAGGTGTTTTGCAACAGCAAAAATTTAATTACCGTCTTACCGGTATCACCGTTAGTTCTCACTCTTCCCAAAGTCTGTTTTATACTTACCTTATCTCCTTTATTAACAGATACGGAACTTAAGTTTTGATAAATTGTAAAGTAATCTCCGTGCTGGATCATCACTGCTTTATTAACTGGAGATAAAATCATGACACTGGCCACTTCCCCACCAAATACGGCTCTTGCCGAAGCACCTTCATTGGTAGTGATTTCTACTCCACTATTATGAATCACCAAAGTATTATAAATAGGATGGGCTTGATCTCCGTATCCTAATGAAATAAATCCTTTTTCAACTGGCCAAGGTAGGCTACCTCTATTTGCTCTAAAGTTATCTGCTATTAATTTTGCTTCAGGTGTCAATTCAATTCTTGATGATGACACTGGTTCTTTGGCAACCGCAGCAGCAACTTCCTTTGGACTTGCCTTGGAATTATTTGCCAGAGCCTTAGCTCTCGCTTTCTCTAATGCCGCTTTTCTATTTGCCTCAGCAATAGCTTCACGAATCAAGCGATCGATTTGCTTATCAATAGTTTTTGACTCTCTTTGTTTTTTCCTGATATCAGATACAATTCTGTTTTTGTCTTTCTTAATCGAATTTACCAGTTTTTCTTGCTCTTCTTTTTCCTTTACTAAACTGACTCTTTCTTTCTCGTTTTCGACAATCAATTTTTGTTTTGCAATTTTTTGAGCTTTTAACTTGTTGTTATAATTTACAAGTTCAACTGATTTTGATTTTATTTCTTCTCCCTGATTTTTTCTAAAACTAGTGTATTGCTTTAAGTATTGCGCTCTTTTATAAGCCTGCAGAAAATTATCTGATGACAATATAAACATCGCGCGGCTTTGTTCTGAACGGCTTTTATAAGACTTCACAATCATCTTTGCATAATCTTCCTTAAGTACGGCCAATTCCTTATTAAGCTTGTTGATTTTCATCTGATTAATATACATGTCATTGGCTAAATATTTAGCTTGCTTTTCAGTAGTATTAATTAAGATTTCTTTCAGTCTAATCTTGTTTTTTTGAATCATAAACACATTCATCGCCGACTTTTCCTTAGACTTAACGGAAAGTAATAACTTCTCATTATCCCTAATTTCTTTTTGGATTTCGGCTTTACGCTGTTCTAATTTTTCTTGTTGGGAAGACTGACTCCAAAGCACAGAAGTCATGCATATAAATAGTAGGCTTACGAGAAATTTTGGCATCTTAAAAATATATTTGTGCAAATTTACTTAATTATAATTCTATTGTAACCATTTGGAACACTATATGGAAAAGAAAGTTCTTCATTGAAGGTTATGGTATCATATTCTAAATTAATTTCAGATTTTCCTTTTGGCTGATAGGTATGAATAACGACAGTCGCCGGCACAATTGCTTCTTTATATTCTTTGATGTAAGTATAGGCCACCTGGATCATTCTTCCTTCTGCCGTTTGCGTAATTTCTTGTCGGTTTACACTAAAATCACCTCCATTTATGTAGAATGTCTTTTTTGTGTTATCGTTTGCTGTATCATCAAGACGGTACAAACCTTCTACTAAGGACTCCGTATATTTCCCTTTTTTCAAATCATCTAATGCCTCCCCTAATAGCATGTTTTGAATTTTATTGAAATCCAAATCAGTTCCCAGCCATTGGCTCAACGCGCTAAAATCACCTTCAAAATAGGTTCCTTTAATCTTTTCATAATAACTAACCGATGTTGGCGTTATCGATGCTTTGGCCATCGTTATTCCCAGAAAACGAATGCTTACCAATATTTGTTCGTCTTTCTTTATTTTTATTTCAGCGGTAACATTCTGGGACTGTTTGTCATCAGAATATTTTGCTTTTGCCTTTATATACAATGTCGAAAAATCACTTTTGTTGTCGTAATGCTTCGCAATTATGTTCTTTGATTTCATATAAGTTACTGGAGTTGTTGCTCCTGCCACAACGGCTTTAGACTTACAAGAGACCATAAAAACCACTACTAATACTGCTAAAAATCTATTCATTTGAATTTTATTTTTTTAATAATTGATTGGCTTTTGAGAAATAGAAATCCTTTTTCTTTGCGTCTCCCAAACCATTGTATGCTTCGCCAAGTTGAATATTGAAATTAGTTTCCAGTGATAGATCATTAACCAGATAATCCAATCCCATTTCCAATATCTCTTTTGCTTTTTTAAATTGAGTCAATTGATTGCTCCCCAAACCAGCATAGTAGTAAAACTGTGGTTGCGTTGGAAAAACATCAATCATCTCCGTGGCATTTTTCGTTAGCTTTTCAAACTGCTTGGTTTCGGTGTATGCTTGAAGCAAAAGTAAATTAGTTTCGATATCTACATCTGAACTCTTTTTATTTGCCAGTTCATAATACCTCACCGCCGATTCCCATTGTTTCTTGGTCTGATAAAACTTCCCTACTTCTTTTGCCACATTTACATCCGGATCATTGTCAAAATAGCCGATGGCTTTTTCTAAATCAGGGGTAAACTGTGGGTTTGCATTTACAAAAATCAGAAACTCGTTTAAAACCCGATGTTTTATTTTAGAATCTATCTTGGTACTAGCCAAAGCCATATTCATTGCTTTAACTGCCTTTGCCCCATCGTTGTTCTCCAAATGGGTTTTAAACAAGCTCACTTGTGCCCATTCAGAAGTTGGGATTGCCAATTCCAGTTTACGCGCTGTCTCCAGCACTTTGTTTGTTTCATTATTCTTTGAATACAAGAAAATCAGCGAAATATAATTAGATTCCTCCTTGGGGTTAGCTTGAATTTGTCCAATTAAATTTTCAATTTCTGTATTCTGATACTTTCCTTGTGATAAAATCTGCATTTTATACGCTTCTCTTCTGTCTGATTTTCCGTTAGTTTCATTAAGCTCATTGATCAGAGCCCATGCTTTATCATATTGATTCGTACTCATATAAAGCGACGTCAAATCCTCCTTGAATTTCGCATCAAAGGGAATTAATTTATTGATAACATATATCGCGCCATTATAGTTCTTGGTTGCATAATTAACATCATACATCCCCACCCAAAACCATTTGTTTGTAGGGTCAATCTGCGCTGCATGTTCAAATGAAGTGTAGGCATTTTTATAGTCTTTTAATGCCAGATAGTTTTTTCCTAATTCAAAATGAATCGTGGCGTTTTCAGGTTCGATTATCAAACATTGCTCTAAAGCTATAATTGCCTTATCATAATTTTCAATCCCTTTTTGCTTCAGTGACTCAAAGAAATAATCTTGGAATTTGTTTACCTCCTGCTTAATATCTCCCGGTTCCGTTTGTGCCAATAGCATGGCAGAATTGCTTAGCAAAACTAGGAAAAGAAGTAATAAACGTGATTTTTTCATTGAGCCCTTTATCATAGAAACGCAACAATTTAAAACTTGTTATGCTTTACTGCATTTTTAACTTTATGTTATAAAAACTTATTCTAACACCGAATAATCGCCTATACTAACACTAGTGAAATCACCTTTAAAAGTAACATGATTCCCTATCATTGCATTGTCCAAATTTGCATTGGATATGTGTGCATGCGATTGAATCAAACTATTTTTAATGGTACCACCTAATACATGACATCCTTTTCCTAAAGACACATTTGGTCCCACAGTCGTGTTTGTCAAGGATACATCTTCGCCAATGAAGCAAGGTGGAATTATCGTTGCATTTTCTAGTCTAACCGTTCTATCTACTAATTCAGCACCGTCTTTGTGAAGAAATCCAAGCATTCTTGAATTAGTCTCAACAGTTACATTCTTATTTCCACAGTCCATCCATTCATCAACACTACCCGTTTTAAAAACTTTACCATTAGCCATCATCGCTTTGATTCCGTCATTAATCTGGTATTCGCCGCCGTTTTGAATGTTATTGTCTAATACTTTTTGTAGTTCGTTTTTCAAATCACCTACTTCCTTGAAATAGTATATCCCGATAACAGCTAGGTCACTCACAAATTCAGCTGGTTTTTCAACTAATTCTGTGATTTCATTATTTTCGTTCATTTTAACTACACCAAAAGCTTCTGGCTCGTCTACTTGTTTTACCCATATAACAGCATCTGCAGTAGGATCTAAATCAAAGTCGGCTCTGATAAGCGTGTCTGCATAAGCGATAACCGCAGGTCCTGACAAAGATTCTTTAGCACACATAATTGCATGTCCAGTTCCTAAAGGTAAATCCTGACGGTAAATAGAAGCTTTTGCACCCAAACCTTCAGCTAGTTCCTCTAAACTTTTTACCACATCCTCTCCAAAAAAAGCTTCATCACCAAGGATAAAAGCAATCTCGTCAATAGGTTCTTTTAATATTCTAGCAATATCTTCTACCAAACGGTGTACAATAGGTTTTCCTGCAACAGGAATTAACGGTTTAGGAACAGTTAATGAATGTGGGCGAAGACGTGATCCACGTCCGGCCATTGGTACTATTATTTTCATATAAGCCCCCTATCCCCCAAAGGGGAAACTACTACTAGAGGTAAGTAGGATTTTAATTTATACTATTTTTTAATTCTTTTCATTCCCCCTTTGGGGGGCAGGGGGCTCTATTTTACTCCTGTACTACCAAATCCGCCTTCTCCTCTTGAGGTCTCAGATAGTTCCTTTACCTCTATCCATTCAGCTCGCTCGTGTTTTGCGATAATGAGTTGAGCGATGCGCTCTCCGTTTTGTATAACGAAAGCTTTATCAGATAAATTTACTAAAATCACCCCAATTTCGCCACGATAATCGGCATCTATGGTTCCGGGGCTATTCAGCACAGTGATTCCGTTTTTAAAAGCCAAGCCACTTCTTGGTCTTACCTGCGCTTCGTATCCTATTGGTAATTCGATAAAAAGACCTGTTTTAACAACCGTTCTTCCTAATGGTTCCATAGTTATCGATTCAGTTAGATTAGCCCTTAAGTCCATCCCAGCCGAAGCTATCGTTTCATAGTTAGGCAAGGCATGCTGTGATTTATTGATAATGTTTACTGTCATTATTTCTGTTTTAAGTTCGGGTTCTTAGCCGTGATGGAAGCGGAAAGCCATTTGAAATAAAATTGATTTTTTTCTAGGAAAGAAAGAGCGACCGAAGGAAGCTCCTTTATGGCCTTTGAAAAAATAATTTTATGAAAATGCTTGTAGCGCACAGCGCGAATAGCTCCCGATTATTTTTAAGCTTTTGAACCTTTTATTATTTTTATTAATGTTTCTTTTTCGTGATAATAAATAAAATATAGGAATAGTATCAGCAATGAAATTCCAACAATATAGTTCTCCCTGAAACCGTAAAAAGATACGGCCGAGAAGAATATGGACAAGGAGAGATAGCCTCCTATTTTCTTTAAGTCATAAGGAATGGGGTAGTATTTATTACCCAAATAGTACGAAATAAACATCATACTACCGTAAGCCGCAATTGTCGCTATCGCCGAACCGTAATAACTCATACTGGGAATCAATAAGAAGTTAAGTACTAAAGTTATTATTGCTCCCACAATGGAAATGTAAGCGCCATAGTATGTTTTATCGATGAGTTTGTACCAAACGGATAGATTAGTGTAAATCCCCAAGAAAAAGTTGGCTAAAATAATTAGAGGTACTACTTTCATAGCTTCCCAATAGGAGCTGTCACGAATCATCAGGAGTTTGAACAAATCAGCAAAAACAATTACTGACAATAAAATGAATGATCCAAAGATGACAAAATATTTAGTCACCGTCGCATAGGTTTGTGGCGCATTCTTGTCAGATGAATGGCTGAAGAAAAATGGCTCAATCCCCAGAGTATATGCAGTTCTATACAAAACCATGAACAAACCTAGTTTATAGCAGGCAGAATAAACTCCTACTTGGGCTGTAGCGATGTTTGAAGGCAGTAATTTTACCAGAAGAATTTTGTCAAATTGTTCGTTGATGGCAAATGCGATTCCGGCTACCAATATGGGCAATCCGTACCCCATCATTCGCTTCCATAAATCAAAGTCAAACTTCCATTTTAAGTAAACGTAATCTGGCGATAGGGCAACAAAGGTCAATAGACTAGCAATGATATTAGCCAAGAATATATATCCTATTTGGAAGTTTTCAACATATAGGGAACTCAATAAACCATTTGGGCTTGTTTCAATCAACTGTGGGATATAGAGTAAGAAAACGATACTCAGAATAAGATTGACAAGTACGTTACCAATTTTTATAACAGCATACACCATGGGTTTCTGGAAAGCCCTCAATTTTGAAAAAGGGATAATAACCAGCGCATCTAATGCCAAAATCCAAATTGTATAACCGATGTACTGCGCATCTATTCCAGACCATTCAGCCAAATAATTGCGAGACAATAGTGCGATGAATAAAAATGTAATCGTAGTCCAAAAAATGGATACCATGGACGTTTCAACAACCGAATCTTTATTCGATTCCTTGCTATAAAACCTAAAAAACGCCGTTTCCATACCGTAAGCCAAAATAACATTGAAAAATATCATAAAGGCAAAAATAACGGATAGCTTTCCATACTCCTCTTTAGGAAGCAAGTCAGTGTATAACGGTACTAACAAAAAGCTGAACATTCTCGGCAAAACCGTGGCAAGTCCGTAAATAACTGTTTGTTTAAAAAGATTTTTATATAATCCCAAAATGTCGTTTCTAATTTCTATTTAAAAGAACAAAAATAGCTAATTCTTTGGTTTAATCATTGAAGGTTGCAGAATCATTGCTTTTCATCAATTCTTGTTAGTTTGAAAAAAAAAGTTTTGTTGTTCTTCTGGTATTCCAATACGGCCTCGTCCTTGTTTAATTCGAATTTTCCCTTGGTAATTATCGGAGCTTTGTTACCATATTCCTTTGCGCCTTCACTTTCTAAAAAGAGATCTCCTCTTACTGCAATATGGGTAAAACGAGCAAGGTATTTCCTGTCAGATACTTTTGTAATTTCTGCTTCTTTGTTTCTGAAATAGATCTTTAGCAAGCTAAATTCCTCAGAAACTGGCTCTTTAAATTCAATATAGAAATATATTCTGACAACTTGTTGCTGCTCATCTACTAGCTGAGTTTGATAATAAGTCTGCGCTATTTCTTGTGTAAAGTCCATTTGCCTTTGCTGCTTAGATCCGCAATTACTAAAACACAAAACCACCAACACTAAAAAAATTGATTTTTTAAAAAACTCCATTGCAAAGTGATTTACGATAGTCCGTCTTCATTTAATATTTTTAAAAAATGAAAACCTTTAGGTACATAGCCTTGATTATAATAAAAACGGTGTGCCGTAAAGTTGCCCGTATATGCATCGAGTACAATCATGGTACATGCTTCCTCCTTGGCTTTGGTGTCAACATAATCCGTCAACATCTTACCTAAGCCTTTAGAGCGGTGATCTGGATGAACGATGAAATTGTCGATTTCTATATATTTTCCACACCACAGCTTAAAACCAGTCCAATATCCCGTAACGGCAACACATACATCGTTTTCAAAGATTACGACTTGTTTGTAGTTATGAGGTATCATTTCTTTAAGATAACCTTCGTATTTTTCGGTGGTAAATGTAGGATATGAAAAACGCATTACTTCAATATTACAAAGCATTTCTTCTATTGTAGTCAGTTCCTTAATATCCAATTGCATTGCGAGTTCAGTATTAAATTAAAACTCAAAATTAAAGATTTAAAAAGAATTTGCAAGTGCAAAGAGTATTAAAAAAAATCATAAATACTACTTAACAGGATAATTTTGTATGTTGTGTTATAATTTTATTACAATAGCAGCTATTTTTAGTTCTTATAATGAACAACCAGCTGCTAGATGCTACTTCTATATTTGCTAAGGCCTTTAGCTAAAGCTGTACGGTCTAACATTGATTGAAGGCTATAATCAACCTCTTTCACTGCTAGCTTTCTAATATAGGAACAACAGAATAAATTATCAATGAATTTATAAAGGGGATTACGATCATTTATACGAAGAATTTTAAATTCAATATCATCTAAAGAAAAAGCGGTGTGGGCTACTTTTATTCTCTTACGCTTGTAAGCCTCTGCAGTTTGAACACCTTCATCAGCCATTATTAAAGAGTAAGCATTGTAAATATTTACCCAAAAAACACATTTTAATTGATCGGTACTTAGATACATTTCTAATTTATCTTTCTTTATAAAATAGAGCTCTCTACGCAACGAGCAAGAGTCTTGCCCTACTTGCGCATGCAATAAAATACTTTCAGACAACTGAACAGGAAAATTAGCCATACCTGATACCATTACAAATACATTTTTAAATAAACAAAATTAGATTAAAATTCTAACCTCACTGCGGGTGTAAATACGTGGTTTCAAAAATTATATAAATAAAAAAAGCCGACAAATGTCAGCTCTTAATTTATAGATGGTAGCAATAAGTACTATCCGTTCAAAGCTTCAGCTCCACCAACAATCTCTAAGATTTCGTTAGTAATAGATGCCTGACGCGCTTTGTTGTATGTCAATTTCAATTGATTTCTCAATTCGGTAGCGTTATCTGTCGCTTTGTGCATAGCAGTCATACGAGCACCATGTTCAGAAGCAAATGAATCACGAATTCCTTTGTAAAGTTGCATTTTTAATGATTTTGGAATCAATGTCAATACAATTTCTTCTTTTGAAGGTTCAAAGATATAATCACCTGTTGAAACAGTTAAATCAGATTTTATAGCTGCCAAAGGTAGAAACTGTTCTACTTGAACAATTTGAGTAGCAGCATTTTTAAACTGATTGTAAATCAATTCAATTTTGTCATACTCTCCTGTAACAAACTTTTGAGTTAATGTATCTGCAATTACCGCTACATTATCAAACGTCAATTCGTCAAAAACAGCACTTTGATTATCAACTACTGAATTTGTCTTAACTAATACATCATTTCCTTTTTTACCAATAGCAAAAATATCAACTTGTACTCCAGTATAAAATTCAGAACGTCTTTTAGCTTCCTTAATTACATTTGAATTAAAAGCACCACATAATCCTCTATTAGAAGTAATGGCAACAACTAAAACTTTCTTTATTTCACGTTGTGTCGTGAACTCACCGCCTGCGTCACCTTCAAGTGTAGCAGAAAGGCTTTGTAATAATTCCGTCAATTTTTCGGCATAAGGGCGCATTGCTGTAATTGCATCTTGTGCTTTCTTTAGCTTTGCTGCAGAAACCATTTTCATCGCTGATGTAATTTGCATCGTAGATGAAACGGAAGTAATTCTATTACGGATTTCCTTTAAATTTGCCATTTATTTTTTTCTATTTTGAATTATAAATCTTGAATTTTAAATTAAAAAAAGACTCACTTTTCATAATTTAAAATTCAAAACTTAAAATAACTTCTAGTTATATTTTGCTGAAATTTCTTTTGCAACAGTTTGAATTACTTCAGTAATTTCATCTGTTAACTTACCTGCTTTCAAAGCATCTAAAGTTGCTCTGTGTTTGTTGTTAAGGAATTCCAAGAAATCTTTCTCAAATTCTTTTACTTTGTTCACAGGAACATTTCTCAATAAATTTTTTGAACCAGCATAGATAATTGCAACTTGGTCTTCAACTGTATAAGGATCATTCAAGCCTTGTTTCAAGATTTCAACGTTTCTTCTTCCTTTTTCAATTACATTTAAAGTAACTGCATCTAAATCAGAACCAAATTTAGCAAACGCTTCCAATTCACGGAATTGTGCCTGATCTAGTTTCAAAGTACCTGCTACTTTTTTCATTGATTTAATTTGTGCATTTCCTCCAACACGAGATACCGAGATACCTACGTTAATCGCTGGACGAACCCCAGAGTTAAACAAATCTCCATCAAGGAAAATTTGACCATCTGTAATCGAAATTACATTTGTTGGGATATATGCAGAAACGTCACCAGCTTGTGTTTCGATAATAGGTAAAGCAGTTAATGAACCACCACCTTTAACAATTGGTTTCAATGAATCTGGTAAATCATTCATGTTTTTAGCAATTCCATCATCAGCAATTACTTTACAAGCACGCTCTAATAAACGACTATGTAAGTAAAATACATCTCCAGGATATGCTTCACGTCCCGGTGGTCTTCTCAATAAAAGAGAAACCTCACGGTAAGCAACGGCTTGTTTAGATAAATCATCATAAACAATTAAAGCTGGACGACCTGAATCTCTAAAATACTCTCCAATTGCAGCACCTGCGAAAGGAGCATACACTTGCATCGGAGCTGGATCAGAAGCATTAGCTGCAACGATAATGGTATATGCCATTGCGCCTTTTTCTTCTAACATTTTTGCAATTCCTGCCACAGTTGACGCTTTTTGTCCAATTGCAACATATATACAAAATACAGGTTTTCCTGCATCGTAAAATTCTTTTTGATTTAAGATAGTGTCAATACAAACAGTTGACTTACCTGTTTGACGGTCACCAATAACCAACTCACGTTGTCCTCTACCAACTGGGATCATTGCATCTACTGCTTTGATACCTGTTTGTAATGGTTCAGTAACAGGTTGACGGAAGATAACTCCAGGAGCTTTTCTTTCCAAAGGCATTTCGTATAAGTCTCCACCAATTGGTCCTTTTCCATCAATTGGAAAACCAAGTGTGTTCACTACACGTCCTACCATTTGTTCTCCAACTTTAAGAGAAGCGATACGTTGTGTTCTTTTTGCAGTAGAACCTTCTTTGATTCCTGTTGATGGTCCTAAAAGTACCACACCAACATTATCTTCTTCAAGATTCAATACAATAGCTTCTAAACCATTGTCAAATTCTACTAACTCACCGTATTGAACATTAGAAAGCCCGTAAACACGAGCAATACCATCTCCAACTTGAAGTACGGTTCCTACTTCCTCTAGCGTTGCGCCAGATTCAAAACCTTCTACTTGCTTTCTTAATATTGCTGAAATTTCAGCAGGTTTGATTTCCGCCATCTTAATTTATAATTTAGACACTTAAATGTGCAATAAAATTAGTTACTTAATTCTCTTTTTAATACTTGTAATCTGTTGGCAATTGAAGCGTTATACTGCTTATCACCTATTCTTAATATAAATCCTCCAATAATTGAAGCATCTACTATATTTTCTATCGTAATTTTTTTATCTGATAAAGTTGCAATTTTAGCTAATACTTTAGCCTCTAATGCCGCATCCATTGCAATAGCTGTAGTAACTTTCGCTACTTCAACACCATTCATCTCATCAAATAAATTACTGTACTCTAATGCAATCGCTTCTAGAATTTCAAATCTTTTGTTTTCAAATAACAAATGAAATAACATCTTAGTTACGCTATTGGTATTTGCAAAAACTTCCAATAAGGCATTTTCTTTAACTTCAACTTTTAAAGTTGGGTTTTGAATAAAAGTGCTCAATTCTAGGTTTCCATTTATAGTGGAAGCTATAGAATTCATATCCTCACTAACTGCTACAGCTACTCCTTTAGATTCTGCGATCTCTAGAATTGCTTTTGCATAACGAATTGCTGCTCTTGTACTTGCCATAATATTAGTTTAGCTTTACGTCACCTAACATTTTCTCAACTAATTTAGTTTGAGCTTCTTTATTAGATAATTCCTCTTTCAATAATTTTTCTGCAATACTTAGGGACAAAGTAGAAACTTGAAGTTTCAATTCAGCCATAGCTGCATTTTTTTCGCTTTCAATCGCTGCTTTTGCTTGCTCGATCATTTGAAGGCCTTGTGCTTGCGCTTCAGTTTTTGAATCAGCAATCATTTTCTCCTTAATTTCACGTGCATCTTTTAGCATGTTATCACGTTCCATTCTTGCTTCTTGCAATATACGTTGATTGTCAGCTTGAAGGTTTTGCATTTCTTTTCTAGCATTTTCAGCAGAAAGCAATGCGTTTTTAATTCCTTCTTCTCTATCATTAACTGCATCAAGAATTGGTTTCCAAGCAAATTTTTTCAATAGGAATATCAATCCAACAAATAATAATACTTGCCAAAAGAACAAACCTAACTCAAACTGATGTATTAACTTATCCATAATATATGTTTATAAAAATATTTTAATTTAATGATAAAACAATAGTTACGACCAACCGTCGCAACTACTGTTTTTAAGTTTTAATTATGATGCGAACAACGCAGCAAAACCAATACCTTCAATTAATGCAGCTGCGATAAGCATAGCTGTTTGGATTTTTCCTGAAGCTTCTGGTTGACGAGCAATAGCGTCCATTGCTGAACCACCAATTCTACCAATACCTAAACCTGCTCCGATAACAATTAACCCTGCTCCTACAATAGTTGGAATTTGCATAATATATATATTAAAAATTAAACATTCAATTTATTAATGAGCTTCCTCATGATGATGTTCCTCTACAGCTGAACCGAAGTACAATGCAGATAACATGGTGAAAATATACGCTTGTAGAAAAGCAACTAATATCTCAAGTATAGAAAGTACAAATGACAATCCAAAAGATAAACTACTTCCTAACCAACTTTTGAAAATAAACATTAAACCAATAATACTCATCAATACGATATGTCCTGCAAAGATATTTGCATACAAACGAATCATCAATGAAAACGGTTTAATAAAAATCCCCAACAACTCAATTGGCGCTAAAACGATACGCATTACTTTTGGTACACCTGGCATCCAGAAAATGTGTCCCCAGTAATTTTTGTTAGCAGTCAAGTTTGTTATTAAAAAAGTCATTATTGCTAATGCAAATGTAATTGTCAAATTTCCTGTTACGTTTATTCCAAATGGCATTAAACCAAATATATTTAAGAACAATACAAAGAAAAAGATAGTTAATAAATAACTCATGTATTTCTTGTAATGTTTTTCTCCAATGTTTGGAATCGCAATCTCGTCACGAATGTACAATACGATTGGTTCAAAAATTCTTCCTGGACCTGAGGCAATTCCTTTATTTTTAGCATATGATTTTGCCAAACCAGTGAATAACAAGAACATTAATAATGATGCTATCATTATAGACAATACCGTTTTTGTAATTGAAAAGTCAATTGGACGAATATTAGTTGGATATCCCGTTTCTTCATTTTCTGTGATTTTTCCATCAGCAGAATCCAATTTGTATACCTTCCCGTCGTGGTGATTAATTTGGTAGAAATTACCGTTTGATTCGGCTACTGCTTCCCCATGTTCAAATCTAGAAGAAGAGAAAACCTGAAGTCCGTTATCCCATAGGATTACGGGTAAAGAAAAACCATAATGTTTTCCTTCAACTTCATCTGAGAAAAAAGTAAAGTCATGAGAATCTAGTACGTGATGACCTATAAATGCTTTAATTTTAGATTTTACATCTGTCGGTTCAGCATGAGCTCCTTCATGTGATCCTTCCGTAACCTCGTGAGCCATCTCGGTATTAACTTTTACAGAATCCACTTCTGGATTTGCAAAACTCATTAAAGGAAGACACGCTACAAAAGTCGCTATTATAAATCTAAGTGGTCTGTTTGAAATCACCATAACTATTAAATATCTTAATTTTTTACGTTTCTGAAATTTGGTGCAAATGTACATTTTTTATTAATATTCAAAAGAATAAAAAACCTTATTTTTTCCAATTCATTAATGTCATTTGAGATTTATTAATTTTTACTCAATATTCTTATCGTTAAAACCGTTTCAATTGTTAAAAAAATAACGAATATTGCAAAAAAATTAACTTTTTCTAATGAATTATCATGAGAATTAATGCGCAAGATAGGCTTTAAAATTAAATAACAAAATATCATTTTGACAGATGTTGCTAAAAGAAAAGACATTCCTACATTATCAAAACTTCGTTCTTTCACTTTTAGTACGATGATAAAAACCAGAGTAGACATTGCTAAAAACAACAAATAAAGGGTCTCCATTGAATACACGAAAGTACTTTCTTCAATTTTCAACAGGAATAAAATCAATTTATGAGTCAAATAAACAATTCCTACTAGTACTACCAAATTTAGAATCGGCTTGTAATTTTTTAAATTCATTGGATTGGTTTTGGCCACAAAGGCACAAGGCCACAAAGTTATTTTAAATTTAAGTTGTCACAAACCGTCAATGTTAAATATTGACTGCTGTTACTCTTATTCGAAACAAATTATTGTGTTTTGTTGATTTCGTTCACTTGTCGTATGACATTGTATAAAGCCAAAGCAACTCCCACCATTACAAGTATTTTATTGTAATACACTTTGGGGCTGGGGTAGTTTTCATCAAGCCAGTTTCCTAAAAGAGAAAACACGAAGATGATAACTCCCATTTGGATTGGGATATTAATAAGGGCAAGCCACTTACTAGCTTGTTTTTTTTTGTTCGGTTTCTTGTCCATCCGTTATGTAGAGGTTTTTTACATTAATCTTCATTACACAAGAAGCACTAAAATCAGCACCTGGTTCTACCGATAATTTTCCTACCGTAACCTCACCGTGAATACTTGCTTTAGATTTCACGTTAAGCACTTCAGAAACTTGAATATTTCCATTAAATTTCCCTTCGATATCGGCATTATTGCATATAATATCCCCAATAATGCTTCCAGAGGGTCCGATAACCAGTTTACCCGTAGACTGAAAATTACCAATTAATTCTCCGTCTAGCCTAAAATCGGCTGTAGAGATGATATCTCCCTTAATAACGGTTCCTTCAACTATTCTATTGGTTTTTCCTAAAAGTTCAGTGTAGGGCTTTGCTTTTCTATTAAACATGTTTATTCGATTTTTGATGCTAAATAAGCATCGAGATTTTTATTGATTTGGGCAACTTTATAATTTTCATTAGTGATCACAACTGCAAGTTCATCAATTTTATACTCTTTATTTACTTTTAATAGCGAAGCTATATTTTGAGCATGAGCAGCACTGTTTAAACCGTGGATTGTAATGAAATTCTCTTTACCAGTATAAACATCAAATGAATATCTTAAACCCTGACCGTTTACAGTTGTAATAAATTTCTTGATTTTATCCTCTATTGCTTTAGTACTTTTATCTTCTTTTGCTGCCACTTTATAAAGGATCTTCCAGTTTTTAGTGTCTTTAGAATTAAAAGCCATCTGCTCTAAAAAAGGAATTTGATTCACTAAAATTTCCTGAGCGTTTTTGCCTTCTTCACTGTTCGGGTAATTATCAGCTACATATTGCAATGCCATTTTATACGATGATAACCCCTTTAATTTCGCAATTGTATTTGCTTTTAGCAATTCGAATTTTGAAACTATTTCATCCCCAGAAAACTGGTTGATCAAGCCGTCTATTTCTTCTAAAACTGGAACATAATCCTCTTCTTCATACAATTTATACCACTTATTGTAAACCCCTTCAGGAGTACCAACCAACGAGATTTCATCTGCTGTTTTATTATTTATCAATTGTGCGTAACGGGAATCTGGAAACCTGCTATTTATACTGTTTCTCATCGCCTCTGCTTTGGCACTATCGGTAATTTGATATACTTTATATAAATTATACATTGCTGGAAGGATCAACTTTTCTTCTGGATTATTCTTCAATAACTGTTCCAGTTTACTGGTGGCCAATTCATATTCCTTGAATTTTTCTTTATAAATCACACCTAGCTGATAATAGGCTGAGTTGCGTTCCTTGGCAATACTGTCAATCACTTTTTGACTTGTAGGAAGTTGTTTTAGGTAAAAATCTGTGCTGTACTCTTCTATAATTTGCTCCGTTTCGGCAAGAACATCCTCATCAGATACTTTATTGGAATTAATTGAATCTGTTGAAAATGAGGCAGAAATTGCAGTTGGAGTAAACGACGATTGTCTCCAATTGCCCTTTAAAGCCCTTTGTCCCCATGATTTTTTAAATTCTACTTTCCCAAACGCTACCGTTGTAGGATTATAAAAGTAAAAAATACTTACTTGTTGATTTATGTTTGACATTGACGGGGGCAACAGCGGTGATTTTTGCACTGACATCCCCGGGTTTTGGTTAGAAGTAGCTGGGTCTATCGACGCTGTTTTGCTATTTATTTCAATGTTCTCGAGTTTGCTCTTTAATTTCTCTTCCGCTACTCTTTTATCTTCGTCTTCCTTCTTTAATCTCTCAATATAGTTTTCAAAATACTTTATTCTTGATGCTTCAGGTAACGAAACGATATTTATGATGCTGTCATTTCTTGAAGCTATTGCTTCGTATAGTATAACTTCGTCTAAGTCTTTTCTGATTTTCTGAATGTGAATGAATTCTCTAGTTTTTATATCGAGTTTGACTAAGGTACTGTCATAATACTTCGCTGCAACTGGGTATTTTGCATCCTTAAAATACATATTTCCTAAATTTCTATAATTTGAAGCAATCAAATATTCATCTGTTGTGGCTTTTTTTAGTGAAGCATTGTAAAATTCAGAAGCTTGTTTTTGATTGTTATTTTTGTCATAAAAAACAGCTTTCTGATAGAAAATTAAGTCCAGAAAAGGTCTGTTTTCACGATCAGCAATTAGTTTGTTATAGTTTTTAAGGAAGGCTGTCGTATCCCCTTTTTGATAATCAAACAACTGCGCTTTCCTTGCTTGTGATTGAATAACGTATTTCCTTTCGGATTTTCTATTCATCTCAATTACTGATTCATAACTATATAATGCACTGTCTTTCTTGCCTAATTCTTCATAGAGTTGGCCCAAGATAAATCGATACCTTGCTCTTTCATTGTTTCGTTTTGTATATTTTTCGGCTAATTTTAATTTAGTAACTGCACTGTCTTTCTCTTCAAGATTTAAGAAAGCTTGCGATAGTAATGCATTTGCATCAGCTAGAACCTGTTTTTTAAGTTTTTGATCCTTCAGTAGTTTAGTCATGTTACTAACTACTACAGCATCATTCCCCAATCGCATGTTCACTTTTTCACGCCAAATTTTGGCTTCATAAATTTTGCTGCTATTTGGGTACTTGTACAATATGTAATTGAATGCGTCTAATGCGGGAACAAATCTTTGGTCATAATAACGGGCTTTCCCAAGCAATAGATAAGCTTCATCTATTTGTGAGTTCCTTTCGGTACCGTCAATATTCATGGAGTGTTTTTGAATGGCTTTTGTTGCTTTGGTTTCAGCCAATTCAAAATCCTGGTTTTTAGCTTTCCCCTCTTCAGTTAAATCTTCGTTTATTTGCATTCTTTCGATGGGCAAACGCTTCCAAAAATTATCATTACTACTGGATTTTATGCTCTCAACACCTTTGTCCAATCCTATTTGACCGTTGTATAAAATGTTGTATTGGGTACTTAAAGCATGGGAATTTCTAGACAAGAAACTGCTATTCTTAGTAGAACAGGCTACCAAAAACAACAACAACCCTACCGGAATTGAATATTTAAATGAGTTGATTTTCAATGGTAAACGTTTTTATCATTAAACTTTAAAAAATGTCTTTTAGTATAATGACTGGTAAAAATACGTTTCTTTTTGAAATATAGAAATTTAAACCGCGAAAAACGCTTCTAACTCCCTTAGAGTCTCTTCAGAGGTCTTAATGTCTTTTACAAGCTCTCCTTTGTTTAAGGCCACAATCCTATCACAAACTTCTACCGTATGTTGTAAATCATGACTAGAAACCAGTATTGTTATATCAGGATTTTCTGCAAGATCTTTAATTACTTTTTTTAATCGGTTTACGGTTGTAGGATCTAAATTAGCGAACGGCTCGTCTAATATAATCACTTCTGGATTACCGATAAGAGTGGCAATAATTCCAACTTTTTTCTGGTTTCCTTTAGATAAATCACGCAAATACTTTTTATTTTTTAGGATTTCTCCATTAAAAAACTCTTCGTATTTCAACAACAAGGTATCAATATCTGCTTTGTTCTGACCACGTAAGTCACCTATAAAATAAAAGTACTCTTCCGGAGTAAGGTAACCAATCAAGAAACTCTCGTCAATAAAAGCAGCTGTAAAAGGCTTCCAAGCTTCGCTTGTGTTTACTTGAATTTCGTTATTTGTAATGCTTCCGGTTGTAGGTTGGATTAAGTCTAATAACAAGCTGAAAAAGGTCGTTTTTCCTGCTCCATTATTCCCTACTAAACCTAGACTTTGTCCTTTTGGAATTTCTAAACTATCAATTTTTAAAACTGTAGTTCCGTTATATTTTTTTGAAATATTATTTACTTGTATCATCTTTGTCTTATTTATTGTTCCAATCAGAACTTGTCTCTACTAATTTTCTTGCTGCTTAAATCCGCTGATGGTAACGTACTTTCTTTTGCGATAACTCTGGGCAATTTTTTCCATCATCACATTTCTCATTCCTAATCCAATGATTCCTAATACTGCAATAGTAATCGTTGCCGTCTCTACATTTACTAATTTACAAAATGCATAGAAAATTAATGCGGGTAATGCCAAGATGGGTAATCCCATTATCCATTGTGTCGCTCCGGTTCCTTGGTAATTCATGAAAGGACTTTTATCTAAATCAATTCTTTTTTTATTAAACGAACCCGCAAATATTAAAACCGGAATGTTTACTCCTAAATTGTACAATGCGCAAGCCATATTAATGGCCAATATATTCCAGCCAAAATAAAGATAGGGAGTGCTTAAAATAGCTAATACAAGTACCGAAACTGACATTAATGCCGCCTTAGAAGCCAAATACTGTTTCATGGGAATGTTTTGTGACATCATCATTCCGTAATAATCACTATCCCAAGACGGTACAAATTGTCCGTAATTAAGCATGAAAGCTCCTGTCATAAAAACACCTACAAAAACTAGAAAAGCGGGTGCGCTGTTAGATGGATTGCTATAAAACAATAAGCCATAAGCCAAGAAAATTAACGAAATCCAAATTGTGGTTTTGGGTCTTTTGTTTCTCCAAATCATTTTTATATCCAATGATAAGAATGGAGCTATCGCCCCAAAGCGTTTGGTCCAAGTCAAATCAGACGTTTTTGCTTCTTCAACTTTAGATTGTAATGAACTATCTAGATAAAAATTAGTTTTTAAGTACTTGAAATTAAAAAAATACAATGTCACTAAAAGTAGTATTGGAGCTACAACAAATATTGGCTGAGCCACTAATCCATCTAAAAGAATCCCCGACAAGCTGCTAATTTTAAAAGTACCATAGTAATCCAACCCAAATAAAACAACCCCTATTGCAACAAATGGAAGGAAGGCAACAATATTTTCGGCAAATTTCTTTTTGATTAAGAAATTCGCGTAGTTAATTGACAAAGCCAAAACGTACATTGCGAACATCCAGAAAATCATATTAACTGGATTGTAATTTCCTTCAATAATATTTAAAATCCCAAAAGGGATAATTACTAATAATGGAAAAATATTGAAAATTGAAGTAGCACTTTTTAATAACACAAAGTGAATCACCGACTCCCTTTTTACAGGCAAAATGAGTAATGGCTTGATGTTCATTACCGGTAAACTTTGCATAAAAAAACGGAATACCAGTTCAAATGCAAGCCAAAAAATTACAAAACTATTCACAATAGCCAAAGGTTTTTGATCCGGAAAACTTTTCTCTAACAGTGGGTAGAGCGCAATTCCCAACACTAAAAAAACGAGTAGAAAATAGACTACTAGAAAACCCATCAGTATTTTTAATCCAATACTTTTCCCTACGCTGGCCGACCGAAAAAAAGCTTTTAATTCTAAATCGATAAAGTGTTTAAACATAGTTTAATGGTTTGGTTTTATAGTAAGTAATTAAAAGTAAGAAAATGTTACAGTTTTTCTAATATATATTCTGGGTAAGTAGCTAATAAATAATCTTCTGCCTTGGAAGGAATGATTTTAAAGATGATAAAAATAACAATGGCAAGAAGGACAAAAAAGAAACTTAAACCCAATGCCGAATAATCATTCGTCAAAAATTTATCTGAGTGACTCGCTACCTCAATAAAAATATTTAAAGGCAAAATAATTGCTCCAGAAAAACTACCATATTGATTTATGATTTCTTCAAACAACCATCTCTTTTGCGCTGATTGCATTTTTTGTTTTCTGATTTTTCTGTTTTTGAAAATTTTATAAAATGTAAACACAATCAAAATCAGATATAGTCCCATAATAATCCATTCGTTATAATTACTTATTTTTAGAATACTAAACAATACTAGCGTCATTGCCATTGTCAATACAATCTTAGGGATACCAAAAAAGTCTTTGAAATGTTGCCATACCAAGCGACTGTATTTCTTGCTTAAAACAGCTTGGCGCTTTTCAACCACATCCATAAACCCAAATACACCAAACTTATTGAATTCGATATTAAGGGCTTGATCAAAAGTAAGTTTCGGGTTTTCTTGCCATTGTGTTTCTATGGCATTCGCGAGATGATCAACGAGCTCTGATTGCAGGTCATACCATTCCACATAATGCTGGCGGGTAAAGGCAAAAAGTTGGTCTATTTGTTCGTTGGATAGTTTCATGATTTTGAAATAAACAGTTTTTTCTCAAATTGGAAATGTTTGTAAAAAAGCTTTAGACTCCCATAAATTAAGAACAAATAAATCAACGTTGTAATTAAGGAAAATACCTTTATTTCTATGCTTTTATTAAAAGGTAGAATAGGGAAACAACCAAACCCAATTAGCAAACCGTAAAGCAGAATAACATAAAAAGCCCTTTTAAACCGGAATAGATAAGTGGTATTTATTTTAGATTTTAAAAGGCATAATTTGCCACTTATCATCAATAATGCACCAATTACGGCTGATGCTTGCAAAAAAAATACAATTGCTGATAAAAGTGATGGCTCTTCAAACTCATTATTAATCAATAAAATTAAAATCGTAAATAAACTGACAATAATTCCCGCTGCAAAGAGTTCCTTTTTAGCCTCATCTGCTAATTTATCCGAAATAATCTTTGGAGCCGAAAAAGAATAACCTAGCAATAAATTATGAGACGTTGGTCTTAATTGCGGTTTCCATTTTTCGAACACCTCTTTTAAAACAGTCTCAAAAGGTCTTTCCTGACTAATGACTTCCGCCTCAATATCTGAAGCAATGTGATCTAGTATTTCGAGTTTTATATCATCGTAAACAACTCCATTTAAAACTAAAGTCTGTTCTATTGTGGTTATTTGTTGGTTGGTTAGTTTCATCTTAAAAATTAAGTTAATTGATATTGCCTTGTGATATTTTGGACTGTTCTTTTTTGAAGATGAATCCCCGTAATTAAAAATAATAATACTAGTACCCAAACACAACAGAAAGGCAATATCAAAATTGAATGCAATTGAATAGACTCTTTGATAGACCCTAATAGATAAATTATCCAATACAATAACCCAAAAATTCCTGTTAAGCTCCTATGACTAATATTTAATTCTAAAAACCGTTTCCCCTTAATTTTTCTATTTGAATAAAAAGAGTAAAATACTGGAATAGAAACTATAATTAACAAACCGAATAAAATTGTAACAAACCTAATGGGATCATCAAAATAAAAAGAGGCTTTAAAACCTAAAAAAGCTAGTAGCATACTTATTATAATTTTCGGGAATTTTAAATACTCCGCAATCATCTTCCATTGTGCTTTTCTAAACTCTTTTCTTAAAATTTGTGTCCGCTCCTCCTCAATAGCCTTAAACCCGTTTCTACCAAATTTTTCCTCTGCATATTGTTTGACCTGATGAAAAGTAAGCTCTGGGTCTTTTTTCCAAAATTCCTCCATACTAGTCACCATGTGATCAGTCAGCTCTATTTGTAACTCATACCATTTAATGTCCTTCGAAATGATATAGTTTTCAACGTATTCTATTTGTTGGTTGGTTAGTTTCATAAGTTTAAAATTCTAAATTAGGTTTCGGGTTTACTAAGCTCTGCATGTTTCGAATAAAATCTTCCAGTTCCGCAAGTCGGTTTATGGTTTCTTTTTGACCACTCTCGGTGAGTTTATAATATTTTCGCATGCGGTTGTCCACCCTTTCTATTTCTACATCCAGAATACCTTCGGCTTCTAGTTTGTGCAAAGCAGGATACAAAGCACCCTCGGTAATATTGAGTTCGCCCTGGGTAATTATTTTTACTTTTTGGGTGATTTCGTAGCCGTACATCTTGCCGTTTTCCTCCAGCAACTTCATGATGATCGTATTTAAACTTCCTTTATACAATTGTGAGTTTTTCATAAGCTCTTCCATTTTGAAAAACAAATATACATAAGTTTCCTATACATAGAATTCTTATGTATGTAAAATTTCAATATTTTGCTTTAAAGAAACCTAATCTCTTTAGTATATTTGTAAAAAAATATCATATGCCATCCTTTTTAAAATTAATTATAAAAGAAGTACGTCGCGAGACCGCAGCCGCTGTTTCCATTCTCTTTAACGTTCCCGAAGAATTAAAACCAAACTATACTTTTGTTGCTGGTCAATATGTTAATTTAAGACTAAAACTAGACGGCCAAGAAATTCGTCGTGCTTATTCTATATGTTCATCACCAGAAAGTGGCGAATTACGTATTGCCGTTAAAGCAGTTAAAAACGGTGCTTTTTCTCAGTTTGCCAATACAAAACTAAAAGCTGGAGATGCACTTGAAGTAGGGAAACCTGAAGGAAAATTCACTTTTGAACCTCAAGCAGACCGTCAAAAAAATTACGCGGCTTTTGTATCAGGTAGCGGTATAACACCTGTTATATCAATTATTAAAACGATGTTGAAAAGCGAACCTAAAAGCTCTTTTGTTCTCGTTTACGGAAATAAAACCCCAGAAGAGACGATCTTTCACCAACAATTACATGATCTACAATTAAAATATGTAAGCCGTTTTTTTGTTCACAACGTTTACAGCCAAGCGAAAGTAGAAAATGCTTTATTTGGCCGAATAGAAAAATCTACCGTGAATTTTGTTTTGAATAACAAACACGCAGCATTAGAATTTGATAAGTTCTATTTATGCGGACCTGAGGAAATGATCGAACTTGTTTCAGGTGTTTTAAAAGAGAAAAATGTAAAAGAATCAGCTATAAAATTCGAGCTTTTTACGACCTCGTCTCATGAAAAAGTAATTACTGAATCACTTGAAGGTCATTCAAAAATCACTGTTATGGTTGATGATGAAGAAACAGTTTTTGAAATGTCGCAGAAACAAACTATCCTTGAAGCTTCGCTAAAACAAGGTATTGACGCTCCGTATTCCTGTCAAGGAGGAATTTGTAGTAGTTGCCTAGCACGAGTAACTTCTGGGACTGCTGAAATGACTAAAAATTCGATTCTTACTGATAAAGAAATTGCAAGCGGATTAATCTTGACTTGCCAAGCACATCCTACTTCTGAAAACATTTACATCGACTTTGACGATGTTTAAAAAATAATATTGAAGAAAAAAAGCCAAGTTTCAAAACGATGAAATTTGGCTTTTTTTATTCAATAACTTTTTAGTACTATTTAGTCGTTTAATTTTTCTTTGATTTTTTCAACTACAAATTCTGCAGAAATGGTTCGCATAGCATCTTCGTAGCCGGGGACTAATTTGTTACCATAAACTGAAGTGGGTAATAGAGGATATTTTTCTCTATTAGGTACTAAAGCATTTTCTATAGGCTGATTAAAAGGCATAAATCCGGAAAATGGATGGGTTGCACCATAAAGTGAAATCACTTTTACACCAAGCATTGCTGCTATATGTGCATTTCCTGAATCCATGGAAAGCATTACGTCAAGATTACTGATCAATTCAAGTTCTTGCTTCAACTTAATTTTACCGGCCATATTAGTGACATTATTTGTATTATTCGAAAGGGAATCGAGAATTTCAATTTCCTTTTTTCCTCCTCCAAAAAGTAGGATTTTATTATTCGTATTTTTCGACAATTCTTCAATTATTGACCGCATCAAGTCCAAAGGATAGACTTTAGAATCGTATTGAGCAAAAGGGGCAATTCCAATTAGTTTTTGGCTTTTAGTACCTATTATAGCAGTAATGTCTTCCTTTAAAACTGCTTTTTTAGGAAAAATAGGATTTGCTAAATCTATGGAGAAACCTAATGTAGCAAATACCTCTGCATGTCTTTCAAACATGCTGGGCAGTTGTTTCAGGATTTTGTTTTCAGTACGGGTCAATGCTTTTTTTCCTCCACGGCCTTTATCAACTGCTGCTACTTTTTTTCCGCTTAAAGCAAAAAGTGTCCTGATAACTTTAGAACGCAAAACATTGTGCAAATCAGCGAAGGCATCAGTATCTAATTTTTGCAAATCTTGGTACAAACGCAATAATCCTGCAACCCCTTTGTGTCGTTCTTTTTCATCAAACTCAAAAAATGACACTTGGGGAATCCCTTCAAAAAAAGGTTTGAAAAAAGGGCGAGAAACGACTGTTATTTTAACTTCTGGATGTTGACTTACTAACGCGCGTAAAACAGGAACCGTCATGGCGACATCTCCCATTGCGGAAAGTCTCATGACGGCTATATGTTTAATTTTATTTGGCAAAAGGATTGCCAATTATTTTTTTCCTTGGTACAAAACTGGGTTCAATTCATCGTCATTGTACATTTTCATTTGCTTGTACACCTTCATGAATTTATCTCCTTTTTCAATATCTGCTAATAAATCATCAATAGCAGTTGACAAATCAGTTCTTTGCTCTAACAATATATTTAATTTTGTCTGACATTTATCTCTGTGCTCCTGAGAAGCTTCTTCACGAGTCGCTTCCTCATTCATGTGGTAAATTTTCAAAGCTAAAATAGATAATCTGTCAAATGCCCATGCTGGACTTTCTGAGTTTATCTTAGCGTTTTCTTTCACTTTTACATCACTGTATTTTTGTAAAAAGTATCCGTCAATATATTCTACCATATCCGTACGCTCTTGATTTGAAGCGTCAATTCTTCTTTTCAAAGTCAATGCTGCCACTGGATCAATATTGGGATCACGAATAATATCTTCAAAATGCCATTGCACCGTGTCAATCCAATTTTTCACATACAATAAATGTTCGAATTTGTCTTTAGGGAATGGATTATTTATAGGTTGATCTACATTATCAAATTCATGATAATCTTTTATACTTTGTTCGAATATTGAATACGCTAGTTTTGAAAACATAATTTTATATTTTTATAGATACAAAGATACTTTTTATACTTTTATAAAAAAATTCCAAATAACAATTCTATTTTTGGATCCCGAAAATCAATATCAAACTTGATTTTTTCAATAAAACTACAAATATAAACAATCATGCAAATTCATAATTTATCAGAAACCAATAGTGTACTTAACCATTTTTTGGGCCAAATAAGAAATGTAAATGTCCATAATGACAGTATGCGTTTCCGAAGAAACATAGAACGCATTGGTGAAATAATGTCTTATGAATTGAGTAAACAATTACACTATAGAGATGTTGAAGTCCAAACCCCTCTTGGCGTAAAAAAAACAACGGAAATTTCAGATCAACTAGTTGTCTGCTCTATTTTACGTGCCGGATTGCCATTGCATATGGGGTTTTTGAATTATTTTGACAATGCCGAAAACGGTTTTATTTCAGCTTATAGACACCATCCCAATAATGACGATTACTTTGATATTGTAGTTGAATATCAAGCCATAGCAGATTATAATGACAAATACTTACTAATTGTTGACCCTATGCTTGCAACAGGGCAATCTATTGTCGCTGTTTTTAATAAACTGATAGAGAAAGGAAGTCCTAAGGAAGTTCATATCGCGGTGGTCATTGCCGCTCCAGAAGGAATTGCTCTTCTTGAAAGTAAGTTACCTGATAATTGCCATCTTTGGATTGCTTCCTTAGACGAAAATCTAGACGAACATAGCTATATTGTCCCAGGACTTGGCGATGCTGGAGACTTGGCTTATGGTACTAAACTATAATTGAGAGAAAAAAGTAAACAAACAACAGGCCATAAGCACCACTAAAACCATTTCTTTTTTTAATTTTATTTGCGGCAGTTCGATGTGAGCAGTTGCCATCATTGCCAGAGGTGCGATTGTAAAAATCAGTAAATCATTGCTTTTGTTTGAAGAAACTAAGAAAATCAACACTCCTATGAAAAAAGAGGCAATGATTTTTTTGAATGAGGATTGCAGCACTAAAGGTCTGCTTGACAATGTTGCAAACATTGACACAACAAAAAATATAGCCACAGTTGCATAAATCGACAATGCGGCATTCTGGTAATTATTAGTAAAATAACTAATCTCGAAACTGGTTTTTATACTTCTCGTTATATATTCAATCCCATCAATATGGAATACTAATGAAAATAATGTAAAGATAACTCCCACAGCAAAAAAAGCAATAAACGGCAATATCCAGTTTCTATAATCACTTGCAACGTGAAACATTATGGAAATAAAAACCAAAACAATAAAAATAATACTCCAAAAATGGAACATAGAGGCTACAAAAATCCATAAAGAGGCATCAAATATTTTTTCTTTAGATGCTGTTAGCGACTGAAGTGAAATTAATCTTCGAAGTGCTAATAAGACAAAGAAATTAGCTAGAACTAAGTTGATATTATCTAAGATCGAAGGGAAGAAAAGCAGAAATAAGAAGTAGAATAAAATCGCATAACTACTGTCTTTACTGAGTCCGTTCTTCTTTGAAACGAAATTTGAGATAAAAATTGAACCCAACAAAACAGACAATAATCCCACTTTTTGAAAAACCATCAAAGCCGAATTAGTCCAACTCAGATCCTGAATTTGATATATTAAAAAAAAAATCAAAATTAAAAATACAACAAGAGAAAAATTTAATGGTGTAGATTTTTTAAAAACACTTGTAATCATAAGGATATTTTATACTTTTGTGACTGTAAATATAATACTTGTTTAAAAAGGAAACCCTTTAGTTTAAAAAGAATATCCTTTGCGCTGAGAATTAAAAAAATAACAAAATAATTTATACGATATGAAAGCATTTTTTGAAGGAATTCAATACCTATTTGTAAATATTTTATTTACTCCCCTAGATTTTTTACGTTCTTTGGAACTTTCATCTTGGTTTGCTGCTAACACAATCAATTGGATCTTCATGATTATTTGTGCGGTTGCAATGGTATATTGGATCAAACAATTGAAAATATTTGAAGACAACGGCGAAGAAAACCAAGATACTACAGCGCACTCTTTCTTTAAATAAAATTCCCTAACCCCAAATATTTTTGGGATTAAGGAACATACTATTTTATAGTAGATCGTTACCGATATCTTTTCTAAAATTCATCTTATCAAAATGTAGCTTGTCTATATTTTGATAAGATTTTTTTATGGCCTCTTGAAAATCATTCCCATAAGAGGTTATTGTCAACACTCTTCCTCCATTAGTAACAACTTCGTTGTCAATAAATTTTGTTCCTGCATGAAAAACAATTGAATCGGTAATGTTTTCTAATCCAGAAATAACTTTCCCTTTTTCAAAATCTTCAGGATAACCTCCAGACACAAGCATAACAGTAGTCGCGCTTCTTTCGTCAATTTCAAGTGAGATTTCGTCCAGTTTTTCATTGGCTACAGCCAAAAACAATTCAACTAAATCCGTTTTCAATCTCGGAACGACCACCTCTGTCTCTGGATCACCCATTCTAACGTTGTATTCAATAACAATAGGTTCGTTATTAACATTGATTAGCCCAATAAACACAAACCCTTTGTATGGTATTCCATCTTTCTGGAAACCGTCAATTGTAGGTTTAACGATGCGTGTTTCTATTTTTTCCATCAAAACAGCATCTACGTAAGGAACTGGGGAAACAGCTCCCATTCCGCCTGTATTGAGTCCTGTATCGCCTTCGCCGATGCGTTTATAATCTTTTGCCGTAGGAAGGATTTTGTAACTTTTACCATCTGTAAGTACAAAGCAACTTAATTCGATTCCGTCAAGGAATTCCTCGATAACCACTTTTGAACTCGCGGCACCAAATTTTTTGTTCACTAACATGTTTCTTAACTCTTCTTTGGCTTCCGCCAAATCATGAATAATCAAAACACCTTTACCTGCAGCCAGCCCATCTGCTTTCAACACGTATGGTGGTTTTAACGTTTCAAGGAAATCACATCCTTTTTCTACAGTATCAGCTGTAAAGCTGTCATAAGCTGCAGTTGGAATATTGTGTTTCACAAGAAATTCCTTTGCAAACTCTTTACTTCCTTCCAGTTGTGCTCCAATTTTTGAGGGACCAATAACTGGTATTTGATTTAATTTATCGTCATTTAGAAAAAAGTCGTAAATCCCTTTTACCAAAGGATCTTCCGGCCCTACAACAACCATTTCTACTTTTTCATCGATTACAAACGCTTTTATGGCATCAAAATCTGTTGGACTCATGTTGACGTTTGTTGCAATCGAAGCGGTTCCTGCATTTCCCGGTGCCACAAAAAGAGTGTCACAAAGCGGGCTTTGAATCATTTTCCATGCAAATGCATGTTCTCTTCCTCCTGAACCCAATAGTAAAATATTCATGTGTTGTTATTTTAGTTGTCGTGCAAAAATAATTGCTTTTGTACGTAAATAATAATTAATTTTTAAAAACTTGTTGGTTCTCCCTTATTAGTTGCCGTTAAATATTATTTTTGAGGAAATAAACACACAAAATGCTATCTCTTTTTGACTTATCGCTTCAATTAAACGGATATCCCATAAAAAGGGCTAATGCCGATTTATTGAAAATCACAGCGTTATCTGAAATGGATAAGAAAGCATTTATTGAAGAAAAAAAAGAAGAAATCGTCGCTTTTCATATAGAAAACAATCCGTTTTATCGCGAATTGGTTGGCAAAAAAGATTTTAGCAATTGGGACGAACTGCCTATTTTGAATAAAAAAAACCTACAAAAACCATTGCAGGAACGACTTTCTAAAGGCTATACGCTTAAAAGTATTTATCGAAACAAAACATCAGGCTCAAGCGGCGATCCCTTTGTTTTTGCCAAAGACAAATACTGCCATGCTTTAACATGGGCTTCAAACATTTATCGGTTTGGTTGGTATGATCTTGATTTTAATACTTCCTACCAAGCACGTTTTTATGGAATTCCAATGGATTTCACTGGTAATAAAAAAGAACGTTTAAAAGATTTTTTAAGCAGCCGTTTCCGTTTTCCGATTTTTGACTTGTCAGATGCTGTTTTAGAACGATTTCTGACTCACTTTAGAAACAAAAAATTCGACTACATTAACGGGTACACTAGTTCTATTGTACTTTTTACTAAATTTTTGCAGCGGAAAAATATCGTACTAAAAGACATCTGTCCTTCACTTAAAGTTTGCATGGTAACCTCAGAAATGCTTTTTGAAGATGATAAAATTCTTTTGGAAAAGCAATTAGGGATTCCCATTGTCAATGAATATGGTGCATCAGAACTTGATTTAATAGCATTTCAGAATCCCGAAGGAGAATGGCAAGTAAATTCAGAAACCTTATTTGTAGAGATTTTAGATGAAAATGATGCCGTTTTACCTCACGGACAGGAAGGCCGAATTGTTATTACTTCTCTGTACAACAAAGCACATCCTTTTATTAGATATGATATAGGTGATATTGGAATCTTGGATGAAAAAAGTACCATTCAAAAACCGATTCTGAAAAAATTAATTGGAAGAACAAATGATGTTGCCGTACTACCTAGTGGGAAAAAGGCACCTGGATTAACCTTTTATTACATTACAAAAAGTATCATTGAAGATGATGGCAACGTAAAAGAATTTGTCATAAAACAGACGAAAACAGATACTTTTGAGATAAAATATGTCAGTGATAAAGAATTAAATTTGGCTCAAATCGAAAAAATTGAAGAAGCCATTATTCTTTATCTAGAACCCAACTTAAAGTTTAGTTTTATAAGAAAAGCTATTTTAAAAAGAAACAAAAGAGGAAAACTGAAACAGTTTAAATCGATGGTTTAACTTTCTTTATATACCATGGTTTTATAAACAATTGTGTGAATAAAAACAGTTTCATACAGGCTACGGCAATAGGGAAAATAAAACCGTGAAACTTTCTATATACAGCAAAATTATATTTTATCAAATCAAACTTAGAAGTCGAAATGGAGTTATCTCTTATTCTATAATACGCTAAACTTTCAGGTACTGGATGAGCTATTTTTATTTTTTTAAGTACCGTTAACCACAGCATCCAATCCTGACGTTTGCGAATAGAAGAAATGGGGATTTTACCAAAGTAATTGACCTCATAAATAGCCGTAAGATTCCCTACATAATTACAAAAAAATAATTGCCTATAACTCAGATTTAATGGTGCTTCGACCCTCTTGTTTAAGGGTTTTCCCTCTTCATCAATGCAATCATAAAACGAAAAAGTAAATGGCAAATTATTGGTTTTCATAAAAGTAATCTGTAACTCTAATTTATTGGGTTTCCATAAATCATCAGCATCTAGGAAAGCTATATATTTGCCTTTGGCTACAGCCAAAGCCGTATTTCTTGCCACTCCAGTTCCTGAATTTGCGGACAATTTAGAGTATTTAATTCGTTTGTCATTTAAAGAAATTTTTGACACAATAGAGAGAGTGGCATCTGTAGAACAATCGTCAACAAGGATGATTTCCCAATTCAAGTAGCTTTGCTTTTGCACAGAAAGTATCGCTTCTGAAATAAATTTTTCAGAATTGTATGTCGGAATAATTACGGATACAAGTGCACTTTCCATATTTTAATATGCTTTTTTATCTCCTTTCAAAATATTAACAATAGTCATGTAAATTATTTTTAAATCTAAAATAACAGACCAATTCTCAATATAGAAAACATCCATTTTTATTCGATTAACCATGTCTTTTTCTGTCTCAATCTCTCCTCTATAACCACTTACTTGAGCCAAACCCGTAATGCCAGGTTTTACATAATGACGCTTCATGTATTTCTTGATTTTACCTCCATAAGCTTTATTTTGTGACCACAGATGCGGACGTGGTCCAACAATAGACATATCCCCAAAAAAAACGTTTACAAATTGGGGCATTTCATCGATACTCGATCTCCTCATAAATTTACCTATTTTAGTAACTCTAGGATCATTTTTTAAGGCCTCAGTTTCTGACACTGCATTGATTTGCATTGAACGAAATTTATAACAATAAAATGGTTTTTCATCAATTCCTGGCCTTCCTTGCTTGAATAAAATAGGGCCTTTAGACTCAAATTTGATTAATATAGCTACTAATGGCGCTAACCAAGATAGAACACCAATAATTACAATTAACGAAAAAGTAATATCAAAGAAACGTTTAAATATCTTTATTGCAGGCTCATTTAAAAGCGTGTCTTTTAAAGACAGTACAGGAAAAAAATCATAATAATCTATCCTTAAATTCTTTGAAAAAATTTCTTTTGTGTCTGGAATGAATTTTATCGTTTTACTGGTTTCGCTAGCAAATTCCAGTAAATCTTTCAGTTGTGAATTAGAAACTTCACTTAAAGAGCAGTATATTTCATCCACTTGATTTGCCATTGAAAAGGTCTTTAAGTCCAGTAAGTTACCCTTAATCTCTTGGTTTGTTTTTTTATCTGAAAAATAACCCAAAAACTGATACCCATAATCTTTCTTAGTTTCAAAAAGCTCTTTTAACTGAATCGATTCTGGTGTATAACCAACGATTACAGCGTATCTGCAATTATTCCCAACTATTAATCGGTATTTTATTAAACAATAAAACAAAAAGAATTTTGAAATCGTGATTAAAAGCAAGCTATAAATTATAAATTGAGCAATACGCTCCACACTAAAAATAGCTTGACTCGAAAAAGGGAAAAAAGCAATGACAATCAGAAGGAAAATAACTCCTTGTTTTATTATTTTTGAGATTATTCCTATCGTTTTTGTAAAACGATAAATCTCGTAAAATTTTAAAAAATAAGCAGTAAATACCCAGCCAATATTTAGATAAATAATATAATAATTAATATCTAAATTAAGATCGTCAAACAGAAAATAAGCCAATATTGAAATGACAATCAGATCCATTAGTACACTAATGGGCCTGATATATTTTGAATATCTTCCTATTTTGGATATTGTCATAATTGGCTAATCTGTCCTTTATTGTTTCGCATTTTTACAACGCTAGCTTTATAGAACTGCTATTTAATATAAGCGGTAAAGTCTTTGTGCTCTTCCTTTGAAAGTTCTTCTTTTGATAAAGATTTAAAATAATCATACGTAATTTTCATTCCTTCGGCACGATTTACTGTCACGTCCCAACCCAAAATTTCTTTTGCTTTAGTGATGTCTGGCTGACGTTGCAAAGGATCATTTTCTGGTAAAGCATGATACACAATTTTTTGATTGGTTCCCGTCAATTTTATAATTTCTTCGGCAAAATCTTTAATCGTGATTTCGTCTGGATTTCCAATATTCACTGGGTAAACATAATCCGAATGCAATAATCTAAAAATTCCTTCTACCTGATCATCCACGTAGCAAAACGAACGCGTTTGCATTCCGGTACCAAAAATGGTTAAATCCTCACCACGAATTGCCTGACCGATAAAGGCGGGAATCACCCGACCATCATTGAGACGCATTCTAGGACCGTAAGTATTGAAAATTCGTACGATTCTGGTCTCCACACCATGAAAAGTATGATAGGCCATAGTTATAGATTCTTGAAAGCGTTTCGCCTCATCGTAAACCCCTCTTGGTCCTATTGTATTTACATTTCCATAATACTCTTCCGTTTGTGGGTGTACCAATGGATCTCCGTATACTTCCGAAGTCGATGCGATTAAAATTCGGGCATTTTTAACTCGTGCCAATCCCAAAAGATTATGCGTTCCTAATGAACCCACTTTTAAAGTTTGTATCGGGATTTTTAAATAGTCAATAGGGCTTGCTGGTGAGGCAAAATGTAAGATATAATCTAATTCTCCTGGGACATGTACAAATTTTGTAATATCATGATGATAAAATTCGAAATTTTCCAGTTTGAACAAATGTTCTATATTTTTTAAATCTCCAGTTATGAGATTATCCATTCCCATTACAAAGTATCCCTCTTTAATAAAACGATCGCATAAATGTGACCCTAAAAATCCTGCAGCTCCTGTAATCAGTATTCTTTTCATAATAAAACATTTAGAAATAGGCCTGTATAAAAAAATACAGAATGGAATAGAAAAACGGACCTCCGCTTTTATGATAAATTTGATTCTGTCAAAAATAACTTTATCATTAGGATTGCGAAAGTAATACCTATAAAATTTTTAGTATTGTAAATCGATTTATCAAATCCACTATTTACTCTGCCAAATTTGATGTTTTTTCTAACACAAACACATTGTTAAAATAGGCGTTTTTATCTACTGGTAATAAAAAACTGAACAGTAGTCCAAAAAAATTGAAGAAAACAATAAAAGGAATAAGAAATACCTGCCTTAAATTCTTATTGCCGGGAAGTATGTTCTTTATGTAATTTAACTGAAATTGAAAAATGACTTCAATATAGTTCCCTGTTTTAAAATTTTCAATAACCCTAAAACCATGCTTTTGATATAAAAACTGTAGCGCAGGAGTAGTATATCTGGCAAAATCATAAGGCATTTCATGTTCTTCCCATGTAAATGGAGTTGTTATTATAGCTCTCCCCTTCTGCTTTAAAACTCGATTAAACTCTTGCAATAATTCATCAATGTTAAAAACATGTTCCAAGACTTCTGTAGATAAAATAGAGTCGAATCTTTCGTTTTCAAATGGAATCACTTTTCCATCATAAAATCGGTCAATTTCATTAGTGTTTTGATCTCTCCCTTCAATTTTATAATCAACTCCTATGTATTCGGTTGCATTGACAAATAAATCTTTGTACGGTTTTGTACCGCAACCAAAATCTAATAATGAACCATTTAATTTACTAGCGTGATCCTTAATTCCTGAAAATATTGACCTTCTAATCAGAAAATTATAATTGATAAAAAAACCAAGTATCCCGGGACTAAATTTTTCTTTCTTAATTGTTTTTTTAATTATTTCTCTGAACATGAAATTGTTATAATTAATTGTAGCTTTTATAAATAGTTTCTAATTGCTTAATATTCGATTTAATTGAAAAATTTTTCGCAAAAACTTGCTGCGAATTTTTTGACATGCGCTCTAATAACTTTTCATCTCTTAGCAACTCTAAAATTTTCTCCTTGAATTGAATCACGCCTTCATTAACAACAAAACCGTTAAAACCGTCTATAATTAAATCCCTATTTCCATCACAGTTGGTTACAACACAAGGCTTCGATAATGCTAAACTTTCAATAACAGCGTATGGCAGGCCTTCATATCGAGCTGTCGAAATATACAATTTAGATTGGTCAATTATATTAAAAACGTCTGTTCTTTGAGTCCAACTCAAAAGTGTTACATCTTCATCCATATCAAGTTCTTGAATAAGACTTTTTACTGATTCTAATTGATCTGAAACAGGTCCAACTCCCATTACCACTAAATGAATTTTAGCTTCTTTATTCACCTCGTTCATCACCCTAATCATATGCTCAATGTTTTTTTGATAGGAAGGTCTTCCCACAGTGCATACATAATTATCAGGCCATGTTTTAGGAATAGATAGAGGTTCTATTTTAGATATTGGTTCAATACAATTATTAAAAACGATAATGTTTTGAGGATCGAATCCAACTTCTTCAATCGCACGTTTTCTCTCAGAATTAGAGGTTGCTAATAGCAAACTAGTTCTTTTTTCAAGCATTTTTTCAATACCCAGAAAAACTCCTCTTTTTAATTTACTTTGGGCACTCAAATAAGAAAAAGCGTGTGGTGTATAAATCACTTTTATACCTAATAATGGTCCCAAAACCCTTCCTATTATTCCTCCTTTTGCACTGTGGCTATGAATTACATCTGGTCTTTCTTTTTTTAAAATTTGGTAGGCTTGATAGGTCGCTTTAAGATCATTGAATACTGATATTTCTCTGAAAATTGAAATTTTATACTCTTTTACATTCTCCCTATTTTTATCCAAAAAAGTCACAGCAGTGTCTTTAGTACCATGAATAACTATATTTTCAAATGAATCTGTATCCATGTTATTTAACAACAGTCTTACATAAACATCGACTCCTCCTAAGGAATGTAACAGATGGGCTATTTTGGTTTTTGCCATTTTTTGATGTAAAAAAATAATAACCGTTCATTATTTGTTGTACAATAAGTATTAAAAACTCAAATGTATCACAAATTTAATAATTACATAGTATTCCTTAGATTATGCTACTTGAATCTTTAAAAAAAGACGCTTCGATTTATGAAATATATTCAGTTTCTTTGATCAAAAAAATAGCGATATTTACCAAAATTTTAATTTTTACTATTTAAAATAAATTCAAATGAAAAAAAGGTTTTTGATTGCGACAGTTGTTGCAATATTTTCATTCTCTTGCGGGAACAAGAACGAGGAAACACCGCAGCAAGATGCTATGCAAGAGGTTGCCCCTACAACATCTAATGAAGTAAAAGTTGATGTTACTGACTTTGACCGTTACGAAGGCAAAATTGTTTTAGGAACTAATGGTCAATGGTATTTAATAAAAGAAGGCGCTCGTTGGAGAACAAATTCAATCGCTGCAACAGATGATTACATTAAGACACTACCTCCTGGAAAAGATTATGTTGTAAAAAATGTGCCCATCGAAACACTGCAACAATTTTCAGAAGTAGGAGAAATATACCCCCATTTAGAATTTAAAAAAGATGTCATTCAAACCGCTAAATAAGCGGTTTTTTTTTCTTAATCTCAAAACATTATACAAGCATTGGTTTGCTTTTTTGCTGCAGCCAAAAGCTCGCAAATATAGAAATCCATAATCCACTGAAAACAATTCCATCAAAACGAAGGAGAAAATCATCTGTGAGGTTTGACATGAAAAATAGACAAAAGAACGATATTATAACTGCATTTTTAGTCTTAATTCCCAGATAAGCAATAAACCCAATATAGAACAAGGCCACAATGGGCCCCATTATTCCAAATTTTAATAAAAAATCTAAAAATTGATTGTGGGTTGGAAACTCATATTCTGCCAGAAATACTTGATTCGTTTCTTTAAAATAGGTTACTAATTCTGGCTTTCCGTCTGAGGCTCCTACTCCAAAAGGAAGCTTGTTGAGTGACAATTCCCAAGCCGATTTCCAGATGGATACTCTTGTAACAAAAGAGCTGTAAACAACTAATTCGGGATGATCGATCTCGTCTAATTTTCCTATTTTGTCCATATTCGAAAAAATTTGAGTCGAATACTTTTCCTTCATATACGGATTGTTCTGTATGAATAAAAATAAAACCGAAGCAATCAAAACTAGCGAAATTATGGTTCTTTTGAAGATTACTTTAGAACTGTAACTTTTTGAAATTTGGAAATAAACAACTATCAGAAAACCAGTTAAGGTCGCTAATAAAGCCATTCTGGTATTTACATACAAAACAAAAAAGAAGGAAAGAGTGAAAAGCACTAAATCCCTTATTTTGGACCATTTACTGTGATTAATTTTGGAAGCTTCAAACAAGAAGTAAAGATTTGAAAAAGCCACAAAAGCCAAATGCATATTGAGCGCTGGTGCATGAATACCAATACTGTCAGCAAAAACATAGCCCATTTCCCAAAGGTCATTCCCGTTAAGGTATTTAAAGAAATGCTCCGGATCCAACACTATAAAACGCACAAAAAAGAATGTCATAATAGCTGTTGTAGTAATGCAATAGGCTTTCAAAATTTTTATAAATTGAATGCGCTGATAATTTCCAATTATAAATATTGGAAAAAAGAGCAATGAAACACTTTTCTCCAATGATTTTAAACCTAGAGCATAAGAGTCATTATTCCAGAAAAACAATATTTCCATCAAGAATGGAGATGCAACCAACAACATAATGGGTAGTTGGTTTTTTGAAATTTTTATTTTTCTAAAAAACAGCAAATTGAAAACTACAAAAGCAATCAAAAAAACAGTACACAGTTTTCTGAAAATTAAAGTAATCCCAATTAAAAATAAAAATAAATTAAATACCTTGTCGAATGTCTTTTCTGAAATCTTCATAATACAATGCAAAATATATTAAAGGAAAAAGCCCTATTTTATGTCGGATAGAAGTGCCTAAATCTGGTTCAAATATACCTTGAACGATAAAAAAAGCAAATAGAATCAATAAGGTCCACAACTCAAATTGATATTGTTTCCTGTTTTTTAAACATCTGGAAAACCGGACAAACAAAATATAAAATAGTAACAACTGCCAAAATACAAAAACCAAGACTTGTGGTGATAAAATATGTTTGATTGCTTCAATTACGGGCACATTTACAGCCATAAAACCATAAACAATACCAAATGCCTCACCGTACCAACTGTCTTGTGATATTGGCGATACTACAGCTGTATTTATATTCTTTTTAATTATATTCTCAACAACATAATTTTCTCTTGTTTGTTTCGAAATATACTCGCCTTTTATAACTCCGTGACTCAGTGATAAAAAAATGGCAATCAATATCCCATAAAAAATAATAGATACTGTTTTGTGTTCAAATTTGATAAACGACAATAGATACATCCCTACTGCAAATATTGGCATCAATAGATAATAGGGTCTGAAAAACGAAAAACAAGCGATTAAAATAAGTGACAGCACAATTTTAAATACCGCTTTTTTATTAGATTGAAATATAAAAGGGATGGTACAAAACATTAAAAATGTAATAAACTCCTTAGTAGGCATCGACATGTATATTCCTAAAAGCAACAGCCCTATATAAACCAAAATGTTTTTTACGTTTAGCTTATGAAAATTATGCGGCACCCCAATTTTATATAATATGTAGGTGACTATGGGAAATTGAATCAAGGCAATAAGAAAAAAAGAAAGATGCCGTAAACCTGTAAGTTTATAAAACATAATCGCAAAGGGATAACTACCAAACCATCCTATTTCGCGACCCTTATCAAATACAATTATTACAGTATCATTAAAATATCTATCGGGTAAAATATATGGTGTTAAAAAGGCAACCAATAAATTGCAAAAAAACAACCCTATAAATACTGCCTTATTTTTTTTTATTAGTGTTCGCATTTTTGCTATTTGTAGAAAACCTTACTTTGTTTGTGAATAATTCGGTTCAAAAATCACTGCTATTTTGGATCGCATTTTAATGAAATAGCACCAATATTTTATCTTTTTTATAAATATATATTGTTGTAACTATATTCCAAAAAAATAAACTCAAAACAAAAGCAATTGCTGCTCCTGTAAGTGAATACATTGGGATTAATATAATATTTAGAATTAAATTAAGTAGTACCGCAAAAATCAAGACGATTTGGAAAGTACTTTGCCTTCCCGTCATATTTAAATAGATCGCAGAAACTCCAAAAAAAGAAGCTAACAACTGTCCCAGCATTAATATCAAAAGCGCTTGCTTCCCTTCTATATAGTTTTCTCCAAAGAAATATAAAATATCTTCGGAAAACAAACAAACAATTAAAACCACGGGCAATGTCAACATAACGATGATTCTGGCACTTTCTTTCAATACTTTTACTAATTCTGTTCGATTCTTCTCCGTATAAAGTTGCGCAATTTTTAAAGAAACAGAGATGTAGACTGAGTTATTAATCATAAACAAAACAGAAACCAACTTCATTGCAATAGAATAATAGGCCACCATTTCATCCCCTTTAAACTTTTTCAAAAACACTACATCAAAGGTCATCATCAAGAAAATAGCTAAGTTGCTAACAGCCATAGGATATGATTTGTGGACGATAAAAGAGTAGGTAAAAAGATCAGTGGCTTTCGCTATAACTGAATCCTTTTTTTGTTTTTTAAAAAGTCGAAAAACAATAACCGTCGTTATCATCGCAAGGGCAACAAACCCGATTAAAAAAGTATCAACCAAATACGTTTCCTGATGGATATAAAACAAGACCACCGCACCAATAATAACGGAAACATACTTAAAGGTGTTTCTAAACAATTCAGCAATATAAATTTTGTCTAATGCTCTGATTGTTTCTGTATTAAATAAGGTTATTGAATAGAAAAACAAAGCAACAACGGCCTTAGCTATAAGTAAATAAGTACCTTTTTGATTAAAAAAAAGATTAATTCTATCTTGACCAATGATAAAAAAAACAGTCAATACCAATATAGAAATTGAAAAAATCAGCACAACAATTTTTTTATAAATCGCCTTCAGTTTTTCTGTTTCATTGCTGCTTTTTAAAATACCGGTAAAATATAGTATGGATTGATCCGTACCCAGAACACAAATACTGCTTAGAACCAATAGAACCATTCTTATAAAGTCAAATTGACCAATGATTTTTGGGTCGTAATTATGGGTTAAAAACAATGAAAACCCAAAAAGAGTGACTACTCCTATAATTCTTAAAAACATAGTTGTAAAACTCTGTAAAACAATTGGATTTTTTTTTATTTTATTGAAACCCATATTGATTTTTTTCGAAATTTCAGGAAATTGTATTTGTTGAAATTAATTAAATGCCTGTTTGATTCTGAAGTGTTTTGAAAGAAATTATATCAATTGTGCTTTTTCATTTGACTTTTATAATACTTTGAAAATAAGTGTATGAAAATAAATGAAAACAAAAACAAAATTGGCAAAACCAGTTTTAATTTACCATTGATTGACTTTCTATTTTCAATATTTAATGTGGCACTATTGTCCTTTATAATTTTATTTAATCCAACTAATGTCACTCTATAATTTCCTTGATCATTAATCAACATTTCTTTGGTTTTAATAACATCATTTAGCTGGGTATTTTCATTATAATAAACCAGTTTATCACTTTTTTGAGTGCCATTTACCATATTAGAAAAACCATTCAAAACGCCGTCTATTTGTGAAATAATAGTGTCATTTTGATTCATTTTTATTTGAATATTACGCACCGTCTCTTTTTGTACCTTTTCATAGTATTCCGTTTGGTTCAGATAGTTTAAGATAGGCTGCACTGTTTCTGAATCATTTGTTGTTCTGTTGGTTTTGAAAGTAATCGTATGTAAGCTGTAATTCTTACTTGTCAAGTTATCTTCGAGGATTTTATTTATATCACCAGCTTCCGCCATCAACTTGATAAGTTCAAAATTTTCGGGTTTATTCTCAATGAATTTATAAACATCACTTATTGGTTTGACCTCAATTTTCATTATTTCTTTAGGCTTCTTTATCCCAACAACCTCTTTAAGAAAAACAGTGTCTCCCTCGCGAATTTTAGATTGAATCAAATCAATTTTAGAATATAAATAATCGGTGCTTCCAAAATTTGGTGTCGCTATAATTCGATGATCGTAGGTTTTTTGTGTTTTATCTAAAAACAATCCCAACCCAAATCCAACAATCAACAAAATGGCAACCACAACAGCATTTTTCACAAAAAACCTAATACAATTGAAAATCAATGTATTAATTCCTTGAAAAAAGCATCTTATCTTTTTGGATATTTGTGTTAAATCAATTTCTTGATCGTTAGGATTATGTTGGGGTACGTTTGTACTCATATTATAATTCTATTTTACGTTGAAAATTTGTTCCAATATTTTAATGGTAATCAAATAAGTGGGCTTTACTCCTGTTGTTCCAAGTCCACCTGAAGCCAAGGTACTTCCTGTTTCCAATGGATTGTCTGAAGCATAATAGGCATATCTTACTTTTATATCTTGTGGTACACTTTTTCTAATTTTTGAAGCAGATTGAATGGCTTTTTGATAATAAGAACCTTCCATTTCAAGACCTATTACTCCCCAAGTAGATTCATGGAAAAATTTTAACAAATCCCTATTTTGCAGCGAAGTTCCCAATACAGTAACCATTGGCCCAGCAAAAACCGCAATATCATTTCCTTCAAACATATCAGCTGTTAGTTCATTTTCGAAAAAATAATTATCAGCAGTTCCCTCATTGATATGTGCATTTGGAATCATAATGTCTCCCTTTCCTCCTTCAAGAATACCAGCTTTCCCCATTATAGAAACGGATTCCACATTAAGTAGCGTATCTTTTTTGAACGGTTTTAATAACTCATCAATCGTTTCATAGGCTTGTTCTCCAAAAGCATAATCCATTACGATTAAAACTGGTTTTTTATCTCCTAATTTCGCTGTTGGAAATGAAGAGTGCTCCCAATTAATTTTGGCAGTATCAAAAATTTGCACGTCAATATTAGTTCCAGAAGTATCCGGTATTGAAATCATGCCGTGTTTTAAGGCCACTTCCTCTACTTTGTTTCGAACTTCATTAGCGCCAGATTTGCTTAATTCTTCATAAATAAAGAAATCAGACTTCTCTTTAAACTTCGATTTTAATACGGTTGTGGCAAAAATAGAATTCATCACACTATGCATATTAGCACTTATAACATGGATTGGACGATCTAAAAGATGCTTTTCCTTTAAAACCTCCTTAATGTTAGTAGCCCATATTTCGCCATGAATATGATGTCCTAGTCGTTCCCTTAAAATTGGGCTAAAAGTGATAGTTCTTTTATTATTATCTATAATTTCTTCAATGGCCAATTTCCCTAACCAGTAAATAACATGCAAAAAGCGATCTGGTGCAGTTATCGATCCAAAGGCATCATATATGTCCAATACTTCCTCAAAGGTTCTCCCTAGAATATTAGCAGTATGTGAGATCGCTTTCTCTTTTTCTACAAGTGATAACTTCTTATTTTGGGAGACTGCCTGCTGCAATTTCATCCAATCGCGTGAAACTTCTCCGGCATCATCCAGTAAAACTCGATTTCTGATTTTATGACTTTCGATAAAAATAAAAGTCAAATGCGTTAAAATATCATAAATATCTGAACGTCCACGAGTAATTTCCACATTCATTTGTTCCTCATCAATACGATAACAATTTCGCTTCCTTTTTGGAGGAATAATTGCCTGGAAATGAGATTTAGAGTAGCCTTCAGCTGAAGTAAGGTTAATAAATCTACATTCCTCAATTCCCAGAGGAAGACGCTCAATAACATACAATAAACCGTTTAACTCTACTTTTTCTTCTGCAATATTTCCATATATTTCTGGGCGTAAAGCTAATAAAGCTTCGCGCAACGTGTCTCCAGAAATTCCCATTGGTTTATAAAAACCCCTATTGAATAAATGGCGCATTGTAATGTACATTTTCTCTATAGCAGCAGATGATTCCTGTGCTCTTGAACGTGATATATTTTTAGTTTCTTTCATTTTTTTATTAGTATTGATATTCAAATGTAATTCTTTTATGCCTTGCTTAGTAAATCCGCAATGTTTCTATTATCAGAAAGTCTTGGTATCTTATTTTGTCCCCCCAGTTTCCCTATCGATTTCATATAGTCCTGAAAACCATTTTTAGTCACTTTTGTGATAACTACTTTTTGCAAGATGTTTCCAACAATTAAATCGTCATAGTACATGTTTTGTTTTCGCATGGCATTATCGATTGCTTCCGCAAAAGCAAAGATGTCATCTGGTTCATTTTCAAATTCAATAAACCATTCATGATAAGGTAATCCGCTATCAGGTGAGATTTGTGGCGCAACTGTAAACTCATTCACTCTAGCAGACGTTCCTTCCACCGCTTCTTGTAGAGCACTTTCTACCTCCTTAGCAATAACGTGTTCTCCAAAAGCAGAGATAAAATGTTTGATTCGACCCGAAACGATAATTCGATACGGTTTTAATGAAGTAAACTGTACTGTATCCCCAATATTATATCCCCAAAGTCCCGCGTTAGTCGAGATTATCAGAACATAATTAACGCCCAATTCAACTTCTCCAATCGTATAACGTCTTGGTTTATCAGAATAAAATTCGTCACTTTTGACAAATTCATAAAAAATCCCCGCATTCAATAACAGTAACATTCCCTTTTCTTTTTGAGAATCCTGGTAAGCAAAAAATCCTTCTGACGCTGGAAACAATTCAATAGAATCAACTTTTCTACCTATCAAATTTTCGAATTTGGCTCTGTAAGGTTCGTAATTTACGCCCCCATAAATGAACAAATTAAAGTTTTTAAAAATGTCACCTATGTTCTTTCCTCCTTTTTGATGCAATCTTTCAAAATACATTTGTACCCAAGAAGGTATTCCTGAAATTACAGTCATGTTCTCGTTGATGGTTTCATCAACAATTGCGTCAATTTTAGTTTCCCAATCTTCAATACAATTGGTTTCCCATGAAGGCATTCGGTTTTTTTGCAAATATTTTGGAATAAAATGAGCTACAATTCCTGACAATCGTCCAAATTGTATTCCGTGCTTTTCTTCCAAAATAGGGCTTCCTTGTAGGAAAATCATTTTCCCATCAACAAAATCAGCGTTTCCCGTTTCGTTTATATAATGCAAAATAGCATTTCGAGCAGCCTCAATATGATAAGGCATGGACTCCTTTGTAAGCGGAATGTACTTTGCTCCTGAAGTAGTTCCCGAAGTTTTGGCAAAGTAAAGTGGTTTCCCTTTCCAGAGAATATTCTCTTGACCGTTAACCACCTTTTCAACATAGTTTTTTAAATCTTCATAATCCCGAATGGGCACATTTTTAGCAAAATCCTCGAAGGTTTTTATTTCAGCAAATTTATGATCCAAACCAAATTCAGTTTGTTTCGCCTCTTTTATTAGGTTTCTAAAAACAGCCTGTTGACTCGCTACAGGATTCGTCGCCCAAGCCTGCGTTTTTTTATATATTTTTTGTGCAAATAATTTTGCTGCAATTGATTTTACTGACATTATATAGTAGTGATTTTTTAGATATTTCCCGCAAAAACTTAAAGAAACAAATTTTTTTGTGGTTTAAAGTTTACTTCTTCTTTTTTGGGCTCGTCGGCAAGGATTTTTTTTCCTCTTTTGCCACTTGATCCCTCAGCTCTAATTCTTCTTCTGAGGCAGATAATTTTACTTTAGGAAGCGGTTCATCGCTGGATGACAATATAGAATCTTTATTGAATTTTGCGTATTCCAGCTGCCCATTAAGTACTTTTTGAATGGATAGAATGTAAGCTTCATTTTTCCTTAATGCTACGGTTAAGGAATCTGATTTTAATGCTAATTCCGTTGCATCCCTTTTTAATTTAGATGAGGAATAACCGGGAATAAACTCCCGTAAAGGTGTGAAGGCGATAATAAAGGTAGTGATTGAAATCAATAAAATAGCCCCAATAGAAGCCACTATAAAAACATTCATCAAGTTCAATTTCAATGAGAAAATTTCTTCAAAAGTATCCTCATTCAAAATCACCAAACGGTTTTTTACGAATAATTTATTGTGGAGTTTTATTCTTTTCAACCTCTTTTTTGACATACATTTTCTTTATGTTACAAATATAATAATTAATGTCAATAAAGAACTTTTACTGCAAACTAAGGTCGTAATCCTAATGGTAAATTAACTTTAATATATTTTTAACGTTATTGAAATTAAATAATTGACTTAAATTGAATCCATATTAAGTTATTCTATTTACCTTTGTCGCAAGATTCATTACAAATTTGCTTCGGCATAAATTATTCAATCATGGGAAGATTTGGTGTTACAGAAATCCTAGTTATATTAGCAGTTGTTTTATTACTTTTTGGAGGTAAAAAAATTCCAGAATTAATGAAAGGATTAGGAAGCGGAATTAAAGAATTTAAAAATGCCGCTAAAGAAGAGCCTTCAACTGATAAAAAAGAAGATAGCGAAAACGAAAAAAAATAAAAAAAGTCCCGAAATTTCGGGACTTTTTTTATGCACTTAATTTATCATAAGCAGTTGAATATCCACTATTTCCATTTCCCTATTCAATAAATTATAAGAGGCTCAATAATATTTATGCTCTTTGAAAGTTATTACTTGTTATATTTACTCACAAAAACATAACAAATAATTTATATGAAAAAAGTCTTTTTGTCATTGGTAGCTTTGGCTACTTTTGGATTTGCAAATGCTCAAATTAAAGAAAAGGGTACAATTGAAATTACTCCAAAAATTGGAGCTTCTAGCTTCGGTGAGTTTAATGGAAACGATAACAGCGATTATAATGCTGGAGTCGAACTAGGAGCAACTGTTGATTACTACTTTAACAACAGATGGAGTTTGCGTTCAGGATTGATTGCTGATAAAATGGGTTCGAAGAATCAATTTGCAGGAAATTTTTACGAAGACGAATTGAATTATTTGAGTATTCCCCTTAACGCCAACTGGCATTTCGGTAGCACTCGAAAATGGAACTTGAATTTTGGATTAAGTCCTTCCTTTTTGACTAGTGCAAAATTTAACGAAAATGCAAATACAACAGATATCCCCGAAAGCGCCATAGAGTCTTTCCAATTAGGTTTTACCTATGGAATCGGGTATAAAATTGGAATTAATGATAAATTTGGTATTTTAATTGACGCTCAGTTTTTTAATGGATTAACTAATATCAATAAAGCTTCTCAAGAACGTATAGTAAACGGAGGCTATAGCTTCAACTTGGGTGGAGTTATTCAGCTATAAAAATTCAATAATTTTAAAAAGCCAGTTTCATCTTAACATTGAAACTGGCTTTTTTTATTGCCTAATATTTAAATTATCATCGTCAACTGAATACGTTTTCTATCCTCGTCCACTTCGCTCACTTTTACCTGAACGTGCTGGTGTAACTTCACCACTTCGTTTACATCACTTACGAAGCCTGATTTAAGTTGAGAGATATGAACCAGTCCACTTTCTTTGACACCTATGTCCACAAAGCAACCAAAATTGGTGATGTTATTCACAATTCCGGGTAAAATCATTCCCGATTTTACATCCTTTATCGTTTTAACATTCGGGTCAAATTCAAATACTTTGGCTGATTTTCTGGGATCTAATCCCGGTTTTTCTAGTTCTTTTATAATGTCTTTCAATCCTAATAAACCAATTTCTGCCGTAACATAGTTCTCTGGTTTTATTAAGGCAGTTTTCTCTTTATTGGCAATCAAATCATTTACGGTCAGTTTCAAATCTTTAGCCATTTTTTCCACAATAGTATAGGATTCAGGATGGACTGCCGAATTATCCAGCGGGTTTTTTGCATTCGAAATCCGAATAAAGGCAACCCCTTGTTGGTAGGCTTTTTCTCCCAATCGAGGTACTTTTTTAAGCTGTTTTCTATTTTCAAAAGGACCATTTTCTGATCTATAATTGACAATATTTTCGGCGAGCTTCTCCCCTATTCCACTAACATAACTTAATAGATGTTTACTTGCAGTATTGATATTTATTCCCACAGAATTCACACAACGAACTACAGTATTATCTAATTCTTCCTTTAGTTTGCTTTGATCTACATCATGCTGGTATTGGCCTACGCCAATGGCTTTTGGGTCAATTTTCACCAATTCAGCCAGTGGATCTGAAAGTCGTCTCCCAATAGAAACTGATCCACGAACGGTTACATCATAATCAGGAAACTCTTCACGTGCAATTTTAGATGCTGAATATACAGACGCTCCGGCTTCTGAAACGATAAATACCTGAACCGGTTTGTCAAAAGCAATTTTCTTGATAAAGAACTCCGTTTCTCTTGAAGCAGTTCCATTTCCTATCGAAATAGCATCAATTTTATAGGAATTAACCATAGAACGGATTTTTTTCATTGCCATCGTTTCCTCCTTCTGCGGAGCGTGCGGATAAATAGTTTCGTTGTATAGCAAATCTCCTTTTTCATCCAAACAAACGATTTTACATCCAGATCTAAAACCGGGATCAATAGCCAAAATTCGTTTTTCTCCTAATGGCGGTGCAAGCAACAATTGTCCAAGATTATTGGCAAAAACCTGAATCGAATTGGCATCAGCCTTAGCCTTCGCTTCTTGCAAAGCTTCATTTGAAATCGCAGGATTCAATAGTCGTTTGTAGCTGTCTTCAATTGCTAGTTGTACATGTGTCGTGGTTTTATTTTGGCTTTTTAAAACTAATGCATCTATAACATCATAAGCTTCATTAATATCAACTTCGACCTTAAACTTAATAAAACCTTCATTTTCGGCACGCAACATCGCTAATAATCGATGTGATGGCGCTTTTGTCAATGGTTCTGCCCAATCAAAATATTGATTGAATTTTTGGGCTCCTTCATCGTCCTTTTTAGTTTTTACAACTTTAGTGGTGATTGTCGCTTTGCGTTCATATAAACGTCGTAATTGCTTACGAACATATATATTTTCATTAATCCATTCGGCTATAATGTCGCGTGCTCCTTGTAATGCCGCTTCCTCATTTACTACATTTTCGTTCAAATATTGAGTAGACATAAAGTCAACATCATCGTTATTTTGCGACATGATAATTTTTGCCAAGGGTTCTAATCCCTTCTCACGTGCCATATCGGCTTTAGTTTTTTTCTTTTTTTTATAAGGTAAATAAAAGTCTTCCAGTTCTTGTAAATCAAAACTTTGTTGGATTTTTTTATCTAATTCAGGAGTTAGTGCATTTTGTTCATCAATAGATTTTAAAATAGCTTCCTTTCTTTTTACAATTGCTTCGTACTCTTTTTGAAGTTTTGCTATATTTTCAATTTGTACTTCATCAAGATTTCCTGTACTGTCCTTACGATAACGGGAAATAAACGGAATCGTACAATCTTCCTGTAAAAGTTGCACCGTTTTTTGAATATTAATTGCTGCTGTTGCAACTGTTTTTGAGATGAATTGTATGTTGTTCATTTTAATATTTTTCGAATAGCTAAAATAATATCTTTGTCTCTAATTCCTGTGCAAATGTCTATTTTATTCTACTTTATTATAATCCTAAATTGTATTTCTTTTTTAGTTACTGCCTACGACAAGCGGCTGGCCATGAAAAACAAAAGAAGGGTTTCAGAGAAAACCCTTTTAAGCTTCGTAGCTTTTGGAGGTACAATAGGTGGCGGATTTGCGATGTTACTTTTTAAACATAAAACATCCAAAAGATCTTACTTATTAAAGTTTATGGGAATTGTGTTATTTCAAACCTTACTACTCTATGTTCTTTTCTATACCCAACAGTAATAAATAAAAAAGCCAGATTTAAAAAATCTGACTCATTTGTAATAAATTGGAGCTTATCCCAAAAAAAATTAGAAAAACTACTTCCTTAACAAGAGATCTTATTCACTCTATTTTGATGTCTTCCTCCTTCAAATTCAGTATTCAAAAAAGTATCTACCATTTCTACTGCTTGTGCAATTGAAGTGTAGCGTGCAGGAATACTTATTATGTTAGCATCATTATGCTGACGAGCTAACGCCGCAATCTCCTTCATCCAACATAAAGCAGCGCGAACTTTTGCATGCTTGTTTGCAGTCATGGCAATTCCATTTCCACTTCCACAGATTATAATTCCAAAATCAGCTTTACCTTCAGAAACATCTGTAGCTACTTTATGTCCAAAATCAGGGTAATCCACACTATCTACGGTATCAGTTCCATAATTAGTTATTTCATGACCCTTAGCTATAAGCATTTCTACAATTGCATGTTTATAATCTGGACCAGCGTGATCATTTCCTATTGAGATTTTCATTCTATTTTTTTTAAGTTGTGTGTGACAAATTTACCAAAAGAATATTGGATATAATAAATGATAGATTTGTTTATTATTGAAAATATTAAGCTGCTGGATACAGCTGGCCTTACTACTGCTATAACTAGCAGATTTACATCTATTTATGGAGTTATAAACAATTTTGATAATTACATAAAATATTGGTAATCAATGAATAGTCTTAATATAAAATGTTAAAAAATTACATTGTTAATAACGTAACGCAATTGCTTGATATTCAGTTAACCTTATGTTAACACTAATTGTTAATAACTCCGGATAGAATATTAGAAGTATTTCCTGCTTGTATTGAAAAATTAAGTAATCCAAAACCCACTTTTAAAATCCTAATTTAGTTAGCTGAATTTTTAGAATAGTTATTAATACTTAAAAGTAGTTTATCAACAAAAAAATAAAAAATACTTATTTACAAATTGAATAGTTTTTACTTTATTAACCATTGTTAATTAAAATATAAAAACTCTTTAAAACTAGATATTTAAGCATAGATAACGTTGTTAATAACTCCCAATAACAACCTAAAACTTCATTTCAAGTCTTTTTAAAAGAATTTTATAGCAACTATTAACAAGCTATAATACCCATTAATAAATAATTTAAATTTAATTTTTCTTTTTGTTGTATTATATATGTGTTGACAACTTTCAAAAAAATTAAACGATTTTTAAATTGTTGTCGTACTTCATTTCTTGAAGAATAGTTTTGACTGTTGCAAAATCGTTAGGATGAATTTTAAGTTTGATTCCGCCCAAAGCAGTAGAATACATTGGAGCAAAAGAAGACATGATTTCATTTTCAAAAAAGTATTGCAATCCTTCCTGATCTAATCGATGTTTCAGAATTTCAATTTCGTGAATGTAGTCAAAAACGGCAATAGTGATAAATGCTTCCATAATTTGATTCTTTTCATAAAGATACAACTATTCTTTAAAGTTATATTTTCTTTAAAACTGTGTCTTTTTCTTCATAACTGAGTAACTATTTTGTAATTTTCGACTTTTAAGAAAAGATTTATGAGTAAAAGATTAAGAAAGCCGGTAAAGAAAGAGAAAGATTTCTCTGAACAAATTATAAAAATATTATCGCAAAGTGCCAATAAAGCATTCAATTATAAACAAATAGGAGCAAAGCTCGAGTTAGACGATACCCAAAGTAGAAATCAAATAATAAAAGATTTGAAAATACTTGCAGGCCAAAACAAAATTATTGAATCCGAACCAGGAAAATATTTGATAAAAGCAGCTAGTAAAGAGTACTACGAAGGAAAGATTGACATGACAGGCCGTAAAACGGCTTACTTTGTTTGTGCTGAACTAGAAGAAGATGTATTTATTCCAACGAATAATTTAAATCATGCTTTAGATAAAGATATCGTGAAAGTATATGTTTACAACAAAAGAAAAGGTAAAAAGCCTGAAGGTGAGGTTATTGAAGTTTTAGAAAGAAATAAAACTGATTTTGTTGGAGTAATAGATATTCAAAAGAACTTCTCTTTTGTTTCTACTGCAAACCCAAAAATGTACACTGATATTTTTATTCCAAAAGATAAAATAGGCGAAGCAGAACAAGGCGATGTGGTATTAGTGCATATCGAAGATTGGCCTTCTAAAGCGGATAGTCCTTTTGGAAAAGTTATAAAAGTATTGGGGAAACCAGGAGAACATGATACTGAGATTCATGCTATTTTAGCTGAATACGGTTTACCATCTGAATTCCCAATTGAAGTCGAAACTTATGCACAAAAAATAGATACTTCGATTACAGAAGCTGAAATAGCTAAGCGTCGTGATATGCGTGATACGTTGACTTTCACAATTGACCCTAAAGATGCGAAAGATTTTGATGATGCCTTATCCTTTAAAAAATTAGAGAATGGTAATTACGAAATTGGTATTCACATTGCTGATGTTTCTTATTATCTGGAAGAGGGAACAATCCTGGATGATGAAGCATATCAACGTGCAACATCCGTTTATTTAGTTGATAGGGTGGTACCTATGTTACCTGAAGTTTTATCTAATTTTGCTTGTTCATTACGTCCACAAGAAGAAAAATATACTTTCTCTGCTGTTTTTGAAATAGATGATAAATGCAAGGTGATTAGCGAATGGTTTGGTCGAACAGTAATTTATTCAGATCAACGTTTTGCTTATGAAGAAGCACAATATATCATAGAAACGAAAGACGATACCATTCCGGAAGAAATTTCGATTACTGGTAGTTCGTATCAAGTTTCGCCAGAAATTGTCTCAGCAACGCTTAAATTAGATGAATTAGCTAAGATTTTTAGAAGAAAAAGAATGAACGATGGTGCGATTTCATTTGATAAAGTAGAAGTAAAATTCGACTTAAGTGATGAGGGAGAACCAGAAGGTGTTTATTTTAAAGTTTCTAAGGATGCTAATCATTTGATCGAAGAGTTCATGCTTTTAGCCAATAAGAAAGTGGCTGAATTCGTAGGAAAACAAAAGAAAACTTTCATTTATAGGATTCACGATGAACCAAACGAAGATAAACTTTTTGCGATGCAAGCAGTGATTGCTAAATTTGGACACAAAATTGATTTCAAACAAGGTTCTATTTCCCAAGCTTTGAACAAATTAATGGAAGATGTGAATGGAAAAAAAGAGCAAAATTTAATTGATACTTTAGCTATTCGTACTATGAGTAAAGCTAAGTATTCAACGGATAATATTGGTCATTACGGATTAGCTTTCGATTATTATTCTCATTTTACTTCACCAATTCGTCGTTATCCTGACGTTATGGTACATCGTTTGTTACAGTTTTATTTAGATGGAGCAAAATCTGCTGATGAGGAATTGTATGAAACCAAGTGTTTGCATTGTTCAACTATGGAAGGTTTAGCAACAAATGCTGAAAGAGATTCTATTAAATACATGCAGGTTAAATACATGCAAAACCATCAGGATCAGGAGTTTTTAGGTGTGATTTCAGGTGTAACCGAGTGGGGAATCTATGTTGAAATTATAGAAAACAAATGTGAAGGAATGGTCCGTATTCGTGATATAAAAGACGATTACTATACCTATGATGAAAAGCAATATGCATTGGTTGGAGCAACTTCCAATCAGTTATTACAATTAGGGGATGAAATCTTCGTTAAAGTTAAAAATGCCGATTTAGTTAAAAAACAATTGGATTTTAATTTTATAAGAAGAATCGACGAACCTTTAAAATAAAAAAAATGAAAAAAGTATTGATTTTAGTATTTGCTTTAGCTGCTCAAGCAACTTTTGCACAAGTAACCAAAAATTTAGGTGACTTTAATGAAGTAAAAGTTTTTGACAAGCTGAGCGTTAAGCTAATCCCAGCTTCAGAAAATAAAGTAGTTATTACTGGAAACAGGGAGAGTGAAGTGGAAGTGGTAAACAATAATGGCGAATTGAAATTAAGAATGCCTTTTCCAAAATTATTGTCAGGAGATGATGTTTCTATCAAACTGTATTTTGTAAACATTGAAGGAATTTCAGCTAGTGAAGGATCGTATGTCTCAGGAGAATCTGTTTTTAAGCAAACTATAATGGATTTGAATGCTAGGGAAGGAGCAGAGATAAATGTAGTATTAGATACACAAAAAGTAAATGTTAAGGCGGTTAGCGGTGGAATTATTCAATTATCTGGAGAAGCCGTTAATCAAGATGTAACAATTATGTCAGGTGGAGTTTTAAAGTCAAGAGAATTAATGACGTCTCAAACCTCAATAAACGTTTCTGCGGGAGGAAATGCTGAAATCAATGCTAGCACATTGGTAGATGCAAAAGTAAAAGCAGGTGGCTCTGTTTACATTTATGGTAAACCTAGACAAATTAATAAAGAAACTCTCTTTGGAGGAAAAATCGTAGAGAAGGAGTAATTAATTGTATTTTTGTTAAAAATTAATTTTAATGATAAACGATATTATATCCGGTATTCCTTGGGGGATTTTCTTGAGTTTTATGATCGGTCCTGTGTTTTTTATTTTGCTTGAAACTAGTATAATAAAAGGCTTTAGAGCAGCTATAGTTTTTGATTTCGGTGTTATTTTAGGAGACATTGTTTTCATTGCTATTGCCTATTTAGGGAGTTATAGATTAATTCAAAGTTTGAAAGATAAACCGGCTCTTTTTATTTTTGGTGGAATATTGATGTTATCCTATGGAATAATATCCTTTGTAAGTTTAAGAAAGGAAAAAAGGATAAACACTAAGGAAATAGACAACGAAATTATTAGAAATAACTATCTCAGTCTGTTTGTTAAAGGATTTTTTTTAAATATCATCAACATAGGAGTTTTAGGATTTTGGTTAGCAATAATCATTTCAATAGGTCCAAAAATGGAGATGGAAACTTCCAGAATGATCAGTTTTTTTAGTGCCGTAATTGTAACTTATCTGCTTGTCGATTGCGTTAAAATATTATTAGCCAAGCAATTAAAATCAAAAATGACACCTTCAAATATACTAAAAATTAAGAAAGGTATAAGCGTTGTATTAATGATTTTTGGTATCGTTCTGATAACACAAGGATGGTTTCCAAAAGAAAAAGAAATGGTTAAAAAGGCATTTCAAAATATAGAAAAACAAAACTAACTCTGTTTTTATAGATAAATTTAAACCGCTCAATTAGGGCGGTTTTTTTATGTTGATTTTTTTTTATTTTTTTATAAATGAATCTTACTTTCTAAATGTTTTAAATTTTTCTTAAAAATTATAGATAATATTACAATAGGTTTCGCTGAGTTCTCCTCAGGCAATGTAAGTATTCGAACCTATGCTTTATTTTATTTTTCTAAAAAATTAGACATAAAAAAAACCTTCAAATCACTTTGAAGGTTTTTGAGGCATCGTGCGGATTCGAACCGCAGTAGGAGCTTTTGCAGAGCCCAGCCTAGCCACTCGGCCACGACGCCATTGTTGAATGGATGGCAAAAGTACTTAAAAAGTTTAGAGTTTAAAAGCTTAAGTTTATAAAATTTCAAAAAAAGATTGTCTCTCGTCAAACAACTAGTGTTCGTTTAACTTCTGTACTCTTCTAATTCAACGGTAACCGATTCAACATCACCACCAATAGGAGGGTTTAACTTAGAAACTGCCAAAAGAATTCTTGATACTTCAGGAATCTCACTAAATACTCTAGTGATTATTCTTTGGGCAACATGTTCTAATAAATGAGATCGAATTTCCATTTCTTCGACGACAATAGCATTTAAAAGCACATAATCTACGGTATCTTCTAAATTATCTGAAACACATGATTTTCTTAAATCTGTCTTTATTTCCAGATCAACTGAATAATCAGAACCAATTTTTCCTTCTTCGATAAGACAACCATGATAAGAATAAGTGCGTATATTTTTTAATTTTATAGTTCCCATTTTAATGTATTTGTTAATGTGGTTGTTCGTTTATTCGATAAAAGTACGAATAATTTCTTTTTTTGGTTACCAATACAAAAGAAACAACTTACCGATTAATCGTTTGCACGACATTTTTGATAACTTTGCTTCTTTAATATAACAACATGTCTACAGAAGAAAAATCATTACATTTCATAGAACAAATAATTGAGGAAAATTTAGCTAGCGGTTTTCCGCAGGATCAGTTGCGCTTTCGTTTTCCTCCAGAACCTAATGGTTATTTACACATTGGCCATGCTAAATCTATTTGTTTAAATTTTGGTTTGGGATTAAAATATAATGCGCCTGTTAACTTGCGTTTTGACGATACCAATCCAGCCAAAGAGGAGCAGGAGTATGTAGATGCAATCAAAGAAGATTTACAGTGGTTGGGTTTTAATTGGTCAGAAGAATTGTATTCTTCTGATTATTTTCAGCAGTTATATGATTGGGCGATTACCATGATTAAAAATGGAAAAGCTTACATAGATAGTCAATCTTCTGAAGATATGGCTACTCAAAAAGGAACTCCAACTCAGGCAGGTATTGACGGTCCTTATAGAAATCGTTCTGTTGCCGAGAATTTGACTTTATTTGAAGGAATGAAAAATGGTGATTTTCCTGAAGGAAGCCATGTTTTGCGTGCTAAAATTGATATGAAATCAACTAATATGTTAATGCGTGATCCATTGATGTATCGTATTTTACATCGCCATCATCACAGGACTGGTAATCAATGGAATATTTATCCTATGTATGATTATGCTCATGGTGAAAGTGATTATATAGAGCAAGTTTCACATTCGATATGTACTCTAGAGTTTGTGATGCATCGCGAGTTGTACAATTGGTTTTTAGACCAAATTTATGATGATAGCAAGGTTAGACCACATCAATATGAATTTGCACGTTTGAACTTGAATTATACTGTAATGAGCAAGCGAAAACTATTGCAATTAGTTCAAGAAAATATTGTTAATGGTTGGGATGATCCTAGAATGCCTACCATTTCAGGTTTGAGACGTCGTGGATATACTCCAAATGCTATTCGGAAATTTTGTGATATTATTGGTGTGGCCAAACGTGAAAACGTAATTGATGTTTCGCTTTTAGAATTTTGCTTACGCGAAGATTTAAATAAAACTGCTCCTAGAGTAATGGCTGTTTTAGATCCAGTTAAGGTAGTTATTACAAATTATCCATCTGATAAAATTGAATGGCTGGAAGCTGAAAATAATCAGGAAGATGAAAGTGCCGGGTTCAGAGAGGTTCCTTTCTCAGCTGAATTATACATAGAAAGGGAAGATTTCTTAGAAGTAGCACCGCCCAAGTTTTTTAGGTTAAGCCTTGGAAACGAGGTCCGACTGAAAAATGGATATATTATCAAAGGAGAGAGTGTTGTAAAAGACGCTGAGGGTAAAATTACAGAAATCCATGTTACTTATGATGAAGACAGCCGAAGCGGTAGTGGGAGTGAAGCTTCACAAAGGAAAGTTGCTGGTACTCTACATTGGGTTTCATTAAAGCATGCTGTTGAGGCAGAGATTCGCTTGTATGACCGTTTGTTTACTGATGAGGCTCCAGACAGTCATAAAGGTAAGAACTTCCTTGATTTTATGAATACAAACTCTCTTGAAATTGTAAAAGGATTTGTAGAACCTAGCTTAGTAACCGTTAATTCTGGTGATAAATTTCAATTTCAACGTTTGGGTTATTTTAATGTTGATAAAGACAGTAAAGAAGGCAAATTAGTGTTCAACAAAACCGTCGGATTGAAAGATGCGTGGGAAGAAAAAGGTAAGAAAGAAGCTAATTTGTTGATGAATACCCAAAAGGAAATCAATAAATATGTAAAAGAGAAAGATAGTGACAATGCAAATTTGTTGTTAAAAAGCATAGTTGAGAACATAAAAAGTATTGACAATTTCAGTTTGATAAATCAAACGGTAATCAAGAATGTAAAAAATGACAATAATTCTTTATTGTTTGCTAATTTAATTTTGGCAAATTCTGATAATGTTCAGACAAAAGACATTGAATTGGAAGTATTGACAAAACTGTATTCGATGTCATTGAAAAGTCAATTGGCAGCAGTTCGAATTGTAGCGATTCAGATTTTAGCAAACGACACTATTAATTTAGAGGATTTCAAAACGCAACTTTTAGAATTAAAAAGTAAAGAAAAGAATGAAAATGTTTTAAGTTTATTAAGTGATTTAAATATTTAGATTTTTTTTAGGAGTATAGATTTTAGCAATAAAAAACGTCTTTTTTAGGCGTTTTTTTTATTATTGAATATTACTATTATTTTTTATTTTAATATAATATTTATCGATTAAAAACGGCTTTTATAAAGCATTTTTAAAGCCGTTTTATTTCTTTTCCCTTATGTTGTATAGATATTAAGCGTTTATAGTCGCAATTGTCTTTATTTTAAGTTTTGGCTTTATTAGAATTCACTTTAACGGCTTATTAACAAGTGCGTGTTAATAAATATCGTATTTTTAAAGTATTAATAACTAAAATCAAATAATATGTCAAATAATGCTGGAAATACGTTAATAGCTCTAATTGGAGGAGTGGCAATAGGTGCTGGAATAGGAATTTTATTTGCTCCAGCCAAAGGTGAAAAAACTAGGGAAAAAATTAAGGACGGTTATAAAGAGACCAAAAAAGATTTGAAGTATAAATATGAAAACCTAACATCTGAAATGAAAGAGACACTATCAACTGCTAAGTTAGATTTAGATGAAACGTATGGAGAGATACTTTCTGATATGAGTCATAAAACAGAAGATGTAATTTCTTTTCTTGAAATAAAATTGGCTGAATTAAAAGAGCAAAATGCCAGGCTTCAAAAATAAAAGAAATAGAATATTAAAAAATTAAAATATGGCTTTTGAGGATTTAAAAGAAAATTCAGAGAATATTCAGGAACATGTCACTAAATACATAGAAAATAATCTTGAGTATTATAAGTTACGTAGTTTTAAGATGGCGATGAAGTCAACTACAGCATTTTTAAAATTTTCATTAATTTTATTGGGTATCGCTATGGTTTTATTCTTTTGTTCATTTGCTTTAGCTTTTGCTATTGGAAATTATTTTGAGAGCTACCCATTAGGATTTTTAATTGTAGGAGGAATTTATCTTTTCTTTACAATACTATTATTTTTTATAAAATATAATATTGTTGAAGGACCTCTTTTAGAAAAATTCTCAGAAATATTTTTTAACGACTAAACTATGAGAACAAAAAAATATTCATCATACGCTCAGATTGATAGGGAATTAGAAATATTAAAGATTGAAAGGGAATTAAGCCTTCAAAAACTTCATTTTGAAATACAAGATGTAAAGGAAAATTTAGAACCAAAAAACATAGTAAGAGGTATCATAGGGTCTTATACACCTATTATACTAGGACCTTACGGAAAGATTATAGGTTTAGTAATTCCATTTATAAAAAATTGGATATTTAAAAAAAGAGGCCGTTAAGCCTCTTTTTTTTTATTATTATATTTCTTCTTCAGGATCTTCTTCCTTAGCAGGTTGAATCTCTCTAGCTTCTTTCTTAGCTTGCTTTCTACTCGTTTTTTTCATCATTTCTCCCACTTGATTCGATGCACTAAAAGAAGCGACCATATTATTTAGCATTTCGCTTCCAGCCTGTGGTGAGTTAGGTAGTAAAATTAAATTAGAATTTGTGTCGGCACCAATGGCTTGTAAAGTATCATAATGTTGAGTAACAACAATAAGGGCAGAGGCCTCTTGCGAGTTGATACCAACTCTATTCAATACATCCACACTTTCTACCAGTCCTCTTGCAATCTCTCTTCTTTGATCAGCAATACCCTGTCCTTGTAGACGTTTGCTTTCCGCTTCTGCCTTGGCTTTAGCAACAATTCTAATTCTAGATGCTTCTGCTTCAAATTCAGCAACCGTTTTTTCTCTATCGGCTGCATTAATTCTGTTCATGGCATTTTTAACTTGAATGTCTGGATCAATATCAGTAACTAAAGTATTGATAATCGTATAACCATAAGTAGTCATTGCCTCATTCAATTCGCTTTTTACCGCAATAGCAATATCATCTTTTCTTTCAAAAACATCATCTAGTTTTAACTTTGGAACTTCTGCGCGAACAACATCAAATACGTATGAGGTTATTTGATCGTGTGCGTACTCAAGTTTGTAGAAGGCGTCATAAACAGTGTCTTTAATAACCATAAACTGAACAGAAACTTTAAGTTTCACAAATACATTGTCTTTAGTTTTGGTTTCAATAATAACATCCAATTGTTGAATTTTTAAATTGACACGGCCCGCAACTCTGTCAATTAAAGGGATTTTTAGGTGTAATCCAGATTGTCTCACACTGTGAAACTTACCAAATCGCTCTATTATTACTGAGGTTTGTTGTCTAACAGTAAAGAAGGAGGACAGCAAGATGAAGAATCCTAACACAAGAATAATAAGTAATGCAATGTTCATAATTGTATAATTTAGTTTAAAAATTACTGTTAAATTACAAAAAAACTTTAGGTTTGTAATAGATTAATATCATTTTATGAAAAAGCTTTACACAACCTATGTTTTACTATTGATCTCGTTCACAGCGGCGGCACAATATGGTTATCGGGATTCCAACAGAATTGGAATTAACTTTGGTATAAACCAGTTTACTTTGAATACTAATAATTTTCAAACTAAACCTGCATTGGGGTGGGATGCTGGATTATCAATAAGAGGTAATTTTTATAATAGTTGGGATATGGTTTATGGTATTCAGTTTAGTGAGAATAATTTTTCTGTGGCTACAAAAAATAATATTTTAGCAAATGAGGATGTAAATCTAAAATTAGCGTCAGCACAAATTTCATTACAATTGAGTTATGTCGTGGTTGAAAACACATTAAGTATTGAGTTTGGGCCAGTTGTTCAGGTGGGTGGCAAATTCAAATCTGAGTATAATAAAGAAAATAATACTATTTCAGGTACCACTTTGGTTGTTAAGGATATTGAAGACATTTCAAAATTTAATTTTTATCCATGCGCAGGCATAACTGCGGGAGTTAAACATTTTCGTTTAAATATTTCCTATCAGTATGGAATTAATAATATGCTTAAAAATTTAAATACTAAGAATCTGGGTTATGATTTTAAAGGTAATCCTGGAATTTTAAATGGGAATATTATTCTTTACTTATAAAAAAGTCCCGAGATTATCGGGACTTTTAATTTTTTATAAACTTGCTATTGCTTTTTGTATTCGTTGAATCGTTTCTTGTTTTCCAATTACTTCAACAATATCAAATAGGTGAGGACCTTTGAGGGCGCCAACTAAACTCAAACGAAATGGTTGCATTACTTTACCCATTCCAATTTCGTTTTTCGTCATCCAATCTTTTACAATTGTTTCGATATTCATAGACGTGAAATCTGTTATTTCTTCAACAACCGAAATCAATTCTTGCATTAATGCAGGTGTTTCAGCTTTCCAATTTTTTCTTGCTTTTTCATCATATTCTGTAGGAGCAACAAAAAAGAAATCACTCAAGTCCCAAAATTCAGAAATAAAATTAGCTCTCTCTTTAATTAAAGAAACCACTTTTGTCGCAACATTGTCATCAACAGTAAATCCTTTTTCTACCAATATAGGAGTGAAGGCTTGCGCCAAAGAGGCATCTTCTTGCTTGATTAAATGTTGGTGATTGAACCATTTGTTTTTTTCTGGGTCAAATTTTGCTCCGGCTTTATGAACTCTGTTCAAGTCAAAAGCTGCTACTAATTCTTCTAAACTATATAATTCTTTGTCCGTTCCATCATTCCATCCTAATAAAGCCAAAAAGTTAACAACAGCTTCTGGAAAGAATCCTTTCTCTCTATAACCAGATGAAATTCCTTCTTCCGTTTTCCATTCTAGTGGAAATACCGGAAAACCTAATTTGTCTCCGTCACGTTTTGATAGCTTTCCGTTTCCAATTGGTTTCAAAATCAATGGCAGATGTGCAAATTCAGGTGCATCCCAACCAAATGCTCTGTATAATAAAACGTGCAACGGCATAGATGGCAACCATTCTTCTCCACGAATAACATGTGAGGTTTCCATTAAATGGTCATCAACAATATTCGCTAAATGATACGTTGGCATACCATCGCTTTTAAACAAAACTTTATCGTCTAAAAGATTCGTGTCAAATTTTACTTCACCACGGATAATGTCTTGCAAATGTAAAGTTTCGTTTACAGGAGTTTTAAAACGGATCACATAATGTTCTCCATTAGCAATACGTTTAGCTGTTTCTTCTGCCGAAATCACTAAAGAAGTATCTAGTTTTTCTCTGTTAGTATGATTGTATATGAACGTTTTTCCTTGTTCTTCTTCAGATTTTCTAAAAGCATCTAAAGCTTCTGATGTATCAAAAGCATAATAAGCCCAATCTGAATTTATTAATTGTTCAGCATATCCTTTGTATAGATGTTTTCTTTCGCTTTGACGGTAAGGGCCAAATTTTTCGTTCTTTCCAATGGTTTCATCAGGTGCAATTCCTAACCATTCTAAAGCTTCCATTATGTATGCTTCCGCTCCTGGAACATAACGATTTTGGTCGGTATCTTCAATTCTAAGATAGAAAGTACCTCCATTTTTTTTGGCAAACAAATAATTAAATAATGCGGTACGAACACCACCGATATGTAAAGGTCCTGTAGGACTTGGTGCAAAACGCACTCGAACTTGCTTCGACATTTTTATAAATTTTGGTTCAAAGATACAAATCCAACGCTAAAACGGATTGATTGAAAAGAGGTTAATTTTCAATTGATTAAATTCCAGTTTTTTTAACTTTTCTTTATTCATATAAATTGTTACATTTATTGGTTATATAAAGCAATATAAATCGTGGAAGCAGCAAATATCATCTATCTTAAGTTAGAAGCTTTTATTAAAAAGTTTTACGTCAACGAACTGATACGGGGAATAGTATTTTTTATTGGTTTGGGATTATTGTATTTTCTTTTTACTCTTTTTATAGAATATTTTCTTTGGCTAAAACCCCTGGGACGAACATTGTTATTTTGGACATTTGTTGCAGTCGAGGTTTTCATGCTTTTTCGTTTTATTTTTTTTCCAGTATTTAAATTATATAAGTTTCAAAAAGGCATCGATTACGATCAGGCTTCGGTTATTATAGGAAACCACTTTGGCGATGTCAATGACACATTAACTAATTTTCTACAGCTTTCTAATTCTAATAATAGAAAGGATAATTCAGAATTGTTAGTAGCTTCGATAGATCAAAAAGCTAATGCATTGCAGCCAATTCCTTTTAGTAATGCTGTCGATTTTAAGTCTAACAAAAAATATTTGCCAGTAGCTTTGGCTCCGATATTGTTTTTTTCGGTCTTTTACTTAACGGGAAATAATGAGATGATTTCTCAAAGTTTAAATAGAGTAGTGCATTTTAATTCTAGTTTTTTGGCGCCAGCTCCTTTTGATTTTGTCATATTGAACAACAATTTGAAAACCGAGCAAAATAAGGATTTTGTGCTAAAGCTTAAAACAGTTGGTAAAGTAGTTCCAGAAAATGTAATGATATTCATTGACGATGAAAGTTATTTTTTAGAAAATACGTCGCCAGGTGAGTTTCAGTTTAAAATTGTAAAGCCCAGTAGTGATGTTTCATTTTATGTTAAAGGGAATTCTGTTTCTTCTAGAGATTATTTACTAAAGGTGATTCAAGTTCCTTCTATTTCTAACTTTAAAATGGATTTAGACTTTCCGTCTTATCTAAATAGAAAGGCAGAATCTATAAACGGAACAGGGAATGCCGTCATTCCAGAAGGGACACGAGTGACATGGAAAATGGATACAGATGCTACTCAGAAAGTCGAGTGGATGGCTGAGAAATCTACTTTTCCTTTTGTAAGAGCTGAAAATGTATTCTCATTATCTAGAAATGTCTTTCAAAATACAGATTATCAAATTGTTACTTCAAATGATAAGGTTGAAAACTATGAAAAGTTGAATTATCAGCTGTCAGTAGTTAAAGATCAGTATCCTTCTATACAAGTAAGGAATGCTCCAGACAGTTTGAATGTGGCTAAGGACTATATTTTAGGTCAATTGTCAGATGATTATGGAATTTCTAAATTGCAGGTTGTTTATTATCCAATGAATAAACCTGAATCTGCCAAACGTGGAACAATAGCGGTAAAGTCGTCGACTTTTCAACAATTTGTATTTTCTTTTCCTAGTACGCTTCGAGTAGAGCAGGGAATTTCTTATGAGTATTATTTTGAGGTTTTTGATAATGATGCCATTCATAGAAACAAAAGTACGAAGTCATCCGTTTTCTCTGATCGAATTGCAACTGACGAAGAAAAACAAGATGAAGTATTTCAACAGCAAAATGAGAATATTAATAGCTTGCAAAAGTCTATTAAAACACAAGACAAACAAATTGCTGATATAGAAAAGCTTCAAAAATCGGGTAAGGAAAAAGATCAGTTTGAATTTAAGGAGCAACAAAATGTGAAAGATTTTCTTCAACATCAAAAAAAACAAGATGAGATGATGAGGGAATTTACAGCTAAGATGAAGAAAAATTTAGATGAATTTAAGTCGGATTCAAAAGATGAGTTTAAAGACGATTTAAAAAAGAGATTGGAAAATGCCAATACCGATTTAGAGAAAAACCAAAAGCTGTTGGATGAGTTAAAAGAATTGAATGACAAAATCAAGAACGAAGAGCTATTGAACAAATTAGATAAATTCAAGCAAAATAGTAAAAATCAAATTAAGAATTTGGCTCAATTGGTTGAATTAACCAAGAAGTATTATGTGGAGAAAAAAGCAGAACAGTTAGCTGACAAATTGGATAAACTTGGAGATAAACAGGATAAATTAACGGAAAGTGACAAAGAGAATTCATTGGATAAACAAAAGGATGTTACGGCAGATTTTGAAAAACTGAAAGAAGAATTAAGGTCGCTTGAAAAGGAAAACAAGGAATTGAAATCTCCTATGGATCTTCCTAAGGATGGTGCAGCAGAAAAAAGTATTACTGATGATTTGAAGAAAGCTTCAGAAGAACTGCAGAAGGATAATAAAAATGATGCGAAAAGTAAACAAAAGTCGGCGGCAAAGAAATTGAAATCCATGGCGCAAAAAATGGGGGAGAGTTTAGCAGGAAATGAAAAGGAACAAATGGAGGAAGATGTAAAAATGCTGCGGCAAATCCTCGACAATCTTTTGGCTTTTTCTTTGACACAAGAACAGGTTATGTCACAATTTAGTGATCTAAGAAGAGGTTCACCTGCTTTCAATAAAAACATACGTTTTCAGCAGGATTTAAAACAGCAGTTCAAACATGTTGATGATAGTTTGTTTGCGCTTTCGTTGCGTAACCCAAAGATAGCTGAAGATATTACCAAAGAGATAGGGAATGTGCAATACAATATTGACAAATCTCTTGAGAGCCTTTCTGATGCGCAAATACCAAAAGGACTTTCCCATCAGCAATATGCAATAGCAGGGGCCAACAAATTAGGCGATTTCCTAAGCGAATTATTAGGTAATATGCAAAATTCCTTGTCAGGCATGGGAGAAGGAAAGCCTAAACCAGGTAGTGGTGAAGGAATGCAATTGCCTGATATTATTAAAAAACAGGAAGGTCTTGGAGACAGGATAAAGGAAGGAATGAAGAAAGGTGAAAAGCCAGGAGATGGGGTAAAAGACGATAACGGTGATGGCAGTAAAAGCGGAAAAGGAGATTCTCAAGGTGGTGATGAAGGCGATGCGGAAGCAATAATAGAAATTTATAAGGAACAAAAACTACTTCGAGAAGCGCTTGAAAAGGAATTAAAGAAGCAAGGCATGGAAGGAAGTGGGGGAAGTGCTTTGGAACAAATGAAGCAATTAGAAAAGCAATTATTGAATAAAGGTTTTAAAAATGAGACACTTCAAAAGATCTTAAATATTAAGCAAGAATTATTGAAGTTGAAGACTGCTTTGCAACAGCAAGGGGAGGAAAGTAAAAGGCAATCAGAATCAAATAAAAGGGAGTTTAGCAATCAATCCAAAGTACTGCCAGATGCTTTGTTAGATTATTTGAATAGCATTGAGATATTAAACAGACAATCATTACCTTTGCGCTCCAATTTCAACCTAAAGGTTCAAGAATATTTTAATAAAAAATGATCAATTTTAATTACGAAAGTGACTTTAACTTAGATAAAGAAGAAGCTGTTGCCGCTTGGATATCTGCAGTTATAGTATCAGAAAACAAGAAAGAAGGTGAGATAAGCTATATCTTCTGTGATGACGAATATCTACACAAAATCAATCTTGAATATTTGAACCATGATAATTTGACTGATATTATCAGTTTTGATTATACTGTAGGAAACGAAATTAATGGAGACATATTCATCTCTGTAGAACGTGTCCAAGACAATGCTAATGACTTTAACGTTTCTTTTGAAGTCGAGTTGAAGCGAGTAATGGCGCATGGTATTTTACACTACTGCGGATACAAGGATAAAGGAGAAGTAGACGAGCGGTTAATGCGTTCGAAGGAAGACGAGAAGTTGTCGATGTTCCACGTGGAACAGTAAGCAACAGATTCATTTCGAAAAGAGAATGTTTCACGTGGAACATCGTGAAATAAATACAGGTCAGCAATGAAGTTCCGATAGGAACTTAAATTAAATTCAGATTTTGACGACAGCTTTTATACTTGTTGTCTGGATCGAACTCCCGGTAATCGGGAACAAATTCATAAAGATAAATGTTTCAAGAAGAATACGATGTAATTGTAGTTGGTGCTGGTCACGCGGGTTCTGAAGCCGCTGCCGCTGCCGCTAATCTTGGTTCGAAAACCTTATTGGTTACAATGAGCCTTCAAAATATCGCGCAAATGTCATGCAATCCTGCTATGGGCGGAATTGCGAAAGGGCAGATAGTTCGTGAGATTGATGCCTTAGGCGGATACTCTGGAATTGTTTCAGATAGGACTGCTATTCAATTTAAGATGTTGAATAAATCTAAAGGTCCTGCTATGTGGTCTCCAAGGGTGCAGAGTGATCGTATGCGTTTTGCTGAAGAGTGGCGAATGATGTTAGAAGGAACTCCTAACCTTGATTTTTACCAAGAGATGGTACAGGGCTTGATTATCGAAGGTGGAAAAGTAAAAGGAATTCGTACTGCGCTTGGAATTGAAATTAAAGCGAAGTCAGTAGTTTTGACAAATGGTACTTTCTTGAATGGATTAATTCATATTGGAGAAAAGCAATTCGGCGGGGGTAGAGCTGGCGAAAGCGCAGCTTATGGCATTACCGAAGATTTAGTAAATGCAGGATTTGAATCTGGTAGAATGAAAACTGGAACGCCTCCTAGAGTGGATGGTCGTTCTTTGGATTTTACTAAAATGAACGAGGAAAAAGGAGATGCTAAGCCAGATAAGTTTTCTTATTCTGATTTAACTACACCTTTGATTCATCAGAGATCTTGTCATATGACATATACTTCTTTGGATGTTCATGATATTTTAAGAGAAGGTTTCGATCGTTCTCCTATGTTTAACGGTCGTATCAAAAGTATGGGACCAAGATATTGTCCGTCCATAGAAGATAAAATAAATCGTTTTGCAGATAAAGAAAGACATCAGTTGTTTATTGAGCCGGAGGGTTGGAAGACTTGTGAGGTTTATGTGAATGGTTTTTCAACTTCGCTTCCTGCGGATATACAGTATAAAGCAATGAAATCTGTTGCGGGATTTGAAAACGTAAAATTCCTTCGTGCTGGTTACGCGATCGAGTATGATTATTTTCCACCAACACAATTAAAACATACATTAGAAACGAAGTTAGTTGAAGGATTATATTTCGCTGGTCAGATAAATGGAACGACAGGATATGAAGAAGCAGCTTCTCAAGGTTTGATGGCAGGAATCAATGCGCATTTAAAAGTGCATGAGAAAGCGCCGTTAATTTTGAAAAGAGATGAAGCTTATATAGGAGTTTTAATTGATGACTTAATTACTAAAGGTACAGAAGAGCCTTATAGAATGTTTACTTCTCGAGCAGAATACAGAACGCTCTTGCGTCAGGATAATGCTGATTTCAGATTAACACCTATGGGTCATGAAATAGGTTTGGCTTCTGAAAAGCGTCTACGTCGCATGGAGCATAAGTTGAAGGAGTCTGAAAAAATGGTTTCGTTCTTTAGAGAAACTAGTGTTTCGGTTGCAGAGGCTAATCCTATTTTAGAATCAAAAGAAACGGCACTTATTACGCAAGGAGATAAATTATTTAAAGTGTTTTCTCGACCTCAAATAGATTTGCAAGATGTAATGAAATTCGAAAAGGTAAAAACGTATGTAGAACAAAATGAGGTGGACCAGGAAATTTTGGAACAAGCAGAAATCCAAGTTAAGTATTCAGGTTATATTGAAAAGGAAAGAAACAATGCTGATAAGTTAACTCGTTTAGAAGACGTGAAAATCCCTGAGGATTTTGATTATCATAAAATCAAATCAATGTCTATTGAAGCCAAACAAAAACTGACTAAAATTAGACCAATCACTATTTCTCAAGCATCAAGAATAAGTGGAGTATCTCCAAGTGATATTTCGGTATTGTTGATATACATGGGAAGATAAGTTTTGTGATTGCAGATGTTGGATTAACGTTCTTTGATTTTAGTCTTTAATCAAGCACATAGAATCTTAAATCTCAAATCAATTTGTTCCACGTGAAACTATCTCCAAAAGCCTTGCTATGGCTGAATAGTTTTAAAATAAAATATAATGATGCCCTGAAAACATTTTTTAATATTTTCAGGGTTTAATGCTAAAAACCATAAAACACATATAATTTAATTGATGGACATTTCAAATAAAAAACATTTCCTCACCGTAAAAGACCATTCTGTTTCTAAAGAAACATTTGATTTGTACCATGACCAAACAATGGATATGTTGATAACCTATCCGCAACCCAGTTTAGAGAACTTGGGTAAGTATTACGAAAGTGTAGATTACATTTCGCATACGGACAGCAAAAGGTCCTTGTTCGAAAAAGCCTACCACTTTGTAAAAAGCATAGCGCTAAAAAATAAATTGAATCTGATCAATTCACTTCAACCAAACAAAGGAAGAATTTTGGATATTGGTGCTGGGACGGGAGATTTTTTATCTGTTGCAAAACAAAACGGTTGGCAGATAATAGGAGTAGAGCCAAGCAAAAAAGCAAAAGCGATAGCCATAAAAAAAGAAGTTTCATTTGTCGAAGATACAGCAGAATTAGAAAATCATTCTTTTGATGTGATTACTATGTGGCATGTTTTAGAACATGTGCCTGATTTAGATAATCAGATAAAAGAGTTGAAACGATTATTAAAACCAAACGGTTCATTAATTGTGGCGGTTCCAAATTTCAAATCTTTCGATGCAAAACATTATGGTGCTTTTTGGGCTGCCTATGATGTACCAATTCATTTTTGGCATTTCTCTAAAAAAGCAGTAAAATCACTTTTCGAAAAAGAAGGAATGGAATTAGAAAAAGTGCTTCCTATGAAATTTGATTCTTTTTATGTGAGCTTGCTTTCAGAAAAATACAAATCAGGGAAAATGAATTTTATAAAAGCATTTTTTGTAGGCTTACAGTCAAACTGGAATGCAAAACGGAATTTTGAATATTCATCACACATTTATGTGCTAAAAAACAAGTAAAATCGATTTTAAGGCGCTTTTAAGGATTGTTTTTTGAGTTAAATACGGATTATGTATCCGTTTTCTAGAAACGAGCCCATTTTAGCGCTGATAAAGCCATTTTTTATAAATCGAAATTATGCTTTAGCATTTTTCGATAGTAAAATCTAATAGTATAAATAATTGGTAATTTTCAAACTTTATGAGGATACTACCTAATTTTTTATATTTTTGTCTCAAACACTTTAAATTACAAATAAACCAAAATGAAAAAAGTATTATTAATCATCGCAATTTCTATTTCAGTTGTTGCATGTAACAAAACTGGAGAAGTTAAAGAAGTAAAAACAGCTTATGTAGATACTTCGGTATTAATGAAAGAATATACAGAAGCAAAAGATCTTGAAGCAAAATACAAAGCACAGTCTGAAGAAAAAGGAAGACAGTTAGAAGCAGAAATTAATCGTTTCAAACAAGATGCTGCTAACTTTCAAAGTCAAGCACAAGCAAACGGTCAAGAATGGGCTCAAAAAAAGGGAGCTGAATTGCAAAAAAGAGAGCAACAATTGAGTTATGCTCAACAAGCTTTGGCGCAACAATTGCAACAAGAAAGCGGAAGTGAAATGGATACTTTAGTAAGTGGTGTGAAAAAATTCATCAAAGCTTACGGTAAGGAAAAAGGATACGCTTATATCTATGGTACAGGAGATGCTGCATCTGTTTTGTATGCTGAAGAAAAGTATGATATCACTAAAGATATCGTGAAAGCTTTAAATGACAAATACAAAACTGCTGCTAAAACAGAAGATAAAGTAGAAGAGAAAACTGAAGCTAAAACAGAAGAGAAAAAATAATCTCTCGGTTTTTTAATCATAGCAATGCCTTTATTCTACTTTTAGAATAAAGGCATTGCTTTTTATAGTGCACTTATATCCTTAATATTGGTTCTATATTTTTAGTCGATATTATTTTTCGGACTATAAAAAAGTTACTTTTACTACGCTTTAATTCAACTCATTTTAAGAGAAGTTTTGAAGCCTTTCAAAAAATATTTCTATTTAATCTATCCGCCTAATGCAAGCCATATCCGAAGCCGCAGAATACACCTTACAATTTATTAATCAAACACAACGGTCTGTATTTTTGACTGGTAAAGCAGGTACGGGAAAGACTACGCTTTTACGTGAAATTATTGCGACCACACATAAGAACACGGTGGTAGTAGCACCTACTGGTATTGCTGCGCTAAATGCTGGAGGTGTGACGATACATTCTATGTTTCAATTGCCTTTCGGCGGATTTATACCTTCGTTTAATGTTGAATCTCAGTTTACTGAAACCGTAAAATTCGAGTCAAAGGATACTTTGCGCAGGCATTTTAAAATGGGCGGGCTGAAAAAATCAGTGATTCGAAACATGGAACTGCTGGTTATTGATGAAGTGAGTATGCTTCGTGCTGATTTGTTGGATGCCATGGATTATATGATGCAGACGGTTCGCAAGAAGACCACACCTTTTGGTGGGGTACAGGTTTTGTACATAGGAGATTTATTGCAATTGCCTCCGGTGATTCGGGATGAGGAGTGGCGAACTTTACGTGCCTATTACAAAGGGAAATTCTTTTTTCATTCGCATGTAGTGCAACAAAATCCACCGTTGTATATTGAATTATCAAAAATTTTCCGTCAGACGGATACTACATTTATTTCAGTTTTGAATAATTTACGTAACAACCAAATCACTCCTGAAGATATTCAGGTGCTGAACAAATATGTTAAACCTGATTTTGATTTAAAGGCGAATAAAGGATATATAACCTTGACTACGCATAATGCAAAAGCGGATACGATGAATTCGCAGGCTTTGCATGATTTAAAAGGAGAGTTGATTACTTACAAACCGGATGTTGTGGGTGATTTTCCTGAAAAAATATTTCCGATTGAAGAAAACCTAAAGCTCAAAATAGGAGCACAGATTATGTTTGTGAAAAACGACTTGTCTATTGATAAGAACTATTTTAATGGCAAGATGGGAATTATCAAGTCGTTGTCAAGCCAAGAAATTCTTGTACATTTTCCAGAGGAAGACAAGACCATAGAAGTGGAGAAATACGAATGGCAAAACATTCGCTACAAGGTAGATCAGGCAACTAAGGAAATTGAAGAAGAGGTTTTGGGGACTTTTGTGCATTATCCAATCAAATTAGCATGGGCAATTACAGTTCACAAAAGTCAAGGTCTTACTTTTGACAAAGCTGCAATTGATGTTTCGCAGGTTTTTATGCCAGGACAAGCATATGTTGCTTTATCGCGTTTGCGTTCGTTAGAAGGACTTATTTTACTCTCTCCGTTGCGTATGAACGGCATTTCTAATGACCAGGATGTGATGGATTACTCGCTAAATAAAGCTTCAGAGGAATTGTTAAAAAATTCATTGCATTTCGAAACCAAAAATTTCATTCATAATTACTTGATTAACAGTTTTGATTGGGCTGATTTGGCACAAGAATGGCGCAACCACAAGTTCAGTTATTCAGAAAAATCAGAAAGTTCAGAGAAATCAAAACATTCCGTTTGGGCAGCGAAACAGTTAATAGCCATCGATTCGTTATTGGATCCATCTAAAAAATTTATACATCAGCTCAATAAAATCTTCAACTCTGAAACGGTTGATTTGATTCATGTATCAGAAAGGATTCAAGCGGCTTTGGGTTATTTCCTGAAACCCATGGATGATTTAGTTTTTGAGATCTTGTGGAAACTCGAGGAGGTGAAGCGCATTAAGAAAGTGAAAGCATTTTATGACGAGCTAATTGTATTGGAAGAATTACAGACCAAAGCTGTTTTGCGATTGATGAAAGCCAAATTACTGATTGAAACCGTGGTGGCAGGAGAGCCTATTTCGAAAGAAAAATTGACTTCTGACGAAATAAAAAAATACGTCAGTAGAAAAACGGAGGCGATCCAAAATCAATTCAAGAAAGTGCATGTCACTTTAATTGAAGACGAAAAAGACTTGGAGCGCTACACTTCAAAGAAAAAAACGGATAGTAAAGCGCCCAAAAAATCGACTGTAGAGATCACTTATGAGCTTTGGATTGACAAGAATTCTATCCAGGACATTGCGACAATTAGGAAATTAACCACCCAAACCATCGAAAGTCATTTAGTGAAGTTGATTCAATCTAAAAAAGTAAGTGTTCAGGACATAATGCCACAAGATAAAATCAAGGAATTAGGGGAAGCCTTCAAGCATTACAAAGAAGAATCACTGACGGCTATGAAAGATCAATTCGGGGAGAAATATTCTTGGGATGAATTGAGAATGTTCAAAGCAAGTTTGAATTAGGCCTAAAACAATCACTATGAAAAAAATTGTACTGACTTTAATAATTATATTGTTCATTTTTTCTTGCAAAGAAAACACAGAGAATTCTCCTTCAGTTAATTTAGATAACAAACTAGAAAGTACTGCTGATAAACCAGTTGTGCAAAATACGGTAAAGAATCAAAAAGCAGACTCCTTAAATGTTGATAGTATAAGTCCCGTCATAGATCATTATATCTGTTTCAGAGACGATAAAGTAGCTTCAAGAATGATATGGTTAAGTTATACAGATAAAGGAGATGCGATCCAAATTAAATACAAAGGCCAAAAAGCGCCGATAGATTTAATTTTTATTAGAGAAGAATTTACTAAAGCTGGTGCGCATCCCACAATTATAAAATACTATTCTGAAAAAATAGCCACAGAGGTTAACGGAGAATATAAAGTAACACATTCAGGAAATTGGGATTATGTGGAATATACAAGAGGCAAAGATGACAAAAAGTTTAACTTTACAATTGACTTTGATTCCAATCCTTATGGTAAAGAAGCTTGTTTTTAGACTTGTTTTTATGGAATAGCTAAAGTACATTAGAGTATTAAGAACCAATAATTATCATTTGTGAACATAGTCTTCATGAATATAAATCACATTACTAAGTACTAAAACCAATCACTTTATGAACTATTCTGTCAAAGCAAGTATTTCCTCAAATAAAGATGCAGGGGTACATATCAAAGAATCTGAGATTAGTTTTGGGATTTCTCCCCATACAGAAGCTAGTTTGCCTAATCCAGCCGAATTATTTTTAGGTTCCTTTTCAGCTTGTATTCTGAAAAATGTAGCTCGTTTTTCTGTTATGATGAATTTTGAATATTCAAGTGCTGAATTAACGGTAAATGCTGTGCGACTTGAAAAACCACCAAGAATGGATGAAATACAGTATGAATTGATCATTTACAGTCAAGACGATAGTTTAAATATTGATTTACTTCAGAAGAATGTTGAGAAGTTCGGAACGATATTTAACACGGTTAAGGCTTGTTGTACAGTCAATGGTACAGTAAAAAAAATAAAGAGCTAAGAAGAAGAACCAAACGATTCTAAATTAGCTTTTTAAATAAAGCGCTGCAGCTAACGTTTCATAATCTATGATTCTTAGATTTATGTTAAACAATGCAGAAACCAATTCAAAACCTTATTTTTGCAGGATGCAAAAAAAAATTAAGACTTCTCAATTTGAGTTTGTCGCACTTATGGCTTCCCTAATGTCCGTGGTGGCTTTAGCAATCGATGCTTTATTACCAGCGCTTGAGATTATTGGTATATCAATTGGTACTACAAATGTTGTTGATAATCAATTACTCATTACAATGATTTTCCTTGGACTTGGATTTGGGCCTTTAATTTTTGGTCCGCTTTCTGATAGTTTAGGGAGAAAACCAGTAGTTTATATGGGTTTTGCCTTGTTTATTGGCGCCAGTTTTATATGTGTAAACGCCACAAGTTTAGAAATGATGGTTTTAGGAAGGATATTGCAAGGAATTGGTCTTTCGGCTCCTAGAACCATAAGTATCGCCATTATTCGCGACATGTATAGCGGAGATTATATGGCTAGAATTATGTCATTTGTCACGGTTGTTTTTATACTCGTTCCTGTGGTTGCACCAGCCTTGGGTAAATTTGTCCTTGATTACTTCAACTGGCATGGGATTTTTTATATTCAGGTCGTGATTAGTATATTGGTTTCATTCTGGTTTTGGAAACGACAGCCAGAGACTTTATCTATTGAGAACAAGAAAGTTTTTTCCAAAAAAGGATTTATAGGAGAGTTTAAAGAATTGCTCAAATTCAAGAAAACTATAGGTTTTACTGTTATCTCAGGCTTTATTACCGGATCTTTTATGGTGTATTTGAGTAGTTCGCAACAAATATTCCAGAATCAATATAATCTTGAGGAAGAATTTCCATACATATTCGCCGGATTGGCAATAGCAATTGGCGCGGCTGTTTTTTCAAATGGCGTTTTGGTTTTAAAATACGGAATGGAAAAATTAATTACTGTAGCTCTAGTTTCTTTCTTCGTAGTTTCGGCGACCTATGTTTCCTTATTTTATAATACACCGAATCCTGACGTGCGTATTTTGTTGCTGTTTTTTGGATTGCAATTTTTTAGTATTGGTTTCCTTTTCGGGAATGTACGTGCCATGGCCATGGAACCCGTTGGACACATTGCTGGAATAGCTGCTGCAGTAACGGGTTTTATTTCTACAATTATGGCTGTTCCTATCAGTATTTTTATTGGCCGATTCATTAAAGAAACAGCGTTGCCACTCTTTGTTGGTTTTTCAATATGCTCCGCTTTGGCCGTTAGTTTGCTTATTTATTTAAAAATAGACGAAAAACGATCTAATATAAGTTCCTAAAACAGAATGCAATTGTGAAAATAGCAGAGGAAGAACTTGAATATGTTTGCGTTTTATCTCATGGCAATAAACTAAATTTAGATACATTTTATAATTCCGTCGCGGCTCAAGATCACATAAAAAACCCGCAAGAACTTTAGTCTATAAAGTCCTTGCAGGTTTTTATTTTGAATCAATAATTGTATTCTCTTTCTCTTATCAATCTAAATTGCGTAATAAATATTGTCTTAACTAACTTTATGCAATGCTTTCTGGATTGAAGTATCTCCTTTGATAATTTCGAAAGTGGCATTTGCAGCCGTTTTGTCTTCTAAGCTTTGCACTAATGTTTGTGCAACATCGGCTCTACTGATTTCACCATGTTTGTTTAACTTTTGCTCTAGTTCAATCATTTCTAATTGAGAGTCATTCGTCAAAGTTCCTGGTCTGACAATGCTATAGCTTAAACCACTATTTTTTAAATATTCATCGGCATTGTGTTTTGCTTTTAAATAGTCTTGCAGCTGAGTTGCTTCTTCAGGTTTGTCAGCTCCCATAGAACTCAACATTACAAATTTCTTGATATTTGCTTTTTTAGAGGCATCAATTAATTTTTTAGCGCCTTCTTGATCGACTCCTATCACATTTTTTCCCGCTGAACCCGCGGCAAATATTACCCGGTCAATAGGACTAGTAAAAACGGGATTAACGTCAGCTTCTAAATCACCTAATACAGTTTGAATGTTTTGGTCCGTGAAATAGGCTTGTTGATCCTCTTTTCTAACCATTGCGATAGGGTTATAATGTTGAGATTTATTTAAAATGTCTACTATTTTTTTTCCTGTGGTGCCATTAGCACCTGCTACTAATATATTTTCCATAGTCTAAATTTACGAAAAGTTATTACAGTAAAGGCTAATGAAACAAGCGTTTAACTTTAGTTTATTACTTTTTAACATTCTTTAAGAGATGGGATTTGTGATTTAGGTAAGTTAAAAGTTTCCAAATAATTTTTCTATTTCAAAGCAGTTGCTTAGTTTTGTATCGAATTATAAAAGTAATGGCAAGAAGTAAACAATATAGTGAACAAGAAGTAATAGAAAAAGCAATGTCTTTGTTCTGGCGCAATGGGTATGAGAATACCTCCGTTCGTATGTTGGAGAAAGAAATGGGCATTAACCAGTTCTCTATCTATTCAAGTTTTGGTAGTAAACACGGGGTTTTCTTAGAAAGCTTAAAATGTTATAAAAGCAAAGTCTTTTCTATTTTCGAAAAATTACAAAACGGGACTGACGGTGTCAATGATATCAAAGCATTTTTCTATGATTCAGTACGTATTCCAACCGAAATGGGAAGTAATAAAGGTTGCTTATTGACGAACACTTATAATGAATTTGCTGATACTGAAGATCAATTGATACAAGATCAAATGACTGATTTCATGAATAATCTAAAATCGATTTTCATAGAGAAATTAAAGACGGATAAATCGAAAGACGAAACAACCGTTGATAAGCAAGCCAACTATCTATTGTTAGCAAAACATGGTTTAGCCGCCGCATCAAGAGTAAACAACAAACAAGAAATCGAAGACTATATTGAATTAACTTTCAGTAACATCTAAGTTTTTTTTTGACAAAAAACTAAGCGAACGCTTAGAAACAAATAATAACATTTAAAATTAGAATCATGACAACATTAAAAGTACACAACATCGAATCAGCTCCAGAAGCAAGTAAAGCATTATTAGAAGGATCTCAAAAAGCCTACGGAATGATCCCGGGACTTCACGGCGTTTTAGCTGGTGCTCCAGGAATACTTGATGGGTATCAAAAATTACACGAATTATTCGTAAACACTTCTTTCAATGAAGAAGAATTGACTGTCGTTTGGCAAACTATAAACGTCGAGCACGCTTGTCATTATTGCGTTCCAGCGCATACAGGTATCGCCGCCATGATGAAAGTAGATAACGATATTACTGAAGCTTTGCGTAATGAAACTCCTTTGGCTAACCCAAAATTAGAAACTTTACGTACCATGACATTATCAATTGTTCGCAACCGTGGTCATGTTACTCAAGAGGAATTAGAAGCATTTTACGCAGCAGGTTACGGAGAACAGCAAGTATTAGAAATCATCCTTGGTTTGTCTCAAAAAGTAATCAGTAACTACACAAACCATATTGCAAACACACCAGTAGATGCGGCTTTCCAAAAATTTGCTTGGTCTAAATAATTAGAAATACAATCAATTTACAAGAAGTATTTTATTTATTTGGGCAGCTTATCCGCCCTCCGTTCCCGCTTTTTTTGTTCCGCTACGCTGCACAAAAAAGAGCTCCACTTCCGTCGGGCTGCGGGATTAGACTAACAGAAATATTAGGTATTTAAAATATTGTTTGTAACTTGGTTTTAAAATAAAAAAATATACACCATGATAAAAGTAAGTGTAATGTATCCTAATGGTGCTGATACTAAGTTTGATATCGATTATTATAAAAATTCTCATCTTCCTATGGTTGCTGAATCTTTAGGAGATGCCTTAAAAGGAATGGAATTCACTGTAGGAATAGGAGGAAGAGTTCCTGGCGAATTAGCGCCTTATGTGGCTATAGTAGATTTAAAGTTTGATTCTGTTGCCTCATTTCAAGCAGCTTTTGGTGCTCATGCAGCAAAATTTGCTGCTGATGTGCCTAATTACACTAATGTAGATGGAGAACTTCAAATTAGTGAGATTATTTAATCATGTAGTTTAATTCAAGCAAAAATAAAAGCGATTTAGGATTCTTTCTTAAGTCGCTTTTTTGTAAGCCTAAATAGGATGTTTTAATTACCATTTTTAGGTTAAATGACATGACACACCTTTGGGTAGAATTAAGCCATTAAAACGCATTTAAAAATAGGCTTGGAATGTTTTTAGATCGATCAAGCGTTGGTTTTTTTGTTTTCCTCCTAATATTGCTAAGTGGCGATAGCTATATTTCGAAGTCCTGTGGATTCGTGTGTTATTTCTTTAGCTAGTTTTTACACAGTAGTTCCTTTTGAAAATGAATCGCAGTAGCCCAGATAGTAGCGGCATCCTCTTGTGGCATCCCGATATTTATCGGTATGCCAAACGAGATATAGCGCGTAGCTGGAAATTGCTTCTAAAAAAATACCCCCAAATAGCTTTTCGCTTTCTGGGGGTAGTCTAAACCGTAAATAGGTTGCATTTTATAAAGATTGAATCAAAAGCCAAGCTTCTGGATTGTCTTTTTCTTGAATTTCTTTTTTCGCTTTTTCAGCTTCTCCTATTGTGGAGTAGCTGCCATACAATACAGGAAACAATCCGTATTTGTTAGGGGCAATTCGTTTTGCTTTATAGCCTAATTTAGACAGGCGTTCAAATATTTTTTGTGCATTTTTCTCTTCTCTAAAAGCACCTGCCACCACATGATAGGACATTTTGTTTTCTTTTATAGAAAGTGTAACTGCCGGCAATGGGTTTTTTATAAAGAAGGTCGCTTCTTGAATTTTGTTTTGTACTTGTTTTTGAACAGCAGTTTCTACAAGAACTGTTTCAGAGGCAATTTGGTTTTGGTAAACAGAATAACCAATACTTCCGGTTAAACTAAGTCCCAATATAAAAATTGCAGCATATTTTAAATAGGAGTTCCCTGTTCTTTCTTCTGTGTCTAAAGTGATGACTTTCGTTTCTTCAAGTGCCTCCATTTTTTGTTCGAAGATTTCTCTTTTAACAACAGGAGAGACAAATGAGGTTAAACCAAATGAACTTGACAAGTAATTCGTTTGATCAACTGGAGTGAAAACCAAATTACCATCCGCATTTAGGCAAATATCGCCAATGTTCTTAATGCTAAAGATACCGTTTGCCTCTAATGCTTTTTTCCAAGTTAAAACTTCATATTGAATGGCACTAACGGCATAGTCATATGATGTCTTTTCAGATTGGGCAATGTGATTGGCTAATAGGCCATCATTATTTTTCAAATTGGCATTGAAAGAAATCAATTTTTTTGGAGGAAAAAACGAATTTGCGCTTTCAACCCATTGAGCCGATTGGATTTCCGTCAAAAATGCGCCGAAACCAGGAACGGTAACACATTGATAACGATATAATAGCTGAGCGATGTAGGGTTGGATGTTCATGTATACAAAGTTATACAATGAAAATAGTTATCAAAATTTTATTCACAATTTTTATTAACAATCAGCGTAATTTTTTTATACATTTCAACTACAAATAATTAGCATGATAGAACAAGATTTATTTTACCTATTGGCCTTACAAAGAATAGAGGGAGTTGGAGACATTATGGCTAAGAAACTGTTGACGCATTGCGGTTCTGCCGAAGCAGTTTTTACAAGCAAGTCATCACAATTAGCTGCCATTGATGGAGTGGGTTCGATGTTACTAAAAAGCTTGAAAAATAAATCTGTTTTCGAAAAAGCCGAGCTCGAGTTGGAGTTTATTAAATCGAATGACATTAATGCCGTTTATTTTCAAGACGAAAAGTACCCAGATCGTTTGAAACATTGCATTGACGGACCACTGTTATTATTCACTTCCGGAAATATTGATTTAAAAAACCGAAAGATTATCAGTATTGTGGGCACGCGGCAAATCACTTCCTACGGCACGGAATTTTGCAGAAAACTTATTGAAGATTTGGCTCCACTGGATCCGATCATTGTCAGTGGTTTTGCTTATGGCGTGGATATCGTGGCGCATCAAGTGGCTATGGAACATAATTTGCAAACGATAGGAGTGGTGGCGCATGGACTGAACCAAATCTATCCAAAAACCCACAAAAAGTATGTCGCCAAAGTCGAGGAAAACGGTGGTTTTATGACCGAGTTCTGGAGTTCGTCGAATCCCGACAAAGAAAATTTTGTTCGTCGAAACAGAATCGTAGCGGGAATCTCTGAAGCGACAATCGTAATAGAATCGGCAGATCGTGGCGGTTCCTTGATCACTGCTAATATGGCCAACGATTACAACCGAGATGTTTTTGCGGTCCCTGGACGTGCGACTGATAAATACAGCGCAGGTTGCAACAATCTTATAAAAACCCAAAAAGCGAACGTACTCACCAGCGCCGCTGATTTGGTTTACATCTTGAATTGGGACATTCAAAAGGAATCGAAACCAGTACAAAAACAACTGTTTGTGACTCTAGAGGACGATGAACAAAAAGTGTATGATTATCTGCTGAAAACCGGAAAGGAACTCATGGATATTATTGCTTTGCGTTGTGATTTTCCCATTTATAAAATCTCGGGAATGCTGTTGAATATGGAATTAAAAGGTGTGGTACGGCCTTTGCCGGGGAAATTGTTTGAGGCGATATGATTTTACCATTTAAGTCATGTAAGTTTTTGAGAAATAGTATCACATTAAACAAGAGCAACTTTAAAAAGTTACTTATATGCCTTATATGGTTTTAAAAAATTGAATGTTATATCTCAAAGCCTAATTTCTCTCTTACCCTTGATAACACGCCATTGGCAACAGTCGAAGCTTTTCCGGCTCCTATTTTCAATAACGCATCTACTTCTTCGAGGTTGTTTATATAGTAATTGTATTTTTCTCTTTCGGTTTTGAAGGTTTCGCATATCAGTTCAAACAAAGCTTGTTTGGCGTGACCATAACCATAGTTTCCACCTTCGTAATTAGCACGCATTGCTGTAAGTTGCTCGGTATTGGCTAATAAGGAATAAATAGCAAAAGCATTACAAGTATCTGGATTTTTAGGTTCTTCTAGTGGTGTACTGTCCGTTTCTATAGACATTACTTGCTTGCGTAATGCTTTGTCTTCTAGAAATATATTAATTAAATTATTAGCTGATTTACTCATTTTTCCGCCATTAGTTCCCGGGATAAGCATACTGTCTTGCTGGATTTTAGCTTCAGGAATAACGAATGTTTCTCCCATTTGGTGATTGAAACGAGAAGCTACATCACGAGTAATTTCAAGATGTTGCAATTGGTCTTTTCCTACTGGAACCAACTCTGCATCGTATAATAAAATATCAGCAGCCATCAGCATAGGATAGGAGAATAAGCCTGCGTTTACATCGTCTAGTCTGTCTGCTTTGTCTTTGAATGAATGTGCTAATGTTAAGCGTTGAAAAGGAAAGAAGCAGCTCAAATACCAAGACAATTCTGCTGTTTGTGGCACATCAGATTGTCTGTAAAAAACCACTTTGTTAACATCTAATCCACAAGCCAGCCAAGCTGCAGCAGTACTGTAGGTGTTGGTTCTTAATGTATTTCCGTCTTTTATTTGGGTAATCGAATGCAAGTCGGCAATAAAAAGAAAAGATTCGTTTTTTGGATCATTCGATAATTGAATCGCGGGTATGATTGCCCCAAGTAGGTTTCCTAAATGTGGTGTTCCTGTACTTTGGACACCGGTAAGTATTTTTGCCATTGTAATTTTTTTCTGAAGCGTAAAGTTCGCATAGTTTATTTATTTACCGCAAAGTTCGCAAAGTTTTTTTTAAGTTTATTTTTTATAGGTTTCAGCTGTAAAAAAGGCAACAGCTATTTTAAGGAATTAGATATTGACCGCAAATTCGCCAATTTAAAAACTTGGTTGAGCTATTTAATTTGCGAATTTGCGGTAATTTTTACTTTTTAATAGTTTGGCAAACGTCAAAAAATTAGGTTGAGAGTTTAATTTAATAATTTGCGGTCGACAATATTGGTGTCTTTTTTTTAAAATAAAATGGTGCTCTTTGCGGTTATAGTTTTCCCAAATTTAATTCTTTTTAATAATAGTATCATAGGAATCCCTATTTTTGAACTCATGAAAGGAATAAAAATAATTTTCTGGACTTTATGGCGGATGTGGTTTTATATTTTATTTACTATCCCCATATTGATTATGTTACCGTTTTTAGTAGCGTCTATCGTTTCTGAAAAAGGCTATCCGTATTACTTTAAAATGTCACGTATTTGGGCTAAATTCATTCTCTTCGGAATGGGGTTTTACTATAAAATTGAAAGAAACCAAATCTTAGAATCGGATAAAAGCTATATGATTGTTGCTAATCATACCTCAATGGTTGATATTATGTTGATGTTAGCAGTAGTTAAGAATCCATTTGTTTTTGTAGGTAAAAAGGAATTGGCTAAAATTCCTTTATTTGGTTTTTTCTATAAAAGAACCTGCATTTTAGTGGATCGAGGTTGTTCAAAAAGCCGTCTAGAAGTGTTTAATCAGGCTCAAAAAACAATCGACCGTGGCTTAAGTGTTTGCATTTTTCCAGAAGGTGGAGTTCCTGATGATGAATCCATTGTATTAGATACTTTTAAAGATGGAGCTTTTCGATTAGCGATTGAACATCAAATTCCAATTCTCCCTATTACTTTTGCGGATAATAAAAAAAGGTTTTCTTACACTTTTTTCAGTGGTAGTCCGGGTATTATGAGGGCTAAAATACATCCACAGATTGATACTTTTGGAAAAACAGGAGTAGATAGAAGAGCAATTCGTGAAGAAGCTAGAGATGTCGTTTATTCCCAATTAATGGAGTATGATATCCAACTAAAAGGAATAGATAATCCCAGTATATAACCCAATAAAAACAGCTTTGTCACTATTGGAATTGTTTGAATAAGTGTTCAACTGATACTTGACCATGGGCTCAATATTTACTTGAAATGATTTTATAAATTGGTATTTAAATCCCATTCCAACATTTGTACTAAAATGAATTGTGTTTAAATTATTGGCTTCACCCAACTTTAAATTAATGTTGTTAGAGACTAAGGATACTTTATTTTGGTTTAAAAATAAAGTGCTGATTCCACCAATAATAGTAACGCCAAACTTCTTGTTTAAAAGAGCGTATGAAAGCTCCAATGGCACTTCATAGTATCCCATTTTTTGATTGATAGCAGCAGTACTCGTATTTTGTAAGCTTTTTTCAAAACCAACAAGTGTACTAAGCGCGTCTTGGTTTTTTACTTCAATTGGTGCACTAGAGCTGTAATTAATATTTAGAAGATTATTAGTTGCCAAACTGGTTGAATAAACGACGTCATTGGTATTGTACCCCAAAGCAAGCTTATTAAGCCCTGTTCTTAAAGTAATTTTTTTAGAAACGGCATAATTTACACCAATTCCAAAACTAAGGCTGTTATCGGCTGTTTTTGTGTTGTCATCGAATTGCGCATCAATAGAAGATCCAGCTGAATGCGGATTCAAATAGACAGCAGCAACATTAGGGACAATTTGCCATTTGTCTTTGTTGTTAATTTCGGTTGGAGATTTTCCTTCTTCTTTCTTCTTTAAAATTTCGGCTAATTCATTTGCAGTTTCTGGAATAATAGCATCTTGTTTTTTAGTGTCAGATGTTGCAATTTTAGAATCTGTGTTATTCTCTGATTTGGTTTCTCTCTTGATTTTATCAACACTATTTGCGAGTGAATTTGCATTTTTGACACGATCATCCTCGACAACCGCTTGTTCTGATGTTGAGAGGAATGTTTTGGAAGTTGTCGGCTTTAGCGGTGAATTATTTTTTGATTTATAAAGCGAAGAATCATTTTGATTTTTCTTTTGTTGAGTATTGGTTTTCGGGGAAGTAAAAGTTGTGTTTTCATTTTCATGATTTTTATCGGTATTTGGGTTAGTTATTACTAGTTGTTGTTTATTTTTTATATGAAAAGGGGTATTCTTTTCTTCTTTTTCTATTGAAATGGAGTCTTTGTTTTCAGTTGCGTTTTTTGGGTCTAAAACAATGGTTTTTTTAATTTTATTATTGGTGTTGAAAGCCATATTGAAGGCGAAGAAACCTAAAATAAGTGCAGCAGCAATTCCTGAAAATTGCATCCAAAAAGGAATTACTTTTCGTTCTTTTTCTTTTAATTGTGCTTCAATGTTTAACCAAACCTGTTGATTAGGTTCTGCTTCAAAATCCTTGAATTTCTCTTGAAACAATAGGTCTATGTTTTTTTTATCGCTCATTTTGCCAATGACTTTATTTCAATTCTAGTATAAACTTCAATTTTATCTCTTAAAATAACCCTTGCTCTTGATAGATTCGACTTTGTAGTTCCTGTTGTTATTTTTAATGTTTCTGCAATTTCCTTATGGGAGTAACCGTCAAGAACGTAGAGACTGAAAACGAGGCGGTATTGATCTGGTAATTCCTGGATGATTTGCATTAGATACTCAATCGGAACATTATCATCATCAATTTCAACATCATCCTCAGGTATATTTTCAGTGGTAAGCTCTAGATAACGCACTCCTTTAAATTTTTGGAGTGCATTATTTATCATTACTCTTTTCGCCCAACCTTCAAATGAACCTTTGCCACTAAATTGGTTTATTTTTCTAAAGATTATCAAAAAACCATCTTGTAAATTATCTTGAGCATCAGCATAATTACTAGAATACTTCAAGCATACCCCAAAAAACTTTTTAGAAAACAATTGATATAATTGCTCCTGAGCTTTAGGGTTATTTTTTTTACAATCGCTAATTATTTGATCCAATCTCACAGATTTTTTTCTAGTTATTAGTTAACTACAGGAACTTCTACTTCTTCAAAAAGGTCTACTCCAGCAGCATCCTCTCCTTTATAAAACTTAAAGATGTAAGATCCAGTATTAGTAACGTAAAAATTAAAAGTAAGCTCAGATAGCGGAGGGACTTCTTTGGTACATACCTCATTATCATTTACAGCTGTTTGGATAGCAATGGTTCTTGTATTTAAGTTTTTATCATAATAAATTCCTTGAAAAATATGACAAGCTGTAGGTTTTTGGTATTTCAATTTAATTTTATAGGTTTCTCCTAGAGTAAAACTTGCTGGGAGTTCATAACTTTGCACAGAAAGTACTTCGTAGGTATAAGAACCTGTGTTGTCATTGTCAGTACTACAACTTGCTAAAGTGGTAATTAGTACTAAAAATAAAATTAGTTGTTTCATTTTTTTATCATTTTTGAGGTTAATAACTTCGTTACATTTTATATAAGATCAAAATGATTAAAAAAGGTTGCGTTATTATTCAAAATTAATTGACAATTATTCAAAATTGGCACTTTAAATATTGGTAACAAGTGAATAGACCGGGCAAAAAAAATGCCCGAATATTACATTCGGGCATTTGATTATTTTAGAAAAGTATATTAAGCATCAGCCAATTCCTTAATTCTAGCTTTGATCTTTACTTCAAGTTCATCTGCTAATTCTGGATTGTCTTTGATTAAAGACTTAACAGCATCACGACCTTGTCCTAATTTGGTTTCACCATAACTAAACCAAGATCCTGCTTTTTTGATGATTTCAAACTCAACAGCTAAATCTAAGATTTCTCCTGTTTTTGAAATTCCTTCACCATACATAATGTCAAATTCAGCAATTTTAAAAGGTGGTGCTACTTTGTTTTTTACCACTTTTACTTTAGTTCTGTTACCAAGTACACTGTCTCCATCTTTAATTTGAGTAGAACGACGGATATCTAAACGTACCGAAGCGTAAAATTTTAATGCATTTCCACCAGTTGTAGTCTCTGGATTTCCAAACATCACCCCGATTTTCTCTCTCAATTGGTTAATGAAGAATACAGTACAGTTAGTTTTGCTGATTGTTCCCGTTAACTTTCTCAAAGCTTGAGACATCAAACGTGCATGAAGACCCATTTTAGAATCTCCCATTTCACCTTCAATTTCACTTTTTGGTGTCAGTGCTGCAACCGAGTCAATTACAACAATATCAATTGCACCTGAACGAATCAAGTTCTCAGCAATTTCTAATGCTTGTTCTCCATTGTCTGGTTGAGAAATGATTAGGTTTTCGATATCAACCCCTAATTTTTCAGCATAATTTCTATCAAAAGCATGTTCTGCATCGATAAAAGCAGCAATTCCACCTGCTTTTTGAGCTTCAGCAATAGCATGAAGCGTCAAAGTAGTTTTTCCAGATGATTCTGGTCCGTATATTTCTATGATTCTTCCTCTTGGATATCCATTTACCCCTAGAGCTAAATCAATTCCTAAAGAGCCTGAAGAAATGGTTTCCACTTCTACAATGGCTTTATCCCCCATTTTCATTACTGTCCCTTTTCCGTAGGTTTTGTCCAGTTTGTCTAGGGTAAGTTGTAACGCTTTTAGTTTGGCTTCTTTCTCTGTACTCATCTTCTCTTTTACCTTTTCTTTCATTTGTATTATTTTATCGCTATAAGAAAAATGCTGAACCTATGAGATTACTACATTTTTTAAATGTTTAAATTTTTATGCTTGTAAAAATACTTCTTTTTTTAATTAAAAATTTCTCTTTCAAGAAGTAAATACAGTTTTTACATAAACAATGCTTTTAACTCAGTAGCATCTTCTGGTTTCATTTTTCCCGCCAAAACTAGACTGAGTTGTTTGCGTCTTAATGCAGCATCAAAACGTTGTTTTTCTAGTTCAGTTTCTGGGATTATTTGGGGTACTTCTACGGGTCTTCCTGTATCATCTACTGCTACAAATGTATATATGGCCTCATTTGCTTTGGTTTTATTACCTGATTCTCTGTCTTCTACCCAAATATCGATGAAAATTTCCATGGAGCTTTTAAAAGCTCTAGAAACTTTGGCTTCAACGGTGACGACACTTCCCAAAGGAATGGCTCTATTAAATGCCACGCTATTCACGGATGCGGTAACCACAATTCTTCTGGAGTGTCTACGTGCAGCTATACTTGCCGCGCGATCCATACGGGCTAATAACTCGCCGCCAAAAAGATTATTCAAAGGATTTGTTTCACTTGGTAAAACTAAATCGGTTAATGTTGTTAAGGATTCGGAAGGATGTTTTGGTGTCATTATTTTCGTTAATGTAATTACTGTTTTTTTTAATTCTGTTTTTTAATTTAACCAATAAACGGCCATTACTGCGGGCATAAAATAAATAACGATGGTTCTGGCTCCATCATAATCTTTAGCTAGTCGTTGTCCAAAAAGTAACATAAGTAAGGTGATACATGAAAAAACGGCTCCATAAAAACCAAACAATCTACCATTATTAATCAACAATTCGATACAGCCTACAATACATAAAATCCCAGAAATTAATTCCAAAACCAGAATGTGCAATAAAGCTAAAGGGACAAGGTTTTTTAATTGCGTTTTATCAAAATGACCTTTTAACCAATCTACATTGTCTTTCCAGTAAAACAGCTTGTCATAACCCGATTGAAGAAAAGTAATAGCTAAAAAAATTAATATTAAAATGGATGCAACGTTATTCATATGGTTATTTTTTATGGATTAAACGTGTTAATTTGATTGACAAATCAGTTAAAATGATTTTTGCATTTCCGTTGCGTTCCACGTGATACATGGCGTCCGATAGTTCCTTGAAAATATCATGGATATTATTGCCATTAACGAATGGCGCAAATTTCTCGAGTTTGAATTTCTCTACTTTTGGTTCAAAGTAAACTAAACTTGGAGTTTCATAATTAATTAATAAAGCCTGACGAAACATTTCGATGCAAAATTCTAGGAATTTTTTTTGTGTTTCTCTTCCAAGACTTGCAATTTTTTCGCTCCAAAGTATTAGATCCTGAATGGCAGAAGCATCTTTTTTTGCTTGAAATGCAGCTCGAACCCAGGTTACAAACCATTGTTCAAATGGAAATTCGTCATTGTCATCGTGAAGCAAGTGTAACGCAATATTGTAATTACCCTGTGCTTGGTGTGCTATTTTTGCTGCTATTTTAGGATCTACTTGTTCGCGTGAAACCAAAGCTTCTGCAATAATAGGTTCGCTCAGCCCATTGAAATGTAAAATCTGACAGCGCGAACGGATGGTTTGAATAATATCCTCCTCGTTTTCAGAAATTAAAATGAAGACCGTTTTTTCGGGTGGTTCTTCCAGCAATTTCAATAACTTATTGGAAGCGGCAATATTTAATTTATCGGCCATCCAAACAATCATAATTTTATAACCGCCTTCGTATGATTTTAAGGATAATGATTTTAAAATTTCCTGTGCATCATCAACTCTAATTTCTCCCTGTTTATTTTGAACGCCCAAAACGGCATACCAATCAAAAAGTCCACCATAAGGATTTTTCAAAACAAATTGTCTCCAATCAGTAATGAAATCAATGCTTTTTGGGCTTTTTTTTACTGCATCAGTAGTTACTGTTGGATAAGCAAAGTGTAAATCAGGATGTGATGTTTTTAGGAATTTTAGGTTGCATGCTTCATTCGGACCCGAGTTTTCCCCGTTTTGATTGCCACATAAAATATATTGCGAATAGGCAATAGCCATAGCTAAAGTACCACTTCCTTCTGGACCAACAAATAATTGCGCATGGGGAATTCTACCCATTTCTGCACTTTTTGTCAGATGATTTTTAATGTGTTCTTGCCCTAAAATTTCAGAAAATTGCATAAAGCAAAGATATAAGAAAATGGGTTAGTCTAAAGTTTTCAATAGCAAAGTTTGCTAAAATGTAGCTTCAATTTGGCATTAAATTTCCTTTTTGATATTAAAACCAGATCAGAAGCTCTTTTTTTAAAATAAATCACTTTAAATAGTGATAAAATAAATTATTTGTCGAATTACAACGATTTCGTTGATTAAAAGCAATATTTTTTGATTTATTCGAATTTATTAATAATCTAAAAGTTCTATATTTGTTATTCTTTCAAAAAACAAACTAAAAATAGACCTAATGAAGACTCTAAACGACTTTGACTTTAAAAATAAAAAAGCAATAATACGTGTTGATTTTAACGTGCCTTTGGACGAAAATTTCAATGTAACCGATGCTACTCGTATTGAAGCTGCAAAACCAACTATAGACGCAATTCTTGCTCAAGGTGGAAGCGTGATTTTAATGTCACATTTAGGAAGACCAAAAGGTGTTGAAGAGAAATACTCGTTGAAACATATTTTGAAAACAACTTCAGAAGTACTTGCTGTTCCAGTCCAATTTGCTTCAGATTGTATTGGTGAGGAAGCTAATAGTGCTGCTGCAAACTTAAAAGCAGGAGAGGTTTTATTGTTAGAAAATCTTCGTTTTCACAAGGAAGAAGAAGCAGGAGATGTTGCTTTTGCAAAAGAATTGGCTTCACTTGGAGATATATACGTGAATGACGCTTTTGGAACTGCACATAGAGCGCACGCTTCAACTACGATCATTGCTCAATTTTTTCCAACAGAAAAATGTTTCGGATTATTATTGGCTAAAGAAATCGATAGTTTAAATAAAGTATTGAAAAATAGCGAAAAACCAGTAACAGCAGTTCTTGGTGGATCAAAAGTATCTTCGAAAATTACGGTAATCGAAAATATTCTTGATAAAGTAGACCATATGATTATAGGTGGTGGAATGACTTTTACTTTCGTGAAAGCCTTAGGAGGAAAAATTGGTGATTCTATTTGTGAAGATGACAAACAAGAATTAGCTTTAGAAATCTTGAGATTAGCTAAAGAAAAAGGAGTTCAAATTCACATTCCTGTAGATGTAGTTGCGGCAGATGATTTTTCAAATACTGCAAATACTAAAATTGTTGATGTAAATGAAATTCCTGACGGATGGCAAGGTCTTGATGCAGGTCCTAAATCATTAGCGAATTTTGAAAAAGTTATAATGGAGTCTAAAACGATTCTTTGGAATGGTCCTTTGGGAGTGTTTGAAATGGAAAGCTTTGCTAACGGAACAATCTCTCTCGGTAACTATATAGCAGCTTCTACTGAAAATGGCGCTTTCTCACTTGTGGGTGGTGGTGATTCAGTTGCAGCAGTAAAACAATTTGGTCTTGAGGATAAAATGAGTTACGTATCTACTGGTGGTGGAGCAATGCTTGAAATGCTAGAAGGTAAAGTATTGCCGGGTATAGCAGCAATTCTAGACTAAAAATTACATCTTTAACAGTATTTATTTAAAGTTTAAAGAATAACATATTATGTTTGTAAAAAAACAATTTACTTAATCATTTAGATTTAAGTAGGTTGACAAAAAAACAGCATGAATATAAAAAAATCCGCAGTATCACTTTTATTATTAGCATCAATTCCTTTGTTTTCGCAAAATGTTGCCGAAAGCAAAGGAATTGTTATTTTAGAGAATAACTTATCCTATTTAGATTCTATTAAAAACACCTTCGAGAAGGACAATATGGCCGCTTGCGTCGATAGTTTATGGATGAATGAATTGACCAATTTAGACTTGTATAATGACATCTCGTATGATATTGAAAATATAGATATTGATCAAAAAGTAGATTACAACGAGCTTTCTACTGAATTGTTGAAATCGAGATTGGCAGAAATGGATTCGAAATCCCCCTTTAGAATTGAATACAACGAGAGTCTCGAAAATGTAATTAAATCCTATCTGAAGTACAGAAAAAGATCCTTTGAGAGATTAATGGCTATTTCGGAATACTATTTCCCCATTTTTGAAGAGGCTTTCGCCAAAGAAAACGTTCCCCTAGAAATAAAATATTTGGCTGTCGTAGAATCAGCACTTAATCCTAAAGCAGTTTCCAGAGTAGGCGCTACTGGACTTTGGCAATTCATGTATCAAACAGGAAAACAATACAATTTAAAGGTTGATTCCTATGTCGATGAACGAAGCGACCCTTTAAAGGCTACCGCAGCTGCGGCAAAGTACATGTCTAATATGTATTCTATTTTTGGAGATTGGGAGTTGGTTTTGGCTTCTTATAATTCGGGTCCTGGTAATGTGTCTAAAGCAATCAGACGTTCTGGTGGAAAACAAAATTATTGGAACATAAGAAAACACCTGCCTAGAGAAACAAGAGGATATGTCCCAGCATTTTTAGCGACGATGTACTTATATGAATATCATAATGAGCATGGAATAAGACCAGATCGCGCTTTAGTGCAACATTTCTCGACTGATACCATCATGGTTAAAAAACAAATGTCATTTAAGCAAATTTCAGACTTATTAGATGTTCCTGTTGCGCAACTGCAAATATTGAATCCATCCTACAAGTTAAATGTAGTTCCTTTTTATAATGATGAAAACCATTATTTGAGATTGCCGAAGGAGAAAATTGCAGTTTTTGCTTCTAATGAAGACAAAATGTATGCCTATGTTCAGCATGAATTAGACCTAAGGGAAAACCCATTTAGAAAATCTAGGGCGACAGTTTTAAAGGAAACGATCAATTCAAATACCCAAAGAATTACCCATACTAGAACAAAGTATTACAAAATTAGACGAGGAGATAATTTGGGCGCAATTGCTAATAAGTATGATGTAAAGGTTTCTGAGTTAAAAAAGTGGAATAAATTACGAAGCAATACTATCGCTTATGGAAAGAGCTTGAAAATTATCACAACAGAAAGCATAATTAAAACAATCGTGGAAGAGGCTAAGTTAGAAACGGTTTCTAAGGAAAGTATCTTAAATAATCAAAAAGAGGTTATAGCTGAATTAAAAAATAAGACTGAAATAGATACAGTTTCATCTAATAGAAATACTTTTTATGTGGTTCGTAAAGGAGATAATTTGAATGCGATTGCTGAAAAATACAATATCAAGATTGAAGAAATTAAAAAGTGGAACCAACTTTCAAGTACTACAATTAAGGCTGGTATGACTTTGAAGCTTGCAGAAAGCGAATTGGATACTAAAGAAGTTGTTGTTTCAGCTCCTGAATTAAGAAACATTGAATACACCGTTAAAAAAGGAGATAACTTGGGTAGCATTTCAAAAAAATTCGGGACAACTTTAGAAGATTTGAAAGAATGGAATGATTTATCGGGGCAGAGTATTGCTTTGGGAAGGACTTTAATTGTAGCTAAAAATCAATTGGCAATTCACACTAATAAGGCATCCGTCAATTCTTTTAAGAAAAACCCAGCAACTATTTCTCTAGAAAAGGGCGCTGATTACTATGTTAAAAAAGGGGATTCGCTATATAGTATTGCAAAAAAATATCCTGGGGTATCCATTTCAGATTTGAAAAAATGGAACGATATTCGTGGTGAACAAATTAAGCCCGGAATGAAATTAAAAATCAATGGATAAATAGAGTATATTTTTAAAATTATATAAAAATAGACGATGCTCAAAAAAATAACTTTTGCATTTACTTTACTTCTTTTGTGTAATTCATGTGCAGTTAAACAAAGCTTGCAAATGGATGATTGGTATGCTATTACTAAAGACAGCGAACAAAGGATTGCTCCTGCTCAAGTATATGATTTTTCTGAGGGGATGATACGGATGTATGGCGACAACATAGGGTATCTAATGACAAAAAAGAGTTACGAAAATTTTGAATTAAGCTTTGATTTTAGATGGAATATGGCAGAAAACGTATACAGGGGCAGTAATAGAAAAAATAGTGGAGTGATGTATAATATACCTTCAAATGCTCCGGATCACATTTGGCCAAAAGGCATTCAATTTCAAATAAAGGAAAAGAGTACTGGTGATTTTGTTTTTTTAGATAATGTAACTGCGACTGTAAATGGTGCATTTATTGTGGTTGGTGCAAGCGTGACTTCACCTAAATTTGATGATAATGAAATGTCTAATGGAGAGTGGAATGCAGTGCTAATCCAATCTTATAATGGGAAATGCACGCAATATTTGAATGGAAAATTAGTAAATGAATGTGTAGAAGCATCATCAAAAGAAGGTAAGATTTCTTTAAATTATGAAGGTTCGCCAATTGATTTTAAAAACATTCGATTAAAAAACATAAATAAACTGTAAAGCTAAACTTCTAATAAATACTTTTGCTTTTTTAACTCGAAGCCAGTGTTTTTTTTATTTAGTAATTAATATATTATAGACTAACGTTAATGAATAAAACTCTTTTTTTATTTCTGCTTATTCCTGTTTTTCTTTTTTCCTGTAAAAAGGAAGACGATGATCTTCCGCGAAAAACAACGGGGAAAGTCAATAGTATTTCGGTTATAATTGATGATCAATTGTGGAATGGCGAAATTGGAGATAGCATTCGAAATAAGTTTGCTTCTCCCGTTATTGGCTTGCCACAGGAGGAACCACTTTTTACCATAAATCAATATCCAGTAAAATTGATGGAAGGATTTATGACTGATAACCGAAACATTATTGTGGTAAAAAAAGCAGAGAAAAATGAATTTGCCATAAAGAATGACCAGTATGCCTTTCCTCAGAATGTATTTCATATTACAGGAAAAACAGCTGCTGATATTTTGACTATTTTAGAAAATAACAGTGCTCAAATAATCAAGACTATTCGTAAGACAGAAATTGATGAGATTCAGAGGCTGAACAAAAAGTCCTTACTAGACCCGAAAATCATCAATAGTAAATTCGGCATTTCTGTAGATATTCCTTCGACTTATGAATACATGGTTCAGGAAGATAAATTCATTTGGTTAAAAAAAGAAATAGTAAGCGGGAATACGAGTTTGTTAATTTATCAGGTGCCGCTTAATTCGATTAAAAACAAAGACAATTTAGTTTCGAATATTATAAAAATGCGAGATTCTATTGGGGTCCAATATATTCATGGGAAAGAGGTGGGTACCGATATGATTACTGAAGAGGCATATGCTCCGTATTTTTTCAAGATTGAACTAACTGGCAAGGTTGCCTATGAAATGAAAGGAACTTGGGAATTAAAAAATGATTTCATGTCTGGACCTTTCATTAATTATGCTATTGTCGATGAAAAAAATGATAGAATACTGATTCTAGAGGGATTTTGTTACTCTCCTTCAAAAGAAAAAAGAGATATGATGCTTGAGCTGGAAGCCGTTATAAAGTCGGTTGTAATAACAAACGATCTTTTAAATTAAAAATCACATTAAATAATAATAATCCATGGCAATACAATGGAAAATAAAGCCTTTTGAGGCATTAACGGTTAATGAACTATATGATTTGTTGAAACTGAGAAGTGAGATCTTTGTAGTAGAGCAAAACTGCGTTTATCTTGATCTGGACGGTAAAGATAAGATCGCATTGCACCTTTTTGGTGAGTTTGAAGGGAACATTGTTGCCCATGCGCGTCTTTTTAAGGCGGGAATAAGCTTTGATAACGCTTCAATAGGAAGAGTAGTTGTAGATGTAAATTACCGAGATAGAAAATGGGGACACAATTTAATGAGAGAAGCTATTGCAGGAGTTCAATTGCATTTTAACGAGAGTAAAATTACGATAGGAGCCCAGCTATATTTGAAAAAATTCTATGAAAGCCATGGTTTTGTACAAGTCAGCGAAATGTATTTAGAAGATGATATCCCACATATAGATATGAAAAGAGAATAATTATATTTTAGTAATTAAAAACTCTACTCTTCGGTCAATGTCTTCCCCTTTACCTAAGGGGAATGAGTTCCCACAGCCTTTGTAGCTCATTCTAAGACTATTCACTTTTTTTGAAATTAAATACCAGAATACTATTTTTGCGCGATTAAAGGATAGCTGTCTTTCGTTTGTTTCTCGATCAATAGCATCGTTATAATAGCTTGGGGTACAGCAAACATGCCCTCTAATTTCAAATTCTATATTTTTATTTTGTTGAAGCTGTTCTACTATTTTATCTAACTCTTTTTTAGAATTTAAACTTAGTTTACTACTGCCTAAAGTGAACTGGATATTCTCAAAGTAAATGCGATCTCCCACATTATGTTTTTCCTGAATGGAATTGAAGATTCCTTTTCCAAAACTATTTTTTCTAACGATAAGTAAATCTACCCTCCTGTTTTTTGAGCGTATTTCGGCTAAATTATCAAAACTATTATCAGTCAATATTACCCGTCCTTTACCTTCAACAATTACTATTTTATTTTTATTGAAGCCATGTGAAGTCAGGATGTTTGTAACGGTGTTGACTCTCTCTTCTGATAATTTGTAATTATAGTCAGAATCTCCTCTGTCGTCGCAATAGCCATAAATTTGAATAGATTCAATTTTAGAAGTATCTGCCTGAATTATGAAATCAAGAATAGTTTGTTGCTGTTCAAGTTCCAAGCTGTATTTGTCAAAGTCAAAATAAACGGTCTCCACTTTTTTCCCTTGGGCTGTAAGGTAGCTAAATGAGATCAAGGCGATTAATTTAAAATAGTGTAGCATTGATTACAACTTCAATATGGTTTTATATTCCGTAGGATTATTTAAAAGAGTGACGGATTTCTGAATTTCTGAATTGTTTTTAGTGTAATATTGATACAAACCCTCCTGATATTGGTATCGTTTGATAATTTCATCAATAATTAAAATTTTGATTTCCTCTTGATTTTTATCTAATAGTGTTTCCTCGCTTTTTTGTAATGCCGCTAGTAATTGTTGGTATTCTGAAGTAATGGTGGCATCTATTTTTTCCTTTTTGGCTACAGCCAAAGTGTTTTTTAGTGCTAATTCTGTTTCCGTGTCAAAAGAGATATTTTGGGTTTTTAAATACTGTTTGAATTTTTGGTAATCAGTGTTTGATAAGCTTGGAATTTGATTACCCAAATTTGGATTTTTAAAATAGTAGTCGGTAGCGTAATTAAATATGCCATCATTTTTCACGAGAGCCGAGGCAATAGGGCTCATCTTTGTCTCATCAAGCTGTACGTCTGGCAAAATACCACCTCCATCATAAACAGTTCTGCCTTTGCGGGTTTTGAATGTATTGTAGTTTTTTTCCTCTGTTCTGATGGCCAAGCCGTTTTTGTCTTTATGTGCGTAATCTAAGGCTTGGATACACCTTCCTGATGGCGTGTAATACCTGGAGATGGTTACTTTTAGTTGTGTGTTGTAAGTCAAGTCAATCGGTTTTTGCACTAAGCCTTTCCCGAAGCTTCTGCTACCCACAATAACAGCCCGATCTAGATCCTGCAAGGCTCCTGAGACAATCTCTGATGCCGAAGCGCTTTTACCGTTAATTAGTATTACCAATGGTATTTGAGTGTCAACCGGATCAAAACTGGTCTTGTAGGTGTTGTTGTGTTTTTCAATTTTAGATTTTGTGGTTACGATAACCTCATTTTTTGGCACAAAGAGATTGCATATGTTTACGGCTTCATTCAGCAATCCTCCTGGGTTCCCTCTTAAATCTAAAATGATTCTTTCGGCACCTTGTCTTTTAAGTTCTTCTAATGCTTCCTTGGTTTCTAATGCTGCTTTCACATTGAAACGTGACAAAACGATATAGCCCGTTGTGGCATCTATTTTTGAGAAAAAAGGAACTGATTTTATGGCAACCTCAGTGAGTATAATTTCAGCGGTATTTATTTTGCTTTGGCGTATATATTTCAGTACTATTTTAGTGTTTTTGGCCCCTTTCATTAGTAGAGAAGCATCGTCTTTAAAGTCGGCCAATAGAACATCACCAATTTGGATAATTTCATCACCAGCTTTAAAGCCAGCTTTATCTGCAGGAAAATCCTTGTAAACTTCCCGGATTATTAATTTATCTGCCTTTCGGGTAATTAAAGCCCCTATTCCGGTGTACTCTCCCGTATTGTTTATTTTAAAGTTTAAAACATCTTGTTCATTGAAGTAAACAGTATAGGGATCTAGGCTACTCAACATGCTGGTAATGGCCTTGTCCATTAGTTCTCCAGGATTTGTTTCGTCAACATAGTTAGTATTCAATTCCTTGAAAAGAGTCGTAAAAATTTCTATTTGTTTGGCGATTTCAAAAAAGTCGTTTTTGAAACTAGCGCCTACAAACAAAAGCAAGGAAGCAATAATGGGGATGATATATTTCTTTTTGAGAAAGGTTGTCATAATATTTTATATTAAGAGCTACTAAATTAAGAATAAATCAGCAATAATGGGAACAGTGTAAAATAAATCTAAATTTTGTATCTTTAATAAGAAGCTACTCAGTTACCTGAATGGTAGTCGCATCTGTTTCGTCTTTTTTTACATTTTGTGCAATGAATTTCTCAAACAATTGAATTGTTTTGGTATTAATTTCATCGTAGGACAAGCGGTCCTTAGTTTGATAAAACAACATAAGGGCACAAGGGCTATCTAGATTATCGATAAGTATATGTTTGTTCAGACGGTAAGTTTCGCGAAGAATACGTTTAAAATAATTGCGGTCGACTGCTTTTTTAAAGTTCTTTTTGGAAACAGAAACTCCCATTTTTATTTTTTGACCGTCACTTAACGCAGCAGAATGGTATACCAATCGCAAAGGATATTTAGATACTGATTTGCCATCAGTAAATAATAATCCGATGGTGATTTTACTTTTCAGTTTTTCTTTTTTGGGATAAGTGAAGTTCATTTTTACGGCTAAAAGGCAAAGATTTTAGTCAGCAAAGGTACAATTAAACCCCAAACCTATTATTGTTTGGGATTTAAATAGCGGTAAAAATATATTTCTTACTTTTGGTGTCTAATTTTTTAAGCATGGAAAAACTGATTTCGTATCCCATATCTGTAGTGTATTATTTATGTTTTGGTCTTACGTTGGTCATTTTCCATCCTATTCAGTGGATTTGTTTTAATGTTTTTGGATATAATGCTCATAAAGTAAGCGTTGACTACCTCAATTTTTTTTTAGTGAAATGCACGAATCTTATAGGGACCACCTATAAATTTCAGAATATAGACAACATACCAAAAGATGCTCCGATAATATTTGTGTCTAATCATCAAAGTATGTACGATATTATTGCAATGATTTGGTTTTTGCGCAAGTTTCATTGTAAATTTGTAAGTAAAAAAGAGCTCGGAAAAGGAATCCCAAGTGTTTCTTTTAATTTGCGTCATGGTGGTTCAGCATTGATCGATAGAAAAGACCCTAAGCAAGCAATCCCAGAGATTAAAAAACTGGCAGAATACATCGAAAAAAATAATCGTTCGGCAGTTATTTTCCCGGAAGGAACCAGAAGCAAAACAGGCAAGCCAAAAGAATTTGCACAAAGTGGATTAAAAATATTATGTAAGTATGCTCCTTCAGCGTATGTAGTTCCAATAAGCATAAATAATTCATGGAAAGTGGTTAAACATGGATTTTTTCCACTAGGTTTGGGAAATCGCCTTACCTTTGTAATTCATAAGCCATTAGCGGTTAGCGAATTTGATTTTGCTGAGTTAATGGAGAAGACGGAAAGTGAAGTAGTAAAAGGAATTAAATTTTAATTTAAATAAAATGTCAATAAAAAATATTCGATTAGAGGTTATGCAGTTTTTGGAAAAAGACGTTGATAACTATGTTGATCAGTTTTTAATACCAGTTGAAAAAATTTGGCAACCAACAGATTTTTTACCCAACTCAGAGAGTGATACTTTTTTTGATGAGGTTAAGGAATTACGCGAAATTGCAAAAGATTTACCATATGATTTTTGGGTAACTTTAGTGGGTGATACTATCACTGAAGAAGCTTTACCTACTTATGAATCTTGGTTGATGGATGTTGACGGAGTTGATAACGTGGGAAGAAACGGATGGTCTAAATGGATCAGACAATGGACTGGAGAGGAAAATCGTCACGGTGATTTGTTGAACAAGTACTTGTATTTATCAGGTCGTGTGAACATGCGTGAAATTGAAATGACTACTCAGCATCTTATTAACGATGGATTTGACATTGGTACAGGAAGAGACCCTTATAAAAACTTTGTATATACTAGTTTTCAAGAGCTAGCCACTTATGTTTCTCACAATAGAGTAGCTCAAATGGCTAAGAAATACGGGGATAACAAATTGTCTAAAATGTGTAAGATGATTGCAGGTGATGAAATGCGTCATCATCATGCGTATAGTGAGTTTGTAAATAGAATTTTTCAGGTTGATCCTAGCGAAATGATGATTGCTTTTCAATACATGATGAAACAAAAAATCGTTATGCCAGCTCATTTCTTGAGAGAGTCGGGTCAAAAGATAAGTAGCGCATTCGAACAGTTTTCTGATTCTGCGCAACGAATTGGTGTATACACAGCAGCTGACTACATTGATATCATGCAAAAACTAATGGACAAGTGGGAAATTGATAAAATTACTGGCTTGACTGACGAAGCTGAAAAAGCAAGAGATTATCTGATGAAATTACCAGCAAGAATGGCTAGAATTTCAGAAAGAATGACAATTCCTCAAGAATCTCATATTTTCAAATGGGTAGAACCAGCTAGAATGTAGTTAAAAAGGACTATATAAATAGTAAACAATAACAAAAGTTGGTTTTTGAAGTTTAAAAACTTCGAAGACCAACTTTTTTTTAAATATAAAAAGATGAACAACGCAGACATAATTAGTAAAACAATCACTTTCGTTAAGGAGACATTAGAGAATGCAGAAGGCGGGCATGACTGGTTTCATATCGAAAGAGTCTATAAAAATGCGATGCTGATAGCACAAAATGAAGTTTGTGATGTAACGGTTGTAAAATTAGGAGCTTTACTTCATGATATAGCCGACAGTAAATTTCATGATGGTGACGAGGCTATCGGACCAAAAACTGCCAGAATTTTTTTGGAATCAGAAAGTGTAGATCAAGAAATAATCAACCATGTAGTAAAAATTATTCAAAACATTTCCTATAAGGGAGGTAATTTCGAAAAAACATTTACTTCAATAGAGTTGGATATAGTGCAAGATGCGGATCGTTTAGACGCGATAGGAGCAATAGGAATCGCAAGAACATTCAACTATGGCGGATTTAAGAATAGAGCGCTCTACGATCCTAAAATCGCCCCGAACACTAATATGACTAAGGAAGAATATAAAAATAATGAGGCGCCCACGCTGAATCATTTTTATGAAAAGTTACTGCTGCTAAAAGATAAAATGAATACCGAATCAGGAAAACAAATTGCAAAGGAAAGACACCACTATATGGAAGGTTTTTTATCTCAGTTTTATGCGGAATGGGAAGGAGAGAAGTAATAGGTGTGTTTCTTTCGAAATCCATTGTCAATAGGAGCTAAATAATACCTTTTGCCTTCATTTCAATTATAACATCTGAGGCATGTTTAAAAGTGGGAGCTTGCTCTATAATGCTTGCTACCCTTTTTTTATTCAGTTTAAAAGTGATGTCATTTTCTGTTGTAAACAATAAGGCTGTCAAAAATGGATTATTCAAATACGGTGTCAAAACTAAAAAAGCTTCATCAATCGTATGGAAACTCTCAATTTCCTCTGTCTTATACTTAGCACTAAGGGAAAGGCTGAAAACATCGTTCGCCAATAATACAGGACGTACATAGATGTTTTTCAATTCAGTATCACCAATTGTTTTGGCCAAAGTCAATTTAGCATAAGTACCATTTGCGATACTTTCTTTTACTTTTTCCCAAAATTGAACGAATACAGGTTGAAAAGACATAATCATAATTTTTATTAGTTGAATATTTCCGGATATGGTTTGCAAAATTAGCTTTTGTAAGTCAAAATAGCGGCTTAATAAGGAAAAAATTTGCTGAATGGATAGGCAAGTAGGTTTGTTTAAAAAAAAATAACTGCCTATTCTAGGATTTTATAATCATAAAATAGGCAGTTAAAAGTATTTTTAAGGAAAATTAAAATGTTTATTCGCCAGTAAAAACGGCTTTCCTTTTTTCTAGAAAAGCTGTTGTTCCTTCTTTAAAATCTTCTGTACCGAAGCATTTTCCAAAGGATTTTATTTCAGTCTCAAAACCGTTTTCGCCATCTTTATAATTAGCATTAATCGATTTTATAGCGCTGCTTATAGCCAAAGGGGAGTTTCTCATGATTTTTTGGGCAATTCCGTTGCAGTAATCTAACAGTTCCGCTTGTGGAATAACATTGTTCACTAATCCCATTCTATACGCATCCTCGGCTGTTACCATTCCGGCTGTCAATATCATTTCCATAGCGCGGCCTTTACCAATTAGTTGCGGCAAACGTTGTGTTCCACCATAACCTGGAATAACGCCTAAAGACACTTCTGGTAAGCCCATTTTGGCATTGTCAGAGGCGATTCTGAAATGACAAGCCATTGCTAATTCTAGTCCGCCACCAAGTGCAAAACCATTAACGGCTGCAATTACTGGTATTTTTAGATTTTCGACAAAATTAAACAAGATGTCTTGTCCTTGTGCGGCTAATTGTACGCCTTCTTCAACTGAAAATTCAGAAAATTCAGCAATATCTGCTCCAGCCACAAATGCTTTTTCGCCACTACCGGTTAAAATAACCACGCGAGTTTCATAATTTTTTTCTAATTCCTGAAAAGCTTTATGCAATTCTTCGATAGTCTCTTTATTTAATGCGTTAAGTTTCGTAGGGCGGTTTATAGTTATGGTTGCAATACTGTTTTCTTTTGTGATTAAGATGTTTTTGTAGCTCATAGTGATGATTTAGGAGTTAATTATAGGAAGTGAAACTGTAAATTGAGTTCCCTTTCCATATTCTGTTTCAAAGGTAATTGTTCCTTTATAATTTTCGATGATGTTTTTAATAATACCCAAACCCAGACCCATTCCGCTGTTTTTGGTGGTAAATTTAAATTCGAATATACGATTTATATCTTCGGGCTTGATTCCCGTTCCATTGTCGGCAACGCTAATTAACACATTATTTAATTCTTTTTTTACGTTTACGAAAACATTTTTGTCAACTTGCTGTTCCGGGATGGATTGAATGGCATTTTTGACTAAATTGGTAATGATTCGAATCAGTTGTGTTCGGTCTATTTTCGATATAATTTCTGTAGCGTCACTTTCAAAGGTAATAAACTCCTCGTTGAAAATGTCCAAAGCTAATTCAACTACCTCCACGACGTTTAGGGTTTCATTTTGTTGTGCAGGCATAGAGGCAAAATTTGAAAATGCAGATGCAACAGAATTCATAGTGTCTATTTGTTGAATCAATGTTTCCGAATAATCGTTCATTTTTTGCTTTATTTCCGGATCATTTGGATCAAATTTTCTTTGAAAACTCTGCACAGTGAGGCGCATTGGAGTTAATGGATTTTTAATTTCATGGGCCACTTGCTTTGCCATTTCGCGCCAAGCCTCTTCTCTTTCGCTTTGTGCTAGTTTTACGGCACTGATTTCAAGCTCATCCACCATTCGGTTATAGGCGCTGATCAATAAGTTTATTTCCTTACTGCTAGCCTCTAAAACAATCTTTTTGTTTTTTTGCTTCAAACTAGTTTCGTTTAAGCGATCAGAAATCGTCTTCAATGACTTCGTGATATAAGTGGCAAGGAAATAAGCTAATGCAAAAGCCACAATTAGCATAAAGGAATAAACCTGTCCTAAACGAATTAAGAAACTGTTTAGTTCTTTGTCGTAGAAACCGTCATCTTCCAAGTATGGCAGGTTCAAAACACCCAAAGGTTTGAATTTGTCGTCTTTAATTTGGGTAAAGGAGGATCGGTTTTTTACCCCATTTACGGTTTTGATATCTACATATCGTTTTTCGATTGAGGAACGAACGAGTTTTAAAATATATTTTGGAATGGGAGGTGAAACTTTATCAACAGAAAATGATTCTTTGGAAGACTTTAATAATTTCCCGTCCAATCCGTAAATGTTAATTTCAATGTTGTGAATGTGTGCCAGTTCATGAATTTTATCCTTGAAAATCAAATCTAGATTTTCAGTTGTCAGCGGATATGTTGTTGTTGAAAGCACGTAATTAATATGTTCCCGTACCGCATTTTCCTTGCGTTCTAGTCGTTCTTGATGGTACTCTTTGGCTTCATTTTTAAATTGAATAATAGAAATGGAAGCGAGTAGGACAGAGGCTACAATGATCAAGACGATCATCGAAAGGAAAATCCGAATTCGTAATGATAACATCGATATTTTAAAGCCTTTTAGCATAATTAGGATTGATTTTTTTCTCGAATTTTTTTGTAAAATTTAAATCCAAGCATAATCAAAACGGAAAAACTAATAATTCCGACAACACCATAAATCCAATTAAATGCATTTTTCAGTACTACTAAAAAAACTACGGAGAAAAGGATTATGGTAGCTCCTTCATTCCAAAGGCGCATAAAGTTGGTCGTATGTTTTATTTCGTTGTTTTGCAATTGTTTGAATATTTGATGGCATTTGCCATGATACAAATACAACACAAATACAAAGCCAAGTTTTACATGCATCCAAGGCATTTTTAACCAGGCTGCTCCCAGATCCGTAAAAAACAGCATCCAAAAGGCAAATATACTCGCTAAAACAGCAGAAGGCCATGTGATAATATACCACAAGCGGTACGTCATTATTTTATATTGTTTTTGTAAAATTTCTTTTTCTGGCGAGGACTTTTGTGCCGCTTCAATTTGATAAACAAATAATCGTACAATGTAAAATAAACCTGCAAACCAAGTGATAACAAAGATGAGGTGTAATGATTTGAGGTAGTTATAGTATTCCATCGTTATGTTTTGTCAATTTTATGTTCATTTCTTTTTTTAGAAAATACCCAGTAATTATTGTTGATAAAATATCGGCTATTGGAAAAGAAACCCATACTCCAAAAATACCGAAAAAATTCGGGAGAATAAGTACTAAGGGAATTAAGAAGAATCCTTGTTTACTCAGGGTAAGAAATAATGCTTTTTTAGCTTTTCCCGCTGCCTGAAAATAGGCTGCGCCAATTAGTTGGATTGCGATTATGGGAGAAGCAGCAAAAACCCATCTAAGGGCATTTGGAGTTTCGGCAATTACTTTTGAGTCTGTGGTGAAAACAGCCACGATTGGTTGTGCAAAAGCGAGTATAAATACAAATATTATAGCTGCCAAAAGCGCTGCATATTTAATGGATACTTCTACGGTTTCTTTTACTCTTTCATAATTTCCAGCGCCATAATTGTAACCAGCAATTGGAATAAAACCTTGGGTAATTCCAAGTACAGGAAACAAAGCAAACATTAACATTCGGCTTATAATTCCATATACCGCTATCGAATGTTCACCTCCATACGTATATAAAGTATGATTAAGGATAATGGCTAGAATACTCACAACACCTTGTCTTGAAAAGGTAACAAAACTCAGGTTTGTAATCTCTTTTATAATTGGAAAGTTAAATTTAAAATGGCTTGTTTTTAACTTAAGTTCACTTTTATACATGAAGAACCATAAGACGAAAAGAAAGCACATAAAATAGGAAATAGAAGTAGCTAAAGCTGCTCCAAACATTCCTAAGTTCATTAATTTTATAAAAACGATATCGAGTATGATGTTGACAAAAGCGGGAATAATCATTGCAAACATCGCAAATTTAGCTTTTCCTTCAGCCCGTATAATGTTATTTCCCATCATGCAAAGCGCTAAGAAAGGAACGGATAAGAGTATGGGGAAAAAGAATTCCGTTGCGGGTTTTACAATTGCTCCTTTGGCGCCAAAAAGCAACAACATGTCAGCACTAAAAAACATACCAAGAAGCACAAATACAGATGCCATAAGAAAGGTCATCATAATTTGATTGGCAAAAGTCAACAAAGCTTTTTCTTTGTTATTAGCGCCTAATGCTCTGGAAAGAACTGATCCACCACCTACCCCAATTGCCATTCCTAAAGAGGAAATAAAGAAAGTGATGGGTAAAACAACAGTCACCGCAGCAATCGCTAGCGATCCAATCCATTGCCCAACAAATATGGTGTCAATTAATATATTGACAGACATAAATAAAATCCCTACAGATGCGGGTACCGCCTGCTTGAGCAAAAGTTTCTTGATGTCCTGAGTTCCTAATTCTTCGGCGCTTACAGCCATTTAATAGTTTAAATTTTTAGACATTGCCCAATTATTGATCCATTTACTAACGGTTTTACACCAGTCATCTCCATCATTTAAACAAGGAATTGCTAAGAATTCTTCTCCACCATGTACTTTAAATTCATGGTTGGCTTCCATTGCAATTTCTTCTAGTGTTTCTAAGCAATCAGATACAAAAGCAGGGGTTACAACGGCTAGTTTTTTTATTCCTTTTTCAGGCATTTTATTTACTTCAACGTCAGTATAGGGAGTCAACCATTTATCTCCTGCTAATCGTGATTGAAATGTTTGACTGTATTTTCCTTCTGGAATTCCAAGTAATTTTACGACTTGTTTTGTAGTTTCATAACATTGATGACGGTAACAAAATTCGTGCGCTGGCGAAGGCGTGTTGCAACAAGAACCATCTATTTTGCAATGTGATTTGGTTATGTCTGTCTTACGAATGTGACGCTCTGGAATCCCGTGATACGAGAATAGCAAATGGTCATAATCGTAACCTTGTAAATGTCCTTTAATTGAATCGGCCAGATTTTGCAAGTAATCGGGTTTGTTATAAAATGCAGGGACAGATGTAAATTTCATTTCAGGAAAATGTTTCTTACGTAATTCCTCAGCAAGTACTAAGATGGTAGTGGTACTAGCCATCGCATGTTGAGGGTACAATGGGAAAAGCAGCACTTCAGTAACTCCTTTATCACGAAGTTCTTGTAATCCAGATAATATTGAAGGGTTTCCGTAACGCATCGCTAAAGCAACGGGTATTTCCACTTGCTGTTTTACTTTGGCAAACATCCTTTTGGAAATCACCACTAATGGAGAACCTTCGTCCCACCAAATTTTTGCGTAAGCTGCAGCTGACTTTTTTGGTCTTGTTTGCAAAATAATTCCACGAACAAGTAATGCTCTCAATAAAAATGGAACGTCAATTACATATTTGTCCATTAAAAATTCATCTAAATACGGTTTTACGTCTTTGGGAGTTGGACTTTCAGGAGAACCTAAATTTACTAATAATACACCTTTCATTTTATCTTTTTTTGTTTCGTAAAAGTAATTAAAGTTACTTTTTATAAATTGGGATTAACTATTTTTTATTTATTGTTTAATATATAAAATCAATCTTAACTAAGTGTTTGGATTGATGGACATCAAATATTTTTTTGGAGTTGTTGCGAATTTCTTTTTAAAAGCGGCTATAAAATGACTCCCAGTGCTGTAGCCAATTTTTAAACCTACCTCGTTTACATTATAAGATCCGCTATCGAGCAGCTTTCGTGCATAATCCATCTTATAATCAAATAAAAAACCATAAACAGTATCACCGTAAATTTGTTTGAAACCCATTTTTAGTTTCTTCAGATTCAAACCTATTTCATCAGCTAATTCTTGTAAACCTGGAGGTTCGGACATATTAGCAATAATGATTTCTTTGGCTTTTCTAATTTTTAAAACATTATCCTCATCAATCAAAAACGGACATTGTTCCGCATTTGGGTCTTCTGTTCTGTTAAAATACAAACTTAATAGCTCGTAGCCTTTTCCTTTGTAATATAGGTTTTTTATTGAAGGGTGCAAGCTGTAGTGAAACAACTGACTAAGAACAATTGCCATAGATGGGCTAATCTTTCCTTCATTGTAGTATTTCTTGTCTTTATTGTCTCCGCTTAAAAAAGTGATGTAGTCCGCTTCTGAAGAAAACAACGCATGAAATTTTTTGATGGAAATAATTACTGATATTACCCAAGAATTAGGAGCCAACTCTAAATTTAGAGGCAACTCTTTTTGGGGATTATATAAAAGCAAGGATTTTTCTTCTTTTAATTCCAAGGCATAATTCCCTTGATTGAAGATGAATTTTGCGCTTCCTTTTAGACCAAAGTGAAATTGAATCAATCCACTGCTGACTTCACGTTGTGCATTAAATGATTCAGTGCCGTCATTTTGAAAGCGAATCAATGTAAAATCATCTTCTATTTTTATAATTTCTTGTGAACCCATAGCGATATTTTTTTTGTAATAACATGATAGTTATAAGTGCTGTTTATTTAGAACGACTCTAAACTAACAACCTAAGATTACCTGATTTCAGTGCAAAAATAACGTTTTTTGCCAATAAAGAGAACTTTAGAAATAAAAAATCATTCAGCGACACAAATAGTACTTACAGCGTTACTTTTATAAAGACTATAGTGATAATTTTGTTCGACTTTCTGGAAAAGTATTTATATGGAAAATAATAACCTTTTAAAACATTACTATTTTTATTCTGTTGGACTAAGCTATAAAAAAGCGGATGCCGTAATGAGAGGTAAATTTAGCTTGGATGTTTTAGCAAAAACCCGTTTGCTGGAGCAAGCAAAAACCGAAGGAATCGAGAGTTTAATTGTTACCTCTACTTGTAACAGAACAGAGATTTACGGATTTGCCGAACACCCTTTTCAATTGATAAAGTTGATTTGTGAAAACAGTAAGGGGAGTGTTGAAGAATTTCAAAAAGTAGGCTTTGTCTATAAAAACCAAGAAGCTATTAGTCATATGTTCCGTGTAGGAACTGGTTTAGATAGTCAGATCCTGGGCGATTTTGAAATTATATCTCAAATTAGATCCAGCTTTACACAATCAAAAGCGATGGGATTGGCTAACAATTTCATGGAACGATTGGTTAACGCAGTGATCCAAGCTAGTAAAAAGATAAAAAACGATACGGAGATTAGTTCTGGAGCTACTTCTGTTTCATTTGCAGCGGTGCAATATATTATCAAGAATGTTGAAGATATAGGAAATAAGAATATTTTGTTGTTTGGAACTGGTAAAATAGGGAGGAATACTTGTGAGAATTTGGTTAAACATACTAAAAACGAACACATCACCTTAATCAATAGAACCAAAGATAAGGCCGAGAGATTAGCAGGTAAGTTAAATTTAATTGTAAAAGATTATTCAGAATTGCATCTGGAACTTCAAAAAGCAGATGTGGTGGTGGTGGCTACCGGTGCTCAAAACCCAACAGTTGACAAAGCCATATTAAATCTTAAAAAACCATTATTAATTTTGGACTTGTCTATTCCTAAAAATGTGAATGAAGATGTTGAAGCATTAGACGGGGTTACTTTAATTCACATGGATTATCTGTCGCAACTTACGGATGAAACTTTGGAAAATAGAAAAAATCATATTCCAGCGGCGGAAGCTATTATCGAAGAAATAAAGGAAGAGTTTAATGTTTGGACTAAAGGTCGGAAATTTGCTCCTACTATTCATGCTTTAAAAGAAAAACTGAACGCCATCAAAACATCGGAATTGAATTTTCAAAGTAAAAAAATTGTCGATTTCAATGAAGAACAAGCAGAAATTATTAGCAGTAGAATCATTCAAAAAATAACAACACACTTTGCCAATCACTTAAAAGATGACAACACCATGGTGGACGAAAGCATTGAGTGGATCGAAAAAGTATTCAAAATTGGCGCTATAGCAAAATAATGGCAGAAAAAACAATAAAAATAGGGACGCGCGATAGCGAACTAGCACTTTGGCAAGCCCATACAGTAGAAAAAAAGCTAAATGATTTAGGATACAAAACAGAAATCATAGCCGTAAAGTCAACAGGAGATATTATTCTCGATAAGCCTCTTTACGAGCTCGGAATCACAGGGATTTTTACTAAAACACTCGATGTTGCTATGATTAATGGCGATGTTGATATTGCGGTGCATTCCATGAAAGACGTTCCTACGGTATTACCCATAGGGATTGTACAAGCCGCTGTTTTGGAAAGAGCCAGTACATTAGATATTTTAGTTCACAAAGGCAATCTTGATTTTCTGAATGAATCAGGAACTATTGCTTCAGGTAGTTTGCGCCGTCAGGCACAATGGCTTAATAAATATCCTTCACATAAAGTAGTTGATTTGCGTGGAAATGTAAATTTACGCATGAAAAAACTCAATGAAGGCGATTGGAATGGGGCTGTATTTGCAGCCGCAGGATTAGAGCGTATTAATTTGAAACCAGAGAATTTCATCAATTTAGATTGGATGATTCCGGCTCCCGCTCAAGGAGCAATGGTGGTAGTTGCCATGCAAAACGATGCTTTTACACGAGATGCTTTATCACAGTTAAATGATATTGAGACTGAAATTGTAACCTATATAGAACGTCAGTTTCTTAAAACTCTTGAAGGAGGCTGTACAGCGCCAATCGGAGCTTTAGCAATTTATAATGATGATGAAGATACCATTCATTTTCAAGGAGTTTTATTTTCGCTTGACGGAAAAGAAAAGATTGAAATCGACAAAATTGTTCCCATCGAAGAGTGGAAGAAGCTAGGATTTTATTCGGCTCAGGAAGTCTTGAATAATGGTGGAGCAAAATTGATGACAGAAATTAAAAATAATTTAAAGAAATAATGAGTCAAACGAGCATTTTATCCACCAAAACATTGTCGGAAGAACAAAGACAAGTATTTCTTGATGCTAATTTTGATCTTTTAGAGCAAGACTTCATCGAAATTAAAAATAACCTTTTTGAACTGAATTCAATCAATAACAACTTGATTTTTAGTAGCCAAAATGCTGTTTTAAGTTTGATCGAACAAAGCGGTTGGGAAGTTCTAAAGGCGAAACCTGTATTTTGTGTGGGGATTAAAACTAAAGAATTACTAGAAGCAAATGGTTTCACTGTGGATGTCTATTTAGACTACGCATCTGAATTAGCTGAAATAATCACTTTAATTTACAACAAAGAAAGCTATACTTTTTTAAGCGGAAATTTGCGCAAAGAGACTTTGCCAGAAGCATTAAAAAATGCAGGAATAACTTTTAATGAAATAGAGGTCTACGAAACCAAGTTAGCGCCTTTCAAAATATCAGAGCAGGAAAATTTTGATGGAATTCTATTTTTTAGTCCATCTGCCGTTGAAAGTTATTTGACAAATAATAAAATCAAGAACGAAGTTTGTTTTTGCGTAGGAAATACTACCGCAAAATCATTAGAATTAAATAAAGTTAAAAATATTGTAATTGCCGAAATACCAACAATTGAAGATGTAATTGTTGAAGTTATAGCATATTATAATACAGAAGAAAGCACTGAGCCATTAGATAAAATATAAAACATGATCAAGAACGACTTATTTTTAAGAGCATTAAAAGGAGAAACAGTACAGCGTCCGCCAGTTTGGATGATGCGTCAAGCGGGTAGATATTTGCCTGAATTTATTGCATTGCGTGATAAATATGATTTTTTTACTCGTTGTCAAACTCCAGAATTAGCTGCCGAAATCACGGTTCAGCCTATTCGTAGAATTGCTCCGGATGCGGCTATTTTATTCTCGGATATCTTGGTAATTCCTCAAGCAATGGGGATTGAAGTAGAAATGAAACCTAATTTTGGTCCGTATTTGCCACATCCTATTCGTACGATTCAAGATGTCGAGAAAGTAATCGTTCCTGATGTTCACGAAACTTTAGGGTACGTTTTTGAGGCCATTAAATTGACTAAAGAAATGTTGAATGATGAGGTACCATTAATTGGTTTCGCAGGTTCACCGTGGACAATCATGTGTTACGCAGTAGAAGGACAAGGATCTAAAAGCTTTGATAAAGCTAAAGGATTTTGTTTTTCGCACCCAGAAGCAGCGCATGTTTTATTGCAAAAAATTACGGATACCACTATTTTATACCTAAAAGAAAAAGTAAAATCAGGAGTAGATGCCGTTCAAATTTTTGACTCTTGGGGCGGAATGTTATCTCCAGTAGATTATCAAGAATTCTCTTGGAAATACATTAACCAAATCGTTGAAGCATTAGCTGATGATGCTCCGGTTATTGTTTTCGGAAAAGGATGTTGGTTCGCTCTTGGTGAAATGGGAAAAAGTCGCGCTTCTGCATTAGGAGTTGACTGGACTTGTTCTCCAAGAAACGCAAGATATTTATCTGGTGGAAACATCACATTGCAAGGAAATTTTGATCCGTCAAGACTATTGTCTCCAATTCCTGTTATCAAGAAAATGGTGCATGAAATGATTGACGAATTCGGAAAAGACAAATACATCGTGAATTTAGGTCACGGTATTTTACCAAATATTCCTGTTGATCACGCTAAAGCATTTATCGATGCTGTGAAAGAATACAACCAATAGTAGCAGATGCTAAATAAAGGATTAAGAGACGAGAAGAAAGTAAAGATCGACAATATGTTGAGCACTTTACTTTCTTTGGTTTTTGTGCCTAAATTTTGGAATATTGAAGATACCAGTTTAATTGACAGTCAACTGACTGATTTCGATCTAACAACTGTGATTTTGGATCAAATTGAAGAAAAAAATTTGATTCAATTGTTAGATAAATACGAAATGGATTGGGCTCAAAAAGAACAATTCGCCGACTTTTTAATCGCCTATTCTAAAAGTAATCAATATGATTTTTCGGTAAAAGCAATTGCTATTTATAATCATATTCAAATAGATAGTAAGACGTTTTCATTTGAAATAATTAGTAAAATTGCTGCTGTCAAATTATAAATTACAATGAAAGAACAATTTTTTACATACATACAAAATCTTCAAGACACTATTGTCGCTGGTTTAGAAGCGGTTGATGGTCAAGCTAAATTCCGTGAAGACCTTTGGGAACGTCTGGAAGGTGGCGGAGGAAGAACTCGTGTGATTGAAAACGGTAAAGTTTTTGAAAAAGGCGGAGTGAATATCTCAGCCGTTCACGGAAAGTTGCCAGAAGCCATGCAAAAGATGTTTAATGTAGGCGAAGCTGATTTTTTTGCCTGTGGACTAAGTTTAGTTTTACATCCAAAGAATCCAATGGTGCCTACGGTTCATGCCAACTGGCGTTATTTTGAAATGTACGATGATAACGGGAATGTTATTCAGCAATGGTTTGGCGGTGGACAAGATTTAACGCCTTATTATTTGTTTGAAGAAGATGCAATCCATTTTCATCAAACCTGTAAAACGGCCTGTGATAAACACAATTTGGACTTTTATCCAAAATATAAAAAACAATGCGATGCCTATTTCTGGAATGCACATCGCAACGAAGCACGTGGAATAGGAGGGTTGTTTTTCGATTATTGCAAAGAGACAGAGGGAATTAAAATGCAAGATTGGTTCCATTTTGTATCTGAAGTGGGAAACAGTTTCCTTCAGGCTTATGTTCCAATTGTAGAGAAAAGAAAAAATTTACCATACACAGATGAACAACGAACATGGCAGGAAATCCGTCGTGGCCGTTACGTTGAGTTTAATTTGGTTCATGATAAAGGCACTTTATTTGGCTTAAAAACCAACGGAAGAATTGAGAGTATCCTGATGAGTTTACCACCAAATGTACAATGGGTGTATGATCATCATGCAGAAGCTGGAAGCGAAGAAGAGAAATTAGTAAGCGTATTAGAAAACTTGAGAGATTGGGTATAGTTTATTTTGACTGCTGAATTTTAAATTTTAAATGGGTTTAACAATAAACATTTTAAACCTGAAACTTTAAACTAAAAATATTATGTTCCCATTACAAAGAGGTCGAAGATTAAGAACCAATGAATCCATCAGAAGTCTAGTTCGTGAAACTAGTTTAAGTCCATCCGATTTTATGTTTCCCATGTTTATTGCTGAAGGTGAAAACGTAGAAGTAGAAATTGGTTCTATGCCAGGAATCTTTCGTCGTTCGATTGATTTAACGGTAAAAGAAGTGCAAGAAATATATGCTTTAGGGATTCGTGCGATTAACATATACGTTAAGGTAAGCGAAAACTTAAAAGACAATACAGGAAAAGAAGCTTGGAATAAAGACGGATTGATGCAAAATGCAATTCGCGCCATCAAAACGGCATGTCCAGAAATGATTGTTATGCCGGATGTAGCTTTGGATCCATATTCAATTTATGGTCATGACGGAATCATAGCAAATGGCGATGTAGAAAATGATTCAACAAATACAGCTTTGGTAAAAATGGCAGTTTCTCATGCAGAGGCTGGCGCCGATTTCGTAGCACCATCTGACATGATGGATGGACGTGTACTGCGTTTGCGTGAAGGCTTGGATGCTGCTGGTTATCCTAATGTGGGAATCATGAGTTATTCAGCTAAATATGCTTCTGCATTTTACGGACCTTTTCGTGATGCTTTAGACAGCGCGCCAAGAGAATCAGATGTAGTAATTCCCATGGATAAAAAAACATACCAAATGGACTATGCAAATCGCATAGAAGCTATTAAAGAAGCTCTTTGGGATGTCGAAGAAGGTGCTGATATGGTAATGGTGAAACCCGGAATTGCTTATTTAGACATCGTTCGGGAAGTAAAAAATGCGGTAAATGTTCCCGTAACGGTTTACCATGTTTCTGGTGAGTATGCGATGATCAAGGCCGCTGCCGAAAGGGGTTGGTTAGATCATGATAAAATCATGATGGAGCAATTGATGTGTATCAAGCGCGCTGGAGCAAGTCTGATCTCAACCTATTTTGCAAAGGAAGCTGCGATACTTTTAAGTAAGTAATGAAGTCATAGATTTTAAATTAGATGATAATTCGTACCATTTAGGAAGTATTATTAGTCTAACTTTGAGAAAATAAACACTTATATCATGAAAAAAATAATAGTATTAGCAATGGTTTTCTTAGCCTTATCTTGTAAAAATAAGGAAGAGGAATCTTTTGGAAAACAAGAGGAAGCAGTTGCCAATGAAGCGGCAGCATCAGAAGGAATGCAAGCTGAAGTGCAGACACCAGAAAAACTGGGGGAAACTATCTTCCAAGGAAAAGGAAACTGTGTGTCGTGCCATCAAGTTGATAAAAAATTAATAGGACCTAGCGTTCAGGATATTGCGAAAATTTATAAAGATAAAAACGCAGATATAGTTACGTTTTTGAAAGGAGAGGGAGAGCCTATTGTCGATCCTGCGCAATATGAAATTATGAAAGCTAATTTCGTTATTACAAAAGCAATGTCTGATGAAGAGCTAAAAGGCTTAGAAGCGTATATTTATAGTAATTTACAATAAGAGATTCCGCTGGGCTTGGTTCAGTACAATTAGGAGCTAATTCCTGCTGTTCGTTATATCTTTCCTTGCCTAAAGAAGGCAAAAAAAGGATGCCACTGCCATCAGGGCTAAAAAACAAAACCATTTGCGAAAGCGAGTGGTTTTTCTGTTTTCAATACTTTCAAAATAACCGCTTTGCGAACTTTAAGCTTTCTATGTGTATTAAATGCTTTAATTTATTATTTTTATTCAATGGAAACAGCTTACATCAAAACGACTTTAGGGATCGCTACAATTATAGGGGACAAAAATGGCGTTTCAGTAATTTCAGTTTCTGACGAGGGAGAAGCTTCGGAAATAGTTCCAGCAATTTTGGTAAATGCTGTAGTTCAGCTTAATGAATATTTCGAAGGGAAAAGAAACAATTTCACTTTTAAGGTGAACCCAAAGGGAACTGAGTTTCAGCAAAAAGTGTGGAAATCATTGTTAGAAATTCCCTACGGAGAAACCAGAACATATATGGAACAGTCCAAAATTTTAGGTGATGTCAAGGCCATTCGTGCTGTGGCTTCCGCTAATGGGAAAAATCCATTGTGGATTGTTGTTCCCTGTCATAGAGTCATTGGTACTAATGGTTCGCTGACTGGTTATGCAGGAGGTTTATGGCGCAAAAAATGGCTACTGGAACACGAGAACCCAACAACGCAACAAAGTTTATTTTAATATACTGAGCTATGATTGAAAAAATCCGTCTTGACAACATACTGTTCTTAGACATTGAAACAGTGCCTGAAACCGCTGATTTCAGCGAATTAGATTCAGAGATGAAAGAATTGTGGGAACAAAAAACCCAATACCAACGAAAAGAGGAGCATACTCCAGAGGGTTTCTATGATCGAGCTGGAATTTGGGCCGAATTCGGGAAAGTCGTATGCATTTCTGTCGGGTTTTTTGTCACCAAAGGCGATATCCGAAATTTTCGGGTGACCTCTTTTTTTGGTGAAGAAACTAAGATTCTAAAAGATTTCAATAATCTGCTAAATACACATTTCAATCAGCCGCAACATATTTTGTGCGGACATAACGCGAAGGAGTTTGATATTCCATTTATAGCCAGAAGAATGATCATAAACCAAATTCCTATTCCTAATAAACTGAATTTATTTGGAAAAAAACCATGGGAAATTCCGCATTTGGATACCTTGGAGTTATGGAAATTCGGAGATTACAAACATTTTACCTCTTTAAAACTACTGTGTAAAGTACTAGGGATTCCTTCGCCAAAAGGGGATATTGACGGCAGTCAGGTAGGGCATGTTTTTTATGTGGATAAAGATATCGACCGCATCGTAACTTACTGTGAAAAAGACACTATTGCCGTTGCCCAAATTTTTCTAAGACTGAGAAGAGAAGATTTGTTGATAGATGATGAGATTATTCATGTTTAAATGAGATTTCCGCTGCCAGTTTTCAACATTTAGATCAATATTACGGTTAAATTGTTACTTTTGTCGTCATGAACAAACCTTTACTTTCGATAAATAATCTGGAAATTTCTTTCAAAAAGGAAGGGGGTTATAACGCTGTTATAAAAAACATCAGTTATGACTTGCATGAAAATGAAATTCTGGGAATCGTAGGTGAATCAGGTTCAGGAAAGTCTGTTTCTTCTTTAGCTATTATGGGATTGTTACCGGCGCATATTTCTAAGATTTCTGAAGGTACAATCGTTTTTGATGGGAAAAATGTAGCGCATTTGAGCGAAAGAGAACTACAGAACCTTCGTGGGAATGAGATCGCCATGATTTTTCAAGAACCGATGAGTTCACTTAATCCATCATTGAAATGTGGTTTTCAAGTTCAGGAAATTCTATTGCAACACACAAAATTATCTAAATCAGAATCTAAGGCAGAAACACTTTCACTATTTGAAAAGGTAAAACTGCCAGAGCCTGAAATATTATTCGGCAAATATCCCCATGAAATTTCTGGTGGACAAAAACAGCGTGTCATGATTGCCATGGCTATTGCTTGTAAACCACAGTTATTGATAGCTGACGAGCCTACAACCGCGCTTGATGTTACGGTTCAAAAAGAAATTATTCAATTGTTGAAAGACATTCAACAGGAAACAGGAATGAGTATCATTTTTATATCCCATGATTTGTCTCTGGTTTCTGAGATTGCACACCGTGTTTTAGTGATGTATAAAGGTGAGATTGTAGAACAGGGTGAAGTAAAACAAATTTTTAAAAATCCGGAACACAATTATACTAAAGCTTTAATCGCTTCAAGACCATCGTTAGACGTTCGTTTGAAACGATTGCCCACCATTCAGGATTTTTTAAGTGACAACATAAATTCAGAAATTGTGACTCCGGTGGATAGAGCTCAATTCCATGATCAACTATACAGTCAGCAACCCATTTTAGAAGTTATTAATGTAGAAAAAGAGTATTTTTCTACAGCTGGTTTCTTTGGAAAAAAGTCAGGTTTTAAAGCAGTAAATGACGTCAGCTTCAAGTTGTATGAAGGCGAAACTTTAGGATTGGTAGGGGAAAGTGGTTGCGGTAAGTCGACATTAGGAAATGCTATATTGCAATTAGACAAAGCTACATCTGGGCAGATTTTATATCGTGGGCAAGACATTACTAAATTAGGGAACGCTGAAGTCAAAAAACTCAGAAAAGAAATACAGATTATTTTTCAAGATCCGTATTCTTCGTTGAATCCTAGAATACCAGTTGGAAAAGCCATTATGGAGCCAATGCAAGTTCATGGTTTATATAAAAATGATAAAGAAAGAAAAGCCAAGACTATTGAAATCCTTGAAAGAGTAGGACTCGGAGGCGAGTTTTTTAACCGTTATCCGCATGAATTTTCTGGCGGACAAAGACAAAGAATAGGAATAGCTCGAACTATTGCGCTACAGCCCAAATTGATTGTTTGTGACGAATCAGTTTCGGCTTTGGACATATCGGTGCAGGCGCAGGTTTTAAACCTGTTAAACGAGCTAAAAGAGAATTTTGGTTTTACCTACATCTTCATTTCACATGATTTAGCGGTGGTAAAATACATGAGTGACCAGGTTTTAGTAATGAACAAAGGGAAAATTGAGGAAATTGCTGATGCTGATGCATTGTATGCTAACCCTCAAAAGGAATATACAAAGAAGCTTATAGAAGCCATTCCTAAAGGTTAAGATTAGTGAGTGTGTTTTGAAGGGAGTTACAATGTTGGATTATGAAAGTGAATAATAGGGAAATGACTGAAAAGCCAAAAATGTATTCTATTCTAATTGTTGAAGATAATTTCAGCGATTATGAGACAATAAAACGATTAATAGCAGCATTCGATTTTAAGTCAGAAGTCAAACATGCGAAGGACTTTGAGGAAGCCTCGTTCATCTTGGCTTCCGAAGATAAATTTTTTGACGCGGTATTATTGGATCTTACACTACCTGATATCGATAAGAAGGAAGTAGTTACTAAAATGTTAGATTTAGTATTCTTTAGCCCAATAGTAGTTTTGGCCACAATTGCTGATGAAGAGATGTCTCTTAAATCAATTTCTCAAGGTATTTCAGATTACGTAATTAAGGAGGACTTAACAACAGCGATGCTGTATAAGAGTATAGTTTGTGCCATAGAACGAAAAAAGATTTTCTTTTCATATGAGATGGCAAAAACACGATATAGTGATCTTTTTCATTTAAGTCCCTTACCTATGTGGGTTTATGATTTAGGGACTTTTCAGTTTCTGGATGTAAATGATGCTGCTGTAAATAACTATGGTTATACAAAGGAGGAATTTCTTAAAATGACGATTAAGGAAATCTGGCCAGTAGAGGACTATTCAATTTTTGATGAAGGGGTTAATTCCTTCAGCCAATATAAAGAAAATCTCAAAAAGAAATATTTGAGACATAAGAAAAAAGACGGGAAAATAATTAATGTGGAGATCCAAAGTAATATCATTTTTTTTAATGACCAAAAAGCTAAATTGGTTATGGCAAATGATATAACGAAGCAGATGCAGTACATTACTACTATAGAGGACCAAAATAAAAGTCTGAAAGAAATTGCGTGGACACATTCGCATGTTGTTAGGGCGCCTTTAGCAAAAATGATGTCAATCGTTGATTTTATGAAAGAGTCAGACGAAATTCCCGCTGAATATCAAGATTTATGGAGTCACTTTTTTGATTCTGGGACTGAGCTTGATACCATTATAAGAGATATTGTGAAGAAAACGGAAACTATTAATAAAATATAAGTCAAGTGAGTTATAATATAGTTGTTGTTGATGATGATGAGATAATCTTGTTTTTGCATAGTAAAATAATTCAGGCTGTTGGACTTTGTAAAGAGCCAAAAACTTTCAGTTCTGCAATCAAGGCTTTAATTTTTTTTGAGAGCATTGCAGACGACGCTGCGCCCATATTGTTGTTTTTGGACATTAATATGCCCATAATGGATGGATGGGGATTGTTAGATATTATTCATCAGGAAAGTTTTAGTAAAATAATTAAGGTAATCATGGTCACTTCTTCGGTAGATCAAGCAGATAAAGATAAGGCTAAATCGTATTCTAAAATAATTGATTTTGTCGAAAAACCATTTAGTAAAGCGAATCTACTAGCACTAAAACCATTACTATATAAGTTGTAAAACGGGTGTGGCTATTTCTAGGAGTTTTGCTTTTTTAATAGAATAGATAGTCTCATAAAAAAGCATCACGACTAATGGTGCTTGTAAAACCTATGTTGGGTGCTATGTTGGGTCAATAGGGTGTTCAGCTGCCATATTAACCAAAAACAATATTTGATCTGTTTAGGTATTCGATTTTCCTGGAATAGGCAGGGAAGCCCTATGTAAAATCACGATCAAAGATTTCCTTGTTTTGAATATTACAGATGATAAAGGGAACGATTTCTTTGAAAATTTGTAGAAACAAAAAGTATAGAAATTGACTGTTCAAAACGGACAGCTTTTTTTTTGCTAAAAATTGAAATTTTTATCACTTAAAATATGAGGGGGTCATTCAAAAACAGATAAATAATCTATAGACATCCTATTAAAAAAAATCTGTTTGCAAAAAGTAAATACAAATTGTAATAAATCTTAATATTTTCTTATAATCCTTGTAAAAACAAGGCTTTATAATTAAATTTGATTTTATGAAAAATAACGCAATTAAACTAATCTTCCTGTTCTTGATAGCCACTTTTTCATTATTTTGGATAAATGACAAGTCAACTATTTTCCTTCAAAATGAAAAATACAGTTATTTTGAAGCTAGTGAAAAAACCGAAGTTGAAGGTCAGTTAAAAACGCTATTCATCAACCAAATCGAAGTTTTTGATTTGGACTCTTTTTCATTATTTGATTCACAAAAAATCAATTCGTTTTATTCCTTTAATGTTAAGGAATTTAGTTTTAAAAATTTTACGCCACCTCCAGAGCTAGTATAATTACTTTACACTTTTGCTTTGTTATGAAAGCAATATTGAATTAATTATAAAATCAGCCGCAATTTTTACTGTGGTCAAAAATTTAAATACAAATGAAAATTATATTAGCTGTAATAGCCGTATTATTTACGGCGCCACTTTTTGCGCAAACACACGAAATCATTAAACACAATGGCGGAAAATTAGAAGTAAACTATATAAAAACGGATAACAACATCGTTTATTATGCACTCCCAAATAGTATGGAGGAACACAAAATAAGCCGTTATGCAATAGCGCAATTAAATGAAAAAGCCCAAAATAATTCTAAAATTGTTTCTGAAAGGATAATCTTTGCGGATAATCTTGATTACAAAAAAGTGATTGTATTAAAAGAATCAGAGACAATTGGTTTAACAAAATCTGAAAATCTGAAAGGATATCATTCAATTGCTAAAGGTGAAACAAGGTGGTCCTTAGCCCAAATAGGTGAAAAACAATTAAAACAAAATGCTGCCAAAAAAGGGTGTCAATTTATTGTTATAACCTCTAATAAAAAAGATAACCTTAAGGCTATTGCTTATACTTATTAAGTTTAAACTTAAAGTTTTTTTATAAGGCCATCCACATAAAGGGTGGCCTTCTTTTTAGATATGAACTGCAAATCTACTCAGAGATATAAGGAAAGCCCTTAAGTTGCATTTTTTTTTATTAGAGATTTAAATTTGCATCTCAGGAATTTCACCTTCAATAATTAATTCTGCTTCAGTTGAAGCGATTATGTGTTCTACAGTTACACCTGGTGCGCGTTCTAGTAATTTAAATCCTTTTGGAGTTACCTCTAAAACTGCCAATTCGGTAACCACTTTTTTGACACAACCTACTCCGGTTAAAGGCAAAGTACATTGTTTTAATATTTTTGAGTCCCCCGCTTTATTTACATGCATCATGGCCACGATGATGTTTTCGGCAGAAGCAACTAAATCCATTGCGCCTCCCATTCCTTTCACCATTTTGCCTGGTATTTTCCAGTTGGCGATGTCCCCGTTTTCGGCCACTTCCATAGCTCCCAGAATGGTCAAGTCTACATGTTGTCCGCGAATCATTCCAAAACTCAAAGCGGAATCAAAGAATGAAGCTCCTGCTAAAGTTGTTATTGTTTGTTTTCCGGCGTTAATAATATCGGCGTCTTCTTCTCCTTCAAAAGGGAATGATCCCATTCCTAGAACTCCATTTTCGCTTTGAAATTCAACGTCAATTCCCTGAGGGATATAGTTGGCTACCAACGTAGGTATTCCAATCCCTAAATTAACAAAATAACGGTCTTTTAATTCTTGTGCGATTCGCTTCGCTATTCCAATTTTATCAAGTGCCATGATTAGTCTCTTTTTCTGGTTGTACGTTGTTCGATTCTTTTCTCATATAATTCTCCTTGAAAGATTCGTTGTACGAATATTCCAGGAATATGAATTTGATTGGGATCAAGTGATCCGGCTTCTACTAATTCCTCTACCTCGGCAACGGTAATTTTTGCAGCACCAGCCATACAAGGGTTGAAATTTCTAGCGGTTCCTTTAAATATTAAATTTCCAGCAGTGTCTCCTTTCCAGGCTTTTACAATGGCAAAATCAGCATTGAAAGCATGCTCCATAACGTGCATTTTTCCATTGAATTCACGTGCTTCTTTGCCTTCTGCGACTTCTGTTCCGTATCCTGCAGGAGTATAGAAAGCTGGAATTCCGGCTTGTGCAGATCGGCAGCGCTCAGCCAATGTTCCTTGTGGAATCAACTCCACATCCAATTCACCAGACAGCATTTGGCGTTCAAATTCGGCATTTTCCCCTACATAGGAAGAAATCATTTTTTTAATTTGTCTTTTTTGCAATAGCAAGCCAAGACCAAAATCATCAACACCAGCATTGTTTGAAATGCAAGTCAGGTTATTTGTTTCTTTTTTTACTAGTTCTGCGATAGAATTTTCTGGAATACCGCATAGTCCGAAACCACCTAACATTATGGTCATGCCGTTTTCTACACCTTGAAGTGCTTCTTGAACGGAATTTACTTTTTTATTAATCATATAATTTGGTTCTAATGATCTAATTAATAGTATTGATCTAGCCCAGATAGTAGCGTTATCCTTTATGGTTGGGTTTCAACCATAAAGATATAGCGTATAGCTGGAAATAGCTCCTAAGCCTTTTTAAAACTCGAATTCATCTGTATTTTGAACGGCAGTAGTGTCTTTTGCTTTTGGAGCCGAATAACAATCTACTTTTATGGAAAGATTTGCAGGTCTGTCGAATTCTTCCTTAGACACTTTAAGTTCTGGATCAGCATAACAAAGTTTCATGAAGTAAGCCCAAACCGGTAATGCTGCAGTTGCTCCCTGACCATAAGTAATGCTCTTGAATCTAGCTGAACGATCTTCACAACCTACCCAAACACCCGTCACAAGGTTTGGAACCATTCCCATGAACCAGCCATCAGATTGGTTTTGAGTTGTTCCTGTTTTACCTGCGATTGGATTTGTAAATTTATAAGGGTATCCAGTTATTCTATTATATCCATAACCACCGCCTTCAGTTCTTAAACGGTTTCCAGAGCCACCTTCGGTAACTCCTTCTAATAGTTTAATAATCGCAAATGCGATGTCTTTATTTAAAACATCATGTGATTCAGGAATGGGTTCGTAGATAATAACGCCGCTTTTGTCTTCGATTCTTGTCAAGAACTGCGGTTTGATATACACACCTTGATTTGCAAATGTTCCGTATGCTGCTACCATGTCTTCAACGGTGATATCTACCGCTCCTAATGCTATGGATGCTTGTATTGGAATTTCGGATTTCACCCCTAATTTATGCGTTAATTTAACTACCGCTTCAGGACCTACTTTATCCATTAATTTGGCAGATATTGTGTTTATGGAGTTCGCCAATGCTTTCTTCAACGTAACCATTCCTCTGTATTTGTTGTCCGAGTTTCTAGGTGACCAAGCTTCTGTTGCATGGTGACGTCCTGCCGGCATGGTAAAAGGAGCATCTATGATTGAATCGCACGGAGACATGTTCAATTGTTCGATCGCGGTTGCGTAAACAAAAGGCTTGAATGTAGATCCAACTTGTCTCGCACCTTGTCCTACGTGATCGTATTGAAAGTATTTGTAGTTAATTCCACCTACCCAGGCTTTTATGTTTCCTGTTTGGGGTTCCATAGCCATCAAACCTGATTGCAGGAAATGTTTGTAATAGCGGATGGAATCAATAGGGGTCATAATCGTATCTTTTTCACCTTTCCAGGTAAAGACTGTCATTTTTGCTTTTACACTGAATGATTTTATGATTTCTTCATCAGTTTTGTCAAGAGATTTTAAAACACTCCATCTGTTTGATGACTTCATCGCTTGTGTTAAAATACGTTGCGTTTCGGCACTAGAAATGTTAACAAAAGGGGCGTTTTTATTCTTTTTTGCCTGTATGAAAAACTCTTCTTGAAGGTTTGCCATATGTGCCGAAACTGCCTCTTCAGCATGCAATTGCATTCTGGAGTCGATAGTAGTATAGATCTTCAATCCATCTTTGTAGATATCGTAATCTGATCCGTCTGGTTTTTTGTTCTCATCAACCCATTTTTTCATGTAGTCCCTAAGATACTCTCTAAAATAAGTGGCTGTTCCTTCGCGGTGACTTTCTAGTTTGAAATGTAATGTGATAGGCAGGCTTTGAAGTTTTAATTTTTGTGCTTCAGAAATCATTTTACTTTTCTCCATTTGAGCCAGCACAACGTTTCTGCGGTTTTTTACTCCTTGTGGGTTTCTTACTGGATTGTATAAGGTCGAGTTTTTGAACATTCCAACTAATATAGCCGACTCATCTATCGTAAGATTTTTTGGTTCTTTTGAGAAATAAGTTTGCGCAGCTGAGCTGACACCAACAGAAAAATTCCCAAAATCATAGATGTTGCAATACATGGCCAATATTTCATTTTTTGTGTATTGTCTTTCTAATCGAATGGCAATAATCCATTCTTTTGCTTTTTGTATAATTCTAAAAGGCAAGAATTTTGATCCTTCACCGTGAAATAACTGCTTGGCTAATTGTTGCGTCAAGGTACTTGCTCCCCCACTGCTTCCTAGGCTTGCAATAGCTCTTAATGTACCTCTTCCGTCAATACCAGAATGTTCGTAAAATCTTTCGTCCTCAGTAGCTACCAGAGCATCTACTAGGTTTTTTGGCAAATCTGAATATTTTAATTGAGATCTGTTTTTTTGGAAATACTTACCTATAACTACTCCGTCAGAGGATATTACTTCCGTGGCTAAATTTGAGTCAGGGTTTTCCAAATCTTCAAATGAGGGCATGGATCCCAAAATTCCCCAAGAGGCAAACAAGAAAAAAAGCACGACTGCGCCCATTCCAGAGAAGAATATTTTCCAAAATGTTTTAGTGTAATATTTAAAATCTTTATCGACCGTATTAACCTTATTGTTGTTTTGTTTCGTAGCCATAAATTGTACTATTCTATTTTTTCTATTCTTAAACCTACATCAGTGATACCTTCTAAATGTTTGACTCCTGGTACTTTACCTTTTTCTCTGACAACTTGTTTGATTTGTACTTTGTACTTGCCTTTGAACTTCACATTTTCTTTGTAAAACAATTTGCTTTCCTTAATGTCAGTAAATCCATCTCCAAGGAGTGTTCCGTCTGGACTGGCCATTTGGTATTCCAACGTGTCCACTTTTGTATATCCATTTGGTTTTTCCATGGAAACAATCAAAAAAAGATTGTTGTATTGGTAATTGTTATTGTCTCTTAAATTTATGAATACATTATAGCGTTTTGTGGAATCTAAAACGGGCAGATCGAAAGTGATGATACTGTCCTTGTGCCAGCTACTTCCTACCGTTTTATATTCATCAAATACCCTTTTTTTATCGCATGAATAAATGATAAACACCGTTAGAAGAATAAAAAAGCTATTTTTTAGTCTCATTTTTTTTAATAATTATAGGTTTTCTTGGTGCTGCTGGTTTTTTTTCATTAGCGGCAGAAGAGTTATTATTTGCTAGTTTTTTGTTATTGGCAACAATGACATTTTCCCCTGCTGGTTTTGGCTTTTTGTTTGGTTTTTTTCTTTTTTTAGGTTGGTCAAAACGAGTTAAACTTTCCTGCCCCATAGCATTATTAAAATCTTTCTCTGTTTCTTGAATGATTTCAATTGCAAAATCTTCCAATGATGAAACTTTATTTTTTAGTTTGTTTTCAGCAATGATTTCTTTTACTTTTTCAATTTTTAATACATGCCAATTTGCAAAATTATTAGTGTAAGCAAACCACATTAGGCCTTTAAAAATATCTTGTTTTTGACAAATTGCGTCTCCTTTTTCAGTAACTAATTTAGTTTCAAAATCAGGAAAACCTTTCAACGCATCCATATAAGTGTCTAGCTCATAGTTCAAACAGCACTTTAATTTCCCGCATTGTCCTGCTAGCTTTTGAGGGTTTAAAGACAGTTGTTGGTAACGTGCAGCTGAAGTATTCACACTTCTGAAATCAGTCAACCAAGTAGAGCAACATAGTTCTCGTCCGCAAGATCCAATCCCTCCTAAACGAGCTGCTTCTTGACGGAAACCAACTTGTTTCATCTCAACTCTAGTGCTGAATTCTTTGGCGAAATCTTTAATTAAAAGTCTAAAGTCAACTCTATCATTAGCGGTATAATAAAAAGTAGCTTTTGATCCATCACCTTGAAATTCGATATCCGAAATTTTCATTTCTAATTTTTGGGCAATCGCAAGTTCACGAGCGCGAACTTTCATTGGTTCTTCTTTTTCTCGTGCAGCAGACCAAATGTCAATGTCTTTTTGAGATGCTTTTCTATAGATTTTTGGAACTTCATTACTATCAGGACTAACGCCTTTTTTCTTCATTTGGATTTTAACCAATTCTCCTGTTAAAGTAACAATTCCGATGTCGTGACCAGGAGATGCAACAGTAGCCACAATGTCTCCCATGCTTAAAGTCAATTTTTCAGTATTGCGGTAAAATTCTTTTCTACCGTTTTTAAAGCGAACCTCTACACAGTCAAAAGGAGCCTGACCAGTGGGTAAACTCATGTTAGAAAGCCAATCGAAAACAGTTAATTTGTTGCAGCTATCGGTGCCGCAAGTCCCATTATTTTTACAACCCTTTGGTGAGCCACCATCAGAAGTTGAACAACTTGTACATGCCATAATTTTATATATAGTGTTGTGATAAACACAACTTATGTTCTTAAAACGATTAATTGGTAAAGATAGCATTTTTTAAGTTTATGTCGCAACCATTGAAAACCGCAATAATTCATAAATATTTACTAAAATAAAAGCCTATTTCAAATGAATGAAATAGGCTTTTATGAATAGTTTAAAAAACTAAATTTTAGTTTAAATATTATTTATCCCACCAAATTGGGCTAATCATAGGTTTGAAATTTAAGTTGTAATTTGCAGTGTTTGCTCCTCTTTCATTGCTTGAATAAACAAATCGTCTAATCCATTTTCCTTCATTTAAAGGATCAGTATTTGCTGGTTTAGTTAAATTTTTGAAGGCATCTGTTGAAAAATTATATCTTCTATAATCAGTGAATACTTCTGGATTTAAGAATAAGGCAATAAATTTTTGTCTCATGATATCTTTTAGTTCTAATGCTGCAACTCCTTTAGCAATTGATGCATCAGCTAGATATGTGTTTTTATTAGCAACAACAACGCCAAGTTTGTCCATATTAGCTGAAATTCCAGCAAGGTAAGCTGCGTTTGCGGCTGCATTTGTACCCACACTTGTTGAAGTGCCTCCCGAAAGAAGAAATTGGGCTTCTGCTTCCATAAATTTAGCTTCTGCATAAGTCAGATAAACTAATGGAGAATCGATTTTTGAGTAAAAAAACTGAGTTCCAATTTTAGTTTTAGAGCTAGTACCAGTTCCATTTGTTGATCCTACATAGTTTACAACTACGGTTGGATCTGGACCTGCGGAAATGCCAGCACTTGAGTATGTACTTAGGTCAACTAATAAAGGCATTCTAGGATCCATTGTTAACAAAGGAGAGGCAAAAGGAAAAATGGTTCCTCCGTTCATATAACTGATGAAATGATTTGAAATATAAAAGGTAAGGTTTCCAGTAGACAGTCCCAGTTGAGATTGGTACCAAGGATTTGTATTTACGCTATTGTATTTTAATTGGAAATCATCACTATTAGCTGTGAAGCCTTTTGATAAACTTGCTAAAACAGCAGTAGCTGTTGCATTTGCTCCGTTTACTTTCATTAAGTGTAGTTGAAATCTAGCCTTGAAAGTGTATGCCGCTTTTGTCCAGTTTGCTGCTTTTCCACCGTAGATTAAATCATCCGCTCCAGGGTTGAATGTAGAAGTGTTTGGAGATGAAAACAATACTATTGCCTCATCTAACAACTTTATAACATCAGTATAGATAACTTGTTGCGCATCGTATTTTGGATAAAAATTTGTTGCTGCAAGGGTAGCTTCTGAATAAGGAACGTCTCCATGTAGATCAGTAGTTAAGCCAATGTTTACTGCTCTTAACACTTTTGCAATAGCGAGATAGTGACTTGAATTGGTCGCAGTTGCTTTTTCTTCTAAAACTTTAATATTTGGAAGTGCTTTCGAATAAACAAGTCTCCAGTATTCATCTAACGAGGATTGATAGTGCTTGTCAATATTCTGATCGTTAAAAGCTGATGCGATATGTTGATCTACTTGAGCCAAACTAGTTGCTGCGCTATATTGAGCAGTCATTGTGTATTGAATAGAAGAAGACAAAATATTGTTGATACCAACCGATTCAGATGAAACAGCATTACTGGGTGTGTTTGTGTCATAATAGTTGTCACTGCAACTATAAACGGAGATTGCTAAAGTAAGTACAGTAGCAATTTTAAATATTTTTTTCATAATTTGTTTCGTTTAATAAATTAAAATCCAATGTTTAAGCCCAATGTGTACGATTGTGTTAAAGGAATATTTAAACCAGAGAAACCATAAACATTACTTCCTGAACCAAATTGTTGTCCTTCTGGATCAAATCCTCTGAAAGGTGTCCATAACAAAAAGTTATTACCGCTTGCTGAGAAGGAAGCACTTGATAATTTCAATTTAGACACTAAATTAGATGATAAATTATAGGTTAAAGACACGTTTCTAAGCTTCAACCAAGAAGTATCTTGAATTAATATTTCAGATGCTTGGTTGATAATTGTACTTCTATAATAGCTATTACCGTCAATTGTTACAGGAATGTCATTTTGTGAACCATCCGCTTTTACACCTTCTAAAACCGCAGTATGATTTCTATCTTCAGTCATTTTTAAAATACCATTTCTAATACCATTTCTTTCCGCTGGATCAAATCCTTCACCGCCTTTTTTATACTCAAACATGAACCCTAAATCCCAGTTTTTGTATTTGAAAGTGTTGTTTAGCGTAAGTACATAATCAGGGAAAGCATTTCCAACTTTAGAATAAAGTACCGCTCCATTAACATCTTTTGCTATTACAGGTAATCCATTTGAACCAATTAATCTTTGACCATCTATATAAGTCCAAGTTCTACCGTATAAAGAACCTGCAGCATCACCCACTTTGATTCGAGAATAGATATCGGCACCACCATTGTAAGCAAAATCAATATTATCAAAAGGGATTGATAAAACCTCCGTTTCATAAGCAGTAAAGTTGGCTATAGCAGTCCATTTGAAATCTGCGCTTTTAACGATATCAGCTGCTAATGTTAATTCATGTCCAGTAGTTTTCAACGAACCAGAATTAGTCCAAGTTCCTGTTAAACCAGTACTTTGTGGTAACGTTACTTTTAAAATTTGTCCGTCACTTTTTCTATCAAAATAAGTATATTCTAGACGAAGGCGATTTTGAAAGAAACGTAAATCAATACCTGCTTCTGTTGTGGTAACAATCTCAGCTTTAATATTTGGATCTGCATCAATAGTACCAAGGCTAACGCCACCTACACCATTAAAGGGAGTGTCAGGGTAACTGTATCTTCCAATTCCAAATGGAGGAATTTTCCCAACCTGAGCCCATGATCCACGCAGTTTTCCAAAAGAAAGTAAACTTCCTTCCTTGTCCATAAGATCATGAAATACAAAAGCAAGATTAGAAGAAAAATAATTGAATGCTCGATTTGCAGTAGGCAGAGTAGAGGCATAATCTCTTCTTCCCGTAGCGGCTAGAAATACTCTTTCTTTATAGTCTGCTTTCAACTCAGTAAAATAACCAACTGTTCTAACTATTTCTGTAGTTTGTGCAGCATATTTATTGATCGTATTCGCAATATTATTAAATTTAGGCAACAACAATCCTTCTCCTCTCACAAAACCATAATCAGAGTTGGTCTCAAAAATTTGATTACCAATCATTGCAGACGTGTTAAAATCTCCGAAATTTTTAGCGGCAGTTACTAATATGTCAGAGTTCAAGCCTCTAAAATTAATTTTTTCGTTTACTACAAAACCATTTACAGGAGATCCAGGATCTAAGTCCGCACCTGCATATCTATTTCTTGTTTCAGAATAGTTGTCTACACTTCCTCTATAAACTATGTTTAACCAAGGTTTTGCTTGCCAATTCAAATTAGCAGATGCAATCCAGCGATCAACTTTGTCATGCAGATTACTTGTCGTAGCAAAATAGATGGGCTGGTCAATAGTTCCGACAGTCCAATCTTTCTCGCCTCCAGATGCAGTCAAATAATCTTTAATATCTATAGATGGAGACCAATATGATAGTGAACTCATTATCGATTTATCTCCAGTATTTGCGCGAGTCCCTCCGGAATTTGCATACGAAACAGATGTTCCCATTTTTAAATTTTCTGAAAGTTTATAGCCTCCATTAAATTTCAACGTTTTTCTAGCGTATTCTGTATTTGGCACAATTCCTTCATCTTTACTTGAAGAGGCAGAAACAAAATAATTCATTTTTTCAGATCCACCGCTCAAACTAACATTGTTAGTTGTGTTAATACCTGTTTTAAAAAAATCTTTGTAAAAATCTCTAAATTTGATACTCGCGTCATCACTACTTGAATAAGCAGGACCGTTAGTTTGAAATCCAGAAGTAAATCCAGGATAGTAAGAAACGCCAGAGGGAGTATCTGCATTCATGCTTAAAACTCTAGGAGATAAGCCAGATCCTTCTCTCCAAGTTGATTGTAATTCTGGATATTTGTTAACCTCACTCATGGTTACACTAGAGGAGAAGTTTACTTTAGTTTTTCCTTCTTTTCCTTTTTTAGTGGTGATAATAATAACTCCATTACCGGCTAAAATGCCATATAGGGCTGTAGCTCCAGCTCCTTTTAATACCGTATAAGTTTCAATATCATTAGGGTTAATGTCAATGGAGCGGTTTGAAAAACCAAATTGCTCGTTGCTTCCCGGAGAAGAAGTATTTGCACTTGATAAAACATTTCCAGATATCGTGCTATTGTTAACAGGGTTACCATCAATAACAATCAAAGGTTGGTTGTTGCTACCTGTACTCAAAGAGGAAACTCCCCTGATTAAGATGTCAACTCCTCCTCCTGCTTCTCCTGAAGTCTTACTAATAGTTACTCCGGAAATGCTGCCTTGCAGTGCTTGTAAGGCGTTTAGCTGTCCAGGACGTTCAATGTCTGCAGCTTTAATTGTTTGGTTGGCATAACCTAAAGACTTCGACTTGCTGCTGATACCCATCGCGGTTACCACTACTTCGTCTAGTTTGTTTTCGCCGTCTTCTTTTAAAAAAACACTTAGAGTGCTACCCGAAACTTTAAGCTCTTGGCTTATAAACCCAATGTAAGAAAAAATCAAAGTAGCTCCTTTTGAAGCTTCGATTTGATAATTCCCATCCATATCTGTAGCAACGGTAGATTTGGATCCTTTGAGAGACACATTTGCGCCTGGTAATGGTAAAGATTTGGCGTCCGAAACTTTACCTTTTACAGTAATATTTTGGGAATAATTGGTAGTGATTCCAAAAAAGAGCAGTAATAGAATTAAATACGTTTTTTTCATTGTTATTTGATTGTGTTAGTTTATGTAAAACTAACATAATTTAACAATTATTAACAGTATATATTGTACATTTCGTTTGATTCGTGTAAATATTATTATTAAAACCCGTTTTTGTTGTTTATTTCATTTTTTAAAGACCTTGTGGTTTAGGTATTTAAATGTAAAATAAAAGCCTATTTCAAATGAATGAAATAGGCTTTTTGTAAATATTCTATTATAGATTTTTAGTCTAAAACTTTGTATAATTTATCTGACAATCGAATTCTAAAAGGTAATTTGAAAGTACAAACATCATTTGCAACGGCTTTATCAGCAGCTTTATCATTAACTAGCATTTCAGAAAGCACTAATTTTTGTTCTCCAGTAGTCATACCTTTAATCAAGATGGTATCCCCAATCTTGATTTCATTTTCTTCAATTGTAAATTGGCCAACACTTGGTTTTGGAAAAAAGTGGGTTCCTCTGCCAATGTATTGTTTTTTGATTTTTGGTGCTTTTTTAGCCAATACTTTCGATTTGGTTAAATCCACAAGATTAGGAACTGCGGCCAAAGGATCAAGATTTGCTTCTCTATTTTTAAATGTCAATACATCTGATTTTCCTTTTTTGAAAATCATATTGCCGTTTTTTATTCCTCGTCTAATGGCTTTTTGTTCGTCTTCTGGTAAATGAATCACATCAATACAATCCTGCGAACAACAACCTTCCATGGCTTTTGCACATTCTTCACATTGGATAAACAATAAATGGCAACCTTCATTAATACAATTTGTATGTACGTCACATGGTTTTCCACATTGATGGCATTGCGAAACGATATCGTCAGTGATTCTTTCGCCTAAGCGGTGATCAAAAACAAAGTTCTTACCTATAAATTTGCTCTCTAGGTTTTCTTCCTTGATTTGCTTTGCATAATTAATGATACCACCTTCTAGCTGATATACATTTTTAAACCCTTGGTGTTTAAAATAGGCAGATGCTTTTTCACAACGGATTCCTCCGGTGCAATACATCACCAAGTTTTTATCTTCTTTGAAATCTTGTAATTGTTCGTTGATAATAGGTAGTGATTCTCTAAAAGTATCAACATCAGGTGTAATGGCACCTTTAAAATATCCAATCTCACTTTCGTAATGATTTCTAAAATCAACTACTATGGTATTTGGATTTTCTAAAATTTCGTTAAATTCTTTTGCTTTTAAGTGAATTCCAATGTTGGTTACATCAAAAGTCTCGTCATTTAATCCGTCAGCAACAATCTTGTCACGCACTTTTACGGTCAGTTTCAAGAAAGAGTGATCGTCTTGTTCTACGGCGATGTTCAGGCGCATTCCCTTCATGAAATCATAAGCTTCGATGGTGTCTTTAAAGGCATAGAAATTATCAGCAGGAAGCGATAACTGAGCATTTATTCCTTCTTTGGCCACATAAATACGACCAAGAACCACTAGCGGATCCCAAGCGCGGAATAAATCGTTACGAAATTGTGTTGGATCTTGAATTTGCGCATAAGCATAGAAAGACAAAGTAAGTCTTTGTTTTCCGGCATCATCAATCATGATGGCTCTTTCTTCTGCGCTTAAAGTGTTATACAGTTGCATGCTATAAACGGTTTAAGTGTGAAAAATTATTTGTGCAAAAGTAGGGAAAAGTTTTTGAGCGGCAAAAGTCTCTAGGCTTCAAAGTTTAGCAATTCCCACTGAAACTTAATTTAACTTAATTGTTTAATGGTTTTAATTTTCAAAGTGTAGGAGCTTTATCTAGCTTTCCGCTATATCTCTTGTGTTAACTATCGCTACCACAAGAGGATGTCGCTGCAATCTGGGCTAGGGAATAAGTTTAGCGATAACGATTTGTAGTATTATTTAATCTTGATTGCTTATCAGGTTTTCTGTTAAGATTCGAGAAGCCTCTTTTAACTTTCCTTGTTCGTATAATTTAGGTAAATCTTTCAGCGGTGTTTTTACGGGCGCTTCGTAATTGATGTAGTCCTGAAAAGTTATTCCGTCAATTTCTCTAGTATTGAATGCAGCTCTAAAGCGAACTCCGCCATCATTTGTTCGGTAGTTGTATGCTAAATAATCGATCTTGTGGGTTAGCTTGTTTATCCAGTAGTGAAATTCATCATCAAAATCTTTGCCACCACCTTCTTGTCCAAAAGTAACTTCTATAACATCGTAGCTTCTTTCCTTGATAATTGTTTCCTCGATGAATTTTTTGTTTACAGAAGCATCTTGCAATTTGTAAGGAAGTGTAGCAAAATAAATAACTGAATTCAACGACTCTCCGTATTTATCGGCATCTTCTTTAGTCAAAGTTTGCTGTTTTGTATTGATATATCTGTTAAAGTTACTGTTAGTAATGACATCTTTAAAAACAGAATCACCTTTTTTAAAATCTAATATGTATTCGTAATTGTTTCCGTCGTTTTTAAAGTGGTATTTCTTATCTCTGAAAGTAAATGAATAATCTGCCTTCTTGTATAAATCACCACCGTGTGCTTCAATGGCTAGATTGACAATAGAATCTGCTTTTGATAATCGCTTTACGACTGCAATGGTATCATTTTTATTAGATTCATCCTGACTGTCTTTTTTCTTATTACAAGAAAATGCAACAGCTGCCAAGACACAAAGTGTCAGTATCGATTTTTTCATTTGATAAAAATATTAGATTTTGTAAGGAATGAAGAATGGATATGAGTATTTATAAAAATTTTAACGTTGAGTAGGATTTCTAAAAACTAACTTTTTTGCTTCTGCGGTGCGTTAGTATCAACTTTATGCTTGCGAGCGTAACGCTCGAGCTAGCTGTAATTTTTTTGAACCTGGTATGATGACAAAAAAACTCAGTTCTTTTTTAAGCCAATTTTCATATAGGCATTTTCCATTTTCATTTGAAGAAAGAGGATTTCATCTTTGTACTCGAAGGGTATTTCAAATTTTTTATTTTCATCATCAATAAAGGCGATTTTTTTAGTGACTTTGTCAATTTTAAATTTACCATGAGTTTTACCGATCATAGGGTTTGTCATCGTGTAATTTCCATTACTATCAAAATTATAAGTAATAGGGAATATGATTAAATCTGACATTTTACGAAAATTTTCAGCTTCTTCTTTTCGGGTAGTATCTTTGTACAAAATTGAATCGGTTGTTTTGTTGAAATAGCAAATTTCATCCTCATAGCAGACGACTTTCCAGTTCCCGACTAGTTGTTGGGAATTGACTTTTAAACTCACTAATAAGATGATGAATAGAATTTTTTTCATATTAGCTTTAACTATTAGTTGTTTTACTCCAATATATACAACTTTTCTCTATTTCGTGCAAAATATCTTTTAGCACAGATGGGAACGGCATTCTTTTACTGGCTTCTTTAGCCAGGAAAAGATATAATGGACAGCTGGAAATAGCTACAAATAAAAAAACCGCAGTTTCACAAATTTAAAAATCTGCGAATCTGCGGTTAAAGTTTTTGCGTTATTAGCGCAATATGTTTTGACTAAATAGTAGTCTTAACAGTGCTCGTTAAAAGCATCTTGTAAGTTCTCAGCAATCATTTCAGCTGGGCGACCTTCAATGTGGTGACGCTCTAACATATGTACCAATTCTCCGTTTTTGAACAAAGCCATACATGGTGATGATGGAGGGAAAGGGAACATGTGTTGTCTTGCAGCATCAACTGCTTCTTTGTCAACTCCAGCAAAAACCGTGATTAAATGGTCTGGTTTTTTTGCACCATCTAAGCTCATTTTTGCTCCTGGGCGCGCATTTCTAGCAGCACAACCACAAACTGAATTCACAACTACTAGTGTAGTTCCTTCTGCTTTTATTGCGTTATCAACCGCTTCTGCACTATGTAAATCTTGAAAACCTGCTACTGTTAATTCAGCTTGCATTGGTTTTACCATTTCTTCTGGATACATATCTTTATATTTTAAATATTAATTTTTGAATAGGCAAAGTTACGAAGTTTAAAAAGAACTCCATTAGATGCATTATAAAGTTTTGTTATTGTTTAATAGACGGTGTTTGTGGACGCAATTCACCATCATAAATGCCGCATTGACCTTACTAAAGCACTGAGGAAGGGTGTTTTTGGACATTTTAAAATCACCTGAATGTCTTCGAGAAACGAAGTTTCTTCGTCCAAGAACTTAAAGATCAATTTGGAGTCTCCTTTTTTAAACATCGACGAAAAGAGATGAGCTCCCATTTCGTTATGACGATCTAATATGTCTAGCAAAAGCAAGTCATAAATCCAGAATTTCGTCTTTTTATGGAACTTTCTGAGGTCGCTTTCCTTTTGAATGAATTCAATTAGTTCGGTCGACTTCTTGTCGGAGTTTTTAAAAGTGTAACCAGTACTGGCCTTAGTCCAGCCACCGGCAGTTCCTATGTTGAGAACGCGTTTGGTGTTTTTTTTCCAAAAAGGATAACAGCTCATCGGGATGCTTCCTCTTTCTTTTTCGATGATGTCGTAGTTGTTGATACCGAGTTTCTGAATATATTTCTGAATCTCCTCTTCGTATTCGCTTCGCTCTAAAAGTTGGTGCGAGAACAGCGTATATTCTAGTAATGCTTCGGTTTTTGAAGTGGGCAAAACATACATAAAGCGAGTGTTGCCTTTTTGTTCTATCGAAAAATCCATGAAAGTGGCTTGCTCTGGATTAAAGACAGCTTCTTTACTTTTTATAAACCAACCTATAAAATGCTGTTGCAAAACAGGATATTTGGTTTGGTTTTCTACTTCTTGTTTTCTGTAAATGGAGTTAAAAAGGGTGTCGCAGGTATAACTATCTGTTTCGGTTGCTACATAGACATGATTTGGGATTTCGTTGATATCGATCACTTTTTGATTAATGAAATGTATGTTAGTTTCATTCAGAATACCTTCAAACACTTGATTGTAAAAATCCAATCCCTGAACCATATTGTACTGATATGGCAATAAATCTAAGTCGCGACGAAAATCAGCATTGGCAAACAGGGCCGAATTCCATTTTTTGGAGATTGATTTTTCCCAAACGGAGTCGTTTTTTAGCCAGAAACACCAAGTCCTGTCATTTGTTTTTTTTACATCCTCGTCAATAAGCAGAATCGTTTTGTCCTTAAATTTACCAGATAACGCCATTTTATAGACCGTCATCAAAGCAGACAAACCTGCACCAGCGAAAATGTAATTGTAATGTTTCATATTGAGTCAAGAAATTCTTTTCAAAAATAAGGAATTAAAATTAGACGTTGGATGGGAGCTGAAACTATGTAAATAAATTAAATTTAGACTTATCTAAAAAAAAGATTACTTTGCCAAAAAATGTTTATATATTTGGAAATAAAATATTTATAAATGGGAAAATCATTAGAAGAGGTAAACGAGTCGGTTTCTACACTAAATAAGAAATCAGTATTCCGAAAAATATTAGCCTTTTTTGGCCCTGCTTACCTTATCAGCGTTGGATACATGGACCCGGGAAACTGGGCTACAGACATCGCTGGAGGTAGTCAATTTGGCTATTCTTTGCTTTGGGTTTTATTGATGAGTAATATTATGGCTTTGCTTTTGCAAAGTTTGAGTGCTCGACTGGGAATCGTGACTCAACGGGATTTGGCACAAGCCTCTCGTGAAACCTATTCGCCATTTATCAATTACATTCTTTACTTTTTGGCCGAGATTGCCATTGCAGCATGTGACTTGGCTGAGGTTTTAGGAATGGCGATTGGGATTAATTTACTTTTTGATATTCCACTTATCGAAGGGGTGATGATTACGGTATTAGATACTTTTTTATTGTTGTTTTTGATTAATAAGGGGATACGTAAAATGGAGGCTTTTATTATTACATTGGTGATGGTGATTGGGGCTTCTTTTATTTTTGAGATGATTTTTGCGCAACCAGAAATGGACAAAGTGCTTTTGGGTTTAATTCCTTCAATGCCAAATGAAACTGCATTGTATATCGCCATTGGAATCATCGGGGCTACGGTTATGCCTCACAATTTGTACTTGCACTCTTCATTGGTGCAAACCAGAAAGTTCGACAGAACAAAAGAAGGAATCAAGCAGGCCTTAAAATACAACTTCATAGATTCTACCATTGCCCTTAATTTGGCCTTTTTAGTGAATGCAGCGATTTTAATTTTGGCGGCAGCCACTTTTTATAAAGTCGGGATGTATCATGTGGCTGAAATTCAAGATGCACATAAGTTCTTAGCTCCGCTTTTGGGAACTAAGTGGGCGCCTATTTTATTTGCTGTAGCCTTGATTGCTGCAGGGCAAAGTTCAACAATAACGGGAACTTTGGCAGGACAAATTATTATGGAGGGTTACTTAAATTTAAGAATCCAGCCTTGGGTACGTAGAATTATAACACGATTGATCGCTATTGTACCGGCAGTTATTGTGATTAGCATTTTTGGAGAAGGCGTAACCGGAAAATTACTAATTTTGAGTCAGGTAGTTTTGAGTTTGCAATTGGGTTTTGCCATCATTCCATTAATTCATTTTGTAAGTGATAAATCAAAAATGTATGGATTTCATATTAGTAAGCTAACACAAGTCGCCTCTTGGACTGTGGCAACAATAATTGTTATTTTAAATGGAAAGTTAGTTTATGATGAGATCAACGGATGGCTCGAAGCTTCTGAAAATCCTATTATACTTTGGCTGACAGTGGTTCCACTAGCTTTTAGTTTCTTGATTCTACTGCTGTATATTGTTTTTAAACCATTTGTTTCAAAATCTAAAATCAATATTCAAAATCATTCGCCACATAATTTAAAACTTAAATTTTCGGAGTCTGGGAGTAGTGCCAAAAAGAATGTTGCTGTGACTGTAGATTTTTCTGATGCTGATGAAGTGGCTCTGAATAGTGCTTTTGAATTGGGAGGCTTAGGTGCAAAATATACTTTGATACATGTCGTAGAAACCGTAGGAGCAATGATTTTTGGGGAACATGTAGACGATCATGAAACCTCAATTGACGAAAAATTACTAAAGGAATACAAAGATATGCTTTCAGAAAAAGGATTTATTGTAGAAATCCAGCTAGGTTTTGGAAAACCAAATAAAGTCATTCCAGAGATTATTAATAAAGGTAATTTCGACATTTTAGTTATGGGAACACATGGCCATACTGGTTTCAAGGATTTGATTTTTGGTACTACAGTAGATAAGCTGCGTCACAAGATTTCGATCCCACTATTTATAGTTAAAAATTAAAATTATTAGAAGCTTTTTCTCGCTATGCGCTATATCTTTATCTTTTTAAAGGAAAAAAGATAAAGGTGCTATCGGGGCTAAAAAAATAAAAAAATGACATTTTCAGAAGAAAACTATCTTAAAACCATTTACCATATCACAGTCGTTTCAAATTCTGCGGTGAGCACAAACGCCATTGCTGAAATGATGGAAACTAAAGCTTCCTCGGTAACAGATATGATTAAAAAACTGGCCGAAAAAGACTTGGTGAACTATAAAAAATACCAAGGGGTTTCCTTAACGGAAAAAGGAAAACTAGCTGCAAAAATGATAGTTAGAAAACACCGTCTTTGGGAAGTTTTCTTAGTAGAAAAGTTAGATTTTTCTTGGGATGAGGTACACGATATTGCCGAGCAATTAGAACATATAAAGTCAGAAAAGCTGATTAATAAATTGGATGATTTTCTGGGTAACCCAACCACAGATCCACACGGTGACCCAATCCCAAATGCGGAAGGACAGATACTCAAAATTGAAAAGCAATTGCTTTCCGAGCTTTCCGCTAAGCAAAAAGGGATTTGTGTGGGAGTGAAGGATACTTCATCTGAATTTTTGAAATACTTGGACAAGCAAAAAATTGCTTTGGGATCCAAAATAGAAATTCTAAGTAAAGAAACTTTTGATCTATCATTCAAAATCAATGTCGATGGTGCCGTTTTGACGATTTCGAATAAAATTGCCAGCAATCTTTTCGTAGAAACGACCTAGATTGAATCAAGTTATATTTGATATAATTAAATGATAATTAAATTTAAATGAAGAATATTCTTTTTGCCGGTATACTAGTTTTTAGCTTTTCTTTATTTGGCCAGAATAATAAGGATGTCAGTTATCTAAAAATCAAGCAAAATAGCTGTATAAAGAAAAAAGGGGATTTTTTAACATTTAAAGAAGTTCTGTCAGATTCGCGCTGTCCGGTTGGTGTAAACTGTGTTTGGGCTGGTGAGATAAAAGTTGTGATAACTGTATATCTGGATAAAAAAATCATAAAGGAAGAGACTTTGACCATTTCAGAGACTGACAGCCAGAAAAACATAGCGTGGTTTTCGCAATATTTGCGAGCTGATAATAGAAACATACAAAACATAGAAGTCTTTCCATATCCAAAAGAGGGAGTTAAAATCAAATCTAAAAATTACTACATACGTATAGCTTATGTCAAGTAGGTATATAATAATCTCAGTTATTTTTCATCGCTTTTGAAGCCTATTAATTTCCGGTATTTCTTTTCACTTTCCTCCAATGCTACCTCAAGCTGCTTGTAAGAAGTGATGTCTTTTATATTTGCAACGGCAGCAATTACGTAGTTGTTTTCATCAACGATAGGCCTTCCGCTTATTAAAACTCGTTTTTTAGTATTTGTTTCGGGATTCGCAATTATTATTTCAACATCATCGGTTGATTCGCCCCGTAATGCTTTGTCTAAAGGAAGATTTTGTGCAGGGAAAATGGTTTTTTCATCAGGATAATATAGTTCATATTCCGCAGACCAATCGAGGGTGGTAGGTATTTCTGAATCTTGTTTTATTCCTATAATTTCTTCCGCCATATGATTGGAAAGAACAATTCTTTTTTGTGTATCGGTAACAATAATTCCCTCACCAATGTTTTCTAAAATCAATTTTAATTTTAGTTCGTTTTGACGTACCAATCTATCGGCCTCAATTTTCTGATTTTCCATTTTTTTGCTTTCAGAAATGTCTTTGATAAAGGCGATAAAGATGTAGCTACCCAATATTCTGGCAGGGGAGGCCGTAAACTCAATGTCAAACTCTAAGCCGTTTTTATTAAGGCCGGTGATTTGTATTGTTTTGTTTATTATGGGACTTTTTCCGGTTAAAACAAAAGTTTTAAACTCTTTGGCAAGACTTTCTCTATGCTGTTCTGGAATAATTAAATCGGTCATAGGTTTACCTAAAACCTCGGCTAACGACCATCCGAATATTTTTTCAGCTTTTGGATTCCATCTAATAATATTTCCCTCTTCATTTATTACAATTAAGGCATCTGGTGCCTCGTTAAATATGGTTTGCAACTGACCTTCGCTTTCTTTTAATTTTTGTTCTGCGGTTTTTCGGTCCGTAATGTCTCGCATAATCGATTTATGACCAGTGATCCTATTGCCTTCCCTCAACTGTTTTACGGTTTGCTCCACCCATTTTTGTGTTCTAGATTTAGTGATTATTGGAAATGCAAATAAGGTCTCGTCGATCTTATGTTTGAATTGATTTAGGTAAAATTCGTTTACACGCTCTCTCCATTCCGGAGCAACAAGGTCAGAAATATTGGTGCCTGTCAATTCTTTTTGGGTATAACCAGTTAGTTTTTCACAAGCGGGATTGATATAAGTTACGTTTCCTTTATAATCAGTGGTATGAACTACATCACTTGTGTTTTCGACTATTTCACGGTATTTTTCTTCGCTTGTTTGCAGCGTTTCTATGGCTTCTGCTAATTGAGCGGTACGTTCGGTTACCTTTTTTTCTAGCTCTTCATTTAGTTTTTTTATAAGATTTTCTGAGTTTTTTCTTTCAGTGATGTCGTGAAAAACAGCGACGGCCCCTGTGATTTTACCTGTTGAGTCTTTTAGTGGTCTGGCCGACATTATAACGAAATTACCTTCGGTTTTTCTGTAGTTTTGAATAAACAGTTCCATATCATCAACGTCTTCGCCATGTATGGCTTTGACCAAAGGAAGGTCATTTGTATTCATCCTAATTTTGGTGTCGGGCCAATAGACGCCATAAGTGTCAGCCCATTTCTCTTCAGGAATATCTAAAAGTCCAATTCCTATTATTTTTTCGGAGGCGGGGTTCCAAATGATGAATTTTCCGTTCTCATCAGAAACTACTAACCCATCTCCCATATTTTGTATAACGGATTGTAAAAGGGTGTTTTGCTCATCTAATTGCCCTTTAGATTTGGCGACTTCATTGTCCCTTTTTTCAATGTTTTCTAACATGTCATTAAAGCCAGAGGCAAGAACGCTAATTTCATCTTTTCCTTCAACAGTCATTCTGATTTTATAATCAGCAGTTTCTTTTATTTTTTGAGTGATGTCTATAAGGTTTAAGATGGGTTTTGAAATGTATTTTTTAATTATCATGGCAATTAAAAAAGCAAGCCCGATTCCCAATAGTAGCAAAATAACGCCTAGGCTTAGCACATCCATTTTTATTCTACTTAATTCAGTTAGTTCAAAGCGGATGCAAACATATCCTATTGTCTCATTGTCTTTCTTTATTTCGCTATAAACAAAAAGGTGTTGACTAGTAAACAGGGACTTATTTTGATTCATTTCTGGAACAGAGAATTTATAAGTAGGATCAGATCCTGGCTTGGTATAAGAAGCAAAAGCCTTTCCGTTTTTATCAAGTATAACTGCATTCAAGATGTCATTTTGTACTTTTAGTTCCGATAGGATTTTTTCGGCGGCTGCATTGTCTAAAAAATCGATGGCAGAAGCACTATTAAAGCCGATTACTTGAGCGATCGCTGTTGAACTAACCACTTTTCGGTCTTTAAATCCTTTAATATTGATTATTACAAATGCTGCAATGCAGATTCCTAATACAAATGCAGAGGTAAAAACCTGCATCAGAACCAGTTTATTTTTAATAGAAATGTTGCGTAGATTTATCATTTATTTTGTTTTTTTTTCAACTCTAAAACTAACCATAGTCTTAAGACGTTATAGCAGTTTTAAGTTGTATTCATTAGCGTTGTTAATCAAAATCGCATTCCTCAAACAATGTAAATTTAATGAATTACTGCACAATAATGGCATGTTGTAACAAGAAGGAGCTAATTCCTATTCCGGTCTTGTTTATTGCTTTTAAGTTTACCTCAAATTTTAATTTATTGTCCATCATAACAAAATTCATATGTGCTCCTTTTTTTCCGTCGCCATTTTGTTCAGTGACTATTAATATTGGCCTACCAGAGAAATTGGAAAGTATGGTTTCGATTGGAATACTACAGTTGTAAGGAATAAATAGAATGTGGCAAGTAGGGATCTCCCTCATGTTTTTATATTGCTTAATGTCAATTTTTTTGTTTTTAGTTGCTTTTAACAATGAAGAAGTAATAGGACTATTTTCTAATACTGCAATCTTAAATGTTTGTTCCTTGGAATAATTTTCCCAATACACATAATCAACAAAACGATACAGAAAATCAGCTTTTAAAGCGTAATCCTTCCCGCCAGCTTGCTCTTGGGCTGATATTTGATTCCCTTCCATCAACATGACAAGTAGAATCAAATAAAACAGGTATTGTTTAAGTATCATATCTTTTAGTTTTAATTATGTTTTACGGTCTCTTTAATTGTTTTTTTAAATAAATTAAAATTTATAGATTAATGTTAAACTTAATAGGGTACCTAGCTGGCTAAAGTGATAGCCTTCATAGGTCATTTGGGAATATCGGCCATTGAATGTAATTAGGTTGAATTGCGATTTTATTTGATTTAGGTCATTTAAAATTGCACTTCCAGTCGCGTTTTCAGCCTTAAATTTCCATTCAGGCATTACATTCAGCAAATTGTTCACATTTAATGCTACTGTAAATTTATCTGTTGCAGCATAATGTATTCCTAGATCAGTGACAACTTTTGGTGTAAACTCGGTCTTTAAATTAGGATCCAAACCATCTTGTTTGAATGTTGTTTTTCCAAAATACGTATTGTTAAGGAACAGTTCGATATTTCTAATTTTATAAGTTGTTCCTAAAACCCATTTTGTTTTGGGTCTTGATGTAAACATTAAAGCATCAAGTGTAGGTCCAAAATTACCGCTTGCTACAGGCGAAATTCTCTTGTTTTCGAAAGTTATGTTTCCGGATAAGTCAAACCCTAATTCACCAAATCCTATTTCTAAATTGCCGTAATTCAAGACTAAGTCTAAACCCGAAGTTCTAGTGTCAAATGAATTTTCAAACCAAGTGACAGTTCCAAATTGTGTCTGAACGTTGTCTCCCAGGATAATTCTGTCTTCCAACTTAATATTATAGTAATCTAAGGTGAGGTTAAATTCCTTTAATGGTTTAGCTCCAATTCCTATGGTTATATTTGTTGATTTTTCAGCGTCTAATTTGGGAATCCCTAGAGCTCGTGCTTGCACTGAAATGTTGTTTATTAAGCCGCTGATTTGTATACCTTTGCCTGGCATGAAAGCATACTGTGATTTTTGAGAAAAAATTTGATGTAAGGTTGGTGCTCTAAATCCTGTAGAAACAGATCCTCTTAATGTGACTTTATCATTAGCAAATTTATAACGGGAGCTCAGCTTCCAAACTGTGGCTCCACCGAAATCGCTGTAATTTTCGTAGCGTACTGTGCCGTTTACTAGAAAGTCATTATTAAAATCATAAGCAAGATCAATATATCCGCCTAAATTGTAGCGGTTCCATTTTCCAGAGTCCTCGGGTCTATTACCAGAAAAAGAATCGGCACCCGCTCCATCCCAAGAAGCTTTGTCTCCCTCGACAATTTTAAAGGTTTCGGATCTAAACTCTGAACCAAATCCAATGCTCATTTTATCCGAAAGTACCTTAGACATATCCAAGTTACCTACAATATGATTAAACGAAGCAGCACCTGGTTTAAAATAGATAGGACTATTTTCTTGGTAGATATTGAGTTCGTTACTGTTTTTTATATTCGAGCTGTTTTGCGAGTTTTCTACAGTATAAGTTTGGGTATTCCCACCGATGGTTATGCTAGCATCGGTATTCCAGCCATTCTTTATAGTTGCATAGCCCAAGGTGGCGTTGTAATCGTTTAAGTCGCCTGTAAATGTGGGATGGTAACCCTTATAGGAAGCCGCTGTACCATCACCAAAGAAATCCTTCAAATAGGTTGGATACACTGCTGCCGTACTCCAGTTTGGAATATTGGGGTTTTCAAAGGGGTTCTTGATCGATCTCCAATATGGGGTTCTGTAATTCGCAAATGAGTTTACCTTTTTATAGCTGTAAGCGGCATTGTAATATAATTGTGTTTGATTGGATAGGGTTAATCCACCGTTTACCAAGAATTTTGCAGATGCTGTTTCTGGAGATCCATTGATATTTCCGCCGTCTGGATTTTCCTGTAAAAATGAATCAACAGTATTTCTTCCTATGCTGTTTCCTTGGTTTATAGTAGCCAATTTTGCATTGTAATCAGGAGAACCTTTGTAGTCTTCGAATAGAGCCGTGATTTGATTTTCATTCAATCCGGTAATGTTGGTGCCATTAAGTGTATTGTCATTATTCACATAACTAGCCGGGTTGTTAGGTGATATGGCGATAAGATCATTAAAATCTCCTTGTGCATCTACTTTTCCAGCTCGGTTTGTCATATTTACTTTTGAGAAATCGAGGGTGTAATTGACAAATCCTCTATCGCCAACTGTAGATCCATTATTTAAAATAACCCCCATCATTTCACCATCTCCTTTGGCTGTAATGCCAGTTTTTAGCGTTGCTGTACCATTACCCGTTCTCTTTTTTAAAATAATATTTATAACCCCAGCTATAGCATCAGAACCGTATTGTGCTGATGCACCATCTCTCAGAATCTCCACACTTTCAATGGCGTCAATTGGAATTGCAGAAAGATCAGTAGCAGTTTCTCCCTGACCAGGAGATGTTTGAACATAGAGTAGAGAGCTTAAGTTTTTTCGTTTTCCGTTGATAAGAATTAATGTCCTGCTAGGTCCCATATTCCTAATTTCATAGGGGTCAAGTAAGGAGGTGGCGTCATTTACGGGTGTTTGAACCGTGTTAAAAGAAGGTATGAGGTGCTGCAATGCTTTATCGAAAGTTATTTGTCCAGTCGAACTGAGATCTTCAAATGACAACACATCTATGTGGAGCGCGGTTGTAGTATTGCTTCTTGGTGCCGCTCTTGTTCCTGTAACTACAATTTCATTAGGATTTTGTCCTCCTTCTTCAGATAAAATGACGTTTAAAATTGATTCTGTAGCGCCGTATTCTTGTTTAGGGAAACTATAATAACTAAAGACTAAAGTAGCTTGCTCTCTAACAAGAATTCTGTACGCTCCATTGATATCGGTCGAGACACTGTTAGTTGTGCCTTTTTCGGTTATGTTAGCGCCTGACAGACCATAGCCGGCATTGTTTAATACATAGCCGGAGATCGCTTTTTGTGAATAAAGCGAGCTCATGTTTAGTATTAATAATAGTAAGACAAATTTTTTCATAATTAGTTGTTATTGGTCCTTTTGATTTAAAATCAATTGCAACATAATAATTGTATGAAATTCTCATTTGGCGACTTGACTAAGCATTTTTTATAAGCAGCGTATTATAGATTTCGTCAGGAAATCAAAAGGAGTCTCTTTTTATTTTCATAATAGCTAGCTGTATCTATTTAGGTTTAATTGAGTAGTTCAGACACAATTGTTATAGCAACCGTGAGAACTATAATTTTTTATTTGGATGTAAAGTTCTACTTGTGATATAGTAGTTTTTTCCAGTAAAATTAATTTGTGTTGGGGTGTTTTTATTGCCTTTTTATACTTGCTACGCAATTTCATTAGCTTTTGTAGGAGTAGAGCTGATAGGCTTGAAATTATATTCAAATCCAATGTATTAACAGAGTAGGTGCTGTAAATAACTGACCTTAAGGCTTTAACTACGGATAAGCGCTATGTAAATTTAGTTAATATAAATTAATTAACTTAAATTAAGGGGATTTTTTTTAATGAGGATTTAGCTGGTTTGCGCTTTTAGAGTGACCAGGTTTTTGAAGGTAAAATACCGTATTGTTTCTCTCTTTTTGCTTAAGGCGTACTGTAACTATTTATTTCTTAGTGACAACCACAGTCGTCGTCTCCACAATTTTTGTCGGATTTTTTCTTTTTGAAAAAGAATTTTTTTATCAGAAATGCAAGCGCAATTCCGAGTGCCGTAAAAGCTATAATTTCTTGAAGCATAACTATTTATTTTAAAATTTGATAGGCAATCAATGCCAAAACATAAGCAAATCCACTCATGAAAATAAGTTGTCCCAGAGGCCATTTCCAGGAATTGGTTTCTTTTCGGGTAATAGCTAAAGTGCTGGCACATTGTAAAGCAAAAGCATAAAATAACAACAATGAGATTCCTGAGGCAAAGTTGAATATTTTCTTTCCTGTTACGGGGTTGATTTCAGCAGCCATTTTATTTTTTATCGTGTCTTCATTGTCACTGTCGCCTACACTATATATGGTGGCTAAGGTACCTACAAAGACCTCTCTAGCCGCAAAGGAAGTTAAAACTGCAATCCCAATCTTCCAATCATATCCTAAAGGCGAGATTGCGGGTTCAATCGTTTTTCCCATAATTCCAATATAAGAATTCTCAAGTTTATATGAGGCCACTTTGTTTTGTAGCTGTTGTTGCGTCAGAGTAGTATTGTCAGTCGTAGTGCGTATTATTTCATCAGCGTTATTAAATTCTTCACCTGGACCATAAGATGCCATAAACCATAGAACTATTGATATAGCTAAAATTATTTTCCCCGCTCCAAAAACGAAAGCTTTGGTTTTTTCAATGACGTTGATTGCTACGTTTTTGAACATTGGCAATTTGTAGTTTGGCATTTCAACCACAAAAAACGTCTTCCCTTTTATTTTTAAAATTTTATTTAAAATATGAGCTGAAAATATAGCCATACCAAAACCCAAAAGATACAATAGCATTAACGTCAATCCTTGAAGATTAAAGATACCAAATACACGAGTATCTGGAATTACCAATGCTATTATAATTGCGTAAACAGGTAGTCGTGCGGAGCAAGTTGTAAATGGTGTTACCAGAATGGTAATTAAGCGTTCTTTCCAATTTTCAATATTTCGCGTTGCCATAATAGCCGGTATAGCGCAAGCAGTCCCTGAAATTAAGGGAACAACACTTTTTCCAGATAAACCAAATTTACGCATTATTTTATCCATCAAGAAAACAACTCTACTCATATAGCCACTTTCTTCTAATATGGAAATGAATAAAAATAAGAACGCGATTTGCGGTATAAAAATTAGTATTCCACCGATTCCGGGGATGATTCCCTGCGAAATCAAATTCGTTAAAACACCAGACGGCAGTGAATCGTTTGCTAACGTACCTAATGAGGCAAAGGTGCTGTCAATGAAATCCATCGGAATTTTTGACCAGTCGAAAATGGATTGAAAAATAACGAATAGTATAGCAAAGAAAATTACGTAGCCCCATATTTTATGGGTTAAAACACGATCCAGTTTGCTTCTGAAATCTTTTGCTAATGTCGCATCTACTTTGAGTCCCTCTTTCAGTACATCATTGATGAACTGATATCGCTTGATCGTTTCTTTTTGTTGTAAACGCTTTAAATCGGAATGTGATTTAGTAAAAGAACCCTGAATCTCTTTACGCTCTAAATTCAAGAAATTTACATCTTGAGTAATCACTAACCACAGTTTGTATAACAACTGGTTTGGAAATGCTTTACGCAGACTGTTGAAATATTCTGTATCAATAACTGAAGCATTCAAACAAGGTTCGCTTGAAATAGATTTATAGGTGACTATCAATTCTTTTAGCTCAGTGATTCCAAAACCTTTTCGGGAACTGATAAGGGCAATTTTTGTCTTTAAATGTTCCTCAAGATAGGGTATGTTTAGAGTGATCCCCTTGTGTTCCATTCGGTCTGCCATATTGATAACTAGAATGGTAGGGATTTCCAAGTCTTTTATTTGGGTGAAAAGAAGTAAATTTCTCTTTAGATTTTCTACATCTGTAACTACTAGGGCTACGTCTGGATATAATTTATCATTTTTGTTAAGCATCAATTCAATTACGACATTCTCGTCAATCGAACTAGCATTCAGGCTATAGGTACCTGGTAAGTCTAAAATGTTTGCCTTTATATTATATGGTAATTTGCAAAAACCTATCTTCTTTTCAACGGTGATTCCAGGATAATTCCCTACTTGTTGGTTCAGTCCAGTCAATTGGTTAAAAACAGAAGTTTTACCCGTATTTGGATTACCTATTAAGGCGACATTGATATTAGTGTTGATCATTAAAGCGTAATTTTTATTAGTTCAACTTCAATCTCTTTAGCTGTCTCAATGCGAATGGCTAAATGGGAGCCGTTGATATCTAAATATAAAGGGTCACCAAAAGGTGCGATTTGCAACAATTCGACCGTATTTCCGGGTAAGCAACCCATTTCAAGAAGTTTTAATGGAATAATGTCAATATCAAAATCTTTGATAATGGCTTTCTCGCCTTTTTTAAGTGAATTTATCGTTGTTCGCAAGTCTTATTTAGATTGAATTAATATTGCAAAAGTACATATTATAATACTAAATCAAATGATAATTATCACTTTTATAACTTATTTAAACTATTTCAAGGGTGTAAAAAAAGAAGTCTTTTGACTAGGGTTTGGAAGCGATGAAAATTCCTAATAAGCGAGGCTATTCGTTGCTTAAAAAATTAATATCTTCTATTAGTTTTTGAATGTCTTCTTTTTTAGTTCCGTCATAAAAACCACGAACTCTCCTTTTAGCATCTACTAACACAAAATTTTCAGTATGAACCATATCATATAGCTCGTTTGGTTTTCCCATTTTAACGGCTAGATAGGATTTTCTGGCCATAGTGTAAATTTCTTTTTTGTCCCCAGTTACTAAGTTCCACTTGCTGTCATCAACTCCGTTTTTAATTGCGTAGGCTTTTAAAACTGCAACATTATCGTTTTCAGGAAAGACAGTATGAGAAAGTAACATTACTTTTGGGTTATTGATAATGGCTTTTTGAACATCAAATAAATTGGCTGTCATTTTTGGACAAATGGAAGGACAGGTGGTGAAGAAAAAGTCGGCAACATATATCTTGCCTTCATAATCCTTTTGGGTTATTGTTTTTCCGTTTTGGTTCACAAAAGAAAAATCAGCTATAGTATGGTATTTGCTGATATACTGAACGGTACTGTCAACCAGCTCGGGATTTACGTCTGCCGGATTGTATATAGGAAGCGTTTTAACTGGTTTTAGAGCTGTGTAAAATAAGTATAGAATAATAGCTGATAGTGTGAAAAAAACACCGAAAAATATTCGGTATTTAATTAAAATAGATTTCATAGAAAATAATTTACGCAAAAATACAAAAAAGAAGGCTGTTTTAAAGCGACTTTAACAACTGTTAATTCAATCAAAAATCAACAATTATTAAAACTTTTATCAATAGCTTTGTGATACTAACTAAACAATAAAAAAATATGAAAATAAAGTTGAATAAGCAATTGCTTTTTGTGATTCCTGCAATAATTGGATTTACAGAAGCTCAAGCTCAGAAGAAGACCACCGTTAAAGAACCTGGAATTAATGTTTCATACTTTGATAATAAAGTGAAACCTGCTGATGATTTCTTTAGATTTGTAAATGGTGCTTGGCTTGACAAAACTGAAATTCCCAGTGACAGAACTTCTTGGGGGAGTTTTAATGAATTGCTTAAAAAAACAGATAAAGATGCTTTGACAATTTTAAAAGAAGCTTCTAAGAATCCAAAATACAAATCGAATACTGATCAGGGAAAAGCAATCAATCTTTTTAATACTATTCTAGATACTGTTGCCAGAGATAAACAAGACATAAGCCCTTTGTTACCCTATTTGGCTAAAATTGACAAAGTAGAAAATACTGCTGATTTGCAACAGCTATTAGTTGAAATGGAACCTACTGGTGGAATTGGTTTTTTTGGGGTTGGAGTTGGAGCTGATGATAAAAACAGTGCTAAAAACTCACTTAGTATTGGTGTTGGAAGATTAGGATTACCTGACAAGGATTATTACACATCAGAAGAAAAAGATACTAAAGAGAAACGTCAGAAATATGAGTTGCATATCGCAAGAATGTTGCAGTTTATTGGAGAATCTCCGGAGGAATCTAAAGAGAATGCAAGTAAAATTTTAGCTTTAGAGATTGAAATGTCTAAACCACGTTTAGATAGAGTAGAACGTAGAGACGGAAGATTACAGTACAATCCGATGACTGTAGCCGAATTACAGAAAATGACTCCAGCAATTAATTGGAACAACTATTTTACAGAAATTGGTTTTACAAAGCTAGACACCGTTATCGTTAGCCAACCGAAATACATGAAAGCATTGCAAACTATTCTTTCTGAAAATAATGTTTCGGCCTGGAAAGAATACATGAAATGGAATTTAATCAACGGTTCTACTCCTTTATTATCTACAAAAATAGAAGAGGCGAACTTTGATTTTTACGGAAAAACACTGACCGGAGCAATCAAGCAAAGACCACGTGAAGAAAAAGCATTGCAAACGGTCAATGGTACTGTAGGGGAAGCATTAGGTAAGTTATATGTAGAGGCTAAATTTCCTGCTGAAGCAAAAGTAAAAGCGGAGAAGATGATTAAGAATATTATTCTTGCTTATCAAAACCGAATCAATAATTTAACTTGGATGTCGGCAGAGACTAAAGTTAAGGCCATCGAAAAGCTAAATAAAATTACCATTAAAATAGGATATCCAGATAAATGGAAAGATTATTCAAAATTAGAAATTAAAGGAATAGCTGAAGGTGGAAGTTATTTTGAAAATGTGAAAAGTATAGCAAGATGGGGATTTCAAAAGGATATCGACAAGCTGAATAAGCCAGTGGATAAGACTGAATGGTATATGTCTCCGCAAACGGTAAACGCTTATTACAATCCTTCTTATAATGAGATTGTTTTTCCGGCAGCTATTTTACAACCACCTTTTTATAACTACCAAGCTGATGAAGCAGTAAATTATGGGGGAATCGGGGCAGTTATTGGTCATGAAATTTCTCATGGTTTTGATGATTCAGGAGCACGTTATAACGCCGATGGGAACTTGGTGGACTGGTGGACTAGCGGAGATTTAGAACAATTCACAACCTTAGGAACTGCTCTTGCAGATCAATACAGTGCTTTGGAACCATTGCCAGGCGTTCATGTTGATGGTAAGTTTACTCTTGGAGAAAACATAGGCGATTTAGGCGGTGTTAACGCTGCTTATGATGGTTTGCAATTGTATCTCAAAGAAAATAAGAATCCGGGACTTATTGATGGATTCACACCTGAACAACGATTTTTCATTGCTTGGACTACAGTTTGGAGAACGAAATCGCGTGATGAAGCGATAAAAAACCAAGTAAAAACAGATCCACATTCTCCGGGAATGTATAGAGCTTATGTTCCGGTACAAAATGTTGATGCTTTTTATAAAGCATTTGAAATTAAAAAAGGAGACGGTATGTATATCGAGCCAGAAAAAAGAGTAAAAATCTGGTAATTTGATTCATCTATAAACGCACAAAATCCGAATAAAATTCGGGTTTTGTGCGTTTATAGATGTTTTTATGTTAATAGCTGATTGATTTCTTTTTTTATGCTGGAATAATTTATATAATTGATTACTGTTTATTAATTATATTTGTCTAAATAATTTAGCAAGAATAAAAATGAGGAACAAAATAAACAAAAAAATTCTTTTTGCAATACCAGCAATTATGGGACTTGCAGCTACTCAAGCACAAAATGTTTCGGTACCCGTGCAACCTGGAATTAACATTAATTACATGGATAAGAATGTAAAGCCAAGTAATGATTTCTTTCGATATGTGAATGGAACCTGGTTAGACAATACGGAAATTCCAAGCGACAGAACCCGTTGGGGGAGCTTTGACGAACTAAGACAAAGCACAGATGCAGATGCGTTGGCAATTCTAAAAGAATCCGTAAACAACCCTAAATATAAATCAAGTACGGATCAAGGAAAGGCTATCAATTTGTATAAGTCTATTTTGGATACCGTTGGTCGAAATAAATTAGGCATAGCACCTTTAAAGCCTTATTTAAAAAAGATTGATGCTGTTAAAAACAGTAAAGACTTAGAAGCTTTAATGATTGAAATGGAGCCTTTAGGAGGAATTGGCTTTTTTGGTGCTAATGTAGGAGCTGATGCTAAGAACAGTAATCGTAATGTAATTAGTGTAGGACCCGGAGGAGTTGGTCTTCCGGATAGGGATTATTATGTTTCAGAAGATAAAGATTCTAAAGAAAAAAGAGAGAAGTACGTTCTTCACGTTGCAAAGATGTTAGGGTTTCTAGGTGAAAAACCAGTAGAAGCAAAAACACATGCAGAACAAATTTTGGCATTGGAGATCGAAATGTCAAAACCAAGATTTGACCGTGTTGAAAGAAGGGATAGAAGAAAGTCTTACAACCCAATGACGGTTTCTGATTTGCAGAAATTGACTCCATCTATAAATTGGGACAACTACTTTACAAAAATAGGATTGAAAAACGTGGATTCATTAATCGTTTCGCAACCTAAATACATGGCGGCCTTAGAGTCAGTATTAAAAGAGAACAAAGTGGATGACTGGAAAGCATACATGCGTTGGTCATTATTAAATAGAGCTTCAAGCCAGTTGTCAACAACTATTGAAGATGCAAACTTTGATTTTTATGGTAAAACCTTAACTGGTGCCGTGAAGCAGAGGCCAAGTGATGAGAGAGCGTTGCAGGTAATTAATGGTAGAATAGGTGAGGCATTAGGAAAATTATATGTGGAGAAAAAATTTCCGGCTGAAGCCAAAGCAAAAGCGGAGATTATGATAAAAAATATCTTTGTCGCTTTTGAAAACAGAATCAATAATTTATCATGGATGTCGCCAGAGACTAAAGTGAGTGCTGTTGAAAAGTTGCACAAGTCAAAAATCAAAATTGGATATCCTGACAAATGGAAAGACTATTCTGCATTAGTTATTAAAAGTCCAGAAGAAGGTGGTACTTATTTTGATAATACAAAAAACATGGCTAAGTGGCGATTTGAGCAAGATTTAGCAGATTTGAATAAGCCAGTAGACAAAACAAAATGGAACATGTCACCACAAACGGTGAATGCCTATTACAATCCATCTTATAACGAAATTGTGTTTCCAGCAGCAATATTACAACCGCCATTTTACAATTATCAGGCGGATGAAGCGGTTAATTATGGAGGTATTGGTGGGGTAATTGGACATGAAATTTCTCATGGATTTGACGACTCTGGATCTCGATATAACGCTGATGGGAATTTAGTGGACTGGTGGACTGCAGATGATTTAAAACAATTTTCAGCTTTAACAGGTGCATTAGCTGATCAATATAGTGCATTGCAGCCTCTTCCAGGAACATTCGTAGACGGTAAGTTTACTTTGGGGGAAAATATTGGTGATTTGGGAGGTGTTAATGCAGCTTATGATGGATTGCAATTGTACTTAAAGGAAAATAAAAATCCAGGACTAATTGACGGTTTAACTCCAGAGCAACGTTTCTTTATTTCTTGGGCAACCGTGTGGCGCACAAAATCACGTGATGAAGCGATAAAGAACCAAGTGAAAACTGATCCGCATTCTCCAGGGATGTACCGTTCATATGTACCTATGCAAAATATAGATGCTTTTTATGATGCATTCGGAATACAAAAAGGTGACGGAATGTATATCGAGCCAGGAAAAAGAGTTAAGATTTGGTAAGATAAAAGTTTTGATATAAAGAAAAATCCCAAGTGTAAGCTTGGGATTTTTTTGTCTAAAAACATCTTGTTTTCACTTTATAATTTATCTTTCAGGGCCATTTTTCGGGTCCTTCTAATAGAATGATTGACCATATATAATCCAAATAAGGTTACTGCACCTCCTATTCCAATAGTCGCCGTTAGGGATTCTCCAAAAATAATTGCTCCAAGTAGTACAGCTATTATCGGGTTTACATAGGCATAAATACTGTTGATTTCTGGAGGAAGTTTTTGTAGCATATAGATATAGGCAATAAATGATAAAACCGACCCAATGATGACAAGATAAGCAATTGCCCACCAGGAAATTGCCGGTATTGAAGTTATGTTTACAGAAGTGCCCGTCGCTCCTGTAATAGCGAAAAGGAAGGTGCTTGAAATTACCATTTGTAATCCCAGACTGAAATAGGGATTGAAGGTGGCTGCTTTTTTCTTGGTATACAAACTACCGAAAGCCCAACTTATCGTCGCAATCAAGGATAATATAATACCAAATCTAAAGTCGGGGTCTAAGAAGTCACTGAGGTGATCATAGAATATAACACAAACTCCGCTGAAACTTATTATCAGTCCCATAATAGCTAATTTCGCTAGTTTTTCACCTCTAAAAAAGGTGATAATAACAATCCACAATGGGAAAACTGCATTTAAGATAGCACCTAATCCGCTACTGATGTATTTTACTCCCCAAGTACTTAATCCATTGCTTAAAGCAAAATTAAGAATGCTAAGGATAATTATTGTTTTCCATTGCTTTCCTTTTGGCCAGGGCGCTTTTTTATACAGGAAAAAGCAAACGTAAAGAATTCCTCCAATAAATTGTCTAATTGCTGCAAGTTGAAGGGCAGGCATATGTCTAACTCCTTCCTTTGAGGCTATCCAAGTTGTTCCCCAAAAAAAGCACACAAATGACAAGGCCAATATGGGCAATCCGACAGCGTTTATTTTGGTCGAAAATGTATTCGTTATTTTAGTTTTCACTTACAAATGTGTTTTTATGAACGTATAATCCAGAACCTTTTTTAATTTATCACTCAAAATAGTTTTCCCTGTGGATAGATGGCTATGATTAAATGTTGGAGGAACTAAATTTAATTCAACAGCTTTTTGGGTATAATACTGTTCTCTTGAGGGATGATATGGTGTAACTGCGTTAAGAATTTCTCCCCAGGTGTTCGTCTCCAAAATTTTCATGATAATTTCGATACAGTCGTCTTGGTGAATAAGGTTGATAGGAGCCTCAGGATTATCTGCATTTTCTTTTCCAGCCAAGAATCTTGCGGGATGACGATCTTTGCCTATTAAGCCTCCAAAACGCAATATGGTAGTTTTAAAACGGATGTTCTCGAGCAATAGTTTTTCTATGGCTAATAATTGTTTACCACTTTCGGTAACAGGAATCGGTTTTGTATGTTCATCCACAATAGCATTGGCGTCACCGTATACGGCAGTCGAACTGATGAACAGTAGATTTTGAATAGAAGATCGCTCGAGTAATGGTAAAAGGTTTGCTATTTTTTTTACAAACGAATTGCTATTGGCATCTGAATAATCTTTGTTTTTCCCTCTTAATTTGGGCGGAATCGCAATGATTAGCGTTTCGCTTCCTTCAAAAAAAGCAGGAAGAGCATCAGGAACACTCTTGCTATCTAATTCTAACAAGAAAGCTTGGATTCCTGTTTTTTCTAAAACAGAAAGTTTATCTACTGAAGTCGTAGATCCTTTTACTCTGGTGTTTTTTTCGATTAGGGCTTTCGCCAAAGGCAATCCCATCCAACCACAACCTAAAATGCTAATTTGTTTCATTGTAAACTTAAATAGAGATTACAAAAATAGTATAAAACGGGAGGGTTTTGGTTAAATTTTTTGATGCAGTTTTTTGACTTCATTTTAAAAACGGAAAACCGCAAATTCACAAAGTTTAATTTGCGAATTTGCGGTTAATCTTAAACTTTACATTTTAGATAAACTCGTAAAGCATTTACAAAACGAAGCTGACGAATCCTTTCGTATTCCAGAGTAGAGCAGCTTCTTTACAAACTATCCTTTACTGAGGGAGACATAACTTTTTTCCTGATTATTTTAGTATTCTGGACAAAGACAGGAACTTCAATCACTTTTGGGGTGGGTTTGATTCTTTTTTTGATAACCACAGCATCATTCAAAACAAAAGGAGTTGGCATCATCCACGAAGCTCTAGGCTTCATGTTAAATAATGGGTTCGACAGTAAATCAAATGAACTTTCTAGAAGTTGCATATCAAAAAGTGCCGATTTGTTTATATTAAATTGCATTTCTAACGGTTCATTATTAACAACATAATAGCTTAAGATTTTCTTTCCTTTGCGATTCATTTTAGATTCTTTTTGTTCTAGTTGTGTTGCTCCGTTAGCTTTGAAATTATGGAACACTATTTTTTCACTAGCAAAAATATCATAGCGATTAACCCTTCTATTAGGACTAATTTTAATTTTAAGATAACGTTGATTGCCACTCAAACTGTCTTTTAGAAATTCAATTGTAGGTTTTGCCAAATCTTTCACGGTCGTTTCTGTAGCAAAGGTAAATTTAGAAGCGTATTTACTAAACAATGGCGTTTCATTATAAGAAACTCCTTCTTTGGGGTTTTCACCTAAATAGGATTTTGTCCAGTCATCCAGGTTTTTATCATATGTAACCCAATGGGCTTTATTCTTATCGGCATCATAAATATAAACTAAACTGTTTGATTTGGCTTTGCCCTTTTCGTAACCGGATTCGTAATGCGCTTTTGTAAAAAATCCAATGGAAATCAATAGAAATACAAATGCCCACCTTCCTTTTTTGATAAAAGTATCAAAAACGGGCAGTAGCAGTACAAAAGTTAATACTGTGAGAATGGCACTTCCAAAAAGTACTTTTAGGCCCAAACCTATCGGGAACATTTGGATAAATGGAGCGATTAGCAATAAAGCAGGAATACCTAAAATAAGGTTTAAAAGCACACTTGATTTTTGTGTAACTATAAAAATTCCAAAAGCAAAAATTCCAAAATAAACGGGGATTATTAAAAAACCAGCGCCTTTTAAATAGAAAGTAATAAACCCATTAATGATAAGCCACAGAAATAAAGGAGCCACATAATAGTTCATTGTACGTTTCTTAACTGATAATTTCTGATAAAACGCCAAACATATTGCCAGACTTAATAAGACAAATGCAGCGATATATGCATGTCCATTATAGGTAAATCCATTAAGTAAATCATTATATTGAGGGTAGGCGAACAAAAGTCCTTTCCAGCCAAAATAAGTCACTACGCCAGCTGTAATTATGGATCCCAAAAGAGGAACAAATCCTTTTATGATTTCAGGAAAAGATAGAATTTTTTTACCAATACCTATAAATATTAAAAATACGAATAAGAGTGATGCAATTAGCAGCATTGGGAAAACCCAACTAAAAGGATAATGAATAAAGGTGTAAGGAATTGTAAAGTAGACCTCGTCATTTGTAATTTGGTTGCTGTTTAAATTAGCATTCGAAAAATAACTTAAAAGTGGCATTAAGTAGGTTCCTTGATGTGCTAATGTGTTTTTGTTTAAGTGGTTGCTGTCGTCCTGGGCAGTATGGTAGTTATAGTGATCGTCTATAAAGGCAAAGTTATACCCTTGAATATTCCCTTTTTCTCTAAAAACAGTCAAATCGGTGTCGTTAGGGAGCATTTTATAAATGCTATACATCAATGAATTGGTTACGGGAAATGTGGTTTTAGCTGCCGCAAATTCCTTAACTAAACTCGCGTTACCACTATTGGTTTCCATCAACATGTAACTAGGTCCAGATGAACCACGAGCATCAAAGTTCAGGACTAATCCTATTTCCTTTGCCCAGTGGTGCTCCGTTACAAATAGCGCTGCTCCGTTTAACCCTAGCTCCTCAGCATCCGAAAAAAGAATAATTATATCATTTTTATGTGGGGTTTTGGCATATAAAAAAGCACGAACACTTTCTAAAATTGTCGCAACTCCAGAGCCTGCGTCACTTGCGCCATAGGAAGATGAATGTGGGGCACTATCGTAATGAGTTAGTAATAATAATGCTTTTGTGTTTTGTGTGCCTTTTATACGGGCTAAGATATTTTTTGATTTGACTAAATTCCCCCAGTCTGTTAAGGTATAGCCTTCTTGTATGGATGTTTCCAATCCTAATTTATTTAATTCCTTTTGAAGGTAGCTTGCTACTTTTTCATGATTATCTGAACCTACATAGTGAGGTTGTTTCGAAATCGCGTCTACTTGCTCGAAAGCGCGTTTGGTAGAAAATTCAGAAAGGGGTACATCGTCTGAAGTCCACTGTGGCATCATTGTAAGATAAAGGATCGCTAGGACGATCAGGATAAATAAAATGGAAAACAGTGAGGAAAAACCTTTTTTCATAGTTTGGGGATTGCTGGATGTGGTATTAAATATCTTTTTTGACTAACATATAGAAATCATTGTCCAAAAGCAGATAGCCTTGATCGTACAGGAAATAGTAGGTGTTTCCTGTTTTTGTTTTCAACATATTAGTAAAAAATTCAAAATCAAAACCTTTGCTTAGTAGTTTTGCTCTTGTTGTCTTAGACTTTCCATCGGGATTAAGTTCTAGTAGTATCCGATAATTTTTGCGCAACTTATTGTTGATGTTGCGCATAAAATTATTATTGTCTTTATTTATTTTGTTGTTATAGGCATTGCGACAACCGTCACTGCAGAATTTTTTATCTTCCCTGCCCACAATTTTTTCGCTACATTCTAAACAATTTTTCATTATTATATTTTTTTCAAACTATATAAATCATGTCTTCTGTCTTTCATAATTTTTACACTTCCGTGTTCGTGTAACTCTTTTAAAAGATTGATGTCAACATCTACAATCAAAGTCATTTCAGTATTTGGCGTCGCTTCAGCTTTAATCCCATTACTTGGAAATGCAAAATCAGATGGCGTAAACACAGCTGCCTGGGCATATTGTATGTCCATGTTATTTACTTTAGGCAAATTACCTACACAACCCGCAATGGCAACATAACATTCGTTTTCAATCGCTCTTGCTTGTGCACAGTGTTTCACTCGAGTATATCCATTTTGGGTATCGGTTAGGAAAGGTACAAATAGGATGTTCATTCCTTCATCGGCCATTAATCTAGAAAGCTCTGGGAACTCTACATCATAACAGATGATAACCCCTATTTTACCGCAGTCAGTGTCAAAGGTTTGAATTGCATTCCCGCCAGTAATTCCCCAATGGAAAACTTCGTTAGGTGTAATATGGATTTTGCGGTACATTTCGTTTGTCCCGTCCCGTTTACATAGAAACCCTACATTGTAAACATGTCCGTCTTCTATAAACGGCATACTTCCAGTGATGATGTTGATATTATAGGAAATGGCAAACTCTTGAAATTTTAGCTTTACAGCTTCAGTATGTTTAGCTAGCTCTCTAATCGCTTCGGGTTCTGACAGATGATTGAAATCAGCCATTAGGGGTGCTGTAAAAAACTCTGGAAATAATGCGAAGTCACTTTCGTAACCAGATACAGTATCAATAAAGAATTCGGCTTGATCAAATAGGGCTTTTAGATTAGATAATGAACGCATTTGCCATTGGATTAATCCAAGCCTAACTACGCTTTTTTTGACGTTAATTAATTTTGGGCTATCTTCATAATAGATGTTATTCCATTCTAATAATACAGCATACTCTAAGGATTCAGTATCTCCTTCTAAATAATTCTTAAGCACACGAACTTCATGGAAATCATTGCTTAATTGAAATGATAAAACGGGGTCGTAGATCTCTTTTTTCTTTACTTTTTCGATATAAACTTTAGGCGTAATTTCATCTTTATATTTTCCGTAAGAAGGAATTCTACCAGCAAAAATGATTGATTTTAGGTTTAGTTGTTCGCATAGTTCTTTTCTAACGTCATATAAACGTCGTCCTAGTCTTAGGCCACGGTATTTTGGATTAATAAAAACATCAATACCATATATAACTTCTCCTTCTGAATTATGAGTTGAAAAAGTATAATTGCCTGTAATATCTTTGTAGGTTTTCGTTTTGAAGGCAAAATCTTCAGTTACTAAAATCGATAATGCTGAACCAACAACAATTCCGTCAACTACGATAACCAATTGTCCCTCGGGGAATTTATTCAGTAAAATTTCTAATTGTTCTTCTTGCCAAAATGAATCTGCCATTTCTGGATAGGATTCAACCATTGATTTTTTTAATTCTTTATAATCCTCTATTTTTAAGTTTCTTAACTCAATAGACTGTATGGTATTCGGCATATTATATATTTTTTGCGGTAAATATAGTATAATTAGTATCCGTTTACAAACGTTTACAAATATTTACAACCGAAAGTAATTGAATACCAACCGAATAAATTTATGAAGCTGTCAGATCTTTGCCATGTCGAAATCGAAATACAATCGGCATGAGTTTTAATCTAACATAAACATTTAAATTTTACACGCCATGAATGCAATGAGAAACAGAGTACAGTTAATTGGACACGTAGGGAATGATCCAGAAATCAAAACTTTTGAAGGAGGAAGAAAGCTAGCGAATTTAACCATCGCAACTAACGACAGCTACAAAAATGACAAAGGAGAAAAAGTAGAACAAACAGAATGGCATAAAGTTGTTGCCTGGGGGAAGACCGCCGAGATCATAGAAAAATACGTAACCAAAGGCAAGGAGATCGCTATTGATGGGAAATTGACGCACAGGAGTTATGAGGATAAAGATGGTGAAAAGCGATATGTTACTGAAGTGGTTGCAAATGAGGTACTTCTTTTGGGAAAATAGTAAGCCGTTTAAATACCTAGCGATTATAAGTAGCAAGAACCATCGACAGTTGTCGATGGTTTTTTTACTTTAATGGTGAAAGTCAATCTTGTTTTTTGCCTAAATCAAATTTGGGGCATCTTTTACAACGCTTGTCTTCTCCTTTTTTATATTTTTCGCAACATTTTGACTTTAGCTTACCAGTTACAGTATCCTTTTTAAGGAGTTTCTTTTCATCCTTCTTTTTACTTTTGTTTTTATCTTTTTTGCTCAATTTTTCAAAAATTAAGATCAAGTTACTTTATTTTAAAGCGACTAAATGATGATAGTTGTTTAAAGCGTGGATGCGGAGCCTTTTGAGATAAGTTGTTCAATATCCTTGTCAAATAGATATAGACCGCCTTTATCGTCTCCTATTAGGTTTATTTTGTCTAATATATGTTTAGCCTGTGCTTCTTCTTCGATTTGTTCAGCTACGTACCATTGTAAAAAGTTATGGGTAGCATAATCTTTTTCAGAAATGGAAATATGGACCAATTCGTTTATCGCGTTTGAAACGAAAACTTCATGCGTGTAAAGTTCTTCAAACACTTCTTTGAATGTTGAATAACTTGTTTTTGGAGCTTTCAATTCAGAAACCTGTGCGTGACCGCCACGCTCGTTTATAAATTTAACCAATTTAAGCATATGGGTGCGCTCTTCATCAGATTGTGCATACATAAACTTTGAAACTCCCGATAGTCCTTTAATCTCCGCCCAAGATGCCATCGAAAGATAGATTTGGGAAGACTGAGCTTCAATACGAACTTGATCGTTCAATGCTTTTTCTATATTTTGTGATAACATGGGAAAGTGTTTTTGTGTTAAAAGTAAAGTTACGAAAAACTTAATTTACTGATTCATAATTTCTTGAAAACAATCCACGAATTTGCCTAGATGTAGGCCATCCATTAAACCATGATGTACATGAACAGACATGGACATCGTTCTTTTGCCAGTGTCAGAAATTATCATTTTACCAAAGGAAATTTTTGGGCAACTATCGGGGAAAGTATAGCTTCTTGCATGTGAAAGGGAAGTGAAATTGAGCCAAGGAATAGCCGAACAGTGGATCACATTGTCTGATTCAAAAGTACGTGTAAATAAACCCGTAGTCGTCTGGATGCGCTCTATTTCTGCTAGTGCGGTTGTTTTAAAAATGTCAAAGTTATGGTTGAATTCTATCAATGAAAAGCCAAACGTGCCATCTGACCTTCCTATGGTTGCTGAAGCATCAATTCTATCATGTATCTCGATCTTATCGTCCGATATTCGATAGCGAAACGATTCAATAGTATTAACGGCAACTAAAGTTTTGTGTAAATAGTATATAAAAAAAGAGCTGTTTAGTTTTTTTGAGTTTTCATAGGCTCTAGTACAATCAATTTCTACTGTAGCACCAAAGAAGGGTTCTTCAAACTGTTTAAAGAAATTAAAATGTTCTTTTCTAGGCCATTTTTCGATGTCTAATAATGTTTTCAATATTTTGTAATTTTAGTGTTGTTCAAAAATACTGCTATTGTTTTAAATTTAAAATTTGTTGTTTTATAATTTTACGAACCAATATATTTTTCTAGTAATTTTGTAGATATAGCTTTGAGGCAAGGCAGGTTAAATGAAAAAAGCCCTAAAGGAATTTTCCTTTAGGGCTTTTTAAATAATCTATATCTAAATTATTTTATTCTGAAAGTAACTTTTCTTACTAGTTTTCTAGCTAATTCTGAATCTTTATCAACTGAATTGTCTTCACCAGCTGCGATTACATTCAATCTTGAAGCATCAACATTTGCTTTTAATAAAATGCTTTCTACTTTAGTAGCTCTTGCATTAGATAATTTATCATTGTATGCAGATCTTCCAATTTCGTCAGCATGACCAATAATGTCAACTGATGCAGTAGGATTGTTTCTTAAGTAAGTTAAGATAAAATCGATACCTTCAGTAGAAACATTTGTTGGAGTAGATTTATCAAAATCAAAATAAGTAGCAACATAACCACCGTTAATTAAGCTTTTGATTAACTCATTATTGCTTAACATTGGAGATTTGTCAGTTTTACTTGTATAGTTCTCCATGATGTATTTTTCAACGTCATCTGGAACATTGTTGTTGTTTGCGTCAACTGATACACCTTTAGTGTTAACTAAAGCTCCTGAAGCAGTGTTTGCCTCTTGGTCTAAATAATCAGCTACACCATCATTGTCAGTATCTAACATTTTGTTTTCAATGTTGTCAACTCTATCAGTTAAAGCTAATACATCTTTATCAACAAGAGTTACCCAGTCAGCATGTTTTGCATTTTTACCTAAATAAACTGTTACACCTACAGTTCCGTTAAAAAGAATTCCTTGAAATCCTCTTGAAGCACGAGTACTTGCACCATCAAATGCTGCGTTTTGTGCTGCGTTAAGAATAGTTGTGAAATCTCCAGTTAAAGAGATTCTATCAGTTAATTTGATTTGACCTGTTACACCAGCCATGAAATTACCCATTCTGTCTTTTACGTAAGAAGGATCTTCTCTTTCTAACATTGATAAACCAAAACCAGCGTGTCCTAATAAACCAATTGTGTTAGTCCAAGTTTCGAAGTTCATAATTCTTCCTAAGTTAGCTACTGCTTGAATGTCAGCTCTGTAGTATTTAGTGTCAAAAGATTTAGATTCATCTTTTCCTTCGAAGCTATTGTAACCAAAGTCAGCTTTCAAACCAAATTTGTTGTTAAACATATATCTTGCTCCTAAATCAATAACGTAAGGACTTGGAGTTGAAGTGTAATAACCTGAAGTCATTGGTCTTTGTGGTTTGTTTACACCAGCAGCCAATTCAATAGACCATTTGTTGTAGTCAGTATTAGCAGCTGTTTTTTGAGTCTCAGTTTGAGCACTTACTGTCGTGATTGCCGCAGCACAAACCAACGTTAGTATAAGTTTTTTCATAATTTTATGTTTTTTATATTTAATGCAAAATTACGACATAATGTTTAATAAGAAATTTCTATGTGTTAATTATGTAAGAATTAGTTATAATTCTACAAACAGAGCACAGTCGATGGTTTTTTGATAATATTTTATAATTATAATTATCAAAAAACCTTTCTTTTAGCTTTTATTTAAGAATATTATGTACCCTTATTCAAATGCTATGATGTTTTTAAAAGGAAATCGGTATGAAATAAGGCTTTTTTTTAGTCTAAAAGATTTAAAATAGCATTAATTTTATCATAATTACTGAAATTTTCATGTACAATTGTATGGTCTATTTTTTCGTGTGCCCATGTAGTGTGAAATGGGATATGAACAGCGTGTCCTCCAATTTCTAAAACGGGTAATATATCGGACTTTAATGAGTTGCCTATCATTAAGAACTCAGCGGGTTGAATCTCCAAGCGTTTAATTAAATCCAAATAGTCTATTTCTTGTTTGTCTGACATCACTTCGATGTGGTGAAAATATTTACCTAATCCAGAATTGTGCAGTTTTCTTCTTTGGTCTAAAAGATCGCCCTTTGTAGCCACAACAAGTTTGTATTTTCCATGTAACGCTTCAAGTGTTTCTTCAACACCATCAAGCAGTACAATTGGCTTTTCAGTCAATTCTTTTCCGTATTGAATAATTTTTTCAACTACTTCAATGGGAATGGTATTGTTCGAAATGCGCATTGCAGCTTCAATCATAGAAAGAATATATCCTTTAATACCATAACCGTATATTTTTAGATTGTCGATTTCTACTTTGAAAAGCTGTTGGGAAATCCCTTGATGTGATAGATAGTCTCCCATTAGTGAACAGAACTTTTCTTCAGTTTCGGCAAAATAGGTTTCGTTTATAAATAAAGTGTCATCAGCATCGAAAGCTATTACTTTTAAATTTTTCATTTTTTTTATGTTGTCAAAGAAGAATCTTCTTTTGCTTTACTAAATATATTTTTGATTGAAAGTGTTTTTGTAAAAAATGTAATTCGGATTCCTAAAAGTAGTATTATACCACCTATTATCATATTCAATGTAATTTTTTCATCTAAAAAGAGCCAGGCTAAAATTGACGTAAGTACTGCTTGACCCAGTAAACTCAACGAAACTCGGGTGGGACGCATATGCTGCGTTGCATAACTGATCGATAACCAAGCCATCAATTGACATACCACGGCTTGAATCAGTAAAACTAACCAACCCATATCTGAAAAACCTGAAAAAGGCTCTCTCATCACAATGCACACTACTGCTAAATATACTGTTGATGCTAGCAAACTAATAACCATAAAGGAGAGTACATCAATATGTGTAAGTGCTTTTTTACTGACCAATAGATAAATGGAATAGAATATCCCTGATAATACTGCTAATATAAAGGCATTGTCAAAGTCTAATTCAAGAAAGAACTTGAATCCAACTAACATTGCCATGCCAAATAGTGCTACTGTAGTTCCTATCCAAAAATTAGTGGCAGGTTTGGTTTTTAAAAAGACATAAGAAATAATGCCTACCCAAAGCGGTGATAAGTTAGTTAGCAGCGATGCTTGTGTAGCGCTTGATTCTTGAATAGCAATATTCCAGACCGCAACATCCGAAGCAAATAAGACACCGCAAATTACCGCAAGTAGTATGTTTTTTTTCTCGGGTAGTTTAAACTTTTTAGTGATTAGGACATAAGGCAGTAACAAAGAAACGGCAATTGCCATTCTATAAAATGCAGAAATTAATCCAGGAGTCAACCTGAGTTTAACCAATATAGGGAAAATAGAAATACAAAGTATTCCAAAAGCGAGCGCTAATCTTGGTTTTGCATTGGTCATCTGTATTTTCTTTTAAAAAAGAACACGAATTACATGAATTATCACCAATCAATCAGTGATAATTCAAGATATTCGTGCTCGGATTTTTATTAATTTATTGTCTCTCCATCAGCAACACCATCCGTATCTGGATTTATAAAAACCAGTTTTCCGTCGGTATTGGTTGACATCAAAATCATTCCTTGACTTTCTACACCACGCAACGCTCTTGGAGCTAAGTTAACTAAAACAGTAACTTTCTTTCCTACAATGTCTTCCGGCTTGAAACTCTCTGCAATTCCTGAAACAATGGTGCGAACGTCAATACCTGTATCTACTTTAAGAATCAAAAGCTTGTTTGCTTTTGGCATTTTAGTTGCTTCGATAATCGTTCCTACACGCATATCCATTTTTGCAAAATCATCAAATTGAATGGCTTCTTTTTGTGGTTCCACTACTTTGTTTTCGGCTTTATTAGCTGTTTTAGTCGCTTCTAGTTTGTCTATTTGTTTCTGAATTTCTTCATCTTCAATTTTAGCAAACAATAATTCTGCCTCACCAATTTGGTGACCCGCTGGTAATAAATCTGAACTTTCGGAAATTGTACTCCAGCTCAACGGACTTTCAATTTTTAAAATTCCAGATAATTTTTTGGCAGTAAACGGCAAGAAAGGTTCGCAAAGTGAACTCAAAGCTGCTGCAATTTGTAAGGCAACATACATTTGGGTTTGCACACGACCTTGATCATTTTTTATCATTTTCCAAGGTTCTTCGTCTGCTAAGTATTTATTACCTAAACGAGCTACATTCATCATTTCGCCCAAAGCTTCTCTGAATCTATAACGTTCCAAAGAACTCGAAATCACTGCTGGGTAGGCTTTCAACTCTGTTAAAGTTGCTTCGTCTACTTCTGAAAATGTGTTCGCGGTAGGGACAATTCCTTCGTAATATTTATTGGTTAAAACCACTACACGATTAATGAAGTTTCCAAAAATGGCAACCAATTCATTATTATTTCTTGCTTGAAAATCTTTCCAAGTAAAGTCGTTGTCTTTTGTTTCTGGCGCATTTGATGTCAATGCATAACGCAAAACATCTTGCTGATTTGGAAACTCTTCCAAATATTCGTGCAACCAAACTGCCCAGTTCTTAGAAGTCGATAATTTATTTCCTTCTAAATTCAAGAACTCGTTTGCAGGCACATTGTCTGGCAATATATAGCTTCCTTCCGCTTTCAACATCGCAGGGAAAATGATACAATGGAAGACGATATTGTCTTTCCCAATAAAGTGAACCAGTTTCGTATCTTGATCTTTCCAGTACGGTTCCCAGTCTTTTCCTTCGCGGAAAGCCCATTCTTTGGTAGATGAGATGTAACCAATTGGTGCGTCAAACCAAACGTATAGTTTTTTTCCTTCAGCTCCTTCAACCGGGACGTCAATTCCCCAATCCAAGTCACGTGTAACTGCACGAGGTTCTAGTCCGCCGTCAATCCAAGATTTTACTTGTCCGTAAACATTGGGTTTCCAGTCGTTTTTATGTCCTACTAAGATCCATTCTTTCAAGAAATCTTCATAACGATCTAAAGGTAAAAACCAGTGTTTCGTTGATTTCATAACCGGAGTTTCTCCTGTAATCGTAGATTTTGGATTAATTAAATCCGTAGCGTTCAGCGTAGAACCACATTTTTCGCATTGATCACCATATGCTTCTTCATTACCGCACTTTGGGCAAGTTCCAATAACAAAACGATCGGCTAGGAATTGATCTGCTTTTGCATCATATAATTGCTCGGTGACTTGTTCTATAAAATCCCCTTTTTCATATAATGTTGTGAAAAATTCCGAAGCCGTGTCATGATGGATTTTAGCCGAAGTTCTAGAATAATTATCAAATGATATTCCAAAATCATTAAACGATTTGCGAATAATTCCATCGTATTTATCAATTACTTCTTGAGGCGTTATGCCTTCTTTCTTTGCTTTCATAGAAATCGCCACACCGTGCTCGTCGCTTCCGCAAACAAACAAAACGTCTCTTCCTTGCAATCTCAGGTAACGGGAATAAATATCTGAAGGCACGTAAACACCCGCCAAATGGCCAATGTGAATTGGTCCATTCGTGTAAGGCAATGCCGCCGTAATGGTATATCTTTTTGGATTCTGTATCATGATTCAATTTTATTGGCTGCAAAAATAAGGAATCCAATTTTTATTTGAAGCTATTTCCCGCTATACGTTGCAATCTTTTACTTTTTAAAGAAAAAGTAAAAGGATTTTCACTGCTATCGGGGCTAGGGGAGTTGAGTTTTTATCAATATTTGTTATTCCGATGAGGAGTAATCGCCGTTACACGAATTCTTTGACGAGATTTTTCTTTCCATGGAAGACAAAATACAAAACCATTAGGTTTCTTTGTAGGATATTTTTATATATTTAGAGGGTAATTAAAATCATAATACTTACTAAGTAGGTGTCATTGTAAATCAACCATTGTGAAAGAACACTTAAAAAGACGAATAGAGTATACAAAAGATTCTCTTCCTGAAGAAGGTACTCCAGAATATAATATTGTTATTGAGCGACTTAAACAACATGAGCACCGAAATCCAAACTTCCAAAAAGTAATTAAAGCGAAAAAAAATGAAGCTGTTAAGACTTGGGAGCTTCAAGAAGCAAATGGTATTGGACTTTTTATGGACCCTGAAATAAGGCATTATCTAGGAGAATTCAATCATAGATCTTGGAGTTATGGTCATCGTAAAATGCCAATAATGTTTAATGTAATGGAAGCTTTTTTTACATTGGATAAACGATTAAATTATTGGAGATTATTAGACGAAGAGGATTATTCGATATCATTTTTCGATTTTATTGATTTCTATACATCAAATGATTTTAAAAATGATAGAGAAGAAATAAAAGAGAATTTAGAAGAAGATTTAATCTATAACTTCAACGTTGGTTATGATTTAAAAGAGATAACTTTTAAAACGGACGATAAAAACGAATTCGTTATTGCTGGGGTATCTCTTATAAGGCGAGGCAATGAAGTGACAATGCTATTCGATACTGGCCAAAAAATAGACACAAATGAAAAATCTAAAGAATTAACTCCTTTAGAAACAATGAAAATAACTGTCGGTAAAGAAAAAATAAAAGTTGCAGATGATAGAATTAGGGAAGCAGTGAAATTAAATGATGATCCGAACTTATGGAAGGTACTTGTTGCTTGTCGTTTTAATTTGGATTCGAGTACAATAGATGCAAGATATGTTGCTAGAGATGAAGGGAATAGTTTTTCAATCTATACAGATGACTTGACAGGTTTTATGGTAAATGGAGAGTGGAGAGATCCTGGCTATGAAGAAACTTTTAAAAATCTTGTAAAAGAAGTAGAGAATTTTAATTCAATATTTGAATTAGCAAAAGCGTGTTTATATTTACCGAATTATTTTGACTTTTTCAACGAAGAAATAGAAGAACAAGAATATGATACAGAGGTAAAGTCAATTTTAAAAAATCCTTTTAAAAAGAGAGATTATAAAGATGTTGACAATAAATTTAAAATAAGAAACAGAACCCTATGGATATTAAATCGGAGTAAAACTTTTTCATCAAACAGAATAAAACTCCGTGATGAAAATTTCAAAATTGAAACTTCAGGATATTGGAAAAAATTAAACGATGATGAAGTAGGTAGTAACAAAATGGGAAATCCAATAAACGGAAAAACTTGGGTCAAAAAAACAGAAAGTTACTTTGTAACTAAAGAAGATGAATTAATTATTGAAAGAAAAAAAGATTTAGGTTTTACTTCCGAAAACGCAGGTAAAATCTACATTATGAGAAATGGAAATCTCAAAAATGATATATATAAAATAGGTTTAACAACTAAATCGGCTGATGAAAGAGCAAATCAATTGTCTAAAACAAGTATTCCTGATAAGTTTATTGTTATGAGAGAATGGGATACTAAAGATTGTTATCTCGCAGAAAAAAACATTCATAAATTATTAGAAAATTACAGAATTGATAAAAATCGAGAGTTTTTTCAAATAGATATGAGAATTGCAAATGATGTAATTGACGAAGTAATCAATGAAATCAACAAAGAATAGCCACACACGATCGCAAGGATATTCCTAAACGATGGTGTTGTCAATACTATCGTAAGCATGAACTAAGAAATTTTAAAAACCAATAATTTAGTTTGTATAGACTCTTTCATTTATATAATGCTAAGATTGCTTATTTTTCATAAAGATATTTATTGTTTTTGGACCAAACCCATACAGATAATGTACCGCCTTTTATATCTTTGCAAGTTGAAAATTAAATAGTCGAATTTCCATGGCAAAAGGACCCGAAAAAAACACCAAAAATAAGGCTTTACACACCAAATTGCTAAATCGGAAAAAAGCTAAACTTCAGGAGGAGAAAAAAGCACAAGCATTACGTTTGAAAGCTTTAGTAACAAAAATGAATCAGCAAAAAAACAGTAACGAATCAGATAATATGTAAATCATTATTGTGGTTTGCCTATGGTTTTCTTTAAATAAGTGAAACGCCTTATTTCACATAAGGAGAATCTATGTTTCTATGCGGTAAAAAATGTATAGAGAATAGAAATTCATTAACGGCGTTTGGTACTTAAATCCCAAATAACAGTGCTAATCTGTGTAATCCGTGGATAAAAAAAAATTTCATTTCTGTTTTATTTTACCCGAAATTTGCGCCACACTCCTTAAAAATCAAAACAAATGGAATTCGGTAAAATAATTATTTCAGAAACTGCAGCAGCTAGTGAAAGCCCACAAGATGTTATAAATTCTAATATTTCGGTAATCAACTTAATGCGTGAGGAAAAAATTGATGATGATTTGATTCACGAAGATGGGATTATGAGTTATTATTTAGACTATTATAATGCACAATGCACCGAAGGAAATTTTGCGCAGTTTGTATATAATTCAGGTTGGGATAAAGAACTAAACGAATTAGTGGAAGAAGGTTTGGCTTTGATTGGTGCCGAAAAGCAGTTGGAGTACTTTCAACAACAGTCCAAAAAAGTCAGATTAATGAGCAGTGTAAAACTAAATAAATTTCTGAAAGGAAAGCTGGAAGGCGTAAATCCAACAAGAGATATATTAAATGCACAATCATTTGCAGCAATCGAAGAAGATTTAGTGGCTTTGAATGCTAATTTCTTAAAATCACACCCCGATACTGAAGTGCTTTCAGTTGATGATATGTTTGCAGCCTTGGAAGAATTTGTTGGGCACGAGATTAAAAGAGCTTAATTAATTAGTTTCGCAAAGTATTTCGTCATAAAGCAGTCTGAATTTTCGTGAATCTTTGTGTCTCCTTTGGGCATCTTTGTGAAATAGTTTAATCCTTTAAACTTTCCCTCGTAAGTATCAAACATTTCCTTAAATTTGCTTCCATTAATATATAAGTAGAGTTATAAAAATCAAGCTATGTTACAAATCGCATTTATTAGAGAGAATCAGGAAAAAGTAATCAAGGCTTTGGCAAAAAGGAATATGGATGCCAAAAGTGTTGTTGAAGAAGTGGTACAACTAGACGAAAGACGTCGTGCTACCCAAGTCGAGTTAGACGGTATTTTATCTGAATCTAATAAATTATCCAAAGACATTGGTGAATTGATGAAAGCTGGAGAGAAATCAAAAGCAGCAATACTTAAAGAAAAAACAGTTTTACTAAAAGAGAAAAGTAAAAGATTAGCTGAAATAGCGGATGTTATTGCTCAAGAACTTTTAGCGAAATTATACACTTTACCCAATCTTCCAGCTGATATTGTTCCTGAAGGAAAAACTCCGGAGGAAAACTTAAATGTTTTTGAAGAAGGCGCTATTCCCGTTTTGCACGAAGGAGCGCAACCACACTGGGAATTAGTGAAGAAATACGATATCATTGATTTCGAATTAGGAGTAAAAATTGCGGGTGCAGGATTTCCGGTTTATAAAGGAAAAGGAGCACGATTACAACGCGCTTTGATTAACTATTTTTTAGACAAAAATACAGCTGCAGGTTACAATGAAGTTCAGGTTCCCCATGTGGTAAATGAAGCATCAGCATATGGAACGGGACAGTTGCCGGACAAAGAAGGACAAATGTACCATGATGCTGCAGATGATTTATACCTAATTCCAACGGCTGAGGTTCCTGTAACCAATATGTTTCGTGATGTAATTCTTTCAGAAAGTGAATTACCAATTTTAACAACAGCTTACACACCCTGTTTTCGTCGTGAGGCAGGTTCTTACGGAGCGCATGTACGCGGATTAAACCGTTTGCACCAATTTGATAAAGTAGAAATTGTACGTGTGGAGCACCCTGACAATTCGTATAAAGCTTTAGACGGAATGGTAGAACACATAAAAGAGATTCTAAACGAATTGAAATTACCGTACAGAATATTGCGTCTTTGTGGTGGAGATATGGGTTTCACATCGGCATTGACGTATGATTTTGAAGTTTTCTCTACAGCACAAGACCGTTGGTTAGAGATATCTTCAGTTTCAAACTTTGAAACCTTTCAAGCGAATCGTTTGAAATTGCGTTTTAAAGACAAAGATGGTAAAAACCAATTGGCACACACCTTAAACGGAAGTTCATTGGCTTTGCCAAGAGTGCTTGCAGGAATACTTGAGAACTACCAAACTGCAGACGGAATAGTGATTCCAGAGGTTTTACGTCCATACTGCGGTTTTGATATTATAAATTAATTATAGGCTGTTTTATTGACCGCAAATTCGCAAATTGTATGTTTTATTTATTTAAAATACTTTGCGAATTTGCGTTTAATTCAGCTTTGTGAGGGAACTGTTTGTTGCGGTTATAAACACGAATAATGAAAAAACTTTTTCTACATATCACTCTGTTTTTTTCATTGGTTTGTTTTTCTCAAAACGAACAATTGGCGCAATATTACTATGATAAAGGTGATTTTGAGAAAGCTAAAATTAGTTATGAAGAATTACTCATAGCACTCCCTTATAATACAGCTTATTTTTTAAGAACGATTGATTGTTACCAACAATTGGAGCAATTTAGCACTGCAGAAAAAGCAATTAAAGACAGATTAGAAAAGAGTAAGCAAGGAAACCTTCTTGTTGAAATGGGTTATAATTATCAGTTGCAAAAACAAGATTCAAAAGCTGAAGAATACTATAATCAAGCGTTAAATAGAGTCAAAAAAAATCCCAACGAAGTTTTTGGTATTTCTAGTTCTTTCGAGAAAAAGGTTTTGTTAGAATATGCTCTAAAAGCGTATCAAACTGCTTCAGAGGTAGAACCCAAATATAATTTTAATTATCAGAATGGATTGCTTTACGGGCAATTAGGTAATACAGAAATGATGATCTCCACTTTTTTGGATGAATCGTATGCAAATCCCCAAAATTCGATAATGATTCAAAATCAATTATCTCGCTTCATGTCTGATGATACTGATGGTAATTTTAGTGAGATGCTAAGAAAAGGATTGATTGTGCGGGTACAAAAAAGTCAAGATTTATTTTGGAATCGTTTTTTGAGTTGGTTTTACGTGCAACAAAAAGAATTTTCGAAAGCTTTTATTCAAGAAAAAGCCATCTACAAACGCAATCCAGAATCACTATCTAATTTAGTCAATTTAGCACATCTTGCTGTTGAAGAAGACGATCAGGAAATGGCGGTGGAAATTTTAGGATTTGTATTAGAAAACACTAAAGATCTTGAGTTGCTTATCCAGGCACATACTTATTTAATCAATATAAAAATTGACAAGGCGCAGGAGAAAGATTTTGCTGCCATTAAGGAGGAACTTTCTGCTTTGTTGGCTGAATATGAGATTAGTCCTTTTACCTTATCTTTGCAATTAATTCAAGCGCATTTTGTGGCCTTTAATTTGAAAAATCCAGAAGAGGGGAGAGCAATTATAAAAAAAACACTCGACCTGCAATTAAACGATTTTCAAGTGGCGCAGGCAAAAATGGAATTGGCGGATATTTTGCTTTTCGAAGAAAAATTTAACCAAGCATTGATTTATTACTCTCAAATAGAGATGAATCTGAAGAATGATGTGCTGGCCCATGAAGCGACTTTGAAAGCAGCTAAAACCAGCTATTTTAAAACTGATTTTGTCTGGGCATTGAAACAGTTCAAGGAATTGAAATCAGCCAGTACGCAATTGATTGCTAATGATGCTTTAGAATACTTTCTTTTAATAAATGACAACACAGTTGCTGATTCTACACAAACGGCATTAGCGGCATTTGCTAAAGGAGATTACCTTTTGTACCAAAATAGAAATAAAGAGGCTATTGCTCAGTTTCAATCTATTTTGCAAAAGTATAAAGGTCAGGAAATAGAGGCAGTGACGTTGTTGCGCTTAGGAAAAGTTTATGAAAAAACAGGAGATTTTAATTTGGCTTTAAGTCAATACCAAGAGATAATAGACCATCATAGTGACGGAATTTATATAGATGAAGCCTTGTTTTTCTCGGCCGAAATTTTCAATAAAAAATTGGCAACACCTGAAAAGGCTAAGCCGTTATATGAAAAAATAATTTTCAATCATCAAGACAGCATTTACTTTGTAGAGGCAAGAAAGAGTTTTAGGAAGTTAAGGGGAGACACGAATTTATAAGGAAAAGGTTAACCGATTAAACAAATCAACAATTAAACAAGGAAAATGATAATATACAACGTTACCACAAACATACACGAAAGCGTTCATGATCAATGGATGATTTGGATGCAACACAAGCACATTCCTGAAATTTTAGCAACGGGGAAATTTTCTTCTGCGCGACTAGTTCGGGTTTTGATCGAAGAGGAAATGGGAGGCGTGACTTACTCCGCTCAATACACCACAGACAGCAAGGAAACTCTTGAAAAATATTATCAGGAAGATGCACCTAGATTTAGAGAAGAGGGAGCAAGTTTATTTGGAGATAAAATGCTCGCTTTTAGAACGGAGTTAGAATTGATTTCAGACCATTAGCGGAAAGTAATCAGTGTTCAGTTTTGCTGTTTCTGCACCAACAAAGGGATTTATTACACATATTAGATGAAGCTGATTGTATTCTCTAATTTAAAAATAGTTTAAGGAATAAGTGTTGAGTTGATAAACTTGGAACTTTAAATTTTAAACTTTAAACAAAAAATATGGAAAAAGTAAAAGCTAAAAAACACCTCGGACAACATTTCTTGAAGGACGAAAGCATTGCCAAGGCAATTGCTGACACGATCAATCTAGAAGGATACGAGGATGTATTAGAAATAGGGCCAGGAATGGGAGTGCTTACAAAGTACTTATTAGACAAGCCTATTAATACGTATGTAATTGAGATCGATACAGAATCAGTTACTTACTTAGATGAGAATTATCCAAAACTAAAAGATAAAATTATCTCAAAGGATTTCTTGAAATACAATATCAATGAAGTTTTTGAGGGGAAACAATTCGCAATTATTGGGAATTTCCCGTATAACATATCTACTCAAATTGTTTTTAAAACATTGGAGTTGAAACACCAAATCCCCGAATTTGCCGGGATGTTTCAAAGGGAAGTGGCACAACGTATTTGTGAAAAGAAAGGAACCAAAGCGTACGGAATATTATCTGTTTTGGCGCAAGCCTTTTATGACGTAGAATATTTATTTACTGTTGACGAAAACGTATTTATTCCGCCACCAAAAGTGAAATCAGGAGTAATGCGTATGCGTAGAAAAGCGGATTATAGTTTGCCTTGCAGCGAAAAATTGTTTTTTACGGTAGTAAAAACTGCTTTTCAACAGCGTAGAAAAACACTTCGTAATAGTTTAAAGACATTGAACTTATCAGATGAGCTGAGAGAAGATATTGTTTTTAACCTACGTCCTGAACAGCTGGATGTAGCGCAATTTATAGAACTTACCCAGAAAATAGAAGCCGATGGAATTTAAAATCAGCAAAGACTTAATACTCGAATTAGAGCAACACATTGTTAATAAGAAAGACCATGAATTATCACGTCTTCTTAGTGATATGCACCATGCTGATATCGCCGAGATTTTGGACGAGCTTGATTTTGATGAGGCAACTTATATTTTTAAAGTATTAGATTCTGAAAAAACCTCTGAAATTCTTCTAGAATTAGAAGACGATTTAAGGGAAAATATATTAAAAAGACTTTCTGCAAAAGAGATTGCTGAAGAGCTAGATGAGCTGAATACGGATGATGCTGCGGATATCATCGCGGAACTTTCACAATCTAAAAAAGAAGAGGTAATCTCTGAGCTGGACGATTTAGAACACGCGAAAGACATTATTGACCTTTTGCGTTATGATGAAGACACCGCTGGGGGTTTGATGGGAAAAGAGCTTGTAAAGGTGAATGAAAACTGGAGCGTGCTTACTTGTGTAAAAGAAATGCGTGCCCAAGCCGAGAATGTCTCCCGTGTACATTCTATTTATGTTGTAGATGATGAAAACAGACTAAAAGGAAGATTGTCCCTAAAGGATTTATTGACTACTTCTACAAAAACACAGATTGCCGAAATTTATATCAAAAAAGTAACCTCGGTTAATGTTGATGCCGAAGATGTTGAGGTAGCCAGGATCATGCAAAAATATGACTTGGAAGCCATTCCTGTTGTCGATGCTATGGGACGATTAGTAGGCCGTATTACCATTGATGATATTATTGATGTGATCAGGGATGAAGCCGATAAGGATTACCAATTGGCTGCCGGTATCTCACAAGATGTAGAAGCTGATGATAGTATTCTAGAGTTGTCTAAAGCACGTTTGCCTTGGTTGGTTTTAGCGCTTTTGGGAGGTTTTATAACCGTAAGAGTGCTAGGTTTGTTTGAAGGAGCCATGGCTGAACACGGAAATTTATTCTTTTTTACTCCATTAATTGCCGCTATGGCAGGAAATGTTGGGGTGCAATCCTCAGCAATTATTGTTCAAGGTCTAGCTAACAATACTTTGAGCGGATCATTATTCAACCGTCTTATAAAAGAGGTTTCTTTGAGTTTGTTTAACGGAGCTATACTAGCAAGTATCCTTTTTTTAGGAAGTTATTTTCTGTTAGGCGAGCCGCCTATAATAGGAGTTGTTATTACCAGTGCCCTAGTTTCAGTAATTATAATCGCTTCGCTTATAGGTACATTTATACCTTTATTATTGGATAAGTTTGGGGTTGACCCCGCACTGGCAACAGGTCCATTTATTACTACAAGCAATGATATTTGTGGAATTCTAATATATTTTTCAATAGCAAAACTTATTCTGGGATTCTAAAATTAAAAACAACAACTAAACTATAACAACCAACTAACAACTAATAAAATGAATATTCACATCATAGGAGGCGGAAATTTAGGAGCTTCTGTCGCTATCGGAATCGCTAAATTTTCCAAAAACCATAAGACAACTGTTACTAGAAGAAATACAAGCAAAATCCAGCATCTGGAATCGCTAGGAATCACCATTTCTACTGATAATACGCACCAAATTCAAGAAGCTGATATTATTATTTTGACTGTAAAACCATACCAAGTTGATTTGGTTTTATCTGAAATTCTACCAGTCATAAATAACAAAATAATTGCCTCGGCAGTAACCGGACTTTCAACTGAAGCTTTGCAGGAAAAAATAGGAGCTGCTAATCAAGCAATAAGAATTATGCCGAATATCGCGGCACAGTTTGGAGAGTCAGCGACTTGTATCTCTTTTCAAGAAGGAAATGCGGAGCAAGGTCAAAAGCTGGTTAGCCTTTTCAAAGATTTAGGTACAGCGCCTATTATTGATGAGAAGTTGATGGATGCGGCGACAGTACTTGCAGCCAGCGGAACTGCATTTGCTTTACGTTACATTCGTGCGTCTATGCAAGCTGGTATCGAGATAGGTTTTGACTGGCAAACGGCATTAGACATTTCGGCACAAACAGTCAAAGGAGCCGCAAAAATGCTGATGGAAGAGCAAGTCCACCCAGAACAATTAATAGATCGCGTGACTACTCCAAAAGGCTGTACAATCGCAGGATTAAGCGAAATGGAATCTCACGGCTTTAGCTCATCGATAATACGCGGAATCAAAGCAGCATTAAAAAAAATTGTAGGATAAATATAATTTGGGCATTTCCCGCCAAAAAAAAGGGCGGGTCGGGCTGTCTGCTATATCCACGCTTAAAAAAAGCGTGGGATGACGCTTCCATCCCTAATGCGAGCCCCGTTTCCAATTCAAATTTGTAACTTTGAATTTCATTCAAATCAAAAACGGATATTTTGGAACCAGAAAACATTAAAATTCTACACATCGATAGCAACAACCCAATATTAATGGGGCAATTGCAGGAACTGGGTTTTACAAACCATGAAGACTTCACTTCCTCAAAGGAAGAAATCGAAGCTAAAATTCAAGACTATCAAGGAATCGTAATTCGTAGCCGATTCAAGATTGACAAGGAATTCCTTGACAAAGCTACTAATTTGCAATTTATTGCGCGAGTAGGAGCCGGACTGGAAAGTATTGACTGTGATTATGCTCTGTCAAAGAACATCGAATTGATAGCTGCGCCCGAAGGAAACAGAAACGCAGTTGCTGAGCATACTTTGGGAATGATTCTGTCTCTTTTCAATAAACTAAATACTGCTGATAAGGAAATTCGTTCCGGACATTGGAACCGCGAGAGTAACCGCGGCCATGAACTCGACGGTAAAACGGTAGGGATAATTGGATACGGAAATATGGGAAAATCTTTTGCTAAAAAACTGCGCGGTTTTGATGTGGAAGTTTTGTGCTACGATATTCAGGAAAATGTGGCTGATGCAAATGCAAAGCAGGTTTCACTAGGAGAATTGCAACTAAAAGCGGATGTCTTGAGTTTGCACATTCCCTGGACTCCAAAGACCAATAAAATGGTTGATGCGGCATTTATAGGTGGTTTTGCCAAGTCTTTTTGGATTTTCAATACCTCACGCGGAAAAAACATCGTAACGGCCGATTTGGTTACCGCAATGCAGTCAGGCAAAATACTAGGAGCAGGACTTGATGTTTTGGAATATGAGAAATTGTCTTTTGAAACTCTTTTTCAAGAAGAAAATACACCAGCAGCTTTTCAATATTTATTAGAAGCGCCAAATGTGATTTTAACACCACATGTTGCGGGTTGGACATTTGAAAGTCATGAACGATTGGCGCAAGTCATAGTAGATAAAGTTAAAGTGAAATATTTTGGGCAAACCCTAAAGCCAGAACTTGAAAAACGAGTGACAGGAATTGGAGGTTTTTTCTTCAAATCTAAGGATTCAAAAGAGCTAGTTGCTTGGTATGGCAAACATTTGGGTCTTAAAACAGATGATTATGGATCAACCTTCTGGTGGAAAGACAAAGACGGTACAGATTGTTCTACGCAATGGTCTCCATTTGCAGATGACACCACTTATTTTGCTCCCAGCGAAAAACAATTCATGCAAAACTTCAGAGTTGCCAATTTAGAGAAATTGTTGATGCAATTAAAGCTAGAAGGTGTAACTCTTGTAGGCGAAATGGAGTCCTATGATTACGGTAAATTTGCTTGGATTTTAGATCCTGAGGGAAATAAAATTGAACTTTGGGAGCCTATCGATAGCACTTTTAAATAAAAATTTATATATTTATTTAACGAAAACATTTCAAATTATAACTAACATATGGAAAACACAAAATACGAACACTGGAATAACCCGCAACCGCCTATAGAAAACAACAAGAAATTGGCAGCAGGTTTACTAGCGATATTATTAGGTTCTTTAGGGATTCATAAATTCCTTTTGGGATATACCAGCGAAGGGATAATATGGTTAGTGATTAGTGTTTTTACTTGTGGTACAGTAACTACATTACTAGGTTTTATAGAAGGAATTATATACTTGACAAAGTCAGATGAAGAATTCTATCAAACGTATCAGCTTAATAAAAAAGCATGGTTTTAAACATAAAAAAGTCTCGACATTGTCGAGACTTTTTTATGTTGTTCTATAAACAAGTTTAATGTGATTTGTCTTTTTCATTTAATTTTCGTTCCAGTTCCGCTTGAAATTCTTCCATAACTGGTTTCATGGTGCTTTCTGGAATATCAGCGACTCTGATGTACATTAAGCCGTCAACGGCATTGTTGAACAATGGATCTACATTAAAAGCGACCACCTTTGCATTTTGCTTGATGTATTTTTTTATTAATACAGGCAAACGTAAAATTCCAGGTTCTAATTCGTCAATAATTTTATCAAACTTATTTAAGTCGGCCTCTGTTTCATTAAAGATAAAATCTTTGTCGGCATCCTTTAACTTGACTTTATATGCTTTCTTTGGGTGAATGTATTGTGCGATATAGGGATCGTAATAATTCGATTTCATAAATTCAATCATCAAAGATTTTGAGAAATCAGAAAATTGATTGCTTATACTCACGCCACCAAGAAGAAATTTATGTTCCGGAAAACGTAAAGTCGTGTGAATAATTCCTTTCCAAAGCAAGAAAAGAGGCATCGGTTTTTGTTGGTATTCCTTGATGATAAATGCTCTACCCATTTCTATGGACTTGTGCATCATATCATGTAACTCAGGCTCAAAGCGAAAAAGTTCATTTAAATAGAATCCTTCGATTCCATATTTAGGAAAAATTTCAGAACCCAATCCCATTCGGTATGCACCGGCAATTTTCTTTGCGTCCTCATCCCATAAAAAAAGATGGTGGTAGTATTGGTCAAATTTGTCTAAGTCAATAGATTCATTTGTTCCTTCTCCTACTTCGCGGAATGTGATTTCACGCAAGCGACCTATTTCATGAAGGATGCTTGGGATTTTATCGGCTGCTGCAAAAAAGACTTCGTAGTTTTTACTTTGCAATAGTCTGCAATCCGTATCTCTTAAAGAATCTACTTCCGCAATCATTTTTTCGCCATTGGCGGGAGTTGCGATTTCTTTTGGACTTCTAGGTATTTTTAAAGTTGGAGGAATCAGTAACTTACTTTCTTTCTCGTATGGATTAGCCAGCATATAGGTTTTCTTTCTCAAGAATTCTGAATAGGCTTCGATCGTTTTGTATTCATTTTGTTCGGCTACAGAAATAGGTTTTCCGATTCGTACTTTTATCACGCGATGCTTCTGACTGAAAACTTCTGATGGTAATTTTGCAGTACGAAACGTTCCGCTAATTTTAGAAAGAAGATAAAATAACCAACTGTTTTTAGCATGAAAATAAATAGGAACAACAGGAACTTGTGCTTTTCTAATAACTTTGATGGCACCTTCTTCCCATGGTTTATCGACCATGTGTTTTCCGTCCTTATAGCTGGAAACTTCTCCTGCTGGAAACATTCCAAGAGGTTTTCCATCACTTAGGTGACGTAAAGTTTCTTTGATTCCAATAACACTTGACTTTGCATCCTTATGGTTTTCAAAAGGATTCACGGGCATGATATATTTCTTAAGAGGCGTAATTCTGTGCAATAGGAAATTAGCGATTATTTTGAAATTAGGCTCTCTCTCGAGCATTAATTTCAATAATAAAACACCGTCTATTCCTCCCAGTGGATGGTTTGAAATAGTTATATATGCACCTTCTTTCGGAAGGCGTTTAAAATCTTCCTGCGGAATTTCAAAGTTTATGTGTAAATCATCTACGATAGCATTTAGGAAGTCAATGTCTTCTAAGTGTTTGTTGCTGTCGTAAAATTTATTAAGCTTGGATATTTTTAAAACCTTCATTAAAAGCCAACCGGAAAAAGTTCCGAAAACCCCATATTTTTCAGCATTTATTGCTTTTGCAACTTCTTTGGCGGTAACTAAACCCATTTACGTTTTGTTTATTGAGCGAAAAACAAAGATAGAAAAAAACTCCATTATCTGGCTATTGCCGTATTCGATTTTCTGGTTTTTGCGGTATATCCTTTTTAATTTTTATTACTTTTGAAATTCAAAAATTTATATCAATGAGAATTATCTCCTACAATGTTAACGGAATTCGTTCTGCAATTTCAAAAGGATTCATAAACTGGTTGCAGCAGGCAAATCCTGATGTAATTTGTCTTCAGGAAATTAAGGCGTCTCCAGATCAACTGCCATTATTAGATTTCGAATTAGCAGGTTACCCTTATCATTATTGGTTTCCCGCAACCAAAAAGGGATATAGCGGTGTAGCAATCTTGTCAAAAGTGAAACCTAATAATGTTGTTTTTGGAACAGGAATCCCGCATATGGATTTTGAAGGGCGAAATATTCGTGTGGATTTTGATGAAATGTCAGTAATGAGCCTTTATTTGCCTTCGGGAACTAACAGCGAAAGACTGGATCATAAATTTATGTTTATGGATGATTTCCAGAATTACATTAATGAGCTGAAGAAAACAGTTCCTAATTTAGTGATTTGTGGAGATTATAATATTTGTCATGAAGCTATTGACATACATGATCCCATTCGAAATAAAAAAGTATCTGGGTTTTTACCTGAGGAAAGAGCCTGGCTTGACACTTTTTTGAATAATGGTTTTATTGATAGTTTTCGTTTTTTAAACAAAGAACCAGACAATTACAGCTGGTGGACGATGCGTGTTCCTACAGCAAGAGCAAATAATAAAGGATGGCGTATTGACTATTGTTTAGTAAGCGAACCGTTAAAGGATCGAATAAAAAGAGCACTTATATTAGCAGAGGCAAAACATTCTGACCATTGTCCCGTTTTAGTTGAAGTAGAATAAAGTAAAAAGATCTAATAACCCAAATTTAAATTATAAAAATGATAAAGAAAATCTCTCTAGGATTGCTGATAATGGCGCTTTCGACTTCTTGCGTATCTAAGAAGATATACAATGATCTAGAAAACAAATTTACAGACCTAAAAAAGGAAAATAGAAGTTTAGCTGATGAAAATTCAGAACTTACTAGTGCTAAAAATCAATTAGAACTGGATCAAGATGCATTGAAAAATGATTTCGCTAAGTTGAAATTAGAACGTGATAAATGGCTTGCTGATTATGGCGCTTTAAGTAATAAAATGGATTTGCTTAATGAGTCCTATAAAGCATTGGAAAAAAATAGTAATGAGGCTTTGCAAATCAACATGAGTAAAAATCGTGATTTGCTTGCTCAATTAGATGCTAAAGGAAAGGCACTGGCAATTGAACAAGAGCGTTTAAACAAAAGTTCACAGCGCTTGCAAGAAATGGAATCTTTGATTGCTGCCAAAGAAGCGACTATGAAGAAACTGAAAGAAACTTTATCTAAAGCCTTGAATAGTTTTGAAGGAAAAGGACTTACAGTAGAGCAAAAAAACGGGAAAGTTTATGTTTCTATGGAAAATAAATTGCTTTTTAATTCCGGTAGCTATTCAGTAGGAGCTGAGGGTAAAAAAGCAGTGGTTGAATTGGGAAAAGTTTTGGGCGACAATCCAGATATCTCAGTTTTGATTGAAGGACATACTGATGATGATGGTTTTTCTAGTTCAGGACCAATCGCTAATAACTGGGATTTATCAACTAAAAGAGCGACTGCAATTGTTGCTATTCTGAGTGAGAACAGAGCGATCAACAAGCAAAATCTTACGGCTGCCGGAAGAGGGGAGTTCTCTCCTTTGACAAGTAATGCTACGGCAGAAGGAAAAGCTAAAAATCGTAGAATCGAAATTATTCTTACACCAAGATTAGACGAAATTGCTGAAATGCTGAATGAAATTAATTAAAAAGTTTCAAGGCTTCATAATTTTAATGGTTCAGAGTTTTTACTTTGAACCATTTTTATTACATAAACGTTTCTAAAATATCTGTTAATACGTTTGAGGAACAGGACCAATAAAATCTACATTTGTACCTTTATACTTTAAATTTACTATAAATGAAATATACTACTTTACCCAATACTGATATAAAAGTCAGTAAGATTTGCCTTGGAACGATGACTTTTGGACAACAAAACACAGAAGCAGATGGTCATGCACAAATGGACTATGCTTTAGAACAAGGCGTAAATTTTTTTGATACTGCTGAGATGTATTCAATTCCAGCACGAGAGGAAACTTATGGTAGCACTGAAAAAATTCTGGGGAGCTGGTTTAAAAAATCGAGAAAAAGAGAAGAAATAGTTTTAGCATCTAAAATTGCAGGTCCTAATCCAAGTTTTACCTATATGCGCGAGAAGAATGATTTTTCAGCAGCAAGTATAAAATATGCATTAGACAATAGTTTAAAGCGTTTACAAACAGATTATATCGATTTGTATCAATTGCACTGGCCAGAGCGCAAAACGAATTATTTTGGGCAACGCGGCTTCACATTGCAAGATGATCAGTGGGAAGATAATATTCATGAAGTGCTAACAACCTTAGAAGGTTTTGTAAAAGAAGGTAAAATCAAGCACATCGGACTTTCTAATGAAAATGCTTGGGGAATCATGCGTTTTCTAGAAGAGAATAAATACAACAATCTGCCTCGAGTAAAAACAATTCAAAATCCATATTCGTTATTGAATAGACTCTTTGAAAACGCTTCGGCTGAGGTTTGTGCACGTGAAAATGTAGGTTTGTTGGCATATTCGCCTATGGGATTTGGTGTTTTGTCTGGTAAGTTTTTGACTGGAGAAAGTCATCCTAATGCTAGAATTAACTTGTTTCCGCAATATACAAGATATAATAGTGCTCAATGTATTGAGGCAACAAAATTGTACCAAGAAATAGCTGTTAAAAACGGATTGTCATTGACAGAACTATCTTTGGCTTTTATTGAGCAGCAGCCTTTCTTAACCAGTACAATAATTGGCGCCACAACAATGGAACAATTAAAAGAAAATATTGACACCATCAAGGTAACTTTATCTGAGGATGTCTTGAAAGCTATAAATGAGGTTCAGTCAATAATTCCTGATCCGGCACCTTAATTATTTAACTGCTTAGACACAAAATAAGTAACAAAGCCCACAAAGAAATTTTGTGGGCTTTGTTGCATATTTAACTTTTGAAGTCAGTACGAATTATTTGGGAGCTTAGAGGTTAATTATTAAAACTCAAACTCATCCTTTATTGATAGTGTATCAACCACTGTACTGTCTTGAATGCGCAACCTTAAAAGTGATTTAGCAGGACCAGAAATATTCATCAATTGCGATTTATAAATGGTATCGTCAATACTGATAAGACCTCGTCGGATCATGATGTTGGTCAAAAAAGTTTCTTGTTTTTGGGCAAAATCTCTAAGTTTTCCTTGGTCGTTAAACTGGTACATAAATTTTTTTGGACTAGGAATAATTCGAGCTAGATACAAACATTCATTTAAGTTAAGGTCAGCAGGAGCCTTCTGAAAATAATACCGACTCGCTTCTCCAATTCCATAAACATTTGGTCCCCATTCTATGATGTTAAAATAAACCTCTAGCATGCGTTCCTTACTTACGATTCTGTTGTTTTCCAAAATGTAAACTAATAGGATTTCTTCCAGTTTTCGTGAGACTGTTTTTTCTCGGGTGAGAAAAACATTTTTTACTAATTGCATGCTAATAGTGCTCGCACCTCTAGAGAATTTTTTGGTTTTTATGTTTTTTACGATTGATTGCTTAAAGGCTTCGTTAATGAAACCGTGATGTGAAAAGAAAGAAGGATCTTCCGTTGTTAATACACATTTTTTTAAGTAGGGCGAGATTTGATCTATCGGAGTGTAACTAGAATTAGCATTTCCAACCAAAACAGGACGCTGTAATACGTCATTTATGATGGCTCTGTAAACAAACTCTCCGTTGAGTTTGTTGAGATTGGCTTCGCCATATTTTGTGATTTTTAAGTTCTCCTTTTTCAAATTACTGTCAAAAACAAGTTGGTCTGGTTTGTTTTTGTTAAACCGGAAGTCTAATTTGTAATCAAAAGTCCCTTCGGCTTCCATTCCTTGAAAATGGGTAAAGAGACCATCTGGGAGAGATGAGATGAAGTCTTGCGCTTTCATCTTAGGAATGTTGACTTTCAGTTTGTAAATCGTATCTGATTGAGTTTCATACGACACATATGGATGGAATTTTATAGCGTTAAACTGAGCAGTTGAACTACTGTCTACAGAAATAAAATCGGAACCCAATAGCAATCGAAAATCAAATTGGGCATTTTTTATGAGAACATCCTTGTTGGCTATTTTTGGATGATGTATTTTTAAGTTGGAGATTGATGTAAAACCATCAATATGTAGTTCACCGCCCCTTTTGTCAATGTTTTCAATCTTCAATCGGATGGAATCAAAGCTTGATTTTAAATTATAACGCTCGTCAAAATACGGTACTTTTATGGCGCCAGTGTCAATGTTGAAGAAACGGATATCTGCTTTTTTGTTTCTAGGGTCTGCAAAGCCTTTTATTCTCCATCGTTGTGAAAAAGTATTGGTTTGCACATTAATAGAAGTCTCAATTTCCTTGTCAAAAAGAGTAAGTTTTTTGATGTCTATAGTTGCTTTTTTACCATTGTCATCTAATTTGAATTTCAGGTTTTCGATCCGCATATCAGTTGGAACTAGATTCAATACGTTCGAAATTATTCTATAGGCAAAAGCAGCATAATCTCTTTTATCCGTGCTTGTTGGTTCCTTGTTTTCTTTTTTTAGAAATGATGCAAAGTTTTTTACATTCCCTTTTTGAACTAGTTGTACGAGACCATTTTGGATTTCCAAACTTCCTAATTGTACTTCCCCAAGAAACAACTGCCAGACATTGATACTGGTTTTCATTTTTTTAATACTAAAAAGAGTATCGGCATTTTTGGGTACTAATGTTATTTCGGTCAAACTCACTCCCGAAAAACCTTCAAAAGAAGCTTTTTTCACAGATAAATCACAGTTGTATTCTTGCTCCATTTTTGTCGAGGCTTTTGTGATTGCCTGTTGTAGGAGGGAATCTCTAAACACAAAGAAAGCTATGGATAAAACCAGGAAGATTGCAGTAAATACTACTAACAGAATAATTGTTTTTTGTTTTCTGGTGGTCATGAATTTTAAGGTCGGTTTTTAAATAACTTTATAGATTGTATGAACAATTTATGAAGAGCTCAAATGTAGGAACTAATTTATTTGGTGGCATAAAAAAACTACAACATCTTTTTTGCTGTAGTTTTTGATACAATCGCTAAAATAAGCGACAACTCTTTTTAATGGAAAGCTATTGTTTTTGACTGTAGAACTGTTTCACTTTTGCCACAATCTGGTTTTCGGTCATGCTGTCTGATGTTTCAACAGATTTAGGCTTGCTGGCAATAGTTGATTTCTCCGAGTTAATTTTTTGTTCTAATTTGGTTTTAGTTTCCGCTGGGCCAAAAATATATAATTCGTCAGCCCCAGTAACATTGGAGATTACATCTTTTAGATAAGTGTTTATTTGATGTTTTTTTCGTTCATCAAATGATTTTTGGGAGTCAATATGTTGTCCGCCAAAGAAACTACCTTTATCTCCCTCTTTATCGTGATACACACGATTTTCAAGATCAGATTGTATTTCTGTAATTGCTTCTTTACCGCCTTCAAGAGTTACGATGATTGCTTTTGTTGAGTCAATCCAAATACCAGTTTGCTTTTTCATCTTTTATTATTTTTAAATTATTTTATTTCAATTTTGGTGCCCGAATAAGATCCGAATTTATAAATTGTTTTTTTTAAAGGAATTTAATCTTTCTGGAAGATGCGTTTTTAAGTGATTTATCTCTTTTTTTGAACATCCATATCTGTTGAGGTAATACAATAGTATATTTTATCAAGTTGTACGTAGAAAAGACCCCTTTTTTTAAAATGATGGTTACATGTTTAAACTCTTAGAGAAGAGTTTTCAGGATTATAAATTTACAAAAAAACAATGGTAATAAAAATATAAATTATAGTTAAATAGTTGTAAATCAAGATTTTTAATTTCTATTTCGTTGATTGCGCTAAATCCAAGTAGTCATAAAAAAAGAGGATGCCTTTTTATTGACATCCTCTTTTTTACTGAACCTTAACCTTATTTTTTTGAATATTCTTTATCTAGAAATAAATATCGGGCATCATTTTCTGCCTTTTTTGATTTTGAATTAACATCAATAACCATGATTTCGGGTTTTTCTTCATTTTTTGCTTTAGGCCATACAGGAAGTCCATCGCCATTAGGATTGCCGGTTTTTATAAAGTTGGCAAAGTAATTCATCATGGTTTCTGAAACTTTAAAATCATCTTCTGACCAAGCATAATCTTTGTTACTAGCTAAGTTTCCCATAGCATATTCAATTTCAGCCGAGTGAACAGCGCCTTTTGAGATTGGTGCCTTTGGTGTATTTGAATTTTTCTTAATCACACCACCTGCAAGACCTGCCTCCAGACTATTGTCTCGCATTTCTGGTCTTGGGTGGGAGTAATAGTAACGATAGATAGGTTGTGTGCTATTTTTTCGATGTAAATCAAACCATTTCCAACTGCTGTAAGCGATAAAACGATCACCAGCCAAATCAGTTGCTGACTGTTCCGTAACTTCTAGAGTACCTGCTGGATATAATTTAAGTACTTCATCTGCCTTGTCACCATAAAGTTCTTTTACTTTCTGGATATAGGTTTCGTTATTGATGTCTTTGCCCATCGTTAATGCCTTGTAGGTCATTTCTTCAGAGTTCCATCCTAATAATAAAGGGATCATGGCTTGTTGTTTGGCCTCAAAGGTTTCGGGCAATAACTTTGGTAAAAAATAACCGTCTATTGTTGTTTTAAATACGCCTAAACTTGTACCAATTGATTTTTGATATAGTTCAAAAGTGGACATAGCACGGAGGTCTTTTAAAGTAGAAGCACCGATTTTTTGTGCAAATTCAAGACCCGTTTTTTCAGCTTCTGCTAAAGGGACGGCTGCTAAAGTTGGATAAATTGAACCGCCACTTTCGCCAATTGCTCCAGTAATAAGACCTTTGGATAATGGGGAGGCCATTTGTGCACTCACAGCAATAGATCCAGCAGATTCTCCTGCTATGGTTACTCTTTTTGGATCTCCTCCAAATTTCGCAATATTGGCTTGAACCCATTTCAAAGCTGCATTTTGATCTAATAAGCCATAATTTCCAGAGGCATGATTGGGAGATTCTCTCGTTAATTCTGGATGAGAGAAAAAGCCCCAAATGCCAAGACGGTAATTTACAGTTAAGGTTACAATTCCTTTCTTGGCCATATTTTCTCCATCATATCTGTTTTCTGAACCGTCACCAGCGGCAAATCCTCCACCATAAAAATAGACCAAAACGGGTAATTTGTCGCTAGATGATGTGGCGGTTGACCAAACATTAAGGTACAGGCAATCTTCGCTCATACCATCACTTCTAAATCCCATATCGCCAAAAACATTGGATTGGATTCCTCTTGGGCCAAATTTTTTAGTTTGTTTTATTCCATTCCAATTTATAACGGATTGAGGTTCTTTCCAACGTAAATTACCTATTGGAGGTTGTGCGAATGGAATTCCTTTAAAACTTTGAATGTTTGTTTTTATATCAAATTCACCTTCAATAATCCCATTTGATGTGGTTATTTGCACTGGGAAGGCGTTTTGATTTTCGGCATGTTGTGCTTTTGCAATTATAGGTATTACCAGCAGTAGTAGCACTAGATAGATTTTTTTTAGATACATATTTTAGTATATTTATTAGTTTACAAAAAGGTAAATAGTTAAAGAAAGGGACTAAAAAAAATAGTGTGGTTCTTATCTGTATTTAATCGAAAATATTCTATCCGAATAACATACTGGCTACATCTTCAATTTTAGCTACTAGTTGGATTTTTATACCGGTGTTTTTAAGAGAGATTTTATTGTATTTAGATACAAAAATGGTAGAAAAGCCTAATTTTTCTGCTTCTTGAATGCGTTGGTCTACTCGGTTTACTGGGCGGATTTCCCCTGACAAGCCAACTTCTCCTGCAAAGCAAAAATCCTTATTAACTGGGATGTCTTCATTAGACGATAAGATGGCGGCAACTACAGCCAAATCGATAGCGGGATCATCTACTGAAATTCCTCCCGTAATGTTTAGAAAAACATCTTTGGCGCCAAGCCTAAAACCAGCTCTCTTTTCGAGAACGGCTAAAATCATATTCAGTCTCTTGGCGTTGTAACCTGTTGTGCTTCGTTGCGGCGTTCCATAAACGGCAGTACTCACCAGAGATTGAATTTCAATCATCAATGGGCGCATTCCTTCTAAGGTAGAAGCAATCGCGGTTCCTGATAGTTCCTCGTCTTTATGAGAAATCAATATCTCAGAAGGATTCGAAACTTCCCTTAGTCCGCTTCCTAGCATTTCGTAAATTCCTATTTCGGCAGTGGAGCCAAAACGGTTTTTAAGTGAACGCAAAATACGATACACATGATTACGGTCGCCTTCAAATTGCAGCACGGTGTCTACCATGTGCTCTAAGATTTTGGGTCCGGCAATGTTTCCGTCTTTCGTTATGTGTCCAATAAGGATTACAGGAATATTGGTTTCTTTGGCAAATTTAATCAGTTCGGCTGTGGTTTCTCGAATTTGGGATATACTTCCGGCAGTCGACTCGATATAATCCGTATGAAGCGTTTGGATGGAGTCTATGATGACAATTTCGGGTTCAATCGCTTCAATTTGTTTGAATATGTTTTGGGTTTTTGTTTCGGTAAGTATATAGCAGTTGTCACTAACAGACGTGATTCTTTCGGCACGCATTTTTATTTGTTTTTGGCTTTCTTCACCTGAAACATATAAAGTTTTATATGGTAATTTTAAGGATATTTGAAGTAAGAGTGTGCTTTTTCCAATTCCAGGTTCTCCTCCTAAAAGAGTTAGGGATCCGGGAACAATACCGCCGCCAAGTACGCGATTAAGTTCTGCATCAGTAGTGTCCATGCGGATTTCCTGAGTCGAATCTATTTCGTTAATCTTTAAAGGTTTTGGAGCTTTACTCTTTGAAGTAGATTCGCTTTTCCAAGCCGTTTTTTCTTCTTTTTGAATTATTTCCTCTGCAATGGTATTCCATTCCTTACAAGAATTGCATTGTCCTTGCCATTTTGCATATTGTGCTCCGCAACTTTGACAGAAAAAGGTGGTTTTTACTTTGGCCATAGGAAGAGTTATTGTTTTGTTTAAATTATAATAAAAAAAGACAATAGGTATGATGGCTATTGTCTTTTAGATTGTAATATTAAAATTACATTTATTTTCGAACTAATTATAATTATGTTAAGGAATTGTCTTTCTCGTTTGGAAAAATAATCCACGGCTTGAAAGATTTAGCTTCTTCAAATTCTAAAGTGGCATATGAAATAATAATAATAATATCATCTTTCTGTACTCTTCTAGCGGCGGGTCCATTAAGTGTTATTTCGCCTGAATTTCTCTCTCCCTTTATGGCATAAGTTTCAAAGCGTTCGCCATTGTTGATGTTGACGATTGAAACTTTCTCTCCTTCAATGATATTTGAAGCTTCTAATAGTGTTTCGTCTATGGTAATACTACCGATATAATTTAAGTCGGCTCCAGTAACTTTTACCCGATGGATTTTTGATTTTAGTACTTGAATTTGCATGCTACAAAAGTAAATTAATTTAATGAAATGGTGTCAATCAATCTAATATTATTGATATTAACTGCTATAAATGCACGATAATTTTTGGTTTTATTTTTTCTTTCGCAAGGCAATAATGCTGTTTCGTCAGCGATTTGAAAGTATTCTAATTCAAAGGATGCGTTTTTCTTGAATAGTTTTTCGACCCATTCTGTTACAGATTTGGCACTATTATTTTTGAACTTTTCTTTAGCGTCATTTAAGATTTGGTATATTAGGGCGCTTTCAGTTCTTTGCTGCTTTGAAAGTCGTTCATTTCTCGAACTCATTGCAAGGCCGCTAGATTCTCTAAAAATGGGACATCCAACAACGTTAACAGCTATGTTGTTTTTTTCGACCATCTTTTTTACTATTTGCAGTTGTTGGAAATCTTTCTCTCCAAAATAGGCATTAGTTGGACTTACAATTTCAAACAACCTTTTTACAATAGTTCCAACGCCGTTAAAATGGCCAGGTCTGAATTTTCCTTCCATTTGATTTTCCAATCCGTCGAAATTAAATTCCTGTGACAAGATTTTTCCTTCATATACATCTTCAGTAGATGGAGCATACAAAATAATTTCAGAACTTAAACCTGATATTTTGGCAATATCAGCTTCCATTGTTCGTGGGTATTTTGATAAGTCGTCAGGGTTGTTGAATTGAGTTGGGTTTACAAAAATGCTAACCACCGTATTTTCGTTCTCATCCAATGATTGTTGCATCAATGACAAGTGTCCTTGATGTAATGCACCCATAGTGGGGACGAAACCAATAGTGGAATGAGGAGTCTTAATAGATTTCAAATAGTCCATCAAAGCTTCTTTTCCATTAAAAATATGCATGGTCGTTTTATTAAAATTAAGTGCAAACATAATATATTAGTTAATAACTGCATAAATTTTTGTAATTTTGCATGGTTTTTATTACCAATAAATTAAGTAAATTACAATATGAAAGATAAGAGGATATTATACGTATCATCTGAAGTGGTGCCCTATTTAGCTGAAAACGAGGTTTCTTTAATGTCTTACGATGTGCCGAAGATGGTTAATGATCAAGGAGGACAGATCAGAATTTTTATGCCTAGATATGGAAATATAAATGAGAGAAGACACCAATTACATGAAGTGATTAGACTTTCAGGGATGAATTTGGTAGTAAATGACTTAGATATGCCGTTGATAATAAAAGTGGCGTCCATTCCTAAAGAAAGAATTCAAGTTTACTTTATTGATAACGATGAGTATTTCAAAAGGAAGGCAACATTTGCAGATGAAGAAGGGGTGATGTATCCTGATAATGACGAGCGTGCCATTTTCTTTGCGAAGGGAGTTGTTGAAACCGTTAAGAAATTGAATTGGGTTCCAGATATCATACATGTTCATGGTTGGATGGCAGCAATGCTGCCTATTTATATGAAACACTATTATAAAAACGAAGCCTTGTTTTCAGACACTAAGATTGTTACATCGGTATACAGTCAGTCCTTTGAAGGAGCTTTGGATCCTGAAATGATTAATAAAGTGATACTAGACGGGATTCCTTCGGAAGCGATTTCTGACTTAAAAACACCTGATTATGAAAGTATTATAAAAACGTCTATTGAGCATTCTGATGCAGTTATTATTGCTTCGGACAGCTTGTCTCCAAGTTTAACAAAATTTATAGAATCTTCAGGAAAACCTTTTTTACCTTTCATCCCTAAAGATGCATTTGCGGAAGCATACAGCAATTTTTATACTAACGAGGTTCTGTAATTTAAACTTTTATTATCTAATATGTACAATAATTCTTTTTTTAAGAAAATTCTAATAGTTGCTTGTGTTGTTTTTTTATATTCCTGTGATAAAGATTATAACTCAATTGGAGATGGTTTGATTGGGGATAATCATTTTGACTTTGCTAAATATACTTCAAGTGTGGTAGCTTATAATCAAAAAATTGGACCAATACAATCTAATAACTTAGCTACAAATTCTTTAGGGATTCTTGAGAATCCGGCATTTGGAACAACAACTTCAAATTTCGCAACTCAATTGACGTTAGAGTCTACAAGTCCTGTAATAGGCAATAACCCTGTAATTGAAAGTGTAACTTTAACGATTCCTTATTTTAGCACATTAGTATCTACTGATACAAATGGGGATCATGTATATGAATTAGATTCTATATATGGTGCCACTGATGCTAAAATTAAGTTGAGCGTATATGAATCTGGTTATTTCATGAGAGATTTAGATCCTGTTGGTGGTTTTCAGGAAGCACAAAAATATTTTACAGATCAAAATGCAGATTTTGATGGTGCTAAAATAGGAGGGCGATTGAATGATAGCGGTATTGTTTCTCAAAACGATTCATTTTTCTTTGACGCTGCTGAGTATAAAGAAACTACTACGACGGATGGTAAGGATGTAGTTACCAGAACAGCTCCTGGGATGCGATTGGCTCTTAACTCAAGTTTTTTCAAAAACAAAATTATTGGTGGATCTGCAGCAGGGAAATTGTCTTCAAATGATATTTTTAGAGAATATTTTAGAGGATTGTATTTTAAAGTAGAAAAGTCAGGGACTACTGCAGGTGCGTTGGCACAATTAGATTTCAAGAAGGGAAAGGTTACCATAAAGTACAAAGAAGATACTTCAGATGCTGATAAGACTAGAGTGGATAAATCGATAGTCCTTAATCTGACTGGGAATACGGTTAGTTTGTTAGGACAAAGCAATACCAATACTTCATATGCAAATGGAACCAATTCAGGAAATATTAACAAGGCTCTTGGAGATGAAAGGTTGTATTTAAAAGGAGGAGAAGGTTCGATGTCGATTCTAGAGTTGTTTGGACCAGATACTGATAATAATGGTGTTGCTGACGAGTTGGAAACTATTAGAAATAATGGATGGTTAATTAACGAAGCTAATCTTGTTTTTCATGTTGATGCAAGTGCAATGGGAAGTGCGTATGAACCAAAACGGATTTACTTATATGACTTAAATAATAGTAGAGCAGTTTTTGACTATGCGGTAGATGCTACGGCAGGTACGGATGCTAAAAACGGTAAAATAGTATATGGTGGTATTTTAAATAAAGAAAATACTGCTGATGGTTTTTATAAGATAAGAATAACAAATCAGATAAGAAATCTTATAAAAAATGCTGATTCAACTAATGTTAAGTTAGGCGTTGTTGTTACGGAAGATATAAATGTGACAGCGTCAAATAAGTTGAGAACAGCGACTTCATCAATATCTCAAGCTCCAAGGGCTTCAGTTATGAATCCTTTAGGAACAGTTCTTTACGGGGGTAAATCTACTGTCCCGGCAGATAAAAGATTGAAATTGGAAATTTATTACACTAAACCTAATTAATATAAAAATATGTGTGGAATTGTTGGATATATAGGTTATAGAGAGGCTTATCCTATTGTTATAAAGGGATTGAAAAGACTTGAATATAGAGGTTATGATAGTGCCGGAGTAATGATTTATGATGGTGAATCTATAAAACTTAGTAAGACAAAGGGTAAAGTTGCTGACCTTGAAGAAAGAGCTTCTAAGGAAATTACTACGAACGGTACTATAGGAATTGGTCATACGCGTTGGGCAACACATGGTGTTCCTAATGATGTCAACTCGCATCCTCACGTTTCTAATTCAGGTGATTTAGTGATAATTCATAATGGTATCATTGAGAATTATGCTCCCTTAAAAGTAGAATTGATTAAAAGAGGTTATGTATTTCATTCAGATACGGACACTGAGGTGCTTGTGAACCTTATTGAGGAAGTGCAAAAAAAGGAAAAAACGAAATTGGGTAAGGCAGTTCAAATTGCACTTAACCAAGTAGTAGGGGCTTATGCAATTGCTGTTTTTGACAAGAAAAATCCAGATGAAATTGTAGCGGCTCGTTTAGGAAGTCCGCTTGCAATTGGTGTTGGTGAAGGGGAATTTTTTATTGCCTCAGATGCTTCGCCTTTTATAGAATATACATCTAATGCTATTTATCTGGAAGATGGTGAAATGGCAAATATTAGATTGCATAAACAAATGAAAGTTCGTAAGATTAAAGATGATTCTTTAGTTAATCCAATTATTCAGGAACTTCAGATGAATTTGGAGCAAATTGAAAAAGGGGGTTACGATCATTTTATGTTAAAAGAGATTTATGAGCAGCCAAGTGTTATTAAAGATACTTACAGAGGAAGGTTGCACGCAAACGAGGGTCTTATTCAAATGGCTGGAGTTGAAGATAATTTAGAAAAATTCTTAAATGCAGACAGGATTATCATAGTTGCTTGTGGTACTTCATGGCATGCAGGTTTAGTTGCTGAATATATTTTCGAGGAATTTGCAAGGATTTCTGTTGAAGTAGAATATGCATCTGAATTTAGATATAGAAATCCAATAATCAACAGTAAGGATGTAGTTATTGCTATATCGCAATCTGGCGAAACGGCCGATACAATGGCGGCAATTAAATTGGCTAAAGAGCAAGGTGCTTTTGTGTTTGGTGTTTGTAATGTTGTGGGTTCTTCTATTTCAAGAGAAACGCATGCAGGTGCTTATACACATGCAGGTCCAGAAATTGGTGTTGCTTCAACTAAAGCATTTACTACGCAAATCACTGTGTTAACGATGATTGCACTTCGTTTGGCTAAAGCCAAAGGAACACTGTCGCATTCGGATTTTCATATGTATTTGCAGGAATTAGAATTAATTCCGGAGAAAGTTAGAGAAGCTTTGGAGACTAATGATAAGGCAAAAGAAATTGCTAAGACATTTATAGATGCACCTAATTGTTTGTATTTAGGAAGGGGTTATAATTTTCCGGTAGCACTTGAAGGGGCTTTAAAATTAAAAGAAATATCTTATATTCATGCTGAAGGGTATCCTGCAGCTGAAATGAAACACGGGCCAATCGCTTTAATAGATGAGCAAATGCCTGTTGTCGTTATTGCTCCTAAACAAGGTCATTACGACAAGATAGTGAGTAATATTCAAGAGATTAAATCAAGAAGTGGAAGAATCATAGCAGTAGTTACGAAGGGCGATACACAAGTGCGCGAATTGGCTGATTATGTTATTGAGATTCCCGAAACTTCTGATGCTTTATCACCATTAATTACCACAATACCGTTGCAGCTTTTATCATACCATATTGCTGTTTTGAGAGGTTGTAATGTAGATCAACCCAGAAATTTGGCAAAATCGGTTACGGTGGAGTAAATTACAATTTTTATAATATTTAATAAAAAAAGCAAGATTTTTGATCTTGCTTTTTTTTTTGCATAAAATTATGCAAAAAGGATCATTTTTATGATAAACATAAATATTCCGTAAATTTAGTATGTATGCATAGTATATTACATCATTTTAACAGATTCACAGAGATAAATATAAAAATCATATTACTGTTATTGTGTTAAAATGTCGCTAATACGTTAACAATAAGGAATTATTTTTAACGTTTTTTTATTAATATTAAAAATAATTGTACTTTGGTGATCTAAATCTATAAAATTCAAGCAAATGAGAATGTATTTACTTTTTTTGTCATTGTTTTTTTGCAGCATAACTTTTGCGCAAAATTCAATTTCAGGTTCAGTTGTTGAAAATGACAACCAACCTATTTTTGGAGCTAATATTAAAATTGTTGGAGAAACTGCAGCGACGGTAACCGACAGTGATGGAAAGTTTACCTTGGTTTCGTCAGGAAAAGTACCTTATGTGATTGAAATTACTAGTATAGGTTTTATTTCAAAAAGGGTAAGTGTTACGTCAAACAATCAAAAAGTTAATGTTGTTCTTAAAGAGGAGCAAAATTTGCTTAATGAAATTGTGGTGTCTGCGTCTAGAACTCCGGAAAGAGTTTTGGAGTCTCCTGTTACTATTGAAAGAATGGGAACGGCTGAGATTAAAAAGTCAGCTTCTGCTACTTTTTATGACGGTTTGGAGAATTTAAAAGAAGTTCAAATGAATACAAGTAGTTTGTCTTTTAAATCAATCAATACGCGTGGTTTTGCAACTGTTGCAAATACTCGTTTTATGCAGTTGGTTGATGGAATGGATAATTCTTCCCCATTATTAAACTTCGTTTTAGGAAACCTGATTGGTGTTTCGGAAATTGATGTGCAAAGTGTGGAGCTATTGCCAGGAGCATCTTCAGCTTTATATGGAGCTAATGCGTTCAATGGGATTTTGTTTATGAATAGTAAAAGTCCGTTCACAAGTCAGGGAATTACTGCTTATGCAAAGTTTGGTCAAACAAGTCAAAAAGCGGCAGGTTCAAATGATTACGTGGATTATGGAATTAGAATGGCGCATGCTTTTAGTCCTAAATTAGCAGCTAAGGCTAATTTTACTTATATGAGAGGTACTGATTGGTATGCAACAAATTATGATGATAAAACTAATGTTGGTAGAGATAGAAGCCATGCTAATTATGATGGTATAAATGTATATGGAGATGAAGTTACCACAAATATTAAAGGAGTAGGGTCATCATTAGCAGCTTTAGGTTTGATACCTGCATCTGCAGTGAATTTACTACCTAATTCTAATGTGAGCAGAACTGGATATAATGAGATTAATTTGACAGACAATAAAGCGAGTAATACTAAAATTGACTTTTCGATACATTACAAGCCTTTTGCGAATGATGTTGAAGTTATCTGGCAGAGTAAATTTGGTTTTGGAAATGCCGTGTATCAAGGTGCGAACAGGTATTATTTGAACAACTTTTTTATGCAACAGCATAAATTAGAAATAAAAGGGAAAAACTTTTTTGTAAGAGGGTATACTACTAATGAAGATGGTGGACAATCATATGATATGCTTTTTACCGGTATTAATATAAATAGAGTTTGGAAAGATGATAAAACGTGGTTTGGACAATATGCCGGTGCATATATAGGAGCTACGTTATTAGGTCAAACACCAGAAAATGCTGAGATTGCTGCAAGAGCTACTGCAGACGCAGGAAGATTAATTCCTGGAACCGCCGCTTTCAATGCTGCTTTTAATAAAGTAACTGGTGAGGCAAGTGTCTTATCGGGTTCAAAATTAGTTGATAATTCAAGGATATATCATTCAGATGCGAACTATAACTTTAAAGATCTTGTTGAATTTGCTGAAATTCAAGTTGGAGGTTCTTATAGAGCTTATCAATTGAATTCTCATGGTAGAATTTATACTGATAAGGATGGGCCAATTAACTACAATGAATATGGAGCATATACGCAATTAACAAAAAAGTTTATAGATGACCGATTGAAATTTACAGGATCAGTTCGATATGATAAAGCACAGAATTTTGATGGTAACATATCTCCAAGAGTTTCTCTAGTGTATTCAGGAGGCGAAAGCAGAAGACATAATTTTAGAGGTTCTTTTCAAACTGGTTTCAGAAATCCATCAACACAAGATCAATATATTGGTTTTAATGTAGGTAGTGCTTTGTTATTGGGTTCAGCTCCAGATAATTTAACGAGGTTTTCTGAAGTGAGGGGTAATGATATTGATGGAAGTGGTACGATTTCTGCTTTTGGTCAAGCTGTACTTGGTTCAAATACAGTTGTTTTGAACGGTTTAAATGCTTACAATAATTCTTATACAGCAACATCAGTTGCTCAGTTTAGCGCAACGGGAAATGCTGCTTTATTGAGAAAAACAAATGTGGATTACGTGAAGCCTGAGCAGGTTAAAGCATTTGAGTTGGGATATCGTTCGTTTATAAGAGATGTATCTATTGATGTTAATGGGTACTATAATATTTACAATGATTTTATCGGAAACTTAAATGTAGTTGCGCCTTATTATGGTACAACGCAAGACGCTCCAAATGCTACTCCAAATCCTGCGGATCCTGGATTCCAAACCTTAGCTGCACTTCAGGGTGGTGACTATAGAGTTTATCAATTGTATACTAATACTAGCGTAGAGATTAAATCACTTGGTTTTGGTCTTGGTCTTTCTAAAAAAGTATACAGAGATTTTGAAGTGGGTGTTAACTATAATTATGCTGAATTTAAGTTCGATCAAGAAAAGGACCCAAGTTTTGAGGCTGGTTTCAATACTCCAAAACATAGGGTGAAAGCATCATTTGGAAATGAAAAATTATTCAAGAATTTTGGTTTTAATGTGAGTGGAAGATGGAATAGTGAGTATTTATGGCAATCTACAATGGTAGATGGTGTGATTGCTGCCGCTACAGTAGTTGATGCTCAAATTAATTATGAAATACCTAAATTAAAATCAACTTTAAAATTTGGGGCTTCTAATATTGGTGGGAAAGAATATGGTCAAGTGCTAGGAGCTGGTTTGATCGGGCAACAGTATTTTGCTTCTTGGACAATCAACCCTTAATATTAAGACAAAAACATATAAAAATATACAACCATGATAAAAAATTTCAAATGGCTACTATTGGTTTCGTTGACCTTTGTGGCATGTAATAGCGACGATGAAGTCGTAATAGTGTCTAACTCATCAGACGGATTGCCTTTGACGGCAGGTTCGGCTAATTTTTCTAAATATGTGGCTTTAGGAAACTCATTAACATCAGGTTATTCAGATGGCGCTTTATTTATTGAGGGTCAAAAGGTGTCTTACAGTAATATAATGGCGCAGCAATTTGCTGAAGTAGGAGGCGGGGATTTTAAAATTCCTTTTATGGCAGATAATATAGGTGGATTTAAAATTAATGGCACTCAATTCGCTGGAGCAAGATTAGCTTCGTCAGGAGGAGCAGCGCCAATTCCAGTTTCAGGAACGCCTTCAACTGAAATTCTTAATCCAGCAGTAGTAGCTGCTGGGCCTTATAATAACTGTGGGGTTCCAGGTGCAAAAAGTTTTCATTTGTTATCGCCAAGTTATGGTAGTGCAGCAGGTATTGCAGTTGGAACCGCAAATCCATATTATGTTCGTTTTGCGACAAATGCTTCTACATCTATTGTGTCGTATGCAATGTCTCAGGCGCCAACATTCTTTTCACTTTGGATAGGAAACAATGATGTTTTGGGGTATGCAACAACTGGTGGTGATGGAACAGATCCAATTACACCTTCTGCTGGCGCTGCCGGGGTTGGTTTTGATGCTACGTATGATGCTTTAGTGGGTGCATTAACGTCAGGAGGGGCAAAAGGAGTTGTAGCGAATATTCCTTATGTAAATACTCTTCCTTTTTTCACGTACATCGCGGCAAACCCAGTGCCATTGAATGCTGAACAAGTGGCGCAATTGAATCCGTTATTTGGAGCGTTGAATGGTATTTTAGCAGCGGCATCTCAGCCTGCTCGTTTCCAAGTGTTAAAGGTAAGTTCAAGTAATCCACTTTTGATTGCTGATGAGATGTTGACTTATGATGCTACAGCTTTATTTGCTGATGCATTACAAAAAGCGCCTTTTAATTATCCAGCTCAAACTGCAGGATTTTTGGCTAATCTTTATGGCAAAGCGCGTCATGCTAGTAATGCAGTAGCAACTAGAGATTATATATTATTAACGGCAGGTGGTTCAATTGGGACAACTAAAGCAGGCTACCCAGCAACAAATAGTACTATAGGAGTAACGTTTCCAATGGAAGATAAAGCAACTTTAACAGCTGGTGAAGTAGCTTTGGTAAAAACGGCGACAGATGCTTATAATGCAAAAATTAAAGCAGTTGCAACAGCTAAAGGATTAGCTTTTGTTGATTCCAATGCTTTGATGAGTCAAGTTTCGGCTGGTGGATTTTCAGCTAATGGATTTACAGTGACTGGCGCTTTTATTACCGGTGGAGGATTTTCAACAGATGGAGTGCATCCATCTCCAAGAGGGTATGCTATGCTTGCAAATAAATTCATTCAAGCTATTAATACGACTTATGGGTCTAATCTAAAGGGAGTAGATTTAGGAAAATATAGAATTTTATTTCCTAAATCGCTTTAAAGTTTGAAATAAAGTGAAGTAAAGCCATCCCTATTTTGGGATGGTTTTAAGTTTTTAGCCTTTTCATTTTCTTATTTGTCTTTTGGAAATGAAATATTTACTAGGGACTTTATTTTTTATCTAAAAAAATATTGATTTTTTATTTTAAAAAATTATCTTTGCAGCTTGAAAAAAGTATCTAATCGATGGAATTCGATAGATTCTATTTCATAAACCTAAATAGCTATTTAATAAATACATAAGTAATGTCAAAAGTAATAGGAAAAGTTGCGCAAATCATTGGTCCAGTAGTTGATGTAGTATTCAACGGTAAAGATGTTGAACTTCCAAAAATTTATGATTCATTAGAAATCACAAAAAAAGATGGTACTTTATTGGTACTTGAAGTACAATCTCACATTGGTGAAAACACCGTTCGTACCATTTCGATGGACTCAACAGATGGTTTGAGTAGAGGTTATGAAGTAGTTGGAACAGGTAATCCTATTCAAATGCCAATTGGTGCAGATGTTTACGGACGTTTGTTCAACGTAATTGGAGATGCAATTGATGGTTTAGGTGATTTACCTAAAACAGGTGAAAACGGAATGTCAATTCACCGTCAAGCACCAAAATTCGAAGATTTATCAACTTCTTCTGAAGTTTTATTCACAGGTATTAAAGTAATTGATTTGATTGAGCCTTACTCAAAAGGGGGTAAAATTGGATTATTTGGTGGTGCAGGTGTTGGTAAAACAGTATTGATTCAGGAGTTGATCAACAATATTGCAAAAGGTCACGGTGGACTTTCTGTATTCGCAGGAGTAGGAGAAAGAACACGTGAAGGAAATGACTTACTTCGTGAGATGTTAGAGTCAGGAATTATAAAATACGGTGATGAATTTATGCACTCTATGGAAAATGGAGGATGGGATTTATCTAAAGTAGATATGTTGGGAATGAGAGAGTCTAAAGCTACTTTCGTTTTTGGACAAATGAATGAGCCACCAGGAGCTCGTGCTCGTGTAGCACTTTCTGGATTATCTATTGCTGAGTATTTCCGTGATGGAGCAGGAACAGATCAAGGGAAAGATGTATTATTTTTTGTGGATAACATCTTCCGTTTTACACAAGCAGGTTCTGAGGTTTCGGCACTTTTAGGTCGTATGCCATCTGCAGTAGGATACCAACCAACATTAGCTACAGAAATGGGAGCGATGCAAGAACGTATCACATCTACAAACAAAGGATCTATTACATCTGTACAAGCGGTTTACGTACCTGCAGATGATTTAACTGACCCGGCACCAGCAACAACGTTTGCTCACCTTGATGCAACAACTGTATTGTCTCGTAAGATTGCCGAGCTAGGTATTTATCCAGCGGTTGACCCGTTAGATTCTACTTCTCGTATCTTAACACCACAAATTCTTGGTGATGAGCATTATGACTGTGCGCAAAGAGTAAAAGAAATTCTTCAAAAATACAAACAATTGCAAGATATTATTGCGATTCTAGGTATGGAAGAATTATCTGAAGAAGATAAATTAGCAGTTTCTAGAGCACGTCGTGTTCAACGTTTCTTATCTCAACCTTTCCACGTAGCTGAGCAGTTTACAGGATTAAAAGGAGTTTTAGTAGATATCAAAGATACTATCAAAGGATTTAATATGATTATTGATGGTGAATTAGATCACTTGCCTGAGTCTGCATTTAACCTTAAAGGTACTATCGAAGAAGCTATCGAAGCTGGAGAGAAAATGTTAGCAGAAGCGTAATCTATTTAAATGGCGAATTTTGAATTATAAATTAATTTAAAATCTAAAATTTAAAATTTAAAATAAAAAAAATGATTTTAGAAATAGTATCACCGGAAGCTTCATTATTCAAAGGAGAAATTACCTCGATATCTGTACCGGGTGTTGATGGAAGTTTTCAAATTTTAAATAATCACGCACCGATTGTTTCCTTGCTTCAGAAAGGAATTGTAAGTTTTACAGCTCCAAGTTTTGAGTTTAACAAAGAGACATCAGGATTGTTTACTAAAGTAAATGCTGAGAACTATACATTAGCTATCACCGCAGGAACTTTGGAAATGAAAGACAATAAAGTAATTGTTTTAGTAGACTAAAATAATTTACATATATAAGAAAAGCCTAACATAATTGTTAGGCTTTTTTTGTTTTATAAATATAGACACAACTGCTGTTGTCTATTTATTAGATTTTCTTGTGTCTAATTCTTTCTTATATTCGGTATTGTATTTTCCTGCTACCACAAGTGCTCCTGCAATCAAAACAAGGTTTTTGATAATGTATTGACCAACTAAGGTTGGGCAATACGGGAAAGTGTCAAAACAAATAGTTTTTAATATAAATACAGGCAAAAGGGTTGCGCACATATGCAGTAATAGTAGAATAATCGCATAGGGAATGATGTGTTTTATTAGTAAACCAATACCAATAATTACTTCGCAAATCCCCAGAATTGGGACAAATATTTCTGGTCTAAACCAATATACTGTTTCCTCTACTAGCTCTCCTGCAGGACTCATACCAAAAACTTTTAAGGCGCCAAACCAGATGTAAACGGTGGCAAGTGCAATACGCATTATAGTAACGCTGTGTTTTTCCATTTTTTTGCTAAACGAAAAATATAATGAGTTAAAAGTAATTTCCATAGTGTGTTTTTATTGAAAGATTAATGCTTCGGGATTGCCTTCATCTCAGTATTAATTGATGAAAGCGTACGTTTTTTATCGAATTAACCGAAATGACTATTTGTATTTAGTTATCTACAGCCGTGAAATAAGGTAGTACTTCTTAAAATCTAGTTGATACCCCTAAGTTTAAGGTGTAATCAGCAAACGCAGCGTCACCCTGCACATGAGTACCTCTAATAATTGAGTTCTCTTTGTCAGTTACGCTTTGTGTACGATTTCTTGCTACTGCAAATGGTACTGATGCGAACACGGTTACTTTTTTATAGTCATAATTAACAGCTGGTTCAATAGACCAGATGTATCCTGGGCGACGGAAATCACCGTTACCCCCTATTAGATCGTAAACTGGTATGCCTTCTAATCTTGTTCCAGCGGTCAGTGATAATCCTTTTATGTGGAGGAAAGAATAATTAAATCCTGCTCTAAACATATATTGATCCGGCACACTCATAAGAGCTTCATTAGCTAAGTTTGGAGATAAGGTTTCTCTATAGGTTCTCGTACCGTTCTGCTCGCGCGGGTTAATTAAATAATAAAAGTTCCCATAAACCCCAAAGTTCTCTATGAAATTATAAAATGTATTTAACTCAAAGGTAATTCCAGTTCCACCATCGCCTAATTGTATAGATTGATCCACGGGGCGTAATTCTTTCGTTCCGTTTGGACCTACGTTATACCAATAATCTTTGTAATTGTAATCTCCTGTTGGTAATTTAAGCCCTAGTCCTAATTGCATGTTTGCTTTTGTGCTTTTTGTAGGGTCTAATAGCCATCTGTAAGCCGCAAATCTGATGTCCCCTATTCCAAAAGAGCTTGTAGAATGTCTTTCTTTTTTTATATAGGTCCCATTTACTAAACCATGTTCATAAAGAGAGGACCGAACATTATTTGCAACAGGAATATCAATCATAATGGACCATCTATTGTTAAGGGTTCTAGTGAGTGATAGGTTAAAAACGGAAGAATAGTTTATGACCTCTGTTTTTTGTATTAGCCTTTGTTTATTTTCTTCTGTTCCAGAAAAATGTCTAAATGATCTAAAGTAGCGCCCGCTAGTGGCTAATTGCCATGCAGCTACATTAGTGCTGTCAGGATGTATCATCATACAACTTGTTGCATTTCCTTTTATTGCAACACATCCCTGTGCAACACTATTTTGAGTTTGTAAGAATATAGAAATTAGTACTATAGCGTAGATATAGAATTGGTTTGGTTTTTTCATTTTTCATTTTTTTATAAATTAAAAGCAGGTTTGTTACTTTGGTAGCTAGTGCCAAAAGAAAACAGTAAAAGGATTTTGTAAATAGAAAACAGGCAAATCACAATGTCTAATAGGAATAATTATGTCATTTTTTTTTTATTAAAAAAGACATAATAGCGTGAGAGGAATAGTGGTTTGTTCTACCAATTTGAAAAGCATAATAGTGCTTTATCACACTGATTTAATGAAAATGCGTGATTGTTTTTGCACTTAAGAGTCAAATTACAAAATGGTTTTACTGCTAGTAATAAAAAATTAAATGAATTTTGGAGGTGCATAAAGCGAATGTAAGTAGCCTGCATTTACCGCTAGATTAATAGCTGCAGTATGTTTGTGTAAGGCTAGATCTAAATTTGGAGAAAAGTCAAGAGCCAAACTTGTGTTGGGGATATAATCTTGAAGAAATGATTTTAATAGTTTTTTTACTGGTGATTCCTTAGAGCTTGTGCTGTCGAATAATTGATTGTCAACAATGTCGTTCAATTGTTTTCCAATGACATCTCCATAGGAATTCCTTAAATAGTATAAACTAAGGATGTTGTTTTGAATTCTTTTTTTGAAAATATGATAACTTTTATTTTCAATAATGACATTTTCATTCACATATTCAAAATCGGTGTCTGCAACAAAGGAATACAAGGAAGCATTCAATTCTATTACTTGAAATTCTAAATCAGATGTTTTTTCCATAACAGAAACCCATGCCTGCTCTTCTTGATAGACAAACATCAGATAGTATCCCAGTACATTGTAAGACAATGATACCAATAAAAATAAGGATGCAATTCGTTTCATAGGGTTCGAAAATAGAAAACTATTCCCCATGAAAAGATCTTAGATATGAATTTTAAGTAATTTTTAACACGTTTTTAATAAAGTATTAAAACGAAAAGGTTTTCGTAAATTTTCACACATTAAATTACGATTAGTATTTCCATATTTGTTAATTCTCAATATAATTTTCTTTCGAATTAATAGCAGTTTTAAAAAGAACTGAAGATTAGCTCAAGATAATTTTTGCAAATTAACAAACAATAAATAGTATGCTTTTTTATTTTAAGGCCAAATCATAAGCCTGTTTCAATTTTTTTACCACGATTTCTATTTCTTCTTCATTCAAATGACCAAAGCCTAGACGAATAGCGCAAGTATCTTTGTCTTGATAAAGTATGGTTTTGGGCAAAAACAAATCGTAGCGTAACGCTTGTTCTGAAAGTTGAACCAAGGAAATTACCGTATTAAACTCCAACCATATTGCAAGGCCGCCCGTTGGTTTTTTAAAACGGATAGCATCTTTGAAATTCTCTTCAAGACATTGGTATAAAAAATCGCGTCTTTGCTTATATACCAATATATTTTTTTTGAGTAATCGATGAATTTCACCTTCATAAATCAATTCGGATAGCATTTGTTCTTGTGTTAAATCGCCTTGGCGGTCTAGCATTTGCAAATAGTTTTTGGCTTCTGAAATTAAATTTTCTGGAGCTACTACAAATCCTGTTTGAAAACTCGGAAATAAAGATTGTCCTAGCTTTCCCAAATAAATCACCATTCCATTTGCGTCTGAGCTGGCCATAGGTAGCATAGCCAAGCCTTCGAACTGAAAATCATAGTCATAATCATCTTCTATAATGGCAAACTGGTATTCCTTTGCAAGTTGTAACAGTTTTAAGCGACGTTCTGCTGCTAATGAAACAGTTGTCGGATAATCACGATTGGCACAAATATAAACACTCCGAATTGCCCCTTTTACAAAATGTTTTTTAATATAATCTACATTTAAGCCTTGTTCGTCAATAGGGATTGTTTTGATGATGGCTCCCGATTGTTGAAAAATCATGTTGGCAGCATAATTGCTCAAATCCCCAACCAAAACCACATCATTCGGGCGAATTAAAAGTTGCGAGATGATGTACAAACTCATTTCTGTACTTCTTGTACTGATGACGTTTTTTGGCTTTATGTGAAGTCCCCTTGTAGCATTTAGATAATTACACAGTTGATTTTCAAATACAGAATACTTTGTTTTTTTATTTTGATTCCATTTCGAAATCAATGATTTGCGCTTCATAGAAGCGCCATACCATTTTGAAAACTCATGAATGGGATGTAGCCTTAAATCCGGTTGCCCATCATTTAGTTCATACTTTGCTTCCGTAAATTCTTGGGTAGATGATAAATGAAAAGAGGTTTGAAAGGGAAATCCAGTGGTTTCTGCAAAGTTATAAATGTCTCCTATCAGGTTCGAGCCCGCTTTTATTGTAGCTGTTCTTTGTTCAGGAACTGATATAAAAGTTCCCTTGTTAGCAATTATTTCAACCCAACCCTGAGAAGCTAATTCACCATATACCGCAACAGCTGTGTTTCTGTGGACATTTATTAATTGGCTAAAGATTCTAGTTCCAGGCAACAAAGAACCTCCTGCTAAATAACTACGCTGAATGGCATTGATGATTTGTTGGGAAATTTGAATATACACAGGGCTAGCACTTGATTTATCAAAGTGGATAAGGCTTTTTAGCAATGTATTAACCGGACTATCTGTCATTTTAAAACTGGACCATTTTAGTAGTCCGGAAAGATACTACTTTTGCAACGTTTTAAAATAATTCAACACTCTAATAAATGAAAAATAAATACTTTTCAGCTTTCTTTTTTATCTGTTCTTTGATAGTAAGTGCACAGGAAAATACACAAAAGACAGATACGTTACAAGAAGTGGTTATTTCATCCAGTAGGATTGATTTGCCTTTCAAAGAAAATTCCAGAACCATTCAGTTAATTACTGCTGATGATATAAAAAAATCCGGAGTGACAAATGTTGCTGATGCTTTACAGCAAATTGCAGGTATTGATGTAAGACGTCGCGGGACTAGTGGTATGCAAGCTGATTTGTATATACGAGGCGGAAGTTTTGATCAAACGCTGCTACTTATAGATGGATTCAAGGTAGATGATGCTCAAACCGGACATCACTCGATGAATTTAGCATTGCCGATTGAAGTTATTAAGAGAATTGAAATTATAAAAGGGCCTGCAAGTCGCGTATTTGGTCAAAATGCTTTTACTGGCGCTGTCAATATAGTTACAAAGGATTCACTTGATAATGATGCTTCAGTACGTCTTCAGGCTGGTTCTTATGGTCAAGTTAGTGCTGCTGTTACCGCTGGAGTTAATTTGAATGAAAGCAGTCATATTTTACATTTTTCAAAAAACACATCTAACGGGTATCGTTATAATACAGATTTCGACAATCAGAATTTTGTATTGAAGAGTGTTTTTAATAAAAACAGATTGCCAATAACCATGTTGGTTGCTCTTTCAGAAAAAAACTTTGGGGCAAATGGTTTTTACTCTACGCCAACAGCTATTGAGCAATATGAGGAAACAAAGGCTAGTTTAGTGGGTTTTTCAACGACTATTAAAAAAGGTAATTTTACTTGGAAACCAAAGGTATATTGGAGACGTAATGAAGACGAATATATTTTTATTAGAAAGAATCCGTCTATTTACAGAAATTTGCATATTTCAAACAAAATTGCTGCAGAATTAAATGGATCTTATACCTCAAATATTGGTGTTACTGGTTTTGGCATAGAAACGGCTAAAGTGTTTCTTTCTAGTAATAATCTGGGGAATAATAACCGTTTTTTAAGTACTTTGTTTTTAGAGCATCGTCTGGAATTGTTTGATAAAAAGTTAGATATTACTCCGGGAGTAGCAGTGAGTTATTTTTCTGACTTCAAATTTTTTGCTTTCCCAGGTATAGATGTTGGATATGAATTGCTTGATAATCTTAAGGTGTATGGTAATTTGGGGTATACCTACAGAATTCCAACTTTTACTGATTTGAATTATAAATCTCCAAATACGATAGGGAATCCTAATTTAGAACCCGAGAAAGCATTTTCGCAAGAAATTGGTTTGAAATGGAATACATCTAATTTTAATATGTTTGCGGCGGTATTTAATCGTAATTCTAATCATTTAATTGATTATGTAAAAATGGAGCTTACGGATCCTTGGCAAGCGCAAAATATTCAAGATGTTACCACTAAGGGTTTTGAAACACAATTGCTCTATAGCTTTAATCTTAATTCATTTGCTCAAAAGTTACAATTGGGTTATTCTTTTATTCAGAATGATATAAAGCAAAGCAGCTATGCTTTCTCACAGTATTCTTTAAATTCACTAAAACATCAGTTTGTGGGGAGTTACAATATGCAATTCTTCAAAAACTTCAGTAATACAATCTCGTATCGTTATGCAGAACGAACTGCTGGTGATTCGTACTCAGTTGTAGATTTGGGTGCTTCTTATACTTTAAATGCTTTTGAGTTGTCTTTGTTTGCTAACAATATTTTCAACACGGATTATACAGAAACGAATTTAGTTCCTATGCCAAAAGGTAATTTATTGTTTGGAGTACAATATAATTTTAGATAGACAATGACAATCTAAACGGAAAGTTCCTGATTATCGACAGAATTTTTATATTTTCGATGTATGAAATCTTTTCCAAAATCAATACAGTCGGAACTAAATCAACAGCAACAAAACGATGCTTTGCAAAAAGGCGCGTTATTCAATGATTTAATTGATTTCGCCTCGAATGATTACTTAGGTTTTTCTCATTCAGAAATTATTTTTAAGGAAACGCAGGAGTATTTAATTAAAAATAAAAGCACTGAAGAAGCAGCTAGCGGTTCCCAGTTTTTGTCTGGGAACCGCAAACTGTATCAGGAGACAGAAGCTTTTATTGCTAATTTCCATCAAACAGAAACCGCGTTGATTTTCAATTCGGGTTGTGATGCTGCTATTGGTTTTTTTAGTGCAGTTCCTCAAAAAGGAGATTTTATTTTATACGATGAATTGTGTAATGCGTCCATTAGTGACGGAATTCAACAGTCGAATGCCAAAGCCTATAAATTCAATCACAATGATTTTGAAGATTTAGAGAAATTGATTTTACTAAATCCAGACACGATTATTTATATCGTCACCGAATCTGTTTTTTCTATGGATGGCGATTGCCCCAATCTAGAAGAATTAGTGCGGATTTCAGATAAACACCATTGTTATTTAGTAGTTGATGAATCGCATGCATTAGGTGTTTTTGATTCAAAAGGCGAAGGATTTGTTCAAATGCTAGGATTACAAGACCCTATTTTTGCTCGTATTTTGACTTTCGAAAATGCTTTAGGATGTCCCGGAGCAGCGATTTTAGGTTCGGTTCAATTGAGGGATTGTTTAGTAAACTTTGCCCAAAGCTTTAAGTCTACCACATGGCTGTCGCTCCATTCCGTTGCTTCAATATTAACTGCCTACCAACATTTCGAAAAAGAGCAACAAACCATTTCGCAACTTCGCAAAAACATCATTCATTTCAATCAAGAAAAGAACATGTTGGGACTGAAACCACTTTTTGTACACAGTAAATCAGCAATACAATCCGCCATCATTCTTGGAAATGAAAATGTTACATCCGGAGCTAAAAAACTTCAAGAAAAAGGGTTTGATGTCAAAGCGATACTTTCGCCAACGGTTCCCGAAGGGCAGGAACGACTTTGTTTTTGTTTACATAGTTATAATTCGGAAGAAGAAATTAGTGAACTGTTGCAATTGTTGAGTGTTTTTATTTTTTCGCCCCAGATTTAAAAGAATCCCAGTAATTAGAAAAGTAATTTTCTCAGTGCTGTTTTTGGCCGCAGATTTAACTGATTTTCACTGATTAAAAAAGTAAAAAATCCGTTTTTTATCCGCAACATCGGTGTAATCCGCGTTCTATTTATTCCATCGCTTCTAATTCCTTAACTTTTTCATAGACTAAATTACTCTCAAAACCTTTTCGCAGCAAATTATCACAAAATTTCTTTCTCTTCTTCAAAGCATTGGTCTCTGAGCTATTTTCCCAAGTCCGATTGGATAGTTTCTCAAAAGTTTCTAAGTATTCTTCTATAGTGATTTCTTTCAGGGCTGTAGTAATCAAGCGAGAATTTATTTTTCTGAATTTAAGCTCATTTGTAATCCGGATAGTTCCCCAGTGTTTAATCCGATGTTTGCCACGCGCAAAACTGCAAGCAAAGCGCTCTTCGTTAAGGAAGTTGTCAGATATGAGTCTTGCAATAATTTGGTCAATTTCGTCCGAGTCCATTTTCATAGATCGCAGTTTAGACTCTACTTCTTCATGGCAACGCTCTTGGTACGCGCAATAATGTTCTATTTTTTTTGTGGCGTCTTTTATAGAAAAAATAGGATTCATAAGAGGTTATAATTTGGGATTATAGGGAGTTTTGGTCAAATTTCGGGTTTTTAATTGGATTTACAAATAATATGCTTTTGGCTTGATTTTTATATATATTTAAAAGGATGTTGGCTTGTTAAGCTAGTGGTTTTTTACTCTTATTTGAGTGATGTAAATTCAAACATACCGCTGATTATAAAATATATAGCAGATTATTATTAAAATTATATTAGTTCAGGAAATCTTATAATAGGCTCTCGATTTTTATATTTATTTCTGTAGAGAGGGTTTTTCATTCTTTCCTTTTAGGGCCTGCTTAAATGTGTATTAATTTAAATTTTTAGCTTAATAAAGTCAGTTGTAATTTTGATAAAAGTGTTGAGGAAGGGCGTTCTTTTCTTTGGGAGCGATTGTGTTTTAGGATCAAAAAAAAGTGTAAAATTTTTAAAACCAGGGTCTTATTTCTTACGTAGATAAATTTGTTATTAAATGACTAAAAATAGAGGAGCTATGAAACTGGTTTTTTGTAAGGCTTTTCGTTTTTGTGATTAATGTACTTTAACGGATAAAATGACAGATAAACGTCTTTATTTTTTTAGAAAAATTTATTTTAGGTTATTCGCGCACGAGTGGACTAAATTTTTATTTTAAAAGTTAAAGTCATTCAAATGATTTTAGCCCCAAAGCAATAAATACCACATGAAGAAAAATTACCCTACGTTAAAAAATCTAGCACCGCTATTTTTTTTGTTATTTAGCTTTACTGCTTTTAACAACGTTTTAAGGTTTTCAACAATTAATTTAAAACCTAAAAACACAAAATTACGCCAATTTAAAAGGTTGTTGTTTTTTTTGTTGTTCATTGTTCTTAGTGTTAATAGCGCTCAAGCACAAGTTACTACGCTAAATGCGTGGACTACTGTATATAATAACACAGGCAATTATTCAGGTATTTATACAGTGCCTATTGGCACCAACACACGTCGTGTTATGGTTGTTGGAATTGCAACCTCAACAATAGATACAAGCATACGATCAGTAACTCTTACTTATGGAGGTCAAACACTCACGGCCATAAATGGTGATATTGGATCTAATGCTAGGCAAAACACACAACTTTATTTTTTAAATGAAGCTGGACTTGATGCAGCAACCAATACTACACTATCGTTTAGTGTAATTAGTACCAGTGGTTCAACAGTTGCAGCAAATACTGTATTTGTTGGAGTTTACGACAATGTTGATCAAACTACGCCAATTACAGATTCTAAAACTTATAGCAGTGGTGCCTCAAATGCAACAACATTTCAATTTACTATAGGCTTAACGATTAATGCCAATGATTTGCCATTAAAAATTCTTAGTTCTATACGTACTGGCGACACTAATTATAGAACAATCAATAATTTTGGGACTAATTGGTCTGTAGATGATCAACTATTTTGGAATTACAATCCAGCTGGAAGCACAGATGACTTGGGGATTTTACACGCAATAGGGACAAGAAGTATTCCTGTTACAAACACAACTGATATTTCCTCAACAACAATGAGTGGAAACTCTCTTATTTCCATGACAGCATTAAGTTTAAAAGCATTTATAGCAAACCCTTCGGTTTCCCCTTATATAATTTCAACACCAGGAACAAGCCCCTTTACAATACCTTCTTGCGTAACCAGCATCACTGTTGAAGCTTGGGGTGGCGGTGGTAGAGGTGGCTCAAGAGCAGATGACAATAGATCTGGCGGTGGTGGCGGTGGTGGCGCTTATAACAATAGTACCTTAACTGTAATACCAGGCCAAGTCTATGATGTTTTTGTAGGGGCAGGCAGTTCATCAAATGCTGCAGGCGGTAATTCAAGGTTTAGATTGCAACCATCAGGTATTGACCTTGTAAGAGCAGTTGGTGGACAAAGTGTCGTTGGTGAGTCAAGAAATGGAGTGGCTGGTGGACTTGCTTCTGCAGGGATTGGCAGCGGAAACAATGGCGGTGCTGGTGGTAATGGCTCAGATGGAAATTATGGTGGTGGTGGTGGATCTTCAGCAGGTACATCATCAAATGGAACTAATGGTAATACCTCTTCTGGAGGAACAGCCCCGTCAGGAGGAGGAAATGGAGGTGACGGAAGAAGTGGAAGCAATGGAGATGGTAACCCCGGTTTTGTTCCTGGCAGTGGTGGTGGTGGTTCAAGAGCAGGTGGTACAGACAGAGACGGCGGTGCAGGTGCCAACGGCCAAGTAATTATTAGTTGGTCAAATACAGGAAGTGTAACAACCTATACTGTTACAGGAGGCGGCAGTTATTGTGCTGGAGGTGCAGGAGTTGTCGTTGGACTTGCAAATTCACAAAACGGTGTAAATTATCAATTGTACAATGGCACCTCAACAGTTGGTTCTGCGTTTTCAGGTACAGGAGCTGCCATCAGTTTTGGCAATCAAATTGCTGCAGGAACTTATACCGTTAAAGCGACAAACGGAGGTTGCACATCAAATATGACAGGCAATGCCGTGGTAACAGTAAATCCAGCTTCTGTAGGCGGTAGTGTTGCGGGTAGCGCCTCCGTTTGTACAGGAACAAACAGTACCGTATTGACATTAAGTGGCCACACAGGAGCAATCACCCGTTGGGAGTCTTCAGTGGACAACTTTACGACAGCAGGTACAGCTATAGCCAATACAACAACAACATTAACGGCTACCGATTTAACGGCAACGACATCTTACAGAGCTGTTTTAACTAATGGCTCCTGTGCTTCTGCTAATAGTGCATCAGCAACGATAACCGTTAATCCATTACTTACTGCCAGTGTAAGTATTGCTGCAAACCCTTCTTTAATAGTTTGCAACGGGACATCTGTTACTTATACAGCCACACCAACCAATGGAGGTTCTTCTCCTGCTTATCAATGGAAAGTAAACGGCACCAATGTGGGCACAAATAGCCCTACTTATACCTATACTCCCGTAAACGGAGATCAGGTGTCTGTTGTTTTAACTTCGAGCGATGCCTGTGCTTCAGGTTTACTCACACAACCAATTCTTAATTTTTCTTGGAATGACAATACAAAGGCAATTACAGATTCGGATTATGGAATAGATGCACTTTCAGGTTCTGGCCAATATGTTGCAGGTGTAGGTGGAATACTTAGCCTTGCGCCTATTACTTCTCCTAAAACCGATATAGATTTAACTTTTAATGGAACAGCACCTGAATTTAACAGTGAAGGCATCGATTACAGTTTAAGTTATTTAAGAAATGAAAGTGATAGCGAATTGTTTACTCGGGGAAGTTCACTAATCATCACAGGTGGTTCAAATTTCAGTGTTTCTTACCGCGTGAGTAACGGTGCTGGGTCTTTTACAACGGTGACTAGCGTAAACTTTCCAATCCTAACGGATAATGCTTTTCATAATTATCGTTTCAGGTATGACCCTTCAGATGGTTATGGCCGTTTATTCGTTGATGGTACACAGAAATGGATTTCACCAACTGCAACACTTGGAAAACCAATGTATTGGACAGGTGCCGGCAATGTAGTTGTTGGAACGATAACAGATGCATCGGGCATTCTATCTCCCACTTTTAACAATCTTTTAATGAGTGCTGTGTATGTAAAAAGTGCTGCGTCACAAGTAACAATGACGGTAAGTCCAGCAATAGCGAACAATACGGTAAGTGCTGCCCAAACTATTTGTACGTCTACAGCACCTTCAGCTTTTACAGGAACTATACCAACAGGCGGAAGTGGTTCTTATGTTTACTTTTGGGAAAGTAGTACTACGAGTGCAACTTCAGATTTTGTCACGGCTTCAGGAACCAGTAATACGAAAGGATATACAGCAGGAGCTTTAACAGCTACCACATGGTATAGAAGAACGGTTACTTCTGGTGGATGTACAAATATATCTACTGCGATTCAAATCACGGTAAATGCATTGCCAACAGCAAATGCAGGTACTGCTTTCACAAAAACATGTACATCCAATCCGACAGGAAAAGCCATAGGAGCAGCCTCAGTGTCGGGAACAACGTATTCTTGGTT
>NZ_AHKF01000011.1 GCF_000252125.1 Flavobacterium frigoris PS1 | reverse complement strand
CTACAACAATAGCATCTACTAAAAAATCAGCAACAGTTCAACCGAAACAAAACAACGTTAAGGCTTTTACTGAAAATGAAATTGAATCGATGACACGTACTATAGCGGCAAAGAAAAAAGCCGAAGCGACAACTACTACACCAGCGTTGCCAAAAGAAAATGAGACAAAAATTGCTGCCAATAATGAGTTAAAATCAACCGAAAACAAAAACACTACAACAACAGCTACTGCTGAAAAATCAGCGACAGATCTACCGAAAAAAAACAACGTTAAGGCTTTTACTGAAAATGAAATTGAATCGATGAAACGTATTTTAGCCGCAAAGAAAAAGGCTGAAGCAATAACGACTACACCAGCGTTGCCAAAAGAAAATGAGGCAAAAGCTGCTGCCAATAATGAGTTAAAATCAACCGAAAACAAAAACACTACAACAATAGCATCTACTAAAAAATCAGCAACAGTTCAACCGAAACAAAACGACGTTAAGGCTTTAACTGAAAATGAAACTGAATCGATGACACGTACTTTAGCGGAAAAGAAAAAAGCTGAAGCAATAACGACTACACCAGCGTTGCCAAAAGAAAATGAGGCAAAAGCTGCTGCCAATAATGAGCTAAAATCAACCGAAAATAAAAACAGTAAAAGAAAGTCGGTAGCGGAATCAGTAGAAGTAAATCCTATTAATTCAAGCATCACAAAAAAGTCAGAAACCTCGAACTCATTTGTAAAAAAGATGGAACAAGCCATGCTAATAGCCTCAGAAACAAGTATAAACAACGCATTTGTAAAAGAAAACCTAAAGGTTTCTACCGCCTCAATTGTTGAAACAAAAGAAAAAAACCAAAATGCTACAGGAATCGAACAAATTAAAATTAGTGTTTTAAACCTTAAAGAAAGTTATGCAACAAATAAAAGCCATACGTTAGTCATCGAAATTGAAAACGGTAAAAACAGTACCTCTAATTTAAAACTTAGTGCAGAACTGCCTCGAAATTGGAACTTGATTTCTATAAGTGATTTAGGAGTCTTGGAAGCAAACCAAAAAAAAATGGTGTTAATTAGTTTCAATATACCGGTAGACAATCCATCAGGAAACGTCCCAGCCAACTTTACTGTTAAAAATGCAAATGGAAGTAAAATTGCCTCAAAGGAAGTTGTTTTTACCATAGAACCAAACTTAGACTTGGAAGTTTACAACTTATATACTTCAGACAAAGTGCAAGCAGGAGAAATGATAGAGGCTAAATATGAAATTAAAAACAGAGGGAATGTGGAACAAGAAATTTCGTTATCCTCTAAAAACACTATTAAAGGAGAAAAGTTGCTCAAACTAGGGCCAAATATGACGGCAACTGTTGAAATTACGCAAGATACTGACGCAAAATACTATGACTTCACTACTATCGGAACCTCCTTAAATGCGATGAGTACTACCTCTGGTAAGTCTTACAAAGCATACGGGAGCACAAAAGTGTTCCCAACGAAACTTAAACAAGCAGATCCGTTTTTTAGATATCCGGTACGCTTTAGTGTGAACTATAATAGTAATACATTTCAGGACAATCATTATTCAACAATTTCAGGGGAATTTATAGGTGATGGATTTTTAGATTTAGATAAAAAAAATTACTTAAATTTTATCATCAGAGCACCTCAACAAAAAAACCTTAAAAATTTCGGCGTTACAGATCAGTACAGTTTACTCTATAAATACAATAATAGTACGGCAGTATATCTAGGAGATCACGCCTATTATATCAATCGACTAGGTTTTGACAGCCGCTTTGGGATGGGTTTTAGAGTTGATCAAAATATAAACAATTGGACACTATCTGCTTTCTTTTCTAAGCCAAGATTGTACAGTTTTAATTCAGAAGCACTATTTGGTTTTAAATCTGTTTATCGTTTTAACAAGAATGCTCTTTTAGGATTTGCAGTAGAAAGCTCTAAAGGAACTGTAATGGGAGCCAACAAAAACATAGAAGCTAACCTTGATGAAAAAGGTCAAATTGGTACCGCTAATTTTGAACTTAGAGCTAAAAACACTTTCGTCAACGCAGAGTCTTCATTAAGCGTTACGAATCAACATGTTGATCATGCCCATTTTCTTAACCTAGTTCAAAAGATGAACGGCTTGACTTATAGTGGAAGTTTTACATATTCAGGTAAAAATTACTTTGGAATCATTAGAAACAGTATTGAATATACCAATAGCTTGTATTATAAATTTAGAAAATTCGATTTTGTTGTTGGACAAACCGTATCTCAAGTGAATAAACGCTTAGACCCTTTATTTTTTGCCGCTGAGCCCTATTTTGAAAACTATTATGGAAAAATAGGGTACCGTTTTGGACCTAAAAGTTATATTAATATTCGAGCGGATAGAAGAATAAGAGAGGATCAACTTGAGCCCAAAAGTTATTTTTACAAAGAATCCGGAATCGATTACAGGTACATTTTTACTAGCAGGATTTTTTCTTTTGGTTTTACCGGAAGAATAGCCGAAACGCAAAATTTATTAAGTAACGATTTGCAATACAGAAAAACATATTCTCATAATCTAGATGCCTCGTATCGGTTCTCAGATCATTTTTCGCTTAGAAGTGGGATTAATCATAATTACAGCAATCGATATAATGATACTAATATAAATGAAAACTACTATACCTACAGTGTTGGTCTAGACTATAATTTCAACCGAAATTTCAGATTCAACACCACATACAATAGCGGTTTCAGTCCAGAAGACACCTATTTAAGACGTGATTTTATCAATGCAATGTTAGTGGTAACTGTAGCTAAAAATCATTTATTTGAAATCCGAGCTAACTATTTTGAAAATCCTGGCACCACAAATAAAAAGGAGCTGCTAGCCTTTGGAACCTATACGTATTCATTTGGAGTACCGTTAAAAAGAATATTAGAACAAGGTGGTGTCAATGGCTTAATTCAAGTCAATGATAAAAGCATAGACGTAAAAGGAATAAAAATAATAGCGGCTGGAAAAAGCATTGTTACCAATGAAAAAGGTGTTTTTGAATTCAATAACTTACCCCTTGGGAACAACTATATCTTGATGGATGAATCTACGCTTCCTTTTGGAATAATTCCTGCTTCAAAAACGCCCTTTCAGGTTACTGTAGAAAAGGATAAAAAAGCAGAATTAAACATTGCGATCGTAAGAGCATCTACCATACTAGGAACTCTTATTTTTCCAGAATTTGCAAAACCAAACGGTAATAATCTAGAAGGCTATCTAAAAATTGAAAATGAAAACTTCACTTACAACGTAGAATCTAATGCGCAAGGAGTTTTCAAATTTCAAAATATTGTTCCAGGAACATACAAATTAACACTTACACGTTACAAAGGAAAAGAATTTTTTGAAATTGAGAAAGAGACACAAATTACTGTAAAAGAAGGAGAAAAAATCACTGTCAATGTACCTGTAAAAGGCAAAGAACGCAAAGTACAATTTAAAAGTAAAAACTTTAAAATAGGAACTTAAAGATGAAAAAGATAAATTACATACTAGTTACGCTAATGGCTTTGAACCTTAATATTTGCCTTTCTCAACAAACGATTGATGCTAATAACATTAGTTCTTTTTTGCTAGGAGGAGGGCAACGCTCCAACTTTGCCACTTTGAGTCTGCAACCCATTGCTATTATTGATGCAGAGCCGGACCCTAGCAACACCATAAGTTTTGGCATTAGTACAAACAACCTAGAAGCAGGTCTTCCTGCAACTGGCGTTGGAGGAATTTCAACAAATGATAACATTTGGTTGAATTTTACCTATAGAGGATTAAATTTTGTTAATGCTAAAATTTATGTTCACACGAACCAAATAGTTCCTGCCGGCATTGTGATAAAAATTCAAGTTATAGCAGCAACAAATATCGGGGGCTCATACAACCCTAATCAAAATATCAACCCCATTACATTGAGTACCGCTGAACAACTCTTGATAAACGATTTCGCAAGCGGCTACACTGGGAATGGATTAGGCACTGGTTATAATCTTCGTATTACTGTAGAGAATCACAGTGGATTATCATTGCCAAATGGTTTTGAAATCATTTATGAAATTAAATAACGACAAATGAAAAAATTATTCATAATAGCCACTATCGTCTTGTTAAGTCCAAATCTTATACAAGCTCAGATTTTAGATGGAACTCTTAATGTTACAGGGGCACCAAATTTTACTCAATCAACGAACAGCGTAGTCTTGGAGGCCGGGCTTGATGACACTACTGTGGGATTTGAAAGTGCTTATGATGCTACAAGAATAAGTTTTATATTAAATCCCATATTAATAATTCCCTCATCAACTGTTTGTCAAGGTAATGTGTTTCGGTACAGTGTTTATATCAATACGGTTAATGCCCCTGCCAATGTAATCCTTGAAGCAAAAACAACCACAAATAGTGGGCAACGAGTTCCTGCTGTGAGTGCATACGATACCTTGTTAATAAAGCCATTAGGGCCAAGAAACCTAACTCCTGCTAACGGCGGAAGCTACATTACGGTTCCTAATAATGCCTCACAAGCTATCAAAATAATGGAATTTGTAGGGTGCATGCAAAATATTCCAATTCAATTTAGGATAAAACCAAGCTCTTTATGCCCCGCAGGAACCTATAATATCGAAATTAATTATACTGTTACGGCAAGTCTTACTTTATAGATAATTATACTTTAACCATTTTAAACGGAGTTTCAGCAATACCTAGTTCATTCCTTCTAAAGACAACAATGCCCCACTGCGATCAGTGGGGCATTTTGGCTGTCAAAACATACTATTCTAAATACAAGAAGATTATTTTATTTGTTGTGCATTAAATTTAATTTCCAAATTCAACGTAGGCGAGTAAAAACAATAGCACAACTACAGATAAGCTTACGGTAGTACAAACAAACGCACCTATGTATAAAAACATGTCACGACTTTCTTGGTTTTTTTCATTTTTTTTATGTTTTTAGCTTACCCATATTTTATCATTATTTAAAGAATTATAACAACACAGCTGAAATCTTCTTACATCCTTATTACAATCACTTTGGAGTTCTTTTTCGAAAGGAATATAGGCCTCTTAACCCGTTTTACTTACCACTTCGAGGTACGAACTCATCAATTAACCAACAAATAAAGCCGATGAAATAAGTAAATAGCACAATTATATCATACTGTTCTTATATTATTTTTTTAGCTTATTAATTTGGAAAAACAGAAAAAAGGATCAATCAAAAAGTTGTTGATAAATATTTATAATCCATAATTATTTTTAAAATTTGGAGCCAAAAGCACAGCCGAAACATCGTCTTATTTCTCCTAGAAATACTAGAGAATAGAATACCCAAAAGGAGTTAAACATGGAACTTGTCCTTACCCTTTTATGAAACCGTCTTCATTTTAAAAAACATAAAATAAACATTTGATTCTCAAATAGGTATAACTCTAGATCCAATCTTTCTAAAATGATAATGCAAACTAGGTATTAACGCTATTGCTAACATAATAAAAAATATAACAATTGCCATTAATGAATAATAATCTCGAGCAAATAAAATATTAACATGTTTGGACACCGCTTTTCCAAACATCTTTTTAGCCACAATTTTCGCTTTAATTGTTGAGGCACCTTTTGTCAGTGCTATATTTTCATACAATTGCATCTGTTGAGTTGATGCTGTATTTAACGCTGTAATTGTGTTTCCTAATTCATGATAATGCACACTGGCCTGTCTTAAATTCATAAAGGAGACAAAAGCTAAACTAATTGTAAAAGCAAAAAACCGAAAGGATACACCGCTCAATGAGGCCGAAAAACTTTTAGATTCCGGCACTGATTTTATCATAAATAATACAATAGAAAGCATCAAGACGCCATTACCCATACCCTGAAAAAAAAGAGGAATCAAAAGACTCTTTTCATTGGCTTGTGGCCCAAAAATAAAAAACATTAGGATATGATAAACCAGAAGAAAAGCAAATCCCGTAAGCCACATTAATCGTATTTTGCGTTTTGCTAAAAGAAAACGAGCAGTAACTCCAATTCCTACAACAATCCCAAAAGCATTAAAAAACATAATATAAGCGTAGTGATACGTATCTAATCCCATATTGTTAAAAATAAATGTATTAGCAACACTGACATCTCCTTTACAAATATAATACAGTACAAGAAGCACCACTCCTATTCTAAAATTCCGATATTTATATATCCCTAAATCAATAAAGGGACGTTTCTGTTTTAGTTGTGTTAAAACGAATAGTATCAATAAGCCCAAAATTAAGCTCGAACAAATCCAAATACGAATACTATCAAACCAATTATAATATTGACCATATAATATTAGATAGGCAGTTAATGATAAAAGTGAGCTGTAAATTATGAAGCTTTTCCAATCTAAATCAAATAAAGGAATTCTTTTACTGTGTAAACGAAAATTAGTCTTTAGACACAATAGCATCAAAAGTACACCTGGAACTTGGAGATAAATCATAATTAAATACAACACATTATAATCATGATTTTGAAAAAGATACGCATCTAATAAATACACAAAAGAATTAGAGCTAAGTAAGGTTCCATAAAACACCGCATAACCTAAGACCCTTGAACGCTCTGAATGAAATTGAGAAAATATTAAGTTAAGAGTAACCCCAATTATACCAACAGTGACGGCTCCTCCTAAAAAACGCAACATAAAAAAGATTAAAGGATCATGAGTGATGTATAATAAAAAATTAATGCTTACAAATAATACTATAGTCATTAAAAAATAGGTCTTAGAAGAAAAATAGCCGAAAAATCTTTTTTCTAATGGAAAAAAACTAGCAATCCCAACATAGTACAAAACGATAGAAAATTGAATATCCGTTGGATCAAGACCATAATAACTTGCAGCACTTGTAATACCTCCAACATACCCACTTAACATAGATACAGCCGGAAGAATTACTAAAAAAATAATAAGCATTATACACCATTTGGGAACCCAAGATTTAAATGCACTAGATGACGGATCCATATTTAATTATAGTTTAGCAACCGTTACATTGGCATTCATTCCTGCATGAAGCTTTTTAGTTTTTTCAGGAGCATCAATCAAAAGTATTCGAACAGGGAATCGCTGCACTATTTTGACAAAATTTCCAGTCGCATTGTCAGGAGGTAAAAGTGAAAACCTGGAACCCGTAGCCGGAGCAAGCGATTGTATTTTACCCTCAAAAACCTCATTTGGGTAAGCATCAACACTAATTTCAACCCCTTGACCCTCTTCCATATTGGCAACTTGAGTCTCTTTAAAATTAGCTACGATCCATTTTCCTTGGTCTTGATCTACAATAAAACCCAAAATTTGTCCTTTTTGTATCAATTGTCCCACTTGTAACGTTTTATCACCCATTATCCCATCAGATGGAGCTTTAATAACTGAATAAGTCAAATTGAGCTTGATGTTATCAACAACGGCTTCCTTTTGTTTTACATTAGCAAGAGCTACTGCTATTTGCGTGTCCGCATCATTTATTTTTCCTTTGGCTGTTTTATAAGTATTTTGAATTACTTTATACTCTGATTTTGCAATTTCAAAACTAGTTTTAACACTTTCAAAATGCTGTTGGGTAACCGCTTCTTCTGCGAGTAGTTTTTTATATCTATTGTAATCTTGCTCTTGTTGCCACAATTTAGCTTTTGAAGATGCAATACCTGCTTCACTAACTGAAGCACTATTGATAGTCGTTATCGAACTACTTTCAACTACTTTCAATGAAGCATTTGCAGCTCTTAATGTTGCTTCAGCTTCCTGTAATTGCAGCAGCGTTTCATTTCTATCAATAACAACCAACGTATCTCCCTTTTGCACTTTTTGATGATCTGTAAATCTTATTTCTTGTACAAAACCAGTAGAGCGGCTCAATATTGGATTAATATATTCTTCAACTTGCGCGTCGTTAGTTTCCTCATATCTATACATTTTCACCAATGCATATGCACCATATACAATCAAGATCATTAATATTAAAAAAGCAATACCATAGGTTATTTTGACAGTAATCCTATCAATGCGTTCATGTTTTTCTGTGATTGTAGCCATAACTATAAGTCTCCTGTGTTTTTTAAAAGTTCGCAATAATGTAATTGTTCTGCAATTTTTGCTGAAATAAGGTCAATTTGCGCTTGCAATAATTGGGTATCTGCATCAAGTAAATCCGTTATCAATGACAATTGATTAAAATACGTTTGATTGAGTATGCGGTAGTTCTCAGTAGCTTGTTCGATATTTAGTTGAAACACCTCCTTTTTTTCTTGATCTTCTATATAACGCTGGTACGATTTATTTATAACTTTTCGCAAATTGTCTTCAACATTTTCCCGAGCAATTTTTTCCTCTTCTAATAAAATCTTAGCCTCCTCTTCCTTATGAACATCATGATAAATTGAAGAGATAGAATACGATAGTTTGACTCCAACAACACCTAACAAGTAAGGTGCATTTTCATAAGGATATAGTTTAATTTGTGGATAAGAATAACTGTATTCTCCAAACAAGCCTATTCGCGGTAATTTATCTGACTTTAATGCAGCTATATTTAATATGCCTAGTTCTACTTTCTGATTAGCAATTTTCTGTAATGGAGATTTATCAATGGCATTATGCACGTACTCATCATACGTCATTGTCTTCCGGTCTTGCTGAAAACCAATTTGATCGGTAGGTTTTAGCTTCTGACTGTCAGGATTACCCATAAAAATGTTTAATTCCTGCATGACTAGTTCTGCATTATTTTTAATCTCTGTAAGTGCTATTTTTTGTTTTGACAATAGCAATTGGGCACGCAGCAAATCACTTTTCAACACAACGCCTCCATTGTATAATTTTTGAATTAACGCTAAACGAGCTTCGCTTTGATGGACATTCTGTTTCACTAATTTTTCATATTGCAAGTAAAGTTGCAACTTCAAATAGGCTTGTGCAACTTCAAAATGGATAGATAACGTAGTTTCTTCTTCCATATATTTTGACAATTCTTGCTTGACAGACTCCTTTTGAATATTTGTTTTTAGCCTTTGTCCATTATATATTTCAAAATAAGAGTCCAATGTTACTCCGTAAATGGAGTGATCTTCTAAAGGAATGAAATCGGCATGATGCAAAATACCTTCATTAAAAATTGGAATGTTAGCCAGTTTCCCATAATTAGCATTAATTCCTATTTCAGGAAGTTGTTTGCTTTTAGCATTTTTTACAGCTTCACTTCCTGATTTCGAATGAAGTTGACTCCTTTTAATCTCCTTGCTGTTTACAGCCGCTTTTTTCCATACGTTTTCTAAAGATAGAGGAATGCTATCTTGAATTGTACTTTGAGCTTTAACAGCTACAAATACTAACAAAAAAGAGGGTATTAATATTTTATATGAGTTGCGATACATATTTATGCCTTAAATTAAAATGCAAAATTGCAACATATTTAGAAGTCTAATTTTGTCAATTAAGCCATTTATTTGTTAATTTGAGCCAAATTAAAAATCTCCCAATGCCGGCAACAAAATCGATTAGTTTCTTAGAGAAGGTAAATCAATATCCTCATAGTACTTATATCTATCATACTAAAATAGAAGAGCATCTTTTAATGCACAGGCATAACAAGCATCAATTAACATATATTGAAGGTGGAGCTGCTTATTTAAAAACGAAAGACAATTCCTATTTCTTGCCAGCAAGGCACTTTGTATGGATCCCGGCAGGAATGAATCATTTTATTGAACTCAAAACAACAGTAAGTATCATACGCAATATTTACATTCCGCCAGCCATATTAAACAACAACCTCTTTTATGCACAAATGGGTATTTACCCCGCTCCAAATCTGATTTTAGAAATGATCTTATTTACTGAAAATTGGACGGAGAATATTTTTGCAAAAGAAAAAAGCAAATGCCAATATATTAAAACATTAGGCAATATTATTCCAGAAATGAGTAAAAAACCTATGCCAGTAGTACTTCCTACAACTACTAGTGAAAGATTAAGTCCCATCTTAAATCATATTCACCTCCATATTGAGCAAACTTTATTATTAAAGAATGTAGCCACTCTTTTTGGCTTCAGCAGCCGAAGTCTTTCCCGTTTGTTTAGGACTACGATAGATATTTCCTTTCTACAATATGTAAAAATCTATAGAATTATATTCAGCATGGAAAAACTATTGCAAACGGACATGTCTATTAGCGAAATCTCTTATGCTTCTGGTTATAATAGTCCTGCTACTTTTAGCAATACCTTTTATAACTTAGTCAAAGTAAGACCTGTACAGTTCAGAAAATCAAACCGAGCTATTTCCAAATAAAAAAAACACCCAATTTCACATTTACCTATGAAAAATTGGGTGTTAAATCTTATGGAACTAATAATCATTATTCGTAGAGAGAAAGGGATTCGAACCCTCGATATGTTGCCATATACACGCTTTCCAAGCGTGCGCCTTCAGCCACTCGGCCACCTCTCTATTAAGGTTTGCAAATAACATGAAAAAAAATGAATTTCAAAAGTAAAAAGCGATATTAAATCATTTCTCCACGCAACGAAGTTTCAAAAACTGTTTTAAAATCTTGTGGCGCTATATTTTGTGCTAATAAGTACATTAATTTAGTAATAGCAGCTTCTGTGGTGATGTCTTTCCCTGAAATCACTCCAATTTCCTTCATAGCAGTGCTTGTCTCGTACTGTCCCATATTTACACTACCACCAGAACATTGGGTAACATTTACTATATGTACTCCTTTATTTATTGCTTCTGTCAATAAAGAAACAAACCAATCTTCAGTAGGTGCATTTCCAGAACCATAGGTCTCAAGCACAACACCTTCTAAACTTGGGATATCTAAAATTGCTGCTAAAACCACTTCACTCATTCCTGGAAACATTTTAACAATAACCACATTGTTGTCCAAGTTTTTATGAACGATCAATTCCCCGCGTTTTTGTCTAGGCAATAACAGTTCCCTTCTAATCTTCAGATTGACACCAGACTCTACCAATTCAGGGTAGTTAGGCGAAGTAAACGCTTTAAAATGCTCAGCATTTATTTTGGTCGTTCTATTTCCTCTATATAATTTATACTCAAAATACAAACAAACTTCACTAATGACAGCTTGACCGTTTTCATGTAAAGAGGCAATTTGAATAGCAGTAATTAAATTTTCTTTGGCATCTGTTCGCAAATCCCCAATTGGTAATTGCGAACCAGTAAACACAACTGGTTTTGCTAAATTCTCCAACATAAAACTCAATGCCGATGCGGAATAAGACATCGTATCCGAACCATGAAGCACTACAAAACCATCAAAATCCATATAGTTTTCCTCAATAATCGAAGCTATTCTAGCCCACTCTTTCGGGTTCATGTTAGACGAATCGATAGGTTCTTCAAATGAAATGGTCTCAATCTCACATTCCAATTGCTTCAACTCGGGAATCCTATTCAACAACTTACTAAAATTAAAAGCTTTTAGGGCGCCAGTATCAAAATCTTTACGCATCCCAATGGTACCTCCAGTATATAATAAAAGTATTTTAACTTTTAAGTTCATCATGGTATTTTAAATTATTTACAACCGGATTGGCATACATTGCTAATAGCCCTTGTAATGCAATAGGATTTTCTGCATCAATACGCATTTCTAACCTACGCTCAAAAAGCGATTTTTCATCTTCGGTATATAAATGAGAAAAGCCATTGTTATTATTCAATAGATCATAGGCGATATAATTAGTGGGCCATAATTTATAATTGCTTAAAATCGATTCATCAATTACTTGAGCCAATGCCAATATTTGCTTATTAGGTTTGTCAAATTCTTCCTTGATTTTATCAGTTTCCGCATCCAACACATCCCCTATGTGCATGTGAATTCTTTTCTTCTGTCCCATGACACCGCTGAGCAGCGTCATGAAATCCTCGTTTTTTTCTTTGATATAGATCTCCTTGTTGGCTTCGGCCAGTAACTGCGGGATTTTCAAAACATCCGTAGGATCATATTCGTATGAAATTGAAACTGGGACAACTTTTACTTTTTTGAAATAATCCATAAGATCTGTTCCATTAGCAGCCATTCCCACCATTTTCAAGACTCCTGGATTTGTAGCGTCGTTTCCATCTTTAGTTCTTCCCTCGCGTTGTGCAATCCAAACCGATCGACTTTCCTCTAACAATAAATGACGAATATACTCCGATAATGTTTTCGAACTTTCTAACATCTCTCTAGGTGTCAAACCTCTTTGAACTAGAAAATTCCGATTCATTTTTGCTAGTACATTGAGAAAATCTTTTTTAACCAAATTATCCCCAATTGCGGATGCAGTCATCACCAAACCATGTTCAAATAATGCTGTATTCAACAAGGTAGTATCCAAAAGAATATCTCTATGATTCGATACAAATAAATACGATTCTCCCTTTTTTAACTTTTCGAAACCGGAAGTAGTCAATCCATCGGAGCTTTTTTCAATAATCTTCCGAATAGAATGATAGATAAAATTACATTGAAAATCACGTATGGACTGTGTTTTTCTGAGTTGCTCTTTCCATACCGTATCTTCTACATCTGGAAAAGAAAAATTCATCAACGCCTTCATCATAGGGTGATTTATCACTTTCAATATGGCATCGTTTATTTCGGAATCGTAAAATGGCCGAATAGCGTCAAATTTTTGCATTTTTAGTAACTTTAAGTGCGCAAATGAACAAAAAAAATATTAATTTATAATAGATTATGTATTAAATCCCAAAAATTACCTTAGAATTTTCAGTTGTCATACTCGCAATATCTTTTTGCGAAAGACCATAAATCTGGGCAAGCTTATCTAATACATTAATAAGATAACTACTTTCGTTTCTTTTTCCTCGAAATGGAATCGGAGCAAGATAGGGTGAATCTGTTTCCAAAACGATATGTTCTAAATCTATTTGGCTCAAAAACTGGTCAATTTTTCCGTTTTTGAAAGTAACCACTCCACCAATTCCCAATTTCATATTATAAGACATTGCCTGTAACGCTTGATCGTAAGTCCCCGTAAAACAATGAAATACCCCAAACAAATCAGCCGATTTCTCCTCTTCTAAAATCTCAAATATTTCATCAAAAGCTTCACGACAATGAATCACGATTGGCAATTTATATTTTTTAGCTAATTGGATCTGTTTCTTAAATGCAGCCTGCTGTTCCTTCAGATGGGTTTTATCCCAATACAAATCAATTCCGATTTCACCAATGGCATAGAATTTTCTTTTGGCCAGCTCGTCCTCTACATGCTGCAACTCTTCCAGATAATTTTCTTTTACATAGGTAGGATGCAGTCCCATCATTAAGAAAACATTGTGTGGATAGTTTTTTTCCAAATCATACATAGACTGGGTACAAGAAGAATCAATGGCCGGAATAAAAAACCGAGAAACACCTGCTTGAATTGCCCTTTGTATTATTTCGTCGCGGTCATGATCAAATTCCTCTGAATATAAATGGGTGTGCGTATCTGTAATTGTCATTGTTTTCATTTAAATAAGCAAAGTTAGCATTTTGAATTGTTGTTTTTTAGATTCTTAGTAATTTAGATTACTTTTGATTATCAGCTTTAAACTATGAAAAACCTCCACGATATCCTGAAAAAGGAAAAATACAAAAAAATAAAATTTAAAATAACTAAGACACAGCACCTTTTGATAAAAGCAAAAATCAACGGGATTGCAGGCAACTTCATTCTAGACACAGGAGCGTCAAACAGTTGTATCGGTTTTGAAAGTATTGCCTTTTTCCAAGTTCATGCAGAAGATTCCAAAACTAAAGCATCTGGTGCAGGAGCTACAGGAATGCAGACACAAACAGCCTTTAATAATACTCTTCAACTCGGCTTATGGGAAGATATCGAATTCAGTTTGGTGATTTTCGATTTATCACACGTAAATGAGGCATTAATTCAACATAAATCAAAGCCGGTCCATGGCATAATTGGTGCCGACGTTTTGATGAAAGGAAAAGCAATTGTAGACTATTACAACCACTACTTATATTTACTTAAACAGTAAGCCTTCATTTAGTATTTAAAATAAAAAAAAAGGCGCCGCTTCTTTATTGCAGGATACTAGTTTTGCTATTATTAATTCAATACATACTCTGATTTTTTCGCGGCCTAATTGCAGCCAATGTACTAACGAAAGGAAAGCCAATTATTGATAATTATAATCATTGCTTATATTTACCACGGAAATCATCATTTAACAAATTATATCCTTGAAACCGAAAATTAAAATACTAGGGGTAATTATAGGATTACTATTGCATTCCTGCAGTGCCGGGGGTATAACTATAAATAAACCAAAAATGCCTACCACTGCTAATGACAACTCAGCTAAACCCAGCACAACCACAACTGCTAAATTATGGGATTTCCACGATCTATCAGGCTGGGAAGATGCTACACAAGCGGGCAGTGTAAATTACTTTATCGAGAATAAAAACTTAACTATTTTTACTCGTCCCAACACTTGGGATCGTACGAAAATAAAAACTACTTCAACTTATACAACTGGAACTTACACTTGGAGAGTATACGTCCCTGAAATGGGTATTGGTGACATGGCGAGCATAGGTGCATTTCTATACAATAGCAACGCTCACGAACTTGATTATGAAATAGGCTATGGAAAACAAAGTATGAGAAATGAACTAAATGCAGAAGCAGATGATCTAATCGTATCTATGACCTCACAGGGAAACCCACATAAATCTCATGACACAAAAATCAAAAGAGGGCAATGGCATACTTTTTCAATGGAACTAAGATTAAATTCAAGTGGAAAGTATAAAGTGAGCTGGATAATCAATGGCCAACAAGCAGCAACAACACAACTTAATTATGGAACCAAAAGCAAGTTTAAGATTTTTTGCAGTGTAGAAAATCTCACTTTCATGGGTGATCATATTCCCAAAACTAAGAATTATGCTCTTTTTGATTTTGTTAAATATAGAAGTAACTAAAAAATCCCGTTTGAGTATTCAAACGGGATTTTTTAGTTATTTTGAAATAGAGTTCTTATAATTCAAAAGCTCTCTTAGGATTGTTGTCTAACAATAATTCCATTGGATTCTCTAATGCTTCTTTAACAGCAACCAAGAAACCTACAGACTCGCGACCATCAATAATTCTATGATCATAAGAAAGTGCCACATACATCATAGGGTGAATTTCTACTTTTCCGTTTACGGCAATAGGACGTTCGATAATGTTGTGCATTCCAAGAATTCCTGACTGAGGAGGATTAATAATAGGAGTAGATAACATAGATCCAAATACACCACCATTAGTAATTGTAAAAGTACCACCAGTCATATCATCAACGGTAATTTGACCATCACGTGCTTTTATTGCTAATCTTTTAATATCTGATTCAACACCACGGAAAGTCAAGTTTTCAGCATTACGAACTACAGGAACCATTAATCCTTTTGGTCCAGAAACCGCGATTGAAATATCACAGAAATCGTAAGCTATTTTATAATCACCATCCATCATTGAATTAACGTCTGGATACAATTTCAAGGCTCTAGTAACCGCTTTAGTAAAAAACGACATATATCCTAAACCAACACCTGCATGTTTAGCTTTGAATTCCTCTTTGTATTGATTACGAATCAAGTTAATAGGCGTCATGTTTACTTCATTGAAAGTAGTTAACATGGCCGTTTCATTTTTAGCGGAAACCAATCTTTCTGCTACTTTACGACGTAACATTGATAGTTTTGAACGCTCAGAGCCACGGCTTCCTCCTGTGGGAGTTCCCATAGATGGTACTGCATTTACAGCATCATCTTTAGTGATTCTTCCGTCTTTACCAGTTCCTGTTACAGCTGCTGGAGCGATATTTTTTTCGTCTAATATTTTTCTTGCTGCTGGGGATGGTGTCCCTGAAGCGTATGTTGCTGCTGGAGCTGCCGCTACAGGAGCTGGAGCTGCTTTTGGCGCTTCGGTAACTGGAGCCGGTGCTGCTTCTGCCGGAGCTGAACCAGCTGGCTTAGCGGCTGCCGTATCAATTAAACAAACTACTGCACCTACTGCTACTGCATCACCTTCTTCTGCTTTTAATGTGATAATCCCACTCGCTTCAGCTGGTAATTCCAGTGTTGCTTTATCAGAATCAACCTCAGCAATTGCTTGGTCTTTCTCTACGTAATCTCCGTCTTTTACTAACCAAGTTGCAATTTCAACTTCCTTAATAGATTCCCCTGGTGATGGGACTTTCATTTCTAAAATCATCTTATATAATTTTTAAATTATGAATTTTATTGTTCGAGTCGTTTTAAAAACAACTACTGTTTATTGTTTGTTTATTTTTAGCCCTGATGGTAGCGGCATCCTTTTTATTTTTTCTTTAAAAAGAAAAAGATACAGCGAACAGCAGGAAATAGCTTCTAATTTTATACAAATAAGTTTTTATCAAAAACCATTTTGATTGCATCTGCATGACGACGTTTTGCTCTTGTAGAACTTCCTGATGCTGATGCAGAATATGCTTTTAAAGAGGCCAGTCTGAATTTTACTAAATTAAAATTCATTAACATGAAACTATAAGCCCCCATGTTCTTAGGCTCTTCTTGTGCCCATACATAATCATCAGCGTTTGGATATTGTGCAATTATTTCTTTTAACTGCTCTACTGGCAATGGAAATAATTGTTCAATTCTAACAACTGCAACATCTGTACGACCATTGTTTTCTCTTTCGGCTGTAATATCATAATAGAATTTACCCGTACAGAAAACTAATGTTTTCACATCTGCTTTGTTTACTGTTATATCATCAATAGTTTCTTGGAAACTACCGTTTTCTAATTCTTCGATTGTAGACACACATCTTGGATCACGTAATAAACTCTTAGGTGAGAACACGATTAATGGTTTACGGAATTTTGTTTTCATTTGTCTTCTTAACAAGTGAAAGAAGTTAGCTGGCGTAGTACAATCAGCTACAAACATATTGTGTCTTGCACAAAGTTGTAAGTAACGTTCCATTCTAGCTGAAGAGTGCTCTGCTCCTTGCCCTTCATATCCGTGCGGCAATAACAAAACAATACCATTTTGATTATTCCATTTATCTTCTCCACAAGAGATGTATTGGTCAATCATAATTTGGGCTCCATTAGAGAAATCTCCAAATTGTGCTTCCCAAATGGTTAGTGTATTAGGGTTTGCTAATGCATAACCATAATCAAATCCCAATACTCCGTACTCAGACAACAACGAATTGTAGATATTAAAGTTTCCTTTTTTACCTTCTAAGTTATTGATTAAAACAACTTCTTCTTCAGAGTCTTCTACTTTTACAACAGCATGACGGTGAGAGAACGTTCCTCTTTCTACGTCTTGTCCAGAAATACGAACATCATATCCTTCTTGTAATAAAGATCCGTAAGCTAAGTGCTCAGCCATTCCCCAATCTAACTTATTAGTGTCAAAAAACATTGTTTTTCGATCGTTGATTAGTTTTTGGATTTTATTAATGAATTTTTTATCTGACGGTAAGTTACAAACTGCATTAGCTACTTCAGTCAATCCTTCTCTTGAATAAGAAGTATCTACTTTTTGCAACATTTGTTTATCAGTAACCTGTTCAAAACCTAACCATTCATTTTTCATAAATGGAGTAATAATGGTCAAATCTTTTTTACGAGAAGCTTCTAAATTCAGCTCCATATTAGACTTGTATTCTTTTTCGAGGCCGTTTACATATGTAGCGTCAATGACACCATCAGACAATAACTTCTCAGCATAAAGGTCTCTAGGGTTTTTATGCTTTGCAATTATTTTATATAAAACTGGTTGTGTAAAACGAGGCTCATCACCTTCATTATGACCATATTTTCTATATCCTAATAAATCAATAAATACGTCACGACCAAACTCCATTCTGAAATCCAATGCAAAATTCATCGCATGAACTACCGCCTCAGCATCATCTGCATTAACGTGTAAAACTGGTGACAAAGTTACTTTTGCAACATCAGTACAATATGTAGACGAACGTGCATCAAGATAGTTAGTTGTAAAACCTACTTGATTATTGATTACGATATGAATAGTTCCTCCTGTTTTGTATCCTTCAAGCTGTGCCATCTGGATAATTTCATAAAGAATACCTTGTCCTGCAATTGCAGCATCACCGTGAACAGCGATAGGTAGTACTTTAGAAAAATCATTTGGGAAATATTTATCTTGTTTCGCTCTTGTAATACCCTCGATCACTGCACCTACTGTTTCAAGGTGAGAAGGGTTAGGAGCAAGATTTATATTAATTTTTTTACCTGTACTTGTTATTTTGTCAGCAGTTAAACCAAGGTGGTACTTAACATCTCCATCAAAATACTCTTTATCATAATCTTTACCATCAAACTCTCCGAAGATATCTTGTGTTGATTTACCGAAGATATTAGCCAATATATTTAAACGACCACGGTGAGCCATTCCCATTACAAACTGCTCCACTCCCATTTGAGCAGCTCTCTCGATTAAAGTATCAAGAGCAGGAATAATTGATTCCCCACCTTCTAATGAAAAACGTTTTTGACCTACATACTTGGTATGTAAGAAATTCTCAAATGAAACCGCTTGATTTAATTTATTTAAAATCCCTTTCTTCTCATCAATAGAAAAATTAGGTTTATTGTCGTTTACTCCAACTTTCTCTTGAATCCAGTTTACAATTTCTGGCTTACGGATGTACATATACTCAACACCTATGTGCTGACAGTATATGGTATCAAGGTGTTTTATGATATCAGTTAAAGTACAAGGAGCTTGCCCAATAATTTTAGCTGCATCAAAAACAGTATTTAAATCTGATGATGAAAGTCCAAAATTAGCAATGTCAAGATTAGGCTCAAATATCCTCCTATCTCTTACTGGGTTTGTTTTAGTAAACAAATGTCCCCTAGAGCGATATCCTTCTACTAGTTTTAATACATTAAACTCTTTTTGAAGTTTTTCAGAAATCTGAGAGTAGTCAGCAGTGCCAGAAGCAACATTGACAATATGTTCAACAGGGTTTTCGCCATTGTAGGTTTCCATCCCAAAGTCAAAACCTTGAAAGAAACTTCTCCAACTTGGCTCTACGCTATCTGGGTTTTCTAAGTACTGATCGTATAATTGTGCAAAAAATTCTGTGTGTGCTGCGTTTAAAAATGAGAACCTATCCATAATTTTAGTGAATATACTTTTTGTTAAAATAGTTTGGCAAAAGTACAATAATCCACTAAATTTACATTTACTTTTAATTACTTTTATATGTTAAAATGTTAAAAAAGGAAATGTTTATGAGAAAAAATCAAATTAAGTGCGTTTCAAAAGCAGTTTTGGTTATTATTATTTTATTATTTTCGAATGAATTATTGGCTCAAAATCAAAGAGTCAACTCAAAATCAAATAATTATTTCTGGGATAACGTACAATTTGGCGGCGGGATTGGTTTGGGTTTTGGCTCTGGCTATACTGATATATCACTTACCCCTAGTGCTATTTATAATTTCAATGAATATGTGTCCCTAGGACTTGGCGCCCAATATTCTTATGTAAGCCAAAAAAATTATTATAACTCCCATTTATATGGCGGAAGCCTTATAGCTTTATTTAATCCAATAAGAGAAATACAACTTTCGGCGGAGCTGGAAGAATTACGCGTTAATATAAATCCAAACGACCCAAGCCTCACTTCAGAACAATTCTGGAATACGGGACTTTTCTTGGGTGCAGGATACCGAACAGCTAATGTAACCATTGGAGTACGCTATAATATATTACAAGACGACAACAAAAATGTTTATAGCGATGCCTTTATGCCTTTTGTAAGAGTCTATTTTTGAAAGTCACACATATCAAAGTTAGCATCATCGGTATTTATTTCTAAACCAGACTTTTTGCCATTCTCTTTTCAAAATTAAAAAAGAGACCTGTTCCGCTAAAATAACCAAATCAGAACCGTCCATTTTTTTTACCTCGTCTTCAGCAACATCAATTATATAGAGAAGGTTAAGGTATTCGGCAAATTTATATTGAATTAGCCTGTAGATTTTTTCGTGCAATTGAATTTTCAATTCAGCAGGAGAAATGCTCATTGGAAAATCTATCCCTTCATTGGCCAAATTAAAATCCTTATTAATTTGCTCAATCAGCTTGAGATACAAGGCTTCACTCTCTGCTTCAGAAAGTAATAAATCCGTGTTTTTTGGAGCTATAAACATTCATTCTTTATTTTTGGTTAAACGGCATCATAGTTTTATAAAATCTACACATTCCGACTCATTAAATTTTCTCCAAAGGTCCTTAACATTACTTTTTTATCTTCTTCAATATTCATTTTTTCTAAGGTTATAAATGCTTTAGAAGTATATTCTTGTATTTCCTGCTGCGTTGCTTTTGAAGCCCCAGAATTATTAAAAACGTCCTTTACCCAAATAATTTTTTCCGTATTGTCCTCAAGATGAGTAGAAAAAACTTGCGACAAATGGGAAGCTTGTTCCTTATTGGAAAAAGCCATTGCCTTCAAATACAAATAGGTTTTTTTGTTTTCAATAATATCACCCCCGACTTGCTTTCCAAAAGTTTCCGGATCACCAAAAGCGTCTAAATAATCATCCTGCAGCTGAAAAGCCAAGCCTAAATTTAATCCAAATTCATAAATCAAATTAGCGTTCTCTACTGAAGTTTCGGCAATTATCGCACCCATTTTCATAGCCGCAGCCACAAGGACTGCAGTCTTATACTCAATCATCTTGAGGTATTCTGATATAGTCACGTCATCCCTCGTTTCGAAATCGACATCCCATTGCTGTCCTTCACACACTTCCAAAGCCGTTTTACTAAACAGCTTAGCTAACTTCATAAAAACAGCCGGTTCGTACTGCTCGAAATACTGATATGCCAAAATAAGCATCGCATCGCCTGACAAAATTCCGGAATTAACATCCCACTTCTCATGAACAGTTTGGTGTCCGCGACGTAAAGGCGCATCATCCATAATATCATCATGAACCAACGAAAAGTTATGAAAAACCTCAACAGCCATAGCAGCGGCTAGTGCTTCTTTATAATCCACATTAAAAACTTCCGCGGTCATTAATGTCAAAACCGGCCGCATCCTTTTACCTCCTAGACCTAAAATATAGCTAATGGGTTCATAGAGATTTACAGGTTCCTTAATAATGGATTGACTCTCTAAGTAGTTAATGAAGAAATCTTGATACTGATTAATGGCATGCATGGAAGTAAATTTTCGGCTAATTTACAGCATTCCCCGTGGATAACAAATAGTGTTTCTTAACGAAATGTTAAATTACCGTAAATACAATGGAAACTATTTTGGTATTCAAAGTTTCCAACTTACTTTTGCACTCGAATTTAACATTTGGAATTAAGCTATGAATACAACTCTACCAATCTCAGCAACAAAATGGACAATTGATTCTAATCAGTCTGATGTGCTAATTAAAGCAAGACACTCTATAATTGCATACATAGCAGGATCCATTAATAAATTTAAAGGTCACATAGATATTCATGAAGATTCAATAGAAGATGCATCCATTGAATTTTGCTTAGATGTAAATAACAAAGAGAATAAACTGGAGCAAATGGATTCTCATTTAAGACTAAATGATTTTTTAGATATTAATGAATTCCCCTACATCAATTTCAAATCAACTTCATTCCAAAAAATAAACAATAACATTAATTTCCTAAAAGGGGAATTAACCATTAATAACATAACAAAAGTAGTAGAACTAGACGCTGAATTCATTGGAATAAAAACCTACGAAGGGGTTGAAAAAGCAGTTTTTGAAGTAGTGGGACAAATAAATCGAAAAGATTTTGGACTAACCTCAAATTCATACCATCAAACGGGAGGACTTTCCTTAGGTCAAGATATAAAACTGATTGCCAATTTAGAGTTTTCAGTATAAGAAGTAAAAGAAAATGAAAGAGAAAATAATAAAAAAAGCAAGTGAACTATTTATAAAGCTAGGCTTTAAGAGTATCACCATGGATGATATTGCAAGCGAAATGTGCATTTCGAAAAAAACTATTTACAAATACTTCTGTAACAAAGAATTACTTGTAGAGGAAAGCACTGCTTTGCTACATAAAGAAATTCATGAAACAATCGATTCAATTTTGCAAATGAATCACAATGCTATCGAGGAAAACTTTAAAATAAGAAAAATGTTTGGTGACATGTTTAAATCATCTGCTGACAGCTCCCCAATCTATCAGTTAAAAAAACATTATCCTGAGATATATGAAAAGACAATGGTAGCAGAAATAAATGAATGCTCAATGTGGTTTAGAAATAACATTCTAAAAGGAATAGCAAATGGGCTATACAGAACCGATTTAGATATAGACACTTATGTGAAGTTTTATTACACTCTAATATTTAATATCAATGAAAATACCAGCTCCGAAAAAGTAGCACAAAAACTTGAGCTAGAAGCATTAGAATATCATACAAGAGCTATGGCAACTACAGCGGGAATTACAGAACTAGAAAAACAATTACAAAACCCTAATACATAATGAAAAAACTAATTTTATTAACATTCTTAACTTTTGCCATTACGGCAAAATCACAAGAAATAAAATCGCTTACCTTGAAAGATGCGATTTCTTATGCTTTAGAAAACAAAGCAGATGCCAAAAAAGCAAAGTTGAAAGTAGAAAATAGTGAGTACCAAATTCAGGAAGTACGCTCAAGAGCATTACCGCAAATCTCTGCTAATGGAAGTCTAACTTACAATCCCGTTCTACAGACTACGTTTCTTGATTCAGGCTCATTTGGCGGAGAACCTGGCACAACGATTAAAGCTAATTTTGGGCAAAAATGGAGCTCTGTTGCAGGTGTTTCACTAACGCAAACCATATTTGACCAATCTGTCTTTACTGGTTTGAAAGCTGCAAGAACAACGAGAGAATTTTACCAAATTAATCAACAACTGACCGAAGAACAAGTAATCGAAAGGGTTGCAAACAATTACTACCAGGTTTATGTGCAACGAGAAAACTTGAACGTTTTAGACAGCACTTATATCAATACTACAAAAGTAAAAAACATTATCAAAGGACAATTTGACAATGGACTAGCTAAAAGAATTGATTTAGATCGAATTTTAGTAAAAATTTCGAACATTGCCACCCAACGCCAACAGGTTTTAAACGCGGTACAAATTCAAGAAAACGCCCTTAAATTCTATATGGGAATGCCTATTGAAACTAAAATTGAAATCCCACAGACGGAATTTGAGGTAAGTCCACAAGCTTTTTCACAAGCTCCAAACACTGAAACCAGAACGGAATTTTTGCTTATGAAAAAACAAGAACAACTATTAGAATTTCAAAAAAAATCTATAATAGCGGGTTACTATCCTACTCTTTCACTTTCCGCAGGCTACAACTATATAGGTCAAGGACCACAAATACCATGGGGAGCAAAACCATCTGACGGAGTATTTTGGTCTGATTTTTCTTCTGTAGGATTGAATTTAAAAGTGCCGATTTTCTCAGGATTTGAAACAAGATCAAAAGTAAGAAAAGCAGATGTGGAATTGCGATCTATGAAGGAAGATTTAATAGATACAAAATTGTCGCTTGATTTGGCTTTTGCAAATGCTAAAACACAAATTGATAATAGCATGATTACTATAGAAAATCAAAAAGGCAATGCCCAATTAGCAAAAAATGTTTTAAGCAATACTAAGAACAATTACCTACAAGGATTAGCTTCATTGACAGATCTATTGGACGCAGAAAACGCACATACTGAAGCACAAAATAACTATACATCTGCCATATTAAATTACAAGCTAGCAGAAATACAATTAATTAAATCAAAAGGCGAACTAAGAACACTTATAAACAACTAATAAAAATGAAAAAAAATATAATAATTGCAATAGTAATAATAGGCTGTTTAGGGCTTATCGCTTTCACTTTAATGAATAACAAAAAAGAGAATGAAGCAAAAACAGATATCGTTGCTCAAAAAAATGCGAGTGTAACTGTAAAAATTGACCCCGTAAAGACAGAAGAGATTTCATTGGATTTTTCTGTGAATGGAAATTTTGAGCCAATGCAAGAATTAACTTTTTCTGCTGAGAAATCTGGAAAAGTAATTAGCGTTTTAGCTAAAGAAGGAGATTATGTTACTGTTGGTCAAACTTTAGTAATAGTAAGAAGCGATGTTGTTGACGTGAATGCTCAAACCGCAAAAGCCACTTATGAAAATGCTAAAACGGATTATGCGCGATATGAGAATGCATTCAAAACTGGCGGAGTAACAAAACAGCAATTAGATCAAGCTAAATTAGCTTTAACAAATGCAGGGGCAAACTTAAAACAAGCTAATATTAACGTAGGTGATACTAGAGTTAAAGCGCCAATAAAAGGATTCATAAATAAAAGATACATTGAACCAGGTTCTATTTTGACTGGAATGCCAGCAAGCGCAATGTTCGATATTGTAAATGTTTCCAAACTTAAATTAAAAGTAACTGTCAATGAAAGCCAAGTAGCTAGTTTAAAATTAGGGAATACAGTAAACATTACCGCTAGTGTTTATCCTGATGTTACTTTTTCTGGTAAAATAACATTCATAGCAACTAAAGCAGATTCGAGTTTAAGCTTTCCAGTAGAGATAGAAATTGCAAACAATTCCAACAATGACCTAAAAGCGGGTATGTATGGTACTGCTAAATTTGCATCAAAACAACAAAAACAATCTATGATGACTGTTCCTAGAAATGCTTTTGTAGGAAGTGTGAGCAGCAATCAAATTTTTGTTGCAGAGAATGGAATCGCTAAACTAAAAACGATTGTCGCTGGTAGAATTCTAGGAGACAAAGTAGAAATCATAAGCGGATTATCAGATGGAGAAAGTGTTATTGTAACTGGACAAATCAATCTACAAGACGGAAACAAAGTAGAGATCCTTAAATAATTTTAAATGATGGGTGAATTTCAAAATTTAAATTCATTACACGCCTTACAAATAAACATATGAAATTAGCAGAAATATCCATAAAACGTCCCTCGTTAGTGATTGTATTATTTACAATTCTGACTCTTGGTGGACTATTTAGTTATAGCCAATTAGGCTACGAATTAATTCCAAAATTCGAACAAAATGTAATTACTGTTTCAACAATATATCCAGGAGCGTCCCCTAGTGAAGTTGAAAATACAGTTACCAAAAAAATTGAAGATGCCATCGCTTCCTTAGAAAACATCAAGAAGATTGATTCAAAATCATACGAAAGCTTGTCTATCGTATCGATTACTTTGAACTCAAATGCCAAAGTTGACTTTTCAATGAACGATGCGCAACGTAAAATAAATTCAATCATAAGTGACTTACCTGATGATGCCAAAACACCATCACTTTCAAAATTCTCCTTAAGTGATTTACCAATTATGACTATTGGTGCTAATGGAAAAATGGATGAAGCTGCTTTTTATGATTTAATTGACAAAAAAATAGCTCCTGTTTTATCTCGTGTTACAGGAGTAGCACAAGTAAACATCATTGGTGGTCAAGAACGTGAAATTCAGGTAAATCTTGATGCGTCAAAGATGCAAGCGTATAACCTTTCAATTCCTCAAGTACAACAAATTATTTTATCATCAAACTTGGATTTCCCTACTGGAAACATCCAAACACGTGAGCAAAAAATATTAATTCGTCTTGCTGGAAAATACAAAAATGTTGGCGAACTAAGGAATCTTGTCGTTTCATCACAAAGCGGCATCGAAATTCGTTTAAAAGATATTGCTGATGTACAAGACACACAGAAAATTGCGGAGAAAATTTCTCGTGTAGACCAAAAAAGCGCAATTATTGTGCAAATAATAAAACAATCTGATGCAAATGCTGTAGCAGTGAGTGAGGAATTGATAAAAACTATAAAACAATTAGAAAAAGACTATAAAATAAATCAATTAGAATTAGAAATTGCAAAAGACAGTACCGTTTTTACTCTTGAAGCAGCGGACTCTGTGGTCCACGATTTATTGATTGCCGTTTTCTTAGTAGCTTTTGTAATGTTGTTTTTCTTACATAGTATTCGTAATTCATTGATTGTAATGGTTTCTATACCTGCTTCATTAATTGCAACTTTTATCGGAATTTATCTTTTAGGGTATACCTTAAACTTAATGAGTTTATTGGGACTATCCCTTGTGGTTGGTATTTTGGTCGATGATGCAATTGTGGTGCTAGAAAACATCTACCGTCACATGGAAATGGGAAAAAGTAGAATCCGTGCTTCCTATGATGGAACTGCCGAAATTGGGGGAACAGTTACTTCGATCACCCTAGTAATTGTGGTGGTATTTTTACCAATTGCAATGAGTTCTGGTTTAGTTTCTAATATTATTACACAGTTTTGTGTAACGGTAATCATTTCTACCTTATTCTCTTTATTAGCATCCTTCACAATAATTCCTTGGTTGTCTTCTCGTTTTGGAAAACTAGAACATATTGAAGGTAAAAATCTTTTTGGAAGAATCATTCTTGGTTTCGAAAGTTACTTAACACGATTCATTAACTGGATCTCTGGTTTATTAACATGGTGTTTAGATCACTACAAAACCACTTTAGCAATTGTCTTAGTTCTGTTTTTTAGTTCTATCTCTCTTATTCCTGCAGGATTTATAGGTGGTGAGTTTTTTGCTGCCTCAGATAGTGGTGAGTTTCTAGTTCAAATAGAAATGCCCAAAGATGCTTCATTAGAGCAAACTAACTTTATGACTCAAAGAGCAGAAGCCTTTTTAGCAACACAGGAATATGTTCACAGCCAAATTACAACGGTAGGACAAACCAGTGAAGGTATGGGTGGTTCACAAGCGACTGCTTACAAAGCGGAAATTGATGTAAAAATGATAGAACAAAAAGACCGTACCGATGGTGCTTCTGTTTATGCTGCAAAAATCAAACGTAAATTAGAGAATGTTTTAATAGGTGCCAAAGTAAAAACTGTTCCCGTAGGTATTTTGGGAACGGCAGATAATGCAACTCTAGGATTAATTGTTACCGGACCTTCGGTGGAAAGTGCTATGAAATTTGCCAAATTAGCGGAAGCCGAATTGCGCACCATACCAGGTACTACTGAAATTAAATTGACCGTTGAGGATGGAAATCCTGAAATCAATGTTCAAGTAGATCGAGATAAAATGAGCTCATTAGGATTAACCCTTCAAACTGTAGGTATGACTATGCAAACTGCATACAGCGGTAATACAGATGGTAAATTTAGAGCTGGTGAATATGAATATGACATTAACATTAAATATAATGCTTTTGACAGAAAAAACATCACCGATGTAAATAATCTGATTTTCCTTAATAATACAGGTCAACAAATTAAATTGTCACAATTCGCGACTATTACTGAAGGTTCTGGTCCTAGTCAATTAGAGCGTAGAGACAAAACAGCGTCGGTAACCGTTCAAGGACAAAATGTAGGTGTTCCTTCAGGAACAATTGTTACACAATGGCAGGAAAAAATAGATAAATTGGAAAAACCTATAGGTGTAAATTACATTTGGGGTGGAGATCAAGAGAACCAAAGTGAAGGATTCGGGACATTAGGGATTGCCTTATTGGCCGCTATTATATTAGTTTACCTAATAATGGTTGGATTGTATGATAGTTTTGCACACCCATTTGTAGTATTGTTTGCCATTCCATTGTCATTTATTGGAGCTTTATTAGCTTTAGCTCTTACAAACAACACTTTGAACATATTTACTATACTTGGTATCATTATGTTAATTGGATTAGTTTGTAAAAATGCGATTATGCTAGTCGATTATACCAACCAACGAAGAGCTGCAGGTGAAACAATACGAACAGCATTAATTCAGGCAAATCACGCGCGACTTCGTCCAATTTTAATGACTACTATTGCGATGGTTTTTGGAATGTTTCCAATTGCATTAGCATCTGGAGCTGGAGCTGAATGGAAAAACGGTTTGGCTTGGGTAATTATTGGTGGATTGATAAGTTCACTTTTCCTTACTCTAATTGTTGTTCCTGTGATTTATGAAATCATGGAGAAAATTATTGCTAAGTTCAGCAAAGGAGAAAAAGTAGATTATGAAGCAGAAATGGTTGCCGATTATGTCCATAAAGAGCTAAGTGAGGACGGATTTAATCCTGAACACACACTTTAACTATAACTATATAAATACAAAAAGCTGCCTATCCTTTATTTAGATAGGCAGCTTTTTATTTAAAAAATATTATCTGATAAGTATAAGTTTATTCCCAATAAAAAAGGCTTCCGTAAATTACGGAAGCCTTTTTTATTATAAAGTATCACTAATTAATCTGCAGTAACGATTGCGTTTTCTTTCCAGTTTTTTACTGAGGCAACTCTATTATCTGAATAATCAACCTCGCTTAGAACGGAATCATTCCAGAAAAACCACTTGCCTACTTTTTCTCCTTTATTATATTCTGCAACAGCAGTTTTATTTCCATTTACATCATAAGAAACCCATTGTCCTTGCAGCTTCCCGTTTTTATAAAAACCTTCTTGTTTCACTTGGCCATTATCATGTACATAAGTGGCCTTAACTAAATCCCCAACTGCTTCCAATTTAGGTTTTACAGCAGTATTTTGTGCAAAAATCATTCCCGAGATTAACATTGCTCCGATAACTATATATTTTTTCATCTTGTAAAGTTTTAATGGTTTGTTCTCCAAATATATAAATAATTTTACATTTAAAAAACAATTTGGTAACAATTTAATAACATTAGATAAAAGCTTAACATTGGGAATTCAAAACATATTCAATTATCACTACTAAAAAACCATTTTTCTCAATTCATTGTTCATAATAAATTCTAAATTTGCAGCCAAGCCCAAAGGAGGCAACAGACGGAATAATTTAAATTTTTTGTAATGTATAGAAGTCATAATTGTGGCGAATTAAACGCCTCACATATAAATACTGAAGTAACCTTGGCCGGTTGGGTTCAGAAGTCTCGCGATAAAGGATTTATGAATTGGGTCGATTTAAGAGACCGTTACGGAATTACACAATTGATTTTCGACGAAGGCCGTACCGAAAAAACAGTATTTGAACAAGCAAAGACACTAGGACGTGAATTTGTAATTCAAGTTAAAGGAACGGTTATTGAGCGTGAAGCAAAAAACAAAAATATTGCTACAGGAGAAATTGAAATTTTAGTTACACAACTAACCATATTAAATGCTGCTTTAACTCCCCCTTTTACTATTGAAGATGAAACGGATGGTGGTGAAGACATCAGAATGAAATACCGTTACCTAGATATAAGAAGAAATCCTGTAAAAAACAGCTTGCTTTTTCGTCATAAGGTAGCTATGGAAGTACGTAAATACCTATCTGACTTGGATTTTTGCGAGGTAGAAACACCTTATTTAATCAAATCAACTCCAGAAGGAGCGAGAGATTTTGTTGTGCCTTCTAGAATGAATGAAGGACAATTCTATGCATTGCCACAATCACCACAAACTTTCAAACAATTATTGATGGTAGGTGGAATGGATAAATATTTCCAAATTGTAAAATGTTTCCGTGATGAAGATTTACGTGCAGACAGACAACCTGAATTCACGCAAATCGATTGCGAAATGGCTTTCGTGGAACAAGAGGATATTTTAAATGTTTTTGAAGGATTGACTAGACATCTTTTGAAAGAGATCAAAGGTATCGAAGTGGATAAATTTCCGCGTATGACTTACGATCATGCAATGAAAACCTATGGAAACGACAAACCGGACATCCGCTGTGGAATGGAGTTTGGTGAATTAAACGAATTTGCAAAACACGCAGCATTTCCAGTATTCAACGCAGCCGAATTAGTAGTTGGAATCGCTGTTCCTGGCGGAGGAAACTATACAAGAAAAGAAATTGATGCATTAATCGAATGGGTAAAGCGTCCGCAAGTAGGTGCTTCCGGAATGGTGTACGTAAAATGCAACGAAGACGGAACCTATAAATCATCAGTAGATAAATTTTATAACCAAGATGATTTAACAAATTGGGCAAAAGTAACTGCTGCAAAACCAGGAGACATGATTTTTGTACTTTCAGGTCCTGCAGATAAAACAAGAGCGCAATTAAGCGCTTTAAGAATGGAATTAGCGACTCGTTTGGGATTGAGAAATCCAGCAGAATTTGCTCCATTATGGGTAGTTGATTTCCCATTATTAGAATTCGATGAGGAATCTGGTCGTTACCATGCGATGCACCACCCTTTTACTTCTCCTAAACCAGAAGATATGCATTTATTAGAAACTGACCCAGGTAAAGTTCGCGCTAATGCATATGACATGGTATTGAATGGAAATGAAATTGGTGGAGGCTCTATTCGTATACATGATAAGGCGACACAACAATTAATGTTTAAATATTTAGGATTCACTGAAGAGGAAGCTAAAGCACAATTTGGATTCTTAATGGATGCATTCCAGTTTGGTGCACCGCCACATGGCGGCCTAGCCTTTGGATTAGATAGATTAGTCGCTATTTTAGGAGGACAAGAAACCATCCGTGACTTTATCGCTTTCCCAAAAAACAATTCTGGAAGAGACGTAATGATAGATGCACCATCAGCAATTGACGAAACTCAATTAAAAGAGTTGCATATACAATTACGCTAAGTAGTTAGTCGGATATATTAACCGGAAAACGTTGAATATCAATTATTTTAATAAAAAAATTGACATTGATAGGATTCGTATTAGATTATATATTATATTTGCCCATTATAAATTATTATTACTATTACAATGCGTACAGGTACAGTTAAATTTTTCAATGAGTCAAAAGGTTACGGATTCATTACAGACGAAGAAACAGGAAAAGACATTTTTGTTCACGCTTCAGGAATCAACGCGGAAGAATTACGCGAAGGTGACAGAGTTAGCTATGAAGAAGAAGAAGGAAGAAAAGGAAAAGTTGCTGCGAAAGTAGCAGTTATCTAAGCAAAAATTTATTTTTTTGCCTACGAATGTTTAAAACGTTTCGATTTATTTCGAAACGTTTTTTTTTGGTTATACCCAAAATTACTGATAAAAAAAGTCAATTCAGATTCGTTATCTATAATCAATAAAAATTAGAAGCAAATTTAATTTTCGCTCTAACTATATTTCGATTTACACTTGTGTTTTAATTCCTTGAAACCTATCTTTGTGGCTTATTTTAGCACGAAAAACACTTTAATTATGCAATCTGATCAATTAAGTTACATTCCTATTTTATTACAGTTTTTATTGGCTGTAGGATTTGTTGTTGGAACTATTATCGTTTCAGGGAAATTAGGCCCAAAAAGAACCTCAGAAAGTAAAGGTAAAAACTTTGAGTGTGGTATCGAATCTGTAGGAAATGCACGTATTCCATTCTCTGTGAAATACTTCCTTGTGGCCATCTTATTTGTGTTGTTTGATGTTGAAGTGATCTTTCTTTATCCTTGGGCAGTTAATTTCAAGGAATTGGGAATAGAAGGAATGGTTAAAATGATCATTTTCATGCTTTTACTATTGGTGGGTTTTTTCTACATAATAAAAAAGAAAGCTTTAGTGTGGGAATAAAAAATAGTTTTAAATGCTGAATTTCAATGATTTTCATTCTAATTCAAAATTTATAATTTATAATTCAAAATAAAAAAAATGAGCAATTCAAGTATAAAAATGGTTGAGCCACCAGAAGGTGTTGTAGGAGAAGGTTTCTTCGCCACAAAACTGAATGACGTTGTAGGTATGGCTCGTGCAAACTCACTTTGGCCATTGCCTTTTGCGACATCATGTTGCGGAATTGAATTTATGGCAACTATGGCATCGCATTATGATTTGGCACGTTTTGGTTCTGAGAGAGTAAGTTTTTCTCCACGCCAGGCAGACATGTTAATGGTAATGGGAACCATTTCTAAAAAAATGGCACCTATTTTACGTCAGGTATACGAACAAATGGCTGAACCAAGATGGGTTATAGCTGTTGGAGCTTGTGCTTCTTCAGGAGGAATTTTTGACACCTATTCAGTTTTACAAGGAATAGACAAAGTTATCCCTGTTGATGTTTATGTTCCTGGATGTCCTCCAAGACCAGAACAGATAGTAGATGGTGTAATGAAATTACAAGAATTAGTTAGAACGGAATCTGTAAGAAGAAGAAGTTCTCCAGAATACCAAGAATTATTGGCTTCTTATAATATAAAATAACGAAATGGCTTTAGAAACAATAGAAATTCAGGACAAATTGACGGAAACGTTTGGCGAAAATGTTTTTCATTTTAACCAAGAAAAAGACGTGTTTTCATTTGAAGTGGCTGCTGACAAAATAACGGCGGTAATTCTTTTCCTAAAAAATGACCCTATATTGCGTTTTCACTTTTTAACTGACTTGTGCGGTGTTCACTATCCAGACAATGAAGTCGACAGACAATTTGCAATCGTTTATCATTTGCACAATTGGTACGAAAACAAACGTATAAAAATCAAGGCCTTTATTAGTGGTGAAAAACCAGAAATCAAGACGATATCAAATATTTTCTTAAGCTCCAATTGGATGGAAAGAGAAACTTACGATTTCTATGGTGTTGATTTTATTGGTCATCCACAATTGAAACGTATCTTGAATATGGATGAAATGATTTCTTTTCCAATGCGTAAAGAATTCCCATTAGAAGATGGTGGAAGAACCGATAAAGACGACCGTTTTTTCGGTAGAACAATAGACAATTGCTAAAAACAGAATATATAATTTTTCACATTCTATAAATGTCAGAACTATTATTACCACCAGAGCATCGATATGCTAAAATAATAAAAGAGAAGCTAAACGAAGATGGAAGCGAGCTTTCAATTCTAAATTTAGGTCCTACTCACCCAGCTACACACGGAATCTTTCAAAATATTTTGTTGATGGATGGGGAACGAATTTTAGAAGCGGAACCAACCATTGGTTATATTCACCGCGCTTTTGAAAAAATCGCTGAAAATCGCCCTTTTTACCAAATTACACCACTTACAGATCGAATGAATTATTGCTCCTCCCCTATCAATAATATGGGATGGTGGATGACGTTAGAAAAACTGTTGGATATTGAAGTGCCTAAGCGCGCGCAATACTTAAGAGTTATTGTAATGGAGTTAGCAAGAATTACGGATCATATTATTTGTAACTCTATTTTAGGGGTTGATACTGGTGCTTATACTGGTTTCCTTTATGTTTTCCAATTTAGAGAAAAAGTATACGAAATCTACGAAGAAATTTGTGGTGCTCGTTTGACAACTAATATGGGAAGAATTGGTGGTTTCGAAAGAGACTGGTCACCAGAAGCTTTCAGAAAACTAGACGTATTTTTAGAAGAATTTCCAGCAGCTTGGAAAGAATTTGAAAACCTATTTGAAAGAAACAGAATTTTCATTGACAGAACAGTTAATGTAGGAGCAATTTCTGCGGAACAAGCCATGGCTTATGGTTTCACAGGACCTAACCTACGTGCTGCAGGTGTTGATTATGACGTACGTGTATCACAACCATATAGTTCATACGAAGATTTTGACTTTATAGTTCCCGTTGGAAAATCAGGAGATACTTACGATCGTTTTTGCGTTCGTAACGCCGAAGTTTGGGAAAGTTTAAGCATAATTCGTCAAGCATTAGCAAAGATGCCAGAAGGAAATGATTTCCATGCAGATGTTCCAGACTACTATCTTCCACCAAAAGAAGATGTGTACACCAACATGGAGTCATTAATTTATCATTTCAAGATTGTAATGGGAGAAGTTCCTATTCCAGTAGCAGAAATATACCATCCTGTTGAAGGTGGAAACGGAGAATTAGGATTTTATTTAGTAACAGACGGAAGTCGTACTCCATATAGATTGCATTTCAGAAGACCTTGTTTTATTTATTACCAAGCCTATCCAGAAATGATAAAAGGAGCATTACTATCTGATGCGATTGTTATTTTATCAAGTTTAAATGTAATTGCAGGAGAATTAGACGCTTAAATAAAATTATAAATGATGGATTTTAAATCACGAATGCTTACAAACATTCAAAATTTATCATTCAAAATTTGAAATAATAAAAAATGGAACGTACAAATTACAAACAAGAAATAAACATGACTCAACCATTGATGAACCGTATCAATGAGTTAATGAGTCATTATCCTGCTGATAAGAAAAAATCAGCATTGTTACCCATTTTACATGAAGTACAGGATGCCCACGAAAACTGGCTGAGTGCGGAATTAATGGATAAAGTAGCTGAAATACTCGAAATCTTACCGATTGAAGTTTACGAAGTGGTTTCTTTTTACTCCATGTACAATCAAAGACCTATTGGAAAATTCATGTTTGAATTCTGTCATACTTCTCCTTGTTGTTTAAAAGGAACTGAAGATTTGATGGATTATACTTGTGGAAAACTAGGAGTCAAAGTAGGGGAGATAACGTCAGACGGACTTTTTGAGGTCAAAGGAGTAGAATGTTTAGGAGCATGCGGTTACGCACCGATGATGCAATTAGGCGATTTTTACAAAGAGAACCTTACCGAAGACAAAATTGATCAGTTAATTGCTGATTGTAGAGATGATAAAATAATATTACACGATAAATAAGATGTCAAAAAAAATATTATTAGATAAAATAAACGTTCCAGGTATCAAAACCTACGAGGTATATCGCCAAAATGGTGGTTATGCATCTGTAGAGAAAGCGATGAAAGCAATGACTCCTGACGAAGTTGTCGAAGAAGTAAAAAAATCAGGACTTCGCGGTCGTGGTGGAGCTGGTTTCCCTGCTGGATTGAAATGGAGTTTTATTGATAAAAAATCAGGAAAACCCAGACATTTAGTTTGCAACGCTGATGAATCAGAACCGGGAACATTCAAAGACCGTTATTTGATGGAATTTATTCCTCATTTATTAATCGAAGGAATGATTACTGCCAGTTTTGCATTGGGTGCAAATCTATCCTATATCTACATTCGTGGAGAATATATGTGGGTTTACAAAATCCTTGAAAGAGCCATTGCCGAAGCGAAAGCAGCTGGTTGGTTAGGAAAGAACATATTAGGAACTGGTTACGACTTAGAACTTTATGTTCACTGTGGTGCCGGTGCTTACATCTGTGGTGAAGAAACCGCTTTGATTGAATCATTGGAAGGAAAAAGAGGTAATCCTCGTATCAAGCCACCATTTCCAGCAGTTTCTGGATTGTGGGCTAACCCAACAGTGGTAAATAATGTAGAAACAATTGCTTCAGTACCATGGATTGTAAACAATTCAGGTGATGAATACGCCAAAATAGGAATTGGAAGATCAACAGGAACCAAATTAATTTCGGCTTCAGGACATGTGAAAAATCCTGGCGTTTATGAAATTGAATTGGGATTAAGTGTTTATGAATTCATGAATTCTGACGAGTATCTTGGCGGAATGAGTTCTGAAAGACCTTTGAAAGCTTTAGTACCTGGTGGTTCATCAGTGCCAATTTTACCAGCAGATTTGATTTATAAAACCGCAAATGGTGAAGATCGTTTGATGACTTATGAGTCTTTGAGTGATGGTGGATTTGCAACTGGATCGATGTTAGGTTCAGGAGGATTTATTGTTTATAATGACACTTCATGTATTGTACGTAACACTTGGAACTTTGCTCGTTTTTACCACCATGAAAGTTGTGGACAATGTTCACCTTGTCGTGAAGGAACAGGCTGGTTAGAAAAAGTATTGTGGCGTATCGAAAACGGTCAAGGACGTGAAGAAGATATCGATTTGCTTTGGAGTATTCAAAGTAAAATTGAAGGAAACACAATTTGCCCATTAGGAGATGCAGCTTCATGGCCAGTAGCAGCAGCTATTCGTCATTTTAGAGATGAATTTGAATATCATGTTCGTTTTCCAGAAAAAATTAAAAATAGAAACCATTTTGTCACTGAACCTTTTGCTCAAGTGAAGCATTTAGTAGGTAATCAAACGGTATAATTTTTAGTAATAAAAAATTTCATTTACATCTTTTTAAAAGAGGAATGAAGCCAAAAGAATAAAAAAAGTATTATCTAAATTTTCCGATTTATTAGTCAAAGTCCAACAACTTTAAACTTTAAACCTGAAACTTTAAACAAAAAGATAAATGAAAGTAACAATAGACGGTCAAGAAATTGAAGTTGAAGCAGGGACAACCATCTTGCAAGCGGCACGTATGATTGGTGGAGAATCAGTTCCCCCAGCAATGTGCTATTATTCTAAACTAAAAGGAAGCGGTGGAAAATGTCGTTGTTGTTTAGTTGAAGTAGCTAAAGGAAGTGAAGCAGATCCAAGACCAATGCCAAAACTGATGGCTTCTTGTGTAACAGGATGCATGGACGGGATGGAAGTGAACAGCAAATCTTCTGACAGAGTAAAAGAAGCAAGAGAATCTGTAACTGAGTTCTTATTGATCAATCACCCTTTAGATTGTCCAGTTTGTGACCAAGCGGGAGAATGTGATTTGCAAGATTTAAGTTTTGAACACGGAAAAGCTAAAAGCCGTTTTATTGAAGAAAAAAGAACATTTGAACCAGAAAACATAGGTCCGAATATTCAATTACACATGAACCGTTGTATTCTTTGCTACCGTTGTGTAATGGTTGCTGATCAATTGACAGACAATCGTGTACATGGTGTAATGGATAGAGGAGATCACTCTAACATTTCAACTTGCATCTCAAAAGCGATCGACAATGAATTCTCTGGAAATATGATTGATGTATGTCCAGTAGGAGCATTAACTGATAAAACTTTCCGTTTCAAATCAAGAGTTTGGTTCAACAAGCCATACGATGCTCATAGAGAGTGCACTACTCCAGGATGTTGTGGTAAAACAACTGTTTGGATGTTTGGAGACGAAATTCAAAGAGTTACAGGTCGTAAAGACATCTACCATGAAGTAGAAGAATTCATTTGTAATGAATGTCGTTTTGACCATAAAGACCCAGCTGACTGGGTTATTGAAGGACCAAGAGAATTTGATAAAGATTCGGTAATCAATCAAAACAATTATACACAAAAACTAGACACGGTGCAGATCGCTACTGAAGAAGGAATTCTTAAAGGTAGAGAACAAGACCGTAAAAAAATAAGCATGCCCGCTATCCCATTGGATAAAGAAGAAGAGGATAATTTCAAACATGGTAATCTTTAGCAGATGGATAGTAGTATAATTATAGAAAAGAGTGTCATTATTCTAGTTGTGTTTGCAATCACAATGGTTATGGCGATGTACTCAACACTTGCAGAACGTAAGGTTGCGGCATGGCTTCAAGACAGAATAGGACCTAACAGAGCGGGAAAAGGTGGGCTATTACAACCTCTTGCCGATGGTTTGAAATTATTTTCGAAAGAAGAATTTGAGCCTAACACTCCAAATAGATTTTTATTTTTCGTAGGACCAGCCATTGCCATGAGTACGGCATTGATGACTAGCGCCGTAATTCCTTGGGGAGATAGATTTCACCTTTTTGGAAGAGATATTATTTTACAAGCGACTGATATTGATGTTGCCTTACTATATGTTATTGGTGTTATGTCAGTAGGTGTTTACGGAATCATGATTGGTGGATGGGCGTCAAACAACAAATTCTCTCTTATGGGAGCTGTTCGTGCTGCATCACAAATGATTTCTTACGAAGTAGCAATGGGATTGTCAATAATTGCTTTATTGATGATGACGGGAACTTTGAGTTTGAGAGAAATCTCAGCACAACAACCCGGAATGCACTGGAATGTATTTTACCAACCTCTTTCTTTTTTCATCTTCTTAATTTGTGCTTTTGCTGAAACCAATAGAACACCTTTTGATTTAGCGGAATGTGAAACAGAACTTATTGGTGGATACCACACTGAATATTCATCGATGAAAATGGGATTCTATTTATTTGCTGAATATGCAAATATGTTTATTTCATCTACCATCTTAGCTGTTTTGTTCTTTGGAGGCTATAACTATCCGGGAATGAGTTCGGCAGTAGAAAACTGGGGAGTTAATATTGCTAACGTAATAGGAATAGCTGTTTTATTTGCCAAAATATGTGGATTCATTTTCCTTTATATGTGGGTACGATGGACTATTCCAAGATTTAGATATGATCAATTGATGCATTTAGGTTGGAGAATATTAATTCCATTATCTATCATCAATATCATTATCACTGGAATTGTGATTTTGAGAGCAGAAATAGCAATTTATTTAGGATTTTAAATAGCATAAAAATGCCTAGCCCTGATAGCAGTGAAAATCCTTTACTTTTTTTCTTTAAAAAAGTAAAGATTGAAACGAATAGCAGGAATAAGCTTTAAATAAAAATTAAAAAATGTCAATAGAAGCCATCTCCTTATCGGGAAGAAAAAAACTAGTCTCTAACAAAGAGATGACCTTTTGGGAAAGAATGTACATTGTTGCGATTGTCAAAGGTTTGATGATTACAATTCAGCATTTATTCACTAGAAAAGTTACAATTCAATATCCAGAGCAAGTTCGTGAAATGAGCCCAGTTTACCGTGGACAACATATGTTGAAACGCGATGAGCAAGGTAGAGAGAACTGTACTGCTTGTGGATTATGTGCTTTATCGTGTCCTGCGGAAGCAATTACGATGAAAGCCGAAGAACGCAAACCAGATGAAAAGCATTTGTACCGTGAGGAAAAATACGCTTCGATATATGAAATCAATATGTTGCGTTGTATTTTTTGCGGATTGTGCGAGGAAGCTTGTCCAAAAGACGCTATTTATTTGACGACTTCAAAAGTATTAGTTGCCTCAAGTTACGACAGAGAAGATTTTATTTATGGAAAAGATAAATTAGTCATGCCTTTAGATATCGCAATGCAAAATGCACAACTTAAAAACACCAACTAATGTCAACTATACTTATCATCTTTTGTGTTTTAGCTGCCGTTACTGTGTTAACCGCTTTTTTGACCATCTTTAGCAGAAACCCAATTCATAGCGCACTTTATCTTGTCATTTGTTTTTTCTCAATTGCAGGACATTATTTACTATTGAACTCACAGTTTTTAGCCGTAGTTCATATTATTGTATACTCGGGAGCGATTATGATTTTGTTTTTGTTCACCATCATGTTGATGAATTTGAATAAAGAGAATGAAGTTCACAAACCTAGAATCACCCGCTTAGGAGCAATTGTTTCCTTTTGTTTGATTTGCTTGGTATTGCTTACCGTTTTCATTAACTCTAAACCAATCGTTGGAGAATACATCAGTACAGGTGACGACTATCAATCCATAAAAGTTTTAGGAAAAGTACTATTGAATGAGTACATGGTTCCTTTCGAATTTGCATCAATATTGCTTTTAGTAGCAATGATTGGAACTGTTCTATTGTCTAAAAAAGAAAAAACAGAGAAATAACATGAACAATATTTTAAATGAAATAGGCATCGAAAACTATATCTTCCTTTCTGTGATACTTTTTAGTATCGGGGTTTTTGGAGTTTTATACAGACGAAATGCTATCATCGTATTTATGTCGATCGAAATCATGCTTAATGCAGTCAATCTTTTGTTTGTTGCTTTTTCAACGTATCACCAAGATGCACAGGGACAAATTTTCGTGTTTTTCTCAATGGCCGTAGCAGCTGCAGAGGTAGCAGTAGGATTAGCTATACTAGTTTCGATATTTAGAAATTTAGGTTCAATTGACATCAATAATTTAAAAAACTTAAAAGGATAAATTTCAATGGATACAAGTTTAACTTTACTCTTATTACTAGCTCCTTTTATAGGATTTTTATTTAATGTTTTCTTCGGGAAAAGTATCGGAAAGTCAGCTTCTGGAATTCTAGGCACACTTACTGTCGTAGTTTCGTTTGCAGCTTCTGTTTATTTTTTCATGCAGATCAATCAAACACAGCAACCAATCCGTATTTCTTTATTTGATTGGATTGAAATCAGCAATTTCAAGGTAGACTTTGGTTTTTTATTAGACCAATTATCAATCCTATGGTTACTATTTGTAACCGGAATCGGATCATTAATTCACATGTACTCGATCAGCTATATGCATGATGACGAGAATATGCATAAGTATTTTGCTTATTTGAATCTGTTTATATTCTTCATGATTACTTTGGTAATTGGAAGTAATCTATTGGTTTTATTCATCGGTTGGGAAGGCGTTGGGCTTTGTTCTTATCTTCTTATTGGATTCTGGCACAAAAACCAAGAGTTTAATGATGCTGCTAAAAAAGCATTCATCATGAATAGAATTGGAGATCTTGGATTGTTAATCGGGATATTCATAATTGGTTCTTTGTTTTCTACTTTAGATTATGACACGCTGAAAACAGCTATCGCTGGCGCAACAAATCTTAATATGTATTGGATTTCTGCTGCCGCTTTTGCTTTGTTCATTGGAGCTTGTGGAAAATCAGCACAAATACCTTTGTACACTTGGTTACCAGATGCAATGGCGGGACCTACACCAGTCTCGGCATTAATACATGCTGCAACGATGGTAACTGCAGGTATCTTTATGATTACAAGATTAAATTATTTATTTGATTTAGCTCCAGAAGTTCAAAATATCATTGCCATTGTAGGAGCTGTTACCTCTCTAGTAGCTGCAACTATTGCATTAGTTCAAACCGACATCAAAAAGGTACTAGCCTACTCTACTGTATCTCAATTGGGATTAATGTTCTTGGCATTAGGATTAGGTGCTTATGAAGTAGCGGTTTTCCACGTTATAACACATGCTTTCTTTAAAGCTTGTTTGTTCTTAGGTTCAGGTTCAGTAATTCATGCTTTACATGGTGAGCAAGACATGAGAAAAATGGGTGGACTAAAAAAAGTAATGACTATCACTTTTGTAACTTTCTTAATCTCTTCATTAGCGATTTCAGGAATCCCTCCTTTTTCAGGTTTCTTCTCTAAAGATGAAATCTTGATGGTTGCTTTTGAGCACAATAAAATACTTTGGTTCATTGCTTCATTAGCATCACTAATGACGGCATTCTATATGTTCCGTTTATTATACCTTACTTTCTTCAAAGAATTCAGAGGAACAGCAGAACAAAAAAGTCATTTACATGAAAGTCCTGCTCTAATCACTTTCCCATTAATTGTTTTGGCAATATTGGCAACATTAGGTGGATTGATCAGTTTACCAACAAATAGTTGGCTGAATGAATACTTGGCGCCTTTATTTACAAAAGTAGCTACAGAGGAACACCACTTTGGAACTTCAGAATACCTGTTGATGTTAGTTGCCGTAATTGGTGGACTGGTAGGAATTGGAATTGCTTACGCTAAATACATCAAGCAAAACCTAGTTCCTGAAGCGGATGAAAAAATCACTGGTTTTGCCAAAGTGCTTTACAATAAATACTATGTTGATGAAATTTATGATTCGATATTTGTAAAATCAATAAACGGTTTATCAACTTTCTTTAGAGATAATGTAGAAACTACTTTATCCTCTTTAGTTTTCGGATTAGGAAAAGTAACCAATGAAATAGGTTTTCAAGGAAAAAAATTACAAAGTGGAAGTGTTGGTTTTTATCTTTTTGCTTTTGTACTAGGCATTTGTGCCATCATAACCTATTTATTTTTAGCTCAATAATTTTATACTATGAATGTATCTCTAATATTAATTATACTTTTAGTTGGCGCATTTGCAACTTATATCGCTGGTGATAAACTGGCTTCAAAAGTGGCATTGTTCTTTGGAATATCAGCATTAGGATGTTCGATTGTATTGTTAAACCATTTTAACATGGGTGAAAACATTAGCTTTTTATGCCAATGGATTAACCAACCTAATGTTTCTTTTGCATTAAAGGCAGATGGATTAGCAATTGCGATGCTTCTATTGACAACGGCATTGACACCGATTATCATTTACACATCATTTGGGACTGAATACAAAAACTCAAAAGCTTTCTATTCGTTAATCCTATTTATGTCTTTTGCAATGGTTGGAACTTTCCTTGCAGCAGATGGAATTCTTTATTATATCTTCTGGGAATTATCTTTAATTCCTATTTACTTTATTGCTTTAATTTGGGGTAACGGTGATGCTGAAGAACGTAAAAAAGCAGTAGTAAAATTCTTTATCTACACTTTAGCAGGTTCGTTATTTATGCTTATTGCATTCATCTATTTATATCAACAAGCAGGAAGTTTCTTAATTGAAGACTTATACAAATTGAACTTATCAGCAACAGAACAGTTATGGATATTCCTAGCATTCTTCTTAGCTTATGCTATTAAAATTCCAATTATTCCTTTCCATACTTGGCAAGCAAATGTTTACCAAAAAGCACCAGCTGTAGGTACGATGTTGCTTTCTGGGATTATGTTGAAAATGGGTCTTTATAGTATCATTCGTTGGCAATTGCCAATTGCTCCACTTGCAGCAAAGGAATATATGTATATCTTCATCAGCCTTGGAGTCGCCGGAGTAATTTATGGCTCTATTGTAGCTTTGAGACAAAAAGATTTAAAGAAATTATTAGCCTACTCTTCATTAGCCCACGTTGGATTAATTGCAGCAGGTACTTACACCCTGACAATTGACGGATTACGCGGTGCAGTTTTACAAATGATTGCTCACGGTTTCGTAGTAGTTGGATTGTTCTTTATCTCTGAAATCATTTTTAGAAGATATGAAACACGCACTATTGCTGAAATGGGAGGTATTCGTACACAATCACCAAAATTTGCTTCGATGTTCTTGCTTTTAGTTTTAGCATCAGTAGCATTACCTACCACATTTAATTTTGTTGGAGAGTTTACCGTATTATATAGCCTTTCTCAAATTAATGTTTGGTTTGCCTTTTTAGGTGGAACAACAATTATCTTGGGTGCTTACTATATGTTAAAAATGTACCAACAAGTAATGTTAGGAGAGACAAATACGAAAGTGTTTGCTGATGTAAACTTCAAAGAAGGATTTGCTTTGGTTCTTATCATCGGAGTATTATTCTTTTTCGGGATGTATCCAAAACCAATTACAGACTTAATCACACCAAGTCTTGAAGAGATTTTAACTCAAATTAATAGAATTAACTAGTCAAATAAAAAAAATGAATACATTAATAGCTATAATAGGATTAGGTGTTTTATGCCTTTTATTTGAAATTTTCGAATTAAGGAAAGCCATTGTTCCTATAACAATTATTGGATTATTGGCCGTTCTTGGTCTGAACATATCTGAATTTAACTCTCCACAATCGTATTACAATAACATGATTATTGTAAGTAAGTTTTCAACTGCATTCTCTGGTTTGTTTATCATATTAACCGTTTTCTTGGTGGCATTGAGTCATAAAGTATATGAAAACCACCAAACAAAAATATCGGATTACATTGCCATTAAAGTATTTTTATTGGCTGGAACAGTAGCCATGGTTTCTTTTGGAAACTTAGCAATGTTCTTCTTGGGAATCGAAGTGTTGTCTATCGCCTTATATATTTTGGCAGCAAGCAACCGATTAAGTATAAAAAGTAACGAAGCCGGATTGAAATACTTTTTAATGGGGTCTTTTGCCTCAGGAATTATATTGTTTGGTATTTGTTTGATATACGGAGCTATGGGAACATTTGATGTTACCGAAATTAGCGAACTATCTAGATCAGCTGAGTTACCGGTTTGGTTCCCGATTGGGATTGTTTTAGTAACAATTGGTATGTTTTTCAAAATTGCAGCCGTGCCATTTCATTTCTGGGCACCTGATGTTTATGAAGGTTCTCCAGCTTTGACAACTGCTTTAATGAGTACTTTAGCAAAAGTAGTAGCTATTGCCACCTTATTTAAGCTATTGGCCGTGATGAATGCAGAAGTATCTTCTTCTTTCCAAATAGTTGTTGTGATCATCTCGATGGCCTCGATGACCGTAGGAAATATAATGGCGTTACGACAAGTTAATGTTAAGCGTATGTTGGCTTACTCTGGTATTTCACACGCTGGATTTATGTTAATGACTTTACTAAGTGTAACTAATGCTGCAGGAAGTTTGTTGTACTATACTTCGGCTTACGCATTAGCAGGAATCGCTGCTTTTAGTGTTATTCTATATGTTTGTAAAAACACAGAAAATGAAGACATCACGAATTTTCACGGATTAGGAAAAACGAACCCACTATTGGCTGCCATTTTAACCGCATCTTTACTATCTATGGCTGGTATCCCTATTTTTGCAGGATTTTTTGCCAAAATGGTTTTGTTCAATCAAACGATCCAAGCAGGTTATATTGCTTTAGTCATAGTTGCAGTTGTGAATTCAATTATCAGCGTTGGATACTACTTTAAATTGATTCTAGCGATGTATACAAAAGAACCTAATGAAGCTAGAACAGGAACTCCCTTTGTTATTTATGCTGTTGCTATAATTGCAATAGTTTTGAATATTGCCTTAGGTTTGTTTCCATCATTAGTTTTGGACTTGCTAGCTTAATAATTCAACACACAAATATACAGAAACCCATCAAAGTGATTTGATGGGTTTCTTGGGTTTATAGAAACTCCTAAACAAAAGAAATTTTATACCGAAAACAGCTGTGTAATCATATAAAAAAACTCATTTACATTTTTTCCAAAGCACAATCTCTTTACTTCCCCTATTGCACACGCAAATAAATTCATTTAATCGTAAGATATATGGTACTTAACGATATAAATAAGACAGTAGGCTATTATTATATAGTAAAGAAATTAATAAATGCAACTTTGTATTAGAAGCACTCAACACTGACATAACTTAAAGTTAAGAATTCAATATAATGTGAACTATAAATTTTAAGGTATCTCTTGCTCCTATTATAAAAGTTTTACTTTCTCAAACAAAAAACACCATGGAACGTAAATTAAAAATACAAATCTGGTCTGACATCATGTGTCCTTTTTGTTATATAGGTAAACGAAGAATAGAAACTGCACTAAAACAATTTGACCACGCTGATGACTTCGAAATCGAATGGAACAGCTTCCAACTATACGCTAACCCCATCTTATTAAAAAATGAACAAATGTCTGAACATCTAGCCAAAAAATATCAACAAACGATGCAATGGGCTCATGAAAAAATCGACAGTATTACACAGAACGCCAAGAAAACAGGATTGAATCTCGAACTACAAAAAGTAACCATGGAGAACTCATTCAATGCACATCGGTTATTGTTCCTCGCAAAGAAAAACCAATTATCAAATGAGCTCCAAGAACTGCTATTCAAAGCCAATTTAAGTGATGGAAAAAATATAAATGACCAATCAATTTTAACAAGCATAGGACTGCAATCAGGCCTTACTATATATGATATCGAATATGTTTTGCATACAAATGTTTATACAGAACAAGTAAATCAAGAAATTCAAATGGCGAGCAATATTGGAATAAAAACAGTACCATTCTTTGTCTTTGACAATAAATACGCCATTGCAGGAGCTCAACATGTAGCTACATTTATTAGCACATTAGAAAAGGTGTGGATGGAAGGCAAAATAAAAGCCTAACGAATTACTTGCACCATTTCGATTTTTTTAATGTAACTAACTTCTTTTAGAAACTGAATCCGCAAACCAAATACTAAATATAGCAATAGTTCAGTCCCCACATTAATCCAAAATCATCTTAAAAACCATATTAAAATAACTAAACTAAAGCGAAAAATGGGAACATCGACAAAGTTAGCCATTTGGCTAGATCACTCAGCAGCATATATTGTAGAAATTAAACCTAACCATCTTCCAATAATGACAATCGAATCAAAGTTTGTCAACTCATCTGAGCTAATAGCTTCCCAAAATCGCACCTTAAATGCTTATTATAATAAAATAATAAACAAAATAAAAGACTACGAAAAACTATTCCTTTTTGGCCCTACTACTGCCAAGCTAGAGCTATTTGATGTCTTGAGTGAAGACCACCGCTTAATGAAAATGAAAGTTCTAATTATAGAAACCCCTAATCTCCGTCCGGACCAGCAAGAGCAATATATAAACAACTACTTTGCTTAAACAAATAGAAACCTAGTTTATATGCAATTCACCATACAATTCCTTCTTTGCCAATAAAAACATAAACCACATTTCATTCCAAAAAAGAATCAGTACATTTGTATATACAAATAAATTCTAATTCAATAAATACGATAATAAGAATGGAAAATACTTTAAAAATACAAATCTGGTCAGATATAATGTGTCCTTACTGTTATATAGGAAAAAGAAGGATTGAAGGTGCTCTGGCTCAATTTGAGCATAAAGATGCGGTCGAAATCGAATGGAAAAGTTTTCAATTAGACGCTAACTTCATTGCTTCAGAAGATGATGATATGGTAGAACACTTGGCAACAAAATACCAAAAAGACAGACAATGGGCCCAAGAAATGATGGACAGCATGACTGAGAACGCTAAAAATTCAGGATTGGATTTCCATTTTGAAAAAGCAATTATGGCTAACTCATTTAATGCACATCGCCTGTTACATTTGGCTAAGAAATACAACTTATCAAATGAGCTAGAAGAACTCTTGTTTAAAGCCTACCTAACTGATGGTAGAAACGTAAATGATTTAGCTACTTTAAGTGAACTAGGACTACAAGTAGGACTGGAAATTAAAGAAATCGAAGCCGTATTGCAGTCTAATGCGTATGCAAAAGAAGTGAAAGAGGATATAACTGAAGCACAAGAAATAGGAGTGCAAGGAGTTCCATTTTTTGTTTTAGACAATAAATACGCTGTTTCAGGAGCTCAACATGTGGAAACTTTCATAAAAACTTTAGAAAAGGTATGGGAAGAAGGGAAATTTAAATCCAAAGTTACCATATTAGAAACAAAAGATGGCGACAGCTGTGGAATCGATGGATGTAATTAACCAAATATTGGTTTAAATTAAAATACATTTAAAATATGGTTAAAAACAATACAACAATCCGATGGGGAATATTAGGATGCGGTGATGTAGCGGAAATAAAAAGTGGTCCTGCTTATCAAAAAACAGAAGGGTTTGAAATAGTAGCCGTAATGAGAAGAGATGCGACTAAAGCTGCTGATTATGCCAAAAGACATGGAATAAGCCACTTTTATACTAACGCAGACGACTTAATCAATGATCCTGAAATAGATGCCATTTACATTGCTACACCTCCAGACACCCATAAATACTACGGACTAAAAGTAGCACTTGCGGGCAAAATTTGCTGTATTGAAAAACCATTATCACCAAATTATCAAGACAGTTTAGCCATTCACGAAGCTTTTAAAGAAAAAAAAACTCCTTTATTTGTGGCTTACTACAGACGCAGTTTACCACGCTTCTTACAGATAAAAACTTGGATTGATTCAAATAGTATTGGTGAACTAAGACACATAAGATGGCACCTAAGCAAACCCACTTCAAATCAGGATTTGTCTGGAAAATACAATTGCAGAACAGATGCAGCAATCGCAAACGCAGGATATTTTGATGATTTAGCCAGTCATGGACTAGATTTATTTGTATTCTTACTAGGAGATATAAAAGAAGCTTCAGGAATCAGTTTAAACCAGCAAGGATTGTATTCTGCCAAGGACGCTGTTTCGGCAAGTTGGCTTCATGAATCTGGGGTCACCGGTTCTGGAAGTTGGAATTTCGGTTCCTATCTTAGAGAAGATACTGTTGAAATTTATGGAAGTAAAGGTAAAATAACTTTTTCTGTATTCGAAAATGAACCGTTACTCCTTAAAAATGGACAAGGAGAGACTAAACTATATATCGAACACCCAGAAAACATTCAATTATACCATGTTCAACAGATGAAAGAAAGCTTACTCCATAACGCTGCGCATCCCTCTACAGGATTGACCGCAGCTCATACAAGTTGGGTAATGGATAAGATCACTGGGAATATATTAGAGTAAAAACTAGAAAAAAGGTGCAATTAAATTCGTTTAATTGCACCTTTTTTTAACTATAAATACATCTTTTACTTCCAGAAGATAGCATAAATCACCACAATTAATATCATTATCGCAAAGGAACAAATATTAAAAAGAGGACTAGTTTTGAACAACTCTTTATCTAATGAAATCCCTTTAGAATCATTATTTCCTTTATTTTGAAACAAACTAATTGTAATAATTAACAGCATGGTTAAAATAGCGGTATACCCCATTTGATCCATCCATGGCAATGTTGGAAAAACAGACTCTAAACCACTGCCTTCAGCCCAAGATTTTGGTCCTACTTTAAAGAACATTGCAATAGGAATAGAAACTAATGCTCCCCAAATAGCTGCTTTATTCGTAGTTTTTTTCCAAAACAACCCTAATATGAAGACGGCCAAGATTCCAGGACTTACCACACCCGTATATTCTTGTATAAACTGAAATGCTTGATCAATCCCGCCTAAAAGTGGCGCCATAATTACGGCAATTAATAAAGCAACTCCACCAGAAAGACGCCCTACATTTACAGTAGTCTTGTCATTGGCATTTTTATTGATGTATTGCTTATAAATATCCATTGTAAAAATAGTTGAAGTCGAATTTAACATCGAAGCCAAAGAAGATACAATAGCAGCAGCCAAGGCAGCAAATGCTAACCCTTTTAAACCTGCAGGCAAGAAATGCAACAACCAAGGATAGGCTCTATCAGCAGTACCAAGACCTGGTAAATTGTCTGCAGCTGCAGCACCTAATCGAGCCATAATAGCTGGATCATTTACCATCACATAAGCTGCAATACCCGGTATTACGACAATGAAAGGAATAAGCATCTTTAAAAATGCAGCTAATAATATTCCTTTTTGTGCTTCGCGCAAGGATTTTGCAGCCAAAGTTCTTTGAATAATATATTGATTGAAACCCCAGTAGTAAATATTTGCAACCCAAAGTCCACCAACTAATACTCCTATTCCAGGCAGATTCATATATTCTGGATTAGATTCATCCAGAATCATAACAAAACGGTCTGGTGCCGCGTCATATATAGTTTTTAGACCCTGCCAAACACCTGCTCCGTCAGAAACGGTATTTAATGCCAAGTATGTAGTAACTAATCCCCCGAGTACTAAGAATATTACTTGAATAACATCTGTCCAAGCTACAGCAGAAAGTCCTCCGTACAAAGAATAAGCAGCTGCAAAAAGTGCTAATCCGATTACGGCATAAATCATATCAACTCCTAATATTGTCTGAATCGCTAAACCTCCCAGATACAACACAGTAGTAAGGTTAACAAAAACATATAAAGCAATCCAAAAAACAGCCAAAATTGTTTTAAGGTTAGTTGAAAATCGTTTTTCTACAAATTCAGGAATAGTATAAATGCCCTTTTCGATAAAGATGGGTAAAAAATATTTCCCTACAATAATAAGTGTAAAAGCAGCCATCCACTCATAAGAGGCAATAGCTAACCCTAACGCAAAACCAGAACCAGACATTCCGATGAACTGCTCAGCAGAAATGTTGGCGGCAATTAATGAAGAACCAATTGCCCACCAAGGCAATGATTTACTAGCAAGAAAATAGTCCTCAGCATTTTTTTGATGACCGTCTTTATCGCGCGAAACCCATAATCCAACACCTAAAATAAGCACTGCATAGGCAGTGAAAACTAAATAATCTACAAACCCAAATTCTGTTGTCATACTATTGTATTAATGTTAATGAAGTATTTCAAATAAATAATTATGTTAACCCCTACTCTTTTGTTCCCATTCCCATGCACTTGCTATCCCTTCTTCAAGTGTAGATTTTGTTTTCCACCCAAGAATGGTATTCGCTTTATCCGTATTGGCATAAGCCGAAACAACATCACCTTCTCTTCTACCAACAATGGTATAAGGCAATTTTTGTCCGCTTACTTTTTCAAAAGCTTCAATAACCTCCAACACGGAGCTTCCTGTACCAGTACCCAGATTAAACGTTTCTATTTTATCCAAATTATTATTGTTTACCAATCGTTGTAAAGCAATAACATGCGCTTTCGCCAAATCAACAACATGTATATAATCCCGAACGCAAGTTCCGTCAATTGTTGGGTAATCAGCCCCGTAAACCGAAAGTTCTTTTCTCAAACCCATTCCAGTTTGGGTGATAAAAGGAACTAAATTTTGAGGTACTCCAATAGGTAATTCACCAATTTCAATCGATGGATGTGCACCAATAGGATTAAAATAACGCAGTAAAACAGCAGTAATGCCACTTACTTTTGTAACATCAGTAATGATTTCTTCCCCAATTTGTTTGGTATTCCCATAAGGAGACATGGCTGGTTTAATAGATGCACTTTCATTAATGGGCATTTCATCAGCTTGTCCATAAACAGTACAAGAAGAACTAAAGATAAAATGTGACTCTTCCTTTTGTTGCAATTCCTGAAGCAAATATATTAAAGTACTGATATTATTTTCATAATACAATAAGGGATTCGCTACGCTTTCTCCAACTGCTTTTGATGCAGCAAAATGAATTACATCGCTAATATCAGTATATTTCTTAAAGAAATCCTGAACAGCAGCCTTGTCTCTTAAATCCAACTTTTCAAAAATAGGCGTTTTACCCGTTATAGCAACAATACCTTTTAAAACATCCTCGGTCGAGTTAGAAAGATTATCAATAATGACAACTTCAAAACCTTCATTTTGTAATTCAACCACAGTATGGGAACCAATAAACCCTAATCCGCCAGTAACTAGTATTTTCATTTTTATAATTTTATTTCACTTCCGTTATTTCGAGAACTACACTTGTTCTTTTCAAATTAACATTCGGATTAACTCCTACCTTCATAAGAAAATCACCCGAAAAAACAGCATTAGAATCAATTGACGAGCTCGTACCTGGATACAAATTCAGTTCCTTAACTGCATATTTTTTATTTGGGTCCAATCCTTTCAAAACTACTGGAAGTGCGGTTGCAGTTAACATATAACGATTATTAACTAAATAATTAAAAACAACTGCTTTACTTTTGTCTTTATCAACATACATTACAGCTGATATATCATTTTCATGCGGATTTACTAAACGATACATATCACCATGCCACACTGTATCTTTGAATCCATTATAATTTTTTATCGCTTCTTTACAAAACAACTTATCAGTATCACTTAAATGACTCACCACAATATCAAATCCTAATTTACCCATACTGGCAACGTCAACTCTAAATTTTAAAGGTTGTTTTCCCCAATCAGTCACATGATTGTCAGTCGTAATAGAAGGAAAGAAATAAGAATAATCATATTGCATAAATATTCTTTCAATTGGTTCGGTATCATCACTAGGCCAGAATTCTGTGAAATATTTCAATAATTCATAATCGCCTCGGCCTCCTCCACCTGAACATAACATCATAGGAACTTTCGGGTATTTGGCTCGGATTCTTTCTAGCACTTTATACAAACCTCTAGTATAATCCACATATAAATTTGACTGTGGAATGCCTTTTTTATTTAGATAAGCTGAATACGCATTGTAAATAACTGCGTTACAATCCCATTTTATAAATGCCAATTCCGGGTTTTTTACAAAAAGATCATCAACAACCCCAAAGACGAAATCCTGTACTTCTGGATTCGCTAAATCAAGCACTAATTGGTTTCTATAATACACTTCGGGCCTTTCTGGCTGACGAATTACCCAATCTAAGTGTTTTTCATATAACTCACTTTTAGGATTTACCATTTCGGGTTCAATCCAAATTCCAAATTTAATCCCTTCTTTTTTAGCTTCTTTCACTAAATAACCTAAACCATGAGGTAATTTCTTTGCGTTTTCTTTCCAATCTCCAAGACCTGCTTTATCGTCATTTCTTGGATATTTATTTCCAAACCAACCGTCATCCAACAAAAACATATCTACTCCAATATCTTTGGCCCCTTTAAACAAATCAGCAATTTTATTTTCATCAAAATCAAAATAAGTGGCTTCCCAATTGTTTAACAAGGTCAGACGTTCTCCTTCACCGTCTAAAACTCTATACTTTCTTGCCCAATCATGGAGATTTCTGCTAGCTTCACCAGTGCCATTATTAGACAATGCATAAATCAAAGAAGGCGTTTTAAAAACTTGATTGGCAGGCAAAAGATACTCAGATGCATACGGATTAACTCCTGCGATAAGACGAAGATTTTTATACGAATCAATCTCAAAATCTAATTTAAAACTACTGCTCCAAGCTAACTGCCCTAGCATAACTGTACCTTCTGTTTCTGAAGCGGGTTTTCCAAAAGACAAAATAAAATTAGGATTTTGAAGCAACATTGCTCTTGTTCCTAATTTAGAATCTACGGTTCTAATTCCTTGCTCCAACTTTGACTCGATAGGTTGCATTTCCCTTAAATACTGTCCTTGAAAACTAGTCAAATAAAAGTCTTTATTGGTAAAATACAAATTGGCCGAGGCAAATTTCTGTAACAGCACTGGTTTTTTTTCATTGTGTTTTATTTCTGACCATTGTTCGATTACATTTTCTTTTGGCCAAACTTTATAAAACAAAGTCACCTCAAATGGATAGACTGGATCTTTTAAAACAATACTAGTAATAGAGCTATTAGCATCAACTTTTTCTGTTTTATGACTTACATATTTAAGTTCCAAAGATGGATTCCCGTCAGCATGTTTCACTTGAATAGCTGGTTCAGAAAGGTTCCAAGTTCCCGCAGGCGTATAGGCTCCATTATAAATTCCCGCATTATCATCCTTGAAATTGTAAGCCTCAGATATAGCGGAATATTCACTGACATTAGCCAATGGTTTTCCAAAATAAACCGTCATCAAACGGTTTTCATTATCTGTTTGTAACAACATCATATTGCTATTAGTCGCAATAGGTATTGTCACTTTCTGTGCCCATAAACTAATTGCCCCAAACATAAAAAATAATGTAAAAACACCCTTTATATGGATACACAATTTTAATTTTTCTTTCATAATAATTATTTTAAAAACATCTTTTTGCAACAATTTCAATTATATAACAGTCCTCTTTTATAATATATAGAACAGGACTGCTAATCTATTTATTTTCTTATTGGCTTAATAATAAAACCATAACTATATTCTTTGTTTTTCAATTGATACTGTTCGTGTGGCATAGCGCCCCAACTATTATCTCCTCCGAGACCTCTTTGAGCTAAGTCAACACAAATTACAACTTCATTTCGTGGAGTTATATCATTAGTATGTTGCTGTTTCTTAGTTAAACCCGGATCAAAATCTTCAGGGTAATTATTCAAAGCACTAACTCCTAGTGGTTGCAAGCCTTGTATTTCGATTCCGTTTCCAGAGCTATTTGTTAATGTGATCCAACGAATATCTGTTTTATATCCATTTTCTTGAGGTCGAGTATAAGCAACATATTGATCTGCAACTTTACTTTCGTAAATTCCTTTCAATGATGATGTATTTCTATCTTGATAGTTTTCCCAAGGTCCTCTTCCATAATAACTAAAGTTATCCAACTCCTTTTTGAGTGAGAATAGTATTCCAAAACGAGGCATTTCAGACAATGTTATTTCTCCCGCTTTGAATGAATTTTGAACTGTTAAACTTCCATCAGCATCCATCGAGTAAGTAATAGTATAAGTCGATGCAATATCTTTCAAGAAAAGATGTGCTACAACAGTTGTCTGACCAGACACTTCTTTCACTTCAATGGTGTCTAAACTACTAAATCTTCCCACAGTTCTCCACACATTACTGCTTATCTGCATATAATTACCAAAATCATTATCCGTTGGTGCTCGCCAGAAATTAGGAACTGGCATTTGATTGAAATAATTATTTTCTCCAGATGTATATTTTTGCATTAAACCTGTTTTCTTATTTATGGTTACTTCAACACCATTTGCACTTAAAGTAATCGCATCCTTAGTATCTTTAACAAGAGGATTTGTACCAGCCTTTGTAGCTTTAGTAAAATACTTGCTATCTCCTATAGAAAACTGTTCGCGCGCTATTTCAAAATTCTGAGGCAATAGTTCTGTTCCTTCTTTTGTGTAAGCGAAAATATTTAAAAGATACTCCACTCCATCTTCTGCAGTTAGTTTTGGCAATTCAATTTGAACTTGTTTTTTAGATTGAGGCGCAAGGCGAATATTGATTGTCCCTGATTTTATAACCAACCCGTTTTTCAAAACTTCATACTTGAAAAGGTATTTATCAAGATTGGTATAACCAAATCCATTTTCGACTTCGATAATTCCCTTATCCGGATTTACCCCTTTGAAAAGAATGTCTTGATACACTTTTTTTACTTCAAAAGCAGCTGGATGAGGCGTACGATCTGGCCATACTAATCCATTATGACAGAAATTTTCGTCATTGGTGTAGTTTTGACCTCCCATATCTCCGCCATAAGCCCAGTATTTTCTGCCAGCTTCATCAGTTTCTTCAAATCCTTGATCTACCCAATCCCAGATGAATCCACCTTGCATATTGGCACTACTGTGAATAATGTCCCAATATTCTTGAAAGTTACCGTTACTGTTACCCATTGCATGTGAATACTCACACATGATGAAAGGACGTTTTACATCTTTGCGTTTTGCATATTCCTTCATATATTCCATACTTGGATACATTGGACAAACGACATCGGTATTTTCTTGTTCCCCTGCTTGCTCAAATTGAACCAATCTCGTTTTGTCTCTATTTTTTATCCAATTGTAAGCCTCGTGAAAAACAGGTCCGTTTCCACATTCATTCCCCAAAGACCATAGAATAACCGAAGGTTGATTTTTATCACGCTCCACCAAGCTATAAATACGATCCATATGAGCTGCTTTCCATTCTGGTAGATACGCTGGATGTTTTGTTTTATCAAATGAACCTTGCAATTCAGCTCCCATTCCATGCGTTTCAATGTTGGCCTCGTCGACTAAGAACAAACCATATTTATTACATAGTTTTACCCACAATAAATTGTTTGGATAATGACTGCAACGCACCGCATTAATGTTCAATTGCTTCATCAACTTAATGTCCTTCATCATGGTTTCCTCATCTTGATAGTGGCCTGTTTTGGGGTTATGCTCATGAATATTCACACCATGAACCATGATTCGGATACCATTAACCAATAACTGTCCGTTCTTCAATTCTACTTTTCTAAAACCGATAGAAGTTGCTACAGTTTCTACAAATTTCCCGTTTTCATCCTTTAATGTAAGTACTAAAGTATAAAGGTTTGGCGTTTCATTATTCCATAATTTAGGTGACTTAACCTTTTGTTCAAATGTGGTTGACGAAACGGAATTAGCTCCTAAATTTACTTTTATTGTTTTTACAAAAACTTCTTTTCCAGCCGCATCCACTAATTTAGCTTCTACAATTTGATTGTTTTTTGCAACCGAATTGGCATTTTTAAGTTTAACATCAACTGATAAGCTTCCGTTTTTATAGGATGCATCAAGATCAGGACGTGCAAAGAAATCAGCAATACGGGTATTAGCCGTACTATAAAGATAAACGTTTCTATCAATTCCAGATAGGCGCCAAAAATCTTGATCCTCTAAATACGAACCATCACTCCAGCGGTACACCTCAACAGCAACCTGATTTTTACCTCCTTTTACATACTTAGTAATATCAAATTCCGTTGGGCTTTTAGTATTTTGACTGTATCCCACTTTTTCTCCATTTATCCAAATATACATCGCAGATGTTCCCGCTTCAAAATGAAGGTAAACACGACGTCCGTCCCAGTTTTCTGGCAACTCGAAAGTACGGCGGTAAGACCCAACAGGATTGTCTGCATGATTAATGAATGGTGGATTTTTGACAAATGGATATGTAATATTAGTATAAATAGGAATTCCATATCCCACTAATTCCCAGTTGGAAGGCACTCCAATTTCTTTCCAGTTGGTTGTATTAAAATCAGTTTTAAAGAAATCTTTTGGCCTTTCGTCAGGAGTAGGAGACCAATTAAACTTCCATTTTCCGTCTAAACTCATATACCATGGTGAACGAGTATAGTCATCTGCAATTGCCGATGCTTCATCTGCAAAAGGTAAAAATGCAGCTCTAGCTGGCTCACGATTAATCTGGAATACTTCAGGATTTTCCCAGTCATTGCGACTTGGTTTTTCTTGGGCGAAGACAATTAAAGATATAAAAGCAAAAATGCTGGTTAAAATTGTTCTTTTTTTCATGTTCATTATTTTTTTAGGTAACTATTTTTGCATTTAGTCTCTTTAATCTATAATGAATCAGCTTGCATTATATAAGTAAAGGAACCCTATTTTGTTTTTAAAATAGCACAAATGATTAATTGCTGTTATTATACAAATAACCATCTGTCACTATTTAATTATATTCTTATTAGTTAGTGGGTGTAATTATTTCGACACTGATTTTATAGGCTTTATTTTGTTTTTAAAAACAGTATCAGCCCAATGTCTACAACCAATTAATTGATTGAAAAACGTTTTTTTGACAACATCCCAAATTTCATTTAGTATCAAAATTTGCTACATCATTAAACCATTAAACTTCTGTAGCCGTTTTTTATAAAATAATAACACCCGAGAACTAATTATTAAACTCTATTACCAATTAGCATTTTGAGTCATCTTAGGATTATTGTTTAATTCACTTTCTGGAATAGGAAAGTAATTGTATTTGGCTGAGTAGTTATTGTAACCTTCTCTTAAACTTCCTTTGATTACTTTTTCTAATGTACCCCATCTTCTCAAATCATACCAATGAATACCTTCACGAGCAAATTCAACATTTCTTTGATGCATAATTTCGTCCATCATTTGGGTTTGACTCCATCCTGTCATTACAATACTGCTTAGCTTTGCTCTGTCTCTAATTCTTTTAACCAAAGGAATAGCGCTAGCAACTTTTCCTTGCATAGTTTGCGCTTCTGCAAGCATTAAAAGTACATCAGCATAACGCATTGCATACTCATTCAATTCTGATTTCCATTCTCCTTCATCGTTATTCCACCAGTTTTGATTTTTTCTTATCCAAATAGCATTTGCTCCAAATTTTGTTGCAAAATCAGCATTATAATACCTGCTTCCTGGGTAGTTCCATGCTAAAGTAGTAGTAGCTCTTGGGTCAAAATCTCCATCTACTGTTTTTTCTTTGGTCAATGCATTTAATAATGTTTTGGTAGGTAATAACTCAAACCATCCACCTACTTCTCCAGGAGCACATTCTTGAGCCATTGTTGTGGCTCTAGTTCTTTGTGAAGGTTCTCCTCCCCAAATAGTAGCTCCACCCACTCTACTGAACTGAATTTCAAATACTGATTCTTTGCTGTTCTCATGTTTACCATCAAATAATTGAGCGTAATCATCCAGAAGACCAAATCCATTCGTCCCTTCATTGTTTACTAATTTAGCAAATTGCTCTTCGGCTTTTGCCCACTCTTTCCTATATAAATAGGCCTTTCCAAGATATGCAATAGCAGTGTTTTTAGTTACTCGTCCTTTTAAAGCAGCTGGATATATTTCTGGCAACGGACTAGTAGCCGCTAATTCAAAATCTGCAATTACTTGACTCCAAACTTCTTCTTCAGTTGATTTTTCTTTAAAATAATCCGATTGATCTTTTACTAGATCAGTAAATATTGGCACACTTCCAAATTCATTTACTAAATTAAAATAATTCAATCCTCTTAAAAAACTAGCTTCGGCAACTAATTGCGCTCTTTTTGCTTCATCAATATTTTTAATTTGCGGAGCGTAGTTTATAACCTGATTGGCACGAAATATCCCTATGTACATTGCTTTGAACATCCCAGTAGTTTCTGCCGTACTAGGACTATTTTTATAGGTAGCAACTGCAAAACGTCCAGGGACGTCATTTCTAGCAATAAAATTTTCTGTTCTATTCTCTTTTAACTGCATGGCTTGGATTTCCCAATACCCTGCATTATTATTATCTACTAAAGTATTATATACCGTAGCCAGACCAGACTCTAGATCAGCTGGCGTTTGCCAGAAAGATTCTGTGGTTAGTTTATTTGGGTTACCAAATTCAAGGTTGTCTGAACAAGAACTTAGCGTTACAAGTCCACCCATAAAAAATACTATGATTAATTTCTTTTTCATTTTTGTCGATTTAAAAGTTAAGTTGAATTCCAAAAGTGATTGTCTTGCTTAACGGATATGATTTATAATCTATCCCTCTACCTCCAAGTCCAGTACTTGAAACATCTGGGTTATAACCTGTATACTTAGTAAAAGTGTGCAAGTTGTCACCAGCAACATACAATCGGCATCTATCAATCGCTAATTTTTGAGTTAAGCTATTTGGGATTGTATATCCAACTTGAATCGTTTTAATTCTAAAGTAAGAACCATTTTCAAGAAAACGATCAGAATAATCTGCTCCATTATCATTTAAATCATCAATATCCAATCTTGGAAAATTAGAATTTGGATTAAAAGTATAGGAATCTAATGTTGCACTAGAATAATTTATATTAGACCTTACTGTTGCTAAATCAGTATTATTACCATTATATATCATATTCCCTTGAGTTCCTTGGCCAGCTATAGTCACATCAATCCCTTTCCAATCAGCTTGAAGGCGCAAACCATATTCAAAATCAGGAAAAGCACTTCCTCTATACTGTCTATCAGCACCATCGATTTGTCCATCACCATTTAAGTCAACATATCTAATGTCTCCTACTTGTGCTCTAGGTTGGATTGGATTTCCATTTAAATTATGCGCATCCACTTCTTCTTGTGTTCTGAATAAACCATCTGTCTTAACAAGAAAAAAAGAATAAATAGGATATCCTACTTTACTATACGTAACTGCTGCACCGTGGAATGATCCACTAGAACCTGCAAGAATTTGACTTCCTGTACTTAAATCTTCTACACGGTTTTTAATACTGGAGATATTAGACGTAACTGAGAAATTAACTTCTCCTACTTTTTTATTATACGTCAATCCCAATTCAAAGCCTTTGTTTGAAACTTCCCCCGCATTAGTGTACGGGTCATTACTTGAACCAACAGACAAAGGAATTGGCACACGTAAAAGTAAATCAGTTGTGTTTTTTTGAAAATAATCAGCTGTCAAATCTAATTGACCATTCCACATTGACAAATCAATACCAACGTTAGCCGTTGCAGTCGATTCCCATTTTAAACCAATTGCAGGATATTCTTGTTGAATGTTTCCAATCCATAATGAATTTGGCTCACCCATTGCGTAACTAATCCCCGGAGAAATCAAACCAAGATACTGGTAATCTCCTATTTCTTGATTCCCTAATACACCATAACTAGCACGTAATTTTAACTCAGATATAGGTAAGTCTAACTTGGTAAAAAAATCTTCTCTCCCAATTCCCCATGCTGCAGAAATAGACGGGAAATTTCCCCATTTATTTTCTGGACTAAAACGAGAAGAACCATCACGTCTAAATGTTGCTGTAACAATGTATTTGTTGTCATAAGAGTAAATGGCACGACCAAGAAAAGATAGTAATTTACTTTCACTAGCCAAACCAACAATCGACGGATCTTCTGCTCCAGCTAGAACAAAGATACCATCAGGTAATCCTGAAACGGAACCTGAAATTGAACGGAATTTATTTTCATAAACCGTATGCCCTACTAATAGATTTACAGAATGTTTTCCAAAAGTTTTTGAATAATTCAACGTATTCTCTATTTGATAATACTGATTCATATCACTTCCTTCTGCCAAAGTATTCTTTAAATTCTTAAAGAAACCGCCCACTTCATAACGTGGAGTATAAGTATAAGCCTTATGTTCAGAAATGGTAGCTCCTACATTTAACTTATATTTAAAACCATCAAAAAAGCTTGCCTCAGCAAAGGTGTTTATTAATGCTTGATAGTAATCATTTTTTACATCAAAAAGATTTAGAGCTGCAACCGGATTGAATATATCTGTAACAGAACCTGAAGCTCCTCCATAACCTCCAACAGCGTTTTCATCATATATTGCAAAACCGGGAATCATTGATATTGCAGACCCCACAACATTACTTCCTTGTCCCGGGACACCTGGCAAATCTTTTCTTTTTTCTTTGGTCAACATTACTGTTTCACCAATTTTAAAAATCCCTTTCTTATATTCAGATTTAACTCTTAGATTAACTCGGTCATAATTTGTTTCTTTTATAACTCCTTCTTGATTAAAGTAGCTTAATGACATATTATATTTTACATTATCAGATCCTCCTGAAAGTCCCAACGAGTAATTTTTAATGGGAGCCGTTCTATATATTTCATTTTGCCAGTTTATTCCCGTAACCTCTGGATTTAGAGCAATATCCAATGGTTGTTTTCCCGCTGCGGTATAGGCCGCAGTACTTACTTTTGCCCATTCCTCTTGATTTAATAAATCTAATTTTTTAGCTACGCTAGCATATCCAAAAGAAGAATCAAAAGATACTTTCATATCTCCTTTTTTACCACTCTTTGTTGTAATTAAAATCACACCATTTGCAGCTCTAGATCCATAAATAGCTGCTGCTGAAGCATCTTTTAATACTTGAATAGATTCGATATCATTTGGATTCAAATTATTCATTGATGCAACTGCAATATCATCAACCAAAATCAACGGATTATTATTGTTTAATGATCCAGCACCTCTAATCTGGATTTTAGTTCCAGAACCTGGAGCACCCCCAGCTGATTCTACTGTTACACCTGCAATTTTTCCCTGTATTGCACTACCTAAATTTGTATTACTTTGAGAGTCTAATTGTGATGCTTTTAAGCCTGCAACAGCTCCAGTCATATCACTTTTTTTGATGGTACCGTATCCAATAATAACAACTTCATCTAATGTGTTATTTTCTTCCTTTAGTATTACATTAAGGATTTTTCTACTATTAACAGCCTCTTCTACTTTAAGATATCCAATGTATGAGAACACTAATATTGCATTAGGGTCACTTACATTCAATACATAATTTCCATCAGCATCAGTCATGGTGCTATTTGTAGTTCCTTTGACGAGTACCGAGGCCCCAATAATCGTCTGGGATGTCTTTTGATCAATAACTGATCCCTTAACCGTGTTTTGAGCTTGCAAACTAACACAAGAAATCAAAATAAAAAGGGACAAAGTTAGTCTAGACATCAGGAAAGATTTAATCCTCAAAATCTGATTTACGTTCTTCATGGTTTTCATAAATTCATGTTTTTAATAATTGGTTGGTTAATATTTTTTTTGCTTAATTTTTCCTTTAAAAAAACACAAAAATTTTGCAGCCCTCCTTAAAAAAAGAGGGAATTTAAATTGAGCTTTAATTCAATTTTTAAGTGTGTATTTTAAAAGATTTTTTTCTATAGACGCGTTTTATAATGAAGTTCTGATTGGTTTTTCAGAAATTCCGCACTTTTCTCAGGGGTAATGTCTCTTTGTGATTCTCCCATCATCTCATACCCTACCATGAATTTTTTTACGGTTGCAGAACGTAATAACGGTGGGTAAAAATGCATATGAAACTGCCATTCCAAATGTTCCTCACCATCAGTTGGAGCTTGATGAATTCCAGATGAATAAGGAAATGACGTTTCAAAAAGGTTGTCGTATTTAATTGTTAATTGCTTTAAAATAGTTGCAAAACCGGATACCTCATCTTCAGTAAAATCAGTGATTTTAGTCAAATGACGCTTACTAATTATCATCGTTTCATAAGGCCAAATAGCCCAAAAAGGAACCAATGCTACAAAATGATCATTTTCAATTACAATACGCTCTTTTAATTTTAGCTCTTCTTTTAAATAATCCTGTAATAAGTTACTTCCGTTTTTGTCTAAATATGCTTTTAAATTATTTTGTGTTTTCGCTACTTCGGTTGGTAAAGAGGATTGTGCCCATATTTGCCCGTGAGGATGCGGGTTACTGCAACCCATTACACTTCCTTTATTTTCAAAGATCTGAACGTGATTTATATAATCAACACTGCCTAAATCCGTATATTCTTTTTGCCAAGTATAAATAATATTTTCAATACCTTCAACTGGCATTTCAGGCAAAGTCAAGTTGTGTTTTGGCGAAAAACAAACTACTCGAGAAATGCCTCTTTCCGGTTTTGCTTTAAAAAAAGTGTCCTTTTTATTTTCTTCAAAAGCAATTTCCTCTTGCTTTAAAGCCGCAAAATCATTTTCGAAAACAAAAGCATTTTCGTATGATGGATTTACTTCTCCATTGGCACGTACATTGCCTGGACATAAGTAACATTTTGGGTCATATTCCGGCAAAGAACCTGAGGTCACTTTTTCATTTTGACCTTGCCAAGGACGTTTCGCACGATGTGGAGATACTAAAACCCATTCATTGATTAATGGATTATAGCGTCTGTGCGGATCTTCATTGATATCAAAATTTCTCATCCTAATTATTTTTATAAAGTGATGTCCCGTTTCCGATTTTGACATCATAAATTTTTAATTCTATTCCAAAAGTCTCTAGATAAAGTCCCGAAAGTTGTTTTTTGATTCGGTTTTCATGTCCTTTTTTAATTAAGTTAATGGTACAGCCGCCAAAACCACCTCCCATTAATCGGGAGCCTACAACTGCGTCTTCACTTTTAAGCGTATTGACAATCATGTCAAGTTCGGCGCAACTTACTTCATAATCGGTAGACAATCCTTCATGTGTTTCAAACATTAATTTTCCTAGCGCTTCAATATTTCCGCTATCCAATGCTTCACATGCTTCGATAACACGATTGATTTCTTTTACCACGAAAAGACTCCTTTTATAAACATTAGGACTCATTACATTTTGCAATCCTAAAATATGTTGCTCTGTACAATCTCTAAAACTAGTAATCTCCGGAAAATTATTTTTAATGATGGCAATACCCTCTTCGCACTGTTCTCTTCTTTCATTATAGGCCGATGTCATTAAGGAATGTTTCACATTCGAATCAAATAAAATCAAAGAATAATCAATAAAATCAGCATTATGATATTCATATTCCAATGTTCTACAATCAATTTTTATGACTTTATTTTCTATGCCCATCACACTAGAAAATTGATCCATAATTCCACAATTGATTCCTACCCAATGTTCAGCACTCTGACCCATTAAAGCGATGTCAACCGGTTTAATATTCAAATTAAATAGCTCATTTAATCCAAATAAAAAGCCACATTCTAAAGCTGCAGATGATGATAAACCAGAACCAACTGGGATATTACTACTAAAAACACAGTTGAAACCTTCCAATTCAAACCCTTTTAATTTCAATTGATTGATAACTCCTCTTACATAGTTTGTCCACACATTATCTGTTAACTCGATTGGATCTTTAAGGTTAATTTGAAATTCATCATTTAGATCAATTGCAATTATTCTTGATTGATTTGAATTATTTTTTTCGAAAGCAAAACAAATAATTCTATCAATTGCCGCAGGTAAAACATAGCCATCATTATAATCAATGTGCTCTCCAATTATATTAATCCTTCCAGGAGAAAGGACAATTTTTTCTGCAGTAGTACCGAAGGTTTTCTGAAAAAAAGCGGTCGTTTTGTTGATTAATAATTCGTTCATTTTATTTAAATTACTATTATTTTTAAATTTTTAAAATATGTGGTTTCTAAGCCACACTTGACGCTTGAAAAGCAATTATATTTTTTAAAACCTTTCTTTTTTCAAAAACCTAGTTGAGCTATCCTATTCAGCTTTATTTTTATTTCGTCGATACTAAATTCAATTTACCAGTCTTAAGACCGGCTCCGTTTACTTCAAGTTTCACATCACCAGCAGTAGTTGTAGATTTTACAAGCACTACTAACTTTCCACTAAAAAGTTTCATGGTCTCTTTGTGAAACATTTCAAGCGAAGTGGCATCACCATTACATGCTGCCCTATAAGTACCTGCTCCTTTAACCTTAAATTTTAATTGGTTAGTTGCCGTAGGGCAGGGAATTCCATTTTTATCAACCACAGATACGGTGACAAAGGATATATCGTCGCCATTAGCAGTAATTGCTTTTCTGTCCGCATCTAAAACTATTTGGTAAGGCTTGCCAGCAGTATGTACTTCTTGTTCAGCGACAGCTTTGCCATTGTCATCAAAAGCCACCACTTTTACCGTTCCTGGCTCATATTTCACATCCATCCACATTAAGCGGTAGCGATTTTGGGGCGTGCTCCTATTTTTTTTCTGCACTCCCATGCTTTTGCCATTTATAAAAAGTTCAGCACTGTTGTAGTTCGTATATACAAAAACAGGCGTAACCTCTCCTTCACGGCCTTCCCAGTTCCAATGTGGCAAGATATGAAGGGTTGATTCCTTGGTATTCCAACGGCTTCGATATAAGTAAAAGCGGTCCTTAGGCAAACCCGCTAAATCGTTAATTCCAAAATAAGAACTTCGGGACGGCCAGCTTTCATCATAAGGAGTCGGTTCACCTAAATAATCAAAACCTGTCCAGACAAACTCACCAATTACCCAAGGTTTGTCATCTTGAAGCACAAAATCTTCATCTGGTACATTAGACCAGCTACAGGCTTCCAAATCATAAGAAGACGACTGAAAATCAGGATATTGCTTCATTTTTTCTTGAACAACAGGAAATTTGTAAATCCCTCTAGAACTAACCGTTGAAGCTGTTTCTGAACCTAAAATAAATCCCTGCGGAAATTTTGCAAAGGCCTCATCATATAAATGCACACGATAATTCAATCCTGGAACATCCAGCACAGCTCCAAAACCAGATTCCATTGTCGCTTTTACTTGATCCATACCCACAGTTACTGGACGTGTTGGGTCTTCTCTATGAAATATTTCTTGCAACCATTTAGCTCGTTTTACACCCGTTTCTCCCCATTGATCAGGTACTTCATTTCCAGAACTCCACATCACAATAGAAGGATGATTTCTTGTTGCCTGTACTAAATTCACGATGTCTTTTTCGGCGTATTCGTCAAAAAATCGATGATAACCATTCTCCACTTTTGGTTTTGCCCATTCATCAAAACTCTCCGCTAAAAACATAAAGCCCATTTCATCTGCCAGCTCGAGTTGCTCAAAAGAAGGCATATTATGCGAACTGCGTATTGCATTACACCCCATATCTTTTAATATCTTCATTTGCCTGCGTAGTGCCGATTTATTGACCGCAACTCCTAAGGGACCCAAATCGTGGTGAAGACAAACCCCTTTAAACTTGGTTACCTTTCCATTAAGACTAAAACCTTTATTGGGCTCGTATTTTATCTCTCGAATTCCAAAAGAGGTTGAAAGGACATCTTTCAATTCTTTTCCTACATACAATTGAGAAACCGCTTTATACAAATAAGGAGTTTCGGGACTCCACAATTTTGGCTTTTCTACTTTTATATTTTGATCGAACTCATTTCCGAACCGTATTGCCGATTCCTCTGAATTTAGTTTATGTCCTTCGGCATCAAAAATAGTGGTGACTAAACGACTATTTTCTCCAGAAGTTTTTGTCTTAATATTAACTTTAGCAACTGCTGAACTGATAAAAGGTGTAGTTATAAACTGCCCCCATTGGTCAATGCTTTCGTTATTTTTTATAATAACACTTACATTTCGATATAAACCAGCACCAGGATACCAACGTGAAGCAAATTCTTTATTGGTTAACTTTACTGACAAAGTATTCTCACCTCCTTGTATAAATTGGGAAACATCAAAATAGAAGTAACTATAACCATATGCCCATTCTCCCACTTTTTTACCGTTCAAATACACTTGAGGTTCGCTCATTGCTCCTTCAAAAAGTAAAATTATTTTTTTCCCTTTTAAATCTTTAGGCAAGCTGAATTTATTGCGATACCATGCTGTTCCTATATGAGGCAGCGCCCCTGTGCGTCCTGTTTTTTCGGTAGCTATATTTTCTCCGTTTTGAACAATGGCAACACTCTGCTTATCTATATTTTTATCAAAGGGTCCGTAAATTGCCCAGTCATGCGGAACGGTTACGGTTTCCCATTTCGAATCATTAAAATTTACTTTATATGCCTCTTCAAAAGCACCTTTTTGAAATTTCCAATTTGCATCTAATTTTATTTTTGATCTTGACTGTGCTTGAATTTCTCCAGAAAAAACCCCCAGTACAATTAACAATAGAAAAAGTATGTTGTTTATAATTTTCATCATATTAAAAAGATTGAAATTTATAAATTGTTTTGTGTTGATAAGTCTCTCCATTTTTCAATATTGAATTTGGAAAATTTTCGTGATTAGGTGCGTCTGGAAAATTTTGAGTTTCAAAACATATTCCACTTACATTATGATAATCACAATTTTCTTTGCCTTTCACTTCATTAAAACAATTCCCCCCAACATAAATATGAACTCCAGGTTGATCAGTATAAACAGTCATTTTTAGCATATTCCTTTTGTTAAAAAGTGAAGCTGCAAACTCCTCTCTACTATCTAAAACAAAGGTGGTATCAATTTCAGAAGGACATTTTTTTGGACTACTAAAGTCAAATGAAGATTCTATGTTGTTTAAAAATTTTCCTGTTGGAATGTTATCATTTGTAGTTTCCAGTCTCTTTTTAGAATTAACAATTAACTCTTGCTCTAATACATCTGACTTGTGACCGTCAAGATTGAAATAACTGTGATGTGTCAAATTGACAATGGTATCTTCACTGCCATTTGCTTGGTATTCTATAATTAATTCATTTTCCTCAGACAAAGTGTAGGTCAATTGCACCGCTAACTCTCCAGGATAATTTTCGTCGCCGTCAGGACTTAAGCAACTTAATGTAATTGATGGGTTTTTGCCTTCAGATATATTTTCAACTTTCCAAACTTTTTGACTGAAGTTATCAATCCCACCATGAAGAGAATGGCTATTGTTGTTTTTATTTAATAAAAATACTTTTCCATTCAAATTAAACAAACTGTTATTTATTCTTCCGGCAAATCTCCCCACTATTGCTCCAAAATATGGAGGACTTTTCAATTGAAAAGATTTAAGATACGCCTCTAAATTATCGAACCCTAAAACAACATCAATGACTTCGCCCGTTTTTAATGGTATTTTTAATGAAACTACAGTAGCGCCATAGTTTATAACAGTTAATTTCATACCGTTATCGTTACTTAAATCAAAAGACTCCACAAGCTCGTCGCTAGCCATTAAACCAAACAATTTCATTATATAATTACTCATAAAATACGATATGTGTTTTATTTCTATTCTTTTTTTATTAATATCAAAAATCAAAATTAGAATAATAATTCACTTTTACATACCAGTACCTACCGGTTTTTGTATATTGCAAAAAAAATCAGTCTCATGAAAACAATTTCCATTAAAAACAATCTTGGGATACCCAAATACAAACAGATCATCTTATCAATAGAAAAGACTATTGAAGATGGCAAACTAAAAAAAGATGAAAAATTACCTTCTATAAACAAGGTATGCTTAGAATTTTCATTGTCTCGCGATACTGTTCTACAAGCTTATGAAGAATTAAAAAAAAGAGGAATAATCTACGCTATTCTTGGAAAAGGATACTATATAAAAAGCACCGAAGTATCTACCAAGCAAAGGATTTTCTTGTTATTTGAAGAGTTAAACATTTTCAAAGAAGACATCTACAATTCATTTCTGGAAAACATTGGAAAAGAGGCACAAGTTGATATCTTTTTTCACCATTTTAATATCAAAGTTTTTAAAAAACTAATAAATGACAGTAATGGAAACTACACTAAATACATTATAATGCCCACCAATTTAGTTGAGGCCGCAGCCGTTATAAAAACCCTACCGGTTAACGATGTGTATATATTAGACCAAACGAATCCCGACTTAAAATCCTATCCTGCGATATACCAAAATCACCTTAAAGACATTTATAGTGGTTTACTAAAGGGAAAGACCAAATTAAACAAATATGAAAAGCTCATTTTAATATTCCCAGGGTTTCGCGAGCCACTAGGCATGAAAATAGGATTTGAAAATTTTTGTGCAGACCACAATTTCAACTATGAAATTATTTCAGATTTTAAAAATAGAGAACTAAAAAAGGGGGAAGTGTATATTATTCCGACTGATCGTGATTTAGTAAGCGTGATTGAAAAATCAAAGCTTCAAAACCTAAAGTTAGGTAGTGATTACGGGATTATTTCATATAACGAAACTCCATTGAAAAAAATTGTAGAAAATGGAATCACTACTATTTCTACAAACTTTGAAGCTATGGGAAAAATTCTTGCAGAAATGATTCTCAAAGGAACAAAAGACCAGATTGAGAATAAAAGTGCTTTGATACTTAGGAACTCTTTATAATATAAAACCAAAAAAACCGCTTCTTTCGAAGCGGTTTTTGTACCCGGAGCCGGAGTCGAACCGGCACGGTTTCCCACAGGTGTTTGAGACCAGCGCGTCTACCAATTCCGCCATCCGGGCTTAGCAGACAGAAATAACAACAGTTATTTCACGCAATAAAGAGATATCTAGTGGTAGCCAAACATCTTTTTCCTTTAACACGGTGCAAATGTAAAAAATAATATTAAAAGTTCTACTAAAAAATCTTAATTTTTTCCTTTCACAGTTGAATTAATTTCATAAATTTGCACCTCGTTAAAAACGAAACACACAACTAACTACAAAACAACAAATTAAATGTCACACCTAGAACCAGAAGCTAAAATTTTCGCTTGTTCACAAAGTGTATATCTAGCGGAGCAGATTGCCGAGAAATACGGGATTCCATTAGGTAAGGTTACCATGTCAAAATACAGTGATGGTGAGTTCCAACCTTCTTACGAAGAGTCTATCAGAGGATTACGTGTGTTTATTGTTTGTTCTACTTTTCCAAATTCAGACAATCTGATGGAATTGTTACTTATGATAGATGCCGCAAAACGTGCCTCAGCAAGACATATAACTGCAGTAATTCCTTACTTTGGCTGGGCAAGACAAGACAGAAAAGACAAGCCAAGAGTGCCGATAGGAGCAAAACTAACAGCTAAATTGTTAGAAACTGCTGGAGCGACAAGAATAATGACCATGGATTTGCACGCTGATCAAATTCAAGGATTTTTTGAAAAACCAGTTGATCACCTTTTCGCATCTACTATCTTTTTACCTTATGTAGAAAGCTTGGGATTAGAAAATTTGACTATAGCCTCACCAGATATGGGAGGTTCAAAAAGAGCTTATGCTTATTCTAAATTTTTAGAATCTAGCGTAGTGATCTGTTACAAACAAAGAAAAGAAGCTAACATTATCGACACCATGGAATTGATTGGTGAGGTAAAAGGCCGAAACGTAATTTTGGTAGATGACATGATCGATACCGGAGGAACTTTGGCGAAAGCCGCTGATTTAATGATAGAAAAAGGAGCATTGAGCGTAAGAGCCATTTGTACCCATGCTATATTATCAGGGGACGCTTACGAAAAAATAGAGAATTCTAAATTATTAGAATTAATAGTTACCGATTCTATTCCTTTAAAGAAAAAATCGAACAAAATAAGAGTAGTGAGTTGTGCGCCTCTTTTTGCTGAAGTTATGCACATGGTGCACCACAACAATTCCATCAGTGGAAAATTTTTAATGTAATACGAAGACTTTATGTCGAAAGACAAAAGACTTTATGTACACTAAAAGCTTAAAGCATTGCGCTTAAAGCATCAAACAAGTATTTTTTTATTATTAACTATATATTTTTTACAATGAAATCGATTACAATTAAAGGATCAGAAAGAGAAAGCGTGGGAAAAGTTGCGACTAAAGCCTTACGTAATGCTGGAGCGGTTCCTTGCGTTATATACGGAGGAGATCAACCAGTACATTTTTCAGCAGAAGAAAAAGCATTCAAAAGCTTGGTTTACACTCCAAACGCTCACACAGTTGTGATCGAACTTGAAGGAAAATCATTCAATGCAATTCTACAAGACATTCAGGTTCACCCGGTGTCTGACAGAATTTTACATATTGACTTCTTTCAAATTTTTGACGAAAAAGAAATCACTATTGAAGTTCCAGTAAAAATCATTGGTAACTCTAAAGGAGTTATGGCCGGTGGAGATTTACGTTTAAACAACCGTAAACTTAAAGTAAGAGCTTTGCCTAAAAATCTTCCTGATTTTATCGAAGCTGACATTACTGGACTTGACATGGGTAACAAATTATACGTTACTAAAGTGCCTACTGAAAACTTCAAAATCATGCACCCTGACAATACTGTTATTTGTCAAGTGAAGATTTCTCGTGCTGCTATGAAAGCGGCTCAAGAAGCTGCAAAAGCTGCGAAAGCAGGACCTGCAAAAGGAAAGAAAAAATAATATTTTCTCTACAAATACTAAAAGCATCAGTTTCACAACTGGTGCTTTTTTTTTGATGTAGCTTTTTTATTTTTAGGAGCGCAACTATTTATTTCCTCATACCATTTGTCCCGCTATTCACTTCAATCTTTTTGCCCGCCAAAAAAGGCAACAAAAAGGATTTTCATTACTATCGGGGCTATTTTACAATTTTATCTATCCTTAGAAAACTCCTTCAACATACTCTACCAAATTATCTAATTATCTAATTGACAATTTATCTAATTAAGATTACTTTTGCAGCATGATAAAATGGATCAGAACTATATTTTCATCAAAACAAACAGAAGACAATACCAATCCCATGAAACCGGAGGTTCACGAACACCAAAAAGCTAATATAAAAAGCATGAGTAATAAATTTTTAATTGTTGGACTTGGCAACATTGGCGCTGAGTACGTGAACACCCGTCACAACATTGGATTCAAAATACTAGATCATTTTGCAAAAAAAGAGGCGCTGTCATTTCAGACAGTAAAACTAGGCGCGCTAGCCGAATACAAATTCAAGGGAAGAACATTTTTCCTCCTGAAACCCAATACCTATATGAACCTAAGCGGAAAAGCGGTTCAATATTGGATGGAAAAAGAAAACATTCCATTGGAAAATCTATTCGTTATCACAGATGACCTGAATTTATCTTTTGGAACCATCCGTATTAAACCAAAAGGTAGTGACGGAGGACACAATGGATTAAAAAACATCAACTTAATTCTGAACACTAATCAATACACCCGCTTTAGATTTGGTATCAGTGATGAATTCAAAAAAGGAAAACAAATTGATTACGTCCTTGGAGACTGGGACGATGAAGAAAAAGTCGCTCTTCCTGAAAGACTAGAAATAGCATCTGAAATCATAAAATCGTTTGGAACTGCAGGACTGGAAAACACCATGACCGCATTTAACGGAAAATAAAAAAGGGAAGCATACTGATATGCTTCCCTCTTTATTTTATACTCTGATTATTGAATCAAAATTTTTCTAATTTCTTTCCTATCCCCATCAATAACAGTCAACAAATAAAGTCCGGCCTGTATACTTTTTAATTGAATACTTTCATTGAAATTACCATTGTTTTGATATTGCTTTTCAAATAATTTCCTGCCCAATAAATCATGAACCAACACTTTTACTTCGTCTGTTGATTGACTACTAAATTGAATATTAAAAATCCCTTTGTTCGGATTCGGATACATCACAAAATCATTAATTTCAAAATCAGCTGTACCTAATGTAAATGTCTGAGTACAAATAGTCATTGAAGCCGAATTTAAAGTGCCTAAATCCCCTAAAAACGCATCCCTAATTCTGAATGTCCAGTCTCCTTGAGGGTTCTCTCCATTAAATGCCGCCAACGGCTGAAATGGCGCTACAGTTTGCACAGTGGTGACTCCACAAGCAAGCTCATCCCCTAAATCATCATAGTTTATAACTAAAGTACCATTTCTATTTCCACAACTCTTATCAAACAGTTTCACGGTTGTCCCTTGAGGACTTACGATCTCCATTTCAACATCAGCAAGATAGGCATGAGTGAAATCTACATTAAAATTAACATCGGATATCGTACCGGTCGAGGCCGGAAAACTTATTGTCCTTGCAGTATATGCAGCCTGTTCTGGTATAGAAAATGGCGCAGCAAAAGAAAAGGAACCGCATGACGATTTAACCGAATATCCAATTGAAAAGGCTTTGCTATTAATAGCATAAAAAATATTAGCAGTAGGCTCAATTAAAAGCCTACAGTTTTTTGCTTCAATATTAGGAACTGTAACGATTTCCGAACCATCATTTGGCGTGTTAGCCCTTAACGTTGTTGGAAAAGTCAAACCACCATCCGTAGAGAGTTTAATATTCACATTTGTAGACCCTCCCAAAGTATTAGAATTGTTAACACTCCAAGTTATCGTTTGATTTGTCCCTTGAAACCAACTAAGATTTTCTACATTCTGTGAGGTTACAATAAATGGTCCAGCTGTTCCACTTACAGTAATTAGTGTCTCATCTGAATTTGTTTGCGCAGTTCCCAGTGCCGCATTATCCCTGCCCGTCAATACAAAGCGAAGCGTTCTAGCCACAGTAGAAACTGACTCCCACTTGCTTGTTAATTTATTAGACAAGACATTACTAAAAGCCGGCATATATCGTATAGGACTAACTCCCGGATACAAAGACCTAAATAAAGGCCCGTCTGTTTTAGTAGGAATAGCCAAACTGTTTGCACCGCTTGAACTTGTAGCCGAATCATTTTGTTCCCAAGTATAACTCAAGACATCCCCGGCAGAATCTGAACCAGTTCCCCTTAACACAAAAGCAGTCCCTTTAGGAATCGAATAATCAAAGCCCGCATTTATAACTGGTGGAATGTTAGTTAAAGCAGTGCTAACGGGACAGGTTTTTTGACTCAGATTGTCCTGAATTTGCTTAATACTGGCATACGCAAAATAATCATCTGAATTAGACTGAACATCGTAATCCGTAGTTATTCCCGCATATCCCATAATGGTTGATCCACTACCGGGTTCCACATTTACTCCAGTTCCCTCAAGTTCATAGGAAAAAGTATGATTTGCACCAAGTTGATGCCCCATCTCATGAGCAACAAAATCAATATCAAAAGTATCTCCTTCAGGCTTGTTGTCTGCTGGTGAAGTATAAGCCCTTCCTTTTCCTGTATCGCACACACAGCCAATGCAATCTGCATTCCCTCCTCCTCCGGAAGCTCCAAATAAATGACCAATGTCATAATTAGCATTCCCTATTTTACTGGTTAAATCAGCCTGTAACTCATTAGACCATTCTCCGGCAACTCCAGCAGTTGCGTCAGAATATGGGTCTGTGGCGGTATTTGTATATGTTATCAAACTATTATTAGCAATAATCACCAACTTTAACGCCAAGTCCTTATTAAAAATACCGTTGACGCGAGCCATTGTAGCATTCATTGCCGCAAGCGCTTTTGCCACTGTTCCACCATGATAAACAGCATATTCCCCGGTGCATGACAACGCCAAACGCAACGTCTTAAAAACTTTGTTATTAGCAGCAATTTTAGCCGTTTTGCTTAGTAATTCCTTACTAATAGCCACATCTTCGGTTTGACACACAAACGGCAAGCCCCCTTTAACCCTGTTTTCAGAAGAAAAAACAACATAAAGAGAAGGGTCTTCCTGCGAAATTTCTATAAACTCGGATCCGCTATCAGCTCTTAAAACCATAGATTGAACCCCCTTTGGAGACAAACTAAAATTTAGTGACGCTTTTTTATCAGTAAGTCCAATTCCGGCATAAGCCCTGATGTCAGGATATTTAGCCTGTAATTCCGGTTCAAAATTAGAAGATTCCCATACCAGAAATTGCTCCATCACTCCGCTTGAATTAGGCATACTAATTTCAACACTTCTCTTTTTATCGGTACTACTACTAATTGTAGCCAATGACTGTAATAAAGCATGCTGATCTAGACGAAATAACGACTGTTTATTGGAACCGGATTTATTACTATTTTTATCAAAAGCAGCTGTAGCACTTTGGTTTATTTTTTTCCAAGCCGACTGATGTTGGGCTTGAAGCGACGAGCACCAAATCAAGATGAGTATATATAGAATGTGATTTTTCATATCTCAACAGTATTTAGGCATCAAAATTAAAGCATTTAATCTAATCCATAAATGTAAAACCTCGATAATAAATAAATTTAACCTTTGATTTTCAAGTATTAGGTTGCTTTTGTCCTTAATTTCATGAAAATCGACTCACTATACTTAAGATTTAAAATAGATAGTATAAATTTGCGCCACTATAAAACACATATTTTGAAGATTTTCCATTCCATACAAGATTTCAGTACCACAAAAAAAACTATCCTCACTCTAGGCACTTTTGACGGAGTACACTTTGGACATAAAAAAATCCTGGAAAGAGTATTGCAAAATACCGAAATTGACAAATATGAAAGTTTGGTTCTTACTTTTTTTCCTCACCCAAGAATGGTCTTAGAAGAACAATCAAACATAAAACTACTGAACACTATTTCGGAAAAAACAGATCTATTGGAAAAAACAGGAATTCAAAACCTCGTCATTCATCCATTCGACGAAAGCTTTTCAAGATTAACTGCTGAGGAATTTGTCACATCAGTTCTTGTCAATCAATTCCGTATCCATAAAATCATCATTGGCCATGACCATCGTTTTGGAAGAAACCGAACAGCAAATATTGACGACTTAATTGGTTTCGGGAAGCAATATGGGTTTGAAGTAGAACAAATATCCGTTCAGGAAATAAATGAAATGTCAGTAAGTTCCACTAAAATCAGAAAAGCGATATCAGAGGGAAACATGATTTTGGCAAATAAATATTTGGGATACGACTATTTTCTAACTGGCACCGTTTTTAAAGGAAAGCAGCTGGGAAGAACCATAGGATTCCCCACTGCCAACATAAAAATACAAGAAGACTACAAATTGATTCCTAAAAACGGCGTTTATATTGTAAAAAGTACGATAAACCAAGAAACTGTTTTTGGAATAATGAATATCGGCTTTAACCCAACAGTCGCGGGAGATAGTTTATCGATCGAAATTCATTACTTTAATTTCAATTCCGACTTGTACAATCAAGAGATAGTGGTTTCTATACTTCACTATATTCGTCCTGAGCAAAAATTCAAGTCCGTTGACTTATTGAAAGTACAATTAGAAAAAGATAAAAATTTTGCACTAGCTTACCTGAACTAATTCCCCTAAATTTAAAAAATTTCTTAGTTCTTTTCGTAAAATATCTTTATATTTTATGTAAATTTGATAGGTATTATCCTGTTTTTCAACAGAATGATTTTTTAACTTTAAAAACCCAAACGTATGAAACTACCAAAAGAATTATACAACGGAGTCATTATCTTCATTGGAATCGGTCTTTATTTCATGTTGATGGAGTTACTGGGACTTGCAAATTTATATTATTTACGTCTATTTAACGTACTATTTGTCTTCTATGGCACCAACAGGACACTGAAAATGAACTACGAAGAAGGGAAGACCGTATTTGCCGGCAATGCTACCTCCGCTCTGCTTACTTCACTCATAGGTGTATTTTTAAGTGTTATCGGATTGATTACGTATAGCTATATACAAGGCGGCGATGCATACTTAGCGTCACTATCAAAAACCTTTTTATTTGGTGGTTCCCCATCAATTATGACTTATAGCATCAGTTTGCTTTTTGAAGGTATCGTGTCCGCGGTAATCATTTCATTTATGCTAATGCTCTATTGGGATACTCACTTTGTTTCTGACAAACATGGAGCCAGATAAGGAGGTTTACGCTCTAAAAAACAGCTCCTATTCGTTTCAAATAAAACAAAGAACATGAAAGTACCAAAAGAATTACTCAACGGATCTATTATTTTCATTGGAATCACAGCCTATTTTCTATTGATGAATGTTTTAGGATATGGCAATTCATTCTACTTGCGTCTCGTCAACATATTTTTTGTCTTTTATGGCGTTAATAGAACGATCAAAATGAATGTTGAAGAAGGGCAAAAAGACTTTGTTTCGAATGCGGTTTCGGCGATGGTCACCTCTCTTGTTGGTGTGTTTTTAAGCATCGTTGGATTAATTATTTATAGCTATATGCAAGGAGGCGACGATTATGTCCAATCATTATCAAAAACCTTTCTATTTGGAGGAAACCCATCGATATTCAGCTATTCTATCAGTTTACTTTTTGAAGGAATTGCCTCTTCAGTAATTGTTGCCATGTTATTGATGCTATATTGGAACAACCGTCTCACAACTGATTAACAATGTGCATTTAAAGACCGTTTATTGCTATTCTACAACATTACATTGCTTCTTTAGAACAATTTGAATACTTTTGGCGCATCACAAAATCGCATCAATGAGCATCACAAAACACAATTGGACAAAAGAAGAAGTTATTGAAATATATAATAAGCCTATAATGGATTTGCTTTATGAGGCAGCTTCCATTCATAGAGAGCATCACGATCCAAACGTGGTTCAAGTTTCAACATTATTGTCCATCAAAACGGGTGGTTGCCCAGAAGATTGCGGCTATTGCCCGCAAGCTGCACGATACCACACTTCTGTAGAAGGAAACGATTTAATGTCCGTTAGTCAAGTAAAGGCCCAAGCTTTACGAGCAAAATCAAGTGGATCTTCTAGAGTATGCATGGGAGCAGCATGGCGAAACGTAAAAGATGGCCCTGAATTTGACCAAGTATTAGAGATGGTACGTACCATCAACAAACTGGAAATGGAAGTATGCTGTACTCTTGGGATGATTACTGAAAATCAAGCGCACCGCCTAGCCGAAGCAGGTTTATATGCCTACAACCATAACTTAGACACTTCTGAAGAGTACTATAAAGAAGTGATATCTACGCGTGGATTTGGAGACCGTTTACAAACCATAGAAAACGTACGTAAAACAAACGTTACTGTTTGTAGTGGTGGAATTATAGGAATGGGAGAAAGTATTGAAGACAGAGCAGGAATGCTTGTTGCACTTTCCACATTAAATCCTCAACCAGAATCTGTGCCTATAAATGCTTTAGTAGCTGTAGAGGGAACACCTATGGAGGAAGAAAAACCAGTTGAAATTTGGGAAATGATACGCATGGTTGCCACAACACGTATTATTATGCCAGAAACTCAAGTTCGTTTATCTGCAGGAAGAATGAATATGAGCCGTGAAGGTCAAGCCATGTGCTTTTTTGCTGGAGCCAATTCAATTTTTGCAGGTGACAAATTACTGACTACTCCAAATCCAGATGTCAATGAAGACATGAAAATGTTTGAAACGTTAGGTTTGAAACCTCAGAAACCATTTATTAAAGTTTCTCAACCCACAACTGTAGAGGCTGAAAACTCTCAGTTTGCACCACTTGATGAAAAACCAAAATGGTCAAGACCGGGACACGTTATCGAAAAAAATCTTGAAGCTTCAGGAAAAGGAAAACAGAGCTTTAACGCTTTTTAAAAAACCATTCAGCTTAAACTGGATGGCTTTTTTTTTACGAAATTAATAGCACCAACCTTAATAAATTATCTTTTTCATAATTGATTTGCCATCTACTAGCACTACTTCAACAAACAATACTTGCTGGCCTGCAAGCAAATTCGAAATTTTTAATTCCAGATTACCTAAATTTATTTTCTGATAAATTTTTCTCCCTGCTGCATCAAATAACATTACTTTATCTATTGCTGCTGCAAATGAAGTAATCCCTATCTCTTTATTTTTATTTGTAACTATAACTCCCTTTGTTGTCTCAAAATCAGTCACTCCTAAAGTTTTATCAGTATATCGCATTACAAAACGGTCATTAAAAGTTCCTTTTTCTGTAAAAAAGCTATAAGGGGAGTTTTTCAAATTATGCGACGTATTATTTAATTTATCAATAATGTAAATTTCTTGTTCCTTTATAACCCCATCAGCCTCATCAATTTCAATAGTATAAATCCCACTGATAGTTGATTTATAACCTAAAACTATTTCATCTTGATTATTAAAAGGCAAACCCCTGGCCTGTATCACTAAATTTTTTTCTTCACAAATACTGTAAAAGTCTAAATATTTATTTGCATTAAAAGTAGTTCCATCTAAAAAAGCATCATACGCATCAGTTGCACCCTCCATATATCCTACTAACAATTGTTTAAATGCGCCTTCAGTATTATATATATTTAACCATAGTCGATGCTTTTCAATAGCGCTCAACTCTTTAGACTTTTGTGAACTGTACATTTTGTAGAAATTACTGTTTTGCCCTACGATCCGCATTTTATCATTAAATTTTGCAACCCCTCCTCCACTAGCAGCAGCTATAAAAAAAGACTGCCCTGAAGCAACTTTCCCGTCTGGCTTAGAGTTGTTAACACCTGTATTTTTTGAAGAACTTGTGCCAACACCTCCTAATAAATTATAAACTGCATAATCATCTGAAGTATAAACATTATTTGTAATAGGCGTATTATGTGACCATAGGTATATTGTGCCTTTTAATAAAGTGGCATTTTCCTTTAAAAAAAGATCTATATCAATGGCAGATGGATACGGATTCCCTAGCAAATTAAAACTTGATGCAGGTCCCAGAACAACCGTTTTTTCACCGTTATTAGGAATCCCCGTAAAACTTGCTTCATAAATAGCTCTGACTGTTGTAGAGAAAGTTTGTGGCCCTCTAATTATATATCCTTTTGCAGTTTCCATCATTGTACTGGAAACCTCAGCTAACCAAGAATTTCTAGTAGAATTAAACGAAAAGAAATAGCCGGAACTAGTTTCAGGAGAAGTTGTATACAGCGACTGATTCATCACGGGAGAAGACCAATACGTATAATCAGATCTAAAAATAGGTGTCGTTTTTCTTCTCAACTGAATAGTACCCGTATTAACTATGTCATCATCTAACTGGTAAAGTGATGCGTTATTCTCTAGCAGCAGTGTCCCTAAACCGGAATAATCAAAAATCAAAGATAAGGAATTCCCAACTGGCACCATAACGGTCTTTCCTGCTGCAATTTGACAGGAACAAGCATTTACAGTTGTAAAGTTGGGGAAGTTCTCAGCAAAAATAATGGTTTTATCGCTTGAAGGAAGTCCATTTTTCCATACTGTACCATCCCAAACAGAACTATTAATGCACAACTTTATTCTAGCAACCCGATGCTTTGCAACACCAGAAACTGAGTTAAAGTTCCCAGCAATCATCACTTTACTATCTGGAGTAAAACAGATACTATACAAGGTGCTATTTAAGTTTACTTTAAAAGTAGTATCATGTACTCCCGTAGACAACAATCTAAGCATACGCTGAACAGGAACACCATTATAAGTTCCCGAAAAAGTTCCTCCCACCAGAAGTCTATTGTCCTGTTGTGCCAAAATCGTCCTAACTTCACCGTTACTAAAACTGGTTCCAGTAGCAAAAGAAAGATCTAAACTCCCGTTAACATTTATCCTAGCGATTCTTTTTACAGAAGTATTTCCATAATTCAGAAACGTACCTCCTACAATAATTTTATTATCAGATTGCATAGCCAATGCATATACATTTTTATCAAAACCGCTACCAATTACAAAACTTAGATCTGTACTCCCATCCACATTCAGTCGAACAATTCTATTATATGGATTGCCGTTAAAAACTGAAAACCTTCCCCCTACAACTATTTTTCCGTCTGGCTGTATTAGAACCGTCTCTACAATACCGTCCGCACCTGCGCCTATGTTGAATGCAGGGTCAATTGAACCGTTTGCCAACAAGCGTATTATTCTATTAGCACTAACTCCATTAAAATTAGTAAAATTGCCGCCTACAATCATTCGTCCGTCTGCCTGAATCGCTACTGCATATATTTGGTTATTCGCTCCCGTGCCCGATGCAAATGAAGGATCAATGGTCCCGCCCTCAGTAATTCGCGCTATTCTGTTCGCCAGGACACCATTATAGCTTGTGAAATTTCCTGCGATAACTATTTTATTATCCGATTGCACGATAGCCGTCTTTACTATGTTATTTGCCCCGGTCGCCCCAGAATTAAAAGTAGCATCGAACGCTCCATCAGACAATAAACGGGCAATCCTGCCTGAACTCCTCCCGTTATATCGTGTAAAACTCCCGCAAGCAATCGTTTTACTATCTGCCAATGTAAGCACATGATAAACTGAATTATCAAACCCCACCCCAGGAGTGAGATAGCCAATATCTAGCGTACCATCTGCATCAACTTTAGCAAGCCTTCCCTGATTTTGCGAATCAAAAACAGAAAAAGAACCACCTACAAACCACGAGCCATCTGCTTCATTTTCTAAGGTATAAACTGTTGCTGTTGCTGGCCCTGAGCCAATGTCAAAAAAGGGAGCTAAAACCCCATTCGGGCTTAACAAGACCAATCTATTTACCGCCGTTCCATTATAAAACCGACTAAACGAACCACCAATCATAATAGCGCCGTTGATACCAACTTTAATGGCTGTAACCCCATCATCACTAAAGCCAGATCCGGACAAAAAAGCTGAGTCTATTGTACCATTACTATTTATGCGCACTATCCGATTTGACACCGTTCCATTATAGCTGGTAAAAATGCCACCAACTAGAATTTTCCCATCCACTTGTAGCGCTAATGCGGTAACATTTCCATTAAACCCGATTCCTTGGACAAAAGAACTGTCAATACTTCCATCCGTATTTAAACGTACAATTCGATTACAAGAAACTCCATTAAATGTATCAAATGATCCTGCCACAATAATTTTACCATCCATTTGAATTTTGACCTCCCCAACCAGTCCATTTGGACCTGATCCAATAGCAAACGTTGGATCTAGACTCCCATCTGCTAAGATTCGGGCAACCCTGTTTGTATTCAAGGTATTGTACTTGGTAAAACTTCCAACAATTATCACTTTGCCATCAGTTTGTAGCGCGGCGGAATAAACTATATAAGTATTCACTCCGCTTGTTGTGTTAAATGAAACATCCCGTGTCCCACTCTTATTGAGTCGAATGATCCTACCAACTGGAGTACTGTTAAAAGAAGTAAACGACCCTGCAAGAACTATCTTCCCATCCGGCTGTAGTATTGAGGTATATACTTTACCGTTTAAACCACTTCCTAAATTAAACGAAGAGTCTGCAGTACCATCCGGTTTCAACCTACATAAATAGGGAGCTGAAGCACCGTTGAAATTTAAAAAATCACCTCCTACAATAAGATCCCCATCAGATTGTAGTACTGTAGTCCTAACCACACCATCAAAACCATCTCCTTGAAGTCCATCATCAACCGTGTTAAATGTAGTATCTAACACGCCTTGCTGGGCCATAATGCTTCCCGTAAACAGAAAACACATTAAAAGCAAATAACAGCGTCGTTTTGCATTCATAATGAAAAGGCATTAAAGATTAATAATGAGAAAAGACATTTTATATATTAACAAAACTGCTTTTAATTTTTTTAACTCAGTATTTACTGAACCAGCCGTTAACACACAATCTCTTATAAAAGTATATTTATTATTCTCTCTCCACAATACCCACTTTTAGTGATTTTTCAATTATAAAACATTGACTTTAAACACATACCAAAAAAATCATTAGCTATTTTAGAAAAAAATATAGGTAAAAGCACACGCTTTATTTACAAATCCATAAACTCAATAAGAAAAATTATTTTACTAAAAACCTTCTTTTTTTAAAAAGCAACACCCCATTACACAATTGTATAATGGGGTGTTCTTAAAAGGGATAACTGTATGTTTAAAATATAATCTTCTTAGTAATTATGGTATTATCTTGCAATAAAACCTTCACAATTAAAACTTGATCAGTATTTCCTATGTTACTAATGGTCAATTCATTTTTATCTATTTTTGATTTTAAGAAAATTTGCTTCCCTGTTACATCATAAACAAATACTTTGTCTATATAATTTGTCAAAGCATTAATATTGATTTCCTTATTTTTACTTGTAATTACAACTCCATTTTCTAAAATTTCAAAATCATCTGTAGCTAGGGTTGCTTTATCAACATAACTTAATACAAACCTATCATTGAAGGTACCTTTTTCAGTAGTAAAAGTATAAGCACCCTTTTTTAGATTATGAGTAGTATTAGTTAATTTATCCTCTAAGAAAACAGCCATAGTAGATAAGGCTCCATCGGTTTTATCAATTGAGATACTAAAATCCCCTACGATGGTTGAACTATACCCAAGAGGTACAAGATCAGTTTCTTGAATAGGAAGTGCTCTACCTTGAATAGTTAAAAGGCTAGTATTGTTAATGCTGTAAAAATTGATAAAACTGTTTCCGTTAAAACTCAATGCATCATAACCTCTATCATAATTATTGGTTGCCCCGGTCATATAGCCTAATAGCATTTGCTTGAAAGCGCCTTGAGTATTGGTCAAATTTAACCAAATTCTGCTTTTCTCTATTTTATTAGTTGTAGTTGTTTTTTGCGTTTTCGAAGCAGAGCCAGGTTTTAAAAAACTGCTGTTATCAAGGATTTTATCACCATCCAGTCTCATGCTGTTAAAAAACTTAGCTTGCCCTCCAGTAGTAGAGCCCCTAGCAAAAAAACTTTGGCCTGCTGCAATATTACCTGTCACTGAATTAGTTCCTCCTACTTTAGTAAAGGGTGAATAATCATCTGATGTATAAGCATATGCTCCAGATCCAGCAGTACCATTCTTAATTCCTGATGCTAACTGTATAGCTGATTTATGTGTCCAAAAATACAATGCCCCTTCAAGAATATCTGTCGCCCCACCAGGTACTACATCTGTATTTGCTGCTAAAAAAGCGTACCCATCTATAGCCGATGGATAAGGATTCCCTATCAGATTATTTTTCCCAGCTCCTACTATTGTTACTGGGATAACACCATTGTGTGGCTCTCCTTTAAAACTAGCGGTTACTACAACATCACCTGCGTCAAACCATGTACCTGCACCTCTAACAATATATCCTTTACTAATATCCATTATTGTATTAGCATTAGCATTTAGCCATGAGTTTCCTGAAGCATTAAACGAATAATACAAAGTAGCTGTTTGTATAGCCTTCAAAGCAGCTCCGTTAACTGGTGATGACCAATAAACATAATCTGTTTTTAAGATTTTAGGAGTGGTTCTATTGTATATTATTTTTCCTGAATTTACAATCGATGGTGTATCATTTATCTGAACTAAACTGGCATTATTTTCAAAAGTTAAGGTCCCGTTTACGGTAACATTATTTCTAATTATCAAGCTATGTCCAGGATTAAACAAAACAGCTTTCGTTGAATTTACGAGACAAGAACAGCCTTCAACAACTCCATCTGCATCATCAGTTTTAGAATCAAAATTTTCCTCAAATACTAAATCTTGTTCGAGGGATGGACCACCACTAATGCTCCAACTACCACCGCTCCATCTATTAGTAGGGATATTTTTTGTAACAGTAACCGTTTTTGAATCAGAACACCCGGTATCCGTTTTAGTTACTGTTAAAGTATAAGTTCCTACAGAAGTTGCTGTAGCGTTAATAGCATCAGTTGCACCAGAGAAAGTTCCGTCTAGTGTTGACCAAGCATAGATTACATCAGAAATAGCCGAACCCGTTCCGCTTAAAGCAACTGTAGTATTAGTACAGGTAATTTCAAGAGGGCTATTGACAGCAACTATTGGCACTGTGGTTTCAACAGT
>NZ_AHKF01000012.1 GCF_000252125.1 Flavobacterium frigoris PS1 | reverse complement strand
CTGGACGGGACTCGAACCCGCGACCCCCTGCGTGACAGGCAGGTATTCTAACCAACTGAACTACCAGACCCACTCATTATTGCGGTTGCAAAGATACAATAGATTTTGAGTTACACAAACGTTTTTACTTAAAAAGAATACTTTTTTTCACAAGTACTATCCAAAGTTTTGTTTCTCAGCTAAATATGTCAATAAAATTTTCTCGAAATTTTCACCAACATTTACAGGAATGTACTTAATTCTATTTTGAGCGCAGCTTAATGTCAATTTCTTGAAATATAACTGCGCTTGTTTTTCATATTCCTGCTTTACATTATCGGCAAAAACAGAAACTTCTTCGCCTGTTTCCACGTCAATGAATTTTCTTGGGGTGTTATCGAAATCAAAATTCAACTCCGTTTTAGTATCAACGACATGAAACAAGACGACCTTATGTTTATTGTGCCTCAAATGTTGTAACGCATTCAGCAGTGCCTCTTCTTCTCCTGACTGAAACATGTCCGTAAAAAGGATAATCATTGAGCGACGATGCATCTTTTCTGCAATTTGGTGCAAAAAGGTTACGATATCAGTGCTTTTTTTAACCGACGTCTCTTTTAATAAATTTTCCAGCGTGTTCAAGATCATTCTGTGATGGCGATCACTCCCTTTTTCGGGAGCATAATATTCATAACTATCCGAAAAAACACTCAAGCCCACTGCATCCCTTTGCTTCTTTAATAAGTTCATTAAAACTGATGTAGCCAAAACGGAAAAGCCAATTTTGTTCTCATAAAAGGGCTGATCACTCTTTAATTTAGGATAATGCATCGATGACGAGTTATCAATAATGATATGACAACGTAAATTAGTTTCTTCTTCGAAGCGTTTAGTATACAAGCGATCCGTCTTAGCAAATAGCTTCCAATCGATATGCTTCGTACTTTCTCCAGCATTGTAGACCTTGTGCTCGGCAAATTCAGCCGAAAATCCATGAAAAGGACTTTTGTGCATACCTGAGATAAATCCTTCCACTACTTGATTGGCAAGCAACTCAAGATGCTGAAAACTCGAAATTTTCTCTATTTGCGATTCAATTTTCATTAATTATCCTTCTTTATTAATTGAGCTCTTGACAAATCATCTATAGCCTGAAGTAATTTCCTTATCAAGATAGGGCTAAATTCTGGATTCTCCTTTAAAAATTTAGTGACTATATCTAATGCTTCAGCAGAAGAATACCTACCAATACTATTACTAAGCCATGCTTTAGGGAAAAATATATCTCCGGTGAGCTGTATTTCTTCTGTCAACTCTAAGCATTGCTTTAAATACTTCTTTGCACTTTCTTGACGCAGCGGATGATGAATATTTGCCAAAGCAGACTGCACCCATGACTCTTTTTCTCTATTTTTTTCTTCTTTCAATGACTCCATAAAACCATCTCTTATCCCCTCATCATTAGACAATGAAGGTAGTAAAAAATCAAATCTTTTTAATTTATCAGGATTACTAATTGACGCCCTTGCCTTTACAAGTATTTGATCTGAATTATGATGATTAAAAAGCACTAAGCTCATCGCCATACTCGTGAAATCATCCTCGTTGAGCTTTAAACCCGGAATAACAACTTCTTTATTCCAAACTTGGTACAATTTTTCACTGCCTGTTTCTGAATAAGCCATGTTTTGGAACACGCCAAATAAAGTTTTTTTTATGTTCGATGGTAAATCCCCTTGAATTCTATTATAAACTAAAGAATCTAAGCGACTTTGACTAGACAATTGCTGCTTCTCAGTAAGAAAATTCCAAAATAACGAATTCAACTGCTCTGTCAACAACTTAGCAATTAACTCGTTTTTTTCGATATTAATTCCTTTTAAACAAACATCAAAAGCCAATTGGGGTGCAATAGAGCCTATTAACGTATTCTCATAAAGATTAATATAACTATAGGCACGAGCAACATCATCCTTTACTAATGCTATCGAATCTAATGAACTACGATCAATCGGAAAAACACCATAGCCGTAACCATTATAATTATAGATGACCGAAAGCGGTTTTGACAAACCAATAACCTCTTCCAAGTCTGTTGATCGATCTACTACTGCTACATTAAATACTTTAGTTGAATCTGGATACACAAATCCAACTTCAAATAGTTGCGGCCAGACATTAGACGAACCGTCTTCTGCTTGTTGTTGAATTTCGAATTTCTGAATTTTACCATTCTCATCGTAAGTGATTTTATCTTCAAAGAGCGCTCTCCCGGATTGATTAACCCATACATTACTCCATTTTTTTAGATTCATAGGTGTTTCTGCATCCAGAATTTCAATAAGATTCTCCCAACTTGCATTATCATTAGCATATTTACGAATATACTTTTGAATTCCTTTTTGAAACGCCTCTTTACCCATTGTAGTCTCTAACTGCCGCATCATGATAGGCGCTTTATGATAAATAATTCCTCCGTAAAGTGAACCTGCATTTTTAAGGTTGGCTAACTCTTGACGAATTGGATGCGTTCCTTTAGTTCGATCCTCACCGTAAGCCGCTGGGTAATGAGCCGTAAGAAATTGCAAATTATGATTGGTATTTGGAAACGCTGGATTCATGATTTTATCCGCCATAAAATTAGCAAACACCTCTTTCATCCATACATCATCAAACCATTTCATCGTAACTAAATCACCAAACCACATATGAGAAGTCTCATGAGCTATTAATTTTCCTCTAGTTAATTTCTCACTATCTGTAGCACTATTATCTAAAAACAGCGTTCCTTCTCTATATTGTATTGCGCCTACATGTTCCATTCCTCCATATTGAAAAACAGGAATCGCAGCAAAATCCATTTTCTTAAATGGAAACGGGAAATTAGTGTATTGCTCTAAATACGAAATCGCTTGACGGTGCAAATCAAAAATAGTAGCAGTACTTGCTTCTACTTTCTCGTCATCATTTTCTCTATACAACATCTTCATCGGGAATCCAGCAAGCTTTTGCGAAGTACTTTTAAATTCACCAGCCACAAAAGAAAATAAATAGGTACTCATCTTATCTGATTGGGTAAAATGATACTTTATAAAGTCACCCTCTTGCGTTTCTTTACTTACTGCACTTGACGTTAAAACAGTCCAATTTTTCGGCGCTTTAATCTCAAGTGTGTAATTTGCTTTAATATCAGGCTGATCAAAACAAGGAAACAAAGTACTCGCCCTGTCTGGAACTAATAAGGTATATAAAAAACCATCATTTCTATTTAATGATACGTTTCCAGCAATAAAATTTATTTCAATTTTATTCTGTCCTAGTAACAGATTTTCTTTACTAATAATCAAATGTTCTTTTTCGTGCAAAATACCAATCTCTTTGCCATTCACAACAAGCTTTTTAAGATTTTCCTTGTTTTCATTAAAGTCCAAATACAAAGACTCTTTGTTATTATTAATTTTAAGATCTACTTTAAGAGTAGACACTATAGGACTTTCTTTCTCATTAGGTAGATCAAATGACAGCGTATAAAAGACATCTGATAGCTGACCTTTACGAAAAATCGCTAACTCTCTAGAAATTCCCGTTTCTAATAAAAGTGGTTTCTTAGCAGATTGACAAGACAACATTAATGAAACCACACACAGCAAAAAGATATTTATTTTCATTCAATACTTCAATTAATATTGGTTAAAAATAAAAAAAAGGTTTGACTTACGTCAAACCTTTTCAACCTGAATTTCTTCAGATTTTATATAAATTGCAATCTACTGATTACAACAACGCGTCTAAACTATCTGCGTAAGTTTGCTTAGGAGCCACTCCTACTTGCTTTCCTACTACTTCACCGTTATGAAATACCAAAACTGTAGGTATGTTTCTCACTCCGTATTTTGCAGCAAATTCTTGGTTTGCATCAACATCCACTTTCCCGATTACCACTTTACCGTCGTATTCAGTACTCAATTCGTCAATGATTGGACCTACCATTCTACAAGGTCCGCACCATGCTGCCCAAAAATCTACCATTACTGGTTTTGTTGATTTTAATACTACTTCTTCAAAAGTAGCGTCTGTTATTGCTAATGCCATAATATTTTTGTTTAAAGTTTAAAGTTTTAATCGTAGTCAAAACTAGAATACAAATTTAGAAATTTAAAACCGATGAAGCACCATCCTCAAATTAGTTTTGGTTATGAAAGTATTGACAATTGCTATTTATCTGATTTTGCTTATAATTTCTATTGATTAGGAGCCATTTCCTGCTGTGCGCTGTATCTTTGATTTCCTAAAGGAGGTAATCAAAGGATGCCGCTTCCATCAGGGCTAGGAAAGTTGGCTATTTCAAGAATATTATCAAAAAAAAAGACCTTCTTTACAGAAGGCCTGATTTGTATATATTCAATCTTATTTATAGGCTGTATTTTAATCCTAAAGTTAATCCAACACCACTAATACTGATGTATGAGCTTAAATCATCTGTTGGCTTAGTACTATCAAAACCAGCAGCGTTTGTTTGCATATTGTTAGAAGTACTATTGATTTGATTTGAATAATTAGTATGGATCTCCGATTGGCTTCTACTAGCCAAAGCATCTGTTCCATTCATAGTAAACTCAGTAGTTTCTTTTGTTTTACCATGTACTGTAAAGTTACGGTATTCAACCTCAGCAAATGCCGATAAATTTTTACCTAATTTATAAGAAGTACCAAGTGCAGCTAAAAATCCTACAGTAGGGTTAGGTTTAACCTCATCAACGCTATAAATGGCAGCAGAAGTAGTTGCACTAGTTGGAACTACTGCATCAGTCTTAATAGTTAAATCTCCATTAATAGGAATTATAACACCTACTTTTGAATATGTTTCAAATCCTTTAACTTCTCCTAAAAACAACACAAGAGCTGGAGCTACATCTAAAGCTTTAACTTGCCCCTCAGATCTTAAAACTGTAGTGTTTTGAGAGATCGTTTGTACCATAGTTTTGCTATTGCTATTGTAGTAATTAATACCCATTTCCACACCCAAACGATCAGTAAAGCGATATCCTACATTACCACCGTAACGGAAACCTTCTCCAAAAGATCCTGTAACGCTTTCTCTCGAATCTAATTTTCCATTAACATAAACGTCTTTGTTTGCCGCTCTTCCTCCTACTGTTGGAAATTCAGTTGCGGTAGCTTGCGTGAAGTAAGAAGCTCCTAATTTAAAATACCAACCGTCTTTTTTGCTTTCTTTTTTATCAGTTTGCCCTAACATAGTCATTGAACAAGCCATAAGCCCTATAATAAACAGGTTCTTTTTCATAATTATCTTTTTAGTTTTACAACAAAAATAAATAATTTTAGTCGATGCATTTCTTAAAACCACAAAGAACTTCGACTACAAAAAACGCATTCTATGCATGCATATATGAATCAGTCTCTTACACCAAAAAAATTAACATTTTAAAAAATAAAAATATAGTCCAAAACCCGTAAAAAGACATGAAAAAAGCAGAAAAACCGTTCAACTATAACGATTTCTCTGCTTTATTTCAATCCAAAAATCTACTTTAAGAAATATGTAAACTAGTTCAATTTAAAATTAATCTGCATTTTTTCTAGCTCAACGAGTAACTCATTTGATATTTTGATCTTTAGCCTTCTGCTTGGCATTGTTAACTTGGTCAGTACTTTTATTTCTTCTATTTCAGTAACCTCAGCAGCTTCCTTTTCTTCAGATTCAGAAGCTTCAACATCATCATTATCTTCAACAAAATCATCAGTTTGATTTTCAAGAAGAAGTGGCGCTGTTTCTATTATTTTCTTAATTTTCTCCAGCTCCATAATTTCAAACGACACCTGATTATCTCCCTTATTTTCCTGAAAAAGATGGCTCAATTTATGAATAAACTCGGCCTGTAAATCGGTAATATTTAAGAGTACAATTAGTTTTTTTGCAAAGGTATCCAATACATCCTGTAAGTATTGAACTAACGTAAACTGAATCCTAGGATCACTTTTCTTCCCTGTATCCTGATTGGTCCAGCCCTCTTTGACTGACACTTTCATATACGTAAAGTTATTCTGAATCAAGAAATGACGAAACTTCAAGTACTCTTCACCAAAGATCTTAAACTCATAACTTTCATCATATCCCTCTAATGTAAATATCGCCCAACCTTTTCCGTTTTTGGCTACTCTGTGCTGCACATCATTTATGATTCCACCAAAAGTGAGACTTTTCCCTACATGGAGTTCCATACTTCTTAGCGCTTCCAGCTTGGCATTACAAAAATATTTCATTTCAAACTTGTAATCATCCAATGGATGTCCTGAGATATAAATCCCAACCACTTCTTTTTCTTTTGCCAGTTTTTCCATCGTACTCCAATCTTCACAAGGCGGTACAATTGGCTCTGCAATTTGCACATCACTACTTTCTCCAAACAAACTTACCTGGGATGAATTCTCATTCTCTTGAAATTTCGCTCCATAACGTATGGCTTTTTCGTAAAAAGTGATTCCGTCTCCATCATCATGAAAATATTGCGCCCGAGTTGTCCCTAAAAAGGAGTCAAAACCACCAGCCAATGCTAAATTTTCCAATGCTTTTTTATTGGCAGCACGCAAATCTATTCGTTTGGTTAAGTCAAAAATTGACTTGTATTTCCCATCTTTTCTCTTTTCAACTAGAGTAGCAACCGCACCGGCTCCCACACCTTTGACAGCTCCCATTCCAAAACGAACCGCATAATTATCATTTACTGTAAATTTATAAAAGGACTCGTTCACGTCTGGACCTAAAACTTCCAGTCCCATTCGCTTGCATTCTTCCATAAAGAAAGACACTTGCTTGATGTCACTCATATTATTAGACAGTACCGCTGCCATATATTCAGCAGGATAATTGGCTTTTAAATAAGCTGTTTGATAGGCAATCCAAGCATAGCAGGTAGAGTGCGATTTATTAAAGGCATACTCAGCAAATGCCTCCCAGTCTTTCCATATCTTTTCTAATTTATCCACGGCATGCCCTTTAGCTGCAGCCTGATTGATAAATTTAGGCTTCATTTTATCTAGAACATCCTTTTGTTTTTTCCCCATTGCTTTACGCAAAACATCGGCATCACCCTTTGAGAAATCAGCTAATTTTTGGGACAAAAGCATTACCTGCTCTTGATAAACAGTAATTCCGTAAGTGTCTTTCAACAATTCTTCACAAGCGTCAAGATCATAAATAATCTCCTCTTCCCCATTCTTCCTTTTTACGAAACTTGGAATATATGCAATTGGACCTGGACGATACAAGGCATTCATGGCAATTAAATCAGGAAAAACCGTTGGCTTCAATTCCTTCATATATTTTTGCATCCCAGGAGATTCATATTGAAATATCCCTACTGTTTCTCCTCGCTGAAAAAGTTCGTATGTTTTTAAATCATCAATTGGAAACTCATCCGGATTTAGATCTATATTACTTCTATATTTAACCAGTTTAACCGTGTCCTTTATTAAGGTTAGGGTTTTCAAACCCAAGAAGTCCATTTTTAACAAACCAGCTGTTTCTACAACGGAGTTATCAAATTGGGTGACATACAAATCAGAATCTTTGGCCGTAGCCACAGGAACAAAATCCGTAATATCGCTTGGAGTGATAATCACCCCACAAGCATGAATTCCTGTATTTCTAAGGTTCCCTTCTAAAATTGTCGCTTGTTGAATGGTTTCCCCACTCAAATCATCTTCACCAGCAAGACCTATTAATTCCTTTATTTTATCCCACTCTTCAGGACGAACTACTTTTTTAATAACAGCTTCCTCTTCATTCAGGAACCGTGATAAATTCCACTTAGACGGCATCATCCCAGGAATCAATTTGGCAATTTTATCCGCTTCAAACAAAGGTAAATCTAGTACTCGAGCTGTATCACGAATCGCTGATTTCGTAGCCATTTTACCATAAGTGATAATCTGCGCCACTTGTTTCGAACCGTATTTTCGGATCACATAATCCATGACACTGCTTCGTCCTTCGTCATCAAAATCAATATCAATATCTGGCAGGGACACACGATCGGGATTCAGGAAACGCTCAAAAAGCAGATTGTACATCAACGGGTCAATGTTGGTAATTTTCAAACAATAGGCCACCACTGATCCAGCTGCCGATCCACGTCCTGGACCTACAGAAACACCCATTCTTCTTGCTTCGGCAATTAAATCTTGTACAATCAAGAAATATCCCGGATAACCGGAATTAGAAATAGTCAATAATTCAAAATCAAGACGCTCGCGAACCTCTTCAGTGATTTCAGCATATCTTCTATTTGCACCTTCATAAGTAAGATGTCTCAAATAAGCATTCTCCCCCCTTACTCCTCCGTCAACTGCATCTTCAGGAACATTAAACTCCTCTGGAATTTCAAATTTAGGTAACAAAACTTCACGTGCCAGATTGTAAATTTCAATTTTATCTACAATTTCGCTTAGATTCGAAATCGATTCTGGCAAATCAGTGAAGAGCTTTTTCATTTCCTCCCCTGTCTTGAAATAATATTCTTGGTTGGGTAAACCAAAACGATAGCCACGACCACGACCTATAGGCGTTGTCTGCTTTTCTCCATCACGTACACAAAGCAAAATATCGTGCGCATTGGCATTCTCTTTATCTATATAAAAGGTGTTGTTAGTAGCAACAATTTTAACGTCATGTTTTCTGGCCAAAGAAATCAAAGTGGTATTTACCCTATTTTCATCTTCTTGATTGTGACGCATCACCTCAATATAAAAATCCTCTTTGAATTCTTCTTTCCACCAAATTAAGGCTTCTTCGGCTTGGTTTTCACCAAGATTTAAAACCTTGCTTGGAATTTCACCATAGAGATTTCCGGATAAGACAATAATGTCTTCCTTGTATTTTTGGATAACCTTTCGGTCAATTCTAGGTACATAGTAAAACCCTTCTGTGTAAGCAATGGAAGACATTTTAGCCAGATTATGGTATCCTTTTTTGGTCTTCGCCAAAAGCACTATTTGGTATCCGTTGTCTTTACGGGATTTGTCCTTATGATCTTCACAAACAAAAAATTCACAACCCACAATAGGTTTCATCATAACCTCTGTTGGCTCTTCTCCATCTGCAATCAAAGCTGCATTCTTGGCTTCAGCCGATTTATTATGATTTAAAACATCCCTTACAAAGTGAAAAGCCCCCATTAAATTCGCGTGATCCGTCATGGCAACGGCAGGCATCTTTTGTTGTGAAGCCGCTTTTACCAAAGCCGGAATACTAATCGTAGACTGCAAAACCGAAAATTGAGTATGATTATGCAGATGCACAAAATCAGTATCGACAAGTACTTTTTTATTATCTGTAAGTTCTTGTTTCGAAATTGTCGCCCCCTGTTTTTCTCCAAACTGTTGGCGAATTTTATCAGAAGCTTGCTTTAAATTGATATGCTTTAAACCAATGAGTTTAATCTCGGTCGGGTTTTTACTCTGAAAATCCCTAAAATAACTAGCAGGAACATCCAGCTTTTCTGCAGTATAATTCTCTCTACGTATTAATTCAAGGAAACAACGCGTGGTTGCCTCTACATCGGCAGTAGCATTGTGCGCCTCCGAGAATGGTTTGTTGAATAAATACTGGTGTAACTCAGTTAATGTCGGTAACTTGAAACGACCTCCACGACCTCCAGGTAACTGTAATAAAGACGCAGTAATTTCAGTACAAGTATCCAAAACTGGCATTAAAGCCATTGGACTTTCAACCCCTAAACGATGAAACTCACAGCCCATAATGTTAACGTCAAAACCTAGATTTTGCCCTACAATAAATTTGGCTTTACCTAAAGCCACGTTGAATTTCTCCAATACTTCTGCCAAAGAAATCCCTTCGGCTTCCGCCAATTCAGTAGAAATCCCGTGAATTCGTTCCGCATCATACGGAATATTAAAGCCCTCCGGTTTTACCAAATAATCCTGATGCTCTATGAGTTTCCCCATATCGTCATGCAGCTGCCACGCAATTTGTATACAGCGCGGCCAGTTAGCCGTATCAGTTATGGGCGCATCCCAACGCTTTGGTAATCCTGTAGTTTCAGTATCGAATATTAAGTACATAGTTGTTTATCAGGTGATTGTAAATTCAATAAATTACAAAAAATGAATTTCAAATTTAGGTTTTTTTCAAGTAAGAACGAAGGCAAGTTATCAACAAATACCCATAAAAAAACAAAATAATCATTTAAATTAACAATCCCTTTTTCCTTGTAATTATAACCTTATTAATTTCTAAGATAGCATAATTAAGAGACAAATCACTTGCCTCACATTTTTTTGGATGTCGTACTATTTTATCAAACAAATAGCGCCTTAGTTTCCGCCAAAAGCTACTTTTATCATGTAAATCCTCCAACAAATAAATTTATTTCTAAAAATACAAAAATAAGCAAATGCTGCATATTTTCCGAAATAAACAGCTTTTATACGGCTTTTACTAAACATAACACACTTTAAATGAGTTTTAAATGAGAAATAGTCAATAGCCCAAAGTAGCAAATCCAACATCCCAAATGACGATCAACAAAATTAAAAATGAATTCCGATTGCTCGATAAAACCAGAAACATCAAAATATCAGTCATCTGAAGTTGTAAAAAGGGTTTGGGTATCGTATATAATGAAAAATCCAAATTGACGACTTTGTTTCTTTTTTTAAATTTGCTCTCATTATTACAATTATGGACTCTTTAACGATCCATAAATGAAAAATACACTTAAAAAATATTTAAAATGAGTACTACATTATTTGACAAAGTATGGGATTCGCACGTGGTGCGTAAAATTGAGGATGGACCAGACGTGTTTTTTATTGACCGTCATTTCATTCATGAAGTGACTAGTCCTGTTGCTTTTTTAGGTTTAAAAGAAAGAGGAATTTCTGTCCTATACCCAGAGCGTACTTTTGCTACTGCAGATCACAACACACCAACAATAAACCAACATTTACCAGTTGAAGACGCTTTATCAGCTAATCAATTGAAAGCATTGGAAGAAAATTCAAAAGAATACGGAATTAGCCACTGGGGCTTAGGAAACGTAAAAAACGGGATTGTACACGTAGTAGGTCCTGAAAACGGAATTACTTTACCGGGTGCAACAATTGTTTGTGGAGATTCACATACTTCGACACATGGTGCTTTTGGAGCAATTGCTTTTGGAATTGGTACTTCAGAAGTAGAAATGGTACTTTCAACACAATGTATCATGCAACCAAAACCTAAAAAAATGCGTATTAACGTAGCTGGAGATCTTCAGTTTGGAGTTACACCGAAAGACGTTGCATTATATATCATTTCAAAATTATCTACTTCGGGCGCTACAGGATATTTTGTAGAATATGCAGGTGAAGTTTTTGAAAACATGACTATGGAAGGTCGCATGACCGTTTGTAATCTAAGTATCGAAATGGGTGCTCGTGGAGGAATGATTGCTCCAGATCAGACAACTTTCGATTATTTAGAAGGTCGTTTATTTGCTCCAAAAGGAGAATCTTGGGACTCATCTGTTGCTTATTGGAAAACATTAAAAACTGATGCTGATGCAATTTTTGACGAAGAAATCACTTTTCAAGCATCAGATATTGAACCCATGATTACATACGGAACAAATCCTGGAATGGGATTGGGAATTACTAAAAGTATTCCAAGTTCAAAAGACGTTGCTGAAGGAGAAGAAACCTATGTAAAATCATTAGGTTATATGGGATTCAATCAAGGTGATGCCATGATTGGAAAACAAATTGACTACGTATTCTTAGGTAGTTGTACTAATGGTCGTATTGAAGATTTTAGAGCTTTTGCTTCTATTGTAAAAGGAAGACAAAAAGCTGATAATGTTACCGCTTGGTTGGTTCCTGGATCACATGTTGTGGAAGCACAAATTAAAGAAGAAGGAATTCTTGATATTTTGACTGAATCTGGATTTGTATTGCGTCAACCTGGATGTTCAGCTTGTTTAGCGATGAATGATGACAAAGTACCTGCAGGAAAATATGCAGTTAGCACTTCAAATAGAAACTTTGAAGGACGTCAAGGGCCTGGTTCAAGAACACTATTGGCAAGTCCATTTATGGCTGCTGCAGCTGCCGTAACAGGAGTACTAACAGATCCAAGAGATTTAATCTAAAAAAAAAAATAACAGATGAATTTATTCATCTTATAAAATATACAGACAATGGCTTACGATAAATTTAATATCCTTACTAGTACAGCAGTTCCGCTTTCTATCGAAAATGTAGATACGGATCAAATTATCCCTGCTCGTTTCTTAAAAGCGACTGAACGTGTAGGTTTTGGAGACAACCTTTTCCGCGACTGGAGATATAATAATGATGGTTCTCCAAAATTAGACTTTGTATTAAACAACCCAACTTATAGCGGTAAAATCCTCGTAGGAGGAAGAAACTTTGGTTCTGGATCATCAAGAGAGCATGCAGCTTGGGCTGTTTACGATTATGGTTTTAGATGTGTCGTATCTAGTTTTTTTGCTGATATTTTTAGAAATAACTGTATAAATGTTGGTGTATTACCCGTTCAAGTGAGTGCTGAATTTGCTGACAAAGTATTCAAAGCTATTGAAACTGATCCAAAAACAGAACTAGAAGTAAACCTTCCAGAACAAACAATTACACTTAAAGCAACAGGAGACAAAGAATCTTTTGATATTTCAGGATATAAAAAAGACAACATGATTAATGGCTTCGATGACATTGATTATTTGCAAAACATAAAATCTGAGGTAATCGCATTTGCTGACAAGCTTCCTTACTAAATAACAATTCTTATAATGCAGTTACTAGGGCTTCATCATAATTGATGACGCCAGTAACTGCCTTTATAATTTTACAAAATACAATTACACGACTTTCTATTCTATTTAGAAATCATCGTTTTAGCATCAAATTTAAAAATGGAAAAAAGAAAAGTTGAAATAATGGATACGACACTCCGTGATGGTGAACAAACCTCAGGAGTATCATTTTCTGCTGCAGAAAAACTAACCATTGCCCAATTATTACTGGAAGAATTAAATATTGATCGAATAGAAATTGCTTCAGCTCGCGTGAGTGAAGGGGAGTTTCAAGGGGTGAAAGGCATTATGGCTTGGGCCAAAGAAAAAGGATATGAAGACCGAATAGAAGTTCTGACTTTTGTAGATGGTGGACTATCTATTGACTGGATGAAAAAAGCAGGTGCTAAGGTTCAAAATTTATTGACTAAAGGTTCAATGAATCACTTGAAACATCAATTAAAAAAAACACCTGAACAACATTTTACAGAAATTGCCCAAACGATAGCGCTAGCAAAAGAAAACAATATTGATACCAATGTCTATCTTGAAGATTGGAGTAATGGGATGCGCAATTCTCCTGAATATGTATTTCAGTTTTTAGATTTTTTAGCTACACAAGGAGTCAAAAGAATATTATTGCCTGACACGTTGGGTGTATTAATACCTTCTGACACTTTTAAATTTGTTTCGCAAATAACTACAAAATATCCAACCATTCATTTTGATTTTCATGCACACAATGATTACGATTTAAGCATCTCTAATGTGATGGAAGCTTTGAAAGCGGGAATTAAAGGATTGCATGTTACAGTAAACGGAATGGGAGAACGTGCCGGAAACGCACCTCTTGAAAGTACTGTTGCTGTAATAAATGACTTCATGCCTGAGATAGGAATCAATGTAAAAGAATCGTCTTTATTCAAGGTCAGTAAATTGGTGGAAACATTTACTGGTTATAGAATACCAGCGAACAAACCTATTGTAGGAGACAATGTCTTTACTCAAACTGCAGGAATTCATGCAGATGGTGACAACAAAAATAATTTATATTTCAATGATTTACTTCCAGAACGTTTTGGAAGAAAAAGACAATACGCATTAGGAAAAACTTCCGGTAAAGCAAATATCGAAAAAAACCTTCAAGAATTAGGACTAAAACTAAACCAAGAAGATTTGAAGTTGGTTACCCAAAGAATCATTGAATTGGGTGACAAAAAAGAAACCGTGACTAAAGAAGATCTACCCTATATTATCTCTGATGTTTTAGACAGTCAAACGTATCAGGAAAAAATTATAGTGGAGTCTTATGTATTGTCACACGCAAAAGGATTGCGTCCTTCAACAACCCTCTGCTTGAAAATAGACGGTGAAATTATCGAAGAACACGCACAAGGAGATGGTCAATTTGACGCTTTCATGAACGCATTGGCGAAAATATATACCTCTAAGCAATTAGCATTACCAAAACTTATTGATTACGCAGTACGTATTCCTCCTGGGAGTAGTTCAGATGCTTTATGCGAAACAATTATCACTTGGACAAACAATGGAAAAGAGTTTAAAACAAGAGGACTCGACTCTGATCAAACCGTTGCTGCAATTATAGCAACTCAAAAAATGCTTAATGTAGTCACCAACTAAAGCATCATATTTACAAAAAACAACGAAGAATCAGTAATAAAAAATACTATAATGAGATATACAATAGCACTATTAGCAGGAGACGGAATCGGACCAGAGGTAATCAATGAAGCCGTAAAAGTTTCTAATGCCATTGCAAAAAAATTCAAGCACGAAATCACTTGGACTCCGGCTCTTACTGGAGCTTGTGCAATTGATGCCATAGGAGTTCCCTATCCAGATGAAACACATGATATATGTATGGCTGCGGACGCTGTCCTTTTTGGAGCAGTTGGACATCCAAAATACGATAATGATCCTTCTGCACCAGTACGACCTGAACAAGGATTGTTATTGATGCGTAAAAAACTAGGTCTATTTGCTAATGTTCGACCTACATTCACATTTCCATCATTGATTGACAATTCTCCTCTAAAGAGAGAACGAATCGAAGGAACTGATTTAGTTTTCTTAAGAGAATTAACTGGTGGAATCTACTTTGGAGAAAAAGGAAGAAAAGACGATGGCGAAACTGCATTTGACACTTGTACTTACACGAGAGCAGAAGTTCAACGTTTAGCAAAAAAAGGTTTTGAATTAGCCATGACACGTACTAAAAAATTATGTTGTGTTGACAAAGCTAACGTATTAGAGACTTCTCGTTTATGGAGAGAGACTGTACAAGCAATGGAAAAAGATTACCCTGAAGTAACCGTAAGTTACGAATTTGTAGATGCTGTTGCGATGCGATTAGTACAATGGCCAAACTCTTATGATGTATTGATTACTGAAAACTTGTTTGGAGACATCCTAACAGACGAAGCTTCTGTAATTTCTGGATCTATGGGATTAATGCCATCAGCATCAGTAGGAGAACACACTTCTTTATACGAACCTATACACGGATCTTACCCACAAGCTACAGGATTAAATATTGCCAACCCATTAGCGACTGTATTATCAGCGGCCATGATGTTTGAAGATGCTTTTGGACTAAAAGAAGAAGCTGAAGCTATCAGAGCCGCGGTTAACAAATCACTAGAACAAGGTATTGTTACCGAGGATTTAGCCAAAAAAGGGGCAACAGTTTACAAAACAAGTGATGTAGGAGACTGGTTAGTTGCTAATTTGTAAGCTACACAAGAACGCGACTGACGGAAAGCATACCTATAAAACAAACAACTACTACACCAACTAACTATTTACAAGCAAAAATGCTGTCAATTTACATTGGCAGCATTTTTCGTTTTATAACTTTCAAGAGAATAATTCTTTCTTTACCCGTTCAGCATAACTAAGACCTCCTGATTTCAGATTGCCCCCATTTTGTAGCAAGAATGGTTTTGATATTTAATTCTCTAGTGAAAAACTACACTTTATCTTAAAAACAAAAAAGGGGACAATTTACATTGTCCCCTTTTTTTATAGTTGTAGAAAAAAATATTAATATCCTCCTCTGTTTCCACCACCACGGTTTTCTCCACCACGGCTGTTTCCACCACCATAACCACCGCGTGAATCTCCACCACGACTGTTATTGTTAAAACTTCTTCTTTCTCCTTCTGGTTTTGGCTCAGATTTGTTAACCACAATTGCACGTCCTTGAACAGTAGCACCGTTCAATTCATCAATCGCTTTTTGAGCTTCATCATCATTCGTCATTTCAACAAAACCGAATCCTTTACTTCTTCCAGTAAATTTATCAGTGATAATTTTTACAGAATCAACTGCACCATAAGCCTCGAAAGACTCTCTTAAATCTGCTTCCTCAATACTGAATGGAAGGCTTCCAACAAAAATATTCATATGTACTTATTTATAATAATTGCAACAAATGTAATGCTATTTTTTTATAACACACTATATATTAGCTTATTTATGATTTTATTTTAATTTAGAAAAAGAGGAAAACTAACAAAAAGGCTAAATCCAAGCACTTTTAAAATTACGTAGATGCCCTAATTGGTTAGCAGGTGCTACCTTATGGGAACTTTATAAAATACCCCTTGCTGAAAATTCAAAATATCACCTGCCAATGGATTATTGTAAATGTTTTTCGCATTAAATTTAAAGGAGCCTGACACTGTATTAGCTACTGCATCATATTGTGTTATGATTATCTGGCCGTTACCAATTCCAATTCCTGTTGAAAAAGTAATTGTTCCATCAATATCCTTTAAAACATAAGTGGCTGTTTTACTTGTACTTGTTCCCAAAGGATACGTTTGCTTTACCGTTGAAGTCGTCTTTAAAGTTATTACTTCGTTTCCAGAATATGCCTCAATAACTAAAGATCCGCTGGGACTTATTGTTGCTTTAGACTCTATTGCCCTCCAAAAGAGATTATCCTTTGACCCTTGAAAAGAGGGATTATTAAACCTTATATCCTCTGTACAGGACATTAAGGAAAATAGCACGATCATAAAAAGAATTGTTTTTTTCATAAAATGCGTAATTTATAGTAACAAAAGTATGGTATTATCGCTAAATAAATAGGATTAGCGAGAAAAAAATACAGCAAAAACAAGTGTAAAACATTCTTATTCATTACAATAACAACTTATTGTCATATTAGAAAAAAATAGTATATCTTTGCATCCTTAATTAATAGAGGTCGAGTACCTCAAAATTTAATCATTTAGATTATGTCAGTAAAAATTAGATTACAAAGACACGGTAAAAAAGGAAAACCTTTTTACTGGGTTGTAGCAGCAGATGCTCGCTCAAAAAGAGACGGTAAATACTTAGAGAAAATCGGTACTTACAATCCAAACACAAACCCAGCAACTATCGACTTAAACCTTGATAGTGCAGTTAAATGGTTACACAATGGTGCACAACCAACTGAAACTGCTAAAGCAATTCTTTCTTACAAAGGAGCTTTATTGAAACATCACCTTGACGGTGGTATCCGTAAAGGAGCCTTAACTCAAGAACAAGCTGATTCAAAATTAGCTACTTGGTTAGAAGCTAAAACTGGAACAGTTGATGCTAAAAAAGAAGGTTTGACTAAAACTCAAGCTGACGCTAAAGCTAAAGCTTTCAAAGCAGAACAAGATGTAAATGCAAAACGTTTAGCTGCAGCTGCAAAAGCTGAAGCAGACGCTATCGCTGCTGCCGCTCCTGCTGTTGAAGAAGAAGTTGCTGAAGTTGAATCAACTGAAGAAACTCCTGCTGCAGAAGAAAACAACGAAGAAACTCAAGCATAAATTTAGAAGCGAAGATGCGTAAAGAAGATTGTTTCTATTTAGGTAAAATCGCCAAAAAATTTAGTTTTAAAGGGGAAGTCCTTGCCTATTTAGACACGGACGAGCCAGAGCTATACGAGAACTTGGAATCAGTGTTTGTTGAATGCAACAAACACTTGGTTCCTTTTTTTATTGAAAGTAGTTCCCTGCACAAAAACGACTTCCTTCGCGTTCGCTTTGAAGACGTAAATAATGAAGAAGAAGCCGATGCCATTATCGGTAACGATTTATATCTTCCAATAAAAATGTTACCGAAACTTAGCGGTAACAAATTCTATTTTCACGAAGTAATTGGTTTTGAAGTTGAAGACAAACGTCTTGGCTATGTTGGAGAAATCCAATCTATCAATGACACTACTGCTCAACCATTATTCGAAGTACTAAAAGATGATATAGAAATTCTTATACCCATGATTGACCATTTTCTTGTCAAAATTGACCGTGAGAATAAAAAAGTACTCATGGATTTACCAGAAGGCTTGATCGAAATGTATCTTTAGAAAAGTTTAATCGGTTATTTGTTTATTCGGTTATTATTAAAAATCCAAATAAACACTCTCATTTCCATGTCAAAATTTCAATTCAAACAATTCTCAACAGAGCAAGATCGTTGTGCTATGAAAATAGGGACCGATGGCGTTTTACTTGGCGCGTGGACACCAATCGAAAACAATCCGTTTAGTATTTTAGATATTGGAACTGGAACTGGAATAATTGCCTTGATGTTAGCGCAGCGCAGTCATGCCGAACAAATTGACGCACTGGAAATTGACGAAGAAGCCTACGAGCAATCGGTAGATAATTTTGAAAACTCTCCTTGGAGCGACCGTTTATTCTGTTTTCATGCAGGTCTGGACGAATTTGTCGAAGAACCCGAAGACGAATACGACCTTATTGTTTCCAACCCTCCATTTTACAGCGAAGATTACAAAACTGACAGCAATCAAAGAGATATGGCACGTTTTCAAGACGCCATGCCTTTTGAAGACCTTGTCGAAGCAGCCGCTTTATTACTTTCAGAAAATGGTGTTTTTTCAGTAATAATTCCTTTTAAAGAGGAGAATACTTTTTTGGCTCTTGCCAAAGAATATGAGCTGTACCCATTAAAAATAACTCGCGTTAAAGGAACTCCCACAACCGGGATTAAACGCAGCTTATTGGCTTTTGGCCGCACCGAAAACAACAATATCATTATCGACGAACTAATCATCGAAACTGCAAGACACCTTTATACAAAAGAATACATAGAACTGACAAAAGAGTTCTATTTGAAAATGTAATTACCGAAAAATCAAATTTCACCACCCATTCCACTATTTTACATTACTAAATTCAGCACATACAAGTCTCAAAGCTGCTATTTAATAGCGCCTATATCGCTTTGTTTCTAATGAAATAGGAGCTCCACATTATTTATTTAAAAATATAACATTTCGTATTGGTTTTGTTATATTTCTTTATGTAAATTTGTCTCGTAAAAACAACCAATCGTGCAAATTGCTTTAATTTTATACTAAGATTAATCAACAACTGCCAGACCACTATAAAAGACTCAATATGAAACCAGATTTATTTCAATCGCCAGACTACTACTTATTAGATGATTTATTATCTGAGGAACACAAATTAGTACGTGATTCTGCACGTGCATGGGTAAAACGTGAAGTTTCACCCATCATTGAAGAATATGCTCAAAAGGCAGAATTCCCAAAACAAATTATAAAAGGCTTAGGCGAAATTGGAGGTTTTGGCCCTTACATTCCTGTGGAATATGGCGGAGCTGGATTAGACCAAATATCATACGGACTAATCATGCAAGAAATCGAACGTGGTGATTCAGGTGTTCGTTCTACTTCATCTGTACAATCTTCATTAGTTATGTATCCTATTTGGAAATACGGTAACGAAGAGCAACGTATGAAATATTTACCAAAATTAGCCACTGGAGAATTCATTGGTTGTTTTGGTTTGACAGAACCTAATTACGGTTCAGATCCAGGAAGCATGATTACCAATTTTAAAGACATGGGCGACCATTATCTGTTAAATGGTGCTAAAATGTGGATTTCAAATGCACCATTTGCTGACATTGCAGTTGTTTGGGCAAAAGATGAAACAGGCCGAATTCACGGACTTATCGTAGAACGTGGAATGGAAGGATTTACGACTCCAGAAACACATAACAAATGGTCACTTAGAGCTTCTTCAACAGGGGAGTTAATTTTTGACAACGTAAAAGTGCCTAAAGAAAACTTGTTACCTAACAAATCTGGATTAGGAGCACCACTAGGTTGCTTAGATTCTGCTCGTTATGGCATTGCCTGGGGCGCCATTGGTGCTGCAATGGACTGTTATGACACTGCCTTGCGTTATGCGAAAGAAAGAATCCAGTTTGACAAACCTATTGCTGGAACGCAATTGCAACAAAAGAAACTAGCTGAAATGATTACCGAAATCACCAAAGCGCAACTGCTAACTTGGAGACTCGGTGTTTTAAGAAACGAAGGAAAAGCAACTACAGCTCAAATCTCTATGGCTAAAAGAAATAATGTTGATATGGCAATCCATATTGCCCGTGAAGCAAGACAAATGCTTGGTGCCATGGGAATCACAGGAGAATATTCTATTATGCGACATATGATGAATTTAGAATCTGTTATTACCTATGAAGGAACACACGATATCCACCTCTTAATAACTGGAATGGATATTACTGGAATCCCTGCCTTTAAATAGAAATAAAAACTATTGCAGTATTTAAAAAATCGATGATAAAAGCTTCTTGGAAACAAGAAGCTTTTTTAAATTTACACTAAAAATAAAAGCTATGACTATTCAGCATATTAACAACACGATAGAGCCTCAAAAAATCATCTTGTTGCAGCATCCGCTTTACAAAAAAGTCAAAACGATTGATGACTTAAAATGCTTTCTTGAGAACCACGTATTTGCAGTATGGGACTTCATGTCCTTACTAAAGGCTTTACAATCTAAATTAACCTGCACCACGACTCCTTGGTTCGCCACAGCCAATCCAGAAACTAGATATTTAATCAACGAAATCGTCGTTGCAGAAGAATCAGACCTAACAATTGATGGTCGCCGTCAAAGCCACTACGAAATGTATATCGAAGCAATGAAAGATTGTGGAGCAAACACCTCTGAAATTGATGGCTTTTTAACAGAAGTACATTCATTACAGAATATTTTCGTTGCCATAAAAATAAGCGCCCTACATCCAAATGTCAAAGCGTTTTTAGACTTTACTTTCAGAGTAATTGAAGAAGGAAAGCCTCATGAAATAGCAGCAGCTTTTACCTTTGGACGCGAAGATTTGATTCCGAATATGTTCACAGCCATCCTAAAAAATTTCCAAGAAAACTTTCCAAATACAGACTTAAGCAAATTAATTTATTATTTCGAAAGACACATTGAACTAGATTCTGACGAACATGGCCCTATGGCAATGCAAATGATAACTGAACTTTGTGAAAATGACGCGCAGAAATGGTCAGAGGTTGAAGAAATAGCCAAAATGGCTTTAGAAAAACGCATTGGATTATGGGATGCAATTGAAGAAAGCATCACAAATAAAGTTGCCATGGCATAAAACCAACACTATCTTATTAGCGTAACTAGTATTAGAATTCATTAAACATTAATTTAAAACTAATGAAAAATCCGATCTTAATACTAGTTACTTTATTATTAGCACTGCTCTTCACCAATTGCAGTACAGAAAACTCCGTTTTTGAGACTAAACCAATAATGGAAAGTTCTCAAAATACCACATCCCAAAGCATCCCTTTAGTAAAGACGCTAGATCATAGCATTAACTATTTAGCATTAGGAGATAGTTACACCATAGGTCAAAGTGTATGTAGCAGCTGCAAGTTTCCTGAACAATTACAACAAAGCTTAAAAAACACCAATATTACCAATACCTATTCTTTAAAAGTAGTTGCTCAAACAGGATGGACTACAACCAATTTAGTTTCAGCAATAAATAACCAAAACTTGACGCCAAATTACGATTTGGTTACGCTATTAATTGGGGTAAACAATCAGTACCAGCACAAATCTTTTTCGGTTTACGAGCAAGAGTTTCCTGAGTTAGTAAATAAAAGTATCACTTTTGCGAATGGAGAGAAAAGTAAAGTAATAGTAGTGTCTATTCCTGACTATGCTTATACGCCTTTCGGCCAAGGTTCAGGAAACCCAATGAAAATTTCAACTGAGATCGATAATTATAATGCTTTCGCCAAAAAATACTGTGAAGAAAACAGCATTGAATTTATCAATATAACTGACATAACCAGAAAAGGATTAACAAACACGGATCTCGTAGCGCAAGACGGCTTACACCCATCACAAAAAGCCTATTCGTTGTTTGTGGAGAGGATAGCTCCTGTAGCCGCTAAAATCTTAAACAAATAAAAAAGTCCCGATAATTCGGGACTTTATATTAATTCTCTGGAGCCAACTCCAGTTCCAAACCTTCTAAACTTTCGGTGATTGGGATTTGACAGCCCAAACGACTGTTAGGCTTTACGTAGAATGCCTCTGAGAGCATCGCTTCTTCATCATCTCCCATTTCAGGTAACGCTACATCATTAAGGACATAACATTGACAGGAAGCGCACATAGCCATTCCTCCACAAGTTCCTTCAACAGGAAGTTCGTAGGCTTTACACAACTCCATGATATTCATTGCCATATCAGTTGGCGCTTGCAATTCATGAACTACTCCTTCTCTATCTTTAATTTTTATTAAAACGTCCATTTTTTAAATATTGGAATTGGTTTGTTAACTTACTGTATTGTTTTGCGTTAGGGATAGTAGCATGCTACCGAAGTAGCGCGGATAGCCCGACCGCTTTTAGAAAAAAGTCCCATCACCGCAATGCTGGATAGACTTTTTTCTAAAAGTGGAAACGCCCTTATTAAAATTTAAAGAATATTTACAACAGTTTCAATTTGCGGCGCAAACTTTTTGATGGTGGTTTCGACACCGGCTCTTAGTGTCATTTGATTGACACTACAACTAGTACAAGCTCCTTCAAGTCGTACTTTAACATGCTTGTCTTCCTCAATAGAAATAAGCGTAATATCACCGCCGTCAGAATTCAAGAAAGGTCTGATTTCTTCCAGTGCTTTTTGAACTTCAATTGTTAATTCTTCTGTTGTCATTTTATTCAATTTGAAAGATTTAAAACCTAAAAAGTATAAAGGTTTAATCTAAAATTATTTTTTTACCGCCGAACAACCTGCCATAGTTGTAATTTTAACAGCTTCGGTAGCGGGTAAATTTTCGTTTCTATTTACTACTTCTTGTACCACGTTTCTGGTTACCTCATCAAAAATGTGTTCGATAGGTGATGCGCTTTGCATTGCTGCAGGACGACCATAATCTCCAGCCTCACGGATGGATTGTACAATTGGAATCTCCCCCAAGAAAGGAACACCTAAATCTTCAGCAAGATCTTTAGCCCCTTCTTTTCCGAAGATGTAATATTTATTTTCAGGTAACTCTTCTGGTGTGAAATAAGCCATGTTTTCAATAATTCCAAGAACAGGAACATTGATTGCTTCAGACATAAACATGGAAACTCCTTTTTTAGCATCGGCTAGAGCCACAGCTTGAGGCGTACTCACTATCACAACACCGGTAATTGGTAATGATTGCACTATCGAAAGATGAACGTCTCCAGTTCCCGGAGGCAAATCAACTAACATAAAGTCTAGTTCTCCCCAGTCAGCATCAAATATCATTTGATTCAAGGCTTTAGAAGCCATTGGTCCTCTCCAGATAACAGCCTGACTTGGAGCTGTAAAAAACCCAATAGAAAGTATTTTCACTTCATAGCTTTCAACTGGTTTCATTTTTGACTTCCCGTCAACTGTAACTGAAACTGGCTTTTCGCCTTCAACGTCAAACATGATTGGCATCGATGGTCCGTAAATGTCAGCATCAAGGATTCCTACTGAAAATCCCATTTTAGCCAAAGTTACCGCAAGGTTTGCAGTAACCGTAGACTTTCCTACTCCACCTTTACCAGAGGCAACTCCAATAATATTTTTGATTCCAGGAATCATTTTTCCTTTAATTTCAGGTTTATCTGCAACCTCTACTTTACTGTTGATTTTTATTTTAGCGTCAGGAGACACTAATTCAAGTATCGCTTTTTTGATGTCGTCCTCTGCCCTTTTTTTGATATGCATCGCTGGCGTGTGCAAAACTAAATCAACCACTACTTCATCTCCAAAAGTGATAACGTTTGCTATCGCTCCACTATCTACCATATTCTTTCCTTCTCCAGCTATAGTAATTGTCTCTAAAGCTTTAAGAATGTCTTTTCTATCTAATTTCATTATAAGTTTACTATTTTCAATTGATTTTTATAGTTGAAACGTTATGTTTATTTAAACTGATTTCAGATTGTAAAGATAACAGATTAAGTTCTTATAACAGTCGTTTTTGTATTGCATTTATCGATGCTAAAATTAGCAGGAATTATCGGGATTTATAATCCTCTCTTTTAGCTATTCTGAACTAATGAAACCTTTGCTACCGCTTTCGCATGCATGTACTATGCTTACTTACCCCTCCATCACATCAGGAGCCCAAAAGTGTTTTTCGAAATCGACAATCTGATTATCGACTACCTCTATCCCTTCGCTCTCTAATAATTGCTGCATGAGATTTGTACCTTCAAAATGGAATTTCCCTGTCAACAATCCTATCCTGTTAACCACTCGATGTGCGGGTACATCATCAAGACCGTGCGCCGCATTCATTGCCCAGCCTACCATTCTTGCGGAGCGAGCTGTACCTAATGCTCTAGCAATAGCCCCATAGGAGGTCACCTTTCCGTAAGGAATTTGCTTAGCAATACTATATACTCTTTCGAAAAAATTATCGTTCGCCATGGATTTAACTAATCTTAAGAACGATTAGCTCGTTTATTTTACGTCTTACTTCTCTAAATAATACCGAATGATATTGAATAAAGTGATGATTGAAATCATACCTGTTATACTACCAATAATCGTATTCATGTTTTTTAACATATAATCTGCTTTGCTTTCTATCCTCTGGAAGAATTTAATGTAAAAATAAAAGACAAGGCAAGATCCGAACACCACGCCGCTTACAAAAATAAAAATAGACGTTATGTCAAACGCAAAAAGATCATATGAAGACAAAGTAATGCTGACAAAAACATAATAGGGAATGGGGAAAAAATTAAGAGCTGACAGCAACATACCCAGAAAAAACCGTTTCTTTTGGCTTCTCTTTTTAATTTTGGTTTTCTTAATCTTTGGCGCTTTCGCCAGGACTAAAAAATAGACCGTCAACGCTCCAAATATACCAAATCCCACTTCTCGCAATAAGATAATTATATCAGGGCGAATGTTTATGACTTGAGCAAATAAAATAGCTAGGTAAGCTTGAAAAAAAATAATAATAACTGCTCCCAACACAAACCAAAACGCATTTCTCTGTCCTTCTTTGAGATTCACTTTAGCTGCTGTCATATTAATTAGCCCTGGAGGAATAATCCCTATGACTGCAGTAACGAAGCCTAAAAAATAAGGTATAATTAAATTCATTTAGTTTGGTTCAAAGGTGTAATATTGGCTAGCTATTCCAATTGCAAGTGTACTATTATTCTTTAATTTTAAATCGAATATACGTAATTGCTTTGTTAACCTCCAAATATTGTTTTTCGTAAAAAGTCTGAAAAGCAGTCACTTCCTCTGGACTTCCTTCGTTTACGTACACATTGTGATTAGCATACAGCACTTCATGTCCTTCACCGTGAAGCAAACCTAATGTATATCCATGCATGAATTCACTATCTGTTTTCAGGTTAACAACACCATCTTTTTTTAATACTTTTTTATACAACTGCAAGAACTCTGAATTAGTCATGCGGTGCTTGGTTCTCTTATATTTTATTTGTGGATCTGGAAAGGTGATCCATATTTCATCGACTTCATTTTCAGCAAAAACATGATTGATCAACTCGATTTGAGTTCGAATGAAAGCCACATTATGCAATCCTTCATCAACTGCTGTTTTAGCACCACGCCAAAAACGCGCTCCTTTGATGTCGATTCCCACAAAGTTTTTATTAGGGTATTTTTGCGCTAATCCTACGGAGTACTCCCCTTTTCCACAGCCTAATTCTAATACTATTGGATTGTCATTTTTGAAGAAATCAGAATTCCATTTTCCTTTTAAAGGAAATAAATCTCCAACTACTTCTTCTCTTGTTGGCTGAAAAACGTTACCGAATGTTTCGTTTTCTCCGAATCTCTTTAATTTATTTTTGCTTCCCACGATTTTTAAAATATTTCGGCAAAATTAAGGAAATATATAAGACCGAAGGGTATGGCAGTGAATTATTTAATTTGTGTGCCTATTTTAGGAATAAAAACTTCTCGATCCCTTTTCTACCTAGCCTGCTTTTATTTGAAAAACATGCATTTTTAGTAAAAAAAATCAAAGTGACAGTTGTTAACTACAATAACAATTTGCGTAAGCAGCTCGATTTATTTAAAGGTAATATGACAAAAACCCTTGTGAAGAATCGAGAAGTCAAACTTATTCCATAAAACATTTAATTATACACCTTAGTCCGCGCACTCAATTGGAAAAAGGGTTTCGTCGTGTTGTGACAAATCCAGTCCCATCACCTCTGATTCCTCAGAAACACGCATCGGAATAATTTTATTGGTGATTTTAAACAAAATATAAGCTCCAAAGAAAGTATAGATTGAGACCAAAACTAATGCAGTTATGTGATGGCCAAAGACATTCCAACCTCCATGAAGCAAACTTGCGTGCTCACCGTGGGCAAAAATTGCTGTAAGAACCATTCCTGTGATTCCACCTACGCCGTGACAGGCAAAAACATCTAAGGTATCATCAATCCCTTTCAAGAACCTAGCATTTACAACCATATTTGAAACTAGGGCGGCAACAAAACCAAAAAACATACTTTCCGGAACGGTAACATAGCCAGCAGCTGGCGTTATGGAAACCAATCCCACTACAGCGCCAATACAAGCACCCAATGCCGAAACTTTTCTACCGTTGATGCGATCAAAGAAAATCCACGTCAACATTGCAGCGGCGGAAGCCGTTGTGGTCGTTGCAAAAGCCATCGCCGCAACTCCATTAGCCTCTAGCGATGAACCAGCATTAAAGCCAATCTAACCGAACCAAAGCATTCCTGTTCCCAATAAAACAAAAGGGATATTCGTAGGGACATGCTTACTATTTTTTCTTTTTCCCAAAACAATAACACCAGCCAAAGCCGCAAATCCGGCACTCATATGAACCACTGTCCCTCCGGCAAAATCCTTAACTCCAAAGTAAGCGCCTAAAATTCCAGTAGGATACCAAACGGCGTGGCATAACGGCGCATATATACACAAAGTGAACAAACAGATAAATAACAAATACGAAATAAATCGAACACGTTCAGCAAAAGAACCTGTAATGATTGCAGGCGCAATAACAGCAAATTTCATCTGGAACAAAGCATACAGCATAAAGGGAACAGTAGTAGCCATTTTATTATGAGGCAAAACACCCACATAATCCATAAATGCAAAACTTGTAGGATCACCTACAAAACTACAAAAACCATTTCCGATATTAATTCCTAAAGGCTCACCAAAAGCCAAACTAAAGCCTACTACTACCCACAATAAGGTTACTACTCCTAAGCAAATAAAACTTTGCAGCATGGTAGAAATCACATTCTTCTTCCCTACCATTCCTCCATAAAAAAAAGACAATCCCGGCGTCATGATTAAAACCAAACAACACGAAGTAAGCATCCAAGCAACATCAGCAGGAACGATCTGATCCAGAGTGCCAAATTGAGAAAGAATAGCATTGTTTTCTGTTACTGCTGGCCATAAAACTCCAGTGATACAAACCATACTTATAATTACAAAGGAAATTACCCAGCGTTTTTCAGTTTTCATTTTAATTTATTTAACCCTTATTTTCAAGGGGACAAAGTTAAAAAAATAATGATTTTATAGCTTACATCGACACAAAACAGGGGGGATTTGAATAATTATAACAGAATCCGTAATTTTGAAGCCTGTTTGCTATCAGAATAGGATTTAACCTTAGCTATTATAGTTGTCTATTGAGAAATACATGGTTATGAATTCTGCCAGGCAAATAAAAAACAGCCTATCGTTCCCCTTTTTGTAAGTTTAACAGAAACGCATCTTCTATAGCCGCTTTAACCTTAACCACTTCCCCCACATTATCATTAGGAACGGCTATCGACAAAACATAATGCTTAATTTTCCACTCTTGGCCTATTTTAACCAAAACCCCTGAACCTCTGCAAATTTTCATCTGGGTACTTAACAGTTCATCAAACCAAGCCGTATTTCCAGTTTTATCAAAATAAATATGGCGCTCCAATGGGATAAAACTCCAGGCCTTACCTTTGTCAAAATAGGGTTTTGCGTAGGCTTGAAATTCAGCTTTACTCCAATTCTCTGTCGCATCAGTACCAATAAAAACCGCATCTTCTGTCATAAAATTAAAATAGATGTCGGATTTTGCGTCCGCTGCGGCTTTGTGCCAAGCGTCAAGCGTAGCATTGATCATTTCTTTGTCCTTGTGTTGATCAAACTTAGCAGTTGTAAAAGCAGCACATAATAAATAGCATAACGAGAGAAGAACTACATTTTTCATATTTATATTATTATTTATTTTCATAGATGACTGATTGTCTTTTGTTTTTCACAAAACAAACTTTATCTTGTACTTAAAAGCTATCCTTTAAACGCAAAAGAAAATTTCTTCCGTAAAACTTAAGATCATAAAGGTAAATATAGCCATTTCAGCCCAATCACAAACTGGGATATTGCAGGCTATTTTAACGTATTTTTGTTGTACCTAAAAATATTAATCATCAAACCCAAATTATGAGAAAGTTAATTGTACCTACTGCAATGATTGTCGCCCTCTTTATATTTACACTAGTTTCCTGCAAAAAAAATCAAGCTACAGTCGCTGTTGCTGTTGAAGAAGACATAACAACTCCTTTTGACAGCAGCTTGGTAAAAACTTTTTTCAATGAACACCCTAAACTACAAGAGTATCAAGGGGATGTTGAGCAATTGTATCGAAAACACCAATACCACTATGTTTGGTATGATAAAAATGGAATCAATGAATTTGGCAACGTACTCTACAACAAGATCAATTCCTTAAAAGAGGAAGGGATTGAGAATGTCGCTCCCTATGCAGACAAACTCGACCGAGTTTACAATGGAATCAATACTGTTGAAAAACGAAACATTAATACCGAACTCCTTCATTCAGCTTTGTACTTTTATTATACAGAAACCGTTTACCATGGTTTAGATGTTAAGAAATCGAACGAAATGGAATGGTATCTGCCACGAAAAAAACAATCCTACGTCAACTATCTAGATTCTCTCTTGGTCGACCCTTCGTTAATTCACAAGGAAGAGAAAGGACTGTTGAGTCAATATTTTCTACTTAAAGATGTGCTACTAAAATACCGCCAAATGGAAAAGAAAGGCGGATGGAAATACATTGACCTTGATTCAAGATTCAAGTCTTTTACTATTGGCGACAGCTCCACAACCATTACACAAATCAGAGAACGTTTATACATTTCCGGAGATATTGCCACCGACTCTAAAAGTGCGATTTATGATAATGAATTAGCCACCGGAATTTTAAAATACAACAAACGCAGTGGAAATGCCGCTAGCAAAGTAATTAGACCAAAACTCATCGAAGATTTAAATATACCCGTTGCACAGCGCATAAAAACACTTATAGTCAATATGGAACGCTGTCGATGGGTTTCAAATGACATTACAAAAGCCAAAGAATTAATTGCCATAAATATCCCCGCTTATGAATTAACGTATTTTAGAAATGGAAAACCGGAACTGCGATCTGATGTTGTAGTAGGCAAAGCCATGAACAAAACGGTGATATTTAGCACCCCGATGAAATACATCGTATTCAGTCCATATTGGAATATTCCGGAGAGTATCTTAAAGAAAGAGATCCTTCCAGGCATAGAAAAAAATCGAAACTATCTGGAGGAGCACGACATGGAATGGCATAAAGAATATGTACGACAAAGACCTGGACCCAAAAATTCCTTGGGGTTGATAAAGTTCCTCTTCCCTAATTCGAATGCTATCTATTTACACGATACTCCTGCCAAAAGCCTCTTTAACAGAGAAGACAGAGCTTTTAGTCATGGATGCATCCGAGTGGCAAAACCAATTGAGCTAGCAGTCCACATCTTGCAAAACGATAAAAAGTGGAATCAGGAAAAGATTGAAGAAGCCATGAACAAGGGAGAAGAATCTTGGTACACCCTTCACAATAAAATTCCAGTTTACATTGGTTATTTCACGGCTTGGGTAGATACCGAAGGGACCATTCATTTTTATGAAGACGTTTACGATAGAGACGAAGCCTTGGCAACCTTGCTATATATAAAATAGCTTTTATAGACTCAAAACCCAGCCTCCACAACATCATATAATTCCATGAAAAAATGACACTTTCCTAACTTAAGAAAAGTGTCATTTTTATATTTATTTGCAACTCCAAAAGGATTGGTGTTTAATGTTCCTTTTGTTTTTCAAAAGAAGTTGACAGTATTTTTTTCATCTTGTCTAATGCACCGTGAAATGCTTTCTCTGTTGAGTCAGCATAATCAGTCACCACTAGAGGTTGCATTTTTGTTGGACGTGCTTCTATAACGCATTTTTTATCATTAATTCCGGACTTATCGCCATTTTCATCGGCAAAATAAACTTCAATGCGGGTAATTTTATCATCAAAACGTGAAAGTGCTTTTTCTAATTCTCCAGAAAAATACGTTTCTTGTCTTTCGCTTCCTTCTACATTTTTGTCGGTGTTAATTTGTATCTTCATATTATTATCAATTTATAGTTGTCTTCCAAATCTAACCTTAATATCACAAAAAAACGAAGCCATTAGTAAAAATTTATGATAGTAACGGAAATCACATATCTACTGGCAAGTTATCCCTGTAATATGACGCAAGCTTGTTTATAACTGATTTCTATTTGCTTTTGAACTTTGCAACGCAGACCACCAAATTGCCTTTACTTTTGATATTTGATAGATTTTGCTCTTTCCGCCTCCACTTTCGTTCCGATAGACTAAATTAGACCTGAGAAGTACTGTACCGCTAATTGAATGGGAATTATTACCTAAAAAACCGATATTTTTTATAACTTTAGTAAAAGTTTTTATGATGAAAAACTTTCTTTCGTTTATTGCAGTATTCTTATTTGGCATTTTTATTGCCTCAGCCGACCGTAATAGGACAACAACTGTTTCGGACAGTGCTTCGCAGTGGTCAGAAACAGCTATGAACATCTCTCCCAAAGAATCCATACTTGACATTGACCTTAGCGAGATCGATCTTTTTTTTCAAAAATACCCCAAATTAAAAAATTACAAGTTAGAGGTAATTACCTTATATCAAAATCACAATTACAATACGATTTGGTTTGACAGCAAAGGACTTATCGAATTTGCTAGTTTATTGTACGCCAAAGTAAGCCAACTCAAGAATGAAGGTCTGAACTTTAACTTAGCGTACCAGGATAAAATTGCTGCCATTTTCAATAAAGGATCCACCGCTGACCTATCCCCTATGGATACGGAGATAATGTTATCGACAATGTATATATTTTACGCTAAAAAAGTATTTCACGGCATAGACAGCGAGAAGTTTAAGGAAACGGATTGGTTTCTACCAAGGAAAAACGTTTCGTATACAAACTTGCTAGATTCCCTATTAACCGTTCCCAAACTTTTGGACAAAAATGAAAAACAGCTTTTTGGGCAATATTACAAACTACGGAATGCCTTGAGAAAATACCGCGAGATAGAAAAGAGCGGTGATTGGCCACTTATTGAAACCAATCCTTTAGTACCCATCCACCATCTGCGTGACAGTTCAAAAATCATAGGTCAAATCAGACATCGCCTTTATGTATTGGAAGATCTAAAAGAGGACTCTCAGAGCAATGTTTTCGATCAGGAACTAATGGAAGGAGTGCTCAAGTTTAACAGAAGGAATGGCTATCAGGCACATCAATATATTGGCCCACGCCAAATTAACAGGATGAATATTCCAATTACCAGTTACATCAAAACCATAATAGTAAACATGGAACGTTGCCGATGGATTCCGCCAGCACTGGCAAAAGAGGACGAATTTATCATCGTAAACGTGCCCTCCTTTAAGCTTATTTATTTTAAAAATGGGCAGAGAGCGCTAGAGTCCAAGGTGTTTGTGGGAATCAACATGATGGAAACAGTCATTTTTAGTTCTAATATCAGTCGGATCATATTCAGTCCCTATTGGAATGTCCCTCGAAGTATCATAGAAAATGAAATAAAACCAGCAATGAAAAAAGATCCAGACTATCTGGAGAAAAAAAACATGGAATGGAACAATGGTAATGTCCGACAAAAACCGGGTGACCAGAATGCTTTAGGATTAGTAAAGTTTGTTTTTCCCAACACCTATGATATTTATCTGCATGACACGCCTTATAAGACAAATTTCGAGGTTGAAATTCCCATGTTCAGTCACGGCTGCATCAATATGCAAAAAGCAAAAGAATTGGCACTATTAATTTTAAAGGACAATCCCAATTGGCCGTCAGAAAAGATAAGCAAGACCATGAATGGCGGCAAGGAAACTACCTATGTGCTGAAGAACAAAATACCAATTCATATTGGTTATTTCACGGCTTGGGTCAATGATGCTGATGAAATTAATTTTTATTTCGACATATACTACAAAGACAACAGCCTAGCCGACCTCCTTTTTTATGACGATTACAAATAAAGCAAAGAACATTCTAGATAGAAAAATATTTCAAACGGTAGGCTTAATCATTTATCTGACGGTGTACGAAATTCGGTTGACCCAATTTGCTATATAATTATTGGTTAATCTGTTTTTTCCAAATCGTCTACTTCAATTCATGCAATTGAACCGAAAAAGAGTACCACTCGTCTACTTTATATGTAGCGATACTACTTGTAGTTGATTTTTTATTACATTTAATGACCTAAAGGCTAAAGGTTATGAAACTCAAGCTCTCCACTTTCGCAATTCTATTTTTAGTATTGAACTCACTTCTAATTTTTTGTGCAACGAGTAATTTCGATTCAGGAGAAAAATCATCTGCTGACTTGATAGAGAAAAACTTGAACACTCAAACAACCATTTCTTTGATAAAAGACACAAAAAAAGCAGAGAAGCCAGCTCTTGCACTAGAACGCATTATACATGAAAAATCAGCCGAAGCCGTAAAAGCGATTATAGCAGTCCCCCCTCAAAAATGATTTCACTGAGAATTCTGACGAACAAAAAACCGAATATTTCTACAGTCCTTTTATCGACAGTATATCGACAAGACGGCTCGGAATTTCAACGCAGCTTTCGGATAAAATTAGTCCTATTATCAGTTATTCTCAATAAATAAACTGCTTTCACTACAATTTCAAATAGCTCAAAACCCACTGCTTTCCGCTAGCTATTTTTTTTTGACACAAAATTTAATTCGGAGATTGCTAAAACCAATTTATGGGCTCAAAACTTCATTTTCCCCATCCTATTTTCGTATCTTTATACCTGACTATCAAATAGTAAAGACATGAAACGTCTCCTTATATCATTCCTGTTTTCTATTGCCTACTTTTTGTTTCTGCTTTTACCACTTACCACAAAAGCCAGTAACGGAAAAACTATGGCACTCAATCTAGCGATGCTCTATCAAAGGGTTCCTTCATTTCCTGACGTCCCTTTTGACAGCACTTTGATAGCTCCCTTTTTTAAAAAATACCCCAAACTAAACTACTTAAAACCTGAAGTGGTGGCGCTGTATCAAAAACACGAATACCACTACCTCTGGTACGACAGCACAGGCAGGAATGAGTTTGCAGATTTACTGTATGACAAAATTAACAATTTGGATCAGGAAGGCTTGCAAATTAAGGTTCCGTACCAAGAAAAAATACACACCATTTTTCTAGACCCAGAAAACGAGGAAAAGCCAGAGGTCGAGGTAGAACTACTGATGTCTTCGCTCTACTTCTTCTATGCAGATCGAGTTTTAAAGGGAATTGACCTCAATAAATCCAAAGAATTAGGTTGGTATTTGCCTCGAAAAAAACAATCTTACGTTAACCGCTTAGACTCTTTACTGCAAGATCCTAGTCTCATCAACAAACCAGACAAGGACCTGCTGGGACAGTATTACCAGTTGAAAGCGGCCCTGCAAGACTATCGAAACATTGAGAAAAAAGGAGGCTGGAGCACTATCGTGTTGCCTACGAAAATAAAATCGCTTAAACCCAGTGATACCGCAACCGCAATTCTGCAAATCAGAAACCGCCTTTACCTAAGCGGTGATCTGAAAAACGACTCCAAAAAAAACAACTACGACAGTGAACTGTTATCCGGTGTTTTAAAATATAAGGAACGAAATGCCTTTTCGGCTGATCCCGAATTGCTGCCCAAACACATTAAGGATATGAACGTTACTGTACAGCAACGCATCAAAACTTTGATGGTCAATATGGAGCGCTGTAGATGGCTTTCACCGAGTTTGACCAAAAACGAACGGCATATTGTGGTCAATATTCCTTCGTTTACACTCACTTTTTTTAAGGATGGTAAACCTGTTTTGACTTCCAAAGTAGTTGTAGGAAAATCTATGAATAAAACGGTGGTTTTTAGTGGTCAGATGAGTCAGATTATCTTCAGCCCCTATTGGAATGTACCCCCAAGTATATTAAGGAAAGAGATTTTACCCGCCATTGCTAAAAACTCCAACTATCTCTCCATACACGACATGGAATGGGTAGGCAATCGTGTACGGCAGCGACCCGGTGAGCAAAACGCTTTAGGGAAGGTGAAGTTTGTCTTCCCTAATTCCCACATTATTTATATGCACGACACGCCATCTAAGAGCCTGTTCAACGAGGAGCAAAGGGCTTTCAGCCACGGATGCATACGTTTGGAAAAACCAAGGGATTTGGCCATTATGGTCTTGGAAGGCGATAAAAACTGGCCTGTAGAAAAAATCGATGCCGCTATGAATCGAGAAGTGGAAAAAACATATAACCTAAAAACTAAAATTCCGGTTTACATTGGCTACTTCACTTCTTGGGTAGATCCCCAGGGCGAAGTACATTTTTATGACGATATTTATGGACATGACGCCAGATTACTGGAAACATTGCTGACGGATTGATTTTAATGCTATTGACGATTGACTTCTTGCTTTGTCTTGATTACAACGAAAAATTGGAAAACAATAACAAAAAAAAACCACTCTCCTAAAATGACATTTAAAAAGCAGAGCCAACCTATAACAGCTCCATTTATAGTCTAATTTTTTATTTATTTGGGTTTGCTACCAGCTTCACTTTTACTTTATCGTCTTTGCCATCTGTAGCTAACAAATGCAAAACAATTCCTCTGTATCTTTTGTCTTCTCGTTCTGCTTTATTCTTTATATCGCCATCATTTTTAGAATTCCGGAGTGGAACCGTAATATTTAAATTAGTCCCTTTTCCAAAGGAATAAATGCCAAATACATCAAAATTAATCACATTAGAACTAATTTTCAATTCATTAATAGCCACTTTTTCGCCCTTGATTTGAAAGTCTCCCTTCAAATCACTAAAAGTAATGTTGTTTAAATCTCTAAAAGGAACAAGAAGCTGCCAACCTTTTCTTATAGGTTCAAAATCAACTAAAGCTCCTTTATTAATATTGAATTTCACAACTCCGGCTATCGTTTCTTTTAGCAATTCTCCTTCAGGATTTAACATTCCGTTTACCGAGGCTTGGGCAATAAGTTTACCTTTAAGACTTTCTGAAGAAAAGGATCGAATGCCAAAATTATCAAACGAATTTAAAAAATCCGAAATATCAACGCCATTAACTTTTGCATTGGCACTAATAGAATAAGACTCTTTTTGTGGTGTCATTATTCCATCAAAAGAAATATTTCCTCCTGAACTTTTTACCCAGCCTTTTTCAAGTATCAATTTGTTGTTTATGATCTGAATTCTGGCTTTTGCCTCTGTGGCAACTAATTTAGCATATCCTATTTTATCTACTTTGAGATCTAATACTACCTGACTTTTATCAAAAGCATCATGAAGATTGTCAGAAAAACTACTAGTTGCCCTTGATTTTTTCTTTTTCGCTATTTGATTGGTCGTTAAAACTCCCAAAAACTGTTTGGCATTCAAATAGGGAGAATAAATTTTCCAATTAATAAGCATTTTCTCTGGGTCATTATAATACAGGTTGAGGAAGTTTTCGATTTTAAATTCCATAAACACTGAGTTTAAGCGATCTTTAAAACTAATTTTTTGCACTAAGAGTGCTTCTTCGGTAAAATAAAGTTCAACAGCAGTATTGTCAAAAGTCAAGTTTTTAGGAACATAGGTTAGTGATGCATTTTTTACAAAAACATTCCCCACAAATTGTGGTTTTACTAGCTTATAATTGGCCACGTCTACCGCAAAATCAAGATTTACTTTGGCATTCCCTTTTTTAAAACGCATGAATTCATCATTAGTAATTTCGTTTAATCTGGCAACATCAAAGTCTGATTTTAATTTTCCGGTTGCTATTGGTTTCTCAAAATCAACAATTTTAGCTTGTGCAATCGTAAAAGGGATAGTAGCATATGCGCCTGAGAAATGAGAAAAAACAATAGCCGAATTAGCATCATTATTTCCCTTTCCTTCTACATAATTATTAGTGAATTTACCATCAAAATTACAATTGGTTATGGTTCCGTCTGGAATTTGTAATTTATTGCCCCGAACCTCAGCAGTCACTACAATTTCAGGATCGCCAGCAGCATTTAAATCCCCTTTCAAAGTACAATGTGCTTTAATTGGTTCATCAATATTAAACAAGTCCAGTTTTGAACTGATATTATTAGCCAGTAACTTTGAGGCATTACGCCATAAAATGTTAGTTTTTATATCAATCGCAAAAGGAGACTGCGTTTTTCCTAAATCAAAATGTCCAGAGATATCAAAAGCATCTTCTCCTATTTTTAGTTTGTCCAAAAACACATCTATCGTTTTTTGTTTTTTCGAATAATCAGCGACTGCTATTCCTGTGACTTTTTTGTCTTTGATGAAAGTTCCCCTATTCACATTAAAAGCCATACTTTTAGCCAAAACATCTAGTTCAATCACTGCTTTTATATGATCGTCATTAAATTTTACTTTGCTTTTTAAGTTCGGAACCTCAAAATGAAACAACTTGTGCCCTTGTTGGTTTTCAGATATAAAACTCACGTCATTTAATACCAACTGGTCGATAATGGTGTTTATCGGTTTGTCTGACTTTGACTCTTTTGGTTTGTCTCGAAAAATATTAGAATTCGATTGTCCGTTTTTGGCTTTAAACAAATAAACGCTTGCTTTATTAACCACTACTTCCTGAATTTGCTTTTCACTTTTGAATAATTTAAACACATTCAGCCGAAGTTCGATTTCCTCAGCATTTAATAAAGTATGTTTATGTGTTGCCCAGAGACTGTCCTTTATCACTACGTTTTTTAGCGATAAAGTAACATTAGGAAAACCTGCAAAAAACTTATAGTTGAGATCTCCTATTTCTAAGGTCCCATTTATATTTTCACTTATCTGAGTGCTTATTTGAGACAGAATTTTGGCTTTATTTGCTTTTACATAAAAAGCCAAACCACCTGATATCAGAAGTATAAATGCAATAAATAGCAAAATAAACCGGCCTTTTTTTTTGATAATTCTCGGGGAAGGTTTTCTTTTTACAACACTTTTTATCTTATTTAAAGACTCTTGCATATCTATTCTTTGTGTTTTGAAATACTAAAGTAGGAAGAAATGTTTAGTTTTTTAATAAATTCATGACAAAACGATATTCTGATGGTTTGAAAATAGTATTCATACTGACACCAGATGACGAAGAAAGTGCAATAAGTCGTTATAAAAAAACGCCACTTTTTAGAATGGCGTTTTGAATACTATAAATCTTTATTTCACAAATGCCCTAGCCCTGATGGCAGCGGCATACTCTTGTGGCGGGGTTCGCCACAAGAGATATAGCTAACAGCAGGAAGTAGCTGCCGAAATAAATCCTTAAAACTATTTTGGCAATGCTTTAAATCCCATATTGTACAAGGTGAATGCTTGAATATCTACGTTTTCTTGGATCGTGGCCGAAACTGATTTTCCTGCTCCGTGACCCGCTTTGACATCAATGCGAATTAATGTAGGATTGTTTCCAGTTTGTTTTTCTTGTAGTTCAGAAGCAAATTTAAAACTATGTGCTGGCACTACTCTGTCATCGTGATCGCCTGTCGTGACCATAGTAGCCGGATAATGAGTTCCCGCTTTGACGTTGTGTACCGGAGAATAGCCTTTGATGTATTCAAACATTTCTTTGCTGTCTTGTGCTGTTCCATAATCATAAGCCCAGCCCGCACCTGCGGTAAAGGTATGGTACCGCAACATGTCCATCACGCCCACGGCGGGTAAAGCGACTTTCATCAACTCCGGACGTTGCGTCATCGTTGCGCCTACAAGCAAACCTCCATTTGAACCGCCACGAACGGCAAGAAAATCAGAAGAGGTATATTTTTGCGCAATTAGATATTCCGCCGCAGCGATAAAATCGTCAAACACATTTTGTTTTTGCATTTTGGTTCCCGCATCATGCCATTTTTTACCATATTCTCCGCCTCCGCGTAAATTAGGTACAGCAAATACTCCTCCATTTTCCATCCAAACCGCATTAGATATGCTGAAACTTGGTGTCAAACTCACATTAAATCCCCCATAAGCATAGAGCATTGTGGGATTCTTACCGTTGAGTTTCAATCCTTTTTTGTAGGTGATAATCATCGGGATTTTAGTTCCGTCTTTGGACGTATAAAAAACCTGTTTGGATTCGTATTCGTCGCTTTTGAAATCCACTTTTGGCTTTTCATACACTGCTGATTTCCCTGATTTTGGTTCCAACGAATAAATTGTTCCGGGCGTGGTATAATTAGTAAAGGAGTAATACACTATTTTGTCCTTTTTCTTTCCGCCAAAACCGCCCGCTGTTCCTATTGCTGGCAATTCAATGTCGCGAATCAGTTTACCCGAGTAGTCGTATTGCTTTACTGCCGAAACAGCATCAATCATATAATTAGCAAAAATAAATCCGCTGCTGGTTGACGGAAACAAGACATTCTCCGTTTCAGGAATGAAATCTTTCCAGTTTTCGGCTTTTGGATTGCTGACGTCAACGGTTACAATGCGTTTATTGGGCGCATTTAAATCAGTCACTATAAATAGCTTACTTCCTTCATTGTCCATCACATAATTGTCACTATTGAAATTATCTACAACGGTAACTATAGAACTTTCAGGTTTGCTAAGGTCTTTTATAAACAATTCGTTTCCATAAGTCGAAGTCGAAGCTGTGATGATTAGATACTTATCGTCCTCTGTTACGCTTCCACCAACATATCTTCTTTTTTGGTCTGCACCAAAGATCACTTGATCCTCTTTCTGGGAAGTTCCCAGTTTGTGGAAATACAATTTATGTTGGTCCGTTTTGGCTGACAATTCGCTCCCTTTTGGTTTCTCGTAACTAGAGTAATAGAAACCTTCGTTTCCTCTCCAAGACAAACCACTAAATTTCACGTCTATTATTGTGTCTTCCAAAACTCTTTTAGTCAAAGCGTCCATCAGGATTACTTTTCTCCAGTCGCTTCCGCCTTCAGAGATGGCATAAGCCACTTTAGAACCGTCTTTGGAGAAATCCAATCCGCCAAGGGAAGTGGTTCCGTCTTTAGAAAATGTATTTGGATCTAAGAACACTTCTTCTTTTCCTTCAGCGTCTTTTCTATAGACGACAGCCTGGTTTTGAAGTCCGTTATTTTTTGAATAATAAGTGTATTTACCTTCTTGTGATGGCGCTCCTATTTTTTCATAATTCCACAGTTTCTCTAGACGATTTTTTAGCGCATCGCGAAAAGGAATCTGCTCTAAATAACCATAAGTCACTTTGTTTTGGGCCGCTACCCAAGCTGCTGTTTCATCAGAGCGATCGTCTTCCAGCCAACGGTATGGATCACTGACTTTAGTACCAAAATATACATCAACCGTTTCTCCTTTCTTGGTTTCAGGGTATTTTAGTGGGTTTGTATTTTGTCCAAAAGATGCTATTGTAGGGATTACCGCCATTATCAGAATTAGTTTTTTCATTAAAAAAAAGTATTGGTTAGAACAAAAATAAGGAATTTGATTGTCTAGATCACGAAAGAAGACACTTAAAGATAATGAGTCTTGAAAAGTTGTTTTTTGTTACATTGTTTGTTTAAAAGTGTCATACAAAAGTTCCCAAAGATACACGGAGAACATTAAATCTCTTTGTAAAGCATTGCGTTTCTTTGTGTAAGTTTCTCTCGCGAAGAATCGAAATACACCATTTTAAAAAAGCAACTAAACTTATTGACTTACATGGTAAAAAACTATTGCAACCACAGGTCCCTAAAAGCACTGTCCTTGTCGTAATCCTTGGCTTGTTTCTCGATATTAAAATAACGGTGCTTTCTTGGATCATTGCCTACGCCTGCTAAATAAGCCCAGTTTCCCCAATTGCTACACACATCATAATCTATAAGCTGAGATTCAAAGTAAGAAGCACCCATGCGCCAGTCCATATTGAGCTCGTTACAAAAATAGCTAGCGACGTTTTGCCTCCCTCTGTTACTCATAAAGCCAGTTAGTTTGAGTTCGATCATATTGGCATTTATAAAATCGGAATCAGTTGCCCCATTGATCCATTGCGATACTAATTTCTCGTTTAGTGACTTTGAATTTACTTTTTCATTTTGTATTCCAGAGTAGAGGAAAAATTTAGTTTGGTGCTTTTTAAACATAAACCGAAAAAAATCACGCCACAACAATTCAAAAACCAACCAATAGGTAGAATCATTAGCCCCATTTTGATTTTCGTACCTTTTAATTTCAAAATAAATTGCTCTTGGCGAAATACAGCCCAAAGCCAGCCAAGCAGAAAATTTTGACGAATAATCCTCCCCAACCATTCCGTTTCTGGTTTCTTTATAACTAGAAAGACTTTTTGTTTCAAAAAAATAATGGTTTAATCGCTTCTTCGCTTGTGTTTCTCCTCCTTTAAAATTAATAGCCGCCCGGGAATCTATTTTAGAAAGCTCCAGGCCTAACTTTTTTAAAGTAGGCAAATTCAATTTAGGAATGATTGGCGATGCAATTGTTAAAGGCGAACTAAAAACACTTCTAACTGATGTCTCTTGTTCTATTTTTTTCCTAAAAACAGTAAAAATATCAGGGATGTCTTTTTTGGCAAATGGCAAATCTTCTGCGTGATATAGTGTGCTGGTACTGAAAGTTTCTAGCTCGCAACGCAGTTTGAAAAGTTCAGTTTGAACCAATTTTTCTGTTCGCTTTTCTTCAAAGGCTACTTCGCGTTCAGCAAAAACTTTATGCACCTTATATTCTGCCACAATTTTAGGGATTTCAACTTCTGGTTTTCCTTTTACAATAAGTAATCCAGAGCCTAATTTACGTAGATTAGCATCTAGATTTTTTAATGATTCTAATAAAAATTGCGCGCGGTAACTGCCCGTTTTTTTAAAACCATATTGAGTAGTTTCAAAATGAGAATCATCAAAACAATAAATAGGCAAAATTTCTTCGCTTTGAGCAATTGCTTTAATCAGTGTTTCGTTGTCATACAATCGTAAATCCGTTTTAAACCAAACTATAGCCGTTTTCATTATAAATTATTTATGTTTTTTAAATAGTAATCTGCTTGTTCTAATAGGGCCCCTTGTGCTTCGGGTTGCATCTTTCGCCATACGTTATACATCATGCCAATTCTAGGGTTTTTGCCTAATTTCTCTTCATTTTTGTCATAAAAATTCCAATACAAACTATTAAACGGACAAGCTTTTTCACCCGTTTTAATTGCTTTTTTGTAATAACAAGAGCCACAATAATGACTCATTTTATCAATGTAACTAGCCGAGCTTACATAGGGTTTTGTCCCTACGATACCGCCATCGGCAAACTGACTCATGCCACGCGTATTTGTAATTTGAACCCATTCAATAGCATCTACATATATTCCGAGATACCAAGCATCAATTTCATCAGGGTTTACTCCTGCTAAAAGCGCAAAATTGCCCGTAATCATCAACCTTTGAATATGATGCGCATAACCATACTCTAAACTCTGGCCAATAGCATCTTTTAAACAATTCATTTTTGTTTCGCCTGTCCAGAACCATTCCGGTAATTTTTCCTGGTTATCAAAATAATTTAAGGAAGCATATTCAGGCATTTTGAGCCAATAAATACCGCGCATGTATTCCCGCCATCCAATAATCTGGCGTACAAAACCTTCCAGTTGATTGTATTGTATTTCGTTAGGTCTCTTTTTCCATTCTTCAATTGCTTTATCAATAACTTCTTGTGGCGAAATCATTTTTACATTCATAGAAAACGAAATCCTAGAATGATACAAGGACCATTCATTTGGCGTCATGGCATCTTGATAACTTCCGAACAAATGCAAACAGTCAGTTACAAAAAAGTCTAATAATTCAAGTGACTGTTGCCTGTTTATTGGCCAAACAAAATTTTTAGAATCAATATTCCCAATCGTTTTAATATTGGTCTTGTTAATCTCATCCAGAATTTCCGATACATCATTATTAAAAATCAGCGGTGGCGTTGGTTTGTGATTTTTAGGCAACTTTTTTCGGTTTTCACCATCATAATTCCATTGCCCAGTTACTGGTTTTCCTGCTTCCATTAAAACGTTGTGCTTTTTTCGCATCGCACGATAAAAACTTTCAAGGACAAATGTTTTCTTGCCTTCAAAAAAATGTCCTAGCTCCTCCCTTGTTGTAAAAAAATGTTCTGAATCAACAGCCGAGCTTGTAATTGAGAGCGTTTTACAGAAACTTTTTAGATGCTCATCCACCCGATATTCATCTGGAAGTTGGTATTCGAAATGGGTGAAATTATTATGCTCAATCAAAAATTCAATATTTTTATCAAAGGATTGTAGATTGTTTTCATCGTTTAAATGAAGATAAATTACGTTGTGTTTTTTGGCTTTTAGATCTAATGCAAAAGCCTGCATTGCCGCAAAAAAGCCTACAATCTTTTGGATATGATGAGTAGCATAATCCGTCTCCGTGCGAATTTCCATCAATACGTAAGTAACAGCTTCATCTATGGTATCGTACCAAGAATGATTGCTGTTTAATTGATCGCCAAGAATTAACCGTATCGTTTTTTTCATTTTACTTATTCATTCTACATTTATCACTGCAGTATTTCACTTCTTCCCACACTTTTTCCCATTTTTTTCGCCAAGAAAATGATCTTTGGCAACTAATGCATATTTTAGTGGGCAAATGCTGTTTTTTAACGCCTTTCATTATCAAAATTTAATCGGTTTCTTTTCCATTGTATAGCCACTGATGAACCTTCAGCAATAAAAACAGCCTCTGGTTTTGTAGTATTTAAAACAGAAAATGATTCACCATACATGGCTGTAAAATCACAATCTATTTTATAATCTAAAACTTCGTTAACCATCCAAGTTGGATGCTGCAATTTGTATTCTTCGGTATTGTGTTCATCAATTTTCGTGTATCCATAATAATGTTCGTATATGAATTTTTCTAAAGATTGGTTTTTCATAGCTTTAGATTCCGTTGTTGCTTCTACATAAATGCTGTTCCATTTTTTATTCAAAAGCCATTCAAAATTTACTTTTTGCTTGTTTTTTTTGTTACTTATTTCGTGTCTTGTAGGCACAACGGTATAATGTTCTTTGTATAATTTATTTGCCATCCAAGCTACAATAGGATATGGAATGGTTTCATTAATAAAAACAACTCCGCGTTTCCATTTGTCTCCCTCTTTTCGAATCACATAAAACCGCAAATTAATTTCTTCAAAAGTGCCGAACCAAGGAATAGCAACGTTAAACAATTTAGTTTTCTTGAACATAAACCCAACCAGACTTACGTAGGCTTTTCCATCATACAAATCAAGCTCGACGCCTTTCGGCAAGTAAGGGAGCAGTATTTCAGGGTCAATTTCATAATTGGCCATGATAATATTTTCCCAATTTGCTTTTAAAAAAATAGTCATTATGTTTTTGTCTTTTTAGTTTTTCGATTCGGATTAGAAACATGCTTTTTCAAAATCCGTTTTCCTTCTTCTTTCACTTCGTCTTTTTTTCGAAAACTCCATACAATGTCGCTGGCATATTTTCTAGTTTCTTCTATGTTTACAATTGGCTCAGGATAATCTTTCCCTATTTCACAGTTATAAAATTGCTGTTCAATTAAATTTAGCTTCCAAGGTTCGTGAATCAAACTAACAGGAATATCAGCTAATTCTGGTAGCCATTGTTTGATAAAAACACCATCTGGATCATGATCTTCAGAGTTTTTTATGGGGCTGTAAATCCGAATTGTATTGATTCCAGTCGTACCAGATTGCATCTGTATTTGTGGATAGTGAATTCCCGGTTCGTAATCCAGAAATTGCCGAGCTAAAAAATGCAGTTCACGCCAGTCTTGCCATAAATTAAAGGTGAAAAATGAAACCACCATAGCTCGCATTCTAAAGTTAATGTAACCCGTAGTTACTAAACATCGCATACAAGCATCAACAATAGGCACTCCTGTTTTTCCTTCTTGCCAAGCTTTGATATACCTTTCATTTTTTGGTTTAACCAAAGTGTCATACGCTCTATTTACATTTTCGAATTCCATTCGACACTCGTCTTCAAATTTTTGAATAAAATGACAGTGCCAATGGAGCCTGGAAACAAAATTAAGAATGGCTCGTTTATTCTTAGAATTTTCATAATGTTGATTGGTATATTGATAAATCATTCGCATACTAATAGCACCGTAAGTCAAATATGGAGACATACGACTGCATCCTTTTCTACTTAAAGCTGGTTTAGAAATATGCTTGCTGTAATTGACATACCGTTCTTTTACAAAACTATCGAGGTATCGCCAAGCTAGGTTCTCGCCTCCTTTCTGGAAGTTTTTATTTGGATTTACTATCTCTTCTGTTAATGGATTTCCTCTTAAATAACTATAAAAACCGTCTTCTAAATGAACTAGATTTAAATCGTTTACCGCTACCATTTTTGGCTCTGCACGCATGACATTCTCCCAGCGCTTATCCCAATGTTGCCTCGATTTTAATTTTCGAATGACACCATGCATTTGTGATTCTTTCCAAATGATATTGTTTTTTTGAAAAAAATTCTGCATGGTTATATCTCTGTCAAAAGTGATTTTATTACCAATTTCCTGGTGAGAAAAAACAGTTTTTATCTCATACTTTTTTGACAACTCTGAAAAAACATTTTGCACTTCATTGTGAAAATAATAGAAAGTTGCATTTATAGGATTGAGCTTGGTTTGTAAATCCTGGATGGATTCATAAATAAATCGCCAGTGGCGCACATCAGAATCTGGATAACTCATAACTGTGGGTTCAAAACAATAAATCAACACTAATGGTAGACCCGAATTGTTTGCGTTATATAATGCGTCGTTATCTATAAAACGCAAGTCACGCTTGAACCAAACAATATTTACAGCAGCTTTACTCACGATAATTTAATTGTTTAACTTTTATTTATTTTAGTTAAACAAATATACGGAACTTAGATTCAAAAAAGCATTAATTGTAATTATTATAAACACAAAAGGCACAAAACCAATTGCTATTTTGATTTTGTGCCTTGTAAGAAATGATTAAGAAATAGCTTCTTATAGTAACCCTTCAATTAAATGCTAAAGTTCACTCCTAGAACAATGTTTCTACCTATGTTAGGAATCCCATCCGTTTTTAATCTTGACAAATGGGCAATGTATCTTTTGTCGAAAAGGTTATTTCCATTAAGGTTAACATCAAAAACAGTTTTACCTAGTTTTACTGTTCCCCCAAGGCCTAAATTTATTAAAGTATAACCGTTAGATTTAGTTTCAAAACCACTTACATTGTCTTGGTTAAATGTTGTATTCACATTAAAAGTAGCGAATCCAGCTTCAAGCCACTCTTTAACTTTAAATTCACCTCTAAGCGTATTATTCCAATTGTTTGCAGGAATCAGTGGCAAGTAGTCCCCGTTCTGTTTTTTAGCCGTAACGGTTTCAAAAGCAGTTTCATAATGCAACCAGTCCAATGGATGCGGATGAAAATGCAAACCAACTTCCCCTCCATACAATTTGGCATTGCTTTGAATATAATTGAATACATCAGAATTCTCCAGAACTGTACCTGTAGGTGATGTGTAAATATAATTGTTGATGTGATTGTAAAATCCGTTTACAAAAAATTCAAAATGGTCATTCTTGTACTCTAAGTTCAAATCCGTTTGTACGTTTTGTTCTGTTTTTAAATCAGAATTCCCTATTTCATAGCGATTAGTCCCTTCATGTACCCCATTAGATGTTAATTCAGCTAAGTTAGGCGCTCTAAATCCAGAGGCCAAATTCAATCGTAAGGTAAAATCGTCTGCAAGGTTTGTCTTGTATCCCAAAGAAGCATTAAAACTATCAAATGATTTATCGATTGCTTTAAAATATCCCTCTTCTCCAACTGTACCGTTTTCAACACTAGTAATTTTTCTATTATCAAAACGTAAACCCGCTTGTACGGCACTATTGTTTCCCCACTCATAATTAGCTGTTCCAAAAACACCAAAATCATTAGTAGTCGCATCTGGAATCAGATACTCCTCACCAAAGTTCGTATTGGTTTGGTGCATTCCTTGAATTCCGAAAATTGATTCTAGTTTACCCAATGTGGGTAGATGGTATTTAGCATCGTAATTAAAAGTTTTCAACTTCATACGCAATCCTGCCACATCACTATCCTCAAACTCAGAACGATCATTAGCAATATATCCCAAATCAATATCCAATTTTGAATTTTTTAAATAGATAACAGAGTTTAAACTCAACAAATGGCTGAAAACGCCTTGTCTTGGAAAACCCGTGTTTTTGCTTTTACTTTGCTCTGCAATACCATCCTCAGGAATTCCTAAATCCAAATTATTATAATTGTATCGAAGAACCGAAGAAAAACTAGAATTGCTATAGCCAATACCTGTTTTAAAATCGGTTTCATTGTAACGCGTGTTGGTTACGCGGTCCCCTCCAGAAATACGGTAATCAGAATGCGTATTGTAACTTCCGCGAGCGAGGAATTTCCAGTTTTCAGTTGATGTTTTTAACCCAAGCGAAGAGTTACTTCCCAAGGTGTTGGAAAATAATTTTTGGCTAAAATTAGCTTTAAACGTATTGGCATCTGCAAATTTCTCTGGGTTGAAATACAAAACTCCACCAAGAGCATCTGAACCATACAATAACGAAGCTGGCCCTTTGATAACCTCAACGCTTTCTACTCCAGCATCGTTCAATCCCAGACCATGTTCGTCACCAAACTGCTGGTTTTCCATGCGAACTCCTTGTGAATAAACTAACACCCGGTTTCCACTCAAACCGCGAATAACTGGCTTTCCTATTGAAGTTCCTGTGGAAACTTGAGAAACACCAGGAATCGTTGCTAATCCTTCTATTAAGGTTGCTGTTCCTTTTTGTTGTAATTCCTTTATGGTGGCATGTTCTACCTTCATCACATTTTGTGACTGTATTTTATTGAAAGCAGTAGAAACGATTACCTCATCCATTTCGAATATAGTTTCTTCAAGGATTATATTAAGTGTGTTCTCTTTCTGTCGTATCTCGATGGTCTTATTCTGGTTAGAAAAACCTACAAACACGAAATTTAGCTTTAAACTCCTACTGGGAAGATTTGTCAGAATATAATTTCCGTTAGCATCTGTTGTTGTTCCTTGATGTAATTCTGGAGCATAAACTGAAACTCCTTTTATGGGCTGGTTCGCCATATTTGTTACTGTCCCCGACACTTTATTTTGTGCTTGGAGCATAGCTGAAAACCCCAAGATTAGGGTTATGATGATTTTTTTCATTAAAATGATTGTATCGTTAGTCACTCTTGCTTTCCAAAAGAATGGTGCCTAGAGTCTAACTATTTAGTAAATAAAAAGAAATGATGGTGGCTAAAAAATTAGCCCAAGTTATTTACAGGGGGACCACGATGAGAATACAAGCTTCCAGAAAATGAAATAATAGCATCTGCTGTTGCAAGAAAGTAAGGAACTGTTCTGAAATTTGAGTTGAGTTTATATGCAAACTCAACTGGAGAAATATAGGACCCAAATGTGAAATGACATACCTTACAATGATCAAAATTGTGATGTTGATGTGTTATTTCCGGCCTACTCCCATTGTATTTGTGATGGCATTCAGTTTGAGTAAACTGCTTTACGAAATGCTCATAAGTATGCAAAGACTGCAACAGTATTGAGAGTAATACGGTCACCGCCAAAGAAAGACTAATTATGAGTTGCTTCTTTTTCATCCGCTGCAAAGGTAGGCAAACCTAAAAAAGAAAACCATCTGTTTTAACAATTTGTTAAAACAGATGGTTAGAGATATAATATTAAAATGGATTAAACCAGTTTTGACGCAACAAGATATTCAGCAATTTGAATGGTATTTGTTGCAGCCCCTTTTCTCAAATTGTCAGCAACAATCCACATATTCAGTGTATTAGCCTGACTTTCGTCACGACGAATTCTTCCTACAAAAACATCATCTTTTCCCTGCGCATACATTGGCATTGGGTACGTATAAGTGTCATTATTATCTTGTACAACCACACCATCAGTATGATGTAATATGTTTTGAATGTCTGAAACCTCAAAATCATTTGTAAACTCAACATTTACTGCTTCGCTATGTCCCCCTACGATAGGCACACGAACTGCAGTCGCTGTAACAGCAATCGTTCTGTCGCCAAGTATCTTTTGAGTCTCACGAACTAATTTCATTTCTTCCTTAGTGTATCCGTTTTCCTCAAAAGAATCACATTGTGGAATTGCATTTCTATGAATTGGGTATTTATAAGCCATTTCACCTTGAACACCTGCATATTCGTTTTCTAATTGTTGTACTGCTTTTACTCCCGTTCCAGTGATGGATTGGTAAGTAGAAACAATAACACGCTTGATATTGTATTTTTTATGCAAAGGTGCCAAAACTAAGACCATTTGAATAGTAGAACAGTTTGGGTTCGCAATGATTTTATCTGCTGCAGTCAACTCAGAAGCATTGATTTCCGGAACCACTAATTTCTTAGTAGGGTCCATTCTCCAAGCTGATGAGTTATCGATAACTGTAGTTCCAGCTGCTGCAAATTTTGGAGCCCATTCAAGTGATGTTTCTCCGCCGGCAGAGAATAAAGCAATATCTGCCTTCATGTCTACAGCCGTTTGCATACCTACAACCTTATATTTTTTACCTTTAAACTCTATTTCTTTTCCCACTGATCTCTCAGAAGCCACAGGGATTAACTCCGTTACAGGAAAGTTTCTTTCCGCTAATACTTTTAACATTACTTCGCCAACCATTCCGGTAGCACCTACAACTGCTATTCTCATACTATATTTTTAATATTGAAAACTTATTTCGAAGTACAAAAGTAAGTAATATTAAGATCAAAACAAGGGCGTTCACAAAAAGTAACAAATTGTTACAAATAAAACATTTTGTAAATTGTATCTATTCTACAGAAAAGATTTTACTCATTTTTATCACTTAAAAAAGAAAAACCGCCTCAATTAAGAAGCGGTTTAGTCCTGAAGTATCTTCAGGATGAATTAGAACAAATAGTATAGCGGTATTATTTTTTCAATAAATCTCTAATTTGTATAAGTAACTCTTCTTGAGTTGGTCCAGCAGGAGCTGCAGCTACCGCTTCTTCTTTCTTTTTTGTTTTTTCGGCTGCTCTTAACACAACAAAAACAAACAATGCAATTATCACAAAATTGATTATGGATTGAACAAGGTTACCATAAGTAATAACTGCGGCACCTGCTTCTTTTGCGGCATCTAAACTTTCATAACTAATACCATCAAGACTGATGAATTTCTGCGTGAAATCAATTCCACCAGTTATCAATCCTACAATGGGCATAATAATGTCATCAACTGCAGACCCTACAATCTTTCCAAATGCACCACCAATTACTACGGCAGTTGCTAAACTTAACACGTCGCCTTTCATCAAAGAGGCCTTAAAATCACTGAAAAATCCCATAATTATTTTTTTAGATTAAAATTCGGAAATCTAATTTAATAAATTTTCAACAAATCCTAACGTTTCTCTTACAATTTACCTGAATTATCGATAAAATACACGTTTTACCCGTTGTGAAATACTGGTCAATACTTCATAAGGGATTGTATTTAGTTTCTTGGCGATATAGGAGACTGTTGGGCTTTCTCCAAAAATGATTACAGCATCTCCTTCGGTACAATCAATTTCAGTAACATCGACCATTAGCATATCCATACAGATACTACCAATAATTTTCGCCTTTTTATCCTTGATGGTAACGAATCCGACACCATTACCCCAAGCTCTGGATATTCCATCGGCATAACCAATTGGAATCGTCCCAACCTTCGTTGGTTTTTCAGCCATGAATTTCCGACCATAACCTACACTCTCGCCAGCGGAAATGGTTTTGATTTGAGAAATAACCGACTTCAAAGTACCCACATTCTCTAAATATTTTTGTTCCGAGGGATCATTTGAAACTCCATATAGTCCTATTCCCAAGCGAACCATATTAAATTGCGCATCAGGAAAATTACTAATTCCCGAAGTATTCAATATATGACGAACAGGATTTATTCCCAATTCAGATACTATTTTTGATGATAATTTGTCGAATAAGCTTATCTGCGAATCAGTAAAATCACGGTGCTTTACATCATCACTTGTGGCCAAATGGGACAGAATACTTTTTATCTCCACATGAACATTCCCCTTTAGCGTAGCAATAAGCTCGTCAATACTGTCTTCTTCAAAACCCAAACGGTGCATTCCCGTATCTAATTTTACATGGATGGGAAAGCGCTCCAGATTTTTGTGTTTCGCAATTTTTAAAAAAGCATGCAAGCTTTTTAAACAATAGATTTCTGGTTCCAATTGATGTTGGATAATAGCCGAAAAACTAGTGTTCTCAGGATTAAGAACCATTATAGGCAATTGAATCCCACCGTTTTTCAGCGAAATTCCTTCGTCAGCGAAAGCCACACCCAGGTAATCTATCTTATGGTGTTCTAGTAATTTGGCAATTTCAAGACCTCCATTACCATAACCAAATGCTTTAACCATTACCATAATTTTGACATCGGGTTTTAGCTTTGATTTAAAAAAGTTCAGGTTGTAACTAATGGCGTTCAGGTTGATTTCAAGAACAGTCTCATGTGTCTTTTCTTCCAATAAATAAACAATTTCCTCAAATTGAAAAGAACGTGCGCCTTTTATCAAAATGGTTTCATTAGCAAATTCAAGGTTTTCAAAATTCGAAACAAATTCAGCCGTATTTTTAAATGTAATACAGTGGGTAAACTTTTCCTTAAATTCAGAAATAGTCTCCCCTATCCCGATAACTCGGCTAATATTATTAGAAACAATCAACTGGGCAACCTTCGAGTACAACTCTTCATTTGACAATCCACTTTGGAAAATATCCGATAGAATAACCGTTTTCTTTTGAAACTGTTTTTGGCTTTCCAGAAAATCAAGCGCAATTTTTAACGACTGAAAATCGGAACTATAACTATCATCAATAAGACTGCAATTATTAATACCTGTTTTAACTTTCAAGCGCATTTCAACCGGAAAAAGCAACAACATTCTAGACTGAATAGTTGCACTGTCATAATTAAAATATAATAAAAGCAGCAAACAGGAAATGGCATTTTCTATCGATGCCTTGTCCTGAAAAGGAATATTTAATTCATATGCATTTCCTTTGTATTTATAATGCAGCGTGGTGCTTTGATTCTCAGTCTGTTTTTTAAAAACCAGTACATCAGCGTTTTCTTGCTCAAAACTCCAACTAAATGTTTTTGTATCTGGTAATATACATTTATCAATAAGCTTGTTTTTTTGATAAATCAGCACTTTCGAATCCTTAAAAAGAAGTAGTTTTTCTTTTATTTTTTGTTCTAAATTCTCAAAGCCTTCATCATGTGATGAGCCTATGTTTGTCAGAATCCCGATAGTGGGTTTGATCACCGCTTCTAGCTTTTCCATTTCAGTAACCGTCGATATTCCCGCTTCAAAAATCCCAAGGTTGTGCTTTTCATTTATGGCAATAACTGATAGGGGAACGCCTACCTGCGAATTATAACTTTTTGGGCTTCTAATCACGTTAAAATCGGGGCTCAACAAGAAGTTCAGCCATTCCTTTACGATTGTCTTGCCGTTACTTCCGGTCAAACCAATTACGGGGAATTTGAAAAGAGCACGATAATAGGCGGCAAACTGTTGTAATGCTTCTAAAGTGTTTTGTACTACAATAAAATTTGCTTTTGCTTTACATTCTTCAGGGATATAGGTCACCACAAAATTCTGCACACCAATCTCAATTAAGTCCTTGATGTAAAGATGCGCATCATTATTAGGGCCAACCAATGCAAAAAATAAGGTATGAGAACTATTTTGCAATGAACGGCTATCGATAGAAATAGCTTCCACTTCTGCTTCGGGAGTATTCCCGATCCATTCGGCATTTAGCACTGGAATGATGTTTTTTAGTAATATGCTCATTTATTTGGAGTGCGACACACGCTAATTTGTTATAACAATTAAAGAAAAGCCTCGATTATGAGCTGTTTTCAAAGAATATCAGCTTTTGCGAAACTTTCTCAAAAATAACACTTCTTTTTAAAACGTAGGCACTGTGGACGGAGAATTTCAGGATTGACAGTAGATCACCTCCTTTAAAAAAACGGCTACTCATTTTACCATCAAATTAAAATCAAGAAAATAATCACCTCCTTTTTTTTCATATTCCTTATATTTGTCTTGCTAACCAACTACATAAGTTTTGAAAAAAATACTCCCCCTATTCTCCTATATTTTCCATCCCGTATTTATTCCGCTATACGCAACCATATATTACCTAATTTTAAATTTTTCTGATTTTGGAAGTCAGGAAAAGTATTTTGTCTTATCTCAGATCTTAATTATTACAGTACTAATTCCGATACTGTTTTTTTTTATTTTGCGTTATTCAGGGAGAATTGCATCGATTATGGTTCCCGCAATATCTGAGCGGAAGTTGCCTTTACTCATTCAAAGTTTTTTGCTTATAATTCTAGTTCGCAATAGCATCACGGTAGAGCGCTATACAGAGCTCCATTTTTTCCTATTGGGTGCATTATTCAGCACGTTGATCGCAATGCTTTTACTATTTATTAAAACAAAGGCAAGTTTGCATATGATGGGAATAAGTGCATTGACACTATTCGCTTTTGGTCTCACTATACATTATCAAACCCAAAATGTAGCTTTAATAATGACCTTGATACTCATGAACGGTTTTGTAGCTTCGTCGCGATTAGTAATGAAAGCCCACAGCAGTAAGGAATTAATAATAGGTATCCTTTTAGGGACTATCCCACAGATTCTCCTATTGTTTTTATGGCTATAAAATGTAAAACATAACCCCAATATTAAGTGCCTTCATGTCTATGCTTTTGCCTTCTATATTTGCCGATTTAAAAAGAGAGTTTAAGCCGTAATGGGCATACACATTTATGGTGTTATAACCCGCTGAAATATAGAGTCCATAAAGAACCTTATTAAAATCTTTGTTATTCAAAACAACTATTTTGCTACTGGCATCACTAAAAGTAGATTTATTGTACAGCAAATAACTGATTTTGAGCCCACCATAAATTCTCCAAAACTTGTGACTTTCATAGGTTGATGTCCTCCACCTAAATTCGATAGGTACATCAACCAACAATTGCGAGAATTTATTTTTGCTGTAAGCCGTTTCAGCGTCAATTATTGAATAAACTGGTGTTTGTCCAAGTTCCGATATAAAAAGATTTTGATTGTAACTATTATAACTTAGCCCTAGTCCGGTTGCAAAAGCTATCGTTCTATCTTTATTAACAGGCATGTCTCTCAAAAAACCACCTGAAAAACCAGTTGAAAATTTATTTTGGGCAAGATCTGTAGGTTTCTGTTGTAGTGTATTGTAGGTAAAACTAAAAAAGAACTGATCTTCTCTGTACAAAGAATCAATTTTAATTAAGGCAACTTCTTTCGTAGACTCTTCCACTTGAGAGTACGCTTGCATGCAAAAAAGCAGTACAAAACTAATTAGTATTAATTTCTTGAGGCTATATATAGTAGTAGATTGCTTCATCGTAACATTTTAAAATTATATTGTAGGCTATTATAGTACAAATATATACTTTTTTGATACGTTTAATAGCGCTTCCCTATTAGTTAAGACAAAACAGAAATTACACTAGGATGCTTTTTAGAAAAAAGAGCAAACTATCACTTTCCTATTATAGGATAGAATGTTTTACTCATCTATACTTCAAGGTTATCCAACGAATAACGCTAAAAACAATTCTAGTCCAATAGTACTTTTACATCATATTAATAATTAAAAAACCCAATATTATGAAAAAAGTTAACCTATTAATCGTAACCGTTGCCGCTTTATTTGCTAGTAATGTAAATGCTCAAGACAACAATGATTTAAACATTGCTTCACACGTTTTCAATGTAGATGTACCAGAAGTGGCGCTGATAGACATTTATGACAGCAATACCGGAACAGAAGCTGCAACAATTGTGTTTGACATGGCTGATGCTACACAACTTGGTGTTAATGCTGAAGCTGGTAAGTATGCGTTTTCAGCCTTGAGTTACACTAATTTATGGTTGAATTACACTAGTGTTGTAGCTACGGCAACGAATGCTAACGGATATGACTTAACCCGTCAGATCAATGTTCAGTTAGAAGCGGGTAGTACATTTCCAGGGAGTTTAGATTTAAGAATTACACCAACAGCTCCGGCACTAATAGCTAATGGAGGCACAACAGATTCAGCCGGAACAGTAACTGGTGCAGGAGTAGCTCTCGGGGTGACGAATGCAATTGGTGTAGATGCATTATTAGTAACAAGTATTGAAAGTGTGTACACTGGCGATTTAGCTAAAGGTGTAAAATTAACGTACACACTAGAACAAAATGGAAACTTCGCACTATACCGTGCTGGAGATTACTCTGCAACTATTAAATATACTTTGACAGATATTTAGTACTCCAATTCTTTTTAACACACCTACAAAGAAAGGTTCTTTACACAATGTATAGAACCTTTCTCTTTTAGGACCAATACTAAAAACACAATTAATACAAACATAGAAGTCTCATTTGTACGACATCGCCAATCAAAAATACACCCGATCAATATCATGCTGACGCATCGAACTAGTTTAAAGGCTACATAATACCATTTGACTACAGTAACAAGCGAGCTATCGAAAACCACTATCCATTTCCCAACTTACAGGTTAACTTTAACAGTGAGTACAAGATTCTAATATTTTATTAAAGAACCTAAAAATGAAAAAAATATACTTAATTATCGCCTTATCTCTATTCGTGAATTTAACCTACTCTAGTGTTATCGTAACAAACGGATTAACACATGTTTATTCTGGAATGTCTGGTACTCAAATCCAGGGAGAAATTATTCTACTAAATAATTCAGATGAAGAACAAACGGTCTTCTTTAGTTTAAACGAAGCTATTTTTTCTTGCGCAGAAAATCGAACTTTTTCAGCGACACAATCCCACTTAAAATCGTCTTTAAAATGGTTTGATGGCAGTTTGATGGATAAAGTACTGAGTCCTAAAGAAAAATACACCTACAAGTTTACCATCAACATCCCAAAAGACCAAGCCATAAGAGGCACTTTCTGGAACATGTTAATGATAGATATAGCAAAGCCTATTAAAAAAGAAAAACTTGCTCAAAACATCGGTCTTAATACAAAAATGAGATACGCTATTGCATTAATAACAAACGTAAATAGTCTTGACGAAGTAAGTTTAGATTTCCAAAAAATTGAAATTGACAAAACTACAGGAAACAAAAACTTAACAATTAAAATTGCTAATCAACATTCATTTATTGAAGGTGTAAAATTGTCTTTAGAAGTTTATGATGCTGAAGGGAAAAATATTTTTCAAAAAACAACAATCAGAGGCTTAGTATTTCCTGGTTTTTGCAAAGATTATACCATCGACATTTCCGAGCTACCTAAAGGAAATTACGAATGCCTATTAGTTGCTGACTCAAGAGAAAAATTTGTAGGCACTAACGTTAGCCTTACTATAGACTAAGGCATAAAGTCCCATTCTATCAATTATACTTCCTTATTATGAAAACTGTAAATAAATTCATCTATCTCTTTCTACCCTTGTATATAGGATGTGCAATGGGAGTTCAGTCCGAAGATTTTGATGCAGTAAATTTCAATACTGAAACATTAGCTACGGATAATAAAACTATGTCAACCTCATCAGAGGATAGTGCCGTAGTGACTTCCCTTATAAATGAAGTAAAATCAACCGAAGACAAAAAAACTACAACAATAGCATCTACTAAAAAATCAGCAACAATTCAACCGAAACAAAACAACGTTAAGGCTTTTAC
>NZ_AHKF01000013.1 GCF_000252125.1 Flavobacterium frigoris PS1 | reverse complement strand
CGGGACTCGAACCCGCGACCCCCTGCGTGACAGGCAGGTATTCTAACCAACTGAACTACCAGACCCACTCATTATTGCGGTTGCAAAGATACAATAGAAGTTGATTCACACAAGAATTTAAGCCTTTTTTTAAGAAATCAATTGAATTATTATTTAACATATTTATTTTAAACACATTAACTTCGCTAATTCAGATTCAAAACACAACAATTCCTACAAACACCCTAAAAACATAAGTCTTTCTTTACTTTTAAAACACAAATTCCGCAATGCATTGCTTTTAATACACGTAAAAAGACTTCTCTACCTTTTGTAAACTTGAAAAATTAAAAATATTCCCTTCAACAAACACCAATAAACTAAACTCAACGCCAGACTCAATTTAGACATCGTTATAGTTTGACTATAGCCTAAAATCAAAAAAGCCATCCAAATTCTGAAAATAAATTCAGAAAAAATGGAAAGCTTTTCATTGGTCTAACTACTAAACCCGGCCTCATTGCTACCAACTCGACCAAACAACACAACTAATCTTAAAAACCTTATGTGGGCAAAAAAGCCTTTCCGTTAAGAAAGGCTCTCCCCAATATTGCGGTCTGGACGGGACTCGAACCCGCGACCCCCTGCGTGACAGGCAGGTATTCTAACCAACTGAACTACCA
>NZ_AHKF01000014.1 GCF_000252125.1 Flavobacterium frigoris PS1 | reverse complement strand
GGGGGGGGCTTCGTACAGTTCAATATCGTCATCGTTAACTTGGTTTGCAGGGAAAATTCCGTAGATTCCTTTGGCTGTCAGTTTCTTTTCTTTCAAAATGACCCCTAACATTTCATTGGCATCTGCAAAAACAGAAGTCGCCTGTTCTCCAACCACTTCATCCGTCAAAATCGCTGGGTATTTACCAAACAATTCCCAAGTTCTAAAAAATGGAGTCCAGTCAATGTAAGGAACCAATACGTCTAATTCTACTTCGATCACTTGTTCACCCAATACATTTGGTTTCACAGGAGTAAAATTATCCCAATCCAATTGCAATTTATTTTTACGAGCTTGTTCAATGGTCAAGAAATTTTTGTCGCGCGAACGGTTCAAAAACGTCTCTCTAAACGCATCATATTCTGCTCTAATATCACTCGCATATATTTTTTTATCCTTGTTCAACAAACTTCCAGCAACCGTTACGGCTCTCGAAGCATCATTAACATGAATAACTGTTTCTCTATATTGAGGCGCAATTTTCACGGCAGTGTGCGCACGCGATGTTGTTGCTCCACCTATCATTATTGGAATTTTCATCCCTTTTTTATCTAATTCCTTAGCGAGATAAACCATTTCATCAAGTGAAGGAGTAATCAAACCACTTAAACCAATAATATCTACATTGTGCTCTATCGCAGCTGCAATAATTTTTTCAGGAGGCACCATAACTCCTAAATCTACGATCTCATAGTTATTGCAAGCTAACACTACAGAAACAATATTTTTACCAATATCATGTACATCTCCTTTTACAGTTGCCATCAAGATTTTACCATTCCCTTGTTTGTCACCAGCTTGTTTACTTGCTTCAATAAATGGCAATAAATACGCCACGGCTTTTTTCATCACACGTGCCGATTTCACCACTTGTGGCAAAAACATTTTCCCTGAACCAAATAAATCTCCAACTACATTCATTCCAGTCATCAAGTTAATTTCGATAACTTCGATAGGTTTTGTAGCTGCAAGTCGGGCTTCTTCAATATCTAACAGAATAAATTCATCCACTCCTTTTACCAATGAATGTGTCAATCGTTCCTGAATCGTTCCCGAGCGCCATTCTTGGATTGCCTTTTCATTACTCTTTATATCTCCTTTTACATTTTCAGCAAAATCCAATAATCTTTCAGTAGCATCGTCTCTTCTATTCAGAATTACATCTTCAACGCGTTCCAATAAATCTTTTGGAATTTCATCATAGATAGAAAGCATTTCTGGATTTACGATTCCCATCGTCATTCCGTTTTGAATTGCATGATACAAGAAAACCGAATGCATCGCTTCTCTAACTGTATCATTTCCTCTAAATGAAAATGAAACATTACTCACTCCACCACTAATATGTGCGTGAGGTAAATTTTCGCGAACCCATTTGGTTCCTCTAAAGAAATCCAAAGCATTCAAGCGATGCTCTTCCATTCCAGTCGCAACCGGAAATATATTTAAATCAAAAATAATATCCTGTGGAGGAAAACCCACTTTGTTTACCAAAATATCATACGAACGCTGGCATATTTCAACTCGACGATCGTAATTATCCGCTTGCCCCGTTTCATCAAAAGCCATAATAATTGCAGCAGCACCGTATCGCTTGATCAACTTGGCATGATGGATAAACTGTTCTTCACCTTCTTTTAACGAAATCGAATTCACAACACTTTTCCCCTGCACTACTTTAAGTCCTGCCTCGATGATATCCCATTTTGAACTATCAATCATGATAGGCACACGAGAAATATCGGGTTCAGCTGCAATCAAATTTAGGAATTTCGTCATGGCATATTCGCCATCAAGCATTCCTTCATCCATATTAATATCGATGATTTGCGCGCCGCCTTCCACTTGCTCCTTTGCGACGCTAAGTGCCTCTTCGTATTTTTCTTCCTTAATTAATCGAAGGAATTTTCTAGAACCTGTAACATTGGTACGTTCCCCAATATTCACAAATACGCTATCTGGCGTAATGATTAAAGGCTCTAATCCTGATAATACAAGGTTTCTTCTAGTTTCTGCTTGTGCCATTTTTTATTTTTATTTGTCCTGCAAGGTTTCCAAAACCATGTAGGTGTAACTATTTTTTTTTTGGGGCGTGACCCTTCGTAAAAACCACGGGTCGGGCTATTCACTTCAAGTCCTCGCACTTCCTACGTCAGGCTGTGGGCTTTCCGCTGCTATCCCTCACGTATACATTACACTTCAATTGTCTTAGCGAGGAACGAGGCAATCTGATCTAGTAACTCCTCCAATAACATCTTCATTTTTGTTATTCCTCTTTCGAATGAATGACAAAATCATACTGTATCTAATATTCTATTTGTATGCGCGGATTGCAAATACGCGCTATCTGTTTAAATACAACTTATTTAATTCAAAATAGTTCAAAGAAATAACTAACAAATCCGAAGAATCCTATAATAATAAATAATGAACCCGATAAAAACATTTTCAGTTTAGTTGCAAAAAGCATGTCATCTGCATCATACTTATAAAACTTATTTTTCAAACAAATAACTACTCCAACTAAACAGAATAAAATACCAACAATTAATTTTAATATTGGATATATCGAAAAGATGTCTTCTTTCATTTTAAATTTTCCGTCTCTTTTTATTCTCTTAAAAATAATCTATAATTAGATCATAATTTCTTCCCTTACAAAAACCTACATCGTAGCCGTCGATACTCTTGGTTTGTAATCCTTGGCAATATCAGCAATCAATTTAATATGTTCTGGGGTTGTTCCGCAACATCCACCGATGATATTAACTAAATTATCATCTAGATAAGTTTTGATTTGTGATTGCATTTCTGCTGGTGTTTCATCATATTCTCCAAATGCATTAGGCAATCCTGCATTAGGATGTGCTGAAACATTGAATGAAGTATTTTGTGATAAAGTCTGCAAATACGGTTTTAACAAATCAGCTCCAAGAGCACAATTAAACCCTACACTCAACAATGGAATATGAGAAACCGAAACCAAAAATGCTTCTACCGTTTGCCCAGAAAGTGTTCGTCCTGAAGCATCAGTAATTGTACCCGAAACCATGATGGGAATATCTATATTGCGTTCGTCTTTTACTTCTTCTATTGCAAAAAGTGCTGCTTTAGCATTTAAGGTATCGAAAATAGTTTCTACTAATAGCAAATCACTTCCTCCATCAATTAAAGCTTCTACTTGTTGCTTATAAGCAATGCGCAAATCATCAAAAGTTACTGCTCTATAACCAGGATCATTTACATCTGGTGACATACTTGCTGTACGGTTTGTTGGTCCTATTGAACCGGCTACAAAACGAGGTTTGTCTGGATTTTTAGCTGTAAATTCATCGGCTACTTCTCGAGCTAATTTAGCCGACTCGTAATTTAATTCGTAAACAATATCTTCTAGGTGGTAATCGGCCATTCCGATGGTTGTTCCTGAGAAGGTATTGGTTTCAACAATATCAGCTCCTGCCTCAAAATAAGCAGCATGCACCGCTTTTATAGCTTGTGGTTGTGTGAGTGATAATAAATCGTTATTCCCTTTTAGAGAATGTGGAAAATCCTTGAAACGTTCTCCTCTAAAATCTTCTTCGGAGAAATTGTAACGTTGCAACATGGTTCCCATGGCTCCATCGAGGATGAGTATGTTTTTTTTGATGGCTTCGTGAATGCTTGACATAACTTTTTATTTCTTGTAAATCACAATATGAATTGGGATCTATACTTTTGATTATTAATTCCAAAAGTTCACTATTGTTTCTCTTTAGCCCCGATTGCAGTGAAAATCCTTTTTATTTTTTCTTTAAAAATAAAAAGATTGCAACGCAAAGCGGGAGGGATGATGGCAAAAAAGCACCAATCATTCGCTCTAAAAAAAATATCGATATGTTGTCAAGAAAAGGTTTGAGAAATACTGTGGAAGTATTCTTGTGTTATCTATCTTAGATGCTGAAACAAGTTCAACATAAAGTAGAATGTAGCACCTTCTTTAAAGATAAAGGGTTGCTAAGGTTTCATTGGGTCATTCCCTCCGCCTTTCGTGATAACTGTCAATAAATATATGAACACTGCAAAGAAAAGACATAGCGCTAATACTTGCAAGTATTAACGCTATATTTTTCTATTACTTTATTGCTAACATGTTAAACTATTGCTTTCACAACAGCTTTTGGTGCTTCTTTACGAGTTCCATCAAATCCGTCAACACCTGAAACTGTAGTATATTTCAACACATAACGTTTCCCTGGATTGATAATTTGGTATGCTGCCTGACACATTAATGTTGCTTCGTGGAAACCACAAAGGATTAATTTCAGTTTACCTGGATAGGTATTAACATCTCCAATGGCAAAAATACCTGGAATATTAGTTTGATAATCTAAGGAGTTGTTCACTTTGATTGCGTTTTTCTCTATCTCTAATCCCCAGTTTCCTATTGGACCTAATTTTGGCGTAAGACCAAAAAGCGGAATAAAATAATCTGTAGGAATGGTTCTTTGTGCTCCATTTTCCTCGATAACGATCGACTCGATGTGCTCTGCCCCGTTTAATCCTATTACCTCAGCTGGTGTAATCATTCGGATTTTTCCTGAGTCTTTTAGCTCCTGTACTTTTTCAACAGAATCTAATGCGCCACGGAATTCGTTACGACGGTGAATCAAAGTCACCTCAGAAGCTACATCTGTTAAGAAAATACTCCAGTCAAGCGCTGAATCTCCTCCTCCTGCAATTACTACTCTTTTATCTCTAAACTCTTCTGGATCTTTGATAAAGTATTTAATCCCTTTATTTTCATAGAAAGCGATTCCATCGATCAATGGTTTTCTAGGTTCAAAACTTCCTAAACCACCTGCAATAGCTACTACTTTAGCATGAAATTCTGTTCCTTCGTTTGAAGTTACAATAAAACTTCCGTCTTCTTGTTTTACGATTGTTTCAGCACGTTCTCCTAAAGTAAATCCTGGCTCAAATTGTTTAATTTGTTCCATTAGATTATTTACTAAGTCTCCCGCTAATACTTCCGGAAATCCTGGAATATCGTATATTGGTTTTTTAGGGTATAATTCAGATAACTGCCCTCCTGCTTGTGGCAAAGCATCTAATATATGGCATTTTAATTTTAATAATCCTGCTTCAAAAACTGCAAATAAACCAGTTGGACCGGCTCCTATTATAAGGATATCTGTTTCAATCATTTTATATTCTTTATATGTATTATGCTTAACTATTTTTGATGTAAAGTAACGAACGATTCTTAGTAAATTAAATGATAAATATCATTCAAACTCTTTGATCTATATTCTATTTTTCTTTGCTCTACCTCTACTCACTTTATTATTTATTCTTCAAAGAAGCTGTAATCTCATTCATTTTTTGAACTTTTTCTTCGAAATCTCCTTTTAATGTTTTGCGATATTCGTTTAAATTTTCGACCATTGTATTAATGTCCTCTGGAATAACTTCTTCAAAAAACTCTCGCAATCTTTTGGCTGTTGTTGGTGATTTTCCATTTGTTGAAATAGCAATTTTCACATTCCCTTTGGTTACGATTCCTCCCAAATAATAATCACATAATGGCGGTGTATCGGCAATATTGCAAATCAAGTATCTTTTTCGAGACAAATCATAAATTCTTTTATTCACCTTTAAATCATCCGTACAAGCAATCACCATGTGGCGTTTGCGAAGCATCCAGCGATTAAACTTCCTATAAGTCAGTTTTACTGATGCGTGTTTTCCAGCTAAACTTTCTAATTCCGGCAAAAACCGAGGTGCTATTACCTCAACATTAGCATTAGGACTGGATTTTAATAAAAATGAAAGTTTTTCTAATCCTACATTTCCGCCTCCTACAATCATTACATTAAGATTGTTGAGTTTTAAAAATATGGGATATAATTCATTCCTTTCCATAAACTAATTCTTTATTGTGAATGGATTTTAACTCTTTGTAAAACCCTTTCCTTTTCTTGCTATCACCTACTACCGCTCCAATTACAATAATGGCTGGTGAACTTAAATTCTGATCAGCAACTACTTTTTGAATGGTATTTATTGTACCGATTCCTACTTTCTCTTCAGGAGTTGTTCCGTTTTGAATAATTGCAACGGGGATTTCTCCTTTTGACTCTTTTTGGAAAATAGCAACAATTTCTTCTAATTTACTCATTCCCATCAACACCACTACAGTAGCTGAAGATTGTGCCGCCAAGGCCACATCTGTTGATAATTGTCGGGCCGAAGTTGTTCCTGTTATTACCCAAAAACTCTCCGAAACACCTCTTTTTGTCAACGGGATACCTTGATATGCAGGAACCGCAATTGACGACGAAATTCCTGGAACAACAAATGTAGGAATTCCAAAACTTTCTACATAGTCTATTTCTTCACTTCCTCGTCCAAAAATAAAAGGATCTCCACCTTTAAGACGAACGACATGACCATAAGTCAAGGCGTTATCTACAATTAGTTGGTTGATTTGGTCTTGCGTATAAGCGTGACATCCTTTCCTTTTTCCGACAAATATTTTCAATGCTTTTTTAGGAGCATAGCTTAATAGTTCTTCATTAGCTAAAGCATCATATAAAACCACATTGGCTTCAGCAAGTACTTTTGCTCCTTTTATGGTCAACAAATCTGGATCTCCAGGACCTGCTCCTACTAAAGTTACTATGGGTTTTATTGTTTTATGCATTAGCTAAGTCTTTGGCTCTGTATGTTTCTATATTTTCAAAAAACGCAATTGCTTCTTGAATGTATTTTTGTGCAAATACTTCAGATGGTTCGTTTTGATTGATTTGGTATACCAAGTCTTTAAAATTAGTATCTAAAATAATTTTATTTGTTTCAACAAAAACAGTATCGAACAAATTGATGATACCAGCATGGTGATTTGTTTTTTGGTTTTCAGCCAATAACAATGCTTTTGCTCCATTTACAAAACCTGCATAAGCAAGGTAAATCGCATCAGCCCAATTTTTATCTTCAAAAGCTTCTTGAGCGAAAGTCAATTTATCTTTGGCTTCCAAGATTAATGTAGCAACTAAATCAATTACAACTCCAGCACATTCTCCTACTCCAACTGCTTTTACATAATTATCAGCATTTCCCCAGTCAATGAAATCCTCATCTGTTAGGTTAGTGACATCTGCCAATGGTTTCAATAATTCGTAAAAATACTTCTCTCCTTTAGCATCGTAATAATCTAAAAACGATAATCCGTTCCCATTTGTCTCAAAATCATTTAAGATATAACGCAATGCATCTGGTCCTCTTCGGCTTGGCACTTTGATTACTTTATCAGAAAAACGTCCTTTACCGTCTCCTAGAATTCCACCACCAAGCAATACTTGTAAGGCTGGAGCTACCAATTTGCCTGAATTGATAGACATTCCTTGAAAACCAATTTGAGACATATTATGTTGCCCACAAGCATTCATACAACCACTAATTTTAATAGTAATTTCGCGATTGTCTTTGTACTGAGGAAATTCTAATTTCAAAACTCTCTCTAACTCTTCCGCAATTCCAGTACTACTTGCAATACCTAAATTACAAGTATCTGTTCCTGGACATGCTGTAATATCTCCAATAGTTTCATATCCTAAGGCTACAAAATCTAATTTGGCTAATTCTTGGTAGAAGAAAGGTAAATTTTCTTCTTTTATATTTCTTAGAACAATGTTTTGCTTTAGTGAAAAACGCAATTCATTAGCTCCATAATTTTTAATTAATTCGGCCAAAGCTCTCGCCTTATCTGTATAAAAATCCCCTAAAAGAACTTTAATACCAATCGCAACATAACCTGCTTGTTTTTGAGCGATTACGTTTGAATGTTTCCAAGCTTCAAAAGCAGCGCTATCTTCGATAGTTACTTTTGGCACTTCTAATAAAGTAGCTGGAATAGCACCATCAAAATCAGTAGTGTCAATTTCATATGATTGGTAAGACAATGCTTTTTTCTCTTCGTCAACCAATCTCAAAAATTCGTCTCTTCCAATATCTTTAATTAAGAATTTCATACGTGCTTTTAAACGTTTAGCTCTTTCACCATAACGATCAAAAACTCTTAAAACACCTTCAGTTGTTGGAATAATTTGGTTCACCGGAATAAATTCTGATAATAATTCCGCATGATGTGGCTGTGAACCCAATCCTCCACCTATCATTACTTTAAATCCACGCTCACCATTCACGATTTTTGGAATAAAACCTAAATCATGCAAGTAACTCAAGGCCGTATCTTTATCAGAAGATGAAAACGACATTTTGAATTTACGTCCCATTTCTTGACAAATAGGATTTCTCAAGAAAAACTGAAACATGGCGTGTGCATACGGCGACACATCAAAAGGTTCATCAACATCAACACCAGCTAATTCACTAGCTGTAATATTTCTTACTGTATTTCCACAAGCTTCACGCAATGTGATATCATCGATTGCTAATTGTGCCCAAAGTTCCGGAGTTCTATCTAAACTCACATAGTGAATTTGGATATCTTGACGTGTTGTAATGTGTAAACGCCCCGTCGAATACTTATCAGAAACCTTGGTAATACGCACTAACTGCTCGCTACTCACTTTACCAAATGGCAACTTGATACGAATCATTTGTACCCCTTCTTGACGCTGACCGTAAACACCACGTGCTAAACGAAGACTACGAAAACGTTCGTCATCAATTTTACCGTCTTTAAATAAGGCTATTTTTCTTTCTAAATCGATTATCTCTTTTTGAACAATCGGATTCTCTATTTCGGTTCTAAAACTTTCCATTTGTATTGGCTTATTAGCTACACGCTATAATTCTTAAATGTGGATTTTTTATTGGCTAAAGCCAAAAACTAACGGATAAATCCAACTCCCGCTGTTGTATTGGTTGCCGCATCAATTAAGATAAAGGCACCATTTGATTTATTATCGTTGTAAGCATCAAAATAAATTGCTTTGCTTAACTTGATGTTTACTTCTCCTATTTCGTTAATTGCTAATTGAGTTGCTTCTGTAGTTCCTGAGAAATCAGTGGCAATTACGTTTTTCACGCTGTCAATTTTGGCCAAAACTCTGTTGGTGTTGTGTTGCACAAAATACTTTGCCCCTGGAACCAACTTTTTAGTGTCCATCCAGCATACTGTTGTATTGATGTCTTTCTCCACTTTAGGCAATTCAGATGATTTTACGATCATATCACCTCTAGTCACATTAATATCATTTTCTAATTCAATTGTAATCGATGAACCAACTGAAGCTTCATCAAATTGTTGATCAAAAAAGTGGATATTAGTTACTTTCGATTCAGTTAAAGAAGGTAATACTGTTACAGCATCTCCAACTTTAATATTGTTCCCATATAATTTTCCAGCATATCCTCTAAAATCATGGTATTCTTCTGTTTTTGGTCGGATAACAGTTTGTACCGGAAAACGTGCCTTTCCTTTTTCATAAACATCTGCTGGCTCTAAAGCTTCTAGGTGTTCTAGGATTGTTTGGCCTTCATACCAGGGCATTCCTCCTAATGATTCAACAACATTATCTCCCGTCAAAGCACTCAACGGAATGTAACTTACGTTTTGTTCTTTGAAAGTACTTTTTGCATTTAGCGCTTTAAAGTCGGCTTTGATTTTATTATAAACTTTTTCCGAATAATCAACCAAGTCCATTTTATTAACAGCAACAATTACCTCTTTAACTCTCAATAAATTATTGATAAAAAAGTGACGGTACGTTTGCTCAATTACTCCTTTACGAGCATCAATTAAAATAATAGATACTTGCGAAGTTGAAGCTCCTGTCACCATGTTACGCGTATACTCAACGTGACCTGGAGTATCAGCAATAATGTAACTTTTCTTAGCAGTCGAAAAGTAAATATGCGCTACGTCAATCGTGATTCCTTGTTCTCTCTCAGCAACTAAACCATCAGTAGCCAAAGAAAAATCTAAATAATCGTATCCTTTTTGCTTGCTACTTTTTTCTATTGCTTCCAGTTTATCTGTTGTCAAAGATTGTGTATCGTATAATAATCTCCCGATTAATGTACTTTTCCCGTCATCTACACTTCCTGCTGTTGCTATTTTTAAAACTTCCATTTGTTTTTTGTTTAAAGTTTAAAAGTTTACCGTTTCAAGTTTCATTGAATATCGCTATACAAACTTTTAAATCTGACTGTTTTATTTTTTATTTTATCTACAGATTACTTAGTCTGTATTATATCTTAACTTTATGAATGAAACTAAATCTGATGATATCTCTATTAAAATAATCTATTCCGTTTGCTCTTTCTTGAAAACTATTTAAGTAACCTAATTCTAATGCAACTGCTGGACTCACTCCTACTTGCATTGCTACATAAACTCGGTTTTGATCAAATGTGTTTTTGATAATTTTGTTTCCGCCATTAATCATTATTTCATCGGATAGAATTCCTTTTAGATATTGTTTTTCTTTTTTCCAAAAAGTATAATCTCCTTGAATACGATATCTAAATCTGAGATAAAACGTAGTTCCATCTTCAAGCATTACTTTACTCGCCTTGTGAACAAATCGTTCTTCTATCATGTACCGATGCGTCAAATTCACTTTTCCTAAAGTTTGCCTCACGGTTGCATCTTGCTGCAAACGATATTCGGGAATATGAAAACCAGTTTTAATATCAGGATCTTGTGTTGCCACTGAGAAATAAGCAAAACCTGCTCCTAACTCTACCTTATCTGTGACCTTATCTCTAACTTGAACCCGACTCACAAAAATATTTTGCGTTACTGGATTTATAAAAATCCTATTATCAACCTCAGTATGAACAGACCATTTGTTATTTAATTCCAGCTGATTGCAATATCGTGTCCAGAGTAAGCTTTGTTTGTCAATCTTTTTCTCTGTTTGTGCATTTATACCAATACTAAAAAGAAATATACCGCAAAGGATTTTCAAGAACTTCATGCTAAAAGTACCCTTGTTGTTTTCTTTTCTCCATTGCTGCCTCAGAACGTTTGTCATCAATTCTAGCACCTCTCTCTGATATAGTAGACATTCTAATTTCACCTACAACTTCTGAAATTGTTGCAGCATGTGAGTCAACTGCCGCTGTACAACTCATATCTCCAACTGTTCTAAAACGAACAATGCGTTCTTCGATTTCTTCATTTTCTTCTTGGTAAACAAATGGAGAGTGCGACCAAATCATACCATCTCTTAAAAAAACTTTACGTTTATGTGAAAAATAAATGGATGGAATCTCGATTTGTTCTTGTTCGATATAACTCCAAACATCTAATTCTGTCCAGTTTGAAATAGGAAAAACACGTACGTTTTGTCCGTTTTCAATTTTACCATTCAATAAATCAAACAATTCAGGACGTTGATTTTTTTCATCCCATTGACCAAAGTCATCACGAACCGAGAAAATACGTTCTTTAGCTCTAGCTTTTTCTTCATCTCTACGTGCACCACCAATACAAGCATCAAACTTGAATTCCTCAATCGCATCAAGTAAAGTGGTAGTTTGCAAACTATTTCTACTAGAATATTTTCCAGTTTCTTCTACTACTTTACCTTCGTCAATAGCATCTTGCACATTTCGAACGATTAACTCTAATCCTAATTCTTTAACCAATCGATCTCTAAATTCAATAGTTTCTGGAAAATTATGACCTGTATCTATGTGCAATAATGGAAAAGGAATTTTAGCAGGGAAAAATGCTTTTTGTGCTAATCTTACCAAGGTAATTGAATCTTTCCCTCCAGAAAAAAGCAATACAGGCTTATCAAATTGAGAAATAACTTCTCTGAAAATGTATATTGCTTCGCTTTCTAATGCGTTTGTTTTTAATATTGAACTCATTTTTATTATTTTAAGATTAAATGATTTAAGAATTTAAAGATTCCAACAATCATTTATAATTTATAATTCACAATTTATAATTACTTCTGGTGCAACCCACATTCTTTATGACTTGATTCCCACCACCATCTTCCTGCTCTTATATCTTCACCCTCTGCAATTGCTCTGGTACAAGGTGCACATCCAATGCTTACAAATCCTTTTTTGTGCAATGCATTTTGTGGTACATTATTTTCTTCTAAATAATCCTCAACTTCTTTCAAAGTCCATTTTAATAATGGATTGAATTTGATAATTTCGAACTTCGCATCGTATTCAAAAAGATCTAAATCATTTCTATTTTCTGATTGCTCAGCTCTTAAACCTGTAATCCAAACTGAATTTCCTTTTAAAGCTTTGGTTAATGGCGCTACTTTTCGAATAAAACAACACTCTTTTCTATTTTCAACCGACTCGTAAAAGCTATTTGGTCCTTTTGCATTCAAAAGATTTTGAACATCAGTCGCTTCAGGAAAATAAACTTCAATGTGTTTTTTATACTTCTTTAATGTTTTGTGAAAAACATCATAGGTTTCTTGAAACAAACGACCTGTATCTAAAGTAAAAATTTTAATTTCCGCATCACTTTTAGCAATTAAAGCCGTTATCACTTGGTCTTCTTGTCCAAAAGACGTCGAAAACACCACTTTATCTTTATATTCATTTGCCAAAAAAGCAAAAGTTTCTTCAATTGTGAAGTCTTTTGTTTTCTCTATTACTATTTGAACTATTGCTGTACTCATTGTATCATTTTTTTATAAAATCCATTACCCTATCGGTTTAGTAGATTACTACGCAAAAGTACTACTTATTTCCAAACTACAAAACAAAAAATTACTTTTCTGCATTAAAAGGCAACAGCAGCTTAGCGACTCGACGAAAGCACGTTAGCCCTTAAGGAAATAAAATTACTGAATACAAGAATAATCTTAATTCCGCTACTATTATTCTTAATTAAAACCTATAAACACTAATAATTATTTAATTTTTCAATTATGTTTCACTTAGTCTACCTTCCCTATAGGATAATTATAAAATAATTGTAATTTTGTCCCAAAAACTTCATTTATGGATTTTCAAATAGGATTAGTCATCGCCGGTTTAACTGTAGGTTTCATTGTTGGCTTAACTGGTGTAGGAGGCGGCTCTTTGATGACCCCTATATTGTTATGGTTTGGTATTCCGCCAACAACAGCTGTTGGTACTGATCTATTGTACGCGGCTTTTACAAAAATGGGAGGTATTTACGTGCATCACAAAAAAAAGAACATCAACTGGACCATTACTGGTTGGCTATCCTTAGGAAGTGTTCCTGCGGCATTACTAACTTTGTGGATTTTACATAGTATCAAAACAGATATCACTGCTTTAAACTCAGTAATTAAATATAGTCTGGGTTGGGCACTACTCTTAACCTCGATAGCGGTTTTGTTCAAAAAGAAACTATTGATAATTTCTCAAAAACATTCTGGTGATAAATTTCATAGCGAGAGTAAAACACAAAATGTTCTCACCGTTGCCATTGGTGTATTGCTAGGAGCAACAGTTACGCTGACTTCAATAGGCGCAGGAGCTCTAGGAACGGTCACTTTATTTTTCCTATACCCTATTTTAGCAACTCCAAGACTAGTTGGTACTGAGATTGCTCACGCTGTCCCTTTAACTCTTGTAGCAGGTTTAGGACACGCTACCATGGGGAATTTAGATTTAGGTCTTCTAGGGCAGCTATTAATAGGATCACTTCCTGGGATTTTCATAGGAAGTATGTTAAGTGGAAAAGTGCCTGATTTATTCCTTAGAAATGCAATAGCGATAATGTTGTTTTTTGTAGGCTATAAACTAGTTTTCATAGGTTAAACTTCTAATTACAAATTCAAAAAAGAGACCCTTTTATTGTTAATACAATAAAAGGGTCTCTTTTTTTATCAGCAATTTACTTTAATCGAATTGCTTAAAAAGCAATATCTGCCAGCGTATTATTTTCTAAGATTTTCAGTGTATTGTCTCGTACTTCAGTCATTAATTTACGTACTGCGCAGGCCACCTCATCTTTACAGTCATCACATTTCTCATAAAAATTATGACTGGCACAAGGTAACAAAGCAATTGGACCTTCGAGAATACGATATACTTTGGCCATATTAATATCTTTCGGGTCTTTTATCAAATAATAACCACCTCCCTTTCCTTTCTTGGCACCCAAAAAACCGGAATGACGCAAAAGGAGTAAAATACTTTCTAAAAATTTAACAGAAATATTTTCGCTTTTTGCAATATCAGCAATAGCGACCGGTGTTTGATCTTCTTGGCGAGCCAAAAAAGTCAACGCTTTAATTCCGTATTTTGTTTTCTTTGAAAGCATGGTACAAATTTTTGATTCTTGATTGAAGAATAATGATTTCTGATTTAAAAAAATCATTTAACTGTTCAATAACAACAAAAATATGCTATTTTACATCTAATTCACATAAAAAAACGATTTTTGATTTACAGAGAATCTGAAACCAAAAATCGTTAATAGAATTTCATAAATCTTTAAGCTAAAGCCTGCTCTAAATCTGCAATAACATCCGCTACTGTTTCTAATCCTACTGAAACACGTACTAAACCATCTGTAATACTTACCGCTAATCTTTCGTCAACTGATAATTTACTATGTGTTGTTGATGCTGGATGCGTCACAATAGTTCTTGTATCTCCTAAATTTGGCGACAGCGAACAAAGTTTTATTCTATCCAAAAATGCTCTTCCCGCTTCTAGTCCACCTTTTATTTCAAAAGCCACAATACTACCACCCAATTTCATTTGCTTCTGTGCAATTTCATATTGAGGATGCGATTTCAAAAACGGATATTTCACCTTATTCACATTAGGGTGCTGTTCTAAAAACTCCGCTACTTTTAATGCGTTTTCACAATGTCTGTCTAAACGAATCGCTAATGTCTCTAAACTTTTAGACAATACCCAAGCATTAAACGGAGATAAAGAAGGACCTGTAAGTCGAGAAAACAAATAGATTTTTTGGATCAATTCGGGGTCACCAACAGTTATTCCACCCAGAACTCGCCCTTGCCCGTCCATTAACTTTGTAGCAGAATGCACTACCAAATGCGCTCCCCATTTTATAGGTTGCTGTAAATAAGGTGTTGCAAAACAGTTGTCGATTATTAAAATCAAATTATGCTTTTTAGCAATATTTCCTAGCAATTCCAAATCAATAATATCGACCGCTGGATTTGTAGGCGATTCCGCAAAAAGAATCTTTGTATTAGGAGTTATAAAAGTTTCAATAGTTTCTGGCTTATTGATGTCAAAATATGAGGTTTCGATATTCCACTTTGGAAAATAATTCACAAACAACGAGTGCGTCGCCCCAAAAACACTACTAGAAGAAACGATATGATCCCCAGATTTCAATAATGCAGCCATGGTTGAATAGACGGCAGCCATTCCAGAGGCAAAGGCAAAACCAGCCGTTGCGCCTTCCATCTTACACACTTTTTCTACAAACTCATTGGTGTTTGGATTGCTGTAACGGCTATAGATATTTCGGTCTTTCTCTTCGGCAAATGAAGCACGCATGTCTTCGGCATCTTCAAATACAAAACTAGAAGTTAAGTATAATGGAACTGAATGTTCTAAGTATTGCGTACGTTCTAATTGGGTACGGATGGCTTCGGTTTCAAAACCAAATTCTTCTTCGTTCATTTTATATTTTTGTTTCAAGTTTAAGGTTTCAAGTTGTTGGAATTAATCAATTCACACAACATTTTCTTAAACAATAATTTTTATTTTTAAATTTTAGCTAATTCAACATTATTCAAAACTACTTTATAGTGTATTGTTGCCGTAGGTTCTAAAGTTTTAGAAACCGAGCAATATTTATCAAACGAAAGCTGGGCTGCTTTTGCGGCTTTGTCTTCTTTTATATTTCCTTCTAAGTAAAAAACCAAATGAATGTCCTTAAACGGTTTTGCTTCGCCTACTTGAACACGTTCTCCCTCAACCTCTGCTTTGAAAGAAGAAATTTCTTGGCGTTGTTTTTTTAGAATCGAAATCATATCAATGGCGCTACAACCCGCAACTCCCATTAATACTAATTCCATTGGGCTTGGTCCTTGATCATCGCCACCAAATTCTGGGCGGCTATCTACATTTACAATATGACCACGTTCGTTTTTTAATTCAAAATGGAAATTGTCGTTTACTCTATTTAATGTGATTTTCATTATTTGTTTTTTATTTGAACGCGGATAAAACGGATTTTAAACGCGGATTTTTATTTTTTTTAAATATGACATCAAAATAGTCATTCTACAATCTTAAATCATTAGCCTTTATCCGACAATCTCAAGATATCTCCAAAAACTCCTCTGGCAGTAACTGCTGATCCGGCTCCGGCTCCTTGAATTACAATCGGTCGGTCTCCGTATGATTCGGTGTAGATTTCGAAGAAAGAATCGGAACCTTTCAAACCACCTAAAGCGGTATCCGAAGGTACGGAAACTAATTTTACTTCCAAAATTCCTTTATCATGCTGTAAATCTCCAGACAATTCTCCGATGTATCTCAACACGTGATTGGGCTTTTGATCTTTTTTTATTTTATCATAAATAGGATCAAACTCTTTCAACTTAGTCAAGAAATCGGCTGCACTTCCTTCACGTAAGTGTTCTGGAATTAAATTTTGAATATCAATTTCTTCAAACTCATTTTGTAAGTCTAGTTCTCTTGCTAGAATCAATAGTTTTCTTCCTACGTCATTACCGCCTAAATCTTCCCTAGGATCGGGCTCAGTAAATCCGCTATCGATCGCTTCTTTCAATATTTCACTAAATGGAACATCCTTAGCTGAGAAATTATTGAATAAATAACTCAATGTCCCAGAGAAAACGCCTTTAATTTTTGTGATATTTTCACCCGAAAGATGCAGTAATTTTATCGTATCAATTAATGGTAACCCAGCTCCTACATTAGTTTCATACAAATAGTTTTTTTGATTGTCAGCCAATACTTTTCTTAACTCTTTATAAAAACCATAACTTAGCGTATTTGCCACTTTATTAGATGAGATCAAATCAAAACTACTTTCAGCAAGTGGAATATAATTCTCCACAAAAGCAGCACTAGCTGTATTGTCAATCGCAATCAAGTTCTCCAAGTGGTGCTCATTTGCGTAAGCGATAACATCATTAATAGTGTAAGAAGAGCCGTTGGTTTGAATTTCGTTTTTCCAGTTAGCCGAAACTCCATTTTTATTCAAAAGAACACTTCTAGAATTAGCAATAGCAAAAACATTCAATTTGATGTCTTTTCTTTTTTCGATGGCTTCCGCTGATTCTAAAATTTGATTGATTAAGGTTCCTCCCACTAATCCGTGCCCAAAAATGGCAATGTTGATTTTCTTTGCAACTCCAAATATCTCTCCGTGAATCACATTTAATGCTTTGTTTAGTTCTGATTTTTTCACCACTAAACTTACGTTCTTACCTGTAACCGTATTATTGAAAAGAATAGGAACAATTTTATTTTTAATCAAAGCCGTATAAGGCTTATGGAATGTGCTTAAATCTTGACCAATAATCGAAATCACCGATACATTGTCTACAACTGTAATCTTATTGACATCCTTAGAATAGAAATCATTTTCGAACTCTTTCTCTAATTCGATCATTGCTTTTGTAGCTTTATCAGCGGCGACAACAAGTCCAATTCCTCTTTCTGAAGAACCTTGAGAAATGATACTTACACTGATATCATTATCCCCCATCACTCTAAAAATACGGGCATCAACACCTGTTTTTCCTAATAGCCCTCTTCCTTCTAAGTTTACCAAAGACACATTCTCTAATACAGACAATGTTTTAATTCCGACTGCATTCGAATTTGAAGTGATTAACGTTCCATTGTTTTCGTGATTGAATGTATTCAGAATTCGAAGCGGTATATTTTTTTCCAACAACGGAACAATCGTTTTTGCATGTAAAATGGTCGCACCAAAATTAGCCATCTCGTTTGCCTCGTTATACGACAACGATTCAATTTTCTTCGCGTCTAGAACCAACTCCGGATTGGCAGTATAAATTCCGTCCACATGAGTGAAGTTCTGCAATTCCTCGGCATTGATATAATTAGCAACCAATGATGCGGTATAATTACTTCCGTTTCTTCCCAAGGTAGTGGTTTCGTGTTTCACATTCGAACCAATGAAACCAGTAATCACCAAAACAGAATCTTTGTTTTCTTTAAAAATCTGGATGATATTTTTCTTTGAAACAGCATCTAATGGTTGCGCATCTCCAAAATTAGAATCGGTAATAATTAATTCTCTGGTGTCTGCTAGTTTCGCAGAAATGCCTTTTTGATTCAACAAAAACACTAATAATTTAGCTGAAAGCAATTCACCATGTGCTAAAATCTGGTCTTGGATCTTAACGCTATAATCGCCAATCAGGCTCACTCCTTCAAAAAGTTTATCTAATTTATCAAATTCTATCGAAAAATCAACCGCATCAAAACCATCTTTTTGATAGGTTTTAAAACTTTCTAATAGTGGCTTATAGTTTCCGTTTTTGGCTGCAATAGTAAGAATGTCGTCCAGCTCATCTGTTGCTTTTCCTCTTGCCGAAACTACGATTGCAATTTTCTCTTCTTGTTTTATTTTACCCTCAATAATATCCAAAACTTTATGGATACCATCACCGTTAGCTAAAGATTTACCGCCAAATTTTACTATTTTCATTTGTTTTTTATTTTTGAAAACAACTTCTAACAAATTGTCTAATTGTTCGTATTCCATCAAGAAAGCATCGTGCCCATGTTGTGAGTCAATCTCACTATAGAATACATTATTTTTAAATTTTTTAATCTCGTTGTACGTATCTCTATTCTCCTTTGCTGTAAAAAACAAATCCGAATTGATTCCTACAATGTATATGTTTGCATCCACTTTTGAAATAACCGATTCTAAAGACTCATGATTCCTAGTTATATCAATCGTTTTCAACAATTGGTTCATCATTTTATATGCCGAAAGCTGAAACCTTTTTTCTAATTTTTCTCCATGGTAATTCAACCAACTTTCTACTTTGAACGTTTCTAGTTGTTCATTGAGATTTCTATTAAATTTTTCTTTAAAAGATTCAGGCGTTCGGTAACACAACATGGCGTGAATACGTGCGTCTTCAATAGGTTTTTTAGAATTATTAAGGATTTGTTCTTGCAAATAGCAATTAGCAATCAACCAGTCAGTCGCTTTCCAATCAGTAGCAATGGGAATAAAGTTTTGCGCGAGTTTAGGCTCTAAGGCCAAAATTTCCCAGGCAATCCCTCCACCAACAGAGCCACCAATAAGTGCAAATAAATTATCGATTTTCAAAAACCGAAGTCCTTCAATAAAAATTCTTGCAATATCTCTTGCAATAAAATCTCTGTAATTCTCGATGGTAGGTGCGTTGAAGCCATTACCGGGAACGTCAAAAGAGACGATGGTATATTTTCTAGTATCAATTGTTTTATCGACACCCACGATATCATTCCACCAACCTGATTCTCCAATAACTTGGGAATTTCCGGTCAAGGCATGATTAATTACAATAATGGGAGCGGTATGCAGTGGAGCGCCAAAAACTTGATAACTTAAGTTAATGCTAGCGTATAATGCACCATTATGAGTGGTGAAATTTTGTATGGTAATATGTTTTGGTTTATTTTCCAATGTCAAATCTTTTATTGATTTTGATTTTGATTTGGAAATATTAGAAAGAAAAAACTAGACAGATACTAGAGAAATTCTTGTTGTTATCTTTCCACTTTTGGGAGTGGTAGAATGCAGCACCTTCTTCGATTTCTCAAAGGGTTGCTAAGGCTTCATCGGGTCTAATCCCTCGTCCTTTCTTTATAACATTTCAATACGTTGATGAACTTAATACGACAAATTAACTACTATTTTTCTAAACAACCAAATATTAATACGAATTGATTTTTGTTTTTACGAAAAAACAAATCCAATAACTCTAAAAAAAATAATACCCCAAAAACAATATCGTTTTCAGGGTATTATTGTGAAACTTCAGACATATTACATTTATCATCTTCCATATAGAAATATTTTATTTTACTACGCTTACCAAATAAAACTTCTAAATCATATCTATTTGATTTAGATAAAAAGAATCTCATTTTCTTGAGAATACATTTGGACTAATAATGGATTTGAAGCTTTTTTGTGTTTAAAACTAGGGCTTGATTTTATTTCGAACCTCGGGCTAACCAATTCGCTTGTTGCTTTATTATCGTCAGCTCTTGTTTGCCTGACTAGAAGATCGGGGAGCAATTTTTTTGGTGTTTTCATGATAATTATTTTTTAGTTGTTTGTTTTCTTACGAATTAAATCTATGAACAGAACCGAAAGCACTTACAATCAAATTTATTGCCAAGAATTGAATTTTCAAAAAAAACATCAAATGTATTTTGCCTTGTTTATGAACTATGATTCTTTTATACCAGCGCACTTAATAGTCTATTATATCAACTTCTTCTATGTTGCTAAAAGTAAATCTTAACTATTTTCATATTTATATTAACCACTTTTTGAATTTGCTTCTTGGTCAATGAATTATTGCTATGCGCTTTAATAATACGTTCTTTTAGGACTTCCCATCTAGCTCTCATATATGGATATTGAGACAATGAAAATTTATCTCCATTTTGAGAGTTTTTGTAATGCTTTTTATATTCCTCAAAATAATTCTTGTAATCCGTAAGACATTTATCCCATTTATTACTTTCTGTTTTACGTTTCTTTTTATTGGTGGTTTCCAATACAAAACCGTCTTCGATTGCTTTCATAATTAAATTATTTTTTAGTTAAACAATTATTTTAACGATTTGGACACTGCTGCTTTAAAAAAGAAAATTAACCTTGAAAAACTATTTTACCATTGTTAATTTCTGTGCTTAACAAATTTAACAAAACATAGGTCTTACAATAAAACAAACTCGACTAACTAACACAATATCAGTTATAAAGCATTTTTTAAGAGATTTACTTAAGAAAAAAGTCATAAATAATAATATAATTTAATAAAAAGCTAAATTACATACAATATCAATTAATAGAAGTTTCATTTGGCAAAAGGCTTTCAAACAATAAAACTAAAACCCTCATTAAAAAAAATAGCTGTTTTCCGGTATAAATAACAGCAGCACAAAGATGTAATTACTATAAAAAATGGTCGTAACCATTTACGAATTAAATGAAATAGCTAATTATGACTTAACAAATATTTATTAGCTCTCCTCAACATTGCTCAAAAAAAAATGACAAGATTAATTTGCAATTCAAAATCGTTTCATACATTTGCACGCGAATACAAGAGGAAAAATTTGAACTGATTGCAACCTCTTCATAATGAACCAAATTCATTATGAATACTGAATATTTTCAGTAGAAAAAATGCTAAAGCAGAAACTCTCCTTTAGTATTTCTAGCAATTATTTTTTCTCACCTAATTTTAAATTTATATTTATTATGGCATATTTATTTACGTCAGAATCTGTGAGTGAAGGACATCCGGACAAAATTGCAGATCAAATTTCAGATGCATTAATTGATAACTTTTTGGCATTTGACGCCAATTCAAAGGTTGCTTGTGAAACATTAGTAACTACAGGACAGGTAATTCTGGCTGGTGAAGTAAAATCGAATACGTACTTAGATGTACAACAAATAACACGTGATGTCATCAAGAAAATTGGTTACACCAAAAGCGCATACATGTTTGAAGCAGATTCATGTGGCATTTTATCCGCCATCCACGAGCAATCTGCTGACATCAACCAAGGTGTTGATAGAGCGAATCCTGAAGACCAGGGTGCTGGGGATCAAGGAATGATGTTTGGTTACGCAACTAATGAAACTGAAAATTACATGCCATTGGCACTTGATTTATCACATAAATTATTGCAAGAACTGGCTATTCTAAGACGTGAAAACAATGAAATTACTTATTTGCGTCCAGATGCAAAATCACAAGTAACATTAGAATATAGCGACGATAACAAACCAACTCGCATTGAAGCGATTGTCATCTCTACGCAACATGATGATTTTGATGAAGAAGGCACTATGCTTGCAAAAATCAAAAAAGACATCCTCGAAATTTTGATTCCAAGAATCATTGCAAAAAACCCTTCAAGCGCACATTTATTCAACGATAAAATCAAATATCACATTAACCCTACTGGGAAATTTGTAATTGGTGGACCTCATGGAGACAGTGGTTTGACGGGAAGAAAAATCATTGTTGATACTTACGGTGGAAAAGGGGCTCACGGTGGTGGAGCTTTCTCTGGTAAGGACCCAAGTAAAGTAGACAGAAGCGCTGCTTATGCTACACGTCATATTGCTAAAAATCTTGTTGCTGCAGGTGTTGCTGAGGAAATATTAGTTCAGGTTTCATATGCTATTGGTGTAGCGAAACCAATGGGTATTTTTATTGATACTTACGGGACTTCAAAAGTAAACTTGACTAATGGTGAAATTGCTAAAAAAGTAGAAGCTATCTTTGATATGCGCCCTTACTTTATTGAGCAACGTTTAAAATTAAGAAACCCTATCTATAGCGAAACTGCTGCTTACGGGCACATGGGACGTACTCCAGAAACGGTTACAAAAACTTTCTCAGCTCCAGGTGGAAACGAAAAAACAGTTACTGTTGAATTGTTTACATGGGAGAAATTAGATTTTGTTGAGCAAGTTAAAACTGCTTTTGGATTGTAATATGCAGACGAGAATTGATCTACATAAAAAAAACCTGACTATTGATTTAGTCAGGTTTTTTTAGTTTTAGCCCCGACGGTAAAGGCATCCTTTTACTGGCTTCTTTAGACAGTAAAAGATACAGTGTACAGCGGGAAATAGCTACAAATTATATTTCAAACTAAAAATAACATATCGGGGCTGGACTGCATATTGTGAGGTTCTTGTTGCAAACTGAGAGAAATTATCATCGTTTAAAGTCTGCGTATTTAGAATATTAGTTGCCGCAACTTTATACTCCCACTTACTGTCTTTCTTTTGATAAATCAAACTCGAGCTCAAAAAATCATATTCGTTTTCAACTGTTTTCGCTTTATTGTAATAATGATAAAATTCATATTCGGTCACAAAGGAAAAACTCTTGAAGAAGTAGTAATCCAGTTTAGCAAATGGCTTCTCAGTTGTAAAAGTGGAACTGCTATATTTATTAGCAACCATATTATATCCAAGCTCTATATTAGGCATATTCTTATAATTCGTGGATGCTTTCACGGTGTAACTTTGGGTGTAACTATCGATTCTTTTAGCATCTCAAGATCACTCAAGAAATTAGTTTTCTTTTCCTTGTCCTCTGTTTTCACCGCTTCCTTTTCTTCTCTTTTAGGTCTAAAGTTTCTAAAATCAGACTTGCTTACGGCAAGAGCTACTGTTGCTTTAAAACAGTTATACCTACCAATTACGTGGGTTCCTCCTTCCATTTTAAATTTTAAATTTGGTAACGCATCTTTTACTAAAAATTCCTTTCCCATAAATTCCTTGTCAACCGTATATGCTTTCTCTTTTATGTTTTTGTAATAAGTTCCGCCACCACCCATCATAGAGCTCATCATTCTCATTCCTCCTCCACCCTGCCCAGGTGATTCTAACTTTTCTTCCTCTTTATAAATAGAGGCCGATTTATCAAAATTGAGTATCAATGTTTTTTAGAACATGGACTTCATTCTGTCCTTCATCATTTTTTTCATATCTGGAGTCATGTCTTTATTCCCGTCCATTCTGGTTTTGAAATCGGCAGTACTGGTTTTAGACTCGTATACAGCCATTCCTTGAAATTCCTGAGCATGAACACCCAAATAGGAAACAGCAGCAAATACTAAGGTAAAAATGATTTTATTCATAATAATTTTGTTTTAATTTTCAGATAATCAATTGGACAGCAAATTTGTTTTATTGTCACATCACTTAATTAAATAATTTAGTAATGACATTAGTAATTACAAAAGGTTTAAGCGTAAATTAGCCCTCTATGAAAAACATATTAACATATCTATTATTAATCTCGTTTTCAATTGCATTTGGGCAAAGTGACAGCCTAACTACTACAAAAATCAATGATATTAATTGTGAGGCTGATTTCTTTTTAGGCTTCGATCAATTTGGCTTCTATTATTCAATAACCAATAACGTTTTATATAAGATAAAAGAAGATGAAACTTTTGAATATAAAAACCCCACTTTAGGAAAAATAACCAAGATCGACTTACAGAATCCGTTAAAAATTGTCGTCTTTTACGAAAGTTTTAATTCAGTTGTCCTACTTGACAATCAACTAAATGAAGTACAGAAAATAAATTTCACAGAAAACACGACTCCCATAATTGTGGCAGCAACCGGGATAGCTTCTCAAAATCAACTGTGGGTTTACGATAGTTTGAATCAGCAAATTGGACTTTTTGATTATTTGAAAAACAATTACAGAGCCATATCGACCTCTTTCCCTGAAAGCATAAAACAATACCAATCAGATTTCAATACTTTCAATTGGATTGATGACAATAACAATTTGTTCTCCTGCGATATTTTTGGAAAAATTGCAACTAAAGGAAAGATCCCCAACTTTGATTTTATCGAGATCATTAATGATCAGCAGTATATCTTCTCCAAAAACAGTATTTTGATTTTTGAAGATCTTACAAAAAATGAAAAGTATAAAATTGAAATTTCAGAAAAAACGTTTCAAAAATTCTATTACAAAGACCAAATTTTATCTATTTTTACATCGAAGGGAATTATAAATTATAAAATCACAACACCGTAATGCACATAGCAGTAGCAGGAAACATCGGATCAGGAAAAACAACTCTAACGCGTTTATTGGCAAAACACTTTAAGTGGGAACCTCATTTTGAAGATGTCGTTGACAACCCTTATTTAGATGATTTTTATCATCAGATGGAACGTTGGTCCTTTAACTTACAGATTTATTTCTTGAACAGTCGTTTTCGTCAGGTGATACAAATTCGCGAAAGCGGTAAGAAAATTATCCAAGACAGAACCATTTACGAAGATGCACATATATTTGCTCCCAATCTTTATTCTATGGGATTGATGACCAATCGTGATTTTCAGAACTATTCCAGTCTTTTTGAATTAATGGAATCAACAGTTAAAGCCCCTGATTTATTAATCTATTTAAGGAGCTCTATTCCCAATTTAGTTGGACAAATTCACAAACGCGGTCGCGAGTATGAATCTACAATTTCTATCGATTATCTAAGTCGTCTGAACGAACGTTATGAAGCCTGGGTACATACTTACGACAGAGGAAAAATACTTATCATAGACGTAGACAATATCAACTTCGTTGATAAACCCGAAGATTTAGGGAATATTATCACTAGAATAGATGCGGAAATAAATGGATTATTTTAGCTCTCTTCCTACGGACCTATTCGAAGCAGAGGACATCAAAAACAAGATTAAAATCATTTTATAAAACAATAAAAAAAGCCTCGCAATTGCGAGGCTTTTTTTATTTATACTTTTACACTAATTACTTTAAGGCATCAATTTTTGCTTGAACCTCAGCGTCAGTTCCTTCAAAGACTTGAATCTCTACTTTACCGTTTACCTTTGTTGTGATAGTAGCTTTTACTACACCGTTCTCAGTAGACTTTTCAATCGTTACTTCCTTAGAAACTTCATGCATCATCTTATCTCCATACATCATGTGTTCACAAGCGATATTAGTACATCCTTTTGCTATGCATTCCTCTTTTGACATGGAACTACATGCTCCAGTTGTCGTACAACAAGTCGCTTGATTTTGGGAAATAGTATGACTACCACTTCCTAAAATAGGCGCCATAACTAATCCTATCAAACAAGTCAGTTTTATTAAAATATTCATTGATGGTCCAGAAGTATCTTTGAAAGGATCTCCAACAGTATCTCCAGTTACGGCTGCTTTGTGAGCTTCAGAACCTTTATACGTCATTTCTCCATTGATTAAAACTCCCGCCTCAAATGATTTCTTAGCGTTATCCCAAGCACCACCCGCATTGTTTTGGAAAACAGCCCAAAGTACACCAGAAACAGTAACTCCAGCCATATAGCCTCCTAACATCTCTGCGATTAATTGATTGTTGTCCCCGTATACTAATTTACCCAGCAATACGATTGCTATTGGGAACCCAATGGTCAAAACTCCTGGCAACATCATTTCGCGTAAAGCGGCTTTAGTAGAAATATCTACACATTTTGCATATTCAGGTTTTCCAGTTCCTTCCATAATTCCTGGAATTTCCTTGAACTGACGACGCACCTCATACACCATGTCCATAGCTGCTTTTCCAACAGAATTCATCGCCAAAGCAGAGAAAACTACAGGTATCATTCCACCCACAAAAAGCATAGCTAAAACTGGCGCTTTGAATATATTAATTCCGTCAATTCCTGTAAAAGTTACATAAGCTGCAAATAAGGCCAATGAAGTTAATGCCGCCGAAGCAATTGCAAAACCTTTTCCAGTTGCGGCAGTTGTGTTACCTACAGCATCTAAAATATCAGTTCTTGTACGTACTTCTTTTGGCAGTTCACTCATTTCGGCAATTCCACCAGCATTATCAGCAATAGGTCCGAAAGCATCAATAGCCAATTGCATCGCTGTAGTAGCCATCATAGCGGATGCAGCCAAAGCTACTCCGTAAAATCCTGCAAGGGCATATGAAGTCCAAATTGCTGCAGCAAATAATAAAACAGTTGGAAAAGTAGAAATCATTCCTGTTGCTAAACCTGCAATTACGTTTGTTCCCGCTCCTGTACTAGATTTTTGAACGATTGCCATAACAGGCTTTGTTCCCAAACCAGTATAGTATTCCGTTACTGATGAAATAACAGCTCCCACTACTAATCCAACGATTGTTGCATAGAAAACTCTCATCGATGAAATGTCTTGCATTCCTTCTCCAAAGAATTCCATTTTCATAGTTGCAGGCAACATATATTGAACCAAAAAGAAACATGCAATTGCAGTTAAGACAATTGAAACCCAGTTTCCAATATTTAATGCCTTCTGTACTTGTTGTTCCTTTGCATTAGGATCTGTAATTTTAACCAATAAGGTTCCGATGATGGAGAATAAAATTCCAAAACCAGCAATTGCCATTGGTAATAATATAGGTCCTATTCCGCCAAAAGCGTCTTCAATTCTTCCGCCCATATCTTTGATTACATAGTTCCCTAGAACCATGGCTGCCAAAACCGTTGCCACATAAGAACCGAATAAATCGGCACCCATTCCCGCAACGTCTCCTACATTATCTCCTACATTATCTGCGATTGTAGCAGGATTACGCGGGTCATCTTCTGGAATGCCCGCTTCCACTTTTCCCACTAAATCAGCGCCCACATCAGCCGCTTTTGTATAAATTCCACCACCAACTCTAGCAAACAAAGCAATAGATTCTGCTCCAAGAGAGAAACCCGTCAATGTTTCAAGAACTATGGTCATATCCTCATTAGTAGTCCAAACGCCATTCATGAAAAAATGGTAAAAGAAAATAAAGAAAGAGGTAAGACCTAACACAGCCAAACCAGCCACGCCAAGTCCCATAACAGTTCCACCACCAAAAGAAACATTGAGTGCTTGTGGTAAACTAGTACGAGCGGCTTGTGTTGTTCTAACATTTGTTTTTGTAGCAATTCTCATTCCCATATTCCCCGCCAAAGCCGAAAAAAAGGCACCAACCACAAAAGCTATTACGATGAATAGGTGGGTTGAAGTCCCCGGTATAAAAGTAATTGCAGCTAAGACTAAACTGGCGGCAATTACGAAAAAAGTCAATAACCTATATTCTGCTTTTAAAAACGCAAGCGCCCCTTCATAGATATAATCTGAAATCTCTTTCATTTTACCGTCCCCAGGGTCTTGCTTCAATACCCAAGTTCTCTTAACCGACATAAATATAAGTCCTATAATCGCCATTATAATTGGCAAATAAATCATAATTGTATTCATAGATTTGGTTTTTTGTATTTGGTTAATTAGTTAATATTTAAACAGTAACGAAACGAATTTAAACAAAAAAGCAATACTCTTGGTAGAATATTGCTTTTTTTACAAAATATGTGAAGAAAAATTATTTAATACTAAATAATCCTTCTGGTTTGTTTTCTATCGCGTTAAAACGTTCTGTGCATTTTTTTATGATATCATAAGCTTCGCCTACATCACCCCATCCACCTACATCAACTGTCTTGTTTTCAAGATCTTTATACACTTGAAAGAAATGTTCGATTTCTTTAAGTAAATGTGGATTCATGTCAGACAGGTCATTTAATGAATTCCAAATTGGATCTGAAACTGGTACACAAATCACTTTTTCATCTGGCCCTTTATCATCTGCCATATGGAAAACACCGATAGGCTTAACTTCCATTACACATCCAGGAAAAGTTGGTTCGTTTACTAAAACTAATACATCTAATGGATCTCCATCAAGCGCTAATGTTTCAGGAATAAATCCATAATCAGCTGGATACATCATTGAAGAAAATAACATTCTATCAAAACGCATTCTTTTAATTTCAAAATCGTACTCGTATTTGTTTCTACTTCCTCTTGGGATTTCGATTAATACATCGAAGGTAGTTAATTTGTCTGCAGTCATTTATTTATGTCTTAAATTCTATTTTTCGATTGCAAAAGTAGTCTAAAAACCTAATTTTTACAAGTATAATTCACCTTAAAACAGAAGAAAAAATCAGGTTTACTATTTATTAATACAAAATCGTCTTTCCTCTTTTCTCAATATAATAATGCCATAACAGAAATATAGCTACTTAGCGATAAGAACACTATCGTAAAGCATGAATTTCCATATCTTCTTTACTGTCAGTCTGAAGCAATTCTTACATAGCATTAACCGCTGCAATATCAGCTAAGAAGAAAAAAACTGGCTCTTGAAGCAAAAAAAACAAACAACTATTTTACATTTCCCTATACCCTTTGTTTTATGCGTTCTCATAAGCCTTGTAGAGTTGTTCTGGCTGAAAGACTATCAATCAATATCGCTACAACCATGCTTTGCGATAAGAAATTTTTTGTTGGCTTACGCCAAGTTGGCTCGACGGAATCTATAGCGTTTTTTGGGGATTTTTAGGACCCTGTATTTTGCTTAAAATGGATTCCTTAGTCAGACCAGTCTGCCGGATGGTCGCTGTTTACTATATCTTTTATGCCGGGGTTCGACATAAAAAATACAGTGTAAAGCTGGATATAGCTCCTAGAAATAAAACCCAAACGATCCTTTAACTGAAAAACGCTGTGCGTCTGGTGTATTTAAATAATTCCCTCTCCAAGTAAAATCGATGCGGAATACCTTGAAGATATTCCCAATTCCAGCGCTATATTCCCAATACCCTTTTTCAGGAGCACTGTAAACCAATCCTGAAGCATTGATTGCACGGTTTTCATCTGAAATAGTTCCGTAAACCCCTTTTACTCCAATAATTTCTCTCCAATTAAGTTTTCTCATAAAAGGAATCCTTGCAAAAAGTCTTCCGCTGAAGTTGTGGTTCCATTCCAAAGTCGCATATTGATCGGTCACAAATTCATAAAAATTAAGGTTACTAAATGTATTCTCAATCGTGAAATACGTTTGGTTTCCTGGAATAACACTCATCAAGCCCAAAGGAATTGTTCCAAAAGTTTTCCCCACTTCCATAATTATGTTAGTGCGTCCTAATGGCCCAATCATTATAGGCTGTTTGTAGTACAATTGTATTTTTTCATATTTGAAATCACTGTCTAAAAGTCCTTTAAAACCATGACTGTAATTGAGGTAAAAACGACTGAACGGACTGTCGACATTATCTCTTTCTACAGCATATCCAATTGTCTTTCTGTTGGGCGTATACTCGACCTGGAAATTAACTTCAGATTGCTTCACGTCACTTTTGGTAGCCGTATGCGCGTCATCCGTATAATAATCTAAACTGAAAGTCTCCGAAGCGGACTCCAAAGTCCTAAAAGAGAATCCAGACTGAAAAGTCAAATTCTTAATTGGCTCTATCTCGACACCAACGTTAGTAAGGTTGATATTCGTAAGTTTTCCATTACTGCCAGACGAAAAAACGGATGATGAAGCAAAACTCCTACCTAAGACATCATTTGTCGTGGTCAAACTAGCACCTATTTGCTCTATATCACGTCTATTTCCTCCTGATAAAATAATTCTGTTTTTCTTATCTACCATCCATTTACCAGAAATTCCATATTTGAATTTATCATCGTTAAATCCATAAGCAGTATACCCCTGTAAACGCCAAGTATCATTAGGTCCAAAATAGGTCCTTCCTCCAGCTCTTAGCCGTACACCTTCTACTTCATTATACCCAAATGATGAGAAAATAGGACCATAATCAAAATTACCTATCTGTACATAACCACTACCGAGAATTTGGACCAAATTATATATTTGCTTAAATTTATTTACGGTTTGCAGGGTATCAAGCATTTTATACACGCCCAATTCGTCTTTATTCAAGTGTTCAAAACGATTTTCTCGCCAATATTCATCTGATTTATTGTAAACTGTATTATCTATATAGCTTACTTCTTCTTTATAAAAGGCTGCAGGTTTCTCCTTATTAAATACGTGATTATCATAAAGGGTAGTTCGTTTACCATAAACCCCTTTGGATTCTTCCTTCTTATTTAAAGCAAAATCTGACATCATATAATCCCTCGTCAACAAAAAGATGGAGTCATTTTGTACATCAAACTCTTGTTCGATGTAAATATCCTTTACCCAGTTAATATTAGCACTTTTTGTAACTGCCATATTAATTTTCTTGATGGCAAATGTGCTGTCATTTACCCAAAAATCCCCCTTAAAAGTCAATTCATTTTTTCTTCTTGGATAAAAGACAATGTTATAACACCATTTATCACCTATGTAAGCACTGTCCTTTAGAACATAATTATACACATCAATCCCAGTTTTAGATAATGGACTAGTGAAGCTTTTATCAAAAAAGACCATATGATTATTATAAATATCATAATCGGAATACAAATCTTTCACGAAAGACATGATTTGTTGATTATTACTAAATCCGGAATTTTTATTCGCCGTTAACTTTTCCTTTACCTTATTCAACTTATTGTTTCCATAAACATCAGACAAGGATTCGTTTATAAATATTGGCAAATAGGTTTTTCCGGTAACTCTGGATGTGTCTACGTGGTCAAATATAAATTCCATTCCCTTGAACAGTTTACTTTTCATAAAAGCACTATCAATTGTGTTCATATCAAACTCCACTTTCTCGTACTTTTTCATCTCGTATTGGTCAAATTGACTCAAGCCGTTTTTGCGCTTTCTTTCCCAGATTTTCCTGAGAATATCAAGGGCTGGATTGTCTTTTTTAGACGTCTTTCCAGTAAAAATAACGACTTCCTTCAAGTTTTCAGCTTCGTTTAACATAATCCTAAAATTATAATTAATTGCCTTCTCCAAAGTAATTTCCCTGTCAGAAAATCCTACAGAAGTAACTACTACTGCAGTATAGGCCTTAGAGGATTCCAGGTAAAAACGACCGTCTTCATTTGCAACAGTCCCTTCATTAGATCCTTTGAAGGCTATATTTGCAAATGGAACAGGCAGGTTTGTTTTATCCACAATTATCCCGCTCACTTTAGTTTGAGCAAAGAGAGCGCTCACTTGTAGGAACAAACAAAAGAAACTGAATACTATAATCTTTTTCATAACTTACTTTAAAAAAAAACTTCATCATACTAACGCATGATGAAGCCTTTACAATATAATCAATGTATTATTTATACATTACTTTTTTAACCGCTTTTATTACATCATCAGCATTTGGCAACCATTCTTTCAACAATACTGGAGAATAAGGTGCTGGTGTATCAGCAGTCGTAATTCTTTGTATTGGCGCATCAAGAAAGTCAAAAGCACGCTCTTGAACGATATAGGTAATCTCAGAAGCGACACTTGCAAAAGGCCAAGCCTCTTCAAGAACTACTAATCTATTTGTTTTTTTAACAGAAGTTAAGATTGTTTCGTAATCCATAGGGCGTACGGTTCTTAAATCTATAATCTCACATGAAATTCCTTCCTTAGCTAATTCCTCTGCAGCAATATGAGCTTCTTTAATAATTTTTCCAAAAGAAACGATAGTTACATCTGTTCCTGGACGTTTAATATCAGCAACACCTATTGGAATTACATATTCTCCATCTGGAACTTCACCTTTGTCACCATACATTTGTTCTGATTCCATGAAAATCACAGGATCATTATCACGTATTGCCGCTTTCAAAAGTCCTTTAGCATCATAAACAGTAGAAGGAACAACTACCTTAAGACCTGGAGTGTTAGCAAACCAGTTTTCTAATGCTTGAGAGTGTGTTGCTCCCAATTGCCCCGCTGAAGCAGTTGGTCCACGAAAAACAATAGGCACATTAAATTGTCCTCCTGTCATCTGACGCATTTTCGCTGCGTTATTTATAATTTGATCAATTCCAACAAGACAGAAATTGAAAGTCATATATTCCACAATTGGTCTACAACCATTCATTGCTGAACCTACTGCAATCCCTGTAAATCCAAGCTCGGCAATAGGAGTATCAATCACTCGTTTCGCTCCAAATTCCGCAAGCATACCTTTTGATGCCTTGTAAGCGCCATTATATTCGGCAACCTCTTCACCCATTAAGTATATAGACTCATCATTGCGCATTTCTTCGCTCATCGCTTCACAAATGGCCTCTCTAAATTGTATCGTTCTCATATTTGATATTGTAAGTGTAATTTTCGAAAAGCAAAAATAAATATTTTATATCATTTAAATGCATAAAATTCCCTAAAATAATAAGAAGCCATTTCCGGCTATTCGCTATATCTTCCTGTGACTAAAGGAGCCACAAGAAGGATGCCGCTGCTATCCGGGCTACGAAATCGTAATAGCTATTAAAAATTATTATGCACGCATAGTATATTATTCAATTTATTATTTTAAATTTGTAAAAGAAATTAAGTAAAATAAAAAATATAACCATGAAAATATTAGTTTGCATCAGCCACGTTCCTGATACTACTTCGAAGATAAACTTCGTTAATGGCGACTCAGAATTTGATACTAACGGAGTACAATATGTAATCAATCCAAATGATGAATTTGGTTTGACACGAGCTATCTGGTTCCAAGAACAACAAGGAGCAACAGTTACTGTAGCCAATGTTGGTGGACCAGAAACCGAACCTACCTTAAGAAAAGCATTAGCAATTGGCGCAAATGAAGCCATCCGCGTAAACGCAAATCCAACTGATGGTTTTTTTGTAGCAACACAACTTGCCGAAGTAATTAAAAACGGTGGATATGATCTTGTCATCGCAGGAAAAGAATCATTAGATTATAATGGCGGAATGGTTCCCGGAATGATTGCTGCAATTTTAGGCAACAACTTCGTAAATTCCTGTACTGCAATCACGGTGGAAGGAACAGCTGTAAAAGCGGTTCGTGAAATTGATGGTGGTAAAGAAACCGTTTCAACTACTTTACCATTAATTATTGGTGGTCAAAAAGGTTTAGTCGAAGAAAAAGATCTGCGTATCCCAAACATGAGAGGAATTATGACTGCAAGATCTAAAGCCTTAACTATTGTAGAGCCTGTTGCAGCTCCTGTAAATACAAAAGCGGTGAAATTTGAGAAACCAGCAGCTAAATCTGCAGTGAAATTAATTTCTCCAGATAATTTAGATGAGTTAATCGATCTTTTACACAACGAAGCTAAAGTAATATAACCGTCGTAAAGTCAAATGTCGAAAGTCGCGGGGAAAGAAGTTAACAGTAATTTCTCTTTATGACTTTAGACTTTAAAACTTGAAGACTAAAATAAAAAAATTATGTCAATATTAATATATGCAGAATCTGCTGAAGGAAAATTCAAGAAAGTAGCTTTCGAATTGGCTTCATATGCAAAAAAAGTAGCCGAATCATTAGGAACCACTGTAACAGCAGTAACAGTTAATGCTGGAGATGTTTCTGAATTATCAAAATACGGAGTTGATAAAGTATTAAAAGTAAACAACGACAAATTAGCAGGCTTTACCGCTAAAGCATATGCTGATGTCATCAAACAAGCAGCACAAAAAGAAAATGCTAAATTAGTTTTACTTTCTTCGACTACAGACAGCATTTATCTTTCTTCATTAGTAGCAGTAGCTCTAGAAGCAGGTTTTACTTCAAATGTGGTAGGATTGCCTGTTAGCACTTCTCCATTTCAAGTAAGAAGAAATGCTTTCTCAAACAAAGCTTTTAATATAACAGAAATATCAACTGATGTAAAAGTACTTGGTCTTGCCAAAAACTCTTACGGACTTGTCGAAACTGCATCTGCATTAACCGAAGAAGATTTCGATCCATCAATTGGAGAAAGTGATTTTGGAGTAAAAGTAGAATCAGTAGAAAAAGTATCTGGAAAAGTATCCATAGCTGATGCTGATATCGTAGTTTCTGCAGGTCGCGGATTAAAAGGACCTGAAAACTGGGGTATGATTGAAGAACTAGCGACAGTTCTTGGAGCAGCTACAGCCTGTTCTAAACCAGTTTCTGATTTAGGATGGAGACCACACGGAGAACATGTGGGGCAAACAGGAAAACCAGTTGCTACTAATTTATATATTGCTATCGGTATTTCTGGAGCGATACAACATATTGCTGGAATTAGTTCATCAAAAGTAAAAGTAGTCATCAATAGTGACCCTGAAGCTCCTTTTTTCAAAGTAGCCGACTACGGAATTGTGGGAGACGCCTTTGATGTTGTGCCAAGATTAATTGAAAAATTCAAGACTTTCAAAGAGCAGCAATCATAAATCAATAAATCTGTTGAAAAACTAATGCCTAAAAACAAGATATTCGTACCTTTGCTTTTAGGCATTCTTTTTTAACAATAGAATTGGCCTGATTTTCATTAAAAACATTTAGTACATCGTACTTCTCCATTTCACAAAATATGAGCTTAGTTAAACTATCCATAAAAGGAATTTCATACAGTCAAACACAAAACGGGGCATACGCACTGATTTTGAATGAAGTTGACGGCGAAAGAAAGCTACCCATTGTTATAGGTGCTTTTGAGGCGCAGTCAATCGCTATTGCCTTAGAAAAAGAAATTAAGCCACCACGTCCCTTGACACACGATTTGTTTAAAAACTTTGCAGAGCGTTTTGATATTGTTGTAAAGCAAGTCATCATTCACAAACTTGTCGATGGTGTATTTTATTCCAGTATCATTTGCGAAAGAGACAAAATAGAAGAAATTATCGATGCGAGAACTTCAGATGCGATTGCACTGGCTTTACGTTTCAACGCACCAATCTTTACTTATAAAAACATTTTAGACAAAGCTGGTATTTATCTCAAAGCGAACTCTCAAGAAGAAGACAAAGATTCACAAGATATCGATGACATTCTGTCTAATCCAGAAACTTTTGGGAAAGAGGAAGAGGGAAGTCAATCCGGACGAATGTATATCAAACATAGCTTAGAAGAATTAAATGACTTACTAGGACAGGCTGTAGCACATGAAGACTATGAGAAAGCAGCGCAAATAAGAGACGAAATTTCAAAAAGAGAATCGTAGTAAATTGTCTACTCTTTAATTTGGTTATTTGTACATTCGAAACCAAATTAACTCATTATCGAATTACCAAATAAACCTTTCAATGAAGCAATATTTAGATTTAGTGCAACACGTAATGGAAAACGGTTGTCAAAAAGGAGACCGAACAGGTACTGGCACAAAAAGTATTTTTGGACACCAAATGCGTTTTGATCTAAGTGAAGGTTTTCCGATGGTCACCACAAAAAAACTACACCTTAAATCTATTGTTTATGAACTGCTTTGGTTCCTTAAAGGAGATACTAATATTAAATACCTTCAAGAAAACGGAGTAAAAATATGGGACTCTTGGGCGGATAAAAATGGAGACTTAGGCCCAGTATACGGACACCAATGGCGCAACTGGAACAGTGAAGAAATCGATCAAATTAAAGATTTAATTAAAGAATTAAAAAGCAATCCCAATAGCCGCAGAATGATCGTTTCCGCTTGGAACCCATCAGTATTACCAGACACCACAAAATCATTTGACGAAAACGTTGCAAATAATAAAGCAGCTTTACCACCTTGCCATGCATTCTTTCAATTCTATGTAGCAGACGGCAAACTATCCTGCCAGCTATATCAAAGAAGTGCCGACATCTTTTTAGGCGTGCCTTTTAATATTGCGTCATACGCACTGTTGACAATGATGATTGCTCAGGTATGTGATTTAGAAGCTGGAGAATTTATCCACACTTTTGGAGACGCACATATTTACAATAATCATTTTGAACAGCTCGAGCTGCAATTAGCAAGGGAGCCAAAACCATTATCAAAAATGATATTGAACCCTGCAATAAAAGACATATTCGAATTTGATTTTGACGACTTCACCCTTGAAGGATATGAACCACATCCAGGAATAAAAGGCAGCGTTGCCGTTTAAAACAAAAAAGGTGTTTTAACTATACAGTCAAAACACCATTTTCATTACCTGCAAATTCATTCCATAGGAAAGAATCTGATTCTGTTTCATTAACAAAAGCACCGTCAATTACATATTTAAATTCATAAGATGCATCTTTATTTATATTAAAAACACCTTTAAAAGTTCCGTTTTTCAACTTATTTAAAGCTCCTTCCTCTGGGTTCCAATTGTTAAAATCACCAATAACCGAAGCTACATTTGCTTCCTTAGCCTCCACCGAAAAAGTAACTTTACAAACCGGTTTTGTTTTTATAAACTGTTTTTTTATCGACATAACTATTTCATTTTTAGATTTATGTAACAAAGAAAACAAATTCCATCGAACTTTTTATGTACAGTATGAAGTTTTAAGACAATGACCTAAACTATGTTAAATTTTAGCAAAATTGTTAAATTAACACATGCTAAATTTTATTAAATAAAAAAGAAAACGTTTTAACAATAAATATTACCAATCCTAAATAGTGACTTAACAAATTAAATTTTATCTTTATAAACTAAAATTTATCTAATGGAAAGAGAGCAACATGAACTCTACGAATATGCCCGTAAAAGAATAAAACAAAAGAAAGGGCTCTATTTCCATTTTGTCCTTTTGTTTTTAGTGAGTTTATTTTTGTTTATTTCCACAAATATTTTCAATTTTAGTCCTGAATCAAACTGGTATATATGGTTAATTACAGCTTGGTTATTCCTCTTTCTTTTACACTTTATCAAAGTATACATTACGGATCGTTTTATGAATAAAAACTGGGAAAGAGAACAAATAGACCGTCTTGTCGCTTTACAGAAAAAAAAAATAACTGAGTTAGAAACACATATTACTGAAGACACTTTAAAACAAGAACAACAATTATGATAACAATAATTGCGGCTGCATCTGAAAACAATGCACTTGGAAAAAACAACGAATTAGTTTGGCATTTACCAAATGATTTCAAACGATTTAAAAGCCTTACTTCTGGACATCATATCATTATGGGAAGAAAAACATTTCAAAGCTTCCCCAAACCACTTCCTAACAGAACCCATATTGTCATAAGCCGTCAAGAAAACTACAATCCAGAGGGTTGTATTGTTGTAAATAGTATGGAAAAAGCATTAGAAATTTGCCCCAAAGATGAAACATGCTTCATTATTGGTGGTGGAGAAATATATAAATTAGGAATTTCATATTCAGATAAAATTGAACTCACAGTTGTACATCACAATTTTGAAGCTGATGCTTTTTTTCCGGAAATAAACTTAGAGGAATGGGAAATCACAAAATCTGAATTTCAATCAAAGGATGAGAAACATCTTTTTGATTATACATATCAAACATATTCTAGAAAATAAAAACACCCCAACAAGTTGGGGTGTTTTTTTACATCAATGATCGGGAAAATGACCTACTCTTGAAAGAGAATTTGATAACATAATACAAAAACAACAAATGCTAAAAATACTCCAGAAATGAAGATGATAACATTTGATGTTTTTTGAGAGTACATCTCAAAAAAGCCTTTAATACCAAATACCACGAAGGTACTAAAGACAAAGAAAATTAAAATTTCCAAAAACAAATTTAATCCTAAGAACGTATGTTGCGCTAAATATGCACTACTGCTTTTTAATACAGCACCATCAAAAAAGCTAACAAGAACAAGTGATATGATTAGCGCAAGAAGCAACCACTTGATTTGGTTCATTAATTCCCTTTTAATCATTGAATAAATCATTCTATTTAACTTTGTAAAATTCGTCATAATTATCCTATGCCACAATACCCACATTTAGTGATATTTCAATTAATTTCACGATAACCTTTCTTACCTATTTTTATATACCTTGAATAAAAATTTTGCATTTACGAATAATTTTCTCTTCCTTTTCTACAATCTAGTTTACAGTTCAAAATAGATTGTATTATATTTGTGGAAATAAAAAAAAATGTCAAAAAACATAACACCCTATAAAAATTCAGCTCTAGGCAAAAAAGAACAAGTTGCAAAAATGTTCGATACCATATCTGGCAATTATGACAACTTGAATCGCGTCATTTCTTTTGGAATAGACATCAAGTGGCGTAAAAAGGTATTACAAATTGTAGCTGAGTCGAATCCAAAATCAATTTTGGATATCGCAACAGGAACTGGTGATTTGGCTATTTTAATGGCACAAACAAATGCTGAAAAAATTATTGGCTTAGATATTTCTGCGGGAATGCTTGAAGTGGGCGTTAAAAAGATTGCTGATAAAAACCTTTCTAATACAATAGAAATGATTTTGGGTGATTCAGAAAACATGCCATTTGCTGATAATTCCTTCGATGCTATAACCGTTGCTTTTGGAGTTAGAAACTTTGAAACCCTAGAAAAAGGATTGGCAGATATACTAAGGGTTTTAAAACCTGATGGAGTATTTGTGATCTTAGAAACTTCTGTGCCAGATAAAACACCATATAAACAAGGATATAATTTTTACAGCAAAAAAATACTACCTATTATTGGAAAGTTGTTTTCAAAAGACGATGTAGCATACGGCTACCTGTCTGAATCGGCAGCAGCCTTCCCTTATGGAGAAGCTTTAAACAATATTTTAAAGAAAGTTGGGTTTATAGATGTAATAGCGATGCCTCAAACCTTTGGAGTAGCCACTATATATTCAGCATCAAAAAAATAACTACTAGAGGTATTTCTTATATGAAAAAAATTGTTGTCATTGTTTTACTCATTTTATCCGTCAAAGGCAATTCACAGTTTAAAAAAAGCATGTTTGCGAAGGACCCTATAATCAATTTAGAGAATTTCCAAAAGTCTCGGGTATATTTTGGCTATTACCTAGGATTCAACTCTTTTGATTTCAAAATAGATTATAGAACGGTAGCTCCTGACATCTTAGTTACAAAAACAACTGGATTTAATGTGGGAATCGTGGCCGATTTAAAACTTCAGGAATACATTAACCTACGTTTTGAACCCGGCCTGTACTATTCAAAAAGAAATTTAAACTATCCTGATTCTTATTTTGAAGAGACCCCGACTCCTTCAGACAAAATAAGAGAGGTAAATAGTACTTATATCCACTTCCCGTTATTATTGAAGTTTTCCTCAATGCGAACAGGTAATATTCGACCTTATTTATTGGGTGGTGTTTCCACGACACTGAATTTATCTAGTAATTCAAAATCAAAAGACGACAATGCAGAACAGAGATTTAGAGCAAAATCATGGACTACCAACTACGAGCTGGGTTTTGGCATTGATCTTTTTTCGGAATATTTTATATTTTCCCCTTCAATAAGAGGTGTTTTTGGAATTTCTGATGAGTTAATCCGCGACAAAGACCCCAATAGCCCTTGGACCGGAAATATTGAATCCTTAAAGTCAAGAGCGATATTGATTAACTTTACGTTTCACTAAGAACTAGTGATTGCTAATTCCTTTTTTTAGTTTCCTGTCCTGGACCCCACTAACTAACCTCTTCTAAACTCGCTAAGGATAATTGCTGTAGCTGTTGCTACATTTAAACTCTCCGTTTTTTGCACTTCTCCAAAACGAGGTATTGAAAGTCTATTTTCAATTACTTTTTCAAGTTCTTCTGAAATACCGTTCGCCTCATTTCCCATTATAATTATTCCTTCTCGCGGTAAGCTGGTTTTGTAAATATTCAAGCCGTCCATAAAAGTACCAAAAACGGGCAATTGAGTCTCTGAAATAAACTCATTTAAATCCACATAGTTGACATTTACTCTCGCAATAGAACCCATCGTTGCCTGTACCACTTTTGGATTATATAAATCTACCGTTTCCTTTGAGCAAAGTAACTGCTCAACTCCAAACCAGTCACACAATCTCAAAATTGTCCCTAGGTTTCCTGGATCTCGTATTGAGTCTAGAGCCACCATTAAACCAGATTCCTTTATTTTCTTTTCAACAGGCATTTTAAAAACAGCCAAACAAGTGTTTGGTGTTGCCAACGCACTAATTTTTTTTAAATCCGTTTCATGCACTAAAGTCTTTTTTATAAATAAGACATCTTCAAAATCGTTTTGAGTAGTGTACAGATGTTCGAGTTCAAAATTAGATTCTAATAATTCTTGAATTACTTTTACGCCTTCGGCAAAAAACAATTGATGGGCAATTCGATACTTTTTTTGTTGTAAACTCGATATAAGTTTTATTTGGTTTTTACTAACCATAAAAATATGTACTTTTGAATTAAATATATTAGAACACTTGAGAAAAATTTCAACAAAAATAGCAGCATTTATCCTAATTGCAACACTAATTTCAGCGTGTAATGCTGAAAAAAGAGTTCCTGACGGAAAACAACTCCTGACGAAAAATCAAATTACGGTAAATGGCAAAGCTACTAAGGAAGAAAACATCTTTAATCAACTGTATCAAAAACCCAACAGCACTTTGTTATTGGGCTATCGTTTGCGTTTGAACCTCTACAATTTAGCGAACCTAAATCCTGACTCTACTTACCAAGCCAAATTTACTAATAATCCGGGGAAATACGAAAGAAAATCAAAGTGGCTATCAGCAAAACAAGTCGATCGCCTTGGAAAATCTTTTTGGTATCATGGAATTCATGATTTCTTAAAAACAACAGGGGAACCACCTGTTACTATTGAGAAAGAAAAAACTGACAAATCAATATTGCGCTTAAAATACTACTATTTCAACAATGGTTTTTTTGATGTAGAAGCAAACAACGAAATAGATACGCTAAGTATTAAAAGAGCAATAGTAAAATACGCAATTAACACTGGAAGCGGCTATTTACTTGATACTATAAAAACAAGTATTAGCACAGCTGTTTTAGACTCATTGTATGAAACCATCAGACCAAACAGTGTCATTAAATCTGGTAAACAATACAGAACAGTCGATTTTGAAGACGAAAAAAATAGAATTGCTACGCACTTTAGAAATAATGGCGTTTATTTTTTCCAGCCCACTTATGTTAATTTTGACATTGACACGATTAACAAAAAAAACAAAGCAGATGTAAATCTAATCATCAATGACTACTCCTATCAGGAAAAAGATTCAACCAGAACTGAACCTTTTAAAATATATAAAATAAGTGATGTTAATATTTATACCGATTACTCACCTAACAACACTAGTTTAAAAATAACCGATAGCACAACCTACAAAAACTTTAATTTCTACAGTCATGAAAAATTAAAATATAAACCGCATGCCATTACTGATGCTATTTTTATAACAAAAGGAGGGCTTTTTGCCGACAACAAAACTGTTTTAACGACACGGTATTTAAACAATCTAAAGATTTTTAATTACCCGAGTATCCAATATGAAATCGATTCCAGAGACACAACAAGCACCTCCTTAATCGCTAAAATTTATTTAACACCCCGTAAAAAATATAGTTTTGGGACGTCACTAGACGTCACGCATTCTAACATTCAAGACATCGGAATTGCATTAAGTATTTCTGAAACTATTCGAAATGTTTTTAACGGTGCCGAAACACTCGAAATATCAGCACGTGGCAATATTGGATCATCTAAAGACTTAGCAAACCCAAACAATCAATTCTTTAATGTTTCCGAATACGGACTTGATTTAAAATTAAATTTTCCACGAATTTTCATGCCTTTCTCTACAGAAAAAATCATCAAGAAAAGCATGATTCCATCAACCCTTATGGCTGTAGGTTTTGCTAGACAGCAAAATATTGGGTTAGACAAAGAAAATTTTACAGGGTCATTTTCTTATAATTGGACTCCGATGAAAAATACCACGGCACGCTTCGACCTTTTCAACGTGCAATTTGTTCGAAACTTAAACCCTAAAAATTACTTCAATGTATATGGATCTTCCTATGATGCCTTGAACGCTATTGGAAAAATATACAATACGGAGTCAACATATTTTGACAACGACACCAAAAAAAATTTAATAATTGAAAGTGGAACTTCAGGTTTCATAAATGATGTTTTATCATTAAGAACAGATTTGCTTCCTTCTGACGCCTTTTATGCAGACGTAAAAAGCATCGAGGAAAGAAGAGTGAGACTTACAGAGAATGATTTTATTCTTGCAACCAACTTCACTTTTACTAAAACAACTAAAACAGATTTACTAGACAATACCTTTTATCTATTTAAAACAAAAATTGAATCTGCAGGCTCATTACTGTCTCTAATTTCAAATACCACAAACCAGAGCGTAAATGAAAATGGCAAATATGAACTATTTAATCTAGAATATTCAGAATACATAAAAACGGAATTTGACTATATCAAACATTGGGATTTAACCAAGGAAAAAGTGTTTGCTGTACGAACCTTTTTTGGAATCGCCATACCATTTGGAAATTCTGATAACGTTCCTTTTTCGAGAAGTTACTTCTCCGGAGGGTCAAACGACAATAGAGCGTGGCAACCTTATAGTTTAGGACCTGGAAGCAGCGGAGCTACGAATGACTTTAATGAAGCAAACATGAAAATTGCATTAAGCAGCGAATTTAGATTTAAAATTTTAGGGGACTTAAAAGGAGCACTTTTTGCTGACGCAGGAAATATCTGGAACGTCTATGATAATGTGGTTGACGAAAAGTCCACATTCACTGGTTTCAAAAGTCTAAAAGACATCGCTTTGGGTACTGGCTTTGGATTAAGATACGATTTAAATTTTTTTGTTCTTCGTTTTGATTTTGGTTTTAAAACTTACAATCCCGCGAATGAAACTGGTGAAAAATGGTTTCGTGAGTATAACTTTGCCCACTCAGTTTTAAATTTTGGGATAAATTACCCCTTCTAATGCTAATTAATTCTTATTTTTGCAGTCTTAAACTAAAAACTAGAAGAACCAACTAAAAAAAATTAAAATGGCACACAATATCAAACCGGGCGTAGCTACAGGGGATCAAGTACAGGAAATTTTCAATTATGCGAAAGAAAAAGGATTTGCTCTACCTGCAGTAAATGTTACGGGATCAAACACAATAAACGGCGTTCTTGAAACAGCTGCAAAGCTTAATGCACCAGTTATTATCCAATTTTCTAATGGAGGCGCACAGTTCAATGCAGGAAAAGGACTTTCTAATGTAGACGAAAAAGCAGCAATCGCTGGTGGAATTGCAGGAGCAAAACACATCCATACTTTGGCAGAAGCTTACGGAGCAACAGTAATTTTACATACTGACCATTGTGCAAAAAAATTATTACCTTGGATCGACGGTCTTTTAGATGCTTCAGAAGAAAATTTTGCAGCAACTGGAAAACCACTGTTCAGCTCACACATGATTGATTTATCGGAAGAACCGATTGAAGAAAATATTGAAATCTGCAAAGGATACTTAGCCAGAATGAGCAAAATGGGAATGACACTAGAAATCGAACTTGGAATTACTGGTGGTGAAGAAGATGGTGTTGACAACTCAGATGTTGATAGTTCAAAACTATATACTCAACCTGATGAAGTAGCGTTTGCATACGAAGAGCTTTCAAAAATAAGCCCTCGTTTTACAATTGCAGCAGCTTTTGGAAATGTACATGGTGTTTACAAACCAGGAAACGTAAAACTAACTCCAAAAATATTAAAGAACTCTCAAGATTTCGTACAAAAGAAATTCAACACCGGTCCTAATCCAGTTGATTTTGTATTTCACGGTGGTTCTGGATCTACTTTAGAAGAGATCAGAGAAGGTATTAGTTATGGTGTGATAAAAATGAATATTGATACTGATTTACAGTTTGCATTTACTGAAGGTATTCGTGATTACATGGTTAAAAATATTGATTATTTAAAAACACAAATCGGAAACCCTGATGGTTCTGATATTCCAAACAAGAAATATTACGACCCAAGAAAATGGTTACGTGAAAGCGAATTGACTTTCAACGCAAGACTTGAGCAAGCATTTGCTGACTTAAACAACGTGAATACACTATAATTAAAAAGTTTCAAGTTTTAAGTTTCAGGTTTCAAGTTCCATAACTTTAAACCTGAAATCTAAAACAAATAAATAAGAAATTTATGGCTTGGTTTAAAAGAAAAGAAAAAGGAATTACGACGGCTACTGAAGACAAAATGGATGTTCCAAAAGGTCTTTGGTATAAATCACCTACCGGAAAAATCATTGATGCAGATGAACTCGAACGCAACTTATTCGTAAGTCCCGAAGACGGTTTTCACGTTAGAATTGGTAGCGCTACCTATTTTGAAATTTTATTCGACAACAATGAATTTGTTGAATTAGATAAAAACTTAACTTCAAAAGACCCTTTGCACTTTGTTGATACAAAGAAATATGCAGACCGACTTAAAGACGTGATGGAAAAGACCAAACTTAAAGACGCCGTGCGTACTGCAGTTGGAAAATCAAAAGGTAAAGAATTAGTGATTTGCTGTATGGATTTTGCCTTTATTGGTGGATCTATGGGAGCTGTAGTAGGTGAGAAAATTTCGAGAGGAATTAATCATTCTATCAAAAACAACATTCCTTTTGTAATGATTTCAAAATCAGGTGGAGCGAGAATGATGGAAGCGGCTTATTCTTTGATGCAATTAGCTAAAACGTCTGTAAAACTTGCCCAACTTGCTGAAGCACAAATTCCTTACATTTCATTATGTACTGACCCAACAACAGGAGGCACAACTGCTTCTTACGCAATGTTAGGAGATATCAATATCTCTGAACCAGGTGCATTAATTGGGTTTGCAGGACCACGTGTAGTAAGAGACACAACAGGTAAAGATTTACCCGAAGGATTCCAGACTGCAGAGTTTCTTTTAGAACATGGATTCTTAGATTTTATAACGCCAAGAAAAGAATTGAAAGACAAGATTAACTTGTACATAGATTTGATTCAAAATAACGATATTAGATAAATAAAAAATCCCGATATAAATCGGGATTTTTTTTGCTTTAATAGCAGCTATTTAATAACTAATTATTGCTTCAAAGAAGCCATATCAATCACAAAACGATATTTGACATCACTTTTATTCATACGCTCGTAAGCTTCATTAATATAATCCATATTGATCACTTCCACATCAGATGTGATATTATGTTCTGCACAATAATCCAACATTTCTTGAGTCTCTGCTATTCCACCAATTAAACTTCCCATGATACTTCTGCGTTTCATCACTAAAGTCGCTGCAGGAATAACTGCTGGAGTAGATGGAATTCCAACAATAATCATTGTTCCGTTAGTATTCAATAAATTTAAGTATGCATTGTAATCATGATCTGCTGAAACGGTGTTCAGAATAACATCAAATTCATTTGCTAATGACTCCATAACTTTAGGATCAGAAGTTAAAGCAAAACGGTGTGCTCCTAATTTTTTGGCATCAGCTTCTTTGGATGGAGAGTGGCTCAACATGGTAACTTCGGCTCCAAAAGAGGCCGCAAATTTAACAGCCATATGTCCTAAACCTCCTAAGCCCAGAACTCCTACTTTGTGTCCTTTACCTACTTTTAAATAACGTAATGGAGAATAGGTCGTAATACCTGCGCATAACAAAGGAGCAACTCCTGAAAGCTCTAATTTGTCTGAAATATGCAATGTGTAATCTTCATCAACAGTAATACTTGTTGAATACCCTCCATAAGTAGGTGTTTTAGTGCCTCTTTCATAACTGTTGTAAGTTCCAGTCATTCCTTCGTCACAAAGTTGTTCATCACCTGCTTTGCAACTATGGCAAGTTCTACAAGAGTCTACAAAACAACCTACTCCGGCTAACTCTCCGACTTTAAATTTAGTTACTCCACTACCAACTGCTGTAATTTTACCAACAATTTCATGTCCAGGGACTAATGGATAAATAGCCGGTCCCCAATCTCCTTTTGCCGTATGTATATCTGAATGACACACACCACTATAAAGTATCTCTATTTGCACTTGTTTCTCTCCAATATCCTTTCTTTCAAAAGAAAACGGTTTTAGTGGAGTTTCCGCATCGTACGCTGCATAAGCTTTAATTGCTGTCATAATTTCACTTTTTTATTAGAAATCAAAATTACAAAAATGAAAGCCCTTGTGTGTTAAGAATAGTATAAATGAACTACAACAAATCCCAATGTTCACAACAATACTGGTCGTTTAGTTATTTACATTCCAGTCCTGATGGCCTCGACAGGATCTAATCTTGATGCAGAAATAGCTGGAAGAATTCCTGAAATCAACCCGATTATTGCCGCTAACAATGTTCCCAATAGAACATTACCCATACCTAAAACAAATTCAAACTCCAGTACATTAGTTAATACCAAAGCAATAATCCACACTAAAAGCAGCCCTATTATTCCACCAATAACCGATAGTATGATGGCTTCGAATAAAAACTGAAACAATATGAATCTATTTTTGGCACCCAATGATTTTTGAATCCCTATCAAGTTTGTACGTTCTTTCACTGACACAAACATGATATTGGCAATTCCAAAACCACCAACTAATAGAGAAAAAAGGCTTATCACCCATCCACCAAATTTCATATTTAATATAATACCATCAATTAAATCAGTAAAACCAGAGAAAACATTTATAAAAAAATTATCAGAATCTCCCGCCTTCAATCCTCGGAAAGCTCTCAGTTTTTGAGAAATCTCTGCCTTATAGGCACCCATATCCACTCCTTTATTAGGCTTAAAAACGATCACATTAGTCAGGGAAGTATTGTTATCACCATACAACTGCCGTATGAAATTAACCGGTATGAAAGCAGAGGTGTCATTACTATCTCCAAATAATCCAGCACCTTGTTTTTTCAAAACACCAATAACGGTAAAACGCTGACCATATACCCTTACATTTTTTCCAATGGGTTCCGATTCGTCAAATAGAGACTTTGCAATTTCATTTCCCAGAACAATGACCTTTGACCCAGAATTTGCTTCTGATTCATTGTAGAACCTTCCTTTTTCAAACTCTAATCCTTGAATATCGATAAATTCATAGGAAACAGGTACCATATTAACGTCAGTTACAGTTTTTGAATCGTATTTTATAGATTCTCTTTTAGTGAAAATTTGGTAACCTAATTCATCGGTATTAGTCATAGCCCCTTTCATATAGGTATATTCATCATACTTAACATTAGGAAATTGTTCTCTTTTCCATTGCGGAACATCTGTTGGACCAAATGAAAATTTAATTAGATAAATGGTGTTTTTATCTAAACTACTCAAATCTTTACTTATTTTCCTATCCAAAGAATCCACAGCGGCTAGGACAGCAATAATTGAAAAAATCCCAATAGTTACGCCTAATAAAGATAGCAAAGTCCTTAAAATATTACTGCGCAGTGCATTCAACGCAAAGGCAAAACTTTCTTTTAATAAACGAAGATATACTAACATAAAATTATTTTTGCGATATGGTAAAATTCTGTAAATATTATTCAAATTCCTAATAAAAACTAGAACTATAGATTGGTATAACTATTTAAGAAAATGTTACAACTCTACATTGAAATTTGTAATCAAAAAAAAACTATTTTTGCACTTTATAATTATAACTACATAATGAACACAACTAAAACGATTCAATCTGCATTAATTTCTGTATTTTCAAAAGAAGGTCTTGAACCAATTGTAAAAAAACTACATTCTCAAAATGTAATTTTATATTCTACAGGCGGAACAGAAGATTTCATAAAAAACTTAGGAATACCCGTTGTTCCAGTTGAAGATGTCACTTCTTACCCTTCAATACTTGGTGGAAGAGTAAAAACATTACACCCAAAAGTTTTTGGAGGTATATTAAACCGTCAAGATAATGAAAGTGATGTGCAACAAATGGAGGAATTTAATATTCCCCAAATTGATTTAGTTATTGTTGATTTGTACCCTTTTGAAAAAACGGTTGCCTCAGGAGCAAATGAAGCTGACATCATTGAAAAAATAGATATTGGTGGAATTTCACTAATTCGTGCTGCCGCAAAAAACTTTAAAGACACTGTAATTATAGCTTCAGTTGATGAATACGCAATGCTATTGGATTTGATCACAGAACAAAATGGAGCGACTACTCTTGCTGAAAGAAAATTATTAGCAACAAAAGCTTTTCATGTTTCTTCACATTATGACACTTCCATTTTTAATTATTTCAATACTGATGAAACTATCTTCAAAGCCAGCGTTGCTAATGGGCAAATATTGAGATACGGAGAAAACCCACATCAAAAAGGATTTTTCTTCGGTGATTTTGATGCTATGTTCAAAAAATTACACGGAAAAGAATTATCATACAACAACTTACTTGATGTAGACGCTGCTGTAAACTTGATCAACGAATTTAAAGTTGACGGACCTACTTTTGCCATCTTAAAACACAACAACGCTTGTGGTCTGGCTACAAGAAAGTCAATAAGCGAAGCTTACGTTGCTGCATTGGCATGCGACCCAACATCAGCATTTGGTGGTGTCCTTATTGCCAATACTAAAATTGATGTCCCTACAGCAATCGAAATAAACAAATTATTTTGTGAAGTAGTTATCGCTCCTGAATATGATGCAGAGGCAATTACCATCTTACAAGAAAAGAAAAATAGAATTATTTTAGTTCAAAATGAAGTAGAATTACCTCAAAAACAAGTTAGATCTTGTTTAAACGGACTTCTTATTCAAGAAAGAAATAATATTACAGACAATAAAGAAGATCTGAAGACCGTTACTATAACCAGTCCTACAGAACAAGAAGTTGAGGATTTAATTTTTGCTTCTAAAATCTGTAAAAACACAAAATCAAATACGATTGTGTTTGCGAAAAGCGGAACACTTATATCATCAGGAACAGGACAAACGTCAAGAGTTGATGCCTTAATGCAAGCAATTGAAAAAGCAAAAACTTTTGGGTTTGACTTAAACGGAGCTGTGATGGCAAGTGATGCTTTTTTCCCTTTTCCAGATTGTGTTGAAATTGCAAAGAACGCTGGTATAGCTGCCGTAATTCAACCTGGAGGATCCATAAAAGATGAATTGAGCATCAATTACTGCAATGAAAATAAACTTGCTATGGTATTTACAGGCACACGTCATTTTAAGCATTAATTTGTTTAACTTTGCGCGTTGCTATTTTATAACTTTTAACCCTAAATAATTTATGGGATTTTTTGATTTCATGACCGAGGATATTGCGATAGACCTTGGTACCGCTAATACTTTGATCATACACAATGACAAAGTTGTAATTGACAGCCCATCGATCGTTGCCCGCGATAGAATATCGGGTAAGATCATTGCAGTTGGTAAAGAAGCCAACTTGATGCAGGGAAAAACACATGAAAACATTAAGACAATTAGACCTTTGAAAGATGGTGTAATTGCTGATTTTGATGCATCTGAAAAGATGATCAACATGTTCATCAAAAGCATACCTGCACTAAAAAAGAGAATGTTTACGCCAGCCCTTAGGATGGTGGTTTGTATCCCTTCTGGCATTACTGAGGTTGAAATGAGAGCGGTAAAAGAATCATGTGAAAGAGTTAACGGGAAAGAAGTTTATCTAATTCACGAGCCAATGGCAGCAGCTATCGGTATCGGTATTGACATTATGCAGCCTAAAGGAAACATGATTGTTGATATAGGTGGTGGAACAACTGAAATTGCGGTAATTGCATTAGGCGGAATTGTATGTGACAAGTCCGTTAAAATTGCAGGTGACGTTTTTACAAATGACATTGTATATTATATGCGCACTCAACACAACCTTTTTGTTGGAGAAAGTACTGCAGAAAAAATAAAAATTCAAATTGGAGCAGCTATTGAAGACTTGGAAACACCTCCTGAAGACATGTCTGTTCAAGGAAGAGATCTACTTACAGGTAAACCAAAACAGGTTGAAGTTTCCTACAGAGAAATAGCAAAAGCATTGGACAAATCAATTCAAAGAATTGAAGATGCAGTTATGGAAACTCTATCTCAAACCCCTCCTGAATTAGCAGCAGATATCTACAACACTGGGATTTATCTTGCAGGTGGAGGATCTATGTTAAGAGGATTAGACAAAAGAATCTCTCAAAAAACAGACTTACCTGTATATATTGCAGAAGATCCGTTAAGAGCAGTAGTTCGTGGAACAGGAATGGCACTTAAAAACCTTGCTAAATTCAAAAGTATCTTAATAAAATAAGATCTTTAGAATATTGCGTACAAAGGGGTATCCTGAAACAAAATAATCAAACAAGAGAATGCAGCAAATATTTAATTTTATATTCAAAAACAGTAGTAGACTACTGTTTTTGCTGTTATTATGCATTTCGTTTTTGCTTACGATACAAGCACATTCTTACCATAAAAGCAAAATAATTACTTCCGCTAATTTTTTAAGCGGTGGTGTTTATGAAAAAATCAACAACGTCAGTGAGTATCTAAATTTACGATCTCAAAATGACGCCTTGGCCATTGAAAATGCCAGACTAAAAAGCATATTGTTTAAAACCAAAGACTCTGTTGCAATAAAGAATTTTAAGAATTTAAAGGTGGAACTACCAGAAGATGTAGTAGTGTCTAAAGTAATTCATAATTCCTATAACGTCCATGAGAACTTTTTAACATTAAATTCAGGCTCTTTACAAGGTATAAAATCTGATATGGGAGTTGTCAATAACTTAGGACTTGTGGGTATAATAGATAAGACATCTCCTAAATATTCGACAGTTATCAGCATCCTAAATGTTAGGTCCCAAATCAACGCCAAAATAAAAAAATCCAATCATTTTGGATCATTAGTCTGGAATGGAAAAAGCACTGGTTTTGTTCAGTTAATAGATGTACCTCGATTAGCATCGGTAAGAAAAGGAGATACCATCGTAACAGGTGGGCAATCTGTAATCTTTCCAGAAAACATCAACATTGGTACAATTAATAAAATTTACATCGATAACAAAACAAATTATTATACTTTAGATATAAAGCTTTTTAACGACATGACTAATTTGGGCCATGTATACATTATAAAGAGCAAAGATCGTGACGAACTTAATAATCTAGAAAAAGGAAAGAAGGATGAATAGCACTTTTTTACTCAATATTTCTCGGTTTATTTTGTTATTGGCCGTTCAAATAGTTATATTCAACAATATGAATTTTTTGGGATACATAATCCCATTACCATACATACTGTTTATAATACTATATCCAGTTAATGGAAATAGGTCTGGTCTATTATTAGCCAGTTTTCTGTTGGGCTTGACTATGGATTTGTTTTCTAATTCAGGAGGAATTCACGCTACGGCTTGCCTAGTTTTAGCATATGTGCGACCTACAATATTTAAATTTTCATTTGGTGTTAGTTATGAATATCAAACCATAAAATTAAATGATGTTTTAACACCTGAACGTTTTTCATTTATACTGATGTCCGTTGTTATCCATCATATTACACTGTTCATTTTAGAAGCCTTTCAAGTTAGTTTCTTTTGGGACATCCTACTAAGAACAGTTTTAAGTACAGTATTTACGATCATTAGCTGTATTATAATAATATACCTTATTAAGCCCAATAAAAGATGAGAAAACTCCTGCTGCCTTCTATCATTATTGTTGCAGCATTATTGCTAGTGATACGGATTTTTTATTTGCAGGTCATAAATGACACCTTCAAATTAAAATCAGATAATAACGCGATTAAAATAAAATATGACTACCCAGAAAGAGGTTATATTTATGACAGAAACGGGAAGTTATTAGTAGCAAATCAGGCATCTTATGATATAATGGTAATTCCAAGGGAATTAAAAAATATCGATACTTTAGAATTTTGCCAATTATTAAACATAACAAAAGAGGACTTTATAAAAACAATGGCCAAAGCCAAGGTATACAGTCCCCGCCTGCCATCCGTTTTTTTACCCCAATTAAACAAAAGTGAATTCGCTGCATTTCAAGAAAAAATAAGAAAGTTCGAAGGTTTCTATTTCCAAAAACGTTCTTTACGTGATTATGAAGTAGATTTTGGCGCAAATGTATTTGGCTTTATAACTCAAGTTAACGAAAAATTAATTGCTAAAAACCCATATTACAACAGCGGAGATTTAATTGGCCGCCAAGGAGTTGAAGAAAGCTACGAGGAAGTTCTGCGCGGAATTAAAGGCGTTAAATACTTTCAAAAAGACAAATACAATAGAGAAATAGGCTCGTACAAAGACGGAAAATATGACACTATCGCTGTACAAGGAGAAGATATAAACCTTACTCTGGATGCAGAGCTCCAAAAATATGGGCAACAGTTGATGATTAATAAAAGAGGAGGAATCGTAGCCATTGAGCCTAAAACAGGGGAAATATTAGCTCTTGTCACCGCACCATCTTACGACCCTTCAATTCTCGTTGGAAGACAGCGCTCTAAAAACTACACCTTATTGTATTACGACTCGATTGCAAAACCACTTTATGACAGGGGATTGTTAGCAGAGTACCCTCCTGGCTCTCCTTTTAAAATCCTAACAGGCCTTATTGGATTGCAAGAACAGGTTGTCGATGAGCAAACTTCTTTTATGTGTCATCATGGTTTTAGTTATGCAAGAGGACGATTTATGAAATGCCATGGTTTTGGACCACATAATTTGCATAATGGAATTTATAATTCCTGTAATACTTATTTTGCAAATGTTTATTTGAGAACTATAGCTAAATATACAAAACCTTCATATGCTGTTGACGTATGGAGCAATCACGTTAAAAGCTTTGGATTAGGCGATTACATGGGATATGATTTGCCTACTGGAAAAAAAGGAAATATCCCGACCTCTAAAACATATAAGAAAATCTACCCTAACGGCGGATGGAGAGGCACTACCATTATTTCTAACTCAATTGGACAAGGAGAAGTCTTAATGACTCCTATTCAATTGGCTAATATGATGGCTACAGTTGCTAATGAAGGGTATTATTATACCCCTCATATAATCAAAAAAATCAAAGGAGCAAGTATCGACAAAAAGTTTACTGAAAAACATGTAACCACCATCGATAAAAAATACTTTAAACCCATGATAAGTGGCTTATTTGACGTTTATAATGTCGGAACGGCAAGCTCCCTTCGTGTTGAGGGTATAGATATTGCTGGTAAAACGGGAACTGCAGAAAATTACACGAAAATTGGCGGAAAAAGAGTAAAGCTACAAGATCATTCCATTTTTGTAGCGTTTGCACCAAAGGATAACCCCAAAATTGCCATTGCGATCCTTGTAGAAAACGGGGGGTTTGGAGCAGCCATAGCAGGACCTATTGCTAGTTTAATGATCGAAAAATATCTTAGAAAAAAAATTACCAGAACAGATTTAGAAACTAGGGTCTTAAATATCAGTTTGAAAGATCGGTATGCTATATTAGGTGGTATGAAGGAGGCCGATGCTATTGAAAGTACTCCTCAAGATTCTACGGTTAAAAAGAAAGTGCAAAAAATAGACATAGCAATAGACTCTACTCAGGAAAATTAATAAGTGATTCATTCCAAATGAAAAATCAAAGCATAAAGAAAAACCTTGACTGGACTTGTATTATTATATACAGCGCATTAGTAATAATGGGTTGGTTGAATATATACTCCTCATCATTGTCTTCTATTGAGGATACCTACCAAAAACAATTTGTATTTATATTATTGACTATCCCTCTCATTTTCATTATTCTAGGTATCGACGGGAAATTTTATGAAAAATATGCCAGTATAATCTTTGGAGTTTCTCTATTATCATTGGTAGGCTTGTTTCTCTTTGGAAAAACTATTGCGGGACAAAGGTGTTGGTATGCAATCGGGAGCTTTACAATCCAACCTTCTGAATTTGCAAAAGCGGCTACATCACTTGCTCTAGCTAAGTATTTAAGCGATTCCCAGATCAACTTAAAAGAAGTCAATCGTCAGATCCAGGCACTTGCAATCGTATTTTTACCAGTCCTTCTTATCCTACCGCAACCCGATCCAGGAAGTGCATTAATATATAGCGTATTTCTTATTGTGCTGTATCGAGAAGGATTACCCGCATGGTATATCTGGACTGGGTTCATTACCATTTTACTTTTTATGCTCACCCTATTATTAGAGCCACAATATGTTATATTGATTGCTTTACTAGTCATTATTATTATCCATTTCAAATCAAGATTATCCGATAGAAACATCGTTTTAAGCGCAATTCTCTTTGCCGTAATGTCAGGATTTGTTTTGTCCGTAAACTATGTATTTCAAAATGTTTTCAAGCAACATCATCGCGATCGATTTAATATCTTGCTGGGTAAAACAGTAGATTTAAAAGGAATTGGATATAACACCAATCAATCTGAAATCGCCATAGGCTCCGGAGGATGGATAGGGAAAGGTTTTCTTGAAGGAACACAAACTAAAGGAGGATTTGTACCGGAACAGCATACGGATTACATCTTTACCACTGTAGGAGAAGAATGGGGTTTTGCAGGCTCTTTAGTGGTAATCGCATTATTTGTTGGCTTATTCCTAAGAGTAATTTATCTGGCAGAAAGACAAAAAACAAAATTCAGTAGAGTTTACGGGTACTGCGTTGCCGGTATTTTATTTACCCACTTCTTTGTGAATATCGCAATGGTTATTGGAATTTTTCCCACAATTGGTGTGCCACTACCATTCTTTTCCTACGGGGGATCTGGATTGTGGGGCTTTACTATTTTACTTTTTATCTTCCTAAAAATGGATGCCAACAAAGTAAATGAGTGGTAAATACCGATTCTTCTAAATGAAAATTAGTTAAAAAGCCATGCTTTATAATCATTTGTCTTTTCTAAACTATTTTCAATTTTGTCTTCCAAATTAGGAAAAAAATCAATTCCTGTCATTTTTTCCAAGCTATCCACAGAAACAACAAAGTTATATAAAGGTCTATCGCTTTTTTTATTAGGCACTAAAAAAGCGATCATTTTATATTCACCGTTTGAATTATCTAATAAAACTTTATAAAAAAATCTAGGTACAACAACTGCCTCATCTCCTATTGTTCCAATTTTATTTCCTAAAATACCGCCAGTAACAACATATACTCCATTATACATAGACGCCCAATAACGCACTTTTTGTTCTAGTCTATTCCAAACTCCAGCATTAAAATCATGATCCTGTGGCGATATATTTGATGTCAAAAAAGTATCATTATAAGCACTATTATCAAATCCCATATCAGCCGCTGGACAAAGATGGCCTTTGTCATAACCTGATGATTTATAATTTCTCCAATCAGCAGAACCAGTCTTTACTTTAGAGTCTTCATTAAAAAACGGTTTTTGAAAATTATTCTTTTTCAGATATCTTTTCTTCAGCTCATAAGCAATCCATTCCGCCTGCTCTGCCTTTTCACTATATGATAACGTATAATACTCATGCTTAATAATTTGCCCCGTAGTCGACGTTGGCAAGAAATCAAATGTTTTGCTTTTATCGTTACCAACATCTTCAAGTCCAATGTTAGTAGCCTCCACCATCAAGCTATCTTTGAATCCAGTATAATCATTAGCACTATCGAATTCCCTTTTACAAGAAGAACTTATTGTTAAACCAACTAGAAAAAGTGATGTAATAAACAAATTTTTACATTTCATTTCACAAATATTAAAGTTAACAAAACCTTATTAATCCTTTACATCAAGTGCGTCACGCAATGCATTTCCCATCATCATAAAAGCTAATGTCAACATCATTATTGCAACGCCTGGAACCATTGCCAAATATGGTTTTCCAAGAATAATGTAACTGTAGTGATCTTTAATAATACTTCCCCAACTTGGTATTGGAGGCTGTGCACCTAAACCCAAAAAACTCAATCCACTTTCCACTAAAATAGCTGAAGCAAAATTTGCTGCCGATATTACAATTACCGGTGCCATAATATTAGGTAAGATGTGATTGAATATAATTCTGAAATCTCCAAAACCAAGTGCTCTTGCGGCAGTTACATATTGCATCTCCTTAACACTTATAACCTGACCTCTAACCACACGTGCCACTTCGACCCACATCGTTAAACCAACAGCCACAAAAACCTGCCAAAACCCTTTCCCAAGAGCCAAAGTAATCGCAATAACTAAAAGAAGTGTAGGAATAGACCAAATGATATTGACAAGCCACATAATAAGGGCATCTACTTTACCACCAAAATAGCCACCAATTGCTCCAAAAAAGATCCCCACAATTAGCGATATTAATACCGCTACAATCCCAATAGAAATTGAGACTCTAGAACCAATTAACATTCTGCTTAGTAAGTCCCTTCCGTACTTATCTGTTCCAAGGTAAAACGTTCGGTTCTTAATCAAATCCTGTTCGACCGATGCAATAGATTCTTTGCCCGAAAAGGCATCCAAATCAAGCTGTTTTACGATTTTCAAAGAGGGCTCATCCGAATATTCGACATACTCGATGGTGTTGCCTATAATTTTGTAACTTTCAATTGCGACCTCAGTAACTGTATTAGGAAAACCAAGAAAATAATTTGAAAAAGATTTCTCTGGTATTCCATCAAGTGGGATCGACAATATATTCACTGTAAAACCAGGTGGTTTTGAATGAATCGACAAATGCATCTGGTTTGCGTTTTCTGAATTATCCGGTGCCAAAACATAGGCAAAAATGGAAATAAAAAGCAAAATTAGGATAAACCCAAAACTAAAAACGCCCCAAAAATTCTTTTTGAATTTATGGAGCGCAATAGCTGTTAAAGATTGTGTGGTGTTATTCATTTAAAGAAGGCTACGCTTATGATTTCGCTAGTTTTTCTTTTTTTATTTTAGCTGGAAGGTTCTTTTTAAAACCAACTGTAGATTGCAAATCATCCAATACATTTAATGCTTCTTCAACATAAACGTCTTTAGACAAGCTTTCATGCCATCTGTCGCGCTTTTCTTTTAAGATACTGTCCTTAGTAGTTTCCAATACCTCATAAGGCAAAGAAGCAAACTGTAAAGCATTTTTATATTTTGAAATAGGCTTGTATTTTTTAGCCGTTTCTTCGATCGCATTTTGTGCCAATTTGAATTTTTCCATATTCAAACTATAGGTATTATCCTCACTACGACTGTCAATCCATTTTGCATTTTCCTCAATCAATTTAAATTGCGGGTTTTGCTCAATACGTTTTTTACTATTTACAATTGCTTTATTAAAATTAGTTGTTTTGTCCCAAACAGTATATTCTGCAGGCTCTATTTTATCCCATGGCATCGCATTATCAATATCACGCTCCCCCATTTTTAAATAAGCATATCTATCTGGCATCACAATATCGCTACTCACTCCTTCTAACTGAGTAGAACCGCCGTTAATTCTATAAAATTTTTGAGTTGTAGTTTTTAATGCACCTAAATCACCTACATCACTGCTACGTACAAATTGATTTAAATCAATCACATTTTGTACACTTCCCTTACCGTACGTTTGTTTACTACCTACGATAATTCCCCTTTTATAATCTTGAATTGCCGCAGCCAATATTTCTGAAGCCGAAGCTGAGAAACTATTTACCATTATTACTAACGGACCATCCCATTCAATCTTCTTGTCTCTATCAAAAAGAACTTCTTTTTTTCTTCCTGCAGATTTAATTTGAACGATTGGACCTTGCTCTATAAACAATCCTGCAATGTCTACAACAGTTGAAAGCGAACCTCCCCCATCATCACGAACATCTAAGACAATTCCATTAACACCGGCTTTTTTCAACCTTTCAACTTCTAAAGCAATGTCTTTTCCTGCATCTCTACCGTCTCTGTTTTCAAAATCAATATAAAACTTAGGCAAATAAATCACTCCGTATTTTAATCCGTTTTTGTTAACCACACTAGATTTAGCATAGGTTTCTTCAATCTCAACAATATCTCTTATTATAGAAATAATTTTAATTGTACCGTCCACTTTTTTTACGGTAAGACGAACTTCAGAACCTTTAGGTCCTTTAATTTTTTTAACAACATCATCAAGACGCATCCCAACGACATCAACAGCCTGACCATTTCCTTGAGCTACTTTCATTACTAAATCTCCCGCTTCAAGTTGTTTTCCTCTCCAAGCTGGACCTCCGGAAATAAGCTCTGAAATCTCGGTGAAATCATTTTTCTTTTGAAGACGGGCTCCAATACCTTCCAATTTCCCGCTCATGCTAACGTCAAAACGTTCTTTTTCTTCCGGTGCAAAATAATTCGTATGTGGATCAAAACGAGCTGTTATCGAATTAATATAAACTGAAAACCAATCATCCCGATCTAAATCATTCATAAAACCAAAGTACTCATCTAATGATTTCTTAGCATTATCACGAGTTTCTTTTTCTAATTCCACAAAAGTTTTAGGCTTACTATTGTCAGCCTCTTCTTGCAGTTTTATTTTTTCTAACTTATTATCGATTACATTTTCTGTTTTACTATCGTGTGATAGACTGTCCTTATCAACATTGCCTTTATTTTCTTGAATTTTTAAACGATCTGTCAAAGAAGACAAAGTTGATAATTTGATTTGTTTCCTCCATCTTTCAGTAAGCTCTGACACATTTTTAGAATAAGGTGCTTTTTCATAATCAGTATTAAAACTCTCGTCTACAGTATAGTCAAAAGGAGTATCTAAAATTCCTTTGTATATCTTTTTACTTTCTTCCATTCTTTTCATCAAACGATCATACGTAAGACTAAAAAATGTCAAGTCTTTATTCAACAATTGGTCGTCCAACTCAGTTTCAAATTTTGAAAATTCATCGATATCTGACTGCAAGAAAAACCGTTTTGATGGATCTAACGCTTGAATATAGTCCTTGTATATTCCTTTAGAAAATGTATCATCTATAGTTGCAGGATCGTAATGCCCTTTTTCAATCACAAAAGTCAACAATTCTAAAAGCAACTTGTCTTTATCAGGATTAGAATCTACTCCTGATTTCATTTTAAATGCAAATAATGTTACCGATAAGACAACAATTGCAAGAAGTATTTTATAATTTCTTTTCATAAAACTAATAATTGTATTCATCCAAATTTTTAAACTAATGTACGTTAAAAACTATGCCACCGTTAGCAGGGCCCACATAAATTTTTGTTAAAGATATAAATTGTTTTTTTTGTTTTGGCTTTAATCTTTCAAGTTAATAAATTTTGTTTTCTTTGTTACAAATATGCTTCGCTGCATAAATTACCTTATCCCTGACAACATTAATCCTACTAAAAAATACAACAATGAGCAAAGTTAAACCTTTAATCTTAATTACTAATGATGATGGCGTTTCGGCACCTGGACTTCGAGCATTAATTGACGTAATGGCCGAGATTGGCGAGATTATAGTAGTTGCACCTGACAAACCTCAAAGTGCAATGGGTCATGCCATAACTACAAATAACACTTTATATTTAAACAAATTATCAAAGGAAAATGACGTAATTACTGAATACAGTTGTAGCGGAACTCCTGTCGATTGCGTAAAATTAGCAGTAAATGAAATCCTAAAAAGAAAACCAGATCTTTGTGTCTCGGGAGTCAATCACGGATCAAATTCTTCCATAAATGTAATTTATTCTGGAACAATGAGTGCTGCTGTCGAAGCAGGTATTGAAGGAATTCCAGCAATAGGTTTTTCACTTTTGGATTTTGACTGGAATGCTGATTTTGAAACTATGAAGCCTTTTATTCGAAAAATCACCGTAGAAACACTGGAAAACAAATTGCCACAAGGAGTCGTTTTAAATGTAAATTTCCCAAAACTGACAAAAGAAAACATAAAAGGAATAAAAATTTGCCGTCAGGCTAAAGCCATGTGGGTTGAAAAATTCGATAAGCGACAAACACCCCAAGGAAGAGACTATTATTGGCTTGCTGGCGAGTTCGTAAACCAAGACAAAGGAGAAGACACAGACGAGTGGGCTCTTGCAAACGGCTATGTATCCGTGGTTCCCGTTCAATTCGATTTGACTGCCTATCATGCTACACCTTTACTCAACACTTGGAAATGGAATGAATAAAAGGGACATACTAATAGGATTCATGGTCGGTCTTTTAGCTTCTTTATTAGGTAGCTACCTTTTTATCAAACTATTTACTGATTTTGATTTTACGACTGGCGCACAAACGATGAGAGCTCAAGGTTCTCTCGGCAAATTAATTACCCTCGGCAGCATTCTAGATTTAGTACTATTTGCAGTTCTATTGAAATTGAATAAGGAAATGATGGCGCGAGGTATCATTTTAGCAGTGATTTTGATTGCGATATTTACTTTGCTTATTTAAAAAAAGCCCAATAGTTTGATTCCTGTACATGCAATAACTAATTTTGTTTACAGAAATCAAATTACCAACTTACATCCTTAAAAAATGAAATACTACATTATAGCCGGAGAGGCATCGGGCGATCTGCATGGTTCTAATTTGATGAAAGCCTTATTTAAGGAAGACAAAGATGCAGACATCCGATTTTGGGGTGGTGATTTAATGCAAGGAACGGGCGGTGTTATGGTGAAGCATTATCGAGAATTAGCTTTCATGGGCTTTGTCGAAGTGCTATTTAATTTGAAAACCATCTTAGGTAACATTAAGATTTGCAAAAAAGATATCTTAGAATTTAAACCTGATGTAATTATATTTATTGACTATCCTGGCTTTAATATGCGCATCGCTAAATGGGCAAAAGAACTAGGCATCAAGACACATTATTATATTTCTCCACAAATATGGGCTTGGAAAGAAAGTAGAATTACCGAAATCAAACGAGATGTCGATAAAATGTATGTCATTTTACCATTCGAAAAAGAATTCTATGAAAACAAACATAAATTTCCAGTAGAATTTGTAGGGCATCCTTTAATAGATGCTATTCATAACCAAGCGATAGTTGACCCAATTGTTTTTAAGGATGAGAATCAATTGAATGACAAACCCATTATTGCTTTACTTCCCGGTAGCCGTAAACAAGAAATTACAAAAATGCTTTCTGTAATGTTGAGTGTTGTAGATGATTTTCCTGAATATCAATTTGTGATTGCGGGAGCGCCAAGTCAAGAATACTCTTTCTACGAAAAATTCATTTCTACTAACAACATCAAATTCATATCTAATAAAACCTATGATTTATTAAAAATTGCAACTGCAGCATTAGTTACCTCTGGAACAGCTACACTAGAAACAGCTCTTTTCAAAGTACCTGAAGTGGTTTGTTATAAAGGCAGCTGGGCTTCATACCAAATTGCAAAACGCATTATCACATTAAAATACATTTCGCTTGTCAATTTAATCATGGATGAAGAAGTGGTAACCGAATTAATCCAAGAAGATTTCAATACAAAAAACATTCGACGAGAATTACAAAAAATATTGGAGCCTAACTACCGTAAACAACTGTTGCAACAATACGATCTACTAGAAAAAAAATTAGGTGGTATAGGCGCTAGTGAAAAAACCGCTGCTTTGATAGTCGCTGATTTAAAATAACATTTAACAATCCCCAACTCTCTCTTTTGAAACAACTACTATACATATCATTATTACTTGTCTTATTTACTTCCTGTAAATCGTCCTCGCCAATAGTAACTACTAAAGAGAAGAACGCAACAAACAATACGAATATAAACGGCCGAAAAACGAACAAACTCATTGACGAAATAGTAGACTCGGCATCAAAAAATATCGGGGTTAAATACAAATATGCAGGAACAACTAAATCTGGCTATGATTGTTCAGGCTTGGTGTATTCAACCTTTAGCGAGTTTGACATAGAACTTCCTAGAACTTCAGCAGAACAGGCAAAGGCCGGAACCGATCTAGGAAAAAATACTGACGAAGCTAAAAAGGGTGATTTAATATTCTTCAAGACGAATAACCGGTCAAAAATAAATCATGTTGGGATAGTAATCGAGGCTAACAATGATGAAATAAAGTTCATACACAGCTCCACCTCAAAAGGGGTCATTATTTCTTCTACCAAACAGTCATACTACAAAAATACGTTTGCTCAGCTCAGTCGAATTTTAGAATAAAAAAATAAATTTTAGCTTGCTAAAAATCTGTACCTTAGAACTATGAAAGTACTGCAGTTCCCATTAGCGCGAATCACAATTGGCTTTATAGTGGGCATATTGGCCGCCTTCTATCTAAAACCAGAACTGACCATAGTATTTGGATCCCTGTTCGTTAGCCTAATTATCTTAGCGATTAGTTATTTTGTACAAAAAAACACGTTTACAAATACTGTTTATTTTGGTATAGGCACTTTTATAGTGTCTTTTTTTATAGGTATCACTACACAAATTATCCATACAGACTATTATAAAAAGAGCAATTACATTAATGAAAGTAGCTTTTTTGACAAACCCCATCATTTATCCGTTGTCATAAGAGAAAAAATAAAAAGCACGACTTCTAACGATCGCTATATTGCATTGATTAATCAAATCGACAATAAAACTACTTCTGGCAGAATACTTTTAAATGTACGAAAAGACAGCTTGACTCTTCCATTCGAAACTGGTACTTTCCTTCACATTACAGGAACTGCCTATAAAAATAAACCACCAAATAATCCAAATCAATTTGATTATAGCGCCTATCTACAAAAGAAACAGATTTATGCACAGCTGTATTCAGATAAAGAGTCAATCAGCATAGGTTCAGAGTATAAAAAAGACATTTGGTATTATAGTTCTAAACTAAGAACTACTATCATTCACAATCTACAAAAAAGCAATTTCAATAAAAGAGAATTAAACGTAGCCATAGCGTTAATTTTGGGACAGAAACAAGACATTTCTCCCGAAATCATACAAGATTACCAATATGCAGGCGCCATACATATTTTGTCTGTTTCCGGGCTACACATCGGCTTTATTTTACTCTTTATTACTTTTGTCCTAAAACCGATTCCGAATACACGAAAAGGTAGCCTTTTAAAACTAAGCCTTATTCTCTTCTCGTTATGCTCGTTTGCGTTAATAGCAGGATTAGCAACATCAGTAGTGCGTTCTGTCACTATGTTTTCGTTTGTAGCCATAGGATATCATTTGAGGAGAAGCGTCAACATCTATCACACAATATTAGTATCGATCTTTCTCATATTGCTTTTCCAACCTTCTTTTCTCTTTGACGTGGGCTTCCAGCTAAGCTATATTGCTTTGTTTTTTATAATTTGGTTCCAACCACTTCTTGCCTCTATATGGACCCCTAAAACAAAAGCCTTTGGATATATGTGGGGAATACTCACCGTTTCATTCGCAGCCCAGATAGGAACTTTACCTTTGAGTATCTACTACTTTCATCAGTTCCCTGGTTTGTTTTTTATAACAAACCTAGTCATTATACCATTATTGAGTGTTTTAATGATTTTAGGAGTATTGGTTATGGTCTTAGCTGCTTTTAACTTTATCCCACTTTTTCTCTCCAAGCCATTGGAATGGGGAATCTATCTACTAAATAGAATAATCAATTCGATTGCATCATTCGAGCAATTTATAATTCGTGACATTCCGTTTAACATCTATTTGATGGCTAGCTGCTATTTATTGATTCTAGCCTCTATAATTTGGTTTAAAAAACCAAGCTACCCCAAACTCATTATCGTATTGATTGCAGTGACGACTATCCAAGTTTCTTACGTGATGACGCACCACGACATTAAAAATGAAAACGAATGGGTTGTTTTTAACCTGAAAAAAAACACTATGATAACAACGCGCAATGGAGAAAATGTGGTTCTTTACTCGAATGATAGCATTCTAAAAACCGCGAAAAGCAACAGCGTATTAAAATCATATTTAATTGCTAATTTCAGTACTATAAAAAGTGAGGAAAAAATTAAAAACACCGCTTTTTTTAAGGACAATAAAATCCTTATTCTAGACAGTCTTGGAACCTATCCAAAAGACATCAAACCAGATATTATTCTCATTACGCAGTCCCCTAGAATAAATATCGACCGTATGTTACATCTCTTAAAACCAAGAATAGTCGTAGCAGATGCCTCAAACTTCAAAACGCTTCAAAAGCATTGGAAATCCAGTTGCGAAAAACAAAAAATCCCTTTTCACGCTGTTGCCGAAAAGGGATATTTCAAACTAAATTGAAAAGTATTATTTTTTCTTAAGAATTTCATTTGCAACAGCAAGCCAGGCTAAAGGACCACCAGCTACATAACCAGTATTTCCTAAGCCTTCAAAATTAACTTTACCTTCTTTATCAGAACCATTTGCAAAGTGTATTGTAGGGAATCCCTGAATACCAAAAGCTTGTTGTAATTCACCGTTTTGTTTCTTTATTTCATCACTTTGAGGCGTTCTTCTTGGGTAATCTAATTCGACAAGAACAACGTTTTCAGCTGCCCATTTTGCAAATTCAGGTGTTAGCAACACTTCCTTTTGCAAACGAATACACCATCCGCACCAGTCGCTACCTGTAAAAAACAATAGCAATGGTTTATGCTCTTTATTTCCTATAGAAATTGCTTCCTTAACATCAGTATGCCAATTAAGCTCTTGTGATTGTGCTGTAAGCATACCAAAGAATAAGAAGCATAGGATAACTGTTTTTTTCATAAAACTTTATTTTAATAATGCAATAACAAATATAATGCTATATTTTTATTTCACACCGTGCATTAACTTTTTCATTAAAGGAGATAATAGTATCATTATCAAACCAGCACCAATAGGAACAATTGTAAAAATAAGAAAGAAAGTAGTCAAACTGTACTGAGCCGTAATCGTCTCAATCATTCCTCCCATTGAACCTGCTAATTTATTCCCCATACCGATAAATAAGTAATAAACTCCGAACATTATACCAATCCAAGCTGGAGGAACTAATTTACTTACATAAGATAATCCTACAGGAGAAATACACAGCTCTCCTAAAGTATGAAATAAATAGGCCGCGATTAACCAAAACATACTTACTCGAATTACTGAATCAGTATCAATACCCATACTTCCATAAGCTAGGAAACCAAAACCTAAACCTAACAAAGTAAGGCCCAACCCAAACTTCATAGGACCTGAAAGGTTGTATTTACTTTCCCACCATTTTGAAAAAACAGGTGCAAAAACAACTATAAATAATGAATTCAGAATCCCAAACCATGTTGCAGGTACTTCTGTTCCAACTGCATTAAATTCTCTTCCTACTTTCCAAAGGACAATTCCCCAGATAATAAGGAAACTCAATGATAAAATAAGGTTACCTGTTGAATACTTCTTAAAAGTTTTAGAAAATAATTTAATCAACACATAAGTAATGATCAACAAAGGAACAATTGTCAATATTGTATCGGCAATTTTAAAAAGTGTCGCACTACTTCCAAATAACTCTCTTTGGGTGAATTTTTCAGCAAAAATGGTCATTGATCCTCCAGCTTGCTCAAACGCCGCCCAGAAGAAAACTGTAAAAATAGAAAATATCAACACTGCTATAATTCGATCACGGACAATATTTGGCGCCAAATTCTCTTTTGCGGCCTTCTCTTTTGATTCTTGTTTAGAAGCTAATGTTGGCTTTAAGCCAATGTCTCCAAAAATATTTTGAGTGAAATAAAATTGTAACATTCCGAAGAACATAAAAATTCCAGCTAAACCAAAGCCCCAGCTCCAAGAAATCTTTTCACCTATATATCCACAAAGCATTATTCCTAAGAATGCACCTGCATTAACTCCCATATAATAAAGTGAATATGCTCCGTCTTTCTTTTCTGGATGACTTTCATAAGCATTTGAAATTATAGAAGTCATATTAGGCTTAAATAAACCATTACCCACAATCAGACATCCTATACCGATGTATAAAAACAACGGCGTCTCTACAGCCATGGACGCATGTCCTAAGGTCATAGCCAACGCTCCTAAAATCACAGCCCATCTATATCCCAAATACCTATCGGCTAAAAAACCTCCAATCACTGGGGTAAAGTAAACAGACATAGTATAAGTTCCATAAAGAGCTAACGCATCTTCAATGCTCCAAGCCCATCCTCCTTTGGCAAGGGAAGATGTTAAAAACAGCACTAGCAGTGCTCGCATTCCATAATAAGAAAATCGCTCCCACATCTCAGTAAAAAACAAAACGAACAGTCCTGCCGGATGTCCCAGAACGGAATCTTTAAAAAATTGGTCTGAAGTATTTTGACTCATCTGTTTAAATTATTAGTTAAAAAATATTATTTTTCGTTATACTCAGCACCATGAGTCAAACGGTTTAGTGGTTTTAGCAACATTAAGAACAGAGCTCCAATGACAATTGTAAAAACTAAAATCCCCAAAAATACAGCATATTCTCCTAATTCACTCGCTGATTCTCCAATAATCCCAGCTACTTTATTCCCTAAACCTGTTGCAGCAAAATAAACTCCCATCATTAGCGAAGCGTATTTCACTGGAGATAATTTAGTTATAAAAGACAAGGCTACTGGCGAAATACACAATTCTCCAATGGTATGAAACAAATAGGCCATAACCAACCATAACATACTTGAAGAACCTACTTTTTCAAATTCCATAGTAGCAAAAACCATGAACAAGAATCCAAATCCCATAATAACAATACCTATTGCCATCTTGAAAATCGAAGAAGCTTCTTTTCCCTTTAATTTACGTTTAGCCCAATAAGACGCAACAATTGCGGCAAAAATGATAATAAATCCAGCATTTAAACTTTGAAACATTACTGTAGGAACTTCCATCCCTAACAACATTCTATTCGTTTTTGAGTCGGCATATAAGTTCATTAATCCCCCAGCTTGCTCATAAGCACCCCAGAAAATAATTACCATAATAAATGACAACAGTAAAACTAAGAAACGGTCTTTATCTTGCTGCGAATCTAATTCTTTATAGATCATCATCATTAAAGCAGCGATTACTGTCAAGAATATAAACAACAATCCGAATCCCCAACCTAAACTATACCATCCAAAAACGGAAACAGCAGCAAGAGCAATTGTAATAAATAATTGTGTTTGTGACTTTAATAAATTCTTGAAAAGCACACCGTATGAACTTTCATCAACGACAGCAGTTTCTTGCACTTGAAGATTACCAACTTGCGTTAAGTATTTTTGTCCCCAAACATAAACCACAAGACCTAATACCATTGCTATTCCGGCTAAACCAAAACCGGCATGCCATCCCCACTGTGCCACAATAAATCCAATAACCATAGTTGCTAAAAGCGATCCTGTATTTATTCCGATATAGAAAATACTAAATCCTTTATCTCTACGAATATCTCCTTGCGGATACAAACCACCTACCATGGTAGAAATATTTGGCTTCAATAATCCAACTCCTAAAATAACCAAACCAAGACCTGTATAAAAAGCCCAAGTATCTGTAAAAACCAGTACTCCATGTCCGATACAAAGAATTACAGCACCTAACAAAACAGCTTTCTTTTGCCCCAATAACTTATCGGCAATCATACCTCCCGGAATCGACATAACATATACTAACATCGTGTACCATCCGTATAAAGCCAACGCTTCTTGACTTGTCCACCCTAAACCAGGTCCTCTTGAATCTCCCATTGTTTCGGTTGTCATGTATAATACCAATAAGGCACGCATTCCGTAATATGAAAAGCGTTCCCACATTTCAGTAAAAAACAATATGAATAATCCAACAGGATGACCAAATAAGGTCGATTTAAAATGATCTTCAGTTGTAGTGTTTGACATAATTTATTTTTAGATTACTAATTATTTTATTTAACTTCTTGCATTAATTTTTTCACCAATGGCGAAATTGCAATTAAAACGACTCCTGCAATTAATGCATAAATTGCTAAGTCCTTATATCCATCGGCATAAACCGTTAATTTTTCAAGATTAGTTGCGTTTTCTGAAGCTTCGGCAATATTTGCTCCTAACAATCCAGCAAAGTATTGACCATATGCACTCGCTAAAAACCACATCCCCATCATTACAGCCTGAGTTTTATTTGGCGAAAGCTTAGTCATTACAGACATTCCTATTGGAGATAAGCACAACTCACCAAAAGTAATTATAAACCAGCCAAATGTAAACAAATCTAAAGAAGTTTTTCCAGTGGCATCTGCAAAGAATTTAGTGTAATAGAACACATAAAAACCTGCTGCTAGAAATAAAAATCCCAATCCAAATTTTACTACAGTGTTGGGTTCAATTTTTCTTTTGTGCATCCAAAGCCATACCAAACCTACCAAAGCAGCAAAAACAATAACAAAAAAAGAGTTAGCCGAATTATTTACTCCATTAGGATCTAAAGGAATTCCTAAAACAGTATTATTTAGGTTATGCGCAGCAAACAAACTTAACGATCCACCGCTTTGCTCAAAAAATGCCCAGAAAAAAATCGAAAATATGATGAAAACAAGCGCAGCTACTAATTTCTTATTCTCTGCTACAGAAAAATTTCTCATTTCGTAAAACAAATACAAAAGTGAAGCAGGGCCAATAATAAACATAAATATATCTGTATACTCTGTATTTGAAACCATGGTCATAATCACTGGAATGATTACTAGTGAACCGATGTAAGTAACAACTTCTAAAGTTTTCTTTTTGGATTTCTCCATATGATCCAAAGGCGAAAGTCCAATATCACCTAAACTTTTTTGTGTTTGCGTAAAAGTCAGCAAACTGATAAGCATCACAAAAGCTGCAAAGCCAAAAGCAACATTCCAACGCAGATGCTCCGGAACAATTGAAGTTAGCATCGAACCATTTGCGACAGCGATACATAAATAACCACCAATCAAGGCACCTAAATTTACTCCAGCATAAAATAAAGAAAAACCGGCATCCCTTCTGGCATCGCCCTCTTTATACAACTTTCCTACCATGGTAGAAATATTAGGTTTGAAGAAACCCGTTCCTATGATGGTAAAACTGATTCCGAAAAAGAAAAATTGTTTTGGATCGAAAGCTAAAATCATACTTCCAACAATCATCAAAATACCACCCCAAAAAAGGGATTTCCGATAACCGAGAATTTTATCGGCAAATAAACCTCCTATAAAAGTAAATGCATACACAAAAGCTTGCGTTGCTCCGTACTGCAAATTAGCAACTCTGTCATTCATAGCAAGCTCACTCACCATAAAAATCACTAACATACCGCGCATTCCATAAAAACAAAAACGCTCCCACATTTCACTAAAAAACAAGTACCACAATTGTTTTGGGTACTTGCCTTCAAAATCCTGGATTTCCTCTAAAGTAGAACTCGTAGTATTCATTTACAGACTAAAGGTTTTCTGTGATAAAATTAGTCATTTTATTGTATAACTGAATTCTAGTCATCCCACCGTAAATTCCGTGATTTTTATCTGGGTAAATCTGTGAGTCAAATTGTTTATTAGCTTGAATCAACGCTTCCATCATTTGCATAGAATTCTGAACATGTACATTATCATCACCGCTTCCATGAATCAAAAGGAATTTCCCTTTTAGTCCTGCAACATAATTAATTGGTGAATTATCATCATATCCGCTAGCGTTTTCCTGTGGAGTCTGCATGTATCTTTCTGTATAAATACTATCATAGAATCTCCAGTTAGTTACTGGTGCGACAGCAATTGCCATTTTAAAAGTATCATTCCCTTTAAAAAGGCAGTTTGACGACATAAAGCCACCGTAAGACCAACCGAATATACCTATTCTAGACTTATCTACAAATGCATAATTCCCTATTACCTTTGCAGCATCAATTTGATCTTCTACTTCATATTTCCCTAACTGTAGCTGGGTTACTTTTTTAAAATCGGCGCCTTTAAAACCAGTTCCTCTACCATCAACACAAGCAATTATATATCCTTGTTGAGAAAGCATCATAAACCAATAGTCGTTTGCTGAGTTCCATTGATTAGCCACTTGTTGTGACCCAGGTCCTGAATATTGATACATAAAAACAGGATATTTCTTTGAAGCATCAAAATCTTTAGGCTTAATAATCCAAGCGTTTAACTCATTCCCTTTTTCTGTTTTTAAAACAAAAAATTCTTTGGATGGCAAATCAAACTCTTTCAATTTTGTCGCCAATGCTTTATTGTCTTCAATAACCTGCAATTGTTTACCTAACTTCGCTTCGTTTAAAGTGTAAGTTGTAGGTTGTGTTGCGCTAGAGAAGGTATTGATGTAATATTGAAAGTTCGGGCTAAATGTTGCGTCATTCGTTCCAACTTGATTCGACAATGCTTTTTTGCTTTTTCCATTCAAAGCAATACTATAAACAGCTCTATTAATTGAACCATTTTCGGTAGACTGATAAAAAATCGTATTTGCTTTTTCATCAAAACCATAATAAGAAGTCACTTCCCAGTTCCCCTTTGTTAATTGGTTCTTCAACTTTCCGTTTTTATCGTATACATAAATATGATTAAAGCCGTCTTTCTCACTAGTCCATATAAAACTATTGTCTTTTAAAAAGGTCAAATTATCAGTAACATCTACGTAAGCTTTATCTTTTTCATTCAACACTACTTTTGACGTTGCTGTAGTACCATCAATAAACAATAAGTCTAAATTATCTTGGTGGCGATTCAAAACCTGAGCCGACAACACATTAGAATCATTCGTCCATTGCATGCGTGCAATATAAAAATCAGTATAATTGCCTAAATTAACTTTCTTAGTAGCTGCTGCTGCAACATCATAAATATGTAATGAAACAAGAGAGTTTTTCTCCCCTGCTTTTGGATATTTGAATGTTTCAATCGTAGGATACAACGATTTTCCAAATTTTGACATAGAAAATTCAGGAACTTGACTTTCGTCAAAACGAATATAAGCCAGCTTTTGACTATCGGCACTCCAATCAAAAGCCTTTACAAAAGCAAATTCTTCTTCATAAACCCAGTCCGTAATACCGTTTATAACTGTATTTTTCTTACCGTCAGTGGTAATTTGAGTTGATTTTTTTGTTTTCAAATCATACACATAAAGATTATTCTCTTTTGCGTAGGCAATCTTTTTACCATCTGGCGAAAAAGTAGGTTCCTGTACTTGAAAGTCGAACAACTTAGTTAATTCTTTATTAGTCGTATTGTATAAGTAGTAATCTGCTGTGAAGGAATGTCTAAAAATCTGATTTGAATTAAAAGCCAACAAAATCATTTTTTCAGTATCGTCAAACGTATAGCTTGAAAGATTTGGTAAATCCTTAGAAAATTTACTTGTATCGAATAAAGTACTTGTTTTTTTTAGAGTTGCAAAATCAAATAAATCAATTTGCTGCTCTCCGTCTTTATCTTCATTCAATACTGTATATTGATTTGTGTTTTTCAAAGAATGCAGTTCGTCCATCCCTTGGGCACGAAAAGCACCCATATAAATTTTTTCAACTGAAATTTTTTGCTGTCCAAAAACACTGAAACACAAAAATAAAAATAAGACCGAAAATTGTTTAGAATTCATACTATTGATTTATATGTAAAAAAGAGTCCAATTTTAATGAAAAATTTACAATTATCTCACATTTCATGTGTTAAATGTTGAAAAATATATTCTAAAAAGCCCTTTAATGACCACAATTAAATGCCTACAAAACCACTAAAAATGTATCTTTGCACCTAATTTTACTATAATCTATTGAAAATGAATAACCCTGTAACCGGCTTTTCAAAATTATCCAAAGAAGAAAAAATTAATTGGATTGCCAAGGAATACTTCTCAACACCTGCTGAAGCAATCATTTTACTGAAAAACTACTGGAATTCAGATGAAAAAATACAAAAGCTACACGACGAATTCATTGAAAACACCATAACTAATTTCTACATCCCTCTTGGAGTCGCCCCAAATTTCCTAATTAACGGAAAATACAGCACGATTCCCATGGCGATTGAGGAAAGCTCTGTTGTTGCTGCGGCATCTAAATCAGCTAAATTCTGGTCTACCCGGGGAGGCTTTAAAGCAACTGTGTTGAATACCGAAAAAATCGGCCAAGTCCATTTTATATTCAAAGGAGACATTTCGAAACTAGAATTGTTCTTTGTTCAAACCAAAGCAAAATTTTTTGCAGAGACAGAAAGCATTACTAAAAACATGCAAAAACGTGGCGGTGGTATTCTTGATATTGTCTTGAACGACAAAACAAACCTACTACCTAATTATTTTCAACTTCATGCCACTTTTGAAACAAAAGACAGCATGGGAGCAAATTTCATCAATTCTTGTTTAGAGCAATTTGCCAAAACATTAAAAGAAGAAGCGCTGACTTACACCCTGTTTTCTGAAACTGAGAAGGACATCCAGGTAATCATGAGTATTCTTTCTAATTATGTCCCTAACTGTATTGTAAGAGCCGAGGTTTCCTGCCCTGTCAATGAATTAGCCGAAAAACATATTGAAAATCCACAAGATTTTGCGGAGCGATTTGTGCAGGCGGTTCAAATTGCAGAAGTGGAACCTTTTAGAGCCGTTACACATAATAAAGGAATCATGAATGGAGTTGACGCAGTAGTATTGGCTACAGGAAATGATTTCCGTGCAGTTGAAGCAGGAATTCATGCTTACGCTGCTAAATCAGGTCAATATTCTAGCTTGTCACATGCTAAAATTGAAAATGGCCTTTTTACATTTTGGTTAGAAATCCCACTAGCTTTAGGAACAGTGGGCGGACTCACCTCTTTGCACCCCTTGGTAAAACTATCACTAGAGATGTTAGAAAACCCCTCTGCCAAAGAATTAATGCAGTTTGTTGCCGTTGCCGGTTTAGCACAAAACTTCGCTGCTTTACGCTCACTGACTACAACAGGCATACAAGACGGCCACATGAAAATGCATTTAAACAACATTCTGAACCAATTTGACGCTAGTGACGACGAACGCATTTTGATTCGAAAACATTTTAAACATAACGCTGTTTCCCACAGTGCAGTTGTTGAAATGATTGAAAATCTTCGAAAATAATAATAAAAGCTCTTCCCGTACACAATGCTGAAAGCCGAACTAGTGCAGCAATCCAATAAACTTTTACTACTATTATAAAAATCAAGCAAAGGATGTCGGCGATATCGGGAATAAAAAAACATACTGAAATAAATTCAGCATCAATGAAAAAAACATTCTACAGCAACGGAAAACTTTTGATTACAGGAGAATATCTGGTTTTAGACGGCGCCACAGCATTTGCATTACCTACAAAATTTGGACAAACCCTAATTGTGGAAGAGGGAACGAAGCAAGAAATATCTTGGATAAGTTGTGACGCCGATGGAAGCATCTGGTTTGAAGACAGCATATCTTTCTCGGAAATAATGAATCCATCTTTTTCAGAAAAAGAAACCATAAAGACCACTTTAGTCACGATTCTACATGAGGCTTATTTATTAAATACAGGCTTTATAACAAATTCAAATGGCTACCAGATAAAAACCGAACTGACATTCGCTAAAAAATGGGGATTAGGCACTTCATCTACCTTAATCAATAATATTGCACAATGGCTACAAATTGACGCTTTCAAACTGCTTAAAACAAGTTTTGGCGGTAGCGGTTACGATATTGCCTGCGCACAAAACAACAGCCCGATCTTGTATCATCTTGACAAAGGCGAACCTATTGTCGAAAAAGTCACTTTCAATCCAATCTTTAAAAACAACCTTTACTTTGTCTATCTGAATAAAAAACAAAGCAGTAAAGCCTCTATTGCACAATACCGAAACAACATAGCCTACAATTTAGATAAAAGCATCGGTACGATTGACAAGATCACACAAGATGCGTTAAGCGCCAAAACCATCACCTCTTTTGCGCAAGCAATCGTAAAACACGAAACAGAGATGAGTCACCTCCTAGAGACAAAAACCGTCAAAGAAGGCTTGTTTAATGATTTTGAAGGGGAAATAAAAAGCCTAGGCGCTTGGGGAGGAGATTTCATACTTGCAATTACTCAAGCCAATCCAACTGATTATTTTACTAAAAAAGGATACAACACAATTTTAACCTACGAAGAAATGATACTGCAGGATTAACTTTAAAAAATAAGCATAAAAAAACTCGATACTTAGTATCGAGTTTTTTTATGAAATAATAACAACTATATCTTTTCCTAGTAATTGAACTGCTTTCTATTGTCTTTAATTTCAGCATTGTCTTTTAAGGCAGGTAAAACTCTGTTTACATCACCTGCTGACTGAGCCTTCAATTGTGAAACATATGGAGCGTGATCCTTCAAAGCTGCTGCTTTTACAGTGCTAACATTTTTCACAACATATACTCCTGTGTTTCCTTCAATTGTTGCCGATAATTTACCTGCTGCTAACGCAAACGCATTTCCAACTACTTTCGGCTCTTGACCAACACCTCCTGCTAAAACTGGATTTTGCATTGTCACATCAGTAGCTTGTTGTACTGTAGACCCAACTCCTTTTGCAATAGCTTCTAAAGAAGAACCTGACATTTTAGCTTTGATCAATTCTGCTTTCTTCTTGTTTTTAAGGATAGGCTCAACATAAGCTCTAACCTGAGATATAGGAGCTAATCCTGAGTTATCTATATTTTTAACAGTTGCAATAACGTGTCCTACGTTAGCAACCTCAAATCTCTTAACCGTACCTACTTTAGTATCACCTTCAAAAGCCCATCTTACAATCGATCTTTGGTTTCCTAAAGGACCAAAATTCTCATCCATTACTTTAACAGTCGCAGGAACTTCAACTTTAAGTCCCATTTCTTTTGCTACTTTGCTAAAACCTTTATCCGCAGATTCCATTTCAAATTTAGTCGCTTGCGTAAACATTTTATCTGAAGTAGCTTCAGAAGCTTCAATTTTTAAAGCAATAGTTGCTAAACGAATTCCATCTTGCTTGTCAGTAATTTTGATAATATGAAAACCAAAAGGAGTTTCAACCAAACCTACTTTACCAATACCATTATTGAAAACAAAATCATTAAAAGGTTTCACCATTTGGTTTGGACCAAAATAACCTAAATCTCCACCTTGTTGTGCTGAAGAATCATCCGAATTTGAAAAAGCTAACATCATGAAACTTTCAGGGTTTGCCTGAACTTGCGCCAAGACTGCTTCTGCTTTCGCTTTGGCCTCTTCTTTATTTCTTTTTTCTTTTTGATTAGGTACTTGTGCGCCTTCATAACTAATTAAGATATGACTTGCTTTTGCATTTACTCCTGATTTCTTACCTAAAGATTTTGAAAGAGCATAATAATTTCCAAAAATATAAGGTCCGTATACCTCGCCTGGTGCTAGATTAAACAATTGATCTGCATCGATAGCAGGCAATTCTTTTTTAGCGATATAAGTAGAATCGTAAGGAACATCTGAATTTGAATTCACAAAATCAATTGTGTTTTTAGCTGTTTTAAACCCAGACAAAGTATCATTTTTCCCTGTCGTTTGATTGTAAACAACACTACCAGATAACAATCCGTTAATTCTTGATTTAACTTCTGACTCATCTTCTTTTGAAGCTTTATCCTCAATCAAAACATATTCCACTTCGCGAGTTTCATCTGCTTTAAATTTCTTTTCGTTTTTCTTCATGTAATCCATAATCTCAGCATCAGTAACTTTTACGTCACTATCTTTGATAGTAGAATACAATCCGGCAACATAAGCGAAATTCACTTTGTTTGCTTCCATTTCATATTTCAACTTCCCTTCACTCTCTGTTGTAAAAAGACTTGATTTTATCATCGTATTATAGATCTGAAACTTTGCATTTAGCTCGGCATCTTTCTCTCTTTCTACTAAATATTGTGCTTGCGCAGGGTTTGATTTGAAATACTCTTTAAATTTAGCAACATCAAATATTCCAGCAGCATTCAAAAACATTGGATTTTTCCCAATATTTTCATCTGCTTTCAATACTTCCATTAAATGCTTTTCACCAACTCTTAAACCTAACTTTTCAAATTCAGATGTCAACAAAGCAACTGATACTTCTTGATCCCAAACTCTGTTTGCTGCTGCTGTAGAAGTGATCCCTTGACCGCTTTTTTCAACATTACTCACTTTGATTCTAAAATCCTCAAAAGAAATATCTTTCCCATTGATACTACCTACGTCTTTTGATGTACTGCTGAAACCACCACTGTTAAATAAATCACCAATGATAAAAGCAAATAAAGCGAATGCAATAACTGCAATCATTAATGCGGAACGTTGTCTAATATTTGATAAAACTGCCATTTTTATTGTTGTTAATTTGATATTCAGTTTGCGAAAATACAATTATATGATTAATAATTATACTACAAGCGTTTTATTTTACAAAAAAAATATTTTTCTAAAATAAATCACTCTTTTACGGTCATTTTAACCAATTCTATTTTTTTGTTTGTGGCTTCTTCAATTACGAAATGATAAGTTCCTATCGTAATTACTTCCCCTTTTAACGGTATATCATTAGTAAAATCGACGATAAAACCGCCTAATGTCCCATACGAATCACTTTCAGGAATATTAAGTTTATAGGTTTGATTCAAATATTCTACATCAAATCGAGCCGAAAAAATATAAGTATCATCTCCCAATTCCTTCTCTATGAGCTCTTCATCAGAATCGTGTTCGTCTTCTATTTCACCAAAAAGCTCCTCCACGATATCTTCAATCGTAACAATACCTGAAGTCCCTCCGTATTCATCCAGCACTACCGCTACGCTTTTGCGTTTTTTGGTTAGCAAATTCATGACGTCTTTTATATAAATTGTTTCCGGAACAAACTCAACAGAAATTACAATCGCCTTGATATTTTTGGGTTTTTTAAATAAATCATAAGAATGCACATAACCAACAATATCATCCAATGAATTCTCATATACCACGATCTTCGAGTAGCCTGTTTCTATAAATAATTCCTTAAGCTCCGATATCGAATCAAACAAATCGATAGCTACGATTTCAGTTCTAGGACTCATCACATCCCTAGCTTTAACTCCCGAAAACTCCAATGCATTTTGAAACATTTGGATTTCTGAATCAACGTCGTCGTCGTCGTCAACAGTACTCATTTGTTCGACAATATAGTTCCCCAATTCTATCTTGCTAAAATAGAGCTGCACTTGATCGCCGTCAGACCCGAAAAACTTCTTCAATATAAAATCCGAAACCCAGATAAAGAATGAAGAGATCAGATAAAACAAAATGTAAAACACGTACGCTGGTATTGCAAAAAATTTAATTAGGGTATTAGCGTATATTTGAAAAAAAACCTTTGGTAAAAATTCAGCCGTTATCAAAACAAGTAACGTTGACAGGAATGTCTGTATAAGAAGATTCAGTAAATCTGAAAAATGATACTGAAACGAATCAATCCAGTTCATTAATAGTTCTCCCATTAGAAAACCATACACCACTAAGGCAATATTGTTTCCAATAAGCATAGCTGCAATGAATTTTGATGGTTTTTCGGTAAGTTTTGTAAGTATCTTAGAGAGAAAGTTATCTTGTTTTTTTTCAATTTCAAGATAAATTTTATTGGAGGAGATAAATGCGATTTCCATTCCTGAAAAAAACGCACTTAATATTAAACATAGTATTATTATACCAATTCCCATATATTAGGATTTGCTATTTCGATCTTCCATCTTTTTCGCGAATTTTCTTCTAAAGAAAAACATGAAAATTGCCAGCCCACCAATCATAAAGCTCAACCATGGCGTCGCTTCAGGATCATTCCACTTTGCCATTCCTTCGTAAATGAAGTATAATGCAAAAATAAGGTAAATATAAGGTGTGAATTTTAAATAGCCCATAATCTAATTTTTTAATATTATTCAGCGGAATCGAATTCGCCCATTATTCTTTGTGAGTTGATAATTTTAAAATCTTTACTAAAATCGATTCCTTGTCCGTTTGACGATCCTTTTAAATCTGTAAATTTAAACTTTTTTTCAGTAAAAAACCACTCATTCTTCTGATCGTAATACAATTGTTCCGTTTCAAGTGTCTGCCCATTCTGTGAGACGATTTTCACTTTCCCCTGTAAATCTATGATTCCTGTAAGTTTATAAGATACTGCGTAATTTGAAGTCACGCGTGTTGTTTTGGCTTTATCGTCATACAAAGTAACATCAATGCCTTTTGGAAATTCCGTAAAAGGAAAATCAATACTGGAATAATCCAACATTTTAGGACTGAGCAACACCACTTTTATAAGACCAGAATCAGTATACTTCAAATTTACATTATCTGCATCTCCGCTAGGCACGAACTCGGTGAAATTTATCTTCTGCACCTCTTTGAATTTGCTTTCGCAACCAAAAAACATAGTCACAGCAAAGGCTGTGACTACGGGAACTATTTTATATTTTTTTAATAAAATCATACGTCAAGAATGACAAAGTGATATGTTATTATTTTAATCTTAGTCAAATTTTCTTTGTTGAAACCATTTATCATTAAGAGAAAAGCCTACACTAATTTTAGCGTAATTTTCTTGAACCAAACCTGCATTTGTCGTCCCTCTTTTACCTAATTCAAAACCTATATTTACATTAGAAGCATAGGTTCCAGTAATTGGCAAACCTAAACCTAATGTGAATCCCATATCGTTTATCGATTCTGAATTAACAACTAGTCCCGTTTTTTCATATTTCAAACCTCCTCTATAAACAATCCTTTTGGTATAGCTAGAAAAAGAGTTGTAATTTGGAATATAATAACCTCCCAAGCTTACACTTCCATATTTCCCATAACCTACATTACCTGCATCATTATAAGCATTAGCTTGAGCCGCAGTTTTTTGATAAGCAATCTTACCTCCTACAAGCCATTTCTTAGATTCTCCAATACCTGCACTCAATGAGAATTTTCCTGGAAATAGTAAATCAACATTACTACTTTGCTCTTCTAAAACATCAACTACAGACAAATTAAATCCTGAATTGTATATAACCGTAGATATGTTTCTAGTATTTTCAGACTTCAAAGTGTTTTCAATTGTGTAATTCAAACCACTGTATAGCGTTAGCTTTTTATTAATATTTGTTTGATACATTGCACCAATATTAAAATTAACACCAGACAAAGTCGAAGTGTTCATTTCACGAGTTCCCACAGGAACTTCAGTGATAAACTCTAGACTATTAGTTTCTATTTTTCCGAAATTATAATGCACATCAGCACCAACGCTAAATTTTGGAGTAACCTTATAACCAATACCTAAAAACGCCTTATTAACACCACCAGTACCACTATAACGTCTGTTATTTGAGTTAACATCTTCAGAAATCGATTCTATTTTATAACCAACAGAAGAGTAAGGAATCAATCCAAAACCAACACCCCATTTCCCCAAAGGCAATCCTACAGCAAGGTAATCTAAGGTTGTTCTTTTTGCACTTTCAGTTTTACTGTCTGATTGTAATTTTACTGTATTCAAAGTCCCTCCAATAGTAAAGGTAGTAAGTTTCAAATGCGCAAAACTTGCAGGGTTTTCTAAATTAATATGAATACTGTCTTGCTCTACCGCTACTCCGGCCATAGAACGGCTTTCTACCGTTCCCTTAAATCTTATATCTCCAATTCCGTAATAAGAATAAGGAGATGCAGTCCCTTCCTGGGCGAAGGAAACTAACGACAAAAGCAAACACACGCTTACTATAATTTTTTTAATCATTGTTGATTTTATATTGAAATGTTTGATTCAAACTTTCTATAAGAAAATTTGAATTGGCAAATATGGTATTTTTTAATCGTTTAGCCAAAAATTCTGTGTCCCCACCCGTTAAAATTATTATAAAATTTGAATAAAGTCCCCTATATTCATCGATAAAACCATCAATCTCATAGACCAATGCATTAACAACACCGGAATGAATTGAATGAGAAGTTGATGTACCAATAAAATGCTTTGGACTTTCCAGTTGAAGCAAAGGAAGTTTGGAAGTATAATTATGCAATGATTCGTAACGCAAACGTAAACCAGGAGAAATAGCCCCACCAAGATAGGTATTGTTTTGATCAATAAAATCATAGGTCACGCAAGTTCCTGCGTCAATGACCAATCTGTTCTGATTAGGAAACTGTAATGTTGCTCCGGCAGCAAGAACCATGCGGTCAACCCCCAGTGTTTGCGGAGTTTCATATTGATTAACAAAAGGAAAAGGATCGTTATGAGTAACAAAATGCACAATCAACTCCTTGTTAAAAACCAAAAAAGATTCTTTTTCGACATTTCCAACGGAGGCAACTACTAAATGAGTAGTTTTTTCAAATTTTTTTAAAATGTTTTCAATATTTTTTTCAAGCTCATTTTTCAAAAAAACAAAATGTTCGATAAGTATATCACCCTCAAAAACAGCGGCTTTTATTCTAGTATTCCCTACATCAACAGTTAAAATCATAATTCCAATTTTGAATTCGCGAAGGTACGAATTGATTTTTTTAAAAAAATGTATTGCACAAACAAAAAAACATTCTATATTTGCACCCGCAACAAGCACGGTACCTTAGCTCAGATGGTAGAGCAATGGACTGAAAATCCATGTGTCCCTGGTTCGATCCCTGGAGGTACCACAAGACCCAAACAGAAATGTTTGGGTTTTTTGTTTTTATTCTAATTTGATTTATAAAAAACACTTTCCGCTTAGAATCAATTATATAAATGGTAGTAGATTAGAACTTCCATTTTGCAAAACAGCTACGCTCTCCTACTTATTTTTAAGTCGCAAAAAAATCAAGGCCGTAATAAAGGCATCCCCTGCAGCAGTATGCCGGTCACTTTTTTGAATTTTAAAAATTTGACATAATTCATCCAGACTAGAGTGCTGGTCTTCTGGTAAACCTTTAAATTTTTGGTACATTATATCGGTATCCATATTGTGATTTTTGAGTTTCCCCAAACCCATCCGCTGTAATGCCGCATTCACCATATTGACATCAAAACGTACATGATGACCGACCAAAGTGGAATCTTTAACAAAATCAAGAAACCGAATTATCGCTTGAGTTTCGGTTAGTTTTTTTTCTTTCCCATCCTTCAAAATACCGTGAATGGAAACTGATTCCGTTTTAAAAACATCCTGCTGCACAAAAACCTCTAAATAATCATTCACTATAATAGAATTCCCTGAAATCGCTATCGCGCCAACGGACAAGATCACATCGCTTCGCACATCTAAACCTGTTGTTTCAGTGTCAAAAACCACATACCGTTTTTGATAGTTTTTATCTGATCTAGACTCAAAGCAGGCCAAATATTCTTGCCAAAATTCAGGATAGTTTTTCTTGTCTTTTTTAAACCAATTAAATAAAATCATCTAAGTAAAATAAGTAAGTTGGAAACGAGTTCTTAAGATCTCTTGAACATCACTAATGGGGTGAAAAGCATTTTTAAGTTTCACCTTATCTAATTTTGTCAGTTTATTTAGGTCTAAATACCTTCCTCCTGAATCATTTGCAAAACCTTCCTGCGTTCTGAATTTTAGCAAAACAGAAAACGCTTCAGAACAGGCTTCATAAATCGCGGTGTTTTGCGGCTCTAAAACAGCTAATTCCTTAAACCTTACGAGTGTATTATTTACACCTGTAATTTCCTGATTCAAAGACAATAACCTAGCTGCATCAATCAAAGGCATTAATCCCCGACTTTTTACATCAAAAGTGTCCTTATGCTCCCCGTCCCTCTCTACCAAGAACTGCCTGAAGAAACCTAACGGAGGTGGGCTTTTTAAGGCATCACTTCCCAAATAAGCAAAGAAAATCTGGTTGTTACTTACATTTTTAAAGATAGCAGAAGTAATCGCTTCAACCAACTCTTTCTTACCATATACAAAGTCATAATCAAAAAAAATGGAACACATAAGAACTCCTTTCTCACCCGGACTATGTATCCAAGTGTCATATTGAGCGTTCCATTCTTTTAATGACTTACACCACAATGGATTACTAGCCATCATATCTGCCGGACAAAATTCATACCCAACAACATTTAAAATATTCGTTACATTATTAGCTAGTTGTAGAAAATACTTTTTAATAGCATCATATCTTTCTTCCACTACATCTTCAAAAACCAAAGCATTATCTTGATCCGTCAATAACAACTGCTCTTTTCGTCCCTGACTCCCAATATTTAACCAAGCAAAGGGCACAGGAGGCTCCTCCCCCATTTTCATAATTGACAATTCAATTGCCCTACTCGTAATTGCCTTATTAATTTCACCCACAATCTGACAGAGATGTGCTATTGGAATATTTTCATCCAATGCATTTTTGATTAATTTGGTAAGATTTTCCCTGACTACTTTAAGCTCATGCGCACCTTCAGCACGTTTCGTTTGTTTCACCAATACTCCCGGATTATTTGCCTGAGCCACCACAACATCATGCTCAGAGATAATACCTATAATTTCAGATTCACTGCTGCCATCTGAAGTCACACACAAATGACCAATATTATGCTGGAGCATCATCAACTGGGTTTCAGCAACAGATCCGTTGGCCTTAACGGTAACAACAGGTACGGACATAATCTGCTCAGCGCTACTTTCTATAGTAAACAAACCAGTGGCTATTTTAGAACGCAAATCTTTATCGGTTATAATACCAATGGGAAGTTGGTTTTCCTGAATAATAACACTCCCTATTTTACGTCGCGTCATCGTTTCCGCTATTGATTTCACAGAATCCATTTTATTGGCTGTAATAGGATTTGCGCTGTATGAAATAGGTTTGAAATATTGAATCGTGTCCTCCCGTTCATTATAACTTACACTTTCAGAAATTAGCTTTCCCTTGTTTTCCTTATCGTAGGGGTTGCGCGTATTAGAGGCAAAACTCTCCAATAAAAAACTAGAAACCTCTGAGTTTTCAAATATATAAGGTTTAAAAACAGCTATAGGAATGGCATATAGTAGACTTTCCTCGCTCGCTTCGGCAGTCATTAGGTAAGCATCCTTTGCAAAAAAGGGTCGTAAACCAACAATATCGCCTTCGTCACATTCGTCGATAAGAACTTTCTCTGTATCATAAATAACCGATAGCGCAACCGCCCCATCTTTTACAATATAAAAAAAGGAATGAGGCTGGTCATTAATATTAAAAAGGACTTCTTTTTTTTCCAAATGAAGAACTTGCGACTCCTTTGATATAGCAATTAAATCGACCAAGCTAAGACTACAAAAGGGAGGGTGATTTTTAAGAAAATCTGCAATCCGTTCAGCTATTGAATTTTTCATAAACAGTTTATTAATATTTAAAAATACAAAAAAAAATGCTCGTATCTAAGTCGCAGTCTTTTAAAAGCAATTTACTCTCAAATACAAAAAAACACAGTTTTTTGCCATAATTATATTAAATTTTCAATATAAATAAGGCTTCCGCAAATATTTAGTCTTTTATTTACAATATTACTTTAAACATAAGTGCTAATTTACTATATTTATGCAAAATTTATATACATGGAGATTTTAGCCTGTCCGAAATGCCAAGGGAATCAAATCATAAAAAGCGGCGTCATTAACAGTAAACAAAGGTATTTATGCAAAAAATGCAACTATTTTTTTACTGTCAATAAAATTGGAAAAAAAATAGACGACTACTATGTTACCAAGGCATTACAATTATACCTTGAAGGGCTTAGCTACCGTGAAATAGAACGTATAATCGGGGTCTCGCATGTCACCATCAGCAATTGGGTAAAATCGTTCAACATAAAGAAGCCCTCCCATGCCAACTACCACCCCACCTATAAGATATTTAACCATTTAGAGCTTATAGAATATATAAAAAACAAAGATTTACTATCTGGCGCCGGCATGATAATAACTGAACTAGGCGACAAGTTCATGCTTATAAAGTGGGAACGTTTCAAGGATTAGCTATAGTACTTTACAATTTCATATATCATAATTTTTTTTCTTAACAAAAAATTAGACTTTGGCACTATTAAAACTAACCATTTTACTAACCAAAAACTTAATTTATCATGAAAAAAATTTATTTGATTGCAGTCATGCTGCTGTTCACTTTAAAAGGCTTTTCTCAAGGTTCACCCGATTACGGTGCCGGAATGAAATTCAATTTGAATGAAGATGGTTCAAAGTACCTTAGAGTAATATCTTGGGCACAGATATGGGGGCAATACAATTCTGACCGCCCTTTAGACGGAAACGGCAACGAACAAGCCGACTTAGACTTCAGTGTCAGAAGAGCTCGCGTATTGATGTATGCGCAAATCAATAAAGACTTCTTAATTGTAACCCATTTTGGACTTAACAGTTTAAACGTAGATACGATGAGTCCAACAGGAAAAGGGGATGGTTCCCAACTATTCATGCATGATGCTTATGTGCAATACAGTCTAGGAAAGGACAATGCAGTTGGAGGAGGATTACATTATTGGAACGGAATCTCTCGTTTAAATAATCAAAGTACCTTAAACTTAATGACCTTAGACAACCAAAGACAAGCATGGGCAACATTAGGTTTATCTGATCAATTTGCAAGACATATTGGAGCATTCGCAAAAGGTACTTTTGGTAAATTTCAATATCGCGTTGCTATAAACGGGGCATCTACAAATAATTTACAAGCTTCTACAACACCTGTAAACAATGGTCCAGCAACTTACACTGGTGCCAGATTATTAGGCTCAAAAGAAGCTGGAAGAACATACGCTGGTTATTTTGAATATGGCTTTTTAGATTCTGAAAGCAACTTTTTACCTTATAAAGTGGGTACTTATTTAGGAACAAAAAAGGTATTCAACATTGGAGCGGGTTTCTTTTCACACCCTAATGGATCTGTACTTGCTGATGCCGCTGGAAACTTAAGAGGTGAGAATGTGACCATTTTTGGACTTGATGCTTTTTATGACGTCCCTGTAGGGACAAAAGGTGCTGCCCTAACAGCATACGCCTTATATCAAAACACTGATTACGGAAAAGATTACAGACTAGGAACTACTTATGAAACAGGGTCAATGGTTCATGCACACCTTGGTTATGTACTTCCAGGAAAATCAAAAACACGTTTCCAACCTTATGTTTCTTACGACGAAAGACAAATAGATGCTTTAAATGATAATGCTTCTCAATTGGGTATTGGTGCTAATGCATTTTTCAGCGGACATAATTCTAAGCTGACGTTAGAGTACCAAACTTTAAAATATGCCACTAACAAATCGGTAAACACGATTACTTTGCAAGCAATGATTTATCTATAACCAACTAACCTTTTTTACTACACTATTATGAGCGATAAACAAGACAAAGCCACAGCATATTGGAAGGAAAACCTAAGATACCTTCTGATTTTATTAAGCATTTGGTTTGCGGTTTCTTATGGAGCCGGAATCCTTTTCAAAACAGCATTAGACTCTATTAAATTAGGTGGTTTCCCACTCGGTTTTTGGTTTGCACAACAAGGTTCAATTTATGCATTTGTCATACTGATATTTGTTTATGTTCGATTGATGAACAAATTAGACAAAAAATACGGCTACGACGAATAATATCAAAACTATAAAAAATTAAAATATCATGGATTTACAAACTTGGACCTATATTATTGTTGGGATAACATTTGCCCTCTATATTGGAATTGCAATCTGGTCACGCGCCGGATCAACTAAAGAATTTTATGTTGCAGGAGGAGAGATTTCTCCATTAGCAAACGGAATGGCAACAGCTGCTGACTGGATGAGTGCAGCGTCTTTCATCTCGATGGCCGGTATCATTTCCTTTGATGGTTATGACGGTGCTGTTTACTTAATGGGCTGGACCGGTGGCTATGTACTGCTTGCTCTTTTACTTGCGCCATATCTTCGAAAATTTGGGAAATTTACAGTGCCTGATTTCATTGGAGAACGTTATTACTCTAATACTGCAAGAACGGTTGCTGTAATATGCGCTTTAGTTGTTTCTTTTACTTACGTAGCAGGACAAATGCGTGGAGTAGGATTAGTATTTTCTAAATTTTTAGAAGTTGACATTAACACAGGTGTTATTATAGGAATGATCATCGTTTTGTTCTATGCCACTTTAGGTGGAATGAAGGGGATTACTTATACCCAAGTAGCGCAGTATTGTGTCTTAATATTTGCTTTCATGGTTCCGGCTATCTTTATTTCTATTCAAATGACTGGTAATCCGGTTCCTCAATTAGGAATGGGAGGAAAAGTTTTAGGAACTGATACTTATTTGTTAGATAAACTAAACGGTCTTTCTACAGATCTTGGATTTTCAGTATACACAAACGGAACAAAATCAATGGTTGATGTCTTTGCAATTACATTAGCCTTAATGGTAGGTACTGCAGGATTACCACACGTAATTGTTCGCTTTTTTACCGTAAAAAGAGTAAAAGATGCAAGAAAATCAGCTGGATACGCATTAGTTTTAATTGCTATTTTATACACTACCGCTCCCGCTATTGCTGTTTTTGCTAAAACTAATTTGATTGAAACGGTAAACGGAAAAGAGTATTCTTCTATGCCAGCTTGGTTTACTAAATGGGAAACTACAGGCCTATTAGAATTTGAAGATAAAAATGGAGATGGTAAAATTCAATATTACAACGACAACTCTAAAGACGCTGCCTTTTTAGCAAGCCAAGAGGCAAAAGGAAATAAAGGAAGTGAGCTGACTATTGATAAAGACATCATGGTACTAGCTAATCCTGAAATTGCAGACTTACCTAATTGGGTTATTGCATTAGTAGCAGCCGGAGCATTAGCTGCTGCGTTATCTACTGCCGCAGGTTTACTATTAGTTATTTCAGCTTCAGTATCTCACGATATCATCAAGAAAATGATTAACCCAAACATCTCTGAGAAAAATGAGCTTTGGGCTGCTCGTGGAGCTGCTGCAGTTGCAGTAATCATTGCAGGTTATTTCGGAATTAATCCCCCTGGCTTTGTCGCCGCCGTTGTCGCACTTGCTTTTGGATTAGCTGCTGCTTCTCTATTCCCAGCAATTATTCTTGGGATTTTTGATAAAAAAATGAATAAGGAAGGTGCTATAGCAGGTATGATTACAGGATTGCTATTGATGCTTTTCTATATGTTGAAATTCAAATTTGGCCTTTTTGATGGTGGAAAAGACGCGGTAGCTGGCTTGAAAGAAAGCTGGTGGTTCGGAATATCCCCTGAAGGTTTCGGAACGATTGCTATGATTGTAAACTTTGCAGTTGCTTTTGCAGTGAAAAGTTTCACTCCTGCTCCTCCCCAAGATGTCCAAGACATTGTTGAACACATTAGAATACCCTCTGGTGCTGGTGAAGCAACACATTAGAATACCATTAAACTCAAAATAAAACCAATTACTTATTTAGTATTCAATCTCTACATTTATTTGTAGAGATTGTTTATTTTCATTCCATGAAAAAGAGACACGAACAAAAACTAGTTATACTTTCATTACTAATGTTATTAGGATTGAACATACCACTATTGTTGTTATTTGACAGTTCAAAGCCCCTTTTCGGCTTTCCAATTGTGTATATCTATATTTTTTCGGGATGGTTATTTTCAATTGCCATTACATACCTTATCATAAAGAAATATTATGAGTAGCGTAGGACTTTTACTGATTCTGTTTCTCTATGTATCAATCCTTTTTTACATAGCACATTGGGCTGAAAAAAAGCGCCATTCTAAATGGACAAACAATCCCTATATTTATTCCCTATCATTAGCTGTATATTGCACTGCTTGGACTTATTACGGAAGCATTGGTGTAGCTGCAGATTCTGGATTAAGCTATTTAACAATATATTTAGGCCCAATCATAATTATCCCTACCTGGATGATTATCCTAAAAAGAATTATCCGAATTTCGAGAGTAAATAAAATCTCCAGTATTGCAGATTTCATTTCTTTACGATACGGAAATAGTCGTTTTTTGGGAGCATTGGTTACCTTAATTTGTGTTTTTGGTATCTTACCTTACATCTCTTTACAACTAAAATCGATTTCAGATACCTTCTATATTGTCACCAAAACTCAATATAGCTCAAACATTTTTTCTGACACCACCACTTATGTTTGCATTGCGCTCGCCTTATTCGCATCCTATTACGGGACAAAATATGTCGATGCCTCAGAAAAAAGAAGCGGAATCGTCACCGCAGTTGCAATGGAATCAATTTTAAAATTGGTTTTCTTTTTGATCATCGGAATTTATGTGACCTATTTTGTATTTGATGGTTTTGGCGACATCTATACTAAAGCAGCAGTCCTAAAGGATTTCGACAAAAAAAATACAATTGGCGATTTAACAAATGGAATTAATTGGCTCTTCCTTTGTATTTTATCCACATTCGCCATTTTTCTTTTACCAAGACAATTTCACACTGCCATTGTTGAAAACAATAAAGAAACACATATCCGAACAGCTATTTGGCTTTTCCCATTGTATTTGTTACTATTTAATCTTTTTGTTTTCCCAATTGCTTGGGGAGGAAACATCTTATTTGAAGGGCAAGGACTAAATTCAGACACCTACTCTCTTTTGATTCCGCAACACTTCAATAATAACGTCCTTACGGTTATTGTGTTTCTTGGTGGCTTTTCAGCAGCAATATCTATGATTATTGTTTCTTCAATTGCCTTGGCGACCATGTTAAGCAACAACCTTTTGATTCCGTATGGTTTTATTGGCGCTCTGCAAAACAAATCGTCTGAAAAGAACCGTAAACGAATTGTAAACAGCAGAAAAATTGGTATTTTCTCCCTTATTATATTGGCTTATGCGATATACCGTATTTTTATTTTAGATTATTCTTTAGTATCAATTGGCTTAGTTTCTTTTGTGTTAATAGCGCAATTGGCTCCCGCATTTTTCGGCGCTTTATTTTGGAAAAGAGGCTCAAAAAAGGGAGCTGTTACAGGAATTATTCTTGGATTTTCGATAAGTCTTTATACCCTTTTAATTCCTTATGCGATTGGGGTTACAAAATCTACCAGTACGTTTATAAAAAATGGACCTTGGGGAATCGAACTGTTAAAACCGTTTCATCTTTTTGGTTTGGACTATTTAGAACCTATAACCCATGCTTTTTTCTGGAGTTTGTTCGTCAACACAATTAGCTTCCTTGCCATTTCAGTAAGTTTCAAAGGAAATTACAGAGAACGCAATTATGCCGAAATGTTTGTGGACATAGACAAATACATCACCAACCATGAAAATGCCTTTGTATGGAAAGGAACCGCATATATATCTGACATTCAAAAAGTATTGCAACGCTTCCTTGGTGAGGAAAGAACTAAGCGAGCATTAGGCATATTCAATTTAAAATATAACATTGATAAAAACATTGCCACTGCCGATCCCCGATTTATAAAATTTGCCGAAAATCTATTGACGGGTCATATTGGGACGGCCTCCGCCAAAATTTTAATATCGAGCGTAGCCAAGGAAGACAAGATCAGCCTGCCTGAAGTGCTTCGCATCCTGGAGGAATCAAAAGAGAATATTATCATCAACAAAAAACTGACAGACACTTCGAATGAACTAAAAAAAATATCAGAACAGTTAAAAAATGCCAATCAGGAATTAATCAATAAAGACATTCAAAAAGATGAATTTCTGGACACGGTGACCCATGAATTAAGAACACCAATTACTGCTATTCGCGCAGCAACTGAAATCCTACATGATGATGACGATGATATTCCAAAAGAAGTTAGAAAGCAGTTTCTAAAAAGTATTATATCCGAATCAGATCGTTTGAATCGTTTGATTGACAAAATTCTGGATTTAGAGAAATTCGAAACAGGAAAACAGAAACTTTATCTGTCAAAAAATGACATTACCAAAACCATAGTTAACACTTTAGATTCCGTAAAACAGTTAATTATCAACCAGAACATCACTGTAGAATTTATCAAAACCGAAATAAAAGTCTTTTATGACGAGGAGAGAATCATTCAGGTAATTCATAACTTATTATCAAATGCTATTAAATTCTGTTCAAAAACGGATGGAAAAATAACCATTTCGATAATTGACAAAAAAGACGTTATAAAAGTAAGCATTCACAATAATGGAGCAGGAATTAAGGCTGACGATTTTGAACCCATTTTTGATAAATTTTATCAATCACGTGACCAAAACGTAAAGAAACCAATTGGAAGCGGGCTAGGACTTGCCATTTGTAAACAAATCATAGAACATCATAAAGGTAAAATTTGGGTAGAAAGCACACCGCAAAAAGGGGCAACTTTTATTTTTACCTTACCTAATTATAATACAACCGAAAACGAATAGAGATGAATAAAATTTTAATTGTAGATGACGAGCCTAATATTGTTATGTCACTTGAATATACGTTCAAAAAAAACAATTTTGAAGTATTCATTGCTCGTGACGGACAAGAAGCATTAGACATTCTGAACAACCAGCTTCCCGATGTCATAATCCTAGATGTGATGATGCCCATGGTTGATGGTTTTGCCACATTGGAACAAATAAAAAAAGACGAACGATTGCAACATTGTAAAGTCATCTTTCTTTCTGCTAAGAATAAGGAAAAGGATATTGAAAAAGGACTCTCATTAGGTGCAAATTTATATGTGGTCAAGCCCTTCTCCTTAAAAAAATTAGTAGAACAAGTACAAAACCTAATTCAATAATTTAGAATTTCCAAAATCATGAATTACAAAGATTTTTACACGAGTAGTATTAATCAACCCGAAAAATTTTGGGCTGAACAAGCAGACGCAATTGAGTGGTACAACAAACCAGAAATAATTTTATCGAAAGATCAAAATGGATACCCGCTTTGGTACAAAGACGGAGAGTTGAACATTTGCTATTTAGCATTAGACAAACACATACAAGATGGATATGGTGATCAAGTAGCCTTAATTTATGATTCCCCAGTTACCCAAACCGTGAAAAAATACACTTTTTCAGAAGTTAAGTCCGAAGTGGCGAAACTTGCTGGAGGCATGCAATCTTTGGGATTAAAAAAAGGAGACACAGCAGTAATCTATATGCCTATGATTCCCCAAGCTGCCTTTGCAATGTTAGCTTGTGCCAGAATTGGAGTGACTCATTCAGTTGTTTTTGGTGGCTTTGCCCCTCATGAATTAGCAATCAGAATTGACGACTGCAAACCGCGCCTAATTATAACCGCTTCTTCAGGAATTGAAGTGGACCGTTTAATCACTTATAAACCATTAGTGGACGAAGCCATTGAACTAGCGTCCCACCGACCTAAAAAAGTGATTGTTCTCAACAGGAAATTAGGAGCACGAGTTCCGTTTAAAAAGTATGATGTTGATTATGATGCTTTAGTCTATGGTTCTGAGGAAGTTCCTTGTGTTCCACTGAATACCACGCACCCTTTATATATCCTTTACACCTCAGGAACAACTGGAAAACCAAAAGGAGTGGTTCGAGACACTGGTGGTTGTGCTGTTGCCCTAAAATTTTCCATGCAACACATTTATAATGTAAAAGAAGATGACGTTTTCTGGGCAGCCTCTGATGTGGGCTGGGTTGTTGGACACAGTTTTATTGTTTATGGCCCATTAATCAATAGAAATGCTACCGTTATTTTTGAAGGCAAACCGATAAAAACACCTGATGCAAGCACCTTTTGGAGAGTTATTTCAGAGCACAAAGTAAACGCGATGTTTACTGCTCCTACCGCAATTCGTGCCATCAAAAAAGAAGATCCTAATGGAGATTTCATAAAAAAATACGATTTGAGTTCTTTAAAAACACAGTTTTTAGCTGGAGAACGTTGCGATATTGCCACATTAGAATGGTATGCAGAACATATTCCTGTTCCTGCGATCGACCATTGGTGGCAAACGGAATCTGGCTGGCCTATGATAGCTAACATGATGGGAGTTGAACAGCTGCCCATAAAACGAGGTTCGGTGGGGAAAGCGGTTTGTGGCTATGACATCAAAATATTTGACGAAGAAGGAACTGAAGTTGGCCCTAATGAACAAGGATATGTGGTCATTAAATTACCACTACCTCCCGGAACATTACTTGATTTATGGAACGACAACCCTCGATTTAAAGCTGGTTATCTAGAGCAATTCCCCGGATATTACTTCTCTGGTGATGGTGGCTATAAAGATGATGATGATTATATTTTTATAACAGGCAGAGTAGATGATGTTATAAACGTAGCAGGACACCGTCTTTCTACGTCAGAAATGGAAGAAATTGTATCTTCGCATAATTCGGTTGCTGAGTGCGCCGTAATTGGGATAAATGATGCGCTAAAAGGACAAACTCCATTGGCTTTGGTGGTAACCAAATTAAACGATTCCATTGAACATTTCCAATTGGAACAGGAAATCATACAATTAGTCCGGCAACAAATTGGCGCGGTTGCTTCCTTACGAAATGTAGTCATCGTAGAACGCCTACCCAAAACACGTTCAGGAAAAACTCTTAGAAAATTAATGCGCAGTATTGCTGATGGTGATGACTACCAAATCCCATCAACTATCGACGATGAAGCCATTGTTGAAGAGATCGCCTCCGTTTTGGAAAAATATGAAATTGGAACTTATAATAAAAAACAACACTAACTATATTAAATCATAAGCCATGAGTCGTTATAAAATAAATAACTTAGAAGAATACTTTAAAGAATACAAAAAATCAGTTCGTGAGCCTAAAAAATTCTGGGACAAAATCGCATCGGAAAACTTTACTTGGTACCAAGAGTGGGACAAAGTAGTAGACTTTAATATGGCTGAAGCCGAAATCAAATGGTTTGTCGATGCAAAAGTGAATATCACTAAAAACTGTATTGACAGACATCTTGCAAAAAAAGGTGACAAAACAGCCATCATATTTGAGCCAAATGACCCAAACGAAGAAGCATTACACATCTCTTACACTGAGTTGCATCAACGTGTTTGTAAAATGGCAAATGTTTTAATAGAACAAGGCATCCAAAAAGGAGATCGCGTTTGCATTTATTTACCAATGATACCTGAGTTGGCTATTGCAACTTTAGCTTGTGCTAGAATTGGTGCTATCCATTCCGTAGTTTTTGCAGGATTTTCAGCCTCTGCAGTAACTACAAGAATAAATGACAGTGATTGCAAAATGGTAATCACATCAGATGGCGGATACCGCGGTAATAAAACTATAGATTTAAAAGGGATAATTGATGAAGCATTAGTAAACACTCCTTGCGTCGAAAAAGTATTAGTAGTAAAGAGGACTAATTCTGTAATAAATATGAAGGACGGACGTGACCACTGGTTACAACCGCTTTTAGATGATGCATCAGATAATAATGCAGCGGAAATAATGGATGCTGAAGACCCATTGTTTATCCTATACACTTCCGGTTCAACCGGGAAACCAAAAGGAATGGTACATACTACTGCAGGATATATGGTGTATACCGCCTATACCTTCAAAAATGTATTTAATTACGAGGACAATGATATTTTCTGGTGTACTGCTGATATTGGCTGGATAACAGGACACTCCTATATTCTATACGGGCCATTGTTAAACGGAGCAACAACAGTTATTTTTGAAGGAGTTCCATCCTATCCTGACTTTAGTCGCTTTTGGGAAATTATCGAAAAACACAATGTAAATCAATTCTATACTGCCCCTACTGCTATTCGTGCGTTAGCAAAAGAAAGCTTAGACTACGTACAAAAATTTCAATTAAAATCCCTAAAGGTGATTGGCTCTGTGGGAGAACCTATTAATGAAGAAGCCTGGCACTGGTATAATGATCATGTAGGTGATAAAAGATGTCCCGTGGTAGATACCTGGTGGCAAACAGAAACTGGAGGTATTATGATCTCGCCAATTCCCTTTGTAACACCTACAAAACCAACCTATGCTACTTTACCATTACCAGGAATTCAACCGGTATTAATGGATGAAAAACGAAATGAAATTGAAGACAATCAAGTAGTTGGATCACTATGTATTAAATTTCCATGGCCGGGAATTGCAAGAACTATTTGGGGAGATCATAAAAGATATAAAGAGACTTATTTTACTGCCTTTCCAGGCAAATATTTCACTGGTGACGGCGCTTTACGTGACGAAGTAGGATATTACAGAATTACAGGGCGCGTAGACGATGTGGTGATTGTTTCTGGCCATAATCTAGGAACCGCTCCTATAGAAGACGCCATAAATGAACATCCGGCAGTCGCCGAATCAGCAATTGTAGGATTTCCTCATGACATAAAAGGAAATGCATTATACGGTTATGTTATATTAAAGGAAACTGGTGAATCTCGTGACAGAGAGAATTTAATGAAAGAAATTAACCAACAAGTTTCTAACCAAATTGGGCCCATTGCCAAATTAGATAAAATTCAGTTTGTTTCTGGCTTACCAAAAACACGTTCTGGAAAAATTATGCGTAGAATACTTCGTAAGATAGCCGAGGGTGACTATTCAAATTTTGGTGATACCTCAACACTATTGAATCCCGAAATTGTGGAAGAAATTAAAAATGGTAAAATTTAATTTTAGTTTTTATTTGTAGTTAAAAGCTGCTTCATTCGTGAAGCAGCTTTTTTTTAAACGAAAAAGTTGTCCTTACCAGGGACAACTTTTTACAAACAAACTAACAAACTAACTACTTTTTAACAAACTTCATCACTTGAAGTTCATCATCATCATTATATGCTTTTACAACGTAAATACCGTAACTTAAATCACTCACGTTAAATTGATGCGACGCAGTCTGACTCCCTTTAAAGCTTTTTATCAATTGACCAGTAACAGAATATATTTGGACTTTAGAAGACGCCATATTTAAAGTAAAATAATTAGTTGCAGGATTTGGATATAAATAGATTTCGGTTTCTTTTTCAAAATTGGCTATTGCCAAATTAGCGACCTTATTACCATATATTCTAAACTCTCCCGCAGGAATACCAATTGGTGCGTTAACATCAGTAACATTAATCGATGTGTTATCCATCAAGTTATACCAAGTTCCTGTATTAGGAAAACCAGTAGGGACATTTTTAGTGGCCAGATCAAAATTAGCTAATACTAAAACATCTTTCAGTTGGCTTGATGCCAATGAACTATTAGTGATTTTTATCGTAGGTGTTAGTGATGAACTACTGATGGTTGCTATTCCTGAAAAAACAGGTTCTTTAATTTTCATAGTAATCATTTTAGCCCAATCCGTATAAACTTTATTTCGATTGTTATCTGCAAGCCAATTGTTTACCCATTGTGGTTGCGGCTTAGTATCCAATTTACAATCTCCCGCAATAGCATCGATAGAAGTATTTACTGTTCCGTTGTTGCAAGCAAAAATGGAAATATCCCATCCTAGTTCACCAAAATGATAAATCATTTTTGGCCCTGGAACTAACAATGTCACAGCACCTAAAGCAGACATTCTGGAAAGAGCTGTAGCTGGCGTTTTTACATTGTATCCGTTTAGATTAGCACCATACTGTATGTTTTTATACATCAAGCGTTCCTCATCATGACTTTCTGCATAACCCATCAATCTATTCTTTGTAAATCCATGAGCAGTACTACTCATTCTGGAAATGTTATTCTCTGAATTATACCCCATGGTCAACTGATTGTATTGTTCAGTCATTTTACCCCACATCATAATCCCTTTACTAACTGAATCGTCAATTCTATAATTAGCCCATTGTTGTTCCTCTGTATCTGTACCTAAATGCTCAAAAATAGTATAATGTGTAGCATCTAAACTCCAAGAATAATCAGCATATGATTTTAGAACATCTATTCTATCTTGTTGGAATGAATTAGTACAATTATCTTGGCCACCAGCAACACTTGAAGGACATTTTTGCGTAAAGCCTTTAGTTAAATCCCAACGGAATCCATCAATTTTATATTCTTCAATCCATTGCTTAATTACTCTTTTTACATAGTTTTGAGTCCTAAGCTTCTGATGGTTAAAATCGCTTCCTACATTATAACTGTGCATGGCTTCTATATTAAAATACGGATTTTCAGCTGATGGCGAACCCCATCCGTCACCGTCAGGATCATTCATCCACATACGCACCATTGGGTTTCTATCAAAAGCATGATTCAAAGCGACATCAAGAATTACTGCAATCCCATTCTGATGACATACATCTATCAGTTCTTTTAATTTACTTGAAGTTCCGTAAAACTTATCCAAAGCCATATGAAAAGAAGTATTGTACCCCCAACTTTCATTCCCTTCGAATTCCATTACAGGTAATAATTCGATAGCGTTTATTTTTAGATTTTTAAAATAATCCATTTTATCAATTACACTTTGATAACTTCTGGCAGCATCAAAATCACGAACCAAAAGTTCATAAACTACTAACTTATCTTTCTCTGGCTTCACAAAATTTGTGGTAGCGGTGCTCCAAGCGAATGGTGTTTGTCCCGTTTGTAAAACAGTTACTTCTCGTTCTTGTCCTGCTGGATAAACAGGAAGGTTAGGATAACTTACGGCAGGAATATAAGGATCATCATCTGGCGACAAAACCAAAGTCGAATAGGGATCAGCCGTTTTTACCTGCGACGGTGTACCTGAGATCGGTGTGGTATCAACCACCCAATATTGATAGGTATAATTTATATCTGCTGTCAATCCAGTTAGTTCCAACCAAAATTTTCCTGAACTAGGATCTTTTTTCATGGCATAGTTAGTATTTGGCTGCCAAGCATTAAAACTTCCAGCTACGTACACAAAATCTTTTAATGGAGCATCTAAAACTAAAGTAGCTTTAGTGGCATCTGCAGTATTATAATTGACACCATCAAATAAGTCAGAAGGCATTACTGCCGAGATTGTACCTGGATTAAGAATCACACTGAATTTTTTGCTAACTGCTGTTGCTCCTTGGGTAACGACCAATTCATAGTTTTGATTAGCGATTATGTTTGTATGGTTATAACTGTAACTAGAAGTGTTAGCATTTGTATTAATACTTACACCATTAGCCTTTAAATTATAGCTGGCATTACCATTGGTATTATTTGCTACAATATTGAGACTTCCTCCTGAAGCTATAATCGTTGAACTGTTAACTGCCGGAGCGCTTAGATTTGCTTGAAAAATACCAACCTCAGCTAAAATATCTTGTGATTTTTTGTCGCCAGAACCATCTTTAGCTTTTATTAAAAAACCTATTTTTCCAATAGCAGTTGTATTATAGTAGGTTGTAGGCGTAAATGTTTTAGTATACGTATCAGATGCACTATTATAAGTGAATTTACTTGCTTCATCAGATGAAGTCCACGAACCATTTAATGGAGTCCCCTTTTGGTTCGTATCATCAATATCAAAAGCCCAGGCCCACATATATAATGCGTTAGCTGTTACTCCCCAAGCTGCCTCATTAACACTACTGCCATTGACAGTAATTGTAACAGCTGTGCTTTCCTCAAAAGTAGTCGGACTAAATGAATAGGTAACTGTTTGTTGTTGCGCAAAAACAGAGGCTGTTAATAATAAAAATAAGAGTAAAGTTTTTTTCATAGCTTTTTGAATTTATAAAAAAAAGAGGCTATCTGATTCAGATAGCCTCTTCAATATGTTTAATACATTATTCTTGATTTGGTATCATTAAATAACTACCATCTAAATCATTAAAATAAATTACATATTTAGACTTCGCAACAGGAATATTATCCCCTGTTCCTCCTCCTGAAAAAGCTGTTTTACCTCCCCAACTATCATCCCAAAGATTATTTGCTCTGAATTTTGCTTCACCGTCATTTAATATACTAACTCCTAAAGTCCAACTATGAGCATCAAAAGTAGATTTTGTCAAAGCAGTTGAAGCATTCCAACCTCCAGCAGTACTACTTCCAATAATACCAACTGTAGTGAAGATTTTAGTTGTTGTACCAGTATAAGGCACTAAAGTATAAGTCAATGCAGTACTGTCAAAAGTAAACTTGTAATACCCAGCAGTAGCGATTGTAAATTCACCCGCATTACCGTTAACTTCAATGGCTGTTGCACTTGCTCTACCTAATTGAAAATCCCAGCTTCCTTTTTTAGATATTAACTTGAAGTTACCTGCACCAAAGTATCCAGTAAAAGAGTATTTGTTAGCAGCTGAAGTGATTCTAAACATTGGTTGGTGATTCGTATCTGCATTATTATCCCAGCCACCTTGAACTGCTGCACCAATTAGATACCAATCAGTAAATGGATAAGCAATTAAACCAGTATAAGAGTTAACTAAAATACTTAATGGTTTTGCAGAAGTCATTTTTTCAGCACCAGCTAAGCTTGAGATCACTTTCACATCAAAAGAGCTCGCTACTCCTGCAACACCACCTAATTCAACAACGGCTTGATTTAATGTTTTCACACTTACTTCAATTTGTGTCGCACCAGCAGTTCCTCCTAATTCGATTGCTTTAGTAAAGTCACCGCCTTTAACATCAATCATTATTTTATATCCTATTTCAACATCTCCACCGTATGTAGCAGCTGACCAAACAAAACGTTCCGCAACATTATCAGCATTATCTTCCACTAAAGTGTATAATTTATCATTTTGTGGCGCCACCAATTCTGGAGTTTCTATTCCTTGAATTACTGGTCTATCTTGAACGTCTTCAACAGTACAAGACAAAGCAACTACTGCAAATAAAGCAATTATTGATTTTGTTATATTTTTCATTTTTGTTTAGTTTTAATATTATTAATATCCAGGGTTTTGTTGTAGTTTACTATTTGATGACAAAGCATTTGCAGGAATAGGGAATAAATCTCTAAATGATTGTGTTGGCGCTCCTCCAGAAACTCCACCTTTAAAAGGCCATAAATAAGCTCCACCAGTGAATTTACCAAAACGAACTAAATCAGTTCTTCTGTGTCCTTCCCAGTGTAATTCTCTAGCTCTCTCGTCTAGTATAAAATTCAAGGTTAAGTCTCCTGAATTTACAGCAGTTCCAATTGCTCTTGTACGTAAAGCATTAACAAATCCTAAAGCAGTTGTGGCATTTCCGCCAGCACCTCTAACGAAACATTCTGCATACATTAAATACGCATCTGCTAAACGGAAAATAGGAAAATCTGAATCTGAAAAATCTCCAGACTTATCAGAACCTTGTACTCCATTTACAGTTACATTTCTAAACTTTTGAATAGCATATCCATCAGTAAAAGTTCCTATATCTTTAATTTCTTTAGTTTGTCCTTCTGTATAGAACTGTCCACGTCTATCAGTGGTATTCGCAGTAAACTTATCTACAAATGCTGCAGTAGTTCTGACACCAGCCCAACCACCATTGATTCCAAATTCAGCTGCTTTCATGCTTCCACCTACTGGTGCATGCGTCAAGAAAGTAGTTCCTCCATAAGTTTGTGTACGAAGACCATCAAAAGCAATTGCAAAAATGAATTCGTTTTGCGCTCCATTTTTATCATTATCAGCAAAAAACAATTGATTATAATTACTATGCAATGAATAAGGCGAACCAACAATTTTTGTAATTAATGGAACGGCAGCCGCGTAATTGTCAGTACCTATATATACTTTTGCATTCATGTATAATTTAGCTTGTAACATCCAGGCGGCAGCCTGATCTACACGATACGCCTCATTTGTTTTTGGTGCTTTCATTAACGGAGTAATAGCAGTTAACTCTTCATCAACGAATTTGTACAATTCTGCTCTAGTTGCATACTCTGGGTAATAGAAAGTACTTGGCGAATCTTCAGTAACCAATGAACCACCTCCAAATGTATCAATCAAATGCCAGTACGTCATCGCTCTCAAGAAACGCGCTTCAGCTCTATAAACAGCAATTTCTGCTTTTAATGCAGCATCTATTCCTCTAGCCGCCAATTTCTCATCAGTAGTTTGTTTTAAAAACTCATTACAGTTTACAATTTGAAAAGAGAAACGTGCAAAAGTAGCTTCAATAAAACTATCCGAAGAAGTCCATGTTTGAGAATGAAAATCTTTAATAGACCCGTCATTCCATCCAATAACAGCTTCATCAGTTGTCAATTCTTGCATCATCCAGTACCCTCTCACATATTGACTTGTCCCCTCATCAATACCTGAAATATCTGCTTTTCCTGCAGGACCTTGCTGACCTGATGTAGCAAACCCCGCATATAGTTTAGCTAAATTTTGTTTATACGATTCCGGCGAGCTAAAAAACTCTTCACCTGCAACTGAATCTCCGTTATCTGGAGATTGGTTTAAATCATTTGTACATGATGGAAATGTAAGCACCAGCAGGAACAAAGAAATACCCAATAATCGTTTATATATATTTTTCATTTTTCTTATTATTTGTATTAGAAATTAACGTTCAAACCTAACGTGAAAGTAATTGGTCTTGGGTATAAATTTTTATCAATACCACCTGAGATCTCTGGGTCTAATCCATCATAATTGGTTATTACCAAAATATTTTGAGCAGCCAATGTTAATTTAACTAATGACGTAGAATTTTCTTTTTGATTAAAAGTATAGCCTACACTTACATTATCCAATCGAATAAATGAAGCGTCTTGAACATAATAATCAGAGTGTAATTGAAAATTATCCGATTTAGCAAAACCAGTTTCTAAAAGATTCGCAACACCATTGTTTAAATCAGTATTTCTAGTTAAAACATTATTGTAAACTCCCTTATTAGAATCGATATTGTTGTAATTATAATTACCCCACGACCCTCTCCAGTTCATTCCCATATCCCAGTTTTTATAAGATACGCTTGTATTGAATGCATAAAACACATCAGCAGCTGGTTTATGAAAACGGTATTTATCATCACTATTAATGATACCATCTTTATTTCTATCAATAAAAACCCCATCAAGTGGTTTTCCATCAGCTCCGTAAGCTTGCTCATAAACAAAGAATGAACTTGGTGCGTAACCTACCTGATGGTTTTGAATAGTATTTCCAGTACCTCCTTCAATATCACCAGTATTAATTCCTGGTGTATTTTCTTGAGTAGTTGTTAACTTAGTGATTTTAGAATTTTGAAAAGTAACGTTTCCACCAACAGTCCATTGGAAATTATCATTTCTCACTGGAATTACTTCCGCAGCTAACTCAAGTCCTTTGTTATCAATTGTACCAATATTATAATTGTCTTGGTTAGAAAAACCAAAGAAAGAGGGGTTGTAAGTATACAATAATAAATCTTTAGTAGTTCTTTGATACGCATCAACGCTACCTGTAAACCTATTGTTAAACAATCCAAAATCAACACCTACATTTGCAGTTGTTGTTTGCTCCCATTTCAAATTACTATTATAAGCCTCTGGTCTATATGTAGTATAAAATGTATCACCTAATTGATATTGAGCCGCATTATTTGAAGCTAAATATAAAGGAATAGAAGGATAAGAGTTACCTATATTTTGTTGTCCGGTAATTCCCCATCCACCTCTAACTTTCAAAGTAGAGATACTAGCTACATCTTTTAAGAAGTTTTCTTCGTTTAATTTCCAACCCAAAGCAACTGCTGGGAAGTTTGACCATCTGAAATCTTCCGTAAATCTTGATGTCCCATCTCTTCTATAAGAAAAGGTTAACAAATATTTATCTGCAATTGTAACGTTAGTTCTTGCAAAAAAGGATTGTAAGTTAACACGTGTTGGTGTAGATAACTCCACATTAGTAACACCTCTTTCTACATTGTAAGAAGATTTGTTTTTTGATTCTTTAAAATCTTGATAAGTATACCCTCCTGTTACATCAAACTGTGTATCAATTGCATCTACTTTTTTATTGTAGTTTAAGTACAAGTCCATTACCTTATTGTCACGAGACTCAATATTTTCATACGTATTGCTATATCCTGAACCCGCTAATCCATTACGATAATCTGCCGCATTATCTCCATATCCTCTACCATTCATTTGATCATAACCAAAGTTAGCTACCGCTTTTAATTCTGGAAAGAAATGCAACTTATAGTCAAGCTGAATGTTTCCGATGCTTCTATAAAAACTACCATAGTTGTTTTGTTGCTCAATTTGAGAAACTGGATTAACTCCTGCCAATGAATTTATTTCATCTCCTTCATCACCTTGTTTATACCATTGAAAATAAGTTCCATCAGCATTTCTTACTGGTTGCGAAGGGTCAAAGCTAACCGCTCCACCAATAGCACCACCATTGCTATAATTACTTTTTATTACCGATGTATTATTATTGATTTCAATTTTCAAATGTTTATCAAAGAAATTCCCTGTTACATTAGCTCCAAGAGTAGTTCTTTGCATGTTATCTCTTTTTAAGATACCATTCAAATTAGCATATCCAACAGAAGCTCTATAAACTACATTATCTACACCACCGCTTAATGCGATATTGTGATCTGTTCCAATAGCAGTTCTATAAATTTCATCTTGCCAATCCGTATCAGCAGTACCTACAAGTGCCTTTTGAGCATCATTTCCATTAGCTGCAACAAAATCTTTAAATTGTGTACTTGATAACGCATCTACTTTTTTAGTAATTTCAGATACTTGAAGGTTTGCATTATAAGTTACTTGCAATTCACCTGATTTCCCTTTTTTAGTAGTAATAATAATTACCCCGTTAGAAGCACGTGATCCGTAAATAGCTGTCGCCGAAGCATCCTTTAATACTGAAATTGATTCAATATTATTTTGATTGATAGTTCCTAATGGGTTTTTACCACCTTCAACACCACCACTAGCAACTGGTACACCATCAATAACGTATAATGGGTCATTGCTCGCTGATAATGAAGATCCACTTCTTATTCTAATAACTGGATCAACTCCTGGTGAACCACCACCATTGATAATCTGCAATCCAGCCACTTTACCTTGGATCATCTGATCTGCAGAAGTTACTGGCCCTTTATTAAAATCTTTAGTTGTCAATACTGTTACCGCACCAGTTAAGTCTTTTTTCTTAACTGTACCGTAACCCACTTGAATTACTACCTCTTTAAGCTGATTTGCATCTTCAGCTAAAGAAACAGTTATTGATTGTTGTCCGTTATAGTTAACAATCGAATTTGTGTATCCTATAAAAGAAAAAACGACATTATTCCCTTTCTTTACATTTGATATCTGGAATTTTCCGTCAAAATCTGTCGAAACACCATATGTCGTTCCTTGTATATTTACATTTACTCCTGGAATTGGCTGTCCTGAAACTTTATCAAGAACAGTCCCGCTAAGAGTATTCTGAGCCAGAATACTAAAAGGCAGTAGCAGTAATAAAAATAACAACTTTTTATAAATTGTTTTCATACTTTTTGTTTAAATTAATTTGATTTTAGTGAATTTTACTCTTACTTCGAATGTTAAATTTATGTAAATATTAACGTCCTCGACAAAGACACTTTTTAATTGAGTTACGAAAACGTAATAGTGTTGAAAACTTTCTCTTTTATGTAAATTTTTAAGGCATAAATTGCCATAAATAAAAACAAATTCTATCTTTATTACGAAAACAATTATTATCAATATTACAATTATGAAAAGGAAAGTAACGCTTAAACAAATCGCAAAAGAATTAGATGTTTCCATTTCAACAGTATCAAAATCTCTTCGAAATAGTTCAGAAATCGGAGAGGAAACTAGACTAAAAGTTCAGGCATTTGCCAAATTCTACAATTATAAACCCAACAATATTGCCCTTAGTTTAAAGAACAGAAAAACAAAAACAATAGGCATCATTATCCCAGAAATTGTTCATCATTTTTTCTCCACGGTCATCAATGGTATCGAACAGGTTGCGAACGAAAATGGATATAGCGTTATCATTTGCTTATCAGACGATTCGTTTGACAAAGAGGTTCTTAACATGGAGATGCTAGCCAACGGAAGCATTGACGGATTCATCATGTCACTATCAAAAGAGACACAGTTCAAAGGAGACTTTCATCATATAACAGAAGTAATAGACCAAGGAATGCCTGTCGTTATGTTTGACAGGGTAACTAACGAAATCCTTTGTGACAAAGTGATTATTGACGACAAACAAGCCGCCTATGAAGCGGTACAAAGCCTAATAGATAAAGGACGAAAGAAAATTGCCCTTGTCACCACGGTTGACTACGTAAGCGTAGGCAAACTACGTACGGATGGCTATGTCAAAGCATTATTAGATAACGACATCCCTTTTAACGAAAATCTTATCATTAAAATTGAAGATGTTGACACCTGCGAAATAATAATTGGAAAATTACTGGAAGACAAGGCTATTGACGCCGTTTTTGCAGTTAACGAACTTTTTGCAGTAATCATAATTAAAACTGCCCACAAAATAGGACTTAATGTCCCTAAAGACTTAGCTGTTATTGCTTTTACAGATGGAATCATTTCAAAATATTCCACTCCTACTATTACCACTGTGAGTCAAAGCGGTAAAAAAATGGGCAATAAAGCCGCAAAAATGCTAATTGATCGATTGGAAGCAGAACACGAGGAAGAAGAGGAAGAAAATTATACAACAGAAGTAATTGAAACGCATTTGATAGAAAGAGAATCTACCTATTAAGGTTTGAATAACGAAGCAAGAGTTAAAAAAGGGAGAATACGTTATGAACCGCAGCACATTTCGCAGTTCAAATTGCCGACTTCTAACTTTTTTTCCTACTTAATTCATTACTACAACCTTGTAGTGAAAAATGTTTCCTGTTTTTTGTTTCCAAAAATAAAAACTGTGAAATAAATTTTTATATTTACCCTATCAAAGCTTTTACTTTTACTTCGAAAAATAAGTAGGTTTTGATAAGCATCGCGCTTATCGTATTAATTATTTAAATTACGATAATGGAAAAGCGTAAATTAAGTTTCTGGCAAATTTGGAACATGAGTTTCGGATTTCTGGGAATTCAAATGGGTTTTGCCTTGCAAAATTCGAATGTCAGCAGAATATTTCAAACTTTAGGCGCTAACATTGACGACATCCCTATTTTATGGGTTGCTGCTCCTATGACTGGCTTAATTATCCAACCAATTATTGGCTATTTTTCAGATAGAACCTGGACAAAATTAGGCCGTAGAAAACCCTATTTTTTAGCAGGAGCAATCTTAGCTTCGGCTGCCTTATTTATAATGCCTAATTCACCTGCACTATGGTTTGCAGCAGGAATGTTATGGATTATGGATGCTTCCATCAATGTTTCTATGGAACCATTTCGTGCTTTTGTTGGAGACAATCTTCCAGAAAAGCAACGTACAATGGGGTTCGCTATGCAAAGTTTTTTCATTGGTATTGGTGCTTACTTCGCATCAAAACTGCCTTTGATTTTTACTCATTTAGGTGTTGATAATACAGCCCCGCTTGGAATAATTCCTGATTCAGTGAAATACTCCTTTTATTTTGGTGGAATTGTATTTATCATAACTGTGCTTTGGACCGTTATAACTTCTAAAGAATATTCGCCAGAAGAATTAGCTGCTTTTGAAAAGCACAAGGAAACTACTTTTATCAAAGAAGAACATTCTTCAGATTGGTTTGTCTCAAACGGAAAATCGCATTTAAGTAAGGGAATACTTTTTCTAATTATAAGCGCGCTATTTTCGTTTGTCATCTATAATTTTGATCTAAAGAAAGACTTATACGTCCTATCAATTGGATTAATTGGATTGGGCGGATTAGCAATGCTGGTTTCCGGATTAATGCAAAAAGCAAATAATACCGAAAATGGCTTCGTAACCATTATGAATGATTTTCAGTTTATGCCAAAAATCATGAAACAATTGGCTTGGGTACAATTCTTTTCTTGGTTTGCGCTTTTTTCCATGTGGATTTATACCACTCTCGCCGTAACGCAACATATTTATGGAACTACAGACACTACATCCGAAGCTTACAATACTGGTGCGAATCAAGTAGGCGAAATGTTTGCTAATTATAATTTAATTGCTGCAATCGCTTCTTTTCTATTGCCATTATTAGCAAAATATACGAGTCGAAAATTCACTCATTTTGTCGCACTTGTCTGCGGAGGACTTGGACTTATATCTGTTTATTTTATTACTGAACCCACGGTATTCACTATGGAATGGCTTCCCATGATTGGTGTTGGAATTGCTTGGGCGAGTATTTTATCAATACCCTACGCCATGTTATCTGGCTCACTGCCATCTAACAAAATGGGATATTACATGGGAGTTTTCAACTTCTTTATAGTAATCCCGCAATTAGTTGCTGCATCCATTTTAGGATTTTTAGTTTCTAAATTTTTTGACAACGAACCCATCTATGCACTTTTGATTGGTGGAGCATCAATGATTCTAGCCGGAATTATAGCTCTTACTATTAATGACGAAACAAAAATTACAATAAATGAATAAGAAAGCATTCATCTTCGACCTTGACGGAGTAATAGTAGATACTGCCCGATACCATTATTTAGCTTGGCAAAAAATAGCCCAGGAATTAAATATAGATTTCACACTTGAACACAACGAACTTTTAAAAGGAGTAAGCCGAGTGCGCTCTCTTGATATCATTTTAGAATTAGGAAAAGTAGAAGCTTCGCAAGAAGACAAAAACAGATGGCTGATTCAAAAAAACGAAGAATACCTATCCTATTTAGTGGATATGGACCAAAGCGAAATTTTACCAGGAGTTATTGCTATGTTGACATTCTTGAAAGAGAAAAACCAACCTATAGCTTTGGGTTCAGCAAGTAAAAACGCTAGACCTATTTTGGAAAAAACAGGCATTATGCAATATTTCGACGTTATCGTTGATGGAAATGATGTTACCAATGCAAAACCAGATCCTGAAGTTTTCCTAATTGCTGCAAAATTATTAGGAGCAAAACCAGAAGACGCTATTGTTTTTGAAGATTCAGTTGCAGGAGTACAAGCAGCTAATATTGGAAACATGACAAGTATTGGAATAGGCGAAGAAACAACACTGTATGAAGCAAAATATATTTATCCAGATTTTACCCATATAGATATGAGTTTCATTGAAGGATTAATAAATAAATAGAATAAAAAGAAACGAGAATCAAGAGGTTATAGAAACTGTACTCAACTTCTAAACCTTAAACTTTTTAAACTTTAAACAAAAGAAAAAAATGAACCAAGATTATATAAAACCAGACAATTGGTCCATCATTGAAGAAGGATTTGATGCAGAAAGTGTAAAGTCATCTGAAAGTCTTTTTAGCATTGGAAACGGCGCTATGGGACAACGTGCCAATTTTGAAGAAAGTTACACCGGAAAAACTTTTCAAGGAAGTTATATTGCAGGAATCTACTACCCAGATAAAACAAAAGTGGGTTGGTGGAAAAATGGATACCCAGAATATTTCGCAAAAGTTTTAAATGCACCAAACTGGATTGGAATTGACATTGAAATTAATGGCGAGAATTTAGACATGAATGCTTGTACTGAAGTGACAGACTTCCGTCGTGAATTGAACATGAAAGAGGGCTGGTACAACCGTTCTTTTAAAGCGAAACTAAAAAACGGAACAGAAATAGCCGTTAATGTAACTCGCTTCCTTTCGATAACTTTGGATGAAGTTGGTATCATTAATTATGAAATCACACCTTTAAACAAGGATGCTAAAATAGTCTACAAACCCTATATCGATGCTGGAGTTACTAATGAAGATGCTAACTGGGATGAAAAATTCTGGGAGCCTCTTGAAGTAAAACATATCGGCAATGAAGCTTTTGTTACGGCACAGACTTTTAAGACTCATTTTAAGGTCACAACTTTTATGCACAATAGCGTTTTAGAAAACGACCGAAATTTAAATCTTTCCCCAACTAACTTTGACACAAGCGCTGATAAAATTCAAAGTAGTTATGCCGTTATTGTCGCTCAAGGAAAGAAATCATCTATTCAAAAAATAGGTGGATATACCGTTTCTTTAAATCATGCCAATACCCTTACAGCTGCCGAAAAAGTAATCCAATCAGCATTAGCAAAAGGATACGATCAATTATTACAAGATCAGATTGATGCTTGGGCAAAAATCTGGGAAATGTCAGATATTACGATTGATGGTGACGTAAAAGCGCAGCAAGGAATCCGTTTCAATATTTTTCAATTAAACCAAACGTATTTAGGTAAAGACAGCCGCCTAAATATTGGACCAAAAGGATTTACAGGTGAAAAATATGGTGGCTCTACTTATTGGGACACCGAAGCGTATTGCATCCCATTTTACATGGCCACCAAAGACCAAGAAGTCGCACGAAACTTATTGACGTACCGCTACAATCAACTGGATAAAGCCATCGAGAATGCTGAGAAAAATCTTGGATTCAAAGACGGAGCAGCACTATACCCAATGGTTACCATGAATGGTGAGGAATGCCATAACGAATGGGAGATTACCCATGAAGAAATTCACAGAAATGGTGCTATTGCTTTTGCAATATTCAATTACCACCGTTTCACTGGTGACTACTCCTACATTCCTGAAAAAGGATTGGAAGTTCTGATTGGAATTGCCCGTTTTTGGCATCAAAGAGCCAACTTCTCAAAAGACAAAAATCAATATGTGATTCTAGGAGTTACAGGACCTAACGAATACGAAAACAATATCAACAACAATTTCTATACGAACTACATTGCAAAATGGTGTATTGATTATACCTACGAGCAAATTAAAAAAGTATCGCTGGAATTCCCATCTGACCATAAACGTATTATTGAAAAAGTAAAACTGGCAGAAGCAGAACTTCAAGAATGGAAAAAGGTTGCTGACAATATGTATTTTCCAAAATCAGAAGAGCTAGGAGTTTATTTGCAGCAAGACGGATTTTTAGATAAAGATTTAGTTCCTGTAAAAGATTTAGATCCTTCGCAAAGACCAATTAACCAAAAATGGTCATGGGACAGAGTTTTACGTTCTCCCTATATCAAACAAGCTGATGTGCTGCAGTGTTTCTATTTCTTTGAAGAGCATTTCTCGAAAGAAGAATTGAAACGCAATTTTGAATTTTACGAATCCTTTACAGTTCATGAAAGTTCGCTTTCCCCTTGTGTACACTCTATTCAAGCGGCGGCACTTGACAAAATGGATATGGCCTATACTTTTTATTTGCGAACATCACGTTTGGATCTGGATGACTACAACAAAGAAGTTGAAGAAGGTTGCCACATTACCTCTATGGCAGGAACATGGATGAGTATCGTTGAAGGCTTTGGTGGAATGCGTGTAAAAAACAATGCACTGCATTTCTCTCCAAAAATCCCAAAGGAATGGAAAGCGTATTCGTTTAAAATCAATTTTAGAGGTCAAATTTTAAAAGTAGATATAAATCATTCTGAAACTGCTTTTTCAGTTGACGGAACAGAAGAATTGACAATTGTAGTAAACAATAATGCAGTTGTAGTCTCTCCATATAATACAGTTACCGTAAAATAAATTAATTGTAAAGAACTTGTAGCCAATTCTTTCTTTTAAAAGGCTGGTAAAGCCAACAAACAATCCCAATTTTTAATTGGGATTGTTTACTTAAACAAAAACGGAATTAAAATAAATTAATGTTAACCAAAATGTGCTTAATAATGAATAAATTTGACTCAGTGCGATTACGAAAGATTCCATTTCTAAAAAGAATAACCATATTACTTTTTTTTATGTCCCTAACCATAAACGCTCAAATTGACAGAATTGAACCTCCCTTTTGGTTTGCAGGAATGCACAATCCAGAATTGCAAATTATGTTTTATGGCAAAGACATTGCACAATATCAAGTCACAGCAGCAAATTCTATTGCAATAACTGATATCAAAAAAACTGAAAATCCAAACTACCTTTTTGTTACCATAAATACTAAGAATCTTCCAGCAGCAAGTATTGATTTCATATTTAAAAAAAATAACAAAGTTGGTTTTACGCAAAAATATATATTAAAACAAAGACGAGAAAAGTCAGCACAACGCAAAGGGTTTGACGCATCTGATATGATGTATCTCATTATGCCAGATCGTTTTGCTAATGGGAATCCAAAAAACGACAGCAGTAACGACACTCAAGAAAAAGCCGATAGAAGTGTAGCTGGAGGAAGACACGGTGGCGATATTCAAGGAATCATCAATAATATTGATTACATATCGTCTTTAGGCGCGACTACTGTGTGGAGTACGCCACTTTGTGAGGACAATGACAAAGCTTTTTCCTATCATACCTATGCACAATCTGATGTTTACAAAATTGATCCCCGTTACGGAACTAACGAAGATTATAAAAGACTAGCCTCAGAACTTCATAAAAAAGACATGAAATTAGTTATGGATTATGTAACTAATCACTGGGGAATTGAACACTGGATGATGAAAGACCTTCCTACTCGTGACTGGATTCACCAATTCGAAAATTTTACACAAACCAATCATAAAAGATCAACGATTAGCGATACAAATGCATCAAAAATCGACACTGATATTTGCCTTGATGGCTGGTTCGTCTCTTCTATGCCTGATTTAAACCAGAAAAATCCGTTAGTTTTAAATTACTTAAAACAAAATGCTATTTGGTGGATTGAGTACGCTGATCTAGATGGATTTAGAGTCGATACTTACAACTACGCAGATCCCGAAGGAGTTACCGCTTGGACTAAGTCCATTACTGATGAGTATCCTAATTTTAATATTGTGGGAGAAATCTGGATGCATAATCAAGCGCAAATGGCCTATTGGCAAAAAGACAGTAAAGTGGGAGCCATTCAAAATTTCAACTCTCAACTTCCTAGTGTAATGGATTTTACATTGCACGACGCTATTGGAACCATTTTTAATGAAGATGATGGCAGTTGGGACAAGGGAATGGTTAAAGTATATGACAATTTCTCCAATGATTTTTTATATCCAAATCCAGATAACATTTTGGTTTTTGCCGAAAACCATGACACAAACCGCATCAATGAAGTCTATAAAAATGATTTCAAAAAATATCAGATGACAATGGCTTTAATTGCTACCGTGAGAGGGATTCCACAGTTGTATTACGGAAGCGAAATTGGAATGAGTGGTGACAAAGACAAAGGTGATGCTGATATTCGCCAGGATTTCCCAGGTGGCTGGAAAGGCGATGAAAACAATGCATTTATAAAAGAAGGCAGAACTCCGGGACAAAATCAATATTTTAATTTCACATCCAAATTATTCAATTGGAGAAAAACAAATGAAGCGATACATTTTGGAAAAATGACCCATTACATACCTGAAAACAATGTCTACGTCTATTTTAGATATACTGACAAAAAAACGGTAATGGTAGTTATTAATAATAGTAAAGAGGACCATACTATAAAAACAAATCGCTTTCAAGAAAACATCAAAACGTCCAAAATGGGAAAAGACGTGCTAACTGACAATTCATTTGACTTGGCAAGTGAAATTTCTTTGGAAGGAAAATCTGTTTTGATATTAGAACTGGAAAAATAATTCCCCTTTAAAATTTTGGTCAGACAAACTTGTCCTTCCACAACAATTCAAATTAATTATGAAAAAACAGCCAATCCTATTTTTACTGTCAGTAATGGCGTTTTGTATAAGTTGCTCGAGCACAAAAAATAGTTCAGAAAATAAAACAACCACTAAAACCCCTTTTGTTTGGGAAGCAGCAAGTGTTTATTTCCTTATGACAGACCGTTTCAATAACGGAGACACATCAAACGATTTAAACTTTGACAGAAATAAAACTGCTGGAAAACTTCGTGGTTTTGAAGGTGGTGATATCAAAGGAATTTCTAAAAAAATAGACGAAGGCTATTTTGATAAATTAGGTATAAACGCTATTTGGTTCACTCCTATCGTCGAACAAATACATGATGCAGTTGATGAAGGAACTGGATTAAGCTACGCCTTTCATGGTTACTGGACCAGAGACTGGACGGCATTAGATCCTAATTTTGGAACAAAAGAAGACTTAGCCGCCTTGGTTAAAAAAGCACATGCTCATGGCATTCGAATCATTCTTGACGGTGTTATTAATCATACGGGACCTGTTACGAATGAGGATACGATCTGGCCTTCGGATTGGGTAAGAACGGAACCACAATGTGATTATAAAACTTTTGAATCAACCACAACTTGTACTTTGGTTAAAAACCTACCAGATATAAAAACAGAAAGTACCCAAGAAGTGTCACTTCCTCCTTTTTTAATCAAAAAATGGAAGAAAGAAGGTCGTTACGAAAAAGAAGTGGCTTCAATAGATGCTTTTTTTGAAAGAACTAGCTATGCCAGAACTCCAAAAAACTATATCATCAAATGGTTGACGGATTATATTACGGAATACGGAATTGATGGTTATAGAGCAGATACCGTAAAACATACAGAAGCTTCGGTTTGGGCTGATTTCAAAACCCAATGCGATTATGCTTTTGCCGATTGGAAAAAAAATAATCCGAGCCAAGTATTGGACAATAATTCCTTCTACACTATTGCCGAAGTTTATAATTACAACATCAGTGCAGGCAAATATTTTGATTTTGGAGACAAAAAAGTAAACTATTATGACAATGGTTTTAACAATATGATCAACTTCGAATTCAAATGGGATGCGAAAAAAGACTATGAATTTATATTCTCAAAATATTCTAAAATATTGAATGAAGAATTAAAAGGATCAAGTATTTTAAACTATTTGTCTTCTCATGATGACGGCGGTCCATTTGACGCAGCAAGAACTAAAAACAAAGAAACAGCGACAAAATTATTACTTTCTCCAGGATTGGCGCAAGTTTTTTACGGGGACGAATCAGCTCGTTCTTTAGTTATTGAAGGAACCGAAGGCGATGCCACTTTACGCTCTTTTATGAATTGGGAAGATCTTAAGTCCAATGCTGAAACACAAAAAGCACTTTTGCATTGGCAAAAACTAGGACAGTTCAGAAAAAATCATCCTTCGATTGGAGCAGGTGTTCACCAAGAAATTACTGCAAAACCCTATACTTTTTCAAGGACTTTCTCTAAAGGAAGTTTCGCAGACCAAGTAGTTATAGGATTGGATTTACCAATAGGCAAAAAAGAACTTTCAGTTGGAAATATATTTGCTGAGGGCACAAAATTAAAAGATGCCTACTCCGGAAAAGAAACTACGGTAACAAATGGAAAAGTTACAATAGAAACAAGCTTTGATATCGTTTTATTAGAAAAAAAATAAAACTACATTTTATAGTATATAAAAAGAGCTTGATCAATATGACCAAGCTCTTTTTTTATAGCTATTACCAATTTATTTTTTAGCAAAATCACCTGCATAAATCAATACTAATTTTTGTAAATCAAAATATTTCTTTAATGCAGTATTCACCTTATTTACATCTAATGCTTTGACTTTATCTTCATAATCAGAATAGGTTTTAAACGACTTGTTTTGATCTAGATATTCTCGCATCTGAAACGCCAAATAAGTATCTATTCCTAGAGTTGTTTGTCGTTGTTGCAGCCACGATTTTAACGAAGTATCAAATTCTTCTTTTGTAAATCCTTTGTCAAACGCTTTTTGAATTTCTTCTTTTAAAGCATTATCTAATTTTTCTTTAAACAACGGATTGAAAAAGGCATAAACGTTCCAATTTCCAGTTTTATCAATTGCATTACCTGAAACAAAAGATCCTGCTCCATAACTCATTCCTTCAGCTTCTCTTAGTCGTTGTGGAATCCTTGAAGATAAAAAAGCTCCGCCACCTAACAATTCATTGGCCATATCCACAGCTGGAAAATCAGAATCAGTTTCTCCGATATTCAAATTTATTTTACCAAAAACGACTGCATTGGTTTTATCATTTACTTGAATTATAGAATTAAATGCTTTGGAATCAAAATACTGTGTTGGAATTCTTGTATAGCCATATTTGCCATCCCAATTATCAAACGTTTTTTCTATAATGGGTTTAATAACTTTAGTATCAATCCCTCCAACAAAAACAATAGAAGCGTTACTACCATTATAAAAATCATTATAATATTTTTTTAAATCATCTAAAGTAATCGTATTTAACTCCGTGATTTTTTCATTAATGGTCGCTGAATAATAAGGGTGTGATTTTGGATACAAGGATGTTTGTTTTTCAACAGCTTCACTTACCAATGATTGTGGATCATTTCTATTAACTTCCAATTCGCTTTTCATTTCTAGTTTCATTTTTTCAAATTCCGAAGCGTCAAAAATTGGGTTTCTCAAGATGTCTTCAAGCATTGATAAAGCATCTTTTAAATTAGTCTTATCAGTGCTTAATCCCACATACAATCCATCAACATTTCCTTGAAAATTCAATGAAGTTTTATATTTATCTAACTGATCATTAATCTCTTGTTTACTTCTATTTTTTGTTCCTAATTTCAGCATTCTAGCAGTTAAATTGGCTATCATATTTTTACCTTCAAGAGATTTCTCCTCCCCCATTCTTAATAAAAACCTTGATTCAATTTTATCTCCTTTGGATGGTTTTTCTAAAAATGCATATTTCCCACCAGATGCTAATGTACCTACATCTGTAGATTTCAAAATATTGGCAACTGAGGTTTCAAAAGTAGTTATATTTTCTTCTTTTGCTTTACCCTTGTATCCAGCCACAATAGCTGCAACATCTTGAATTTCGTTCACTTTAGCACGTTCAGGACTAGTTTCAGGAATAAATCTCCCCCAAGTTCTATTACTTTTTAAATAATATTTTTTAGCTACATTTTGGATATCAGCAACAGTTAATTTTTCAATATTATCGCGATCAATAAAAAACAAACGCCAATCGCCTGCACCGATATCTTCAGTTAATGCAATTGTCAAATTAATAGTATTATTATACGTGTTTTCAAACTGCTTCAATAATTCATTTTTAGCTCTTGAAAGATCTTCCTCGGTAAAAGTCATTTGGGATACTTCATCCATCGTTTTCAAAAAAGTACTTTCTACGGCTGTTATATCTTTATCTTTGGAAATTTCACATTGAAAATAACTAAAACCCGGATCCCTTAATGTTTGACTGTAGCCATAAACGCTTGTTGCCAATTTACTATCGATCAAAGCCTTGTATAAAGCTCCTGAAGGATTATTAGTTAAAATAGATAATAGCGCATTATTTGCAGCATATTCTTTATCAGAAAAACTTGGCGTGTGATAAGCCATCGCTACATATTGTAAATCCCCATTTCTCTTTAATTCTACAAAACGTTCTCCATCTTGTGAAGGTTCAACCGTATATGTATTTTCAATAACAGTAGTTGACTTTGGGATTGCTGCAAAATATTGTGAAATCCAGGCTAATGTTTTCTTTTCATCAAATTTCCCTCCTACAATAAGCGTTGCATTATTAGGTTGGTAATATTTTTTATAAAACTTTTTCAGGGTAGGTGCTTTAACTCTCTCAATATCTTCCTTACTTCCTATAGTTGAATTTCCATAATTATGCCACACATAAGCTGCAGACAAAATTCGTTCATTTAAAACTCTTGAAGGGTCATTCTCACCAATTTCAAACTCGTTTCGCACTACCGAGAATTCTGTGTCTAAATCAGATTGCAAAATAGCCGATGTTACCATTCTATCAGATTCCATCTCAAGCGCCCATTTCAAATTTTCATCAGTAGCAGGAAGAACTTCATAATAATTAGTTCTATCATACCATGTAGTTCCGTTTGCCATTGCACCTTTATCGGCAATTGCTTTCTTAATTTCGATAAATTTTGATGATCGTTTAAAAAGCATATGCTCCAGCAAATGTGCCATTCCTGTTTCGCCATAACCTTCATGTCTGGAACCTACGTTATAAACAATATTTACCACCACATTGGATTGGGCAGCGTCAGGAATTAATAAAATTTTAAGTCCGTTTGCTAAGCTATATTCTTTAATTCCTTCTACATTTGAAGAAATTTTTGGTCCTTGTGCAAAACCGTTACAAATCACTAACCCCAGAAGGGTAATTGCTAAAAAATGTTTTTTCATAATATTTATATTAAAATCTTTATTAATTTAAAAAAAAGCTAATATTTACCAACTTTTACCTCACTCATAAGTCATTAAAAGACAACTGTTTACAATGAGTTTTATTGAAATCTATTATAAATATAAATAAAAAACACCAAAGTAAAACAACAAGACTATTTTTACTTTTCATTTGTATAATCCACTCAAAAAACAATCAGATGTTAAAAATTGGTCATCGCGGCGCTAGAGGTTATGAACCAGAGAATACTTTAATTGGTTTTCAAAAAGCAATTGACCTTGATGTTGATGGTATTGAATTCGATGTACATCTGAGTTCTGATAATCAATTAATAGTCATTCATGATGAAACTATTGACCGAACAACAAATGGAAAAGGTTTTGTAAATACCTTATCTTTGCCAGAATTGAAGGGCTTTGAAATAGATCATAAATACAGAATCCCTACACTTACAGAAGTTTTAGATTTGGTAAATCAAAAATGTTTTGTAAACATTGAACTAAAAAGCTATGAAGCTGCCGATAAAGTAGTGGAATTAATTAAAAAATATATAAACGAAAAAAACTGGAAATACAGCCACTTTTTGGTTTCTAGTTTTGATTGGAACGCTTTACAGCAAGTGAAATTTCTTAACGAATCAATTCCTATTGGCGTATTGACCGAAACGGATTTGGATCTGGCATTGGCTTTCGCCAAAGTTATCCAAGCAAAATCTATTCATCCTTATTTTCTTTTGTTAACCAAAGAAAATACTGAACAATTACAAAAAAAAGGATTTCAAGTATTCCCTTGGACGGTAAATGAAATTGAAGATATAAAAAAAATAAAAACATATAATGTAGACGGAATTATCTCTGATTTTCCTGATAGATTATAAATTTTGCTTTAAGCAAAAACAACAAAAATATGAATCAAGATTTTGATATAATAATAGTAGGTGGCGGTGCAGCAGGATTTTTTACAGCCATTAATATCGTAGAGAAAAACCCAAAACTAAAAGTGGCCCTATTAGAACGTGGTGCCGAAGTATTACAAAAAGTTCGCATTTCGGGCGGTGGCAGATGTAATGTTACGCACGCCTGTTTTGAACCTAATGAATTGGTTAAATATTACCCCCGCGGCGAGAAAGAATTGCGTGGACCTTTCCACCAATTTTCTTCTGGCGACACCATCGAATGGTTTGAAAAACACGGAGTAGAATTAAAAATTGAAGATGATGGAAGAATGTTTCCTGTTTCAAATTCATCACAGTCTATAATAGATTGCTTCCTAGAAGCAACACAGAAATTAGGAATTAAAGTCTTAACAGGACAAAGTGTACAATCTATTTTCAAAAAAGAAAATGTTTGGAAAATAGAAACACAAAACGAAAACTACATTGCTGAGAAATTAATTTTGGCAACGGGAAGCAACCCTAAAATATGGGAAATTCTACAAACCTATGGTCACGCCATTGTAAGTCCTGTGCCTTCCCTCTTCACTTTTAACATCAAAGATGCGAGAATAAAGGAATTACCAGGTGTCGCAGCACAAGTAACAGTAAAAGTAAAAGATACTAAACTCGAATCGACAGGTCCTCTATTGATTACGCACTGGGGAATGAGTGGACCAGCGGTTTTAAAACTATCCGCTTGGGGTGCCCGAATACTGCATGACAAAAATTACCAGTTCACCATCTTAGTGAATTGGCTGAATGATGTTGACGCTACTGATGCAGAGAAAAAATTAAAGGAATTAAAACAAGAACACGCGAAAAAAGCGGTATCTAAGAAATCTCCTTTTGATTTCCCGAACCGTTTGTGGGAAAGTTTGGTTTTGGCTTCAGGAATTGAAACTGAAACCAAATGGGCTGATTTGTCTAAAACACAACTCCAAAACCTATCCAATCAATTGACAAATGCAACATTTCAAGTCAATGGAAAAAGCACCTTTAAAGAGGAATTTGTAACTGCGGGCGGAATTGATTTAAAGGAAATAAACTTTAAAACCATGGAGAGTAAACTACACGAGAATCTTTATTTTGCTGGAGAAATCGTGAATATTGACGCGATTACGGGCGGATTTAACTTTCAGAATGCTTGGACTAGCGGGTTTATTTTGGCGAACGCGATTTAGTTAAAATTTTTATTAAAATTAATTAACAAGAATTTACATGTTTACTAAGTTTTCCTTAAGACGAATCTAATAATTTTACTTTCATCTTATTACATATAAATGAAAGTAAAACTACTTATCTCACTACTCTTTTTCATTTCTCAATTTAGCTTCAGCCAAACCATAAAAGGCAAAGTTATATTTAATAATTACGTAATCCCTAATGTAGAAGTTATCAATGCTAATTCAAAAATACTTACAGTTACAGATTCTAATGGTGTTTTCTCAATTGCTGCGAAAGCAAATGATATTCTTGTATTTGTATCAAAAGAACACGAACTTAAAAAAATAACAATTACTCCTGAAATGACCCGTAGTAAGGTACTAATCGTTGAATTATCATTAAAAGCAGAAGAATTAAACGAAGTTCTTATCACAAATGCTCCTGCAATTAAATTAACAGCTACTGTAGAAGTGGAACAAGTAAAAAGAGATGAAATTACAGCAGATAGAGCAGAAAAAAAATTAAAACCTCTAATGATTGACGATTTAAATATAAATAAAGGATTGAATATGATACGAATAGGAGGACTTCTTGCTACTCTACTTAAAAAAGAAAAAGAGGAAGTCAAAAAAGCACTTCCTGAAATTGACTTTGCCACTCTAGCAAAAAATAGCTACGACCAAAAATTTTATCTTGAAACCCTAAAGCTACAAGCTGATGAAATAGACCTATTTCTTCAGTTCTGTGAAGCAGACCCAAAATCAAAAACAATTGCAGCAATCAACAATAGGTTAAGTACGATGGATTTTTTGTTCGTCAAAAACACGGAGTTTAAAAAGCTTGCTTCTTCAAAAAAGTAATTTACTTTTCATCCAGTTGAACGAACTGATTATTACTTATTCAACCACCAAATACTTGCATTCAAAACCATAGCAAAACTTACCCATAGCAAATAAGGGATAAACAAATAGCCTGCGATTTTATTGATCTTCCCAAATTGAACATAGGTTTCATAAATCATAAGCCATAAGATTACAATCTCCAATAAGGCCAACATAGGGTTCTTTAATCCGAAGAACAAATAAGACCACAAGGCATTCAATGCCAGTTGCACTGCAAAAAAGACCAAGGCTTTTTTGACAATCTCCGTATTTGATTCAATACGATCCCATACTAATCCTGCTGCAATTCCCATCATGATATAAAGCGTACTCCATACCGGAGCAAAAATCCAATTAGGTGGATTAAAACTCGGTTTTACTAAAGTTGGATACCAAGTAATAATTGCAGAACGGGTAACCATTCCTGAAAAATAACCGATGACAAGACAAGTAACAACAACAGTAAGGATTTTAGTGATTCTATTCATTTTGAGGATTTTCAATTTTTTTCAAAATTAAACAAAAACTTTATACCGATTCAACAAATAAACAAATCCGGGTATAAAGCAAAAAAAGTATCTTTGTCAAAATTTTAAAATAGATGTTTTCAGCAAACGATTTTATTCCAACCACATATTCTCATACAATTGAAGGCGGCAGTTTCCAATGGAGCGCACCCAGCAATATTGCACTCGTAAAATATTGGGGGAAAAAGGACAACCAAATTCCGGCCAACCCTTCCGTTAGTTTTACACTCAACAATTGTAAAACGATTACTAAATTGGCTTTCGCCAAAAAAGAAAACCAAGACACTTTTTCTTTTGACTTACTTTTTGAAGGAAAGCCCAAAGAAGATTTCAAACCAAAAATTCAAAAATTCTTGGAGCGTATTGAAATTTATCTTCCTTTATTGAAATCGTATCATTTTACTATAGATACTCAAAATACCTTTCCGCACAGTTCAGGAATTGCCTCATCGGCATCTGGAATGGCAGCTTTGGCAATGAATTTCATGAGTTTAGAAAAAGCGCTAAATCCGGAGATGACTGAGGAGTACTTTTATCAAAAAGCATCATTCCTTGCTCGTTTGGGATCGGGAAGTGCTTGTAGAAGTGTAAAAGGAAGTGTAGTAGTTTGGGGAAACCAAGACAACATAAAGGGAAGCTCTGATTTATACGGAGTCGAATTCCCAAATGCCATACACGAAAATTTCAACAATTTTCAAGACACTATCTTGTTGGTGGACAAAGGCGAAAAACAAGTTTCAAGTACAGTAGGTCATGATTTAATGCATAACCATCCGTATGCTGAAAAACGATTTACACAAGCCCACGAAAACTTAGACAAACTGATTGCCATTTTTAAAAGCGGTGATTTGGAGGAGTTTATTAAAGTGGTCGAAAGTGAAGCTTTGACTTTGCACGCGATGATGATGACCTCAATGCCGTATTACATTTTGATGAAACCAAACACATTACAAATCATCAATGCGATTTGGAAATTCCGCAATGACACTCAAATACCTGTTTGTTTTACACTCGATGCGGGTGCTAATGTTCATGTTTTATATCCCGAAAACGTTAGCGCTGCAGTTTTACAATTTATTAAGGACGAATTAGTTGGCTTTTGCCAAAATGGGCAGTACATTTGTGACGAAATTGGCCGTGGTTCAAATAAGTTAGATTAATTATCATTATATTTACGAACCACTTCTATTTCAAGCGTTAACCTATTTCAATAATATTATATGAAAGGACCTTTATTTTATTCGAAAATATTACTTTTTGGAGAATACGGAATTATTCGTGACTCTAAGGGTTTATCGATTCCTTATAATTTTTATAATGGTGCATTGAAAAGAGATGAAGACCCTTCTGCAGAAGCGATTGCGTCAAATGCAAGTTTGAAGCGCTTTGCTGCTTATCTAGAAACTTTACAATCTGAGCAATCTGATTTAGTTACTTTTGACATAGAAGCTTTAAAAAACGATGTTGAAACTGGAATGTATTTTGACTCTAGTATTCCACAAGGTTATGGTGTGGGGAGTAGCGGTGCTTTAGTTGCTGCTATCTATGACAAATATGCCCAAGACAAAATCACGGTTCTTGAGAACCTCACCCGCGAAAAATTATTACAGCTAAAAAATATATTCTCTCAAATGGAGAGCTTTTTTCACGGAAAAAGTTCTGGTCTTGATCCTTTAAATAGCTATTTGAGCATTCCTATTTTAATCAATTCCAAAGACAATATTGAAGCAACCGGCATTCCAAATCAAATTTTGGACGGTAAAGGAGCTGTCTTTTTGTTGGATTCTGGAATAGTAGGAGAAACAGCACCAATGGTTACTATTTTTATGGAAAACCTAAAAGACAAGGGGTTTCGTAGTATGTTAAAAAATCAGTTTGTAAAATATACTGACGCCTGTGTTGAGAATTTCCTTGGTGGTGACATGAAGTCTTTATTCATGAATACTAAAAAATTGTCAAAGGTAGTTTTGAATAATTTTAAACCAATGATTCCAGAGCAATTTCATGCTATATGGCAAAAAGGAATTGACACTAACGATTATTATTTAAAATTATGTGGCTCTGGCGGTGGTGGCTATATCCTAGGTTTTACCGAAGATTTAGAACGCGCAAAAGCTTCCCTGAAAGATTATAAATTAGAAGTTGTTTACCAATTCTAATTGAACATAAAAAATAAATTTAAAGCTTAAAATTCTTTGCGATTTTAAGCTTTATTATTTTAAAAAAGTATGGCATTAAGCAGAAAGTCTAGGCTTTTATTTATGAAGGTAGTTAGTTTATTCTCAGTAGTAAGAGGATATAATATCCCTATCATTATACTGGCACAATACCTTTCAGCAATTTTCATTCTAGCACCAGAGAAAAGAGCTATTTCTGTTCTATTGGACTTTAACTTGTTTCTACTTGTTTTTGCATCAGCAATTACAATTGCATCTGGCTATATCATTAATAACTTTTACGACAGCCAGAAAGATTTAATCAATCGACCTAACAAATCTATGTTAGACCGATTAGTAAGTCAGTCCACAAAACTAAAAGTTTATTTTGCTTTAAACTTTGTGGTAGTATTATTAGCATTTTTTGCTTCTTGGCAGGCTTTCATTTTCTTTTCAGGCTACATATTTTTAATATGGTTCTACTCCCATAAAATTAAAAAATACGCAGTTGTAGGTAATTTAACCGCAACGTTGATGGCGGTAATTCCATTTTTCGCAATCTTATTACATTATTATTACAATCTTAGTTTTGAAGAAATTGAAAATTACAAAGGCCATTTTGCTGTTATTTTTGCACATGCATGTTTTTTGTTTTTACTATTGCTTATTCGAGAAATGATTAAGGATTTAGAAAACTTAAAAGGAGATTTAGCGAATAATTACCAAACCATTCCAATTCGTTTTGGAGAAAGTATTTCTAAAAAAATCATTACCAGCTTAACGATCTTGACCGTATTTCCTGTTTATGTTTTAATCGACATATATGATGTGGGCTATATGGACATCTATTTTTATGCTTGTATGATTATCTTGATCTTCTTCCTACTCTATTTATGGAAAGCCGAAAAGAAAGAACAGTATTTATTATTGCATAATGTTTTAAAATTCATCATTGTGGCTGGTGTCTTTTGCATTGTACTTATCAATCCATCCGTATTATGGAACGGGAAAAAACTTTTGCTTCTTATTTAAAAAAATCATCCCACTTGCTTAGCCCCGATTACTGCACATATATTTATTTTAATTGGAGTTCATTGAACCATGTTTGCAACGACATCCTTTTACTTTTTGCTGCAAAAAGTAAAAGATAGAGTGGAAAGCGGGAATTAGCTTCAAAAAAACAAAACAACAACCTACTAGATAGCTAGTTATCGTTTTATAATTAGCAAATATCAATTAGCAACTATATAAATACTATCTTTGCACAAATTATAGAATATTATGAATAATAAGGAAGGCAATAATAAAAAAAGCGGTGCTAGACCAACAAGTTCTAGACCTAGCTCGAATAAGCCAAAACCTGCGATGCAAAAAAGGGCACAAGGGCCTAAAAAAGCAAAAATAAATACTAAGGTTGCAGAAGTTGTTACTGACAAAGTGGAGAAAAAACCGAATCAGGCACCAAAAAGACCAAAAGTAAAAGATGAAATTCGTCTTAATAAATATATCGCCAATTCTGGTGCTTGCTCAAGACGAGACGCAGATATTTACATTACATCCGGTAACGTAAAAGTAAATGGAATTCCAGTTGTTGAAATGGGATATATGGTAAAACCAGGAGATGTGGTGAATTTTGATGGATCTGTTTTGACTCCGGAGAAAAAAGTATACATCTTATTGAACAAGCCCAAAAACTTTACAACGGCACTTGATGAAGGTCAAGAATACCGTAATGTAATGGAATTGGTTCGTGGATCAACTAATGCAAAAATTGGAGCTATTGGTAGAATGGACAAAAACACTACAGGTCTGTTATTGTTTACAAACGATACTGACATGATCCGTAAGTTTACTTTGCCAAGTCAAAAATCATCTAAAATCTATCAAGTTTCGTTAGACAAAAACTTGAAATTTGAAGATTTAGAAAAAATAAACAAAGGTCTTACTCTTGATGGGCATAGAGTTTTTGTTGAAGATGTAAGTTACATTGAAGGAGAAGCTAAAAGTGAAATTGGTTTGAAATTAAGATCTTCAAATGTAAAAGTAGTTCGTTCTATTTTTGAGCACTTTAGTTATGATGTTTTGAGAATTGACAGAGTTGCGTTTGCAGGTTTGACTAAAAAGAATTTACCTCGAGGAAACTGGAGAATGCTTACTGACCAAGAGATTATCAATTTGAAGAACGTTTAAAATTCATTGAAATCATAAAATCAAAATCCCTTTTGCGCAAGCGAAACGGGATTTTTTTAATTAAAATCCCAAAACTAACATGACTCCCGAAAAATTGCAATCGATCGCTTTCAAATGGTTTGAGACTTTCAACAATAAAGAACTAGAAAAGCTTTTGTCCTTATATGATGACGATGCATCTCATTTTAGCCCAAAATTAAAAATACACAAACCCGAAACAAACGGTTTTGTGACTGGCAAACAGGCGTTACGTGAATGGTGGCAAGATGCATTTGACCGATTACCTAGTTTAAGCTACAAAGTAACCTCACTAACTGCAAATGGTGATCGTGTTTTTATGGAATACATAAGAACGGTAGACAATGAGGAAGAGATGCTTATTGCTGAAGTTTTAGACATTAGAGAAGACAAGATCGTGGCCTCCCGCGTATATCACGGATAAGATTCTATAATAAAATTTACTTATGTAATTATTAATATACTAGCTTTACTAATCACTAAATTAAACTATATGAAAAAAACTCCTGTTGTTTTAATTGCCATTCTTGTTTCTATATTAGTAGCAAACTGTAAGTCACAAGAACAAGATTTCTCTAGTATAACAAAAAGCTATTTTGACGATAAAAATGCGCTAGATCCTCTGGCTGCAACACAAAATGGTCAAAACGAATACAACGACCAGCTGCCCTTTGAAATGACCGATACCTATAGAAAAGTGCAACTTGACTTTTTTAATAAATATGAAACGAAGTTATCGTCAATAGATGAAAAACAACTTTCTGAAGAAGAAAAAAACAGTTACGAAATTATAAAATGGGAGGTTGAAGTTGGAAAGGAATTACTAAAACAACCCACTAACCTAATGCCTATCCATCAATTTTGGGGAACTCATTTAACTATGGGCCAATATGCAGGCGGAACTAGTGGCCAACCATTTAAAACCGAAAAAGACTATACTAACTTCCTAAAAAGAATGGACACCTATAGCGTATGGATTGATTCGGCTATGGTCTATATGAAAAAAGGAATTGAAAAAGGAGCTGTACTACCAGAATCCTTAACACAGAAAGTGATTCCGCAATTTGCTGAAATGGCAACTCGCAATATTGAAGACAATTTATTTTATTCTTCTGTAAAATTAATGCCTAATACTTTTTCTGATGCAGTAAAGAAAGATATTACTGCAAAATATACAACAACGATCAATAACAAACTGATTCCGCAATATAAAAAAATGTCTGATTTCCTTAAAAACGAATACCTGCCTGCATCAAGAAAAACAAGCGGAATAGGAAGCCTGGCTTTTGGAAAAGAATTATATGCCGCTTACGTAAAACAATGGACTACTACCGAAATGACTCCATCAGAAATTCATGACTTAGGATTGAAAGAAGTGGCACGTATCAATTCTGAAATGGAAAAGGTAAAAACGCAAGTTGGTTTTAAAGGCACTCTGATGGAGTTTTTTGATTATGTAAGAAACAAACCGGAATTAAAGCCTTTCAAAAAACCAGAGGAAGTAATCGCCAATTTTGAAAGAATCCATAACGTCATAAAACCAAACGTAGACAAATTGTTTTCTTTACAACCCAGAACAAAATTTGAAATTAGAAGAACTGAAGCATTTAGAGAAAAGACGGCAAGTGCTGAATACAGTCAAGGAACAGCAGATGGTACACGTCCTGGCGTTTTTTATGTTCCCATCCCTGACGTAAAAGAATATAATATGTATGGTGACGAAGATTTGTTTTTACATGAAGCTATTCCAGGGCATCATTTTCAAATTTCACTACAACAAGAAAATACTTCATTGCCCGATTTCAGAAAATACAATTGGTTTGGAGCCTATGGCGAAGGTTGGGCTTTGTATACAGAGAGCTTAGGTAAAGAATTAGGTTTGTATAAAGATCCGTATCAGTATTTTGGTATGTTAGGAAACGAAATGCATAGAGCGGTGCGATTAGTCGTTGATACAGGGTTACATAGCAAAGGCTGGACAAGAGAGCAAGCTATCAAATATTCCCTAGAAAACGAAGCCGAAAGCGAAGCAAGCATCACCACTGAAATTGAGCGCTATATGGCTATTCCGGGCCAAGCTTTGTCTTACAAAATAGGACAATTAAAAATCATGGAGCTCCGTAAAAGAGCACAAGACAAAATGGGAGACAAATTTGACATCAAAAAATTCCATGAAAAAGTACTAGAGTCCGGTGTGATGCCATTGGCTTTACTAGAAAAGAAAATAGATGTTTGGATTGGAGAAAAATAGTTCCACTCTATAGTCTAACAGAATAGCAAAAAGTCTCATTGTATAAACGATGAGACTTTTTGCTATTGTTAATATTCCAAAACAAGATTATTACCTTCTATACAATCGAATAAAAGTGATTTACGAATTACAAAAACGAAAACGTTAAAGTTCATTAAAACAACAACTAACCTGCAATAAAATAATCATTCGCATAAAAAAACAACTACTTTTAAAAGTACTAATTAAGAAAGCAACCCTTCTTTTTAAAAGTTATCAACTACCAAAACCAACCAAGAAATGAAAAAAATAATTTTACAACTATTTGTACTTTCACTATTTTCAAGTGCCGCTTTTAGTCAAAATTCTAAAACAGAAATTGACGAAAAAGTAGCTGAGTTACTTTCAAAAATGACTATCGAAGAAAAAATAGGTCAGATGACTCAGATTACTGTAACTAATTTTGAAGAAAAAGGAAAACCCGGTGTCTTTGATATGGTAAAATTGAGAGAAGCAATCCAGAATTACCATATTGGTTCCATTCTAAATGTCCCTAATCCTGGAGCACCTACAATTCAAAGATGGAAAGAAGTAATCACAATAATTAATAATGAGTCTAATAAAACGAGATTGAAAATTCCTGTTTTATACGGTATAGATGCTATTCACGGTTCCAGTTACACTCTAGGCGCTACCTTATTCCCACAACAAATAGGAATGGCAGCTACATTTAATACTGATTTAGTAAAAAGAGGAGCTGAAATATCGGCATATGAAACTAGAGCGTCTTCTATTCCATGGGTTTTTTCGCCAGATTTAGATTTGCCGAGAAATCCAGCCTGGTCTAGAACTTGGGAGTCTTTTGGAGAAGATGCCTATTTATCTGCCCAAATGGGTGTTGCGATGGTTGAAGGTTTTGAAGGAAATGATGTTGGCTCTAAATATCATGTAGCTTCCTGCATGAAGCATTTTATAGGTTACGGAAGTACCACAACTGGAAAAGACAGAACGCCAAGCATTATTCCGGAACGCATTCTAAGACAATATGATTTGACCATTTATCAAGCAGCAATCAAAGCCGGATCAAAAAGCATCATGATCAGTTCTGGCGAAATAAACGGCACACCAGTTCATGCCAGTAAACATTTAATAACTGATATCTTGAAAAAAGAGTTGGGATTTCAAGGTGTTGTTGTTACAGATTGGAAAGACATTATATACCTATACACCAGACATAAAGTTGCCGAAAACAATAGAGATGCTGTGAAAACATCTGTAATGGCAGGTATAGACATGAGTATGGTTCCTGAAGATTACACCTTTTATAATGACTTATTGGATTTAGTAAACAAAGGTGAAGTACCAGTGTCTAGAATTGATGATGCCGTTTCGAGAATCTTGAAAATGAAATTTGAAGTTAATTTATTTGAAAACAATATAGCAGATTTGAAAGATTACCCAAAATTTGGGTCACAGGAATTTATTGATGTTGCTTATAATTCAGCAGCAGAATCGATTACTTTATTAAAGAACAAAAACGAAATTTTACCTTTAAATAAAACCGGTAAAATATTAGTTACTGGCCCTACCGCAAATAGTATGAAATCACTAAATGGAGGATGGACGTATACTTGGCAGGGGGAAAATGCTGATGTTTTGGCTGCAGACAAATTCACCATTTTAGAAGCATTACAAAACAAGATAGGCAAAGCAAATGTTCTTTATACTAAAGGAGCGGATCTAGCGATCGAAGATGAGCTTGAAATTCAAAAAGCGGTCGAACTTGCTAAAGAGGCATCTACAATAATTCTATGTTTAGGTGAAAAAAACTACACTGAGACTCCTGGAGATATCAGTAATTTATTTATTAGTCAATCACAAATAAAACTGGCTTTGGCTTTATCAAAATTGAACAAGCCTATTGTTTTAGTGTTAAATGAAGGACGCCCTAGGTTAATAAGTGACTTTGAAGATAAGATGAATGCAGTAATTCAATGTTATTTACCAGGAAACGAAGGGGCAAGAGCCTTAGTAGATATTCTTTATGGTGATGTAAACCCTAGCGGAAGATTGACATACAACTATCCTAGACATCCTAATTCATTAGAAAAATACAACCGAAAATATACAGAAAGTCTAGGTGATGAAGAGCAAAATGACGATGCTCAATACGAGAAAAGCTACTCTCCTCAGTTTGAATTTGGAACAGGACTATCCTATACTACTTTTGAATATTCTAACTTAAGAATTGACAAGCCGGAAATAAACAATACAGATAACATAACGGTAACTGTTGAGGTGAAAAACACTGGAAAAACTGCTGGAAAAGAGGCAGTTTTACTTTATTTGTCCGACAAAGTTGCCAGTATCACACCAGAGGTAAAAGCATTGAAGCGTTTTACAAAGATAAATTTAGCACCGGCTGAAACGAAAACAGTTTCATTTACATTAAATCAAAAAGACTTGCAGTTTGTAGATAACGATTTGAAATGGGTAGCAGAAAACGGTACTTTTAAAATCCAAATAGGTACTCTTAGCAAAGAGTTTGTGTTGAAATAAAATACTAATTCAGTATATTAAAAAAGGGATTGCGAATTAAAATTCGCAATCCCTTTTTCTGATTTCTAAACAAACTTACTCTTATCAATATACCAACGTTTGTATAGCATGAGCAGGAATTACAACTGCTGTCGCTTTGCTACCAACACATAAATTATATGCCGCTTCTTTATCGCCTTGATTCATCACTACCGTAATCACTTTTCCGTCCTCATTCATAAATGAAGTGGTCAGCAATTGGCTGCGGCTGGATACGCTGCTTACTCTTTTAGCATTCGGTCGGATAAATTTTGAGAAATGACCAATATAATAATAAGAGGGAGTATATATCAATTCATCCGTTAGTGTATTAGCATGAACAGGTGCAAAACAAAAATTACCTACATGGTTTGGTCCTCCATTTTGATCTAACAAAATATTCCAATCAGTCCATGCAACCGAGCCGTTACTAAAATCGTTTATCATCGAACGTCCGTAACGCTCTCCATTTGCCCACAGCTGATATTTATTCGAATCAAACTTCTCTACACAGCCTTCCGTAAATATCAATTTTTTCGTCGGATATGCTTCTTGTACTTTTTTCACATTCTCGAACATAGGCTCACCCCCTGTCCAATTTTCATACCAATGAAAACCCATTCCCCAAGCATATTTTGATGCCTTAGGATCATCAAAAATAACATTTGCCCTGTGATTCATCAAATCACGATTGTGATCCCAAACAATAATTTTCTTATTACCTAAGCCTTCTTTCTCCATTGTAGGCCCCAAATAATCTTTAAGAAAATCTCTTTCCTCTTCGGCAGTATAAATACAGGACTCCCATCTTTGCGTCGCCATTGGCTCATTTTGAATTGTCAGTCCCCATATAGGAATTCCTTCTTTCTCGTATGCTTTTATAAATTTAGCATAGTAATTTGCCCAAGACTGGTAAAACTCAGGCTTCAACTTTCCGCCTTGAAGCATAGCGCCATTAGTTTTCATAAAAGCAGGAGGACTCCATGGAGAAACATACATCGTTAACTTTCCTGCAATTGCCGTGGCCTGTTTTATCAGTGGAATTCTATACTGTGCGTCATGATCAATATTAAAAGTTTTCAACTCAGCATCTCCTTCGGCGACATATGTGTAACTATTTGTTAAAAAATCAGAACTATGAATGGTAGTTCTAGCTAATGAATAGCCTATTCCATTTGTAGTACTATAATAGGCTTGCAAAAATTCTTGTTGTTTCGCTTTTGATAATTTAGCAAAAACCTCAGCACTAGCATCTGTAATGGCACCACCTATTCCAATAAAAGTTTGAAACGTTTTAGTAGGGTCAACAAAAACAGCAATTTCAGTTTCTAAAGGTTGTCCTGCAGCAGCAAATTTAACTGAGGCCGATAGAGTCATTTTAAAGTCCGTGTTCTCAGCAGTCGTGTAAACTGTTACCTCTTTGTTTTCGCCATTTTCTTTAGCAACTGTTTGTGCGTTGTTATAAAAAAAAGAAAACAGGGCTGCGATTAAAATGCTTTTTTTCATTTAAATGTACTTAGAGTGTTATAATTAATACGTTAATTTTTTTCTTATTAAGGCAATACTTGTCAGAAGCTAAAATAAGACTTTCCTAAACTTATTCGACCATAGAAAAAGAAGTTACTATCTTAAATTTGTTAGAATATAGAAGCTAAAAAAACCAGAATGCGGTGGCCGTTTCTTAAAACAACCGATAAATTTAAAAACGAGGTCGATTCATAGGACTTCGAACTCAAAAGTATAGAAAAATAGCCTAATTTTATAGTACTGATTCCATTAGACTAATCCACTTACTAGAACTTTAGAACCGCCTTTCTTCATCTTTTTCAACATAAAACAATGCGAAAATTTCAATATAGATTAGTCGTCCTTTCTTCAATTTTAATCATGGGCTGTCAACAAAAAACGAAACAGACAGAATCTTTGACAACTGAGACTTCTATAAATGTTTCTGCAAACACTTCTGATTCATTGACTATCGATTTAGTCGAATTACAAAAAACAGCCAAACTAAAGAACACCATCATAGTTACCGTAAACGAAGACCCCGTTTATCATGCCAGAAAGCGATACAATGCGATTCCTTTTCCCCAGTTACTTGAAACCCATTCGAAAATAAAACAGTTGCAGATTGATAAATACCAAATCGTTTTTGAATGTGAAGATGGCTATAAACCAATGATGCCTTTGCGAAAAATTTTATCCGCAAAATCATTTTTGGCAGTCAGTGACTTGGATGCTCCGAAAGGGGAATCGTGGTCAAAAATCATTAAAGACGGTCGCGAAATGAAAGCGGCCCCCTTTTATTTAATCTATCAGGGGGTGTCCCCAAAAGACACCGATTTCAAATGGCCTTATAATTTAATAAAAGTTCATTTGGTCCCTAGCGTTGAAAATGTTTCTCTTCTGCTTCCCAAAGGAGATACCACCGCTACAACCGGTTTTGAGCTCTTCAATAAAAATTGTATTAGCTGTCATGCTATTAATAAAATTGGAGGAAGCATGGGCCCCGAACTAAATTATCCCAAAAGCGTCACTGAGTATTGGGACCAGAACCAATTAAAAAAATTCATACAGAACCCAGCTTCTTTTAGAAACGGAGTAAAAATGCCCAAATTAGCCAACTTGAACGAGAAAAAGATTGAATCCATTGTTTATTATCTAAACTATATGGCCAATCACAAGCTGCAAAACTAGAATAGAACTAATACTCCCGAAATTAAAATTTCATAAAATCTTAATTTAAAAAACGAAGGCAAGATTTATTTTATATTTATTTTAGCCACCCTTGACAAAAAAAGTCTTAATGTTTGAAAAAACTACCTTAAAAGAAATTGCCAAACTATTTTTAAAATTGGGAATAATAGGTTTTGGGGGCCCGGCTGCCCATATCGCAATGATGAGACAGGAAGTCGTAATCAAAAAAAAGTGGCTAACAGAACAACATTTTTTAGATCTCATTGGAGCCACAAGTTTAATACCCGGTCCTAATAGTACTGAAATGGCCATTCATATAGGCCATGAAAAAGGGGGCTGGAAAGGTTTAATTGTTGCGGGAGTTTGCTTTATCATGCCTGCAGTTCTTATTACGGGAGTTTTTGCCTATTTCTATAAAAAATACGGCCAGCAGCCTGAAGCACAAGTTTTTTTGTACGGAATCAAGCCTGCAATTATCGCCATCATTCTCGCTGCGATTTATCCCTTGGCCAAGAAATCAATAAAAACAAAACAATTAGCACTCATAGCGTTGGTAGCTTTGGCCCTATCGATAGTAGAATGCAATGAAATATACATTCTGTTTGGTGCAGGTTTAATAGCCTTACTGTATTCCAAATTTAAAAGCGGCCAAACATTCAGCCTTATCCCGCTGACATTAGTACAAATTACAAAAACTACTTTGGTAACGGCAACCAACTGGAATTTGTTTCTAATATTTCTAAAAATAGGCGCCATACTTTACGGAAGTGGCTATGTACTTTTTGCCTTTTTAGATACTGAATTAGTTTCGACTGGTTTAATGTCTAGAGCTACCTTAGTAGATGCTATCGCTATTGGTCAGTTTACACCCGGACCCGTTTTTTCGTCAGTGACTTTTATTGGCTACCAACTAAATAGTTTACAAGGAGCAATAGTAGCAACGATTGCTATTTTCATCCCTTCATTCCTTTTTGTAGCCTTGCTAAATCCGTTAGTGAAGAAAATGCGCAATTCACCGTCTATTTCGATTTTTCTAGATGCTGTAAATGTTGCTTCGGTAGCGATTGTCGTTGCTATTTGTTGGCAAATGGGTCGCGATTCAATTTTAGACTGGAGAACATTATTAATTGCAGCAACAAGCATTATAGTAACTTTTGGATATCCTAAAGTCAATAGCGCATTTATTGTCATATACGGGGCGTTAGCCGGCTACTTATTATCTTTTTAGAGATAAGCACGAACACTTGCCTATTTAAGAGTTTAAAACACGAAAAATGTAAGTAAAATAAACAGTTTTGACCAAAAAAAATCCTCTACTGAGAAACATTATACCTACTGCTAATAAACTGATATAGTGTCATTAAAACAAAAAAATATCTACACTTTTTATTTTGAAAATAACAAGTAAATACTTTATCTTTAGTTAGCCTAATTTAAAAAAAATGAACAGCGTCGAACAAACAAAACTATTATTGAATGAGTCCTCTTTATTTTATATAATAACCACTGATATGGACGGGAACTATTCGTATGTAAACCAAAATTACGCTAAAGAATTTTTACATATAAATAGCAATTTTGTTGGGCAACCCTATCATATTACAATGCACCCTGATGATATTAGTACGTGTCTTGAAGTTTCTACCAAATGTTTTGAGCATCCCGGTAAATTATTTAAGGCGATAATTAGGAAACATGACGGTGAGGGTGACTACATTTATACTCAGTGGGAATACAAAGCAATGTTTGATGATGAAAAAAATCCTGCTGGAGTATTTTGTCTAGGACACAATATAACAAAATATATTGCTGAACAAATACAATTGAAAAAGGCAATAGAAGAAAATGAAAAAAAAAGTATTATCATAGAAAACATCGTCTTTCAACAATCCCATCTAGTTCGGGCTCCATTAAGCAACTTAATCGGACTCACAACTGTTTTCTTAGATAAAACATTACTGGATAGTGACACATCTTATACTTGTCAAATGATATTAGAAAGTACTAGACAACTTGATGAAATCATTAGAAACATTGTAACTACCGCCAGAACTTAGATTAATTTGCGGTTTTGGAACAAATTGTCACTTCTTAATACAGACGCAGCCCATTTATTCTCATATTTGGAGCATTAGCAGGATACACATCTCCTTTTTGGGGATAAGAAAAAGGCATTTCATAATCTAAGCATTTGAAAAGCAATGACTCTTATAAAAACAGAAAGTACTTAACAAAAAAAAAGCTTCTCAATTGAGAAGCTTTTTTGGTGCGGATAATAGGACTCGAACCTACACGCCTCAACACACAATCAGGCACTTTTGACAACCTCCCGAAAACAGTACAAAAATAACTTAAAAACTCTATAAATTCAATACTTAACAAGTTTTTTAATTAGCGCCTAACAATAGAACGAAATTGAATCAAATTGAATGAAAACTTAAAACGGTTGGGCAACGGTTGGGCAAGTTTACGAAACGTATTACAAAAATCACTATATTTGAATAGTTCAAAAGTTCAACCGTTCAAAAGTTCACAAAATGGCAACAGTACAATTCAGATTAAGAAGTAAGGCAAACAAAAACGTATCTATAAAAGTGCGTGTTACCTTAAACAGAGGCAACGATTTAGAATTAAATACAGGGTTTACAATCAACCCAAAAGACTGGAGCAAAGACACCGACCGCCCAAAACAAAACAATACAGAAAACAAACTAATTTTTAGCAACCTCAAAAAATTAGACTCATTCATTTACAACAACCTCAACAAAGATTTAGGCAACAATGTTTTAATTGACTCGTTTTGGCTCGACTCTCAAATTAAAGATTGTTTTGATAGAGTAGAAAAAACGGACTCAGGTTTATTGATTAATCACATACAGTACATAATCGACAATGCAAACACGCGCAAAGTAAGAACAAACGGCGGATTTAAAATTGGTTTGAGTAAGAGCACCATTAAAAACTACACGTTATTCAAAAACATCATTACAGAATATCAAAAGACCTCAAAAAAACAAATACACTTTGTAGGCATTACAAAACCCTTTGTCGATAAATTTACTAATTGGTTGGTTAACACTAAAAACTACTCGACAAACTACTCAGGCAAACAATTAGAGATTTTAAAAACGGTTTGCATAGACGCCGAAAAAAATGAAATTACTATTACACCCTACTCAAAGACAATACAACACTTTAGAGAGAGCGAAAACGACCGTTACATACAAATACTTTCATTTGACGAACTCGACACTATCAAAAACATTGAGTTTAATGATGAGGTACTTCTTAAAAAATTTAAAACAGACAATCCCGAACTAACAAAAAACCTTGCAATTACAACGGACGCACTAAACAACGCTCGAAATTGGGTTTTGATTGGTTGTGAAATTGGGCAACGTGGCGGGGATTTACTGAAAATAAAAAACGATAATATTAGACGTACCGCAAAGGGCATTTACATTGACATAGTACAACAGAAAACAAAGAAAAGTGTAACCGTTGGAATTATTGCCCCGCACGTTTTAGACATAGTAGAAAACAATTTACCTAAAGAGATACAACACCAAAAACTAAACGATTATGTAAAAGTTATTTGTAAACTGGCGGGAATTGATGGGGTTGTAAAAGGAACAAAACTAAACACCGAAACCAACCGCAAAGAGTTAGGCAAATATCCAAAGTTTGAACTAATTGCAAGTCATTGTTTTCGCCGTTCCTTTGCCACTAATTACTATAAAAAAATACCAACGGCCGTACTAATTGGAATAACAGGACATTCAAAAGAGAGTTTATTTTTAACCTACATAAACAAACGCGAAGACAAAGACGCGAACGCCGATTTATTTATGAAGTTCTATGAAGACCTAAATAAAAACAAAATACCCGAAATGAAAGTATTAAAAAACGGCACAAGCGAGTAACGACTACAACCCCCACTAAATATGATAAAAAGCATGAGACACAAACAAACGTAACACCACGAAGAACAAGGCTAGACAATAGTAAAACCAAAAAACAAAGTTTCTTTCTCAATAGCAATAAAAACAGTTAGCAGCAATAGAGTTATAAACACAGATAAAGACCTTTTAATTTAGTTTTATTGTCAATCAACATAAATTGCTAAGGTTTGAAAATCATATTTAGTACTCCATATGAGGCTATCCAACTCAACTACAAGGCGATTTGAAATAAATTTGTAAAAGAAAACCAAAAAAACGACCCCCTACCCTTTAAAAAAAGACTTTCGGTTTAAAAAAGAGAACCCGATAAACAGTATATAACCTATACCCCCTATTTGTAAACACAAAAATTAACCTTAATAAATAAAAGTAAATGAGCAATTTAAATCAAACACAAAAAGACTATTTAAAAACAGTAGCAAACGTTGAGCAATCAAAAAAAATTAAAAAGGCATTTAAAAAATCAAACAGAAACGGTATAAATTTAAATTGCGTACAAAAAGATTATCTTGTCACGGTTCAATCATATTTTGCAAGAAAGGAATTGAAGAAAATGTTTATTGATTCAAATTTAGATCATAAAATAAAACATTCTATTGATTAACAATTAAATAAGCCGGTTAGGTGTAACTAAAAAATCAAATGATTTGATTATGCCTAACGGGTATGTTTTAAGTTCAAAATATAAAAACAGGCAAATGGCAAAAGAATTAATCACTACATTCAAAAAATACGAAGAAACTTACTATTCTCTCTTAGAAAATCATATAGCAACCTATGAAGATTATGACGAATTACACTTCATTAAGAGTGAATTGTATTTTTATCAAAACTGCTACAGTACAGCAAATGTTACAGAACAAAAACTTTCTGTATATAACGAAGAATTTTACGAATATAGATATTCTTATATAAATGAATTTGAATACGGCCAAGAATTCAATACAGAGTTAAATGGAACTGAAAATACTGACGTCAAAGCGCTGATTAAAAAGAACCACAAATCGTTGACCAATGGTTATGACTTGGAAATATGCGACCAATTAACCACTAGTTTTGCAAAAATTACAGAATATTTGAACATCAAAAAAAACAAACTTACGAACAACAATGAATTTCCAAAAGTAAAATTTCACGGCCTCCAAACAGAATTCATAGAACTTATTAAGGCTCTAACAGAAAACGGAAATCTGAAAGGAATACAAAAAGACAATATTGAACTTTGTTCTAAATTTTTTGATATTGAAATCAAAAATCCTGACCAAACCTTGACCAAATTAAAATCAAGAAACAACGGTAGCGAAACTTTGTTTCTAGACAAATTAAAAATTTCTCTACGCAATCATTTTACACTCTAAACAAAATAATAATACACGTTACTAACCCTTCACTAACCTTTTGAAGGGTTTAAATAGATTGAATTTTGCTGAAGTATTAACAAAAAAATATTTCGATATGCAAACAATTCAGTTTATCCAAACAAGCCCTGAACAACTAGAAAACAAAATTTCAAACAGGGTAGAAATTCAATTACAAGAATTTTTAAAACACTTCACTCCAACACAACCAAAAGAGTATTTATCACGTCAAGACGTTTCTAAAATGTTTGGCGTTGACATTTCAACGGTTCACAATTGGTGTAAGTCTAAACGTTTAAACCCTCTCGGGATTGGTTCACGCGTATACTTTTTACGTTCTGAAGTAGAAGCAAGTCTTAAACCCCTAAACGTTTAAGATTATGAGTTCAACAGGCATTATCCCGAAACCGACTACCCACATTTACAAAGAAATTAATGAGGGTAAATTTAAAACTACAAAACATTACCAACTTGTTGAGGTAGAAAACGGAACTCAAAAACTTTCTGACTTAATTAATATTGTAGTAGATAGAGGTTTTGCAAAATCGGCTCCTAACTTTTGGTTAAAAATCAGAATTGGTAAACGATGGGAAAACTTTACAGGTCTTTTTAAAACTCCTACTCCTGGAACTTACTTTGCTGACAAAGGCAATAACAATCGAAAAGAAGATTTATTGATTGTTAAACTTTCGAATTACGAAAGAGATTTGACGGTTTACTACTTCAATGGCTACTATACAGCCAACCTAAGCGAAGTATTAAGAATAATAAAGTAAATACTTGAAAACAAAAAACGAGCCTTGTTCAAGGGCTCGTTTGTTTTGTTCAAAAGTTCAGTTTTCAACAGGCATTGCAAAAAACTTATTCAAAGATAGTGAAAAATGATAGACTTTCTAAAACTAGACACAGAAGATGAAGGCGTAATTGCTTATTTTAAAACACACCCGTTATTGGAATATATGAGTAATGAGGATATGTTTAACCGATACGACCCCGAAGTATTAAATACTAAGGACAAGTACCAATACAAAGGAATCATATTTTGTTTTTATTCTAACAAACGGTTAAAAATTAGTTTCCTGCCTCACTACTATTTTAACGGTAATTTGCACAATGCAAACGATTTAAATATAATCGACTGTATAAAAATAATTTTAGAGTTTAAAAACACGTTCAAAATAGATTGGGAAAAATTAAAAATAATAAATTTAGAATTTGGACTAAACGTTGTTTCCCCAATATGTATAAAGGATTTAATTACATTTTTAATTTACCACGAACAACACGAATTTAAAGACAATCCCGAATATCAATTTAGCAAACAAAGCCATTCTTCTAATAAGAAAACAGGAAGGGCAAATAATAATAAAATTATAAAGGGATATGCGAAGGGTTTACAATTTCCTGAATTTTGCCACATAAATACATTCAGGTTTGAGATAAAAAGTAGAGAAAGTGCATACATAAGCAAATTAGAAATATTTAATCTAAATGACTTATTAAATGTTAACGTTTACTACTTGTTAATTGATAAATTAATTGCTGAATTTAAAAACATATTAATTCTATATGATAAAATTGATTTTACAAATTTGAATTTAAAAGAAGTTTCAAAACTAAACACATTATTAAGTCAATCACATTGGTACAGAATAAAACAGGACAACAAACGGAACGCATTTAATGACGAGAAAATAAAGTACTATAAACTTATAGACAAAACAGGAATTCATTTAAAAAAACAACTAGAAAAAATCATATGTGAAAAACTAGAATTATTAAAAAAAGGTGCAATTTCGACACTATATAATAGTCGAATACGCACCCAAAACAAAACTCAAACAACTACGGTTAAAACCCTACTTTGTCAGGTTACGAAAATTAATATCTCAATGCAGAAAAATGACAGTATTTTATTAAGTCATACGGGTTTAAAACACTACTACAAAAATGACAAAAAAGTATTTGAGCAAATCAAAAGACGGTATTTGTCAAATCGTTGGTTGTCGTCGGATTTTGAAACACAAATAAAAGAGATTGCGCACAGTATTAGAAACTCAAAGAGTAATCAAAGTATTAAACAAAATAGGATTTATAAACCTACACAATTGAATATTTTAAACACATTGGGAATTTAAAAAAAGAATTTTTTATAATTTCCTTTGGGGGTTAAACTCAAGATGCATGGTTACAAACCCAATAATGCTAAATATAGAAAACATATAATACAGCCAACTAAAATTTAAAATAATAATGGCAAACATTGAAATTAAGTAAGACACAAAAAATAACAATATTAAAAATTTATAATTTCTTTTGTTCCCTATATTCAAAAATTCAAAGATAGCACAAGAAGTTATTCCGTTTAATCCTCCCAAAGTAACACTAGCCCCAAAAAGCATTTCAAAATTAAATATAGGTTTACATCTTATATCCATATAACTAAAGATCGAGTAGAAAAAATACCCGAAAGCAAACCACAATAATATAATAACAAAGCACTTAATTAAAATCTTATTCTTTTTTTTAATCATCTTAAATCATTATTAACTATCATGGGTATTATCAACAGACTTTTTTTTCGCATATATATACTCCTCTTTTTCCGCATAAGTCATACTTGCTGCTTGGCCTATTCCGTGATTAATGCCGTAAAGAGTAACTGGAACTAAAAGAAAAAAAATGAAAATAAAATCAAAATGATACGCCAATGAAAATCCGTAAATAAAAACGGCTAAACAAATAACAACAAGTATATTATAATGTATTCTAGACCTTTTTACATGAATATCTAAATTTTTACCTTTGATTAGTTGGCCTTTGAAATTCACATTGGGTTTTACAATCAATTCATCTTTAATCCAAGAATTTGAAATGAAGTAAACGGCCGAGATTACACCAAAATAAACAAAAGCCCAAACTGCCTTTATCAAACCTACCTCAATACTTAACCATTCAATGCCTTTTGTAGTGCCTAACCCCAAACCAATAAGAACAGCCCACATAACTGCAAGCATAATTAACAGACAGATAACCAAGCCGAGTGAACCTGATATTTTTCTCATAATAATTGATGATTTTTGTTTTTATCCAAAACGTAATACTTTATTAATTCAGAAGTCACATAAGGCATAGAAATTAAAAATGAAACAATTGAATAGTCAATTGCATGAGGAGTATCTTGCAGGAATAGATATAATACCCCCGACAGAGTAAAACAAGAAAGCCAAGCCCCCAAAACAACAAAATATATTGAGACACCTTCCAATATTCCTTGAGTCTCTTTAAATTTAAAGATTTTAATTCCAACTTTGATAATCCACAAATAAAGGATCCACAACACTAAGGATAAATACAATCTCCACGTAAAGAGTAAGTCAAACTTATCTATTTCTTTAATCAAAAATGGAGAAAAATAGTAATATAAAATCGCACCGCAAAACAAACAAAACACTAACGTAATAATTGCGGGAACCAAGTGGTTTTTAGTTTTCTCATTCATACTTTAGTAGTCAATTAAATATTCATTTCAAATATAATGAATAATTGTAAGTATGGAATTACGGAAATCCTCATTGCTATATATTTTTAATTATTAACTTTAGATAATAATTAATGTCCTATTAAAGATGAGCAATCAAGACCAACAAGGCAAACCAAGGAATTCATTAACGGATAAAGCCAACCGGATGAACCAATTATTAAGAATATTGAACGCAAAACAAAAAATGCAGGAAGAATTAGAAAGGCGAAACTCGAAAGACAAAAAAACTCAATAAAAAAGAGGAGTTTTCGAAATGGTTGGGCAATGGTTGGGCAAGTTCTAAAAACAAAAAACGCAAACACCTATAAATAAAGGGTTTGCGTTTTAAATGTGCGGATAATAGGACTCGAACCTACACGCCTTGCGGCACCAGATCCTAAGTCTGGCATGTCTACCAATTTCACCATATCCGCGTGCAATTGTGGGTGCAAATATAATCATAAGTTCGAACATTCAAAGCAATTTTTGAAATTTTTTTTCATTCTATTTTTCGTACTTTTGAAACTATAAAAAATAAGCACATAAATGGAAAATATTAAGTCATACGTTCAACAAAATAAAGATCGTTTCATCAACGAATTAATCGAATTATTAAAAATGCCTTCCGTTAGCGCTGATGCAGCCTACTCTCAAGATGTTATCGAAACTTCCGAGGCAGTAAAAGTAAGCTTAGAAAAAGCAGGTTGTGATTTCGTAGAAATTTGTGAAACAGCAGGTTACCCAATTGTTTATGGCGAAAAAATAATTGATAAAAACTTACCTACGATCTTGGTTTATGGCCATTATGACGTTCAACCGGCAGATCCAATCGAATTATGGACCTCTCCTCCATTCGAACCAGTTGTAAAAACAACCGAAACTCATCCTGAAGGAGCCATTTTTGCTCGTGGTGCCTGCGATGATAAAGGCCAAATGTACATGCACGTAAAGGCATTTGAATACATGGTTCAAAACAATAATTTGCCTTGCAACGTGAAATTCATGATTGAAGGCGAAGAAGAAGTAGGAAGTGTAAACCTAAAAACCTTTGTTGAAAACAATCACGACAAACTAAAAAATGATGTGATATTAATTTCTGACACTGGAATGATATCAAACCAACAACCATCAATTACGACAGGTCTTCGTGGCTTAAGCTATGTGGAAGTGGAAGTGACTGGTCCAAACCGTGATTTGCATTCTGGTTTATACGGTGGTGCTGTAGCAAACCCCATCAATATCTTGGCTAAAATGATTGCATCACTTCACGATGAAAATAATCATATTACTATTCCAGGATTCTATGACAAGGTAGAAGAATTATCTCTTGAAGAAAGAGCCGAAATGGCCAAAGCGCCTTTTAGCTTAGAAAAATATAAAAAAGCATTAGACCTGAATGATGTTTATGGTGAAAAAGGATATGTAACTAACGAAAGAAACTCTATTCGTCCTACATTGGATGTCAACGGAATCTGGGGAGGCTACACTGGAGAAGGAGCTAAAACCGTTATTGCTAGTCAAGCTTTCGCCAAGATATCTATGCGTTTAGTTCCTAATCAAGACTGGGAAGAAATTACTGAATTATTCACAAAACACTTCGAAAGTATCGCTCCAGCTGGCGTTACGGTAAAAGTAAAGCCGCATCATGGCGGTCAAGGTTATGTAACTCCTATTGACAGCATTGGCTACAAAGCGGCAAATATGGCTTACACAGAAACTTTTGGTGTTCCTGCCATTCCGGTACGTTCTGGCGGTAGTATTCCAATCGTTGCCTTATTTGAAAAAGAGCTAAAAAGCAAAACCATCTTAATGGGATTTGGCCTAGACAGCGATGCCATCCACTCGCCAAATGAGCACTTCGGAATCTTTAATTTCCTTAAAGGAATCGAAACTATTCCGTTGTTCTACAAATATTTTGTCGAGCTAAACAAATAAAATAATCTAAAATATACTTCAAAATCCGTTCAGCAATGAACGGATTTTTTTTTTGGGCATTCCCCGCTAAAAATAGCGGCGCGCGCTATTCGTTACAATCTTTTTATTAAAAAAAATAAAAAGGATTTACACTCCTACCCCTAATGCAAAATACCGATAATCAAATATTTAAATCCAAAAATTTGCTTGTTAAATAATTTACTCTACATTTGTAGAGCGACATGCTATTTTGTAGAGCTGATTCCATGAAAAATCTACATACCTCTTTAATTCAAAATCCGTTTAAAAAAAATAACTAATAAAAATCAAAGTAAGATGCAACAATTAACTAAATCCGAAGAACAACTAATGGAATACCTTTGGAAACTAGAAAAAGCTTTTATGAAAGATTTGCTTGAAGTTTTTCCAGAACCCAAACCAAAAACGACTACTGTAGCCACCTTACTAAAAAGAATGATCGGTAAAGATTTCGTGGGGTATAACGAATTTGGAAACTCCAGAGAATACTATCCATTGGTAAAAAAAACCGACTATTTCTCTAAACATGTAAATGGCCTAATCACTAATTTTTTCAATAATTCGGCCTCGCAATTTGCTTCCTTTTTCACCACCGAAACGAATTTATCTTCATCGGAATTAGAAGATCTAAAAAAAATAATAGAAAGTGAACTTCAAAAAAAGAAAAAATGATAGACTTCATAATCAAATCGACAGTTTCCTTGTTCCTGCTATTGGCAGTATATCAAATTCTATTGGAAAAAGAAAAAATCCATCAATTCAATAGATTTTATCTTTTGTTTAGTCTTGTTTTTTCGCTCAGTATTCCATTTATAACTATTGAAGTGATACAGGAATCAATAGATCCGCTGATAGGAAAAACTACAATTCAACCTAGAGAAGCAACTATAACGATCATAAAAGATTCGATGAATTACTGGATTATTTCCATTTGGAGCTTATATGCACTGGTAACTTCGGTACTTATAATCCGTTTTGTAACAAACATTCGGAAATTAACATCTAGAATAAAATCAAATCCTGTAATTGATTACAAAAAGGCAAAACTGGTTTTACTAAAAGATAAAATACTACCACATACTTTTCTAGACACTATATTCATCAATGAAACGGATTACTATAATCGAAAAATTGAAGCAGAACTATATACGCATGAATTAATTCATGTAACCCAAAAACACACACTAGACATTTTACTCGTAGAAATTCTTAAAATGCTGTTTTGGTTTAACCCCATTTTTATTTATTATAAAAAAGCAATACAACTCAATCACGAATTTATAGCTGACGAGAAAGTCGTAAACTCCTATAACAATGTTCCGTTTTACCAGAACCTACTTTTATCAGTGGCAAACGCGAACTCAAACTATTACTTGGCCAGTAATTTGAACTATTCAATAACTAAAAAAAGATTAATTATGATGACAAAAACTACATCGGCATCTAGAGCCATGCTGAAAAAGCTAGTACTAATGCCACTATTTTCAGGACTCGTTTTCTTTATGTGTGTAAAAACAGTAGCCCAAGAAAAGAAAGTAGAAACCAAAATCAACTCAGCGACTCCAGTTACCGGAATAGAGAAATATTTTGAAAACACCATTTTTAAAATTACAGATGCTAATGGAAATATCATTTCCGAAAAGGAATTTAATCAGCTTACAACTCAAGAAAAGAAAAACATTCCGCCTCCACCACCACCTGCGACAGTGCCAACAAGCGAACCGGAAAAGAATAAGCGACTAATTGAACAGAAAAATGCAGTAGGGCCAAAATATATTGAGCTAATGGTCAATAATAGCGATACTGATACGGTTTATAACGTTGCAGAGACAGAAACAAAACCTACATTCCCTGGAGGCATGAATGCATTCTATAAATTTGTTGCCGAAAATTTTAAAGTATCAGATGAAGCTTCAAAAATGAAATTAAAAGGAAAAGTATATATCACATTTCTGATAGAAAAAGACGGAAGCCTTTCTGAATTTAGAATTCTTCGCGATATGGGTTACGGAACTGGTGAGGAAGCAATTCGGGTTTTAAAACTATCTCCTAATTGGATTCCGGCGACATTCAACAATAAACCAGCTAGAGTATCGTATAACCTTCCAATCACCATTGAAACAGCTAAATAAAAGATAGATAAAACAACAAATCCGCTTCGATTAGAAGCGGATTTATATTACTACAAAATTTAAAAAAAGGCTAACTAAAATCTTTATCAGGTTTATACCCAAAATACGTCATCGTTTGTTCTTTAAAAACAACTCCATATTCTTCTAATTCTTTCAAAATAGGCAAATACACTTCTTTACTAATAGGTAATTGTACTCCGGGAGTGGTTATCTTTCCGTTTAGTATTAGTAAGGTGGCCATGGCAACAGGTAATCCCACTGTCTTAGCCATAGCGGTATACGTTTGATTATCGCCAATGCAAACCATTTTCGAATCGATCTGTTTCTTTACTCCATCTAACTCGTATCCGAATTTATGGTACATGACGATCATATCTTTATCTTCTGGCTGTAAAGTCCAGCTATCATTTAAAATCTTTTCTAATATCTGCGCAGGCGTAGCCTCTTTTAAACCAACAAATTTGTTGTTATTGAAAAAGTCCAACTCTAACAATTTATCCCACATAATATCATCCTGATCAATTTTCAAAATCAGACGTGTTTTAATTTCCACAGAATCTGTTGGATGGTAAGGCAAAAATGAATTCACAAATTGTCTATAACTCATGTTTTCGGAATCTTCCATGACGTAACTGTCATCAGTCATCCCTAGTTGCACAAACATATTCCAGGCTTTTGAGAAACCCACCCGACGAATAGTCCCTCTATATAAAGTAAGTACATCATCTAGTCCGTAAACACTTCTATATTTTAAAGAATCTCTATTGGAATAGGCCTCAAACCGGCCATAATCCTCTACTTCGAGAAACTCGGTTCTTCTAAACAAATTACAATAGGGTATGTATTTATAAGTCCCTTCTTGGATAAATTTAGCTGCACCACCCTGTCCTGCTAGTACAACATTGCGAGGAGCCCAAGTGAATTTATAATTCCACAAGTTTGTGTCTGATTCAGGAGCAACAAGCCCACCGCAAAACGACTCAAACAAAAGCATATTCCCGCCTTTTTCCCTAATTTCATCAATAATTTTCATGGCGCTCATATGGTCAATCCCAGGATCCAAGCCAATCTCATTCATAAAAACCAAGTTATTTTCCTTAACTGCTGCGTCCAGTTCCTGCATGGCATCACTAACGTACGAAGCAGTAACCAAGCTTTTCTTGTAAACAACACAATCTTTAGCTACTTCAATATGCAAATGCGCGGGCAACATCGAAATAACGATATCTGCCTTTTGAATCGCCTCAGTTCTTTGAGCTTCATTAAAAATATCTAAAGCGATTGGAGTTGCATTAGGGTGATTGTTTGTTTTCTTCTGTGCTAAGGCCATAGATAAATCACCTATGATTAGGTGCAAATTCTCTTTATCTGATTTATCCAGAAGATACTGTATCAACGAAGATGCTGATCTGCCTGCCCCAATAATTAAAATGACTCTCATGTTTAGTAAAATATAACACAAACATACAAAATTGTTGTATTTATAACAACCGCTCTATGGGAAAATCACAAATTTGTTTTCAACATAAATACCAACAGCTAATTTACCGATACTATTTATCTAACAAAAAGACCTAAACTATCTGCTAAAACTCTTTCACTTTGGTCTAATAAGGAATACTTTTGTAAAGATAAAATCACTTACAAAAATGGACAAAAAATTAATTTCGACCGGAGCACTTTTTGGAATGTTAGCAATCGTATTAGGGGCATTTGGAGCACATGCCCTAAAAAAAATACTGCCTGCTGAACAATTAGTTACTTTTGAAACCGGAGTACGCTATCAAATGTACCATGCGTTGTTTTTAATCTTTATTGGAATGATTGGCAACCTTTCTGAAAAAACAAAAAAAAGAATCTATTTCTTGGTCCTTTCGGGTGTCATTTTATTCTCAGGATCCATTTATTTATTAGCCACTAACAGTATGACTTCATTTGATTTCAAGGTAATCGGTTTTGTTACTCCCATCGGCGGGCTACTGCTAATACTGGCTTGGAGCTTATTATTTTTCAATTTTCTTAAGAAAAAATAACAAAATTAAGATAAACAAATCGTATCTAAAATATTAGTTCTACTTTTGCACTCAATAAATTTAACTACACAATACATAATTTCATGAATAATAACACACCGTTTACGAAATCGATTTCGTTGAAAGACATGGGAATCGAAAACGCAAAGATTCATTATCAATTATCAGCTAACGAATTACATGACATGACGATCGCGTTAGGTCAGGGAATTGAGAATTCAACAGGAGCTCTAGCCATTGATACTGGTGAATTTACAGGACGTTCTCCACAGGATCGTTTTATTGTAAAAGATAGCATCACGGAAAACCAAGTTTGGTGGGGAAATGTAAATATCCCTTTTGAGCCAAAAGCATTCGATGCTTTGTACAACAAGGTTACTGCCTATTTATCAAACAAAGAAGTTTTCGTTAGAGACTCTTACGTATGTGCAGACCCTAACTATCGGTTAAATGTTCGCGTAGTTACAGAAACACCTTGGGCAAATTTATTCTGCTTCAATATGTTTTTGAGACCAGAATTAGAAGAACTTGATGATTTCACTCCAGAATGGACGTTGATTTGTGTACCTGATTTTATGGCAGATCCTGCAACTGACGGAACACGTCAAGCTAATTTTGCAATATTAGATTTTACCAAAAAGGTAGTTCTGATTGGTGGAACCGGCTATACAGGAGAGATGAAAAAAGGAATTTTCTCAGCATTAAACTTCATTTTACCAGTAGACAAAAACACTTTACCTATGCACTGCAGTGCTAATGTAGGTAATGATGGTGATACAGCCATTTTCTTTGGATTGTCAGGAACAGGAAAAACAACACTATCTGCTGACCCAAAAAGAAAACTAATTGGCGATGATGAACACGGCTGGACTAGCGAAAACACCGTTTTCAATTTTGAAGGAGGTTGTTATGCTAAAGTAATTAATCTTTCGGAAGAAAACGAACCAGATATTTTTAGAGCTATTCGTAAAGGCGCTATATTAGAAAATGTTGTTTTCAAAGAAGGAACAAATGAAGTAGATTTTCAAGACACTTCTATAACTCCAAATACTAGAGTAAGCTACCCAATATACCATATTGACAATATTCAACCTGGTTCTATTGGTCACAACCCAAAAAACATATTCTTCTTGACAGCGGATTCATTTGGAATTTTACCTCCTATCTCTAGATTAACTCCGGGACAAGCTGCATACCACTTTATTTCAGGATATACAGCAAAAGTTGCAGGAACAGAAGCAGGAGTAACTGAACCTCAACCTAATTTCTCAGCTTGTTTTGGCGCACCGTTTATGCCTTTACATCCTACAAAATATGCAGAAATGTTGAGTACGAAAATTCAAGATGCTGATGTAAAAGTTTGGTTAATCAACACTGGATGGACTGGTGGTGCTTACGGAACTGGTAGCAGAATGAAACTAAAATATACGCGCGAGATGATTACTGCAGCCTTAAACGGTGAATTAGACGCGGTAGATTATAGAAACCACGTAGTTTTTGGTATAGCAATACCTCAAACATGTCCTAATGTCCCTAGCGAAATATTAAACCCTAGAAACACATGGGAAGACAAAGATTTGTATGATGTTAAAGCCGTTGAGCTTGCAGGAAAATTCAAAGCAAACTTTGCCAAATTTGAAGAATTTGCAAATGCCGAAATTATGGCTGGCGCACCCAAAGCATAAGTTAATTGTTAATTCAAATTGAAAGAGCCGCTCCATTGGAGCGGCTCTTTTTGCGTCATAACAAATCTCTAAACAAAAACATATCAGCTAAATACAACATTATTGCCCTTTTGGCGTTAAATTTGAAATCATCAATCAGCCAAAAAACAAATTGGCTGAACATTCAAATCAATCAAAAAAATCAATCATGTTAAAACAATTTTTTATCCTTTGCTCCGGTGCTGACAACAAGCTACTGGAAGGTTGTTCTGAAGGAGAACAAACCAAATATATAGGTATTGGCGCTACCGTTTTCTTTACTGCAGTCATGGCATTTATTGCCAGCGCTTATGCCCTTTTTACTGTATTTGATAGCGTTTATCCTGCTTTGCTTTTTGGGCTGGTGTGGAGCTTACTCATCTTTAATCTGGATCGTTTTATCGTTTCAACCATTCGAAAAAGAGACAAATTTGGAAGTGAATTTTTACAAGCTACTCCCCGAATCATTTTAGCTATCATCATTGCCATTGTTATTTCGAAGCCACTAGAAATTAAAATTTTCGAAAAAGAGATTAATACTGTTTTACTGAAAGAAAAAAATGCAATGGCACTGGAAAACAAAAAAGAAGTTGCTAATTATTTCAAATCGGATTTAGATAAAAACAAGGCAGAAATAGCCAGTTTAAAAGCTGATGTTACTACTAAAGAGCAAGAGGTTAATACCTATTACGAAACCTATATAGCAGAAGCAGAAGGAACTGCGGGCACAAAAAAGCTAGGAAAAGGACCTGTTTTTAAAGAGAAAATAGCCAAACATGATTTGGCAAAAAGAGAACTGGACAGTTTACAGAAAAACAATCTGGCTAAAATTGCCGAAAAGGAACAACAATCAAGTTTACTCCAAGCTGACCTAGACAAAAAACTAACAGAGACACAACCTATAATAGACGGTTTTGATGGTTTAATGGCACGAATCAATGCCTTAAACAAGTTGCCTTCCATTCCCTCATTATTTATCATGCTATTATTTTTAGCCATTGAGACATCTCCTATTATTGCTAAATTATTATCTCCAAAAGGGGAATATGACTTTAAACTGGAAGATCTGGAAACGGCATTAAAGGCTACACTCACACAAGACAAGTACCAAAGGGAATTGCTGGTTAAAACAAGTGCCGCCATGCATGACAAAGTGTATGAAGACATTGCGCAGGACGATAATCTTTATGATTTACAGCGCAAAAAAGCAACCGAATTATTGGAACTACAAGCACACAATTTCGTTGAAAAACAGAAACGGACATTATAAAAAACAAAACCCGACAACTTTACAAAATTGTCGGGTTTCGTTTTTATTTATTTACGTAAAAAGGCAAAACTTTATAGCTATTTATGACTTTCAGTTTTAAGACTATTACATATAACTTAAAATCTCATTTTTGTATACATCATATTCTCCTTGCAAGATCAAACCATTATCTAGGAGCTTTTTATAATTCTGTAATTTTTCAAAAAGAGCATCTTGTGATAGTTCGCTCAACGATTTATCTTTTGGAGTTTCCTGAACCTCATTCAACGTTTCGGTTTCAGTATGATAAATGGGTGATGAAACTGTCATAATCTCAGCAAAATTAGTCACTTCTTCCGTTTCCATTTCTTCAATTTCTTCAGCTGATTCTATGTTTTCAAATTGGATTTCCTCAGCCACTACATTATTAAAAATCGTTCCTGTTTTCAATATATCCATCTGCTCTTTTGCAAAAGTATACATTTTTCTCGCCTGCGTTTTTGGAATATAATCAATAGAAACCTGCATATCAGTTTTGGTTGAAAATGAAAACACAGACCCAAGAATGTTCTCTTTTACAAAAGCACCTTCAATATCATCCCAGGTATAATCGGTAAAATCCATGGATAGTCCTAGATTTTTGGGTTGGCAAATGATAATTCTTTTATTAGTCATGACAATGCTATCTGGAAACACGGTAAGAGCAGGTTTTTTCTGCACCCCGATATAGCCTATTTCTTCATTTTTCATCAATAAATCATTCAGCTTTGAAGTGATTTTTTCGATGGCTTTAGGATCTTGTTCCTCGTTTAAAAATTTCTTTATTTGGTCTTTCATTGTATTTAAAACTTAATTCAGCCTTGGTTTTCAATTTATTGACAAAAGTATACCAAAATTCTGTATTAAATTGACGTGAAAGTTTTTTTTAACAATAATCTAAAATTATACGAAAAGGCTATGAATATCTAAACACCATAGCCTTTTCTAACAATCAATAATTAACAACAAACCTATTTGTAATGCAATGCAATTTGTCCTATTTGAACAAAATTTCGAATTGCAGTGACAGCCGATACTTTACTATTATTACAACTCATCCACCGTTTTAATGGTTGCTCATATACGATATCACCCAATTTATCTACACCATATATCTTTTTCATTCTCATTAAAATCTCTAAATCGAATGTTTCATTGGTCATAAATTTTTCAATAAACGTCTTTTCAATAACTTCTTTACTCATGATTTTAGCCCCACATAAGGCATCGTGCAATTCTATTTTGAGCGTTTTTCTAATTAAAAAATCAATTCCTTTTGTAATTAGAATATCAATACCGTTTTTAATTGCTAGTGCGGTAGGTCTGGCACAACTAACAAATTTTAGACTAGAGTTAGAAATAGTCTTAACCATATCATCAAAATCTTTGAAGGCTACCTCGAGATCTGGATTAATAAATCCGATAAAATCAAATTGTTTGTTTTTTGCTAAATGTAAAGCTCCAAGCCGTACTGCTTCAGATAATTGAATTGAATCCCCGCAATTATACAAACTAATTCTCTCTTCATTGCCTACCATCAACTCTTCTAAATCCTCTAAATTATTACTATCACCTAGATTGATGAAACAAAAATGATATCCTAAATTAGTATGAATTATTTTAGCATAATCCCTTTTGAAAAATTCTTGTTTTAAATCATAAAAAGGTATAACGACTCCAATACATTTTTTTTGAATTAGTCTGTAACTATCATCATTACCTTTTTCTTTTTTGTCATGAACTCCTATAAGTTTCGCTATTCGATTAGCAATTTCGTCAAGACTCAAGGGCTTTTTCATATAATCATCAGCACCTAATGCAAAGCCTTTTAATATAACTGAATCATCATAATTTCCAGATAATAGCATCACTGGAACACTGTGTTTCTTTATTACTTTTATATACTTTACTATTTCCAAGCCAGACATCTCTTTAATATAATCTAAACTTCTAAATGTGTCTTTAGAATTAGGTAAGACAGGCATATTTATATCTGATATTACTAATGATGGCTGTAACTCATCATACAAGGTTATAGCGTCAGACATATTGTTAGCACAGCTAACTTCATATCCCAAATCAGACAAATACTTTTCTAAAGAAAGCAATACAAGTTCTTGGTCATCTACTATTAATATCTTCATTTTTGCTTAATTAAACATTATTGCTATAGTGCAAAAGTAAGTTCTTGTTTAGCTAAATTTAAAAAAATTAGACTTAGACCATTAGAACTAACGATGAATGGGAAGAATTCTTAGACTAATGAAAATAGCAAATCGGCAAAAAAATTTAATTAGTACCTACTCTTTATACCAATCAAGACAAAATAAAGAATACAAGTCAAAATCAGAGCGGTTTCAAAATAATAAAAATATTTTTAGGCAGCTCAATTAGTTGCAGCAAAACCTATAATAGATTTAATCTTTTCATTAATTCTGGTCTGTTAGATCTACTTACCGGAATAACTTCTTTTTTAATCAACACACTATTATCCTCTATGTCAATAATTTTTTTTGTGTTAATAATAAAAGAACGGTGCACTTTCAGAAACATATCAGATGGAAGTTTTAGTTCTATCTTTTTTAGTGTCGAATGTACTATATAGTTTTTATTTTCTGTTTTTATATGAATATAATCTCCTTTAGCTTCTATAACATCTACAGATTGAAAATCAATCTTGATCAGCCTCCTATCTATATTTACATAAAACTCTTTTACTTCGTCCTTTATACTAGGCTTAGCTTCGTTGACTACTTCTATTTTAGCTCCTTTAGCTTTTTGTACAGCCTTGTTGAATCGTTCTTCGGTAATTGGTTTTACCAAATAATCTACAATACACGAATAACCAAATGCCTCAATTGCAAAATTCTTATCAGAGGTCACTAAAATTATCTTGGGTGGAAACTTTAAGGTATCTATAAAGTCAAAACCAGTAAAGTCTGGCATGTGAATATCTAGAAAAACCAAATCTACTTCAATATGATTTAAAAATTTTATAGCCTGAATAGCATTGGGAAATTCTTGAATAAGCTTTAAGTCCGGGTGATTTTCAATCATTTGTGCAATGATTGCTCTCGCCATTTCTTCATCATCAATTATAATACTATTCATATTTTTATATTTCTATAACAAACTGATTTAACAATTTTAAAATATCTTCAAAAGATAATTGCAAGTCAATATTGCTGTTTTTTAAATCATCCTCATATTCCTCAGCAATATAATAACTTTTTTCTAAACCTAGAATAGATATTTTATGTTTTAGCTTATGAACTGATTGCGCAGCAATCACAAAATCTTTTCTTCGCATCTGCTCCTTATATATTGCTATTTCCTCAGGCAATTCTCTTTTAAGAATAGCAAGCATTTTATTTTTGAATGCTAAGTTATCACCTGATAACTCGTTGATGTAATTAATATTTGGTTGCTCCATGATCTCTTGATATTGTAAAATAAAAAACACTTCCTAATCCTTCTTTACTCTCTACCCAAATTCTTCCGCCATATGATTCAACTATTTTTTTAGCAATTGACAGCCCTATCCCTGTTGATTTAGTATTATTTTCTAACTTATTGAATATTATAAAAATTTGATCGTGGTATTTTTTTGGAATTCCAATGCCATTGTCTTTAATTCTAAACTCGTATTCATTTGGTTTTTCAGTAAAATCAACCTCAATAAGACTTTGTTCCTTATCACTAAAATTAATCGCATTATGAATTAAATTTTGGAATAACTGTTTAAATCTAAAATTATTGCCAAGAACTTTAGGCATGTTTTCATTAATTACAATGCTAACATGATCAGGAAAAACTAATGCATTGATCGTTTCTTTTAACAATACATTTAAATCAACAACTCGATTTTCAGTTTTTTCTTTATCAATTGAAGAATAGCTTAAAATACCTGTAATTAATAAATCCATTTTCTCAACATTCATAAGAATTAGATCTAATGACTCTTTATTATTCTCATTTAGTTTATCTCTATTATCTACAATAAACCAATTAATGAGTGCATCAATACTTCTCAAAGGAGCCTTAAGGTCATGTGAAACCATATGGGCATACTCATTCAAAGATTGGTTCTGTTGTTCTAGATTTTGAAGTAATTTTTCCCGTTGCTTGTTCATTTTTACAATCTCCAAAGATTGTTTTTTAATATATTCTAAAAGATTAAAGTCCTTGCTGTCCGAGCCATTTTCAAGTTCTAAGTTCATCGAACTTAAAATAGCTTTTAAATTTGTATTTATATCCTTTAAACTTATAGCCTCCTCCCTTAATTGTTTGTTAGCCTGAAACAATTCATCTGAACTTATTTTCATAGCTCTCCCTAACATGGCAATTTGATCTTCGTAATTATCATACGATTCACTTACTGCTTTTAGTAATGACTCATTATTAATATCATCTCCTTTCTCCAAATACTTTTTTAATTGTCTTTTTAGCAGTGAATTCATTACTCGCTTATTAAAGTTAATGTCATCGTCTGATTATGGAGGTCACATGCTGTTTCGCCATTAAAAGGAGCCATCTCACCGTAAGAATAAAAACCACAGATTGCGATATCTTTCCCTACTATTTCCTGAACTTGCTCAATTTCCTCCTCTACTCTTTGGCCCATCACTAACTTTCTTCCCACACAGCTTACTAACAAAGCCAGTTGCGGTTGATTTTCTCGATCTTTCATAGCAAATTTCGCTGCTTTTCTTGCTCCAGAAACAATTCCGTCAACTGAGGCCATCATTAACTGCACTACAGAATTCATTGGAACATCTCCTGCCAAAATCACTGATTTATTGACGTCATCTATACCTAATATTGTCCTGACTACTGGTTTAAGCTTACCCTCAGGAGTTACATTCAACGGGTAAAATAAAGAAGCTTGCGGTAATTGACTCGCTTTGTCACCTAAATAATTTTTATATAAATCCAGCGCTGGTTTTTGATCAATTTCATATAGAATATTCGCATTTGACTTTGTGATTATTCTTTCTGGGCCAAACGGCATCCACCCGCCATAACTTGCATACGAAATTTCTAGAGTGTCTCCATAAAAACCAATAAGAACTACCTCGCCTTCTTTTGGGTCGTCTTTATAGGAAGCCAATGTTTTTTCAAAACGGGCATCATCACCGCACATCCCTCCCGTCATCGAAGTTTTTAATTCACTATTGCTTTCCAAACCGTTTATTAATGCACTTCCATTGACGAAACTCCCCTCAGATAATACAAATAAGTGTTTTAAATTTTCTTTTGGTATTTTTTTATGAAGATCTTCACCTAATTGTTCAGCATTTTTTTCATATTTAAAAATGCTTTCTGCTTCTACTACAAAGGAGCTTTTTTCAAATTCAATGGCTGTCACGGTGATACTGTTCTCAAAAACATTACAACAAATTATTTCGCCTGAAGTTGACCCAAACACTATGTGCTCATAGGGGAATTCATTGCGAATGTCCTCTAAAACTTTTTTATCTTCGAGCAGAAAACGATTTCCAAAAACCAAAACTAATGGATTCTTTAAAACTTCCTTTTCTTGGCGGTATTTCCAACTTTTATCCGCTTGTCTAAATGCTTGAATTACTTTCATTTTATTTATTTAGTTTAATAAAAAAAGTAGATCCTTTTCCTAATTTACTCTCGAGCCATATTTCCCCTTTGTATTTTTGCACAATCTTTTTCACTATTGACAAGCCTAAACCTGTTGAATGTGCACTGTCCGTATAAGATTGAAAGGTATTGAATACCTTTAAATAGTGTTTTTCATCAATACCTACTCCATTATCCTTAATGCTAAAAATATAATGATCAGCAGTTTCTTTATAATCAACTTCTACCAGCCCCACCTCTTTATCAATATAGTTAACCGCATTACTGATAATGTTTTGAAATAATTGCTGCATCCTGAATCTATCACCACTTATAATTGGTAAATGATTGTTTATCGTAACCGTAATATGATTGGGTATATGTATTATATTTATAATATTTAAAACAAGTTCATTTACATCTACTTTTTCTATCTGGATTTCTTCGCTATCAATTTTAGAATAGGTTAAAACGCCATCAATCAAATAGTCCATTTTTTCAACTTTATTTTGAATCAAATTAAAATATTTCTCTGTTTCACTATTGAACTTTTTTGAATTATCTTCTTTTATCCAAGTAATCAAAGAGTGAATACTTCTTAAAGGTGATTTTAAATCATGGGAAACAATTTTTGCATAATCATTTAACTGCTCGTTTTGCTTTTCTAATTTAAACACTAGCTCTTCTTTTTGCTTTTCGAGAAGTTTCTTTTTCGTAATATTTTCTTCAATAGCAAAGAATCGTATAATTTCTCCTTTTTTATTTCTCAGTGCCTGACCTTGAATTCTAACCCAATATTTTTCTCCTGATTTTGAATAATTGATAATTTCACAGTTAAATGGTTCTCCTGCCTTTATACGCTCTTTTAAGTAGTTTGCTGTTTCTAAACTAGATTCTTCCCCTTGTAGCAAATTTCCCGGTTTTTTACCTATTAATTCATCCATAGAATAGCCCGTCATTTCCAAGAAACTGGTATTAACCCATTCCATTCTTCCTTCCTTATCTGAGATGATCACTGAGTTGATGTTCTTATCCGCTATGAGTGATAGTAAATACAATTGCTCTTCCTGTTGTTTTTGTCCGGTTATATCAAGGTTGATTCCTATTGAACCAATCACTTCACCGTTTAAATTATAGTTTGGAGCACCACTAATTAACCAATGTCTTTTTTCGCCTTTCTTAGTATTAACTTTTATTTCATACGAATCAGAAACACCTTCTATTCTACTATCACTTTTAGCTTTTACTACTTTTTCTTCTTCTGCAGACAATAGTAAACTAGCTGATTTATGGCCTATTACTTCATCTAAATTATAGCCACTAATGTCGCAAAAACTCTGATTAGCCATAGTAACTACATCATTTAAATCCACTTCAAGCAAACCTAAATTCATATTAGCAATAATACTACTGTATTTTTCTTTTTCGGCTTGTAATATTTGCTCGTGTTTTTTCTTAACTGTGATATCTACATATGATCTCAGATTTCCTTTATAAATACCATCTCTAAAAATGGGAATATAACTTCGCTCATAAATCTTACCATCGACAAGTTCAATTTCCTCATCATAAACCGGAAGTTTCTCTCGAAATATTTTACTAAGACCCTCTACGTAGGCGTCTGGATCCTTAAAAAAATGCTTTGAATCTTCGATTGTATTAGAAAAGTCTTTACCTAATAGTTCCTCTGGATCGACATCAGAATCAAACATGGCACAGAATTTCTTATTCGCCAATAAAATTTGTCTTTTTTCATCTTCTAAGAGTATTCCTGTTTGTAAGTTCATTATCAGAGAAGACAACCTCGCTTCTGACTCTTTTAAGTTATAATCAGAATGCTTTTTACTGCTTATGTCCTCTATCATTGCAAAATATTGGACTAACTCACCATCTGAATTAAAAATAGGCTGCCCCTTTGTTTTGACCCAAAAACCGCCTCCTCCTTTTCGACGATGAAGATGTTCAACATCAAAGGGATCACCATTCATAAAAGGAATTGTCATTTTTTTTAATTCCTCTGCAGTTGTTTCATCGCATTTACCTATCTGAATAGGAGTACTCCCAATTACTTCTTCTCTAGAAAATCCAGTAAGTTTAGAATAAGCGTCATTACACCAGAATATTACACCCTTACGATCGGTAAAAACAACTCCATTTTGATTAGCACTAGCCACTAAGGAAAGTCTATTAAGTTCTTCTTGGTCTGTTTTTAATTTATTTTTCTGTTCGTTTATCGTAACAAGTAATTCATTCAATTCTTCCGCAACAATTTCTTGTGACTTTAAAACATGCAGCATGTCTAGTAAAGGATCGTGATTCGCAAAATCACTAAATGTTAATTTATTTTGCGCTACTTCTTCCATACTGGTAAACCATGGAGATCCTAAAAATAAGAAATCCCCTTTTAGTTCTTGAAACTGCCCCCTAAGTATAATTTCATTAGCTTCACTTTTTAAAAAGACCATTTGCCCATAAAGTGACTTTATGTTTTCAAAAGTACATTCTTGAATTCTAGGCCTTTCTATATTAAAAATAGAGAAAAAACTCTTGTTTTCTTTGACAGCAGGGAACATTTTACTTAAACTGATCCCATAACTCTTAATTTGAAAATTAACATCAATTAGAATGTAAAATGGAAATAGCTTATTGAAGCTACTGTAGTCAAAATTAAATTCTATCTTTTCCATATTTTACCAGCTAATATTAAAAATCTCATGCGAACTGCCCTGTATTCTAGATTGGACTAAATTGATTTTAACAGGTGTACTATACATGATTCCTAATCCTTGAATCAACCCTCTTACAAACTCCTGAAGGCCTTTTCGTTTGGAATAATAATGCAAATTAATACTGTTTTCCATTACTTCTGTAACCTTGAACTCAGGAGGAGTAAGCTTAGGATAAATTAGCATAATACGATTATGAAATAAAGGAAGATTAATTAAAAAATCTTTTAAATTATCCCCTCCCGCTTTCATAAGACTTCCATACTTTTCTTTAGTAGTTTTTACTACCCACCATTCTCCAAAAGCGATCAGAACATCACTTACTGTCATATCCATTTCTTCGGCAACGGCTGTCGCTAATTTAAAGGTAATATCATCATCATATGGCTCTGTGCTTATAAAAAACTCAATATCAATACCACTTCTTAGTTTAATAGATTCCCATTTATCTTCACCAAAATTAGCTACTACTAAACTTTCTATTGCTTTATTTACGATCCCGTACATAATTTTATTGAGAAATTAATTCGTTACAGCTCCAGTAATCAACGGTACTTTTGATCCTATCAACATAGTCCTTGTATTTTAGTGGTTTTAAGACGTAACCTGCTATGCCTAATCTATAACATTCCATAACATCTTTATGATTATTTGATGTAGTCAAAATTATAGCTGGTATATACTTTAAAGAAGCATCGCTTTTAAGTATCCCCAAAAATTCTATACCGCTAATTTTAGGCATGTTTAAATCTAGTATAATAATATCCGGAATTATTTCTTTAACTTTTAAAACCGCTATAGCCTCTTCACCATTACTAGCTTCGGTAATTCTATGTTTTAAATTAAGAGAACTTAAAACCCGATTGAATTTCATTACCTCAATAGCATCGTCCTCGATTAAAAGAATATTTAGAGACTTATTCATTTTTGTTTTTTTAGTAAACATAAATATAGCATTAGTCAATGTAAATTATTGCTGTTTTTCGACCAACACCTTATTTAGTGTCGCTGAATGGTAAAATACTATCGATAAAATGATTCAAGGGTCTATTTCATTTCGCTTTTCACCTTCTTAGATAAGCTGCTAAAAATCAAACTATAGGAATGGTCAATCAATTCTTTTACGAGCGTGTCTGCAACTTCCTTATTTATAGAAACGGTATTCCAATGTACTTTACTCATATGCCAGCCTGGTTTTATGTCCTCATATTGGGCCCGCAATTCCTGTGCGCGTTCTGGATCACATTTCAAATTCACTGCAGGTTCTGCTTTTTCCCATTGACTTAATGATGATAAAGCAAACATTTTTCCGCCCACTTTAAAAACCAGAGTATCATCGTCAAAAGGAAAATGCTCAGTTACTCCTTTTTTAGATAGGCAATAATCATAAAAAATTTCTAGATTCATCTTTTAAAATAAGTTTAAATGTTGAATTATAATTAATTATTCAACCTCTAAAACAGAATAAAGTACAGGTTTACTTGGGCTAGCATCATTTTCAAAAGAGGCAATTTGTAAGTTCAACAAATAACTTCCGTCTTTTACCTCGTCAGAAACGAAGATCATTTCAGTAATCGTACAATCTAATCTGGCATCTGCATTTAAATTTTTTACATCGGTAACGTTCCAAAAAGCTTTGTGTGCCAATAGTTTTCCTTCGTCTTTTTCCTTATCTACACTTGGCAAGTCAATCAGTAAATGTTGTATTCCGCTTTCGCGAAGAAATAACGCAGCATCTTCAGCTAGGAACGGCGGATCAGTATGGGAATATTTTCTAGAGACTTTATCGGCATCATTTGGCAAGGTCCTAATGACGATTGCTTCAGGTCTTTTGCCATTTAAAGCGTGCTCTACCGCCTCCTTGGTAATTACAAAGTCATATTCTTGGTCTTCCAGTTCCACTGAAACTAATTCTGCAGTAAAGAAAAACTGTTTCAAGGCTTGGTTCACACTATAAAAATCATGGGTAATATGCCCCAAACATTCCGTATGCGTTCCGTGACCGTGTGGGTTGAATTGAATGTTGTTAAAATTAGTGGAAGACATTCCTAAAGACACTTTGCCAACCCATTCTCCAAAACGAACGGGTTCAATAACCGGTTTTTCAACATACCAAGCGATTGGGTTATCCTCCGTATTTGATAATGGAATCGAAATGTCAATGGGTTTTGATAAATCAACTTGAATTGTAGTATTGTTATGTTGAATTGTAGTTTTCATAGTTTTATTTTACCGCAAGGGCCACTTAGTTTTACGCAAAGACCGCAAAGCTTTATGCTTATTTTGTGTTAGTTGCGGTTAAGACTATTCCAAATTTAAGTAAAATAAATCCGATGCAATTCCATCTGTCAAAAACTTTCCTTTTTTAGTTGGTTTTAAAATAGCGTTTTCTATTGAAAGCAAATCGTCATTCAAGTATTTCCGTGCCTGTTTCTTTAAATAATCCAAATAGCTTTTACCAAATTCCGACTCAATTCTATCTAAAGAAACTCCCCAAATCGTGCGCAACCCTGTCATAATATATTCATTGTAACGGTCTGAAACCGATAAAATTTCAATCTCATTTGGTAGTTTATCCGCATCAATTGACTTGATATATAATGGATTGTTAGCAATATTCCAAGAGCGAGAAACCCCATCATAACTGTGTGCCGAGGGTCCAATTCCAATATATTTTTTTCCTAGCCAATAAGCCGAATTGTTCTTTGAAAAATAGTTCTCCTTACCAAAATTGGAGAGTTCGTAATGAATAAAGCCATTTGCTTCCAGCGTATCCACCAGAATCACAAAATGTTCTTGCGCTACTTCGTCATTTGGTTCCGCTATTTTTCCAGTGTCAATTAATTTCTTCAACGCTGTTTTGGGCTCGACCGTCAAAGCATAACTAGAAACATGCGGAATTCCGAAAGACAAGGCTCTTTCTATATTTTGCTTCCATTTCTCATTACTCATTCCTGGAACTCCGTAAATCAAATCAATCGAAATATTATCAAAATATCGAGTCGCTTCTTGCAAACATTTCTGCGCTTCCTCTGAATTGTGCGCCCTGTTCATCATTCGTAAATCATCTTCAAAAAAAGACTGAATTCCGATGCTCAATCTATTTATTTTACTTTTCGACAATTCCAAGATCCGTTCACTCGATAAGTCATCAGGATTGGCTTCGAGTGTGATTTCTGGGTTTTCTGCAACACTATAATTTTCATAAACTGCCGCAATCAAAAAGTCTATTTCTTCAGAAGTCAGTACGCTTGGCGTTCCTCCTCCAAAATAAATCGTTTCCACTTGCTCGTTGTCAGATTCACTTTTGCGTAAGCGAATTTCTTTGGCCAAAGCTAAGACCATCTCGTCTTTCTTTTTCATAGAAGTCGAAAAATGAAAATCGCAGTAATGACAAGCTTGCTTGCAGAAGGGTATGTGTATGTAAATGCCGCTCATTTTGTAGTATTCAGTGTTCCGTTTTTTAGTAATCCGTCTAGAGGAAGTGATCAGTTTTCTTAAATATTCGAAAATTTACTGAACACTACTTTTTAACTCTTGCGTCATTTTCTTTTACAAAAGCATCCCAACCGGTATAGCTTTTTGTCCCAACTACTTTTCCTGAATTGAAAAAGTGACAAACTGCAGCTGCAAGTCCATCAGTACTATCTAGATTTTTAGGGAGTTCTTTCAGTCCTAATAATTGCTGTAGCATTTTGGCTACTTGCTCCTTACTGGCATTTCCGTTTCCGGTAATGGCCATTTTTATTTTTTTGGGTTCGTATTCGGTGATAGGAATATCTCTCGAAAGTCCTGCTGCCATGGCAACTCCTTGGGCACGACCCAACTTCAACATAGATTGTACGTTTTTACCAAAGAAAGGAGCTTCAATCGCAATTTCGTCTGGATGATGCGTGTCAATTAACTCAATGGTACGTTCAAAAATTCGTTTTAGTTTCATATAATGGTCATCCATTTTATTCAACTGCAATTCGTTCAATTGAATAAATTCCATTTTTTTATTGATAACACGTATTAAACCGAAACCCATTATCGTGGTTCCTGGGTCAATTCCTAAGATGATGCGTTCGTTTGCCAAAAGTTTTAGTTTAAAGTTTAAAGTTCAAAGTTTAAAGTTTTGTTTCTTTGCACTCATGATTTCAATTCCTCACAAAACTAAACAATTCCTCGTTCTTATAATCAAAGTTTTGATTGTGGCTGGCGCATTTTATTTCATCTACGATCAGTTGGCAAATAATGACAAACTCGACTGGGTACAGTTTATGGCCAAATTCAAAAAAAACCAGTCAGTAGTGGGAATAAGTTTCATCTTATTATTGAGTGTTTTGAATCGCTATTTTGAAATTTTAAAATGGCATAATCTAGCTTCATACATAAAACCTATTTCTGTCTCTGAAGCCACAAAGCAAGTTTTGGCGGCACTGACCGCGGGGATTTTTACACCAAACGGAGTAGGCGAATACGCAGGAAAAGCATTGTATTATGAAAAGAACGAAACCAAACAGGTCATTTTCTTAAACCTGATTTGCAACGGAATCCAAATGGTGCTAACTGTACTCATTGGGATATTTGGCTTGTTGTATTTTAATGCTAAATATAATGTCATTACCAGCAAAACGGTCGCTATCCTTTTTGGAATACTAATCTTTACTTTCGTCCTCTTGTTTTCGTTGAAAAAAATCGCAATCAAAGGCTACTCTATCGAAAAATTGATTCACAAAATCAACGAAGTCCCTAAACGAATACATCAAAAAAACATCCTTTTAGGAATTTGTCGTTATCTCGTTTTTTCGCATCAATATTATTTTTTGTTTCTCGCTTTCGATGTCGATTTGCCTTACTTTACACTGATGGCAGCCGTGACTAGTGTTTACTTTTTAGCTTCCTCTTTGCCCACTTTTCAGTTTTTAGACTTTGCTGTAAAAGGAAGTGTTGCCATATTTTTCTTTGGAATTTTGGGCGTAAACGAATGGATCGTCATTTTTGTATCGACACTAATGTGGTTTTTAAATGTTGTACTGCCAGTAGTAATAGGAAGTTATTATGTTTTGAATTTTAAAACGGAAAAAATCGCATGATGCTTTTTTTAATTATAATATCGTCAATATATTTCTTTGTTATCGGTTTCTTAATTCTTGGTTTTTCCAAAATAAAAAATTTTGAATCAATCGATCTGCAACCCAAAACCCAATTTAGCATTATTGTCCCATTCCGAAATGAAGCCGAAAATCTACCCATTTTATTGGATAGCTTTTCGAAATTGAATTATCCCATGGAACTGATTAATGTGATCCTGGTTGATGATGAATCAAAAGAAAAGTTCAAAGTTCAAAGTTTAAAGTTTAAAGTTCGCATTATTGACAACACCAGACTTACAAACTCACCAAAAAAAGATGCGATTGTATCCGCCATGAATGTTGTAAATACGGATTGGGTTATCACTACGGATGCCGATTGCCTGGTCAACGCTAACTGGTTATTAACCATCGATAATTACATCCAGAGTCATGAACATGAAGTTGCGATGATTGCTGGCGCGGTAACTTACGATTGCAGTAATTCATTCCTACACCAATTCCAGCAACTGGATTTGGCAAGCCTGCAAGGCGCAACCATCGGTAGTTTTGGAATCAGAAAAGGTTTTATGTGTAATGGCGCCAACTTAGCCTACACCAAAACACTTTTTCAAGAACTGAATGGCTTTGACGGTAACGATAATATAGCTAGTGGTGATGATGTGTTTTTATTGCAAAAAGCGATTTTAAGATTCCGTGAGCAAGTCCACTATTTAAAATCAAAAAACAATATAGTTACTAGTAAACCTTTGAATGACTGGAAATCTTTGTTTTATCAAAGGGTACGTTGGGCTTCTAAAACGACTTCTTATCAAAGTAGTTTCGGGAAATTTCTAGGTGTTGCGGTTTTAATGGGGAACTTATGTTGGATATTGGCTGTCGGGTTCTGGATATTTAGGATAATACCCATTGAACTTGTAATCATTTTATCACTACTCAAGTTTACAGTAGATGCTCTTTTTATATTTAAAACCAATACTTTTTTGGGACAAAAAAACCGCTACCTCATTTTGAGCAGCCTACTCTACCCCTTTTTTAGCGTTTGCGTAGCTTTCTATTCATTATTTGGAAAATACGAATGGAAAGGGAGGAAATTTAGATTGTAACATTTTTAATTTTTTCATACTAATACAATGAATAATTAGAACCAGTAAAAATGAAAAACGATAATTTAAAAAAGAAAAAAGGAACTGGTTTAATTGCAATTGGATCACTTCTTTTAATAATTTCAATAACAACTCTTGAGGAAGAGCAGACATTGAAATATCTGGGCTTAGCATCAAGCATAGTACTATTCATACTTGCTATTTACCATAAAACAAGGACACTTAAAAGCACAAACAAGTAATTAATTGATCTATAATCGAAAAGTTAATTCTAATCACAGAGCCCTAGCCCTGATAGAAATAAAAATCCTTTTATGTTGTTGTTCAGCATAAAAGATTGCAATGTATAGCAGGAAATAGCTTTAAAAAATCACTCTACTTTAAGAATAACCGGAAGTATAAATTGTGTTTTTACAGGAATCCCTCTTTTGATTGCAGGATTCACCTTTGGGAAATCAACCAACCTTGCAGTCAAAATACTATCAATTTTAATAGTGTCATAAGCGACTGAATCCTTTGGAAATTGAGGTTCAAATTTCATTTTTGCATTGGGAAAGATAGTAACTTTCACCTCTATAGTATCTAATTCAGGATAGAGTATCGAAAGTGTATCACTGCTCAATTTATCTTGTATCAGTTCAGTCAGGTACTGAAAAAAGCACTGCTGACGCTCTGTTTTGTTTTCTACCTTATCGCAATCCACAAAAGATGGGTATTCGTCTACTTCTTTCCAATTGATCGCTTTCAACTCTTTTTGCAACAATTCCTTTTGTGAAGGGACTTGCTTTTCGAAGTATTGGCAGGAATTAAAAAGTAAAAATACTATAAAAAAGTAATATTGCTTCAATGTCTGGTTTTTGAATTAGACTTATAGTGTATAAAAATACAATTATTATTTTTGACATTCTTTCTAAAGTTACTAATATTAGTAGCTCTCAGAAAAACGCTGTCATTTTACAAAATTACTTTTGAAGAATAATGGTACTTTTATATTTTTCAAAATTACTGAAAATAATTTTATGGATGTATTACTTTTAAGCATTGGTTTCATTTGCATACTCATAGGCATCCTCGGCAGCTTGCTACCTGTTTTACCGGGACCTGGAATAAGTTGGGCCGGAATTGCATTGCTTTATCTGACAAATGCTATCCCAGCAAACTATTGGATTTTAGGAATTACGTTATCAATAACAATCATCATTTCGGTATTAGATTATGTGATTCCTGCAAAAGGAACAAAATATTTTGGGGGAAGTAAATATGGGATTTGGGGAACAAACATTGGACTGATTATTGGTATTCTTACACCAATTCCGTTTGGTTTTTTAATAGGTCCTTTTTTAGGCGCTTTCGTAGGAGAGCTCTTTTTTGATTCTAAAAATCATAGCCGTGCAATTAAAGCCGCTACTGGATCTTTTATAGGATTTTTAGCCTCTACCTTTATACAATTCTTAGTTTGTCTACTTTTTTTAGGATTTTTCATTTCCTTGGTTTGGCAATACAAAGAAGCTTTGTTTTAACTGAGAAGCAGCACTTATAGCTTAATTTTCATTTAACTACTATGTTTAAGCGATGTAATTACCCTTTTAAAAGGAAAATTGTTCTGTCTACGACAAGTTAGGCAGGAAACTTAACTTATATTCGTTATTCAAAAGCAACAAAAGATTGCGTGCTTATTTTGAATACCATTCCTAAAATAGCTTATAGCGAATTTAGAATCTATGTTAATGGGTTTTTAATAGAAAACTACTATACTTGCCGATAAGTAAATTAACCGACAAATCTAGCTAAGCTAGCCTTTACCAGCGATTAGCAAAATCCTCCTAACGCAACTATAATAACATATAAACAGAAAACCAACTATGATCGAAAAACCAGCCGCTTTAATAACTAACGATGCTGTTGTCTTAGGACTACTATTTACAATACTAGGTTTGATATTCATCACGTCATCTAGTGAGAAACCTTTCTTTAAGAAATTTTACAGTGTCGTCCCATCTGTATTATTATGTTATTTTATTCCAGCAATTTTCAACACCTTCAATATTATATCTGGTGAAACTTCCAGTTTATATACGATTGCCTCGCGTTATTTGTTACCAGCAAGTTTAGTATTACTCACATTGAGTATTAATTTTGTTGCTTTAAAAAGATTAGGAAGCAAAGCAGTCATTATGTTTTTAGCAGGAACAGTAGGAATTATAATTGGTGGGCCATTAGCATTATATATCGTAGGTAGTTTTTTTCCTGAGGTAGCATTATCCGATGGAGAAGAAGTCTGGAAAGGTCTGTCTACAATCGCTGGAAGTTGGATTGGAGGAGGTGCAAATCAGACAGCAATGCTAGAAGTATTTGGCGCCAGTAAAACTATGTTCGCACAAATGATTGCTGTAGATGTATTAGTGGCTAATTTATGGATGGGATTCCTTCTTTATGGAGCACAAAAGAAAGATAGAATAGACAAATGGCTGAAGGCGGATAATACTCCAATTATAGCACTTGAGAATCAACTAGAGGAAGAACAAGCTGGAAAGAGACAACCACTAACCACTAACAACCTTATGGTTGTTTTAATGGTTGCTTTTGGTATTACAGGTCTAGGACATTTGTTAGCTGATATTATAGCGCCATTTTTTAAAGTTAATTATCCCCAATTAGAAAAATACTCTTTCACTAATGAGTTCTTTTGGTTAGTTATTATAACTACAACAATAGGTATCGCATTATCATTTACTAAAGTGCGTCAAATCGAAAGTTATGGTGCCTCAAAAGTAGGAACTGTATTTTTATACATCTTAGTCGCAACGATAGGAACTCACATGAATCTAGGCGCTATATTTGATAACCCTCTACTATTCTTGGTAGGAATCATTTGGATTACTACACATATCATTGTAATGATCATTGTAGCCAAAATCATTAAAGCACCGTTTTTCTATGTAGCGGTAGGAAGTCAGGCAAATATTGGAGGAGCAGCATCCGCTCCAATTGTTGCAGCAGCATTCAGTCCTTTCCTAGCTCCAGTAGGAGTACTTCTAGCCGTTTTAGGATACGGAGTAGGAACTTATGGCGCCTATGTATGTGGTTTATTGCTACACCAAATATTTACGCTTATTACTTAAAACTATAAACTGATTCTAGCCGATTTGTGCGTCTAATTCTGATATTGCGCAGCAAAATATTAGAAGATCAAAATAAACTCCAGATTATTCAGCATTTGGGCGTATCCCTTCGGGTCGGGCTATCCGTTATATCTTTTGCGATCTCCCATCCCCAAGAATCGGGATGGGAGATCACAAAAGGATGCCACTATTATCCCTTACGCAAAACACTTTCAAATTACGAGTAGGCGTTTTTCAGCTACTCATAAAACTATGTTTGTTTGCAAACTATAGATAATAACACCATGACGTTTCTAAAGAATCAGCTATGCTATTATAAGAACTTCTTGCAAACCATTTAAAGCTACTAGAAGAGTTCCTTTTCTTTTTTAGCCAAATATCATACCAATCCACAACTTTATTACTAGACAGCAATTTCCATTCCATCGACAGATATAGAACATTTCGTACTATCCTAACTAATATTTACACTTAGGTTTTGTTACTACATACATACATACATACATACATACATACATACATACATACATACATACATACATACATACATACATACATACATACATACATACA